>CAVQOB010000006.1:0-257457 GCA_963714325.1 uncultured Alphaproteobacteria bacterium | reverse complement strand
ATTTTACGGACTACCGGTCCGCGCATGACGTCAGTTCAGTCACAGACTCGCATCGCTGCGATCAATGGTTTGACGCCCATGATGTTCATGGCGCGCGTCAGATTATAGGCGAGCACGTGTAGCGCAATCTCGGTGGCGACCTTCGGCAGGCGCTCCGTATCGATGTGCATCGTGCCCATCCGCACAGCTTTGATCATGCAGCCGCGCGGAGGTCGTGGGCCATTGACCGGCAAGCCTCGCCCATAACGAGCGATAGCAACGGCGTATCGAATGTGGAGCACGTCGGCATTTTATTCGCATGGTACTCCCACGCTAGCGTGGTGACATGGAAGTAACCCATGAGGTTGGTCATGTACATCACGGTCACACCATCCGCTTATGATGCCGGCCACAGGCATACTACTCGCATTGTTCCGCGCCGTTCGGCACGCGCCGCATTATGCCAGAACACACCACTCGCAAAAGTGTTGTATCTCGCTATCGAGCTCAATCATTCCCGAGCACTGCGGGCTCGCGTCCGCGTGCGCGGCTATGCTCGTAAGCATAGTTTGCCGCTGGCGCACGAGCAGAACGTGCTTGCACGGCTTGGCCGTCTGGTCGGACAAGCGATCCGCAACGCGCATTGCGACAGCCTCGTGATCGCCGAGCTTGGGATGCAGAAGAACGAAGTTCACTTACGGCTGCGTTATGCCCGTCCCACCACCGGGATGACCGACGACCAAACTGGTATGGATTGGATCGACGAGTTCTGGTCCTTCGAACCAGAAACAGCAGCCGGCACTCCTTGAAATCTGCAGCGACCCAAGAGATCCGCGGGCCTTGCCAAAGCACTATCGACATCATAGCCCTTGCATATCGCAGTCCTATCGGGAAACATGGCATGCAGGGCTGGGGCAGCGGGGAACCGGTGCGGAGCCATCCATGGTAGAGGCACATATCGTGACTGCGCTGCGCGAGGCTCTCCTCAGGGCCCGAGACCTTGACGCGCCAGTCAACCAACGGCTGCAATTCTATGCGGATGCACTCGTGGTGCACCACGTCGTATTCGCCGAGGCCGTCGATCGGCTTGTCACGCGCCTCGAGGTGGCAGGAGCCGGTGCGGCGGCGCCAAAAATTGGCGAGCCGATGCCACCGTTCTTACTGCCGGACGACGCAGGCCACCTCGTTGGTCTTTCGGACGTGCTCCGCAAGGGCCCTGTGGCAATCGCGTTTCATCGCGGCCACTGGTGCCCCTATTGCCATATTAACGCCCGTGCCCTTGGACGCATTCAGACCAAGATCGAGGCAGCCGGCGGCCAGATTATTGCCATCACGCCAGAGCGTCAGCGCTACACGAGGCTGCACAAGGCACTGGCAGAAGCCGGATTCAAGATCCTCTCGGACATCGCCAACGGCTATGCGCTCTCGCTTAATCTCGCTATCTGGGTCGGCGACGAGGTCAAAGCGGTGATGGCGGATTTCGGGCGCGATCTCGGCACCTACCACGGCACCGAAAGCTGGTTCCTGCCGATCCCCGCGACGTTTGTCGTCGGCACCGACGGCATCATCCGCGCCCGCTTCGTTGATCCCGACTACCGCCGTCGGATGGACATCACCGAATTGGTGCGGGCCGTCGAGGCTGCTGTTGATTGAATGCGCGCCGGCGTGCACTCACGTGTTGCATGCCTCAGTAAAGCCAAATATCTCGCGTCAATCCAGCTTCATGCCGTGTTCGCAGCGCTCGCGTTTGTAGTCGCAACCGCCATCGTCTGCCAATCTGCCGCTTGCAATTGCCGCATGAACGTTGCGGCGGGGCCGGAGCGCGGGCGCCCGGCAACGGCGTAGAGGTGGACGGACCGCGTCAGAACGAGCGCCACTACGCCGACGCGCTTCAATGTGGCGGGCAAGGTGAGCCCGACGGGCGCCATGGCGACGCCGAAATTGGCTTCCAGCAATGACAGAAGATCGTGCTCGGATGCGACCTCATGGTTCTGCGTACGACCGAGATTACGATCTCGCAACAGTACTGCCAGCTGATCAGCCTGTTCGCAATAGGCGCGGATCAACAACCGCTCCTGCCGCAGATCCTCGATCTCGACATCGGAGCGATCCGCGAAGTGGTGCTTGGCATTGACGACCAGCTGAAATCGCTCGGTAAAGAGAGGCCAAGCGTCGAAGCGTTCCCAGGATTCGGTGAGCGGGCCGGAAATCGCGAGATCGGCCTGGCCTTGCTTCATGATTTCGGCCACCTCAGCTCCAGTGCCGCGCATGAATTTCAACTCAAGGCCGTTCATGGCGCGCAGCAGCTCTTGGAGGAACGGGATCAGCAGCGCGATATCGATGGTGCGTGAGAGCGCGAGGCGCAGCATTGCAACCTCGCCGCGCTTGACTGACGTCGCGAGCGACTTCGCGCCTTGTGCCGTGTCGTAGCATTGCTGCATCAGTGGAAGCATACGCTGGCCAAGCTCGGTCAAGTGCGACAGGTTCCGCTCGCGCCGGAACAGCTCGCCACCGAGCTCCCCTTCCAGGAGCTTGATCGCGCGTGTCAGCGATGGTTGAGCAACATGGCATTCCTCCGCAGCACGTGTGAAATTCAGTGTGCGCGCAACGCCGAGGAAGTAACGGATCTGATGCATCTCCATAGGCGAGCCTCACGAGCCTTCACCGCGCGAGCAAGCGGACATCGGAATTTCTAATTCTGGATCAGAACGCAATACCGCGCGGCTATGGAATTGCGAGCATGATCATATTTCACCCAAAGCCAAAGCAATCGTACCGTTCATTGGGTCTGAGGTCCAGGCACGCCGTCGCGGCAAGGCGCACCAGGTCGCTCAATGCTGAAACCGGAGCAACAATTATGAGCAGGCTGTCAGTCGATCTCGCCATCATCGGTGCTGGCTCTGGCGGACTGTCGCTCGCGGCCGGGGCGGCACAACTTGGCGCCAATGTTGTACTCATCGAGAAACATAAGATGGGGGGCGATTGCCTGAACACCGGCTGCGTGCCGTCAAAGGCTTTGATCGCGGCAGGCGACGCTGCCCAATCGGTCCGCGAAAGCGGCAAGTTCGGCGTCAACGGCCACGAGCCCGCGGTCGACTTCTTCAAGGTCAACGCCCACGTTCACGGCGTGATCGCCGCGATTGCGCCGCATGACTCGGTCAAGCGCTTCGAAGGGCTCGGAGTGAAAGTCGTCAATGGCGCGGGCCGATTCGTCAGTCTGAATCGGATCATCGCGAACGGCCAGGAGATCGAAGCGCGGCGCTTCGTGATCGCCACCGGTTCGTCGGCGGCAATTCCGCCGAATTCCAGGCCTCGCGGACGTCGCTTACCTGACGAATGAGACGGTCTTCGATCTGCAGGAAGCCCCGCAACGGCTGATCGTCATCGGCGGCGGCCCGATTGGTTTGGAACTCGCGCAGGCGCATCGCCGGCTCGGCTGCCAGGTCGCCATACTCGAGGCGTTCGTGATCCTGCCAAAGGACGATTCCGACGCCGTCGCGGTTGTACGCGCCCGTTTGCAAGCGGAAGGCATCGAGGTCATTGAAGGCGCAAACGTCAAAGGTGTTGCCAAGGACGGTAACGGTATTCGCGTGACGCTCGCGCAGAATGGAACCGACCGCCATGTCTGCGGCACGCATCTGCTCGTTGCCGCCGGCCGGCGGCCGAATGTGAGTGGCCTCGGCCTCGAGGTGGCTGGGATCGAGCACAGCTCGACGGGCATCACAGTCGACCAGCGGCTGCGCACTACCAACAAACGCGTGTTCGCCATTGGAGATGTCGTAGGCAGCTACCAGTTCACGCACGTCGCGGGCTATCACGCTGGCATCGTCATCCGCAATGCACTGTTCAATCTGCCGGCCAAGACTGATATCCGCGCTGTGCCTTGGGTGACCTACACCGACCCCGAGTTATCGCACGTCGGCCTGACCGAGGTGTTGGCCACGAAGCAGGATCCCAAAGCCAGTGCTGTCACATGGCCCCTTACCGAGAACGATCGCGCGCAAGCCGAGCGTGCCACGGACGGTTTTATCAAAGTTGTCGTCGGCAAAGGCGGCGTTGTCGTTGGCGCGACCATTGTCGGCCGTCACGCCGGCGAGTTGATTTTGCCGTGGGTGCTCGCGGTTCAGAAGCGGCTCAAGATTGGCGACATGACCGCGATAATTGCGCCTTACCCGACACTGAGCGAAATCTCAAAGCGCGTCGCGGGGGCCTGGTACACGCCGAAGCTCTTTTCAGAGCGCACGCGCGTCGTCGTCCGTCTGATGCAGCGCCTGCCGTGAAAACGAAGCCAAGAGAGGAGACAGTCATGCACGCACCACAGGAATCGCAGTCTATTTCTGCATTGCCATCGACCGGTTCGCCACGCTCGGCATCATGGAAGAGGCTTGCGAACTTCACCGTTGTTGCAGCGGCGGTCGCAACATTCTTCAGCTTGGGCCTGCACACATATCTCAGTTTCGATCAGCTTCGTCAGAACCGCGGTACGTTGATGACGTATGTCGCGACCATGCCGGTGAAGGCGGTGTTGCTGTTTGTACTCGCCTATGCAGTGGCCACGGCATTGTCGTTGCCTGGCGCCATCGTTCTGACGCTCACCGGCGGTTTCCTGTTCGGCATCTGGGAAGGCACGATCGCGGTTGTCACGGGCGCGACATTCGGCGCAGCGATCCTGTTTCTCACCGCGCGGTCACTCCTGGCCGATGCATTGCGTGCCAAGGTAGGTCCATGGCTCGCAACGATGGAAGCCGGCTTCAAGAATGATGCACTGAGCTATCTTCTGGTGCTGCGGCTCATTCCCGGATTTCCGTTTTTCATCGTCAATCTGGTGCCAGCCTTTCTCGGCGTGCCGCTGCACACGTTCGTCATCGGCACATTCCTCGGGATCATTCCCGGCACATTCGTCTTCACGTCCATCGGCGCCGGCCTCGGGAGCATTTTCGACTCCATGCAGGAGTTCTCCCTCAAGGGAGCACTGACACCGCAAGTCGTCACCGCACTTGGCGCGCTGGCGGTGCTGTCGCTCGTTCCCGTCGCCTACAAGCACATCAAGTCGCGCATCGCTGCATCGTCCGGCAACGGCTGAACGCAAAGGAGAATGCCATGCAACGTTCGTCTGAGCTTCGGGGCAAGTCCGCCATCGTCACCGGTTCCACCAGCGGCATCGGTCTTGGTATTGCACGCGCCTTTGCGGCTGCCGGGATCAATGTGATGTTCAACGGCTTCGGCGATAGAGCCGCGATCGAGACAACGCGAGCGGAAGTTGCCCGGGCTTTCGATATCAACACGGCCTACTCCGCCGCCGACATGTCGAAACCGGACGACATCGTGCAACTGGTCGAGGACGCGCGTTCCGCATTCGGCAAGGTCGATGTGCTCGTCAACAATGCCGGCATCCAACATGTCGCAGCAGTCGAGACGTTCCCGCCGGCCAAATGGGACGCGATCATCGCCATCAATCTGTCGTCGGCATTCCATGCGACCCGTGCGGTGGTGCCGGAAATGAAGCTGCGCAAATGGGGGCGGATCATCAATATCGCCTCGGCCCACGGACTAGTCGCTTCGCCGTTCAAGTCGGCTTACGTTGCGGCCAAACACGGCATTGTCGGCTTTACGAAATCAATCGCTCTTGAGACGGCCGAGGATGGCGTCACCGTCAACGCAATTTGCCCTGGGTACGTGCTGACGCCACTCGTTCAGAAGCAGATCCCGGAGACTGCTAAGGCTCGCGGTATCACTGAGGAACAGGTCATCAAAGACGTGTTGCTGCACGCGCAGCCGACACGGCAGTTCGTGACGACCGAGCAACTGGGTGCGCTTGCCGTATTCCTCTGCACCGGGGCAGCCGCATCGATGACGGGTACGGCGCTGCCGGTCGAAGGCGGTTGGACGGCGCAATAACATTGACCGATCAAACCAAGGAGGCCCGCATGGCCGATCCAACCACGAACAATCGCCACGTCGTGTCCAACGGATCCGACGCGCATTCCGCATTGAAGATCCCGGGTCAAGTCGTTCTGGTATTCCAGGGCGGCGGCGCGCTCGGGGCCTATCAGGCCGGTGTCTATCAGGCGATGAGCGAAGCCGGCATCACACCCGACTGGATCATCGGCACGTCGATCGGGGCCATCAACGCCGGACTTATCGCTGGAAACGAGCCGAAGAACCAGTTGCCCGCGTTACGGGAGTTCTGGCGTCGCATGGCGCATAAGACGCCGTGGAGCATCAACTCCGTTTTTCCGCAACTCTCGCAAACCCTGTCATTCTGGCAAACCCTGACGACGGGCCTGCCGGGTTTTTTCGAGCCGAATCCGCTGGCATTCGCAGGCGCGCACGTGCCCTTGGGAGCGGACCGTGCCGGCTACTATTCCACCCAGCCGCTGCGCACGACGCTCAATGAACTGATCGATCTCGCTCGCCTCAACGCGTGCCCCCCGCGATTGACCGTCGGGGCTGCCGAGGTCCGAACCAGCCGCATGAAATACTTCGACAGTCGCGATACGCGGATTGATCTCCGGCACATCATGGCATCTGGCGCGCTGCCACCGGCATTCCCGCCCATCCGAATCGGTGAAGAACTCTACTGGGACGGCGGAATTCTCTCCAACACGCCAAGTGAAGTCGTGTTCGAGGACTATCCGCGGCGCAATTCCCTGATCTTCGCGGTGCATCTGTGGAACCCGTCAGGGCCGGAACCCGCGACCATCTGGGACGTCCTGCAGCGCCAGAAGGAGGTGCAATATTCGAGCCGCATCGCGACCCACATTACACGTCAACAGGACACACATCGCCTGCGCCACGTCATATCCGAACTGGCACGGCATATTCCCGAGTCCGTGCGCAAGACTGCTTATGTTCAGGACCTAGCCGACTATGGCTGCAGGACGCAAATGCACGTTGTAAGGCTCATGACGCCGCGTCTTGCCAATGAAGATCAAACCAAGGACGTCGATTTCAGCTCGCAGGGCATCGAAGCTCGTTGGAACGCGGGTCTTGCCGACACGCAAAGTGTGATCGCGCGGGCGCCTTGGATCGGCGATTTCGACCCGATCGCGGGCGTGATCCTGCATGAACCGGCGAATTCCGATGCATATCCCGATCGAAACTCGCACACGATCGGGAACGTACCTGTTGGTCGCCAGCAAGTAACTGGCTTTGCGATGCGATCAAACAAAAGAAGGCGCGCTTGAAGCTCGCCTTCCATGTCTCTGAAGCAATGGGCAGTTGGCTCTCAGCGTCGGTTCTTCTCGAGCATCTCGAAGAACTTCATCGCATTGAATTCGTCGCCTGCCATGCAGTGGTCGTAGCCCTGCAGCACAATGCGGTGCATCGCAGCGCGCCTCTCGGAGCTGACGTTCGCCATCTTGCCGATATCGGCCGAGTACTTGTCCAGCATCGAACCGCAATTCATTTGCGCCGCTGCAGGGGCAGCCAGGGCAAGGGTTGCAACGATCGTGCAGAGCATTTTTCGCAACATTTTTGCTTCTCCTGATTTGTATCGGGGGATCAGTCCGGCCGCGCTGTTCAAGTGGGCGCGACCACCTCATCCAATAGTCAGCCTTGGCCAACTGCGGAAATACCGTTTCGCATGCGATCCGATAGCGCGCCGCTATCGATAGCCGCGCAGCATCAAAACCTGAGAGCATCGCTATTTCCGTTCGGTGCTGAGCCGCGACATTCTCGCTCCTACCGCTGCGGCGATCACCGCCGCTCGAACACTCACATGGAGACCAGCATCATGATTATAAAACGCAAGAACCGTCCCGACCTTGTCCGAACGCTGGCATTCAGCGGGCTTGTCGCCGGTACCTTGGGGCTCGCAGCCGTGCCAGTCAGCGCCGGTGAATGCCCGGCGGATCAGATGACGACAAATGCGCGCACGTCGGGCCCCACTGCGCACAAAAACGTCACGGACAAGGTGATTGCATCGACCGACCTTGCCAACGAGGCGCCGCGCCTCAAGGACCACAAGTTCCGCCTGCGACGCCTTGTTGTCCAACCCGGTGGCGTGGTCGCCTGGCACAGCCACGCCGAACGCCCGGCGATCATCTATATCGTCTCTGGGACGATCGTCGAATACGCGAGCACCTGCGCCTCGCCGATCGTGCACAACGCTGGCGACGTTGCCCGCGAAACGCACACGACCAGCCATTGGTGGAAAAACACGACCAGGAGGCCGGTCGTTCTACTGTCGGCGGACATCCTGCACGAGAAGTCCGATCCACACGCCATGTAGTCGCGTGCTGCCACCCCCCTGGGCAGTTGCAAGCGGACGTGCCGCCGAGGTGGCCCTCCTCCCGGCGTCACGTCCGCAGTTGGTTCAGCTTAGCATTGGCGAGAGCACTATGATCAAAGTCACGCGATCGGGAATGATGCGGCAAGCAGACCGCCGTGCGTCCGCGGTTCTTGTTCGCAACACGGTGATCGGGTTGATGGCGTTCCTGACAGTCGTCGATCTTTTTGCAGCGCAGGCGGTCCTGCCGCAACTTGCCAAGGTTTATGATGTCAGTCCGGCCGCGATGGGACTCGCCGTCAATGCGAGTACACTCGGCATGGCAATATCGGGCCTCACGGTTTCATTGTTGAGCCGGCGCATCGACCGGCGGCGCGGCATCGTGACGAGCCTGCTATTTCTCGCGCTACCGACGGCGCTCTTAGCCTGGGCTCCGGATCTCGTGACATTTGCGTCGCTCCGCATCGCGCAGGGCCTTTGCATGGCTGCGGCCTTCACGCTGACCTTGGCCTATCTCGGCGAGGAGTACAGCACCGCCGATGCTGCTGGAGCCTTTGCTGCATACATCACCGGCAACGTCGCCTCAAATCTCGTCGGCCGGCTCGTTTCCGCTGCAGTCGCCGAGCAACTTGGACTTGCTGCGAGCTTCGTCGCATTTGCTACATTGAACGTCGCTGGCGCAGCAATCGTGCTCCTTGCCATCCATCGCACACCGCCGATGGCATTGATGGCGCCGACCGGCCGCACGCCGTTCCAAGCCTGGCGCATGCATCTACGCTCGCCTCAACTCCGGGCGACTTTCGGCATAGGATTCTGCATCCTGTTCGCGTTCATTGGCACGTTCACGTACGTGAATTTCGTGCTTGCCAGGTCGCCGCTCAGCGTCAGTGCGATGCAGCTCGGCTTTGTCTACTTCGTCTTTCTGCCGTCCATTTTTACAACACCGCTGGCCGGCAGGGTCATCACCAGGCTCGGGAACCGTGGTGCACTCGTCAACGGCCTCTTGATCGCGGGCCTAGGCCTCGTGCTCCTGGTCGTGCCCCATCTTCCCGCCGTGCTGCTCGGATTGACGCTCGTCGGCATTGGCACGTTCCTCGCGCAGGCCGTCGCGACCGGATATGTCGGGCGCACAGCGCAATCCGATCGAGGAGCGGCGAGCGGCCTCTATCTGGCGAGCTACTTCTTCGGCGGTCTCGCCGGCAGCGCCATGCTCGGCCTGCTATTCGATTGCTTCGGCTGGACGGCATGCGTCGCCGGCATCGCCGCGGCACTCATGGTTGCCGGCGTCCTGGCGCGCCGGATGGAGCCGCACTTTGCTTCATAGCCACCGAACATCAAAATCGAAGCAAGTCGATATTTCAAAGGCGCCATGGATTTCGGCATTCTCGAACGACCACGCTCCTGCATTGGCTCAGGAACGCACAATCAATGGAGAGCATCATGTTCCCAAGGTTTATCCGCATCGGCTGTGTCGTCATTCTGTCATCCATGGTGATGCTGTCACTGGTCAATGTCACGTTCCCGGCAGCGGCGGAGCAAGGCACTGCGGAAGACGGCGTAGTGCGCGTAAAGAGTGGTTACACCTTTGACGAGACCATCGCGCGCCTCAAGGCCGACATCGCCGCAAAGGGCATCACGTTCTTCATGGCCGTCGATCAGGCGAAGCTAGCCTCGGATTCGAAAATCAAGCTGCGCCCGTCGACACTGCTGATCTTCGGGAATCCGGCGTTAGGCGCGCAATTTCTGACGGCAAATCCTGTAGCCGGGCTCGATTGGCCGGTGCGGCTCCTCGTCCACCAGGACGCGAACGGGGACGTGTGGACTGTCTACTCGGACTTCCGCTGGATCGCTCGACGCCACCGCATCGCGGATCGCGACGTCGCCTTCACCATGGCATCAAAGGTGATTGCTTCGATCACGGCAAGTGTCACCGGCAACTGAACTCCACACCAAAGCGATCGGCTTTCGAGATGAGCCCTGGGGAACTAGTGCAGACGCAGCCGCTGACGCGCTGCAGGATTGTGAATATCGCGGTTCCATCGACCAATTTTGGCGCCCACGCGGTTGGCGTCCGCTCTCATGAAAATGAGACGTGTTGGCGCAGAAAATTAAACTGTCCGCTTGGGGGTAACGTGTTGGGTATCAATAGCTTGATCGACGCAGTGTAGAGATAAGAGACATCGATGCGCTGCCATCATCTAACCCGAGACTGTTGAATCTGCGCGGTCGCTCGACCTCCGACGGGGACACCCGGCGGCCCATTGCTCTGGACTGACGGTGGCGGGCGTGATCATTTCAAGCAGCGCGGTAGCCAAAGACCGACTGTCGGCGGCGAGTCGTCGTGAGCCAACAACTGCCTTCAAGGTGCACCGGGCACTTGGTCGACACCGGCTGGAATTTCCCGCATGAGGCGCCGATCGGCTGCCTCGTCGATCGGCTGAAAAGACGCCACGGGACGGCCGCTACGCCGGACGTGGCCATCGGGCGCGGTCAACATCGCCCGATGGCCGTAATTACATCTGCTAGGCCAAGCTTACTTCTGCATCATGCCATTCTGCGTCATCCAAGCCTGCACCCGGCCGGCAACCACATCCGAATTGGCGTCCATCATGACCATGTGCGTGTTGCCTTTGATGCCTGCAGCCGGCAGATGCAGCCACTCGATGTTGGCGCCCATCTTCTTGACCGCTTCGAAATAAGCGCGCGGCCGGCCATTGTAGGCATTCTTCCAATAAGCGACGCTGTCGATGTTGTCGCCCCAGACGAACAGCTGCGGAATACCTTTCACGGCGCGCAGATCCGTTTTGTCGGCCTCCGGCGGATACGGCGTCTCGATTGCAATGATGCCCTTCACTTTGTCGGGCATGGCAAGAGCCGCGCGCATCGCAAAACCGCCAGCCTGGCCGTGCGCCATGATCACGCAAGGGCAGGCCTTGGCGACCAGCGCGTTGTAGGCGGCTTGAATGGCATCGTCATTGGTCGCCCAGCGCGGCACGATCTGCTTGTTCAACTGCTCAAAAGCTTCGACCGGAAACTGCTGCCCAGGAAGGGCAACCCGCTTGCCAGGATCGCTCGAATAGCTGTCGTCGGCGCCAATGCGGAAAATCTCCCAGGCCTCTTTCTTACTGCGGAAATATGGCTCCGACTTGAACACCTCAGGATAGCGCGACCACGATGCACGCCCACGCTCGACGGCATCCGAGACATACGTGTTGTGCCCGGCGTTGAGGAAATATTGCTGCCAACCGGGCTTACCGTCGGGCTTCGTCTCCCAGGATGCGCCAGTCGCGCCGCCCGTATGCCACATCAACAGTGGATACTTGGCCTTCGCGACCTTGAGCTTGACGAACTGCACGTACATCTGGCCGGTGACAAAGTCGCCATTGACGTCGTATTTCAGCAGCGGTCCGCCATTGGCAACCTGCACTTCGCGTTGCGGAAAATCGGCAATGTTCACATTATTGCCACCGACATGGAATGAACCGATTTCACTCACATCGAACGCCGTTGCCGGCGAACAGGCGAGTGCGAATCCTGTGATTCCAACGAGCGCCGTCAAAGTCTTGCGAAGCATAAACCCTCCGATTTTGGCAGGCGCAACCGTTCTCGAAGCGCAACCGCGTCTAAACACTTTCGAAATTTATAGGTCGCAAACGATTAATAAAGTCGAAACGGCCGACTCAAGATCGAGCCGGCCGTTCAAGGAACGTCACATTGCGGAGAGTGCCAGCGGATCTCTTACTTCGCCTCTTCCTTCTTCACGCCGGCTGCCGCGAACATCTTTTCAAAGAAACCAAACTGCGACTCGAGGAATTTGGCATGCGCCGCCGGCGATCGCATATTGGTCGGGAACGGTACCGTTCCCGTTTGCGCAAATCGTTCAACGATCGCCGGATCGGAGACAAATTTCCCAATCGCCGCATTCCACTTCTCGATCACATCTTTCGGGGTGCCTTTTGGTGCATAGGCGCCATTCCAGATCGTGACTTCAAGCCCTGGAAATCCAGCTTCCTTGTTCGATGGCACGTTCGGCAGGCTGCCAAGCCGATCGCCAGACGTCACCGCATAGGCCTTAACAGTACCGCCCTGGATCTGGGGAACCGCTGTCGTCGCCTGATCGCACAGCACGTCGATCTGCCCGCCGACCAAATCGTTCATGGCAGGTCCCGTCCCGCGATAAGCGACCATCGACAATTTCGTGCCAATGAGCTGCTGCAGAACCGTCGCGCACACATAGGAGTTGGACCCGACGCCAGCGAATCCGATCGTCGCCTTGTCACCCTTTTCCTTCAAAAATGCGACGAGTTCAGCCATGTTCTTGGTCTCGAGCGTCTTGCGGCTCAACATCACCATCGGCCCCGTGTTGATCAGGCCGAGCGGTTCGAATGCCGTTTTCGCATCGTACTTGAGATTGGCATAAAGGGCCGGCGCCGCCGTCAACCCGCTATGGTGCGTCAGGATCGTATATCCGTCGGGAGCAGATTTTGCCGCTCGATCGGTTCCGGTCGTACCACCCGCTCCAGCCACGTTCTCGATGATCAATTGCTGACCGAACTGACGGCCCAGATGGTCAGACAACAGCCGAGCTATGGTATCCGATGGACCACCGGCCGCAAAAACGACGATGATGTTGATCGGCTTCGACGGATAGGCCTGCGCGACTGCTTTGGATGTCGGCATTGTCACGAGCGGCACCGCCAACAGCGCTCCAGCAATCACCGCCGCGCAAATCCGCAATTTCCCTTTAGGCATCATGATCCTCCCTTGAGTGTTATGAGGTTCAGCAAACCGGTATTCCTGCCAGCTGCCCCCTTTTGTCGGCGCAGTCTATCGGGAAACCCGCGTAAATCAACCGCTCGGCGGTCCGCTGGAGGACCCGCTGCAGCCGCCCGCTATTTCAATCGCGCGAAGTAGTGCGCACCATCCAGCTGGCACAGGCTCACCCGCCATTCCAACCGGACGTCATCCAACCCATAGGCGATCCGGGAGATGCGCAGTAACGGCGCACCCATCGCAATGCCGAGCGCCTTGGCATCCTCCACCGTGGCCAGTACCGCTGTCACGCGCTCCTCAGCCCGCGCGACCAGCAGCCCAAACTCCTTCTGGAACAGATCATAGACTGTGTTGGGTACTTCCGGCCGCCCGGCAAGCCCAGGATACAGATGCTCCGGCAGTACCATGACTTCGACGATGAAAGGCCGACCCTTGTGCCGCCGGACCCGCTCGAACTCGGATCACCTTGGCATCCCGGCCGATCGACAGCGCCCGCTGTTCCTCCAACGATGCCTTCATCAAATGCGGCTTTGCACCATCGCTCTCCGGCAGGATCTGTCCGCCGGCATCCTCAAAAATATTGAAGAAGCGAAATAAGACGTTGGCGGGCGTATGCTCGACGACGAACGTCCCCCGTCCTTGCCGCCGCACGACCAGATTATCCGCTGCAAGCGAGTCCAGCGCTTTGCGAGCCGTCCCTTGACTGACCCCTAGTTCCGCGCCGATCTCGAATTCGTTCGGCAACAACTGGCCGGGCTTCCACACCCCGGAATGGATCCGCTCAATCAATGTTTCGCGAACTTGGGCGTAGAGCGGTCGCGCGTCAGTTCCCTTCCCGACGCTCGTCATGCAGTGGACCCATCCCTATTCATACCGTTGCGAAGAACGCGCTCATCTTATATAAGACCTAGTGAAATGCCCCATGATCCTACCTGAACACCCAAAATCGTCCAAGCACAGAGGTTTGCCGATGGCCAAACGCAACATGCCCCAGTTTCTGGTGCATAGCCCGAAAGACAATGTCGGCGTCATCGTCGTCGAAGATTTAAAGGGCGGCTCCACTATGGACGGCGTCATAACTGAGGTCGACAAGGATACCTCGGTGAAAGCCAACGCCGACATTCCGATCGGCCACAAGGTGGCACTCAAGGACATGAAGAAGGGCGACACCGTCATCAAGTACGGCGAAGACGTCGGCAAAATGGTCGCTGACGCCAAGAAAGGCGATCACGTCCACACCCACAACATGAAGACCAAGCGCTGGTAAAACGCGCCGCTGCGCGGTCATTCTTCTACCAGCCCCCCGACCCGTCCCGTTCTCAATCGGAATCACGCAAGCCATGGCTTCCAAAGCACCAGCAAAATCCGCCGCCAAATCCAAATCGAACCTCTCCTTCCACGGCTGGCGGCGCGAGAACGGCCGCGTCGGCGTGCGCAATCATGTCGTCATCCTGCCGCTGGATGATCTATCCAATTCAGCCTGCGAAGCCGTCGCCAACAACATCAAAGGCACGATGGCGATCCCGCACGCCTATGGCCGTCTCCAATTCGGTGCCGACCTTGATCTCCACTTCCGCACGCTGATCGGCACTGGCTCCAATCCGAACGTCGCCGCCGTCGTCGTCATCGGGATCGAAGACAGCTGGACCAAGCGCGTCGTCGACGGCATCGCCAAAACAGGCAAGCCCGTCGTCGGCTTCGGCATCGAAGGTCACGGCGACATCGCAACCATCGCCAAGGCCTCCTACAAAGCCAAAGAATTCGTCCAGTGGGCGTCCGAGCTCCAGCGCGAAGAGTGCGGCATCGCCGACCTCTGGGTCTCGACCAAATGCGGGGAAAGCGACACCACCACCGGCCTTTCGTCCTGCCCGACCGTCGGCAACATGTATGACAAGTTGATCCCGAAAGGCATCTATGGCGTCTTCGGCGAAACCTCCGAAATCACCGGCGCCGAACACATCTGCAAGGAGCGCGCGATCAACAAGGGCGTCTCCGAGAAATGGTACAAAATGTGGAAAGCCTACCAGGACGACGTCATCGAAGCGCACAAAACCGATGACCTCTCCGACAGCCAGCCGACCAAGGGCAACATCGCCGGCGGCCTGACCACCATCGAGGAGAAAGCCCTCGGCAATCTCGAGAAGATCGGCCGCCTATGCCGCTATATCGACGCGCTAGATGCCGCCGAAGCGCCCGCCAAAGGCCCCGGCCTCTACTACATGGACACCTCATCCGCTGCCGCTGAGTGCGTCACACTAATGGCCGCCGGCGGCTACGTCGTGCACACCTTCCCAACCGGCCAGGGCAACGTCATCGGCAATCCGATCGTGCCTGTCATCAAGATCTCCGGCAATCCGAAGACGCTGCGCACCATGCCCGAGCACATCGACCTTGACGTGACCGGCATACTGCGCCGCGACCAAACCATCGACAGTGCCGGCGACGCGCTGATTGACATGATCATCCGCACCTCGAACGGCCGCCTCACCGCCGCCGAAGCCCTCGGCCATCGCGAATTCTCGATGACCAAGCTGTATCGGAGCGCGTGAGGGGGACAGCAATGGCGGGCCTCGTTGCCTCGTGGGGCGCAATAGGCCTCTTAGGCCGGATTGCGCCGCAGAAGGTCCGCTGTTCCGATTTGTAAGGTTGGCGCCAAGCCACGGCGCAGTACGCGTGAACAACGCTATTGCGCAGGTTTCTCAGTCCCACCGAGGCCCGCTATCCTTCCTATTCCGTATCGGTCACAACGACGTCTGCGCCCGCGCAATGGTAATCTCTGGTGTCGCTCTTTGCATTCCCGGTCTAGACTGACGGCCCAGGGGAAGGGGATCACGCGGAGGACGCCTGATGCACATTCGTATTCCCAAGGGTCTACTGGCTGCTGGCATGACGGCGATGATGGTCTGGGCTGGCAGCTTGTCAGCCCGTGCGACCGAAGTCGTTGATCTCGTTCTGGTTCTTGCTGCCGATGTTTCACGCAGTGTCGACGCGCAAAAGTTCAAGCTGCAGCGCGAGGGCTACGCGACGGCGATCACCAATCGTCTTGTGCTGAACGCCATTGCTGCCGGACCGCACAAGAAAATTGCAGTGCAATTCTCGGAGTGGTCGGGTGCGGCTGCGCAAGCCGTCATTGTCGACTGGCGGATCATTGCGAACCGAGATGACGCGGAGAAGTTTGCCGTTGATCTACTTGCGGCGCCTCGCCCATTCGCCGATCGGACGGGAATCGGCCCCGCGATCGATTTCGCGATGGCTCAGCTGGCGCGAAGTCCCTATGGCGCAGAGCGGCGGGTGATCGATGTCTCCGGTGACGGCACGCACAATCATGGCCGCGATGTTGGCATGGCACGCGATGAGGCCGTTGCCAAAGGGGTAACGATCAATGGCCTTGCAATTATCTCGGCGGTGCCGCTGGCGATCAATCCCGGACATACGCATCCACCGGGCGGGCTGCTCAAATACTATGAGGATAATGTTATCGGCGGGCCCAATGCATTTGCCGTAAGCGCTGAAGGTTTCGAGGCATTCGGGGAGTCGGTGCTGAAGAAGCTGATCAAAGAGATTGCGACGTCGCCCGACACCGATCGTTCGCGTCGGATGGAGTAGCGCAGTTGTCGCTTTGTCTATGCCGACTTGGCGAAAGCGCTCTTCACGTCGATCAAATGGGCGAGATCATATATCGCGCGCAGATCACGCTCGATTTTTGCAACATTGGGTCCGTCCCCGGCCTTTTCAAATATGTCGTGGGCTTTGCGTTTCGCGCTGATGGCATCGGTCAAGCGCTCGGTGATACCGGTCATGGCGGCCGTGGCGCGCAGTGCGTCGGCAAGGCCGCTATAAGCATGGGCGGCGATCAACGACGACGGTCGGCCGCGCATATCCGCCACCAAGTCAGCATAGATGAGGGCTGCCTCTTCGTAAGATGTGGCGACGGCTTCCTGTTCGCCGAGTGACAACAAGGCTTCCGCGTGGCTCATGCGAGCGGCAAGGATCGGCGGCCTTGTCGTGTTCCCGCCGGCTGCAGCGATGGTGGACAAAAGCCGATCGATGCCGCGCCGGATCATCGCTGCATCGCCGATACCGGCGCCGGCGCGGGCGAGCGCGGTACCAAGCTTGATCCCAACAAGCGCATTATCAACTGCGAGTTGGCTGGCATTCCGGTCAGTTTCTATCCGTTCGAGAGCGGCGGCCGCGCGGGCAAAATTGTGCGGCGATGGATTGAGTTCGGCGAGCGCATAGAGTGTCGCGCCGAGGCTGCGTGTGATGGTGGCGTGTTCGCTAGGGTTGATGGCGCCACTGCGATTGAGCCCGGATTCCATAAGATTCGCTGCTTCGGCGACCAGGCGCGGGTCGCTACGTGCTTGGCCAAGGCGATCGAGACATTGGCCGAGCATAATTTCCGCAGCTCCTCGCTCGTGTTCGCGACCGCTTTCGGCAAACTGTGCGATGGCAATTTCCAGGACACTCGCGGCCTGAATGTCGCCGATGGTATCGCTGACCATGCGTCCAGCTTCAATCAGCGTTTCAGCCAGCACAAAATTGGTTTCGGCGCGCTGCAGGATCGGCGCACCGGGGTCGAGCATGGCGACCGCCGCTTTGAACGTGGCGATCGCCTCGGTCAAGACGAGCGGGTCATTCTGCTTGCGGCCGAGCTGAAGCAGCAACCGCCCCTCGGCCATCGTCAGTTGCCAGCGGCCGGCTGTGTCGCGGAATGATAAGCTGCGGCAGGCTGCAGCATAGTGCTTGGCGGCTTGGCGTTCGTCGTTACAGATGACGGCGAGGGTGCCGCGTGCGGCTCTCGTCGCAGCGGCGAACGGCAGGCGAGTGCGGCTGTTTTCCAAGGATTGATTGGCGGCCGCTACGTCGATGGCTTCGGCCTCAGCGAGCAGGCGATCCGCCTGTTCCATCCGATGATCGAGCAGTGCCAGGCTCGCCGCGCGTTTCAGCTCGCTGACTTTGATTTCAGAGGCGGGGTCGTCGTTCAAGTGGCGACAAAGCGAGCTTAGCAGTTCAGCAGGGATCTGAGCCGCCATAGCTTCGCCGGACGGCATGGTATCTGGTGCCGCTCTTTCCGGCTGATCTTGGTCCGCCACGCTCATTCCCGCCGACTTCCAGATTGCCAGGCCAGTCGGCCCGGGGGTCGCCGCGAAAAGCTCACGGCGTTCGTAACCTAGCAAAGACTGGATATCCTGTGGATAAGTAGAACGGCCACACCATTAACACTTATGATAACAGCGCGTTACAGATTTCGTTCCCGGGCGTGAACGCGGGCGTCGTCCGCCAACCCTTCGGTTGCCGAAGTAGCAGCCAGGCCAGCGGATCGGCCAAAGTCGGAATCAGCCCTTGACACGGGCCATGGCGTGATACTCGCGGTTGGGGCGCATTTCGGTTGCGGCTGCCATGCGGTTGGACATGTTGTAAAAGGCGGCGACGGCGGCGACGTCCCAGATATCTCGGTCAGTAAAGCCCTCATCCCGGAGTGCCTGCCGGTCGGCTTCGACCATCTTGTCGGGATGTTCAGTCAGTTTGACGGAGAATTCGAGCATCGCGATTTGGCGTTTGGGCAGCTCAGCAGCGCGCCAGTTCTGAGCGACGACCTCGCCGAAGTCATTGCTTTTCGCCCGTTGGCGGACGGCGGCGCCATGCGCCGTCAGGCAATAATGGCAGTGATTGACCGCCGACACCGCCACGGCGATCATCTCGCGCTCAAGCTTTGTCAAGCCGCTGTCGGCCAGCATCAGGTCGTCGACCATATCGATGAAGGCTTTGAGCTTACCATTGTCAAAAGCGTAGGCCTTGAGCACGTTCGGGACAAACCCGAGCTTTTCCTGACATTTTTCGAAATACGCCTTCAGTTCCGCCGTCAATTCGTCTTGCGCCGGCATGGCGAGAGCAGTGACGGCAGTTGCGGCTGGGTGCTTGGGGGGCATGGCGGGCGCTCCTTTGCGACGAGGTCGCTTGAATCCTCCCACTCTCGCACGCCGCTGGCAACTGGAATAGAAGGGCTGGTGCTGGTCACATCAAACCGTTCAGGTGTTTGACGCCACCGCGTGTTACTTCGCCAAGCCTAACACCGCACGCAAGGAGCTGCTGTGCCTGAACTCCCTGAAGTCGAGACGGTACGGCGCGGGCTCGTCCCGGTCATGCAGGGCCGCCGCTTTGAACGCGTAGAACAACGGCGGAAAGACTTGCGTTTTCCCTTTCCCGACAACTTTTCCAAGCGCCTTGAAGGCCGCCGGCTCGTTTCGCTGGAGCGCCGTGCGAAGTATCTCGTCGCGCATATCGAAGGCGGTGAGACACTCGCGATGCATCTCGGCATGAGCGGGCGGTTTACGATTTCGGAACTCGGCGGCGCCAATGCACGCCAACTCGGTGAGTTTGCGCAAGATGCAGGTTCGCACGACAAGCACGATCATGTTGTGTTTCATATGTCGGGCGGAGCGACCGTCACCTACAACGACGCGCGCCGCTTCGGCTATATGATCATGATCGAACCAGGCGCCCTCGCAACGCATGAGCTGTTCGCCGACCTAGGTATTGAGCCGCTCAATGGTGCCCTGACCGCAGACTTTATCGCTTCTCGTGCACACGGCCGCAAGACCCACCTCAAGGCCTTCCTGCTCGATCAGAGGATCATCGCAGGGCTAGGCAACATCTACGTATCGGAGGCACTATGGCGGGCGGAGTTGTCACCGTTGACACGGTCGAACCGCCTCACCGACCGGTCAGGAAAACCAAGGCCCGGCGCTGATCGTCTGGTGCCGGCCATCATCTCTGTCCTCAAAGAGGCGATCGGCGCGGGTGGATCGACGCTCAGGGATTACAAGAATGCGGAGGGCGGTCTCGGCTATTTCCAGCATGCCTTCGACGTCTATGGAAGGGCTGGTGAAAAATGCCGACGTATGGGGTGTGTAGGGGTCATCAAACGCAAAGTACAAGCCGGACGTTCGACCTTTTATTGTCCGACATGCCAACGGTAAACTCCGTTCCGGCAAACGGGATTGCCAAGGGTTCCGCCGCCAGCCATAAGCTCGCGGGATGAATGGCGGGAGAATCATGGCTGGATCGCTTTTCTCCGAGCGCGGATTTCGCGAGCGTATCGCATCTAGGCTGCATACGCGGCCAGCCGATACGCTATTCGATCCCAATTCCGGGCGGGCGCATGGTCGCAGCGACTGGGATCTTAATCCAGAGCTGAGCGCGGATCTGGCTGTCATGGAAACCCCGCGTCCAGCTGCCGTCCTGGTGCCGATCGTGCTGCGGTCGGAATTGACTGTGCTGCTAACGCAACGCACCGATCATCTGACGAAGCACGCCGGACAAATCGCTTTTCCAGGTGGGCGTGAGGACCCAGAAGATGGTTCGCCAGTTGAAACCGCGCTACGCGAGGCCGAGGAAGAAATCGGCCTTAGCCGCGCGCATGTCGAGGTGATCGGCTTCCTTGACGGTTATCGAACCGGAACCGGGTTTGCCATTACGCCGGTGGTCGGGTTGGTCAAACCTGGGTTCACGCTGGCTCTGCACGAGGGCGAAGTAGCAGATGCGTTTGAAGTGCCGTTGGCGTTCCTGATGGACGTCAACAACCATCAGCACCACTTGCGGGAATGGCGAGGCCGTCAACGCGCGTTCTGGGCGATGCCGTACGGTGATCGCTATATCTGGGGCGCGACGGCTGGTATGCTACGGAACCTGCATGAGAGGCTGATGTTCGAATGATCCGGGTCGTCGTTGAAAATGTCGTTCTGTTTCTGATGCCAGCGGCGGCTTACGTGGCCTATATGATGCTAATGCGGCGAGACGGCGCGCCGGCGTCGCAGGTGCTGAATGAAGCGCCGCTGATCTGGTTATTTGTAGCAGGCGCCTTTGCCGTCATTGCAACGCTAGTTCTGTTCGGTGACGTTTCTGGCGGCAAACCGGGCCAAGTCTATGAGCCTACCGTGTTGAAGGACGGCAAGATTGAACCGGGCCGCATGCGCTGACGTGGCGGCAGAGCGACCATCATGACCACGAGGCAGTCTCAGATCCATCATCGCCGGCTAGCCGGCGCGGCTTGGCTTGCCAAGGCCGAGACACAAGTGGTTTTGGCGTCACTCGCCGCGCAAGGGCATGCGGCTCGTGTCGTTGGCGGAACGGTTCGGGATGCGCTGATCGGCCGGTCGATTAGTGATATTGATATCGCGACGACGGCAACGCCCGAGCAGACCATTGCTGCGGCGCAGGCGGCGCATCTCAAAACAATCCCGACTGGAATCGATCACGGCACGGTGACGGTGATGGTCAATCATACCGCGCATGAAGTGACAACGTTGCGCCGTGATATCGCGACCGATGGCCGTCGCGCCACCGTCGCCTTCACGACCAATTGGCGCGAGGATGCACTGCGCCGCGATTTCACGATCAATGCGCTGTTCTGTGACGGCGCGGGGACCGTTTACGATTTCACCGATGGCATGTCCGACCTAGCTGCGCGGCGAGTGCGTTTCATCGGCGATGCGCGTCAACGCATTCGTGAAGACTATTTGCGGACCTTGCGATTCTTCCGGTTCTCGGCGGAACTCTCGGCTGGCCGTCTCGATGCCGAGGGCCTTGCCGCCTGCGACGCAGAGCGAGCAGGAATTGGGCAACTGTCGGCTGAACGCATTCGGGTGGAATTGCTGAAGCTGCTTGTGGCCGATGCAGTGATGCCGATCGTCGACGCGATGCAGACGCATGGCTATCTTACGCCGATCCTGGGGCTGGTTGCCGCGCCATCTGGACTGGAAAGGTTGATTGGCATTGAACAGGCTGTGGGCTACCCGCCTGACCCGATGTTGAGGCTGGCGGCGCTTGCGGTTCAAACACGGGAGGATGCGTTGCGCCTCGGCGCACGACTGCGCTTGTCGCGGGACGAGATCAAGGCGCTGGAATTTGCCGCGACGTCGGCGCTGCTTGTTGGCGACGCGGTCGCCCCCAGCGACGCCAAGTCTGCGCTTTACCGGCAAGGAGCAGCGGCTTTCAGGGCAGCGACACTCACGGCCTGGGCCCGGTCCGGAGCCGCGCCGAGTAATCGCGCTTGGCGTGAACAGTTGACCTTGCCGGAGCGGTGGTCGCGGCCAACGTTTCCAGTCAGCGGCAACGACTTGATGGCGGAAGGCATGACCGCCGATGCACGGCTGGGAGCAATGTTGAGCCGTCTTGAAGATTGGTGGATCGCCCGGGACTTTGCCCCTGGTCGGGAGGAACTCCTCGCAGAAGCCCGGCGACGGTTAGCGCTTGACTGATACCGCCGGGCACTATCGGACCGATGCGATCATCGGCTAGCCTGGGATGTGGGAATCGGGGGGTGTCTGCGCTATGCGTCGCATGGGGATGGCGGCAGGCTTGATAGTGGGCGCGCTAACAGCGGCGCAACCGATAGACGCTGGTCATTCGCCTGGGCGCTCTCATTTTGTCGCGGCGATGCAGAGTGAAGCCGCAGCGCCGTTCGAGCGCGCGCTGCCGCGCGGGCCAAGGCGGTCCACCTGCGACCGATTGAAGTCACTGGTTGGCAAACTCGGCGAAACGTTCGCCGGATATCGACTACGGCAAAGCTGGTCGGTGCGGGTCTGTGCGATGACGCACCATGCGTTCGACGATGGGATTTGGTCGTGGCCTTGGGGTGCTACAGTCCCCGCACTGTCCGTTGAGAGTAGCGATGGTCTGGCACACACACTGCCGCCGCGCTTGCATCGGACCATTGGCGCCTGGGACATCCGTTGCGGCCGTGTCGGCACCCGTCAACGCTGTGCGCTCATTCGAGCGGACGTGCTGCGTGGTGCCGATGGGGCTGACGGCGGCCGCGTTGTTTCCCACTTTGTCATCGATGCCGTGGCTGGCCGCGAGATCGTATTGTGGCGCGTTTTTGTAGAGCAGGCATTGACCGGCGGTGACGCCCTTTCGCTATTGCTGCCGGGCCGGGTCGTCCGCGAACCGTTCGACCAATGCATGAGCAGCGGATGCCTGATGGAGGCCGAAGTGGCGGTCAGTGCGGATGTTGCAACGCAGCTTTGGCAGGGACAGGGAATCGAGTTCCGTGTGGCCATGCCATCGGGCGCCGCTGTGGTCATCCTACCGCCGCTCGGATTTCGCGAAGGACTTGGTGAACTAACACGGTTGCGTCGCGAAGACCGTGGCCTGACGGCAACCGGCATTGTACCCTGAGACTTTCAACTTGCGCGCTTCGCTCGAGAGATCATCAGATGCACAAGGGCATCCATGCCATCCTTTACGCCCTTTTCAACAAGGACGAGACATTGGACCGAGCGGCGATGCGACGCCAGGTGGAAATCTGCCTCGGTTGCAACGCCGCAGCCATCGGCGCACTGGGCCTTGCGACCGAGGTTTCTAAACTCACAGAAGCCGAAAGGCGGCAGGTGATGGATTGGGTGGCGGATGATGTCAGCGGTCGCCTTCCAACCTACTTCACGATCTATGGCAACTCCGTCGCAGAGCAGATCGCGCAAGTGCGGCACGCCGAAAGTGTCAGGGCGGCCTACGTGATCCTGCAACCACCGGCGGTCGGTGCGTTCGCGGGCGCCGAGTATATCCGGTTCTTTGGGCGCATCGCTGACGCAACGACGCTGCCGGTCGCAATCCAGAACGCGCCGGCCTATATGGGGCGCGGCTTAACGGCCGACGAAATCCGCGACCTCGTTACGCAACATCCCAATGTCCGGCTGTTGAAAGGCGAAGGGCCGGTGGTTGATATCAAGGGCGTGATCGACGCGACGGCTGGCCGCGTCCCCGTCCTCAATGGCCGCGGCGGCCTTGAGTTGACGGATAACTGGCGCTCGGGCTGTTCCGGCATGATCCTTGCCCCGGATACGATCGATCGTTCGGTTGCGATCTGGCGCCTGCTCGAGGCGGGCCGCGAGGACGAAGCGGAGCGCGCCTACGCCGATGTCCTGCCGGTCATTGTCTTCATCATGCAGTCGGTTGAAAGCCTCATTTGTTACGGCAAACGCATTTTTGGCGCGCGCGCAGGAATTGAGATTTATGATCGCGCGCCGGCGTTGCGGCCAACCGCCCTCGGACTAGAGCTGGTGCGCCGGCATGCAACTCGACTGGGCGCTTTTGACCACGACAGCAGGCATTGATTGCGAAGCGTTAGGCCAGAAGGCAAATAGCCAGCAGACAACTAGTATGCAGCGCTGCCACCAAGAGCGACTGGAGTCTGATCGATGCCCGATTTTGCCACCTTGCTGCTCTTTGCCACCGCTTGCATCGCACTGACGGCGACGCCGGGACCGGACATGCTGCTGATCGCATCGCGCAGCGTCAATCAAGGACACGCGGCCAGATTTGCGACGCTGGCCGGCATTCAGGCCGGGACATATGTTCATGCCATAGCGGTTGCCCTCGGGCTATCTCAGCTATTCCTGGTGGTGCCTTTCGCCTACGATTTCGTGCGGTGGGTGGATGCTGCGAATCTTCTCTATCTCGCGTAGACAACGATCCGGGAAGTGCCTACGCTGCGGTCACTGCCATCGCATCGAGAACCGAAGCATTCCCTGGCGCGGATGTTTACGCAGGGGCTGCTGACCAATCTGCTCAATCCAAAAATGGTTCTGTTCATGCTGGCCTTACTGCCGCAATTCATCAGGCCCGAAAACGGCAACGTGGCACTGCAGATCCTTGTGCTGGCAACAGTTCTGAACCTGATCGGATTGATTGTGAACGGCGCAGTGATCTTGGCCGCGAAACAATTGCGTGGCCACATCAGCCGGCCCACCCCATTCGCACGATGGCCGCAATACATCCTTGCCGCTGTGTTTGTCGGCCTCGCCTGCCGATTGGCACTCTCAAGCCGGAATTGAGCTCCGTAACGTCCATTCCCAAGCGCCTGATGTCCTGCTAGAAGGACGCTGCAATGGCCACAATGGTTCCGTAGCTCAGCTGGATAGAGCGTCGCGCTTCGAACGCGAAGGCCGCGGGTTCGACCCCTGCCGGGACCGCCATTACCATCATGTCCGCCATTCGATCGGCCAGGCCACCGGCTACCGACTGGTAAGTCGAGTGCGGCATGCTACAAGCGTCCAGTCTGACATGAGGGGAGCCTGGTCCAGCGGCCGGGTGTGAAAAATGCTGCTCGGATGTATCGCTGATGATTTGACCGGGGCGACCGACCTGGCGCTGATGCTGACGCGCGCCGGCATGCGGACGCTGCAAGTGATGCAGGTGCCCGACGCGACCACGAAACTCGACGGCTTCGACGCCGTCGTCGTCGCGCTGAAGTCGCGCACGAACCCGTCCGCCGAAGCCGTCGCCATGTCGCTCGCCACCGCCGACGCGTTGCTGGCCCGCGGCGCCAAACAACTCTTCTTCAAATACTGCTCGACCTTCGATTCGACCGACAAGGGCAACATCGGCCCAGTCGCCGACGCGCTCGCCAATCGCGTCGGAGCAGATCTGGCGATCGTCTGCCCGGCGTTCCCGACCAACAAGCGCACGGTCTATCTTGGTAATCTCTTCGCCGGCGATGTACCACTCGCCGAAAGCCCGATGAAGGATCACCCGCTGACGCCAATGCGCGATAGCAATCTGGTTCGCGTCCTTGCCCGTCAGACCCAGCATAAGGTCGGCCTCGTCCCTTTCACGATTGTCGACAAGGGCGCCGACGCCATCAGCACAGCCATTGCTGAAGCCCGCAAGCGCGGAGAGCGATACGTTGTTGTGGACGCCATCACCGACAAGCATCTGGTCGACATGGGCACGGCTGTCGCCGATATGAAGCTGATCACTGGCGGATCCGGTGTTGCACTTGGCCTGCCCGCCAACTTCGTCCGTCAGGGATTGATGAAATCCACGCCAGCGCCGACGCAAATGAATGCGCCGGCCGGCCGCGCGGCTATTCTCGCGGGCTCGTGCAGTGCCGCGACACGCGGGCAGGTGGAAGCGGCGATCACATCGGGCGTCCCGCACATGAAACTCGACGCGCTCGACATCGCCAGAGGCACGACGACCGAACAATCCGTCTCTGGCTGGGCGCAAGCGCAACCGGCCGAACGGCCCATCCTGATCTATTCGAGTGCCGATCCGGAGACGATTCAAAAGGTGCAGGAGAAGCTCGGCCGCGACGAAGCCGGCGCTTTGGTCGAACGCATCTTAGCGGCCGTTGCCAAAAATCTTGTCGCCAACGGCTTCACGCGCCTCATCGTCGCCGGCGGCGAGACATCGGGCGCGGTGGTCAATGGCCTTGGCGTGACGGCGCTCGAAATTGGCCCCGAGATTGATCCGGGGGTGCCGTGGACGCGCAGCATCGGTGGAACAGATCTCGTTCTCGCACTCAAATCCGGCAACTTTGGCGCACCCGATTTCTTCCTCAAGGCGTGGGAGAAGCTGACGTGAGTGGCGAATCAAAAAGCCGCGACGCCATCTGCACAACAGGCGCATCGCTGTTCAGCCGCGGCCTGACGCATGGCTCGACCGGTAACATCTCGGTGCGGCTTGACGACGGCGGGTGGTTGATGACGCCGACGGGATCGTCCCTCGGCACGCTCGATCCCACGCGATTGTCGCGTCTCGATGCAAGCGGCACGCTGCTCAGCGGCGACAAGCCAACCAAGGAAGCCTTTCTGCACGCGACGATGTACGCCAAGCGTCCAAAGGCCGGCGCCGTCGTGCACCTCCATTCCACGCATTCGGTTGCAGTCTCGTGCCTGCACGGATTGGACCCTGTGAATGTCCTGCCGCCGATGACGGCCTATTCCATCATGCGCGTCGGCGCGCTGGCATTGGCGCCCTATTTCCCGCCCGGAGATGAAAAACTGGCGCAAGCCGTCGGCGTCCTGGCCGCAGAACACCACGCCATTCTGCTCGCCAATCATGGCCCGGTGGTCGCCGGCACCACTCTTGCTGCCGCCACCGATGCCATCGAGGAATTGGAAGAAACCGCCCGCCTTTATCTGATGCTGAGACACGAAAAATTGCGCCTTCTTTCACCCGACGAAATCGCCGAAATCAAGCGGCGCTTTCCGAATTGACGGCAACGGCACACCAGTACTGCGCAGTTCGCCATAGCCAGCCACAAATAAATCGCCCAAAAGACGGGCAGTACGGCCCGAACGCGAACGTTCAAGCGATAGGACGTCCCGCTGGCGGCGGCTGGGGCTGGTCCCAATCGCGAAGCGAAGGCATCGCATCCAGGAGAATACATCACCATGGCAAACACAATCGACCTAAATGGCCGCATTGCGGCCATCACCGGCGGCGCGCAGGGCATTGGCCGCGCATCGGCTGAGCGCTTCATTGCTTCCGGCGCCAAGGTCGCGCTGTGGGACATGGACGCCAAATTCGCCGAAAAGACCGCCAAGGAACTGGGACCCGATGCGCTTGCCGTTCCTTGCGACGTAACCGACCCGAAGTCCGTCGTCGCCGCGCGCGATGCGACACTCAAAGCGTTCGGCCGCATCGACATCCTGGTCAACAATGCCGGTATCGCGGGACCGACCGCGAAACTCTGGGAGGTCAAGCTCACAGACCTGCAGTCGACGATGCGCGTCAATTTGGAAGGGCCGTTCAACTGCTGTCAGGCCGTCATCCCCGGCATGATCGCGCAGAATTACGGCCGCATCGTCAATATCGCGTCCATCGCCGGCAAGGAAGGCAATCCCAACGCATCGCCCTACTCGGCGTCGAAGGCGGCATTGATCGGCATGACCAAGTCGCTCGGCAAGGAACTGGCTGCCTATGACATCTCCGTCAACGCCATCACGCCGGCTGCCGCCAAGACGGCGATCTTCGACCAGATCACCCAGGCGCATATCGATTTCATGCTGTCGAAGATCCCCCGCGCCCGCTTCGTCCAGGTGCAGGAGGTGGCAGCCCTCATCGCCTGGGCCGCATCCGCCGATTGTTCCTTCACCACCGGCCAGGTACTCGACATTTCCGGCGGCCGCGCGACTTATTGAGCGCTTCCGGAATAGTGGGAACCAGTTTTCCGATCAGCAGCGCGACAAAAATCTGATCGCTCTCCCAGAGACTTTGCCAGCAGCAATCAATTGAGGCTGCCAACGCTACTGATGCCTACAATTTTTCCGAAGTGTTGCACACTTTAGTCGCAACTTCAGCGTATGATTCTTCAACGTGTGCGTCGCACCTGATGACCGACTCACAGGGAGGATCGCATGGCAGACAGCGCGTTCATCGAGCAACTCAAAGGTTTCAGCCTGACGACGGCGGAAATCCTCTACCGGATGCCGGACCATCCGGCGATCCTGCAGAGTTTTATCTGGCAGGACTACGACCTCGCCCCTCGCTTTCCGCAACTTAACAAGTTCCTCGAATTCTGGGCACGCAACCTGCATGGGCCCTTGTTCAAGGTCCGCGTCGCCCATGCCGGCTTGATCTCACCTGCCGAAATCAGTCTCGTCGGCAGTGAATACAAGCTGCATTAGCGCGGCTGCTGGTGGGCAGCTGAAGCGCAAGGAATAAAGCGCGGGCTGGTCCTGCCGATGGCGGACAAGGCTAGTTTGGGCGACTGAAGCGCGTGAAAAGGCGCTCTACTCCACCTTGCCGATCTTGCGCACGGCGGCGATCAGCCGTGCGCTGTCACCTTTGACGAATTGAGCAAACTCAGACGCATCCAGATAGGCGGGCGGACTGCCAGCGGTCGCAAAAATCTTCTGCACGCCCGCCTCCGCCATCGCCTGCTTCATGGTATCGCGCAGCCGCACGGTGAGATCATCAGGCAATCCGGCGGGCACGAACAACCCGGCCCAGATATAGAACTCGACGTCCTTGTAGCCGAGTTCCATGAACGTCGGCGTGTCGGGGAAACTCTCGATACGCTTGGCTCCCCAATTGGCCAGAACGCGCAATTTGCCCGCATCGACCTGCGGCTTGAGCACGCCCGGCGCCGACGCCAGCGCCTGGATCTGCCCACCAACGAGATCGTTCAACGCCGGGCCCGCACCGCGATAGGAAACATGCACCAACTTGATGCCGGCGGCGTGCGCGAACATTTCCATCGACACATGCAGCGTGCCGTAGGTTCCGGACGATCCGTAGGTAATGACGCCCGGCCGCTTATTCGCATCCTCGACGAGTTCTGCGACCGACTTCCAAGGCGCTGACGCAGGAACGGCCAGCAACGTCGGATCGGCGAGCACGCGTGCAATTGGTTTCAGCTGATCGACCTCGTACAATGGCGGCTTATCGAAGATCCGATTAGATTCGGGCAGCACGGCCAGCGACGACAGCGTCATCAGGATCGTCGCGCCATCGCCTGCAGCTTTGGCTGCTGCCGCATTGCCGACCGCCCCGCCTGCGCCAGCGCGATTTTCGACGACCACCGTAACGCCAAGAATACGCTGCAGTGCCTCTGCGATCGGTCGCGCCGCGAGATCCGCCTGCCCACCCGGCGGAAACGGTACAATCATCGTAACAGGCGATTTCGGCCAGGGCTGCTGGGCCGATGCAGCACGGGATAAAATTGACAGTATCGGCACACTCGAACCCGCTGTAAGCAATCGACGTCGCGTCAGCATCACTGTCCTCCCAGACCGTTTGGCTTTTTTGCCCAATTGTTGGCATTGATTGCGGGACCTGACAATCGCCTTCGTTGCGTGGCGCACGCGCCGCCATCGCGCGGAGACCATCAGCGATTGCTTCCCGTTTCGTCCTTCAGCAGTGCGCGTAATTCCGTTTTCAAGACCTTGCCGTAGTTGTTCTTGGGCAGAGTGTCGACGAAGCGGTAGCCTTTCGGGCGCTTGAAGCGGGCGATGTTGGCGAGGCAGAGGCGGTCAAGTGCCTTTTCGTCCAGCGGCGCGCTGCCGGGTTTTGTCACGACATAGGCAATGACTTCCTCGCCCCAGTCGAGGTGCGGACGCGAGACAACGGCGCATTCGAGGACGCGCGCGTCGGTCAGTAGTACGTCCTCGATTTCGCGTGGATAGATGTTGGCGCCACCGGAAATGATCAGGTCCTTGGAGCGGTCTTTCAACGTTAGGAACCCGTCAGCGTCGCGCGATCCGAGATCGCCGGTCCACAGCCAACCGCCGCGCAGCGCGCGTGCGTTGGCTTCAGGATTATTCCAGTAGCCTTGCATCACGCAGTCACTTATCGTGATAATCTCGCCGATTTCGCCGTCGGGCACGTCGCGGCCATGGGCGTCGACGATGCGGTAGGCGCAACCGAGGCGCGCGATGCCGGCGCTAGCGAGTCGCTGCTCGTATCTCGGGTGCGAGGTTTCGGCGTGCATGCGCTTGTTCAAGCCGGTAATCGTCATCGGCGATTCGCCTTGGCCGTAGAGCTGATAGAATTTCGGGCCGAACGTCGTAAGGGCCTGCTTCAGGTCCGACACGTACATCGGCGCCCCACCGTAGATAATCGTCTTGAGGCCTGTAGTGTCGCCGCCATGCTCGTTTGTGTGACGCACCAGCCGGGTGACCATCGTGGGTGCCGCAAACATGGAGACGTTGCGGTGGGTCGCAAAGGCTTTCAGGATCGCGGCTGGTTCGAAGCTCGCCATCACCAGTTGGTGGCTGCCGCGCGCAATGTGGGCCAGTGCGTAGAGACCGGAGCCGTGCGTAAGCGGAGCAGCGTGCAGGCAGACATCGGTCTCATCGAGAAAATCGATGTCGGCGGTGTAGGCCATAGCGGCGCACAGCAGATTGCGATGGGTGAGGATCGCGCCTTTCGGTCGGCCGGTAGTGCCGGAGGTATAAAAAAGCCAGGCTTCGCCGGTCGAATCGGGCGGGCAATAATCGATGCGCTGCTCGCTGAGCAGGCGGGTAAAGTCTGGTGTGCCAGTGGCGATGATAGCGGGAAGGGCAACACCTGTCGCGGTCAAGGCATCAGCGAGTTTCGGTGAGGCGATGATCAACTTGGCGCCGGCGTTGTCGACGATCCACTGGATCTCCCGACCGTGCAGCTTGCTGTTGATGGGGATCGCGGCGAGGCCAGCGCGCCAGATGCCATAGAGCACAGGGAGGAATTCGCCGCAATTCTCCATCGCCAAGGCCACGCGATCGCCGCGCTGGAGTCCGTGACGCTGGACGAGCGCGCCCGCGATCCGCGCCACCTGATCCTCAAACTGCCCGTAACTCAACCGTCCCCCGTCCCACGAAATCGCCGGGCTGTCCGGCAACTGCCGCGCCATCGTTTGTAGGGAAAGCGAGAGGTTCATGGGTGTACGATGCCAGTGGGTCGATCCAATGCTCCAACTTGCCATCCGCGCCCGAACCGGGCAAGTCAGGAGGTATATCGGTCCACTCCTGACGAAGCGAACCGGCCCATGTCCATTACTAAGACCTACGAGACGCTGACAGTTGACATTGACGACGCCAAAGTCGGTGTCGTGACGATGGACCGCCCCGACGCGCTCAACGCCATGAACACGCGCATGATGGAAGAGCTGCGCGATTGCTTCATGGGCTTCTACGTCGACCAGGACGCGGCCGCCTGCCTCATCTTGACGGGATCAGGAACGCGCGGCTTCTGCACCGGTGCCGATCTCAAGGAACGCAAGGGCATGACGGACGCCACCTGGCGACGCCAACACGCCGTTGTCGAGCAGACCATCAAAGCGATGATGGATTGCCCAATTCCGATCATCGCCGCGGTCAATGGCGCGGCCTACGCCGGTGGCCTCGAGTTGGCGCTCGCCTGCGATTTTGTCTACGCCGCCGTCCACGCAAAATTCGCCCTGACCGAAGTGACGCTCGGTATCATGCCGGGAGCCGGTGGTACGCAGAACTTACCGCGCGCCGTCGGCGTCCGCCGAGCCAAGGAAATCATACTGACCGGCACGCCCTTCAGCGCCGCCGATGCGCTGGCCTGGGGCGTCGCCAATCGCATCATGCCGGGCGAAGCGCTCATGGCCGAGGCGCTGGCAACCGCGCGACGCATCGCCGCCAACGCACCCATCTCCGTGCGCCAAGCCAAGAAAGCCATCGACAAGGCAACCGAACTCGACCGATCGACCGGTTACGCCTTCGAAATCGAAGCCTATAACCGCACCGTCCCAACCGAAGACCGCCAGGAAGGCATCAACGCCTTCAACGAAAAGCGCAAGCCTATCTATAAGGGGCGGTAACAGTGGCGCTAAACTCAGCTGTCATCCCATGCGCGCTGCAGTATGCAATACTGCTGCGCAGACACCGGACCTCAGGAGACGCTCACACACAAGATCCCGCATCTGCTGAGAAGCACTGCCCCCGGCCTTCGCCGGGGTGCGCGCCGCACCGCGTGCTGGATGACAAGTGTGGATGGCGCGCGAATCCGTCCGCTCAATATCGTCGCAATCAATCGCAGAACATAAAACCATGAACGCACATAACGACGGTTCCCTCGCACTCCCCCTCAACCCCACGTGGACCGAAATCCGCGAAGGCGTGCGCGCAGTGTGCGCGAAATTTCCGAACGCCTATTGGATGCGCCTCGATCATGACGCTGCATATCCGACCGAATTCGTCGCTGCACTGACGGAGGCTGGGTATCTTGCGGCGCTAATCCCCGAAGAGTTCGGCGGCGCGGGCCTGCCGCTGTCGGCTGCGTGCGCGATCCTCGAGACGATCCACGAAACCGGCTGCAATGCGGCGGCCTGTCATGCGCAGATGTACACAATGGGCACGGTGCTACGGCACGGATCAGCCGAGCAAAAGCAAAAATATCTGCCCAATATCGCGTCAGGAAAACTGCGCCTGCAGGCGTTCGGCGTTACCGAGCCAACGACGGGTTCGGACACGACACAACTCAAGACCCGCGCCGAGAAAAAAGGCAACGATCGCTACATCGTCAATGGTCAGAAGGTCTGGACCAGCCGCGCGTTACATTCAGACTTGATGCTGTTGCTGGCGCGCACGACGCCCGCCGACAAGATCAAGAAGCGCAGCGACGGGTTGTCTGTATTTCTCGTCGACCTCGCAGCCGGCGTGAAAGCCAAGACCATCGCCATCAAGCCGATTGACGCGATGATCAATCACAACAGTTGCGAAGTGTTTTTCGACAACCTCGAAATACCAGCCGATAATCTCGTCGGCGAAGAAGGCCAAGGCTTCAAGTACATCGTCTCCAGCATGAACGCCGAGCGTATCCTGATTGCCGCGGAATGTTTGGGCGATGGGACATACTTCATCGAAAAAGCTAGCGAATACGCCCGCGATCGCGTCGTGTTCGGCCGCCCCATCGGACAGAACCAGGGCGTGCAATTCCCGATCGCGCGCGCGCACGCCGAATTGGCCGCCGCCGAGCTGATGGTCGCGAAAGCGGCAGCATTATATGAGGCGGGGCGTGATTGCGGCGCCGAAGCCAACATGGGCAAAATGCTCGCCGCCGATGCGTCGTGGAAAGCGGCGGAAGCCTGCCTGCAAACCTACGGCGGCTTCGGCTACGCTCGCGAGTACGGTATCGAGCGCAAATGGCGGGAGACGCGGCTCTATCAAACCGCGCCGATCTCGACGAATATGGTGCTGGCATATATCGCCCAGCACATTCTCAAGTTGCCGCGCAGTTATTGAGGGGTGTACTGCTTTGCACTGCAAGACTGCATGCGAGGCGTGCATACCGGGACTGGTCAGTTGCGAACTGTCGATGTCATAGTCCAGTCACCACACGCGACACGTGGCGGAATGCCATAATGCCCGGGGACGAAACAACATGACCAGGAACGGTGCGGACGCTTTGTGCGAGACGCTGCTGGCGGGCGGGGTGGATACATGCTTCGCCAATCCCGGGACGTCGGAGATGCACTTTGTGGCGGCACTCGATCGCAAGCCCGCCATGCGGTGTGTGCTTGGACTGTTTGAGGGGGTGGTGACAGGAGCGGCAGATGGCTATGCCCGGATGGCGGACAAGCCAGCGGTGACGCTGCTGCATACAGGGCCGGGCCTGACCAATGGTCTTGCCAATATTCACAACGCCCGGCGCGCGAACTCGCCGATGATCAACGTGGTTGGCGATCATGCGACGTACCATCTGCAGCATGATGCGCCGCTGACCACGGATATCGAAATGCTGGCGCGGCCAATGTCGCATTGGGTGAACACGACCAAGCGCGCGGAAGACGTGTCCGAGGATGCAGCGCGGGCGATCGCAGTGGCGACGGCACCTCCGGGGCAGATTGCGACGCTGATCCTACCGGCGGATGCGGCCTGGAATCCAGCGCCGAGCGGTATCGCCACAATTGCCCCACGCGCGGAACGCAAACAGGCAGCACCTGAGAAGGTGCGCAAAGCCGCCGAAGCGATCCGGGCGAACAAGCGCGTCGTGCTGCTGCTGTCCGATGTGGCATTGCGCTGTGACGCCTTAAAGACGGCCGGTCGGATCGCCGAGGCGACGGGCGTTCGCATCCTGGCCCAGCAAGCGAACAAGCGGATCGAGCGTGGCGCTGGCCGCGTGGTGATTGAGCGCGTTCCCTATCCGATCGATCAGGCCATCGCACTACTCAAGGACGTCGAGGTCATGATCACCGTCGGTGCCAAGCCACCAGTCGGGTTCTTCGCCTATCCCGGCAAGCCAAGCGTCATGACACCACCCGGCTGCACCATCATCACGCTCGCCGATCGAGACGAAGACCTCAACCACGCACTCAGCTGGCTTGCCGACGAGTTGCGCATCAACAGCCAGGCCAAGACAACGGTTGCTGAGCTGAAGCGCCCGCCGTTGCTCACCGGCAAGCTGACACCCGACGCCATTGCGACGGCCGTTGCAGCGCTAATGCCGGACAATGCGATCATCTGCGATGAGAGTGTCACGTCGGGACGCAATCTCTTCAACTTTACCCGCACCACGCCGCCGCACGATTATCTGCAGCTGACGGGCGGCGCCATCGGGCTCGGCTTGCCGATGACGGTTGGCGCGGCAGTTGCGTGCCCCGATCGCAAGGTCATCGGCCTGCAAGCGGACGGCAGCGGCATGTATACGGTACAGGCGTTGTGGACGCTGGCGCGGGAAAATCTCGATGCTGTGGTGACGATTTTTTCGAACCGCTCCTACGCCATTCTGCACAATGAATTGAAAAATGTCGGCGCCGGTGAACCCGGGCGGAATGCGCGGCGGATGCTGGATATCGACAATCCAGCACTCGATTGGGTGCAGATGGCCAAGGGGATGGGTGTCGAGGGCAAGAAGGTTTCGACGGCAGAAGACTATGCAGCGGCCTTACAGGCTGCAGTGTCGCGAAAGGGACCGTTCCTGATCGAGGCGGTGCTATAGGTCCGTGCCGGTTGCGGCGCTGGAAAACAGATCCGGCGGGTCGGCCTCTGCAGCGGGCGTCAGGTCGGCAACGCCGATGCCGATCAGCCGAAACGTGCGACCGTCGGCTTCCTTGTCGACCAAAATCTGGGCCTGTTCGAGCAGCACTTCGGCACGCTGTGTTGGCGTTTTGAGTTGCCGGCTGCGGGTCAAGTTCTTGAAATCGGATGTCTTGAGTTTCAAGACGACTGCGCGACCGGCAAGACCGTTGCGGCGCATGCGTTCGGCGACACGATCGCAGAGTGGACCGACCTCGGCCATCAGGTCGCTGTAGCGGCCAGTGTCGGTGCTGAATGTGTTTTCGGCGGAAATGCTTTTGGTTGGCCGCTCGGGGGTGACGGCGCGGTCGTCTTCGCCGTTGACAAACATGGCGAGGCGGCGGCCAAACTTACCGTAACGAGCGATCAACTCGGCTCTATTGACGACCTGGAGGTCGGAAACCATTTCGAAGCCGTCGACGGCCATGCGCTCGGCAGTGGCGTGGCCAACGCCATGAATTTTCCCGACGGGAAGGCCGGCGACGAAGTCGCGGGCTTCCGCCCGGCCGATGACCGAGAAACCATTCGGCTTCTGGAGGTCGGAGGCGAGTTTGGCGAGAAATTTGTTGTAGGAGAGGCCCGCCGACACGGTGATGCGCAGTTCGCGCGCGATGCGGGCGGCGGCTTCGGCGAGTGCGACCGGTGGGGTGCGGCCGCTGACGGCATGGGCCGGCGAGAGGTCAATGTAGGCTTCATCGAGCGAAATCGGCTCGATGCAATCGGAAATGGACGCGAAGATCTCGCGGATGTCGTGGCTGACAGCTTTATACTTCGCCATGTTTGGTGGGATGATCACAGCATCAGGGCAGAGCTGGATAGCTTTGAACATCGGCATCGCCGAGCGCGGGCCGAATTTGCGAGCGATGTAACAGGCGGTGGTGACGACGCCACGGCCACCGGGATGGCCGACGAGCAGTGGCTTGTCGCGCAATGCGGGGTTGTCGCGTTTCTCAACCGAGGCATAGAAGGCATCGCAGTCGACGTGGGCGATGTCGAGCGTTTCAAGTTCATCGTGGAAGACGATGCGCGCGGCGCCGCAGCGACTGCAGCCGGTGGCTGGCATGTCGGCGATGGTGAAGCATTCGCGGCAGACGGCGAGGCTCATGTTTCCCCTGGGTTGAAAGACGGGCGATAATTCCCCTCTCGACTCGGAACACATAAGGAACGTAGTTACATGGCAGAGACGGCGTCAAAGGCCAAGAGGCTGGCGCAATCCAACATTGGAGGTTCCATGTCGACTGCCGCAAATGCGAACAATCCATTCCTCCGCCCCTCCGCAACACTGTTCGAGATGCCGCCGTTTGCGGCGATCAAGCTGGAGCATTATCTGCCAGCATTCGAAGCCGGCATGGCGGAAGGCGAGGCAGAGATCGCGCGGATTGCCGGGCAAGTTCAGCCCGCGACATTTGCCAATACGATCGATGTGCTGGAGGCGGGCGGCGAGACGCTACGACGGGTATCGAGCGTGTTCTTCAATCTGTCAGGTACAGACACGACGCCCGAGATGCAGGCGCTTGAGCGCAACATTATGCCGAAGCTCACAGGCTATCGGATGCGCATGTATCAGAACGAAGCGCTGTGGAAGCGGATCGACGCGCTCATGTCCGCCAAGGATACGCTTGGCCTGACGGGTGAGCAAATCGAAGTGTTGAAGCGCTATCATCGGGCGTTTGTCAAAGCCGGCGCCCGAACTCAATACAGCTGAAAAAGCGCGATTGAAGGCGATCGCCGAACGGCTTTCAACCTTGACGACCGGGTTCAGTCAAAATGTTCTCAAAGACGAGCAGAATTATACGCTCGTGCTGGATGGCGAGAAGGATCTGGCGGGGTTGTCGCCCTCGCTGCGAGCGGTCGCGCGGCAGACGGCGGAGGAGCGTGGGTTTCCGGGCAAGCATGTGATTACCCTGTCGCGTTCGTCTATTGAACCGTTTCTCGAATATTCTGATCGCCGGGATCTGCGCGAAAAGGCGTTCAAGGCGTGGAGCGCGCGCGGACGCAACGGCGGGGAGACCGACAACCGATCGGGGATGGCGGAGATTCTGCGACTGCGCAACGAGCAGGCAAAGTTGCTTGGCTTCAAGAGTTTTGCCGATTTAAGTCTCGAGTTCACGATGGCGAAAACGCCAGCTGCCGTGCAAGATCTACTGATGAAGGTCTGGCCGCCGGCGCGGACGCGGGCGATCGCCGAGCGTGACACGTTGCAAGAAGCGGCACGGGCGGAAGGCGGGAATTTCGCGATTGCGGCCTGGGACTGGCGTTACTATTCGGAGCGGGTGCGCAAAGCACGCTATGACCTCGATGCAGCGGTCATTAAACCCTATCTGCAGCTCGACCGCATGATCGAGGCGGCGTTCGATTGCGCGACGCGGTTGTTTGGCCTGACGTTCACAATCCGCCACGACATTCCCGCTTACAACCCGGAAGTGCGGGTATACGAAGTCAAGAACCGGGATGGCCGTCATGTCGGTTTGTTCCTCGGCGACTATTTCGCGCGGCCGTCAAAGCGATCGGGCGCTTGGATGACAGCGTTTCGCGGGCAAAGCCGATTGTCTGTCGACGCGCGTAAACCCGAAACGCCGATCATCATCAATGTGATGAACTTCACCAAGGCGGCACCTGGCGAACCGGCGTTGCTCAGCATGGACGACGCACGAACACTGTTTCACGAATTCGGACATGGACTGCATGGGCTGCTGTCGAACGTCACGTACCCTTCGGTTGCCGGAACGAGTGTCAGTCGCGATTTCGTCGAACTGCCATCGCAGCTTTACGAGCATTGGCTGGGACAACCGCAAGTCCTCAAGCGTTTCGCCCGACATGTGGCGACGGACGAGCCGATGCCGGATGCGATGATCGAGCGGCTGGCGGCGGCGCGCAATTTCAATCAGGGGTTCAGCACAGTCGAATATCTGGCGTCGTCACTGTTCGATCTCAAAGTGCATACGCTGGAGAACACCGACACCGTTGATGTCGATCAGCTGGAGGCGCAGACGCTGGCGAGCATCGGCATGCCGGAAGAGATCACCATGCGGCATCGGCCCACGCATTTTCAGCACATCACCGGGGGGTATGCGGCGGGATATTATAGCTATATGTGGTCAGAAGTCCTCGATGCTGATGCGTTCCGCGCGTTCGAGGAAAAGAGCGATATCTTCGACCCGGGGGTCGCCAAGCGCTTGCACGATCATATTTACTCCGCTGGTGGACGCCAGGACGCAACGGACGCCTATCTCGCATTTCGCGGCAAGCTGCCGGCAGTGGATGCCCTGTTGGCGAAGCGCGGACTTGATGATCGGGCAGGCGGGTAGCGTGCGAAGAGGTAAACCATCCCTGATCAGGCGACTTGGAATAGGTGCGGCAGGTGCGCGCTCTAATCTCTCGCTTGGCACTCGATTTGCAGGGCGTTGGGGTGCTGCCTAGCCTGATGGGGACTTGATTGAGTATGCAAGAAGCAAGAGCGGAGGAAGAAGTCGCCGCAACGCCTTCGCGCGGTACATCGGGTATGGGCGTCGACGTCTATCGGGCATGGGCTGACGTCGCTGACTGGTGGCCGCAATCTGATGATCCGGCGGTCACCGCGACGCCGTTTCAAGGGCGGACCTGGCTTGCTGCCTGGTACGCGACGGTTGGCCGGCAGACTGGTCTCGAAGCGCTGCTGGTGGTGGTTCGAGACCGGCTGACGGGCCAACCGATCGTACTATTGCCTTTGGTCCTCTCGCGACAAGGCAAGATACCGGTCATCACATTCGCGGATCTCGGAGTAACGGACTACAATGCGCCGGTCATTTTCCGAGTGGCGATTGGCTCCGAGGCGTTAGCGCCGGTCGCCTTGTGGCGTGCGGTCAAAGCGGCATTGCCGGCCGCGGCGCTCGTGCGCCTTGAGAAAATGCCGCATGAGGTCGCCGGTGTCGCTAATCCGTTGGCTGCGTTGCCCGGTGCGCAACCATCAACGTTGATCGGAAACATCGTCATCATTTCCGGGACCTGGGAGGGTTATCTCAAGTCGTTGGAACGCATGTTCCGGAAAGAGCTTGGCCGGATTTTGCGCGTGTTCGAGCGGCACGAGGGTGCCCGATTCGAGCGCGTGTTCGATCTGCAGCGTGCGCAGCACGTATTGACCGGCCTGGAGCGATTGCAGGCGGAGAGGATCGCCGAGCTTGGCTTGCCCTATACACTTGATGAAGCGCACAACGCGGCGCTGTATCGCAAGCTGGTGGCCGATCATTTGGGCGATGGGCAGGTGATGCTGACGGCCTTGACAGCCGGCGATGAAGTAGTTGCGGGATTGCTCGGGATTGCTGACGGAACCCGCTACGCGATGGTGCGTCTTGGCACGGCGGGCGGCGAATGGCGCAATTGTTCACCGGGGCGGCTGGTGATCGAACGCACGATGCATGCATTGTTTGCGGACGGTCGCCGTAGTTTCGATTTCACGACGGGTGAATATCCTTATAAGCGGCGCCTTGGCGCGACACCGGTCGTATTGACGGAGGTGACACAAGCACTGTCCTGGCACGGAGCACCAGCAGTATTGCAGGCGCGCGCCAAGGGCGTTTTACGCCAGTATCCGCGCCTAAAAGCGTTGGTCCGCGGCGGTAAACAGGACCGCGCAACGGAGGTTTGACGTCGTTAAATCTTGCGCGCGCTTGTGCGGGCGGCGTGCTCTGCTATCACCGTTTCCGCCAGTCCCTCGTAGGCATCGGCGCCGACATCCAATGAAAATTCAGCGGCACGAGCAACGCGGGGCGCGGGATCGCCAGGGCAACGCAACACAGCATCAATAGCCTCGGCCATCGCCGCCTCATCGTGTGGCGGGACGATGCGGCCGAGGTCCGGGTGATTGAGAATTTCCGAAGGTCCGTCGCTGTTGACAGCGACGACCGGCAGGCCGCGCGCCAGGGCTTCCACGATGACCAGACCAAACGCCTCCGAATAGGCAGCGTGAGCGAGGCATTTGGCTCGATCGAGGAATGGCCAGATATCGCGCTGGAAGCCCGCGAGCGTGACGCGATTTTCAAGTTGCAACTGCTTGATGATGCCCTCAAGGCGGGCGCGTTCAGGGCCATCGCCGAGAATTGTGAGCGTCGCGTCCGTTGTCTTCAGGCGTGCCATCGCACGCAGCAGGACATCAAAGCCTTTTTCCGGCACCAGGCGGCCCATCGAGACGATGGCATTCGGGCGATCGTTGAACGCGTTGCGCGTGTCGCGGTTCGGCATCGCGGGAAAGACAACAGGGTTGTGGACGCAGACGGTCTGCTGGCGGGCAGCGCGCCATCTGGTGATGAGGTTTTTCTTCATCCCGTCCGAAACGCAGACGGTGCGGTCGGCGATGCGGCTAAGTAGGGGCACAGAGACGTGCGTCAGCCAGCTCAACCAGCCGGTTTCATGCTCCAAGAAGCCGTGAAATGAAATGATAAGGCGTGTCGGCGCGCGTGCAAGCAGCCGCGCGATGACGAGTTTCAGGTCAGAGCCAGCAACAGCACCAAATGCGACATCGGGCTTTTCGGCACGCAGCAGCGAAGCCAAGCGGCGCACAGTCGTAGCATGGCTGCCACCGAGCGTCGTTCGGCGGACGGCGTGATGCAATTCGAGCGGTTCGATGATTGCGTCATAGTCGATGACGAACAGCACCTCGTGACCACGGCGCGCAAGCTCGGAAGCCAAGGCCGCCCAGACACGTTCGGCACCGCCATCGACGAGCGCGTAGGTGTAGAAGAGGTATTTGCGTTTCTGCATGATCTCAGATGAATTCTCGGTAGCGTGCGGAATTCGCGGTTCAGGGTGCTCGACATAGCATGCGCGTGTTGCTTTTTACTTGGGTTGTGAGCGCAAGTTGGCCATATCTTGCGTCGGGCCGTTAACAGATCGTTGGTTGGTCTGCCGGCGACGTTTGCAAGGGTGATGCAACATGGTTCGTCAGGATGGTTCATCAGGCTCGGTGTCACTCGGGGACGATTGGCAGTGATGCGTCGTAGTGGAGTGCGGTTCAGTTTGAGTTGCATACGTGGGGCTCGGCATGCTGGCATGACATCGACGGGGAAGGTGTGACCGCACATGCAAGTCGTTCTGTTGATCGATCCCAACGCCTTATGGTATTGGCATCAGCTGCTCGCGCAAGCGTTGGTGAATGAGGGCCAGCATAACGTCTTTGTGCGTTTTGTCGCGCCGGGAGCAGGGTTGCCGGCGCCGATCAAAGCGCTGCTGCGCGCTGAGCGCCGGTTTTTCCGAAGGGTTGGCCATGGAGCGAGCGTGGCCGCGCTGGATGGCCCATCTGCGATGGTTGCATTCCCGGATGTGCCGGCGGGCGCGCGCATCGATGTCGTGATTGACTTGGCCGGTGGCGGGCAAGGCGCTGTACCCGGAGCTCTCAGAACGATCCGGCCGCACTATGATGGTCAAACCGGCGTACTGGCGGTAGTCACTGCACTACTGGCTGGGCGCCTGCCGTTCATCCAGGTCCATGACTCAGCGCGACCGGCAATACCTTTTGCGGCGTTGCCGGCGAACGACAAGCCGGATCAGCTGTCGCGCGGGCTTGAGTCTGTCTTTTCGCGCGTCGGTGAATTGATCCTAGGCGTCGTCGAGCAGCGCATTGGGGCATTTCCAGAGGCGATCCCACGGACCTATCTGGAGCGCGGTCGCGGCGTGACGGCGGCCGGATTTTTCAGAAGCGCAGTCGGCGGCAAGGTGCGCGGCCGGATAGCGCAGGCGCAAGGGGAACGGCTGCGTTGGCGCATTGGTTGGCGACGTGTGGCGCAGTCTGGCGTCCGCGATGATTTCCGCCTGTCGCTGGATGCCTATCGATGGTTGCCCAACGACAAGGATCGTTGGTACGCCGATCCCTTCGTTAGATGGCACGATGGCGTGCATCATGTCCTCTGCGAGGACTTCGTTGAACGAGAAGGCAAGGGCGTCATCTCGGCGTTCACCATCGCGGCGGACGGCACGTTGTCAAAGCCGGTCGTGGTGCTGGAGCGGCCGCATCACCTCTCCTATCCGTTCCTCTTCGAACATGAGGGCCACGTGTTCATGATGCCGGAATTGTCGGCAAACCGAACGGTTGATATTTACCGGGCGGCGCGGTTTCCCGACAGATGGGTGCATCATGCGACCATTCTTGCAGATGTCGCTGTCGATGATGCAACGCTGGTGCTGCATGGCGACCGCTGGTGGCTGTTTGCCGGATCGCGCCATTGGCAGAGCACGTGCTGGGATGCGTTGAGTTTGTATCATGGTCCATCGCCGTTCGGGCCCTTTCAACCGCATCCATTCAATCCGGTTGTGGTCGATGCCCGCTCGGCGCGGCCCGCAGGCGCGATGGAAGTGCGCAACGGCGTGTTATGGCGTCCGGCGCAAGATTGCACGGACGGCTATGGGTCTGGCATGACGCTGTGCCGCGTCGATGCATTGAGCGGGGATGCGTATCGGCAAAGTGCAGTCGTCAGCGTCAAGGCAGCACGGGGATCCCTCGTGAAAGGCGTGCATACACTAAACTATGCGGCTGGCCTGGAAGTGATCGACGCTTTCAGCCCGCCAACTTGAGACGCTATTGGCTGTCGCTTTGTCTTCGACGGACCGGCTTCCACTTTGCCGGACAATGGCCCGGTCAGCGCGGCGGCATATGGGTCAGGGCGGCGGCGACTGCGTTCCAGGCCGGCTTCTTCTGATAGTTGCCATCGTAGAGGAGTGGTCGTGGCCATTGCGCTGGGTTGGCGAGGCCGTTTGCCATCGCTTGATAGTGGTACCAGCTGTGGTGATCACCGAACTGCCACATGATCAATTGCGTGATGCGCTTGTTCTGTAGGACCGCGCCGAGGAACTGTCCATACGTTCTGGCGATCTGAACATCACGTTCAGCGGGCGGTTGGCCTGCTTCAGCGTCTTCGATGTCAAGCTCAGTGATGTGGATCTCGAGACCTGCCCGCGTGAACCGCTCAATGTAACGGGCATAATCCTCAAAGTCGAAGGGCTTCGATGGCATCAGGTGACATTGCAGGCCGATGGCGTCGATCGGTACGCCTGCACTCAGCAGCGTGTCGACAAGATTTGCAAAGTTATCACGGAAGGATTTGCCGTAGTCGTCATAGCGATCAGTCGATTGTTCGTTGAGGACGAGTTTTGCTGCTGGATCAAGTTGGCGCGCCAGGCGGAAGCTGCGATCGATGTAACCGCGACCGAGGGCTGCAAAGAATGGCCCGGAACGCATCTTTCCCGGTGTGTTTTCCCAAGGCGCGATCGGTTCGTTGACGACATCCCAGGAATGCACCCGGCCTTTGTAGCGCGTCATGACGGCGGTCAGGTGCGCGTCGAGCAGTCGCGTGACGTCAGTGCTGGAGATGGCCTTGATCCAATCCGGCAAGTCATCGTTCCAGATCAGGGTGTGGCCGCGTGTTAGCATGCCGGCTTTGGCGGCGAACGTCATGAAGCGATCAGCATAGTCAAAATTGATCGCTCCCGGCCTGGGGCGCAACGATGACATTTTGAATTCGAGTTCTGAGGTGAGGATCCGGGCGTCGGCCAGATACATGGCGGCGTATTGGGCGCCAGCTGGCTTGTCGAGTTCGTGGGTGGCGAACGATGCGCCAAACAGCAGGCCGCGCTCGGCGGCGATGGCGCCGAGGGATCGAGCGCTTGTTTGGGCTGTGACTTCGGTCACCGGCAGGTGTGTCGCCAGCGCTGCAGCCGGGAGAAGCTGGAGCGCTGCGCGGCGAGAGATGTTTGGCCAGCCTCGCACTCCCAGCGCTCCCGGTTGGATTGGCAGCTCACACGGTGGTGGCGAGCCTCGTGAACAATAGTGCGACCGCCTGCCGGTCTGACTTGGCCGACTTAGTCCAACGGACGAGATTGGCCGATGGCGCAGTTTGCCTCCCATTGTCACCGGTGCGCAGGATCCGATCAATAACCTGGGCTGCTTCATTTGGCCGAGCGGGTTCGATAAAGATCGCTGAGCCACCCAAGACTTCACGAAAGACCGGCGCATCCGGGGCAACGACGGGAATGCCAGAATACTGTACTTCGAGCAAGGGCAAGCCAAGGCCTTCGTCATGCGAGGTACACAGATAGAGATCGGCGGCCTCAATTGTGGCTTTGACGTCGGCCATCGACAGGTAGCCACGCATGACGATGCCAGGCGCGCGGGCGAGGGCGTCGGCGTCCTCGCCCCAGCCCGGGCGGCCGATGATGTGCAGTTCGATACCGTGATGGCCGAGCTGCTGCAAAGCGTCGCAGATGGCGATTGCGGCACGGTAGTTCTTGCGGGGTTCGACGGTGCCCAACGAGACCATCCGTACCGGCGTATTCTCGGGTCGCGCACGCCGGTGATCGCGCGGCTGCAGATTGAAGATGTTTTTCACTTCCGGGCGGTAGAGATCGATGCTGGCTGTCGCTTGGGCATGGGCGCGCAGTTCGGTGGCTGTTTTCTCAGAGTTGACGAGAAAGTGGCTGAGATGCCGGATGGCGAATGCAAACGGCCAGCGCATGTAGAGCCGTGCTTTCAGACTGAGATCGGCTTTGCGGGTGATGAGAAACAAGTCGTGGACATAAAGGATAGTGCGGCGGCGGACGAAGGTAAACAGCGGCGATGGCGGGAATCCGGGGAAGACAAATAGAGCGTGCGGGTTCAGTAGCGCCAGGAGTGGCAGCCAGACCTGCTGGACGAAGACCATCGCAAGCGTGCCGCGGGAGCGAACGGGCACAATTGTGAACCCCTCGAACGCTGCCTTCTCGAACAGGTCGATACTGATGCGTTCGAGGCCGGTGACATGGCGGCCGAGATGGGTGAGGTCGACGAAGAGCTTGTGCATGCGATTGACGAGGTTCTCGATATTATGCAGCGTGCTGATTGCTGGATTGCGGTCGGCTGGCTCTGCAAAATAGTAGGACAAGGGCGGTGAACTGGGTCAGCAGGACGCCCTTCGCGGAGATACCGAGGGAGGCTGAAATGCCGATCAGAAAGAAGGCGATCAGCCAGCCGGCGTGGGGGGCGGTAGCGCGGATGTAGTCGCGCATCAAGAAACCGAGGGCGATGGCGAAGGCTGCGAGCATGATGAGGCCGTAGTCCATCAGGAATGCGAGCCAGAAGATCTCGATGCCGAATTGTGTATCATAGATGACCTGCAGTGCTTCTTTGCGACTTTGCGAAATGCCGAGGAGAACATCGGCGGTTTCGAATTGCTCGAACATGCGGATGGCCGAGACGCGCGTCTCGGCGCTTTCGTCCCATTCAAAGCGTTCGATGACTTTGTCGAGGGCGCCGGACGATATAAGGACGAATACCAAGCCGATCATCGTGATGAGACCACCCATGACTTTTGGGATCGCCGTGATGCCAAAACGTGCGCCGAGCAATACACGAAAGAGCGCGATCGCGGCCATCACCAGCATCAAGGCGACAATGATGACCATGGATGATCGGCCACCGAACAGCAGCATGGCGATCAGTTGGACGGCCAGGAAGAGCATGCGCGCCCTTAATGGTAGGCTGGTCAACAGGAGAACGAGCACGCATAGGCCGGTGAGGAAGGAATTGCGGAGCGGATGGCCGAAGATGGCCGTTGGGCGCCAGTCCAGACTGTCGGCGATTTTTTCGGCAACGTCGCTGCCGCCTTCGAGACTGAGGATCCGCTCGCCGGATATATACTCGCCGAAGCCGACGGCGGTGTTGGCAGCGAAAATGGCGAGGACTACATAAGCCAGTTTGTGGCGTTCCTCGGCAGTGAGTTGCACCAGGAGAAAGAAAAGCAACACTGGGATCAGGAATGTGTCGATGGCGTAGGTAAGTGGATAACCCTTGAGCAGGATGACGGCCTGCAGAACCATGACGAAGGTCAGAAACAGCGATGCGCCGCTCCAATCGTGAATGATGCGCAGTAGGTCGTTGAGGGGCTGACGGTGGCGCATGATCATGAAGAGCATCGCGCCTGCGATAATGAACGTCGAGGGATGCAGTTTCTGGTAGAACGGACCACCTGTGCCAAGATAGCGATAGCCAACGGCTTCCAAGGCCAGATCTGAAACACCAAACAGCAAAAGTATGGCCGCAAGAGCGATCGGGAACAGGCCGGAGCGGGTTGCCTTTGAGCCCGGCACTTCCGTTGAATTCGTGTTTGCGATCAATGCACTAGACAACGGAACCGCGTGCGCCGCCGCATCGGCAGGCGGAGCAAGCGGCACGACCTTTGCAGTCGGTTGCGTCAGGCTGTTCACGGTGCAAAATGACCCATCCGTTAATCCAGAATCGAGACTTGCAAGGCTGAGGCCAGTCGATCCAGGCTAACTTTGCCCTTGAATGTCAGATCATTCGCCGCATTCCCTGCGGACTTAGGATCTGCTTGTAAGGGCTGCATTGGTTAACAGCCTTGTGTGCCCGCCGACGCGTTTTGCGTCGGTGGGGTTCCGAGACTTGTGGTTCCGCGTTGCGTTCGACGTGTGCAAGAGTAGCGTATCGTATCATGACACAAACGATCTCTCGATCGACCGATGGACTTGCCAATGACAGCGCCTATGTGGTGGAGCGCCAACACATCAACGCCTTATCGCTCGATGATGCAGTGGGCAAGATCTCGCACGAACTTTCCGGCGCGCCCAATCACCACAAGGGCTTTGCGGTTTTCACAATCAATCTCGATCATGTGGTGAAGCTGCGCCAGAGCGCTGAGTTTCGCGATGCCTATGCGGCGGCGCGTTTTGTGCTTGCGGATGGCCAGCCGATCGTCTGGCTCGGCCGTCTGAAGGGTGTGGCCGTCACGCGAACAACCGGTTCTGATCTGATAGTCCCGTTGTGCCGGCAGGCAGCGTTGAAAGGGCAATCGGTCTATCTGCTGGGCGCGACAGCGGAGGCGTTGGCGGGTGCGGCGCACCGATTGCGCAAAGAGGCACCGGGCCTCGATATTCGCGAGCAGTATGCGCCGGGCGGCAATTTTGATCCGAACGGGCCCGAAGCCGATGCCTGCATCGAGCGCATTCGGCGCAGTGGCGCTGATCTCTGTTTTGTCGCGCTCGGCGCGCCAAAGCAGGAAATCTTTGCGGCGCGAGCAGTTCGCGCCGAGGTCGGCGCCGGGTTCCTGTGCATTGGCGCCGGCCTCGATTTCCTGGCGGGTACGCAGCAGCGCGCGCCGTTATTCTTCCAGACGTATGCGATTGAGTGGGTCTGGCGGCTGGTGCATCAACCGCGCCGACTCGCTGGCCGTTATGCACGTTCGGCGCTGGCGTTCGGCTCACTGCTGTTCGAGCACGTTCGAGAGTTGAATCAAACCGGTGCGAAGCCAGGCATTCGCTAAGGTCTTAGTCCCCCTTCACCGCTTCATTGGATCCATGGACACTATGAGCTATCGGCTGGCAATTCTGCACTCGTTCGATCCGCGCGGGACCAAGGTCGGCGGACTCGAGACTTTCATTCGCGATCTGATCGCGTTCAAGCCCGACGACTTCTCGTTCCTGATGATCGGCGTCGACGCGATCGGCGATCTGCCGCTCGGGAAGGTCACACAGATCCCGTTTCGCGGCAAAATGATCGATTTTCTGCCGATCGTGCACTACTCGGATGCAAAGGCCAAGGAAGCCGCGCTCACGTTGACGGATTCCATCAATTATCAATTCTTCAAGGGCCTGCTGCGCCATCTGCGCGCGGTGAACGCGGCGCTCAAGACCGTGATGACCAGTGTTGATCTGCAGCGCGTGGAATATTCGCTGATCACGAGTATGTTGCGGGTGCCGTTCGTGCAGATGCTGCACGGCGAGGGCGCACCCAAGCTGCAGATGGATTCACTGTTGAAGAGCTATCGAGGCGTCCACAATGTCGCCGAGTGGTACGCGATGGCGACGACGGATCGGTTTTTGTGCGTCAATCCGTTCATCTCGGAACGGATGCGCGGAACGTACCCGCGACACAAGGACAAGATTGATACATTGTCGACGTGGGTCGACACTAAGACGTTTGCGCCGACGCCGTTCCCGCAGGATGGATCGTTCAGAATTGCGTTTGCCGGGCGTCTCGATCTCTTCAAGGTGCCATCACTGATGTTCAAGACGGTACACCGCTTGAACGAGAAGATCGGCGGCGGCGTCGAGTTCCACTATATGGGAACCAGCGATCCGGAACGGTTCCCGGAGTTCAAGCTCATTCACAACATTTCGACGCTGCATGGATTCAAGACGGCCACCGGCGTTGCCGAGGTTTTGGCGCACGTGCACGCGGGAATTCTGACCTCGGAGTTCGAGGGGATGCCGTTCTCGGTGCTGGAGAGCCTGAGTGCCGGGCGCCCCGTAGTGGCCGCGCACCTGCCGCAGCTCGAAGCGGTGATCAAGCCGGACGTGAGCGGGCAACTCGTGCAGCGGTTGGACGGGATCGACGCCAATGCGGATGCGCTGAGCGATGCGTTCGTGCGCGTTCGCACGCTGATACAGGCCGGGACGATCACGCCGGATCGAGTGCATGCGCAGATTCTGGAGTTCACGCCGGAACGGCAAATCTCCAAGGCCTACGAGAACCATCGCCGGATCCAGGATGACCGGCGTGGCACGTCTTTAAAAACGCGGACGGCGGCGACAGTCGCGGCACAGAGCTAGTTTCACAGTCCGCGTTGGACGTCAGGTCATTGTAACCCAGTGTTTCTGCGGCAAACCTTGCTGTATCTGCCGGCCCAGGTGGTTGGCCCGGTGTTCCAGTTCCTCGCGGTGATTGCGTGGACGTTCTGGCTGGCGCCGGCTGAGCTCGGAAAACTCAATCTCGTGATCGCGCTGCAGGAGCTGCTGTTCCTGCCGACGCTCTACTGGTGGACCCATTATACCCTGCGGAGTTTTGACGGACATCTGGCGGATGGAACACGTGCGAGGTTCGAGCAAACCGAACTGCTGGTGCTGGGGATCGGGATTGCGGCCAATGCCGGCTTGATGCTGGTGTCGGTGCTGGCCTTTATCGACGGTCAGGCAAGTGTGTGGTTTCTGGCGGCGGCGGTCATCTACGCCTTCACGCGATCGTTGCTGATGGTGTTGCTGGAGAGGACGCGCGCCGTCCAGCAGATCGGGATCTATACGGTGCTGCAGGTTGCTGCGTCGGCGGTGGGCTTATTGATCGGGTTGTTGCTGGTTTGGCGGCTTGGCAACAGTGCGCTCTGGCCGCTGATCGGATTTGCGGCGGCGCAGGGACTGGCGTTGCTCTATGCCGTGCCGCGCGCGGGCTTTGTGTTTCAGGCGCCGGTGTTCGATCGCAACATCTTGCGAGATGCGTTGCGGTATGGTGCGCCATTGACGCTTGCGGCAGTGATCACCTGGATCGCCCTCTATGGGCAACGGTTTATCATCGATACACTGCTTGATCGGGCGCAAGTGGGTCTTTATTCGGTTGGCTCAGGTATTGCGGACCGCAGTCTGATGTTCATTGCGTTTCTGGTGGCGCCGGCGGTTTTTCCTTTAGCCATCCGGGATGTCCGAGAAGCCGGCATGGAGCGAGCGATGGCGCGGCTTGGCGATGGGTTTGCGTTGGGTTTGCTGCTGCTGGTGCCAGCGGTTGCGGGGATTGCCGTGCTGGCCGGACCAATCGCGCGGTTGTTGCTTGGTGAAGCCTATCAGGCGGCAACAGTCGCGCTGCTGCCGGTCGCGGCGTTGGCTGCCGGCTTACATGCGGCCTGGACGCTGATGCCGGCGCAGACGCTGCTGTTGCATGAGCGCACACGGTTCAATGTCGCGATCGAAACGGTCGGCGCTGTGGCCAGTATATTGGTCGGGCTTTGGCTCGTGCGTTCGCATGGGGTGCTAGGAGCGGTCTATGCGCGCGTGGTAGCCAGTTCGCTGGTCTTAGCGCTCGGCGTGGCAGTGGGCATCAAGGTTTTCAACGCCAAATATCCGTGGGAGATTATCCTCGGGGCGATCGTTGGTGCGGTGTCTATGGCACTGTTGCTCCGTGCCTTGCCACCAGCCGTGACAGTGGCTGGCCTGCTAGGGCAAATCGGGCTCGGGGCGCTGGTCTATGGGCTGGTTGTCGGAGCGCTTTTCAGACGCCGGATCCGTGAAGTAATCGAACGGGCCGGCGTTCTGCAGAACTCTGGATCATAGCAGGGACGCTATTCGACCATCGTGGCAGTTGCCCGGCGGCGGGGCTGATCCTAATGTCAGGCAATCTTGCGACGGAGAGGATAACAGCGATGTCGGACAATGTTTATAACGTGCCCGCCGAATGGTCGAGCCGGGCTTGGATCGATAGCGCCAAATATCAAGCCATGTATAAGCGGTCGGTGGAGGATCCGAACGGCTTCTGGGGCGAGCATGGCAAGCGGCTCGAATGGATCAAGCCCTACACCAAGGTCAAGAACACTTCGTACGATCCAACCAACGTGTCGATCAAGTGGTACGAGGACGGCTCGCTCAACGTCTCGGTCAATTGCATTGACCGGCATCTGGCCAAGCGCGCCGATCAGGTGGCGATCATCTGGGAAGGTGACGACCCGACGCAGGATGAGCAGATCACCTATCGCCAACTCTACGAGCGGGTGTGCAAGTTCGCCAACGTGCTGAAAGCCAATGGCGTCAAAAAGGGCGACGTCGTCACGATCTATCTGCCGATGATCCCGGAGGCGGCCTACGCGATGCTGGCTTGCGCGCGGATCGGTGCAGTCCATTCGGTGGTGTTCGGTGGATTTTCGCCAGATAGCCTCGCCAATCGAATCGACGATGCTGACTCGAAATTTGTCATTACGGCCGATGAAGGGTTGCGCGGCGGCAAGCCGGTGCCATTGAAGAAGAATACTGATGCTGCGCTGGCCAAGTGCAAGGGCGGCGAGAAAGTTATCGTCGTGCGCCGTACGGGTGGCAACGTGCCGTTCACGCCGGGGCGGGACTTCTGGCTGCACGAGGAGCTGGTGAAGGTTCCGGCCGAGTGCGCGCCGGTCGAGATGAATGCCGAAGATCCGCTATTCATTCTCTACACCTCTGGCTCAACAGGCAAACCGAAGGGTGTGCTGCATACAACCGGCGGGTATCTCGTCTACGCGTCGATGACGCATCAATATGTCTTCGACTATCACGACGGCGATATCTACTGGTGCACCGCCGACGTCGGCTGGGTAACAGGCCACAGCTATATTCTCTATGGACCGCTGGCGAACGGCGCGACGACGCTGATGTTCGAAGGTATTCCCAACTATCCGACGGCGTCGCGCTTCTGGCATGTGATCGACAAGTGGGACGTGAATATTTTCTACACGGCACCAACCGCCATTCGGGCGCTGATGGGAGCTGGCGACGACTTCGTGAAGCGCACGGATCGCTCGTCGCTGCGGCTGCTCGGGTCGGTCGGAGAGCCAATCAACCCGGAAGCATGGGAGTGGTACAGCCGCGTGGTCGGCGATGGTCGCTGCCCGATCGTTGATACGTGGTGGCAGACGGAGACCGGCGGTATTCTGATCACGCCACTACCAGGGGCAACCAAGACAAAACCCGGATCGGCGACGCTGCCGTTCTTTGGATGCCTACCGGCCTTAGTTGATGACAAGGGCAACATGCTGGCGGGAGCGGCGTCGGGCAACCTGGTCATCCTCGACAGCTGGCCTGGCCAGATGCGGACAGTGTTCCGCGATCACGAGCGCTTCGTGCAGACGTATTTTTCTGCCTATAAGGGCATGTACTTCACCGGCGACGGTTGCCGGCGTGACGCGGACGGCTACTACTGGATCACCGGCCGCGTTGACGATGTTTTGAACGTGTCGGGCCATCGTCTCGGCACCGCCGAGGTCGAGAGCGCGCTCGTCGCCCATCCGAAAGTCGCCGAAGCCGCGGTCGTTGGCTATCCGCATGACATCAAAGGCCAAGGCATCTACTGCTACGTCACGCTGAAGGTGGGCAACGAGGGTGGCGAAGAGCTTAAGAAGGAGCTGGTGGCGACGGTGCGAAAAATCATCGGGCCGACGGCGTCGCCGGATCTTATCCAGTTCGCGCCGGGACTACCAAAGACGCGCTCCGGCAAGATCATGCGGCGCATCCTGCGCAAGATCGCCGAGGACGAGTTCGGCAATCTCGGTGATACGTCGACGCTGGCTGATCCGGCGGTGGTCGAAGACCTGATCAAGAACCGGCAAAACAAAAAGAGTGCGTGATCAGTTTTGTTGAGCACTGAACGTGTAGTGCCCGGTGTCATCCCGCACGCGGTGCAGCGTGCACCCCGGCGCAGACCGGGGGAAACGCTGCTCCGCAGATGCGGGACCTTGTTTACGACCCTCTCGCAAGGTCCCGCGTCTGCACCGCACCACTGCGCGGTTGCTGGTGGGCAACCGAAGCGCCAGAAAAAACGTGTTGCGGATGCGCGCGGGATGACAAGGGTACCAAGCGTTGGACGCAAAACGCCAAGCGGGCGAAGGTTGGCGTTCGGGAGAATGGTCTTTCCCGACATGCGCCATGGTCTGATATCGTCGCCCAAGCGTCATGGCCGCGCAGGGGGCCGCTGCCACGGCCATGACGCAGTTGCGTGCAACGACGGATGTTGCCATCAATGGTTTCACGCCACGGCGACGAAGGGCACGCCTGATGCAAAAAGTTGTGAACGCACCAGAACCGCCGCCGCCCCGCCGTCGCTCGGCGATGGTGGTGGTGCCGGTCGTGCTGTTCCTGGCGCTGGCGGCAGTGTTTGCGTTCGCATTGAAAACCGGCGATCCGTCAAAGTTGCCATCGGCGCTAATCGGCAAGCGTGCGCCAGCGATCACATTGCAGGGACTCGATGGACTGGTCGATGGACCGCGCACCGTACCTGGATTTTCAGCAACCGAACTTGCAGCCGGCAAACCGATTGTCGTGAACTTCTGGGCGTCATGGTGCGGGCCATGTGTGGACGAGCATCCGTTGTTGATGGCGCTGAAAGCACGGCACGGTGTGACGATCCTCGGTGTCAACTACAAGGATCAACCCGCGGCCGCCCGCCGTTTCCTCGGGCGTTATGGCAATCCGTTTGAGGCGGTCGGTGTCGACGGCAACGGCCGGGCGGCGATCGAGTGGGGTGTCTACGGTATGCCCGAGACCTTTGTGCTCAACGGGCAAGGTGAGATCGTCCACAAGCACGTCGGTCCGTTGACACCGGCAGCGATCGAGACGAAAATTCTGCCGGCTCTGAAGGCGGCGGGCGCCAAGTGATCTCGAACCTGCGGCGCGGTGGGCGATAACCGGTTGTTTGACCGTTTTGGATGCCGGAGTGAGCGCGCAACTCGTCATCACAGGTTTCTCGTGCATTGACGCAAGATCGCCGATACTACTAGACTCCTCGGTCAACGCGTTGCGCAACCGTTCCGAGCGAGTGATCGATCACGCATGACCTCCGATATCCCGATCCATCGACCGCCACCGGCCATCAGTGCCGAGCGCAATTCCGAGTTGCACAAGCTCAACGATCGTACGCGCACGATCTTCCGGCATGTGGTCGATACGTATCTGGAGACCGGCGAGCCGGTTGGGTCGCGCAATCTGTCGCGGGCACTACCGATCGCGCTGTCACCTGCGTCAGTGCGCAACGTCATGTCGGATCTCGAGCAACTCGGGCTGATTTATGCGCCGCATACATCGGCCGGGAGATTGCCGACACAGCTCGGGTTGCGCCTGTTCGTCGATGGGCTGTTGGAAGTCGGCAAGCTCGCGCCTGATGAGCAATCGCAGCTGGAGACGCAGCTCAAGATCAACAAGGAAAAATCTGTCGAACAAGTGCTGGCCGATGCCGGCGAGCTGATTTCCGGGCTGTCGCATTGTGCCGGACTGGTAGTCAGTGACAAACAGGTGTCGAAGGTCAAGCACATCGAATTCGTCGGATTGGAGCCCGGCAAGGCGCTGGTGGTGCTGGTCGGCGACGATAACAGGGTCGAGAACCGGGTGATTTCGATACCACTTGGCCTTCCGGCGTCGGCACTAACGGAAGCCGCCAACTACCTCAATGCGCATATTCGTGGATTGACGCTGGCGGAAGCGCGGGTGCGGATCGAGACGGAAACGACGTCGGCCAAGGCGGAACTCGATTCGCTGACGCAGAAGGTCGTGCAGGCGGGGCTGGCGACCTGGTCCGGCAGCCTCGATGATCGCAAGAGCCTGATCGTGCGCGGGCAAGCAAATTTACTCAAGGACGTGGCGGCGATTGAGGAACTGGAGCGGATCCGCAAGCTGCTGGACGATCTGGAGTCCAAGCGCGAGCTCATTCAACTGCTGGGGCTCGCCGACAAAGGTGACGGCGTTTCTATTTTCATCGGCGCGGAGAACAAGTTGTTCTCGCTTTCGGGATCGTCGCTGATTGTCGCACCCTTCAAGGACAGCGAACGTAAAGTCGTCGGCATTATCGGCGTGATCGGCCCAACGCGGCTGAATTATGGCCGCATCATCCCGATGGTCGACTACACGGCCAAGCTGGTCAGCCGCGTCATCACTTGATTTTTCGCCCCGCAGGCCTGATATCGAGCCGGGTATCATCACGGCGCTTTGCACGCTATCGGCTGCGCATCAAGCAGGACTTGCTGAATAATGGCTGACGAGAAGAAAAACGAACCGGTGGGTGGCGAAGAATCGGTGGGCAACGGAGCCGGCCAGCCCCCGCAACCGATCAATGAGCGGACAGCCGCCGAACTTGCCGCCGACGAGGCACTGCTCGCCGCCGCCGGCGAACCGGCACCGAGGCACCATGACGACGTCATTGCCGACCTGCGCCGCGAAATTTCCGACCTGAAGGACAAGATCCTGCGCGCCCACGCCGAAGTCGACAATATCCGCAAGCGCACCGAGCAAGAAAAGAAGGATACTGCGAAGTACGCGGTGACCAAGTTCGCCCACGATGTCGTTAATGTCAGCGATAATTTCCAGCGCGCCGTGCAGGCCGTGCCAACAGCCGCCGCCGATCATGATCCGGCGCTGACGGCACTGATCGAAGGCGTCAACTTGACCGAGCGTGAATTCCTCAACGTGCTCGAACGTCATGGCGTCAAGCGCGTCGACCCCAAGGGCGACGTTTTCAACCCGCATCTGCATCAGGCCGTCATGCAGCAGCCAAGCGCCGACGCAGCACCCAATACGGTGCTGCAGGTGTTCCAGTCCGGCTTCACGATCGAGGATCGGGTGCTCCGCCCGGCGATGGTGGTGGTCGCGACGGCGATGCCGAAGCCGGCGCCCCCCGAGCCACCGCCCGCCGCCGACGCGCCACCCGCAACCGCCGCTGAAGCGCCACCGACCGCACCCGCTGAGCAACCAACACCAACTAACGGCCCCGTGTTCGGCAAGCGCAACACACCACCGGGGGAAAACACGGGGTGAGTGACGTGCGTCCGGCCTGACTGCCGGATCCATGAACTGCTGGCTGAGGCGGGCTCGAGAGCCAAAGGCAACGTTTCCCTCGCGCGCCACCACACCCAAAAATGTCACTGCTGGGCCTGTCCCGGCCACCCATCGTACCGCAATCCCGACGTTGGATTTGGAGTGGGCCGATGCAGAACACGCATGACAATTTCGTCTACCTATTGGCCAGAAAACTTTACGGCACTCTTTATCTCGGCGTGACCAATGATCTGGGCCGCCGCATCGAAGACCATCGCAACGGCACCGCCAGCGTTTTACGCGGCGCTATCGTGTGCATCACCTCCCTTGGTACGAACATTGGCAAAGCACGAAGGTGGCATCCAGCGTTAAACATCGATGAGGCGTTGGCCGCGCGACTGGGAGTGCAATCTACTGGATCGCGACAATCCCCGTTGAGATGATCTTTCTCCGGGCCTCATTGGCCCCTAGCCGCGAGTACCGCGTCCGTTGCACAATGGGTGGCCAGCAAAATGGCCGACCATGGCAACGGGGGTGTTGGTGCGTGCGTCACGTGTTGGCCCAACCGCAAGAGCATGAAGCAGACAGCACGCGGTGGTGTGCCGCCCGCTGGCCGGCGTTGCGTCATCGTGCACGATTCCCTTAAGGTCAGCACGTTTGGCACGATGCAGCGGTGGTGAGCGCGCATGGCGAAGTCTTCCGATACATTTCCCGCGCTAAAAACGCGGCGGCTGCGCCTGCGGCAAATCGAAACGCGCGATGCAGCGGGTTTGCACGCCTGCTTCAGCGATGCGCAGGCGTTGCCGTATTGGAATGCGCCGCCTTGCCAGACAATTGCGGAGACCGAGAAAATAATGGCAGGACTGCGCAAGATCACCAGCCACTACAGTTATCTGGCGTGGGCCATCTGCAGCAAAACCAGCGATCAATGCTTCGGCATGGTCAGCTATCACCATCGCGAACAGCGCAATCGCCGTCTAGAACTGGCCTACATCGTAGCGCCCGCCCAACAACGCAAAGGCTTCGGCACCGAGGCCGTGCAGGCCGTGCTCACCTATTGTTATGAGACGCTGTCCGCGCATCGCATCGAAGCGCTGATCCACCCCGACAATGCCGGCTCCATCCGATTGGTCGAGAAGCTCGGGTTTCGCTGTGAAGGCGGGCCTCTCGTGGATTATTGGCGTGTCGGTGATCGCTACGCCAGCGCCATGATCTATGCCGCCATCAACACGAAACCGTCAGAGTAACCGGCACCGTCACCCGCCGCGATCTGCTCAAATGCGTTGCCGTAAACGGCGTAGAATCTAACAACACGCAGCAACCAAGCAGGCACTCTGTGCTGGATAGACCTACGGGAGATTGGGCTTTGAAAAATATTGTCCAAGCAGGCGATAAGCCCACAAAGCTTCATCGTTCGCCGCGCGCCGGCGCAGTTGCACCGGCGTGAAGCCTGTGTGCTGTCGCATGCGCCGGATCATGTGCGCCTGATCGGCAAAACCGGAGTCAGCCGCAAGATCGGACCAGTCTAACTCGCCCTTCTGCATAGCCGCATGAATCTTGGCGTAGAGCTGCTCGGAGTGACCAAGCCCCTGCAGGTCGCGCTCGCTGACGCCGGTCCACGATTTGACCCGTCGTGCGATCTGCCGTGGGCTACGTCCTGCAGCCGACAACGCCGCGCGACTAGCTAACCGTCGACTCCAATCGTTGAGCCACTGCACAGGTCGAGTCCCTGGAGGGCGCTTGGCCGACCACACGATGTCGATCTCACGCTGGAGAGCCGAGAAACCGTCGTCAAATCCATCGCGCTGAACATCATTGAAGAATTGTCGACAGGGCTCTAGCATCGAGGACGGCAGCGCGTCTTCGGCCGGCACCATGCGTCCGGTAAAGAAACTTAAATCGAGCCCAGTCATCGCCGCAAAAGCATCGGGGTAAAATGCGACGACAATCGAGTATGTCTCGCCAGGGTTCCAACTGACCAGCGGTCCAAGTTGCGCGCCCGAAAAGGCCAAAGTCGGCAACCGCGCACCGGTCCACGGGCGCTCCATCTGCGCGGGTTGATCGATCAAATGGACGTCGCCGGCAAATACCCAGGTCACGCAGCAGAGCGGCGACGCCGGAAAAAAATTGAACCGCTCAGCATGATCAAGCGAGACGCCCCGCGTGTCGCGCTCAATAACGCAGAAAACGCAACCAGCAAGCGCCGGACTGGGCCACACGATCTTCGAGGTGGTCGGCGACGTCATCGTTCTCCATCCTGGACATCTGGCGGATCAGCCGACGATGTCCGATCCGTTCAAGACAGCGACTATTGGCCTCTGCCACCTTGAAAGCAATCAGGAATTCCAAGTGCAACAGGCCGCCATGCTCGACAAGTCGCCGTCCATTATTCCTCCAGCGCCAGCCGTCCACGCCAAGGACCTGTCTCCCCTCAAGTTGTTGTCGACGAGCATACGCAACAGCCTCGCCATCTGGCCCGACTATGCCTTCGATGTGCCCTTTAGCCGGAACAAAGTGTTCGGTATCGAGAGCGTCCTGATCAATGACCCAGTCGGCGTTCGCCACATCATGACGACGAACGCCGCGAACTATGTCCGTCCGGTCATGATGATGCGGATCATGCGCCCGATATTAGGGCAAGGATTATTCTCGGCAGAAGGCGGTGAGTGGCGTCGGCAGCGCCGCGTGCTATCGCCTACGTTCACGCCGCACAACGTCAACATCATGCTGCCTCACGTCATCGCGGCCGCCAAAGACCTCGGCGACCAACTGGACGGCGAGCCAAGCGTTGATCTCTCCGATGCCTTTCAGGCCGCCGCCTTGAACGCCGTACTTCGGGCACTTTTTTCCGTCTCCAGACCATTGGAACGCGATCACATCGGCAACTTAGTGCGACAGTATGTCAACGGCCCCGGCCGGCCGCAGGTCTTCGACGGCTTCGCCAAATCCGAAACCACATTCGGCTTAGCATTGAGCGGGCGACGTGCATTCCAGAAGCGCTGGTTCGCCGCAGTCGCAGCACTTGTCGCTGCCCGCAGGCAGTCACCCCATGCCGCAGGACATCGCGATCTGCTCGATCTCTTGCTGGCGGCGCGCGATGCGGAAACCGGCAAGCCACTCGCCGCCGATGAAGTCCGTGATCAAGCCGCAACGATGATCTTTGCAGGTTACGAAACCACCGCGCGGCTGATGTTCTGGGCCTCCTACCTCCTGACGCTGGATCAAGCCGAGCAAGCAACGCTTCGCGCCGAAGTGGCAGCGTTTCCGCCCGAGCACATCAGAACCCTCGACGACCTCGCGCGCTGGCCACGACTACGCCTTGTGCTACTGGAAACATTGCGGCTCTACCCTCCGGTACCACTGCTGATGCGTCAGCCGATCGAGGATGACGTCATTATAGGCGAGCGCGTGAAACGCGGTGCGCAAGTGTATGTCGCGCCCTGGGTGCTGCATCGCCATCGCAAGCACTGGCAGAATCCAACGGCCTTCATGCCTGATCGGTTTGCCGGCCAACCCGCGCCGTGGACCGCGAGTGGCGCATACTTGCCGTTCGGCGCCGGCCCGCGCATCTGCATCGGCGCGATCTTTGCTCTGGCCGAAGCTCAGATCATGCTGGCAACGGTCCTGCAAAAGTACACTCTCTCGATCGAGAGCAAGCAACCCGTCATGCCTGTGGGTCGCCTGACCATCCAGCCAAGCGACGCGCCATTGTTCAAGCTGACCGAGACGCCCGCTTGAAACAGCAGCACAGCCCCTGACCTCACCGGCCCACCGTCACCCGCCGCAACGTCAGATTAATCCGCCCACCACCCGGAATCAGATTGGACGTCCCCGGCAGCACACGATCGATGCCGTGGTAGGCGAAGCGGCTGGCGCCTTCGAGCAGGAGCACATCGCCGGACTTAAGTGTGACGCGGTCCTTGCGCCCGCCGCGTTCCGTTCCCCCGACATGGAAGACAGCGTCATCGCCGAGTGAGACCGAGAGCACGGGCGCCAAGCGGTCCTGTTCGTCGCGGTCGACGTGCGAGCCCATCTTTGCACCCGCGACATAAAAGTTGATCAGGCAGGCTTCGGGCGCGGCCGAATAGTTCGCATGAGTTTTCCACAGGCCGAGCAGCGCTGCCGGGATCGCCGGCCAGGGCTCACCCGTCAACGGATGCGTCGACTGATAGCGATACCCGCGGTCGCGATCGCTGACCCACCCGAGCGGGCCGGCGTTGCTCATGGCAACCGAAAAGGGCTTTCCGGTCCGTGGCATAGTCGGCGTAAACCGCGGCGCAATCAGCAGGCACGCCTCAATATCGGCCAGCAACGCTCTCTGTGCCGTGAGCGCCAACGCTCCGGGCAGGTGCCGAAACGTCTGCGGCGGCGGGCCAGTCGGGCTGCGGTCCTCCGTTGGATGACCAAAAAGGTCTGATTTGGCCTGCTTCATGCAAAGTCCTATTTAATGGATCGGGCTCAAGGGCGCTGACCGCGACGATCAGGCCGGTCGATTGTAAGGGGATTGCGACGATGAGTGCGCATCCAGGCGTTGCAGGCCAGGAAAGGCCCACCTATATACCGAAAGTCATCATTTGAACTGGGGGGTTGACCCCGAGGCATGAACCGCCGCCGCCGCAGTCAAGCAATGGCGCGGTTAACGATCGTCGTAGTTGAAGAACCAAGGGTGACCGGATGCCTGAGTTGGGTCCGGACACCCTGACGTTATCCAAGAGGAATGGACTGACATGGGCAAAGTTATTGGTATCGACCTCGGAACAACCAATTCGTGCGTCGCGGTGATGGAAGGTTCCAAGCCGAAGGTGCTGGAGAACTCGGAGGGTGCCAACACCACCCCATCGATCGTCGCCTTCACGGAGACCGAGCGGCTCGTTGGCCTGCCGGCCAAGCGCCAGGGTGTCACCAACCCGACGAACACGCTCTTTGCGATCAAGCGCCTCATTGGCCGGCGCTATGACGACCCGATGGTCGAAAAGGACAAGAAGCTCGTTCCCTACACGATCATCAAGGGACCGAACGGTGATGCCTGGGTCGAAAGCCAGGGCAAGCAGTATTCGCCGGCAGAAGTTTCCGCCGCGATCCTGCAGAAGATGAAGGAGACGGCCGAAGCCAAGCTTGGCGAGAAGGTGACACAGGCGGTGATCACCGTTCCCGCCTACTTCAACGACGCGCAGCGGCAGGCGACAAAGGACGCCGGCAAGATCGCGGGCCTTGAAGTTCTCCGCATCATCAACGAGCCGACGGCGGCAGCGTTGGCCTATGGCCTGGACAAGAAGACGACAGCCAAGACGATCGCAGTCTACGACCTCGGCGGCGGTACGTTCGATATTTCCATTCTGGAAATCGGCGATGGTGTGTTCGAAGTGAAGTCGACCAACGGCGACACATTCCTCGGCGGTGAGGACTTCGACATGCGTCTTGTCGAATACTTCGCGACCGAATTCAAAAAAGAGAACGGCATCGATCTCAAGAACGACAAGCTGGCACTGCAGCGGCTGAAGGAAGCCGCCGAAAAAGCAAAGATCGAGCTGTCGTCGTCGCAGCAGACCGAAGTCAATCTGCCGTTCATCACGGCCGATCAATCCGGTCCGAAGCATTTGACGATGAAGTTGACGCGTTCGAAGCTTGAGAGCCTCGTTGAAGATTTCATCGAGCGGACGAAAGGTCCGTGCAAGCAGGCGCTGTCGGATGCAGGCCTGAAAGCCGCTGAGATCGATGAAGTTGTGCTGGTCGGCGGTATGACTCGCATGCCGAAGGTACAGCAGATCGTCAAGGAGCTGTTCGGCAAGGAGCCGCACAAGGGCGTCAACCCCGATGAAGTCGTGGCCGTCGGTGCTGCGATCCAGGCCGGCGTGCTGAAGGGCGATGTCAAGGATGTGCTGCTGCTCGACGTGACGCCGCTGTCGCTCGGCATCGAGACGTTGGGTGGCGTGTTCACACGGCTGATCGATCGCAATACGACGATCCCGACTAAGAAGAGCCAGGTGTTCTCGACGGCGGAAGACGGCCAGAACGCCGTCACCATCCGCGTGTTCCAGGGCGAGCGCGAAATGGCGGCCGACAACAAGATGCTCGGCCAATTCGATCTCGTTGGGATTCCGCCGGCGCCGCGTGGCGTCCCGCAAGTGGAAGTCACGTTCGATATCGACGCCAATGGCATCGTCAATGTCGGCGCCAAGGACAAGGCGACCAACAAGGAACAGTCAATCCGTATCCAGGCCTCCGGCGGCCTGACCGATGCCGACATAAAGCGCATGACTGAAGAGGCCGAGCGCTTCAAGGACGACGACAAGAAGAAGCGTGATCTGGTCGAGGCACGTAACCACGGCGAAGCATTGATCCATTCGACCGAGAAATCGGTCAAGGATTTGGCCGAGAAGGTTTCAGAGGGCGACAAGAAGGCCATTGAAGCCGCCGCCGTCGATCTGCGCGAGAGCATGAAGGGCGAGGATCATGAAGCGATCAAGGCTAAGACGACGGCGCTTGCGCAAGCTGCGATGAAGCTCGGCGAGGCGCTCTACGGTAATCAGGGTGGTGGCGCTGGCGGCGCGGATGAAGATCCGATGGCGGCAGGTGCCAAGTCCGGTTCGGGCAAGAGTGGCGAGAACGTCGTCGATGCCGACTTCGAAGAAGTGAAGGACGACAAGAAGAAGAGCGCGTAAGGAGTACCGCGCCTTGCTGAGCCGTCGGTCAGCATCTGCCATTGGGAAGCGGCGTTTGTGCAGCGTCGCTTCTTTTGCTGTTGCTGTTCTGGGTGTGGTGCTGGGTGTTAGCCCGGTTGCAGCCGAAACGGTCAAGCAACAATCCGTGCGCCTGTTGCCGACCACGGTCGCCTTGGACCAGCGAGCGGCCGCAGCGTTCGAGCTAAAATCACTGTCGGCGTTGACCGCGCTTTATGCCGATCTAGGGAGCCAAGCGTCGGCCACAGAGGCCGCACGCCAAGCGGGTCGGGATGCGTGTGGATGTGACGTGGCCATCGCCAACCTTCGCATCATCGTTGGCTTTGCAATCAACAAACTCGACGGCCAAGACCGGTACCAATCTTGGATGCAGGCCGAGTCGCTCAAGTTGCGCAACGACTACAACGGATTCCTCGCCGACTGCGCGACCGATGCGGGCGCAGCTGTCGTCCCCAATCGGCTTCAGGCTAAACTTGTGAAAGGCCTCTGACGATCATGGCCACGCACGACGCAACCGAGCCGCATCGCCCGTTTGGCACCTATAGCCTGCCGCGTTCCTATGAATGGTTGCGGCAGCGTTCCGGCAGTTTGCCGACTGGCCGTATCGGCCATGCTGGCGCCTCCATCATCCGGCGCATCATCGCGCGGCAAGGGGCAGGCGTCTATGACGTCGAGATTTTTCCGACCATCAAAGCCCGCCTCTATCCCACGACCAACACCTGTGAAAAGCGCGTATTCATCGCGGCCAAATTCTTTGACTCGCCCGAGCGGGCGTTTCTCGATGCAGCCGTCAAGGCCTCGGTCTCAGGGTCGTTCGTCTTCGTTGATGTTGGCGCCAATGTCGGTCTCTATGGTTTGTCCGTTGTATCCGCAGCGCGCAGTCTCAACCGCAGTGTCAAAGTGATTGCGATTGAACCCGACGCAAAGACGCGTTCGCGGCTTGTTGAAAACGTCGCTTTCTCGAACGCTACCGGTCAATTTATCGTAGAAGACTGTGGCGTTGGCGCCCACCGCGGCAAGGGTCGCGTCATCGAGCATCCGAAAAATCGCGGAGAGCACAGGATCGTCGCCACCGAAGGTACCGATCAGGCTGATATCGAAATCCTACCGATTCTCGATATTTGCCGGCGTCACGGCGTGGCGGCCATTGATGCCATCAAGATCGACGTCGAGGGCATGGACTACGATGTCCTCGATAGCTTTTTTTCGGCCGCGCCCGCCTCTCTTTTTCCCCAGACCATTATCGTTGAAGTCGATGGCAAGGATACCGCCCCGCCCGTCATAACGCTTGCCGCGTCATACAATTACCGCGTCGCGCAGCGCACGCAGATGAATGTGATTTTGACGCGCGCTCAAACAGAAATCGGACACCGCTGAATCATGGCTAAGCGCGACTACTACGACATTCTCGGAGTGAAAAAGGGCGCCGGCGAGGACGAACTGAAGTCGGCGTTCCGCAACAAGGCGAAGGAACTGCATCCCGATCGCAATCCCGGCAACATCGATGCCGAAGTGAAGTTCAAAGAACTCGGCGAAGCCTACGAGGTCTTGAAAGATCCGCAGAAGCGCGCAGCTTACGATCAGTTCGGCCACGCGGCGTTCGAAGGCGGTCGCGGCGGTCCAGGTGGCCCCGGCGGGTTTGGTCCCGACTTCGCGTCGTCGATGTCGGATATTTTCGATGATCTATTCGGCGAGTTCATGGGTGGGCGGCGCGGTCCGCAACAAGGCCGCCAGCGGTCAGGGCGTGAGCGTGGCGCTGACCTGCGCTACAATATGGAAATTGCGCTGGAAGAAGCGTTCGCCGGCAAGACCGCGCAAATCCGTGTGCCGGCAAGTCTTGGCTGCGAGGCTTGCAAAGGGACTGGCGCCAAGCCCGGCTCGCAGCCGACCACGTGCGCGAGCTGCCAGGGGCACGGCAAGGTACGCGCCAGTCAAGGCTTCTTCACGATCGAACGCACCTGCCCGGCGTGCCAGGGGCGTGGCGATGTGATCTCCGATCCTTGCACCGGATGTGCCGGGACGGGTCGCGTCACCAAGGAGCGCACGCTCTCGGTCAACATTCCGGCGGGCGTCGAGGACGGCACGCGCATCCGCCTTGCCGGCGAGGGTGAAGCCGGCATACGTGGCGGCCCGGCGGGGGACCTCTATATTTTCCTCTCGATCAAACCGCACGATCTCTTCCAGCGCGACGGCGCCGACATCTTCTGCCGCGTGCCGATCTCGATGACGACGGCGGCCCTCGGTGGGCAAATCGACGTGCCGACCGTCGAAGGCCAGAAGACGCGTGTGAAGGTTCCGGAAGGCTGCGAGAGCGGCAAGCAGTTCCGCCTGAAGGGCAAGGGCATGCCGGTGCTGCGCTCGAAAGTCTCGGGCGACATGTACATCCAGGTCGAAGTCGAGACGCCGAAGAATTTGTCACGCCGTCAGCGCGACCTGCTCGAGGAATTCGAGAAGGAAAGCAAGGCGGAGAATAGCCCGGTTTCGACGGGGTTCTTCGCCAAGGTGACGAGCTTTTTCTCGGATAAGCCGGGGGCATGATGCGGATTACTTCCGCACCTGCCCGGTGCCGCGGACGATGTACTTGAAGCTGGTCAGTTGTTCGACGCCGACCGGGCCGCGGGCGTGCATTTTTCCGGTGGCGATACCGATTTCCGCACCCATGCCGAACTCACCACCGTCGGCAAATTGCGTCGAGGCATTGTGCAAGACGATCGCGCTGTCGACGCGCTTCAGAAAGCGTTCGGCGGTGCCGTTGCATTCGGTGACGATGCAGTCGGTGTGTTGCGAGCCGTATTGCTGGATGTGGGCGATCGCCTCGTCGACACCGTCGACGGTTTTGACGGCGATGATTGAGTCCAGAAATTCCTTGCCGTAGTCGTCGGGTGAAGCGGGCTTTACGCGGGCGTCGGACTTCTGCGCTGCTGCATCGCCACGGACTTCGCAACCTGCGTGGAGTAGGGCTTTGACAAGGGGCGTCAGGTAGTCTTCGTGCGTGCCTTTGTCGACCAGCAGGCACTCGGTGGCACCGCAGATGGAGGTGCGGCGCATCTTGGCATTCACGACGAGCGGGATCGCCGCGTCGATGTCGGCGCCACGATCGACGTAGGTGTGGCAGATGCCTTCGAGGTGGGCGAACACTGGCACGCGCGCTTCGTCCTGCACACGTTTGACCAAGCTCTTGCCGCCGCGCGGGACGATGACGTCAACAGCGCCGCCCAATCCGCGCAGCATCTCGCCGACGGCCGCGCGATCCGTCGTCGGTACGAGTTGGATGCTCGCCACCGGCAACTCCGCGGCCTTGAGCCCTTCGACCAGACACGCATGGATCGCGCGCGACGAATGGAAACTGTCGGAGCCCCCACGCAGGATCGCCGCATTCCCAGCCTTCAGACACAGGCCACCAGCGTCCGCCGTGACGTTCGGCCGGCTCTCGTAGATGATTCCGACCACGCCGAGCGGAACCCGCACGCGCGAAATCATCAGCCCGTTTGGCCGCTCCCATTCCGCGATCGTCGCGCCAACCGGGTCATCGAGCTTCGAGATGTCTTCTAATGCCACCGCAATCACTTCAATGCGCGGGGCGTCCAACGTCAGACGATCGAGAAACGACCCCGTCGTGCCGTTCGCGCGCGCTGCCTCGAGATCCTTCCTGTTGGCCGCCAGGATCGCCGCAACGCTCGCTCGCAAACGTGCTGCAGCCGTCGTCAGCGCAAGGTTCTTCTGCTCAGTCGACGCCAACGCCAACGCCCGCGCCGCCGCCCGCGCCGCAACGCCGATGGCGTGCATGGTGTCGACGATGTCTGTTGCAATGCTGCGGTCGGGTTTATTCATGACCATCGTATTATACTAGATTTCATACATTCTAAAGTATCTGCCCTAAAAATCGACCCGCCAGAGCATCGAAGTTGGCATTTCATCAAAGGATCGCGGTGACAATGCAGCCGACGTCAACGCCTTCGGTGATCGTTCTGTATCAAATTGACCAGGCAGGTAAATAAATGTCAGCAACTGACCCGCAACGCAGTGCCACTTCCGAGGCTGGCGTGCTCAGCCGCGCGACCAACGTCATGATGGCAATGCATATCGTCGCCATCGCCGCGGCATTCGTCGTGCTCGGCGCGATGGGCAATACAGCGAACGGCGCAGTCGCAGCATTCGGCGCCTACCTCTTGGCCAGTTGCGCCGGAAAATATGCCTTCTGGACCTTGTCGAAGCCGCTGGCACACTTGGCGGCTGGCCCGATGCCCTGCTTCGACCGCATCCGTCAAGCGACGATCAACGATGTTGAACTGGGCTTTGCCGCCGTCCTACCTTTGCTGATCGCCCGTGAAACAACGAATGGCGCATTACTGGCGGCGGCACTGTGCCTCGCGATCGGCACAGTCCTGAAGTGGGCCATTACCCGTTCGCTTGCTCATGAAAACACGCGTGAAGCGGCCGGTCAAACATCGGTGCAGGCAGCCGCCTAAATCGAGTAATGACATGTCGAGAGTGTCAGCCTCGCGTCAGCGCCATGTCATCGCGGTGGATCAACTCGGCGCGGCCGGCGTACCCGAGCAGGACTGCGATCTCGGATGATTTCTTGCCGGCGATTTTTTCGGCGTCGAATTTGGCATAGGCGGTGAGCCCGCGGCCGAGTTCGCGGCCATCAACGGAGCGGATGATCACAGCGTCACCGCGATCAAAATCCCCGCCGACGCGTTTGACGCCGGCCGGCAGCAAGCTGCGTCCCTGCGTCAATGCTTTCTCAGCCCCCGCATCGATCTCGATGAAGCCTGCCGGTTCCAATTGGCCAGCGATCCAGCGCTTGCGTGAGGAGACCGGATCGCTGGAGGCGAGGAACCACGTGCACAGCGAGCCCTCGGCGATCGCGCGCAGCGGGTGCATGACCTTGCCCGACGCAATCACCATGTTGGTGCCCGACGCGAGCGCGATCTTGCCGGCTTCAACCTTGGTTTTCATGCCGCCGCGCGAGAGCTCGGACCCGGCATCGCCCGCCATCGCTTCGATCTCCGGCGTGATGTGCCGGACTTCCGGAATGTGTTTGGCGTTCGGATTCGTGCCCGGCGGGGCTGTATATAGCCCGTCGATGTCGGAGAGCAGCACGAGGCAATCGGCGCTGATCATCGAGGCGACGCGGGCGGAGAGGCGATCGTTGTCGCCGTAGCGGATTTCCGTCGTCGCCACCGTATCGTTCTCGTTGACGACGGGGATCGCCTTGTGGGCGAGCAGCGTGTCGATGGTCCGCCGCGCATTGAGATAGCGCCGCCGCTCCTCCGTATCGCCGAGCGTCAGCAGGATTTGCGCAACCGTCAACCCGCGCGCACGAAACTGATCCTGATAGGCACTCGCCAATCCAATTTGCCCGACCGCCGCCGCCGCCTGGCTCTGCTCAAGCTCGAGCGCGCCCTTCGGCAGATGAATCAAATGCCGCCCAAGCGCAATGGCGCCAGATGACACCAGCACAACCTGCTTGCCCGCAGCCGCCAATGCCGCGACATCGTCGGCCAGCGATTCCAGCCACGCCGTCCTGAGCTGCCCGCTACCCCGATCCACCAGCAACGCCGATCCGATCTTGACGACAATGCGGCGAGCGGCGGCCCATTCAGGGCGGGGATTTGATTTTGTGTTCGTCATGCAGCTTCCAAATGTTGATGTCCCGAGTATTCCGATTCCATGCATTGCCAATCGCAATAATCCCGAGCAGCACGCCCCACCCCATGGTGAGGGCTCAGGACGCGCCGGGTCTTGAGTCATACTGACGATCTTGCCATTTCAACTTGAACGTTTCGGCGCTCACAGTCACTTTTTTCGGTGTCTGAATCGCAGATAAGCAATCGCCAATACGAATGCCGAAAGTGCTGCGGCAATGGTCCCGACAATTGACGCACGCCGGACGATTGGCAGCGGATCGATGACACTCATTTCAGGAAAACGGCGTGAATAATGGACCACTATTTTGCCTTTCCCCAGTGCGTTAAGAACGGCCTCACGTGTCAAATCTGTTGTTGTGATTGCAATTGGCTTTGTAAAACCGGGTGGCGAATAGGCGTAAATGAGACGCGTGTCTCGTTGCAATCGAGCATCGACGATCGTTGCATCGATCTGGATCGCATCCCGAAGAATGAAGGCGGCGCGGATGCCACGATACATATCACCGCCAGCAGCGCAGATTACTAAAACCGCTCCAACGGCATATGGGAGAACAATAGTGCGAAAAATATCAAAATTTTCGGCGGGTTGGCGAGATTTCGCGATCGGATAGACACGCAGCCGGCCGGTCAATTGTTGAACAATGCTCTTCTTCGCCTCGGTCATTCGTGCACTCACTGCGATGTCAAACCATCTTACGCACTGTTGCGCATATCTCGTTCGCCAATCCAGGACAAATTAGGTTTCGGTGTTTCAACATCAACACTGTCATCCTCGGCCAAGGCCGATAGGCCGCGTGCCGGGGACCCATTGTGCAGCACAACTGACGTTCGAGATCGTTGAACAATGGGTCCTCGAGACCCTCGGGACGAGCCCAAGGGCATGTGCGCTGCGCTTACCCGAGGATGACAACGGAGGGAGTGGCGATGCCGAGGTTGCAATGCTTTGCTTTGCGGCTCTGACGGCTGTGAAGATATCCATTTCTGCGGCTCTCGGAACTCATGGGGTAACCCCTATCGATTGAGCGGCTCCCATCCGCCCGGACGATCAGTCGGTGTATCATCATCGTCGGAATCATCTTCGGTCTTCGGCGTGGCGCGGGTGATTTCCTTTGTCAGGGCGAACAGCACGTCCTTCATGCCGATTCCGGCGACCGCGGAAATCACGAACGGCTTTTTCCGCGACGCGGCCTTCAATTGCTCGACCCGCTCCGCGATCGTCTCCGCATCCAGCGCATCACACTTGGTCAGCGCGACGATCTCTTTCTTCTTCGCGAGGTCGTGACCGTAGGCTTTCAATTCGCCACGAATGGTCTTGTAGGCGCCGGCGACGTCTTCCTCGGTCGCGTCGACGAGATGCAGGATCACACGGCACCGCTCGATGTGGCCGAGAAAACGGTCGCCGAGGCCGGCGCCTTCGTGCGCGCCCTCGATCAAGCCGGGCAGATCGGCCAAGACGAAATCAACATCGCCGACTTTGACGACGCCGAGGCCGGGATGCAGCGTCGTGAACGGATAGCCGGCGATCTTCGGCTTGGCGCGCGAGACGGTCGCCAGGAACGTCGACTTACCAGCGTTCGGCAGGCCGACCAGGGCCGCATCGGCGATCAACTTCAAGCGCAGCCAGATAGTCATCTCGACGCCGGGCAGACCGGGGTTGGCGTGGCGGGGCGCGCGGTTGGTCGGGCCCTTGAAGTGGGCGTTGCCGAAGCCGCCATTACCACCTTCCGCGATGATGAGTTTGTCGCCGACCTTGAGCAATTCGCCGATCTTTGTTTCCTCGTCCTCGGCGTAGACCTCGGTGCCCGGCGGAACTTTGATGACAATGTCGTCGCCATGGCTGCCGGAGCGCTCCTGGCCCATGCCGGCCTGGCCGTTTTTGGCGAAGAAGTGCTGTTGGTAGCGGTAGTCGATCAGCGTGTTGAGATTGTCGACGCAGGTGATGATGACGTCGCCGCCGCGTCCGCCGTTACCGCCGTTAGGACCGCCGTATTCGATATCCTTCTCGCGACGGAACGAGACGCAGCCGTTACCGCCACTGCCGGAGCGGATGTAGATTTTGGCGGTATCGAGAAACTTCATGACGCGGTGGCCTCGAATTGGGTGCGCAGAAGACGCGTATTGATGTGCGGCAGATCAGCGTTCTGCGGGTTGGATCGAGCCCGCGTGATGCCGGTCCGCTCAAAGCCGAGCTTGGTCTGGACACGGCGCGAGGCTGCGTTGCCGACGAAGGCGCCAGAATATACCGCATCCACGTCGGCGGCGGTAAAGAGATGGCGAATGAGGTGACGGACAGCTTCGGGCATCAAGCCTTGTCCCCAGAATTGCCGCCCCAGCCAATAGCCGATATTCGGCCCGGCGCCAGCCTGAAGATGACTGGCTTCGCGCATACGCCAGGAAATACCGCCGATGGGCGTGCCTTGCCGTTCGATAACCAGGAAGGTTTCGCGGTCGGGATTGTCCGGCGTCTGGACACGTTGCAGAAAGGCGAGCATATCCTCGGGCCGATAGGGCAGGGGTGGGGCCGATAGCCAGCGGATGACGGCTGGATCGGCGAACAGTGGATAGAGGGCTGCCGCGTCTGTGACGCCGGATGGGCGGAGATGTAGCCGTTCAGTCACAATCGTGATCATGGCACTTTCCGCCTTGGATTCTCGTTCAGAATCGCTCAAACCTAGTTAATCTCTTCACGGCCATTCTGGAGGCCAAGGAATAGCCGCGAAAAATCAGGCTAGCCCCCTGCCAGAACTTCGCCGACGCCATCGTAGCCTCGCTAAAATGCGATCTAGAGGCATTCCGCGTCACGGTTGCACGCCAGGGTTGCTTTTCAGGCCCTGAACGGGCGCGCTGGCGCCCGTCCTGCTGTTAATCTCTCTCAGCAGGCTGGGCATTCCTGGCGCGGCAACTTCAGTTGGTGGCTGTTCCGCGACTTAGGATTTACGCTCCATGGCAGAGCGAGCCGCCATCGCCCCCGCTCCAGCCGGAATTGATCGACCTCTTCACTTTTGCCGCGGGCCGGCACGTCCATGCTGATGCGGCCGGTTTTTTCGAAGCCGTGCTTCTTCAAGATCTGGCTTGAGGCAGGATTGATCGGCCGCACGCCAGCAATGGCGGCGGTCGCAGTGGTCAGGCGGAAGGCGGTGTCGACGAGGACGCCGACGGCTTCCGACATCAGCCCTTGGCCCCAGAAATCCTGATGCAGCATGTAGCCGAGCGTGAAGGCATCGCTGTCTTCGTTGACGTTGGCGTCTTTGAAGTGGGCGCCGGCCATGCCGATGGCGCGATCCGGCTGATCCCACGGCGTCAGCACGAAGACCATCGCGTTGCCATTGAGGTTGGCAATCCGATACTGAGCGATCCGCTTCACGATCTCGCCGTCGGGCAACGGATAAGGCCAGCTCGCCGTCATGTCGGAGACAGCTTTGTCGCCAGCGAACGCCGCGAAGGTCGTTGCATCGGTGAGCCGCGGCCAGCGCAGCCACAGCCGCTGCGAACCCAAAATGAAAACATCATCACGTGCAATCTCAGGGAACAGCATTGCAAATCTCCTTTCGTCCGCGCCTTCAGACGCCCGCTCGTGCGCCCCGAAAAGTGTGCAGCAGTTTTCGGATAAGGCGCACGAGCCAGAAAAAAAGGCATCCGAACGCGCAATAAAATAGGGAGATGGTTTGCACCATCTCCCTCGAAATTCCGGATCCTGTCCGGGGTTCGGGCTCATCGCCCAGACCCCGGTGCTGGGTCGTGAGCGTTATTCGGCGGCGTCGAGCATCGGTTTTGGCTGGATCGATACGAACACGCGGCCATTGGCTTTTGTCGCGAAGCAGACGACGCCGGTTTGTTTTGCGAACAGTGTGTGATCGGTACCCATGCCAACGTTGGTGCCGGCGTGCACCTTGGTGCCGCGCTGACGCACGAGAATGTTGCCGGCGAGCACGTGCTGCCCGCCATAGCGCTTGACGCCGAGCATCTTAGGATTGGAGTTGCGGCCGTTACGCGTTGAGCCGCCCGCTTTTTTCTGTGCCATGGTGGGTGTCCCCTAAAGTGCGTCCGGAAAAATGCCTGAGGAAGGTACCTGAGCAGGTTTCCGATTGAGATGCACGACAAACCGGTCTGGCGTCGCGCGGAGTTGGGTTCAGTCTCGACTAAGAGTTCTTAGCCCGAAATGCCTGTGATCTTCACCGTCGAGAGTTCCTGGCGGTGGCCGCGCTTGCGGCGAGAATTCTTGCGGCGGCGCTTCTTGAAAGCGATAACCTTCGGGCCGCGGTTCTGTTCGACGATCTCAGCCGAGACCTTAGCGCCACTGAGGAACGGCTTGCCAACCTTCGGCGCACCTTCTCCGGCAATCATGAGGACTTCGTTGAACTCGACTTTAGAACCCGCTTCGCCAGCAATGCGCTCGATTTCCAGCGTGTCGTTCGCTGCAACCCGATACTGCTTGCCGCCGGTCTTGATGACTGCGTACATCGTTGAATTCCTTGCGTTTTATGTGCCGAGGGCACTTGTTTTCGCGTCTCTCAGGCGTCGCATCGGATCCTAAAGATCCAGCGCGAACTTGGCAGCCGATCCGAAAACCGGCCTCCCATTTCTGGGGGGAGCCATGAAACAGCGGAGTTCATACGCAACCCTTACGGATTTCGCACGACGGAGCGTGTTATCGTCGAGAAGTGGGGCGTCGTCAAGGCGAATAGCGGGCGACGAATTGTCGGAGCAGAGATCCCGACGTTCCGGAGTTGGTGCCGCCGCAACTCGTAGTAATCCAAGCCTCAGGCGTTCCGCTTCTTCTTCGCAACCTTGGCGGCGCGGCTCTTGGCGTTGGTGGCTTTGCGCTGCTTGGCCTGAATCGCTTTACGGCGCTGGTCGGACATCTTCGGCATATCGCTCTCCGGTGATCGGTGTGTGTTGGCCCGCTTCTTAGGGCCAATTGGTGGCGATTGCAAAGCGGACCGAGTGGGCAGCGACGTGTAGCGCGTAGCGAGCGGCCTATTTTTTCGCCCGCGCGATGGCTTCAATGATCAGGCGCTTGGCTTCGGCGGCGTCGCCCCAGCCCAGCATCTTGACCCACTTGCCGGGTTCGAGATCCTTGTAGTGCTCGAAGAAGTGCTGGATCTGCTCGGTGGTGATGCGTGGCAGATCGGTGTGGTTCAGAACGCTTTCATAGCGCTTGGTCAGTTTCGGCGAAGGAACGGCGATGATTTTCTCGTCGCCGCCGGCGTCGTCCTGCATTTTCAGAACGCCGATCGGGCGCACGTTCATGACGGCACCGGGAACGATCGGCCGGGTGTTGGCGACGAGCACGTCGATCGGATCGCCATCGTCGGACAGGGTGTGGGGCACGAAGCCGTAGTTGCCGGGATAGCGCATCGGGGTGTGCAGGAAGCGATCGACAACAAGTGTGCCGGCGGCTTTGTCCATTTCGTATTTGATCGGCTCGCCACCGATCGGCACTTCGATGATGACATTCACGTCCTCGGGAGGGTTATGGCCGATGGCGATGGCGTCGATGCGCATGCGCGTTCCCCTGTCATACGGTTGTTGCAGAGCATGTTTCTATTCGCGTTGATGGTGACCGCGCGAGTGGTCCACGCCTCGGACAGAATATGCTGCACTGCAAGGGCTATACACCCATTGCATTGGCGGCGAACAGTTGTACTGTCGCAGGGTATCGTCTCGCGCGTTGTTCCAGGCGTTTTTCAACCTTAGGAGCTTTCGATGCTTAGCATTGCACGCCGCGCAGGTTTCTTCTCCAGCACAGTCTTGACCTTGGCTGTTTGTGGTTTCGCCTCGCCCGCATCTGCGATCGAGCTCGACGGCGCCTGGAATGGTGGCGGGTCCGTCGTATTCGGTTCAGGCGGCAAGGAAAATGCGCGCTGCCGGGTGCAGTACTCGCGGCGATCGAGCACCAGCTACAGTGCGAATGCGACGTGTGCGACGGCATCGGCCAAGGTTTCGCAGACGGCGGTTTTGCGCAAGGTCGGCGAAAACAGCTATTCCGGCACCTTCCACAACAGCGAATACAATCTTTCCGGCACGATCTCGGTCATCGTGCGCGGCAATGCACAGAGCGTGCAGCTGTCGTCGAGTTCGGCGTCAGCGTCGCTGCGATTGAGCAAGTAGGCTTGTCGCGTGTGCCGCGCAGGCGCGGTTGGCGCCCGAGGCTGCAAAGGACTTTAGCAACATCAGCCGCCGCCGTTGTCTGTCGACAGAGCGGTGCTCTTTCCGTCGTCATGACTTTCGCCGGGACGCCGTGCTGGGAGATGTCTCGATGCGTCCAAGAGCGGCATGGACGTTGGCTGTTCCGCGCAGCGTCCTCAACACTTATAACTTCGCAATCACAATATCCGCCACGCGATCCGGCAACACGCGTTTCGCAAGCGCCGCCACATACGTTGGCACTGTCACGAAATAGCGGATCTTCGGCCGCGGACTCTCGACCGCATGCACGACCTTGCGCGCCACCGCCTCGGGCTCCAACTTGAACGTCGTCTTACCCCCGCTTTCCATCGCTTTCAGACGATTCGCGTAGGCCACGCGATGCGGCGACGCCACCATGTCAATGTTGCGCTTGAAAAGCTCAATTGCGGACTCCAGGAATCGCGTCCGAATCGGACCCGGTTCAACCAGCGACACAAAAATCCCTGTGCCCCGTAACTCCAGCCGCATCGCATCTGATAATCCCTCAAGCGCGAACTTCGACGCCGAATACGCCCCGCGATAAGGCCCCGTTACCAATCCAAGCACCGACGAGCAATTGACAATGCGGCCATAGCCCTGCGCCCTCATCACCGGAATGACCGCCCGCGTCAGCGCATGCGTGCCGATGAAATTCACTTCCATCTGCCGCCGCAACACGTCCGCCGTCAAATCCTCGACCGCGCCAATCTGGCCATAAGCCGCATTATTGAACAAGGCCATCAGCTGCCCGCCGGTGCGCTGCAGGGCTTCCCGTGCGCACGCCTCGATCGAAGCCTGATCCGACAACTCCAGCGAAAGGCATTCAAGCTTTTCCTCGCGCTCAAGCCGCTGCAGATCTGCCGGCTTGCGCGCGGTCGCCAACACCCGCCAGCCGCGATCGCGCAGCATCCGTGCCGAGGCGAGCCCTATCCCCGATGAGCATCCGGTGATCAGTATGGTGCGTTTGGCCATGCCATCGACATACCGATGGACTGCAGAAAAGAAAAGCCCGCATTGCACCCGGTCGCACCCTCAGCACAACTCTGCTATGGATCGGCGACCATCGCGCCATCATCAGAGAACTCGCCGCCATGACCTTGAAGCCAGCCACCATCGCCGCACAGGCCGGCGGCATCATCGACGACGAAACCGGCGCCGTAGTCCCGCCGATTCATGTCGCGACAACTTTCATCCGCGACCCCGACAATCAGTATCGCAAAGGTTACGTCTACAGCCGCCCCGACAACGCCACCGTCCGCCAGTGCGAAAGCGTGCTGCAAGCGCTTGAGAGCGGCGCAGCCTGCCTCGTCTCCGGCTCCGGCATGACCGCCGCGACATCGTTGTTCATGGCCCTCGAACGCCCCGCACACATCGTCGCCCCGAAAGTGATGTATTGGGCTTTGAAACTTTGGCTCGCCGAAGACGCTCGCACATTGGGCCTCGAAACAACCTTCGTCGACACATCGAGCCTCGCTGACATCAAAGTCGCGATTCGCCCTGGCCAAACCAAAATGGTCTGGCTGGAGACGCCGGCCAACCCGCTTTGGACGATCACCGATATCTCTGGCGCTGCGGACATCGCACACGCCGTCGGCGCCATCCTCGCCGTCGACTCGACCGTCGCAACACCCATCCTCACCCGCCCACTCGCGCATGGCGCCGACGTCGTCATGCACGCCGCTACCAAATACCTCAACGGCCACTCGGACGTCCTCGCCGGCGCCCTCGTCTTCGCCCGCGCCGACGCCCTGTTCGATCGCGCCGCCCGCGTCCGCAAAATGCTCGGCGGCGTCCTCGGACCGTTCGAAGCTGCCCTGCTGCTCCGCGGCATGCGCACGCTCCCGTTACGCGTTGCGCATCAATCGGCAGCAGCGATGCAGCTCGCCCGCCATTTCGTCCGCGATCCGCGCATCGTCGACGTCCTCTATCCCGGCCTCGAAACCCATCCTGGCCACGCCATTGCCGCCCGCCAGATGACCGGCGGGTTCGGTGGCATGCTGTCGATCCGCCTCAAGGCCGGCGAATCCGCCGCCATCCGCGCCGCCGCTAACGTCAAGGTCTGGAAGCGCGCAACCTCATTCGGCGGCGTCGAAAGCCTGATCGAGCACCGCGCCTCCATAGAAGGCGCTGGCTCGCCCTGCCCAACGGATCTGCTCCGCTTGTCCACCGGCATCGAAGACATCGGCGACCTCATCGCCGACCTTGAGCAGGCCCTCGGCGCCAACACCTGAAGGCAACATCACATCGTGTCACCCGCCTTACTCAGGCTCGCGCCGGCCGTGTTCGTAATCTTGTGGTCAACGGGCTGGATCTCCGCCCGCGCCGCCGCTCCACACGCCGATCCGCTCACCTTCCTGCTGATCCGTTTCTCTCTAGCAGCGCTGGTGTTGCTGGCCATCGCCGTCATCTGGCGCGCGCCCTGGCCCTCGACGCCGGCGGCGTGGGGACACTCGCTCGTCGCCGGCGCCCTCATCAACGCATTTTACTTAGCCGCCGTCTGGTGGGCCATCGCTCAAGGCGTTCCGTCAGGCATCTCCGGCATCATCGCAGCTCTGCAGCCGATCCTGACCGCGATACTGGCACCGATACTCTTGCGCGAGCATGTGTCCACCCGCCAATGGCTCGGGATATTCATGGGCTTTGCCGGCATCCTTCTGGTCTTAGCGCCCAAGCTGGTCGACACTGCATCGGACAGCCTTGCCGGCTTGCAAGGCGTTCTCGCCATCAATGCACTCGGCATGCTGTCGGTGACGCTCGGCGTTTTCTACCAGAAGCGCTTCGTGCTCTCTGGCGATCTGCGCACCATGACCTTTATCCAATACCTCGGCGCCCTGGTGACGATCCTGCCAATGGCCATTCTGCTGGAGCCGATGCGCTTCGAGATCAATCTCGTATCCGCAGCAACCATGGCCTGGTCGGTGATCGCGCTCTCCATCGGCGCCGTCGCCTTGTTCATGATGTTGATCCGTGAAGGCGCCGTCGCGCGCGCAGCCGCACTGATTTATCTCGTGCCCCCTGCGACCGCATTGCAGGCATGGGCACTATTTGGTGAAATCCTTGCGCCCATCCAACTTTGCGGTATGGCTATGACGGTAGCAGGCGTTGCCCTGGCCGTCCGTAAGAACTGAGAATCAATATGGCCCAGTACGAGCATCCCTGAATTCGAACGGCACGACATGACCCCTTACACGATCTATTTCATTCGCCATGGCGAGACCGACTGGAACGCGGCGCAACGCTACCAAGGCCAGACCGATATCCCTTTGAACGCCAAAGGCCGCGAGCAGGCCGCCCGCAATGGTCTCATGTTGCGCGAGCGCCTCGGCACCAACATCCTACGCATCAATTTCGTCGCAAGCCCACTAAGCCGCACGTCCGAAACCATGCGCATTCTGCGCCAGTCGATGGGCCTCGCGCCAACCGATTTTCTCACCGACGATCGCCTCAAGGAACAGAACTTCGGTCATTGGGAAGGTCAACTATGGAGTGAGCTGCCCAAGCTCGACCCCGAAGGCTTCGCGGCCCGCAAAGCCGATACCTGGAATTGGATTCCGCGCGGCGGCGAGAACTATGCAATGGTGACCACCCGTGTTGCCACCTGGCTCGCGGAAATGCGCCAGGACACCGTCGTCGTCTCTCACGGCAACATCAGTCGCGCACTGCGTGGCATTGCACTCGGCCTCTCGAAGACCGACATTCCCCGGCTGGAAGTTCCGCAAGATCGCGTGCTCGTCGTCCACCAAGGGCTGGCGGAGTGGATCTAATCGCCGCCGAAAGATTCTGCCGCAACTCCGTCGTGTTGCCGTTGGCACTTACGCTTTGGCTGGCTTCTTGGCGATTTTGCTGACCGCTGGCTTGGCCGGTCGTACCGCAGCGCGCTGGCTCGCGGCCACGCCTTTGCTGGCGCGAGCTTTGGCGCGCTTCACTGTCCTTAAAGTTTTGCGCGTCGTCATGACCGCTCCCGACTTGGCGACAACGGGCTTGGCGCCCCGCACAGGCACACCCACAACCGCTTTCGGTTTTGGCGGCGCAACTCGCCGCACCGGCGCGACAATCGCATCCGCGGCCGGAGTTGTTGGCACAGCAGACGGTGAACTGGCCGGCGGTAGCCCGCTCTGCGCTTGCGCCAAACCCGTATCGAACAACACCACCGCCACGAATCCTCTGAGCAGAAGTGTCGCCAGCATTGAATACTTCATCTCACAGCTCTATCCGTTGTTCTCGACCAGCGGCGCACGATAGGATCCGTCAGAGCCAAGCCGAACTAAGTCCAGCCCAACACAAAGAAAGGCCGCAGACGAGCGGCGTCCACGGCCTTCCCTAGTCATGCCAAGCTCAAGACCGCTGCAACAGCGCTTGGGACACTCCTTCAGCATCAGAGCTCAGACGTCAGGCCGTTATGTCGGCCATTGTTTGGCTTCGTCGCGACATCGCTGTCGGACCAAGCAACCCACGTCTCTGAAATCACCAACGCACTCCGGCTCTGTTCGAGCTGGCGCCTTGATGCATCAGGCCGTGTCCAACACGGCAGTGGCACGCAACACCAACGCAGTTGCTACAAGCGCAGCCATCAGCCCGCGCATAGCACCTCCTTTGGTTGTGGAACGACAAAATCACGCGTTACATCCGATAATCCGTAGTGACCGAAAACGCGTTTGTCATCGCCTGTACCAGCGATTCCCAACCGACCGTGGCAAGATTACGGTAGCGCGCTCCGGCACGCGTTCCCACGTCGGAACGCAAAGCGAGCTGGAAAGCCTAAGCCCCCCAACTCGCCGCAATGTCCAAAATTTGCCAGTCAGCCGAACTTAGGCCTTCGAAAGGCAACCCTTGTCCTTCTTGCTGTAATACTTGGTCGCGCCGCACTTGCCGGGCTTACCCTTGGTCACGTGCGCCTTGGCTTCGGCCGAGCTCAAGTCACCGACCGAGCTTACGGTCAAGGTCGTTGCTGCGAGAAATGCTACGGCCATCAGAGCTTTCACGATGCGCATTACGTCTCTCCCTTAGATTGATTATCACCCAGCGATCAGACAATCAGGCCCGTATGCGCGGACTCCCCCTGCCCCATCACCTCCTCGAATGGTAAACCGCAGTCCGCTCTCAAGGCAAGAAAAGCGCACGGCAAAACTGGCGACTTTGGCACCCAAACGCGTAGGTTCGCGCTGAATTCAATCGTTCTGCACGAACGCGTTGCACGGACGCCACACCAAAGCACCGCCACATCGGCCGCCCAGCGACCGCTTCTAGGCCGACATGATTCGCTCGACGGTCCAGAACAGACCAACCAAAGCGATCGCTGCCGACGCCGGCCAAACGATGCGCTGGCGATACCAGGGCCGCTCCGAAAACCAGTATCCGGTCGCCAACCACGCCAGTGCGATCACCGCCAGCTGCCCGAATTCAACGCCAACATTAAACCCGAGCAACCCCACGACATAATCGCCGCGGCCAAGCCCGATCTCCTGCAGCACCCCGGCAAAGCCGAGCCCATGCAGCAACCCGAAAACGAACACCACAAACGGCCGCCAGGGACTGAGCGTACTCCGCAAGATATTTTCCACCGCCACATAAACAATCGACAGCGCAATCAGCGGCTCGACGATCGTCGACGGCACGTCGACCACGCCATAGAGCCCCAGCGCCAGCGTGATCGAATGCGCAACCGTGAACGCCGTCACCTGCACGAGCAGCGGACGCAACCCCGCGCTCAAGAGATAAAGCCCGACCACGAACAGGATATGATCCAGCCCTTTCGGCAGAATGTGCGTGAACCCAACTGCCATATACTCATAGAATTTCAGCACTTTGCTCGTTGGCGCTCCGCCACCGAGCACGATCGGCGCACTCGCCGCCCCATCCTTGAGCCATCCGCCTTCCACGAGTTCGCCATTGGCAAGCTTCACGCGGAGAACGCTGGATCCGAAATCACGCCCGTACGACCAGACAATCGCCTTCGCATCACTCTTGAACGCCCCGGCCAGACTGATTTTCGAAATCCGCGCCGCGCTGACCGATCCCAAATCGGGCACATCGACGTTGGCGACTTTCGCCACCGATCGAACACCATCGAACTCGAGACCAACAGCCGCCAGCCACCGGTTCGAAAAAACCTCGAACCGGCGCTTCAATTCAGCCGGTGGCAACGCCCGCAAGGCGTTGTAAGTCCTCGCTTCTGGTGCGTCGTCGGTATCTTTGTGCTGCTCACCAATGCCGGCCAGCAAGGCCTCGATGTTGGTCGCAACCACCACCTCGTAGCGCCCATCGGCACCCATCGTCGCCGTCACCACCGCCGGCCGGATTTCATGCGCAAAAACCGGCCCCGTCAGCACGGCGGCCGACAGCCAGCCCATGAAACCAATCACAACGGACAGACGTACCAACATCGCGATCTTTACCTGCTGTCCCAAGAAGCCCTATTGAGAATACGCTACCACACGGCATGCGTTTCAAAAGCAACCAAGAAATCCGGTGACAGAATGTGGAAGTCGAAGCCAGCCAACCGATGGTTCCCTGCCTTGACGGCCCTTGTCCTTATAGGCGTCGGCGCCGGTCCATCGGCCGCCCACGAATTCTGGATCGATCCAGTCGACTTCACCCCCAAAGCTGGCGCCACGGTCCCGATTGTCCACCGCATCGGCCTGAATTTTGCGGGCGACACCTACCCCTTCGTCCGCAAATTGTCGCGCCGCTTCTCGATCGTCGACGCCCAGGGCGAACGCCCCATCAAAACCATCGACGGCGACGATCCCGCCGCCGAAGTGAAATTTTCCAAGCCGGGCCTCGCAATCGTCGTCTATCAGCGTGTCGCCGAGCCAACCGTTTTCGCCACCTTCGACAAGTTCGAGGAAAACCTGAAATTTGAAGGTCTCGAATGGGTGATCGATGCCCATCGCCAGGCCGGCAAGCGCATGATCGACATCCGCGAACTCTATGCCCGCTGCGCCAAGGCGCTCGTTTCCGTCGGCGGCGGCGACGGCCCCGCTGGCATCAACGATCGCGCCGTTGGCCTGCCGCTGGAAATCATCGCCGAGCAGAACCCCTACAAACTGAAACCCGGCGATCCGCTCCCCGTCCGCGTCCTGCACAACGGCAAGCCCATTGCGGGCCTATTGGTCAAGAGTTTCAGTCGTGACGACAAGGAAAGCCCCCGCCAAGCCCGCACCGATGCCGAAGGTCGCGCCCTGATGCAAGTTCCGGTCGCTGGCGAAGTCATGATCAGCGCCGTCCACATGGCGCAGCCCGGACCAAAAGAACAGGCGGAATGGTCGAGCCTTTGGGCGTCTCTGACATTCAAGCGCCCATGATCAAAACCCGATTGGCACGACAATCGCCCATTGCGGACATTGCCCCGCGTGAGCAACACAGATATGAGGTGCAGGTAATCAAATCCGCGCCGCAGGACCTGACGCCCCATGTCGCACAACAGCTTCGGCCATTTACTGCGCGTCACCACCTTCGGCGAAAGTCATGGCCCCGCCATCGGTTGCGTCGTCGACGGCTGTCCACCGGGCCTGCCTCTGACCGTCGCTGACATTCAGGCGTTTCTCGACAAGCGCCGCCCCGGCCAATCGCGCTTCACCACCCAGCGCCAGGAGCCCGACGCCGTCGAAATTCTATCCGGCGTTTTTAATGACGCAGCAGGCGCCCAGGTCACCACCGGCACGCCGATTGCCTTGCTGATCCGCAACGTCGACCAACGCTCGAAAGACTACGGCGACATCGCCGCCAAATTCCGCCCCGGTCATGCCGACTACACCTACCTCGAAAAATACGGCATCCGCGACTATCGCGGCGGTGGTCGCTCGTCGGCACGCGAAACCGCATCCCGTGTCGCCGCCGGCGCCATCGCTCGCAAGATCATACCCGCTGTGAAGATCCGCGGCGCACTGGTACAAATAGGGCCGCACACTATCGATCGCACTCGCTGGGACGATGCGAGCATCGATGCCAACCCCTTCTTCTGCCCCGACCCGATCGCCGCCAAACACTGGGAAACCTACCTCGATGGCGTCCGCAAATCCGGCTCGTCGTGCGGCGCCATCATCGAGATCACCGCCGAAGGCGTACCCGCCGGCTGGGGCGCGCCGATCTACGCCAAACTCGACTCCGAACTCGCCACTGCAATGATGAGCATCAATGCCGTCAAAGGCGTCGAGATCGGCGACGGTATGGCCGTCGCGGCGCTATCCGGCGAAGCCAACGCCGACGAGATGCGCGCCGGAAACGACGGCAAGCCGCGCTTCTTGTCCAATCACGCCGGCGGCATTCTCGGCGGCATTTCGACCGGCCAGCCCGTCGTCTGCCGCTTCGCCGTCAAGCCGACATCCTCGATCCTCAGCCCCGCGCAAAACCATCGACACGTCTGGCAACGAGACGTGAAATTATCACCAAAGGCCGCCACGATCCCTGCGTCGGCATCCGTGCCGTCCCGGTCGGCGAAGCGATGATGGCGCTCGTCCTCGCCGATCAGTTCCTCCGCCATCGCGGCCAGATCGGATAATCTCGACTATCCAGTGCGGAGCAGGCCATCAATCCGCGCCATAACTGCCACGCGACGGCGGCGACGCGTGCAGAGCGGCGCCATCGAACATCCCATCTTGCGCCAGCGTCTTCGCCTTGCGGTCAGCAAGCCCACGATTGAGTTCGGCTCCCAGAATGACGATCATCGCCGTCAACTGAAAGAACACCAGCGCCGACATCAATTGGGTCAGCCCGGCATAAAAGCGCGAATAGTCATTGATCGCCAGCCACGACGCGAACAGTTTCGCCGTCAGGATCCACAGTACGATCGACAACAGCACGCCGGGCATAACGTCGGCGAAACTCCGCCGCCCCGCCGCCAGCCACAGATGATAGGTCAACAGCTGCACCCCGATCACCACGATGACGATCAGATAGCGCGCAAAAAATGCCATCCAACCTTGATCGGCAAGCCACAACAGCCACTGCGGTTTGAACCGCGCGGCAAACGCCGGTCCAACCACAATGCCCCATGAAAACGCCAGCATTCCAAGCGCGCTGAGCAACACGAACATCGAACTCTGCAGCAAGCATGCGAGATAGTTGCGCTGCTCCTTCACCCGGTAGGCGACATTCAGCGCCGACCGCAAGCTCTCGATCGCGCTGGTCGCAAAAAACAGCGCGATCAACGCGCCGAACGTCAGCAACCCAAACCGGCTCTGCCCCATCACCGCTTCGACTTCCGGCGCCAGCACTTCCGCGACTGGCGCCGGCACCACCTTGAACAATTGCTCGATTGAAGCCTTGGCGAGGCCCTCGCCGCCGAAATATCCGGCAAACGCTCCGAGAAAGATGCAAAACGGAAACAACGAGAGCACAAACGAGAACGCCACCGCGCCGGCCATCGAGAACCCGCTGTCGGCAAACATCTCGTAGAGGGCATTCCAGAATGTGCGGAGCTGTTGCAGCATCCCAATCCAACCCCGTCGCCCAACCGCGTCACCAAGACCGAGCGCCTCTTTAACCACGCGCGTTGCGACCCGTCGAGCGACCGCACCCCGTCGATTGCGCCGTCGACGGCTGATGATCGACGGCATAGCTCATGCAGGGCCGCGCCCAACAGGCAACACTGATCAACCGGATGGACCCGGAATAACAGTCAAGGCTTGACCTAGTCGATTGGTAAGCCACATTATTTCTATGTTCCGCGCAGGCTCGGCCTACACCGTGAACCGAACCGGCAGCGAACAGGATCGATCGGAATGACTGACGACATCAACTCCGCACTGCAACGTCTGAACAAGGCGCTGGCTCTCATCGAGCAGCGTTTGGCAACCGATAGCGGGCTTTCCGCCCATCCCGCGCTCGACAGCCCATTGGATCAGGCCTGCGTCGAGATCACGGCAGCCATAATCAGTCTCAAAGCCTACGAGCTGCCACATCAACAGGCGTACCAGCACGAGGATTCCATCAATGGCGCGCCATCAGACACCTTCCGCACCAAGCTGAAGGTCAAGGATGGCGGCATTTTGATCGCCGAACGCATCCCAACCCTCCAGTCCGCAGAAACCAAAGACGACCTGACGCGCATTCGCGGCATTGATGACACTTTGGCACGCCGATTGATGGCGATTGGCGTCACCCGCTACGCTCAAATTGCCACGTGGCGCGTCGACGACGTCCGCGGTGTTGCCAGTGCTCTGGGTCTCGGCCGTGCCATCAGCCAGCAGAACTGGATCGAACAAGCGCAGCTCCTGCAAGGCATCGCTCTGCCATCGAGCGCCGAAGCAGTGCCGGCCGTCGAAGCCATCGCTGAACCCGCAACAGTGGCAACGTCAGCGGCAGCCGAAACGGCCAGGCTGCCGGCCCCCACGCGCTCACAGGCTGTTGTCCCCAGTATCGCACTCGATGACATTCTCGCCGTCATTCGCGCCGGCAGCCTGTCGCGTCGAACGGCCGAGAACATTGCCAGCGCACAGCTGCGGCGCCAAATTCAGCCGCCCCCAGCGGATTCGCCCCTGGCGCAACCGGTCGCGGCGCCGGCGTCGTCACCGCCAGTGCAAGCAGCAACCATCGAGCCCGCAACGGCATCAAGCGTCCAACCACAACAGCCAGTCATGAGCCCGCTGTCGATCAATCGCCCAGCCGCCATCAATGACGCGCCAAGCCAAGCCGTGGTCCCGATCCACGAACTGGCAACTCTACGCCTCGACGTCCTCGAAGCCGAAATCACCACCCTGGGTTCCATCAATGATGATCGTCGCCCGAACACTGACCCCCTCATCGCCAAACGCCCGCTGGCGAATCTCTGGCACCCGCAACCCAACGCTCGGCGTCTCTCAGCCCCTGATCCCATCCCACCGGTCGCCGGCGAAGCCGACGTCAAAATCGTAATCCGGCGATCAGCCATGCCCGATCCGGTCCACAAACAGACCGTCATCAAGCCACTGTCGCCGCCGCGCGAACCAGCGGCACGCCTGGTTGCGCTCAAGCCACGTCAAGCCCCGGTAGAGGCTCCCCCGACCATGGACGTCGAGGAAGCCAGCGTCGTTATCGTCAAGCGGCCGATCGAAAAATCGCTGAACTCCGAAGCTGCCAAAACCGGAACGTCAGCCACGGCCGGAACAACAGATCAGCGCCGCTTCGTTCGTAATCTGACCAGCGAGCGGTAGCCGCGAGCGCAATATTAGGACTTGCCAGACCTGGACTTGGCCCCAAAAACCAATATGCTGCATCGCAACATGTTATGCGTCGATTCCCGTTTCACCACTGCAACGGCATCAAAAAACCGACGCCGACCCGGATCGATCACCATGCCAGCCAACGCCTCGCTCAAATCGCAATCCAGCCCCGCGCCTCAGTCAGCGCCACGCGATCAATTGGCGGCCATCGTCCAGGGCGCTGAAGCCCTGCTGCAGAAAGCAACGGCCGCGGCACGCACACGCGTACGCGACAAGCTGCTGGCCGAAAGCGAGCAGTCGACGCTACATGGCCTAGCCTGGTTCGCAACCTACGTCGAAGCCTTACGCCAAACCCTTGCCTGGATCGATCGTCTCGAATCCGCAGGCCGCTGCAGCGATCTCGAACGCATGCTGGCAACCGCTGCATTCGGCGAATACGCCGCGCAATTGGCCGGCGGCATTCCCATGAGCCAAGGCGAGACCGTGCGCCTGACCGCCTTTGGCATCACCCGCAGTGACATCCGCCAGTTCGAGGACGCCGCAAGCCCCGTCATAGCCATCGGCACTAGCGAGGCGCTCCGCCATCACCTCGCCAGACACCTCGCCGAACAGCCAGGCGCCACAACGTTCGGCGACACCGGTCTCGACGAAACGCTCTCTGAGATGCGCGAACAGATGCGCCGTTTCGGTAATGCCGAAGTCTTGCCCCACGCCCACCAATGGCACCTCACCAACAGCTACATCCCCATCGACATCATCGATAAGCTGAACGCCCTCGGCGTCTTCGGCCTGACGATCCCCGAAGAATACGGCGGTCTCGGCCTCGGCAAGGAAAGCATGTGCGTCGTCTCCGAGGAATTGTCGCGCGCCTATATCGGCGTCGGCTCGCTCGGCACGCGCTCCGAAATCGCCGCGGAACTGATCCTGGCCGGCGGCACGCCCGAACAGAAGCAAAAATATTTGCCCAAACTGGCGGCCGGCGAAATCTTGCCTACCGCCGTGTTCACTGAACCCAACACCGGCTCCGACCTCGCCTCCTTGAAAACCCGCGCCGTCCGCGATGGCGAAACCTATCACATTACCGGTCAGAAAACCTGGATCACCCATCCCGTCCGCGCCGACATGATGACTCTCCTAGCGCGCACCAACCCAAGCGAGACCGGCTACAAAGGCCTCTCGATGTTCCTCGCCGAGAAACCGCGCGGCTCCGATACCAACCCATTCCCCGCCAAAGGCATGTCCGGTGGCGAAATCGAAGTCCTCGGCTATCGTGGCATGAAGGAATTCGACATCTCCTTCGATGCGTTCGCAGTCCCCGCCACCCAACTGCTCGGCGGCGTCGAAGGCCAAGGCTTCAAGCAGCTGATGGCCACATTCGAATCCGCCCGCATCCAGACCGCCGCCCGCGCCATCGGCGTCGCCCAATCGGCTCTCGATCTGGCCCTCAAATACGCTCTTGAGCGCAATCAGTTTGGCAAACCGATTTACGCCTTCCCGCGCGTCGCCAACAAAATCGTCATGATGGCCGTCGAAATCATGGTCACCCGCCAGCTCACCTACTTCGCCGCCCGCGAGAAGGATCAGGGCCGCCGCTGCGACCTTGAAGCCGGCATGGCCAAGTTGCTCGGCGCCCGCGTCGCCTGGTCCGCCGCTGACAACGCATTGCAAATCCACGGCGGCAACGGCTTCGCCCTCGAATATCCGATCAGCCGTGTCCTCTGCGACGCCCGCATTCTCAACATTTTTGAAGGCGCGGCCGAGATCCAGGCTCAGGTCATCGCCCGCCGCCTCATCGAAGGCGCGAACTGAGCGCCAACACCGGCGCCGAAAAACACAACGCTCCCGCTCGCGCCCCGCATGCCTGCTGCATGTCTGCCGCATTGACCGCCCGCCGTCCGGGCGACAGGGTACGACCGATCGGCAGCAACGCCGCGCCGCTTGAGAGCCAGCCACCCCGATCATGCCGAATACCACAGCGCCCGTGACATCCCGCCCCTTGCTCGGCATATTTTTCATGTGCTGTTCGGGCACATTATTTCCGATCATGAATGGTCTGGTTCAGGTGCTGAGCCCTCGCTACAATTCAGAGCAGATCGTCTGGCTCCGCACGCTGTCACATCTGCTGTTCGTCGTGGCCATCTTCACCCCGACACACGGCCTCGTCGCCCTGGTTCGCACCACCCAACTGAAGTCACAGATCATCCGCTCGATCCTGTTGATGGGCTCGACGCTCTGCTTCTTCAACGGCGTCAAATATTTGCCCCTCGCCCATGCCGCATCGATCAGCTTCACCGCGCCCTTCATCGTCGCGCTCCTCGCCTGGCCGATGCTTGGCGAACGCGTCAGCAGGGCGCGCATTGCCGCCGTCATGGTCGGCTTCATTGGCGTACTCGTCGTCATCCGCCCCGGCAGCGACGTGTTCCAGTGGGCATCCCTGCTTATCCTTGGCAGCGCCACGTTCTACGCGCTCTACCAGATCTTTACGCGCCGCGTGGCCGGCCACGATCCGCCGGCAACCTCCGCCGTCTACAGTGCTCTGGTCGGAACTCTGGTCTTGGCCGGCGTCGCCTACTGGCGTTGGCTACCAATCCAATCCTGGCACGACGCCGCCCTACTCGCGAGTCTCGGGATCTTAGGCGGGCTTGGCCACTATTGCGTTGCGCGTGCCATGACCTACGCCCCGGCCAATGTCATCGCCCCGTTCATGTACTGGCAAATGGTCGGCTCGGTGATTGTCGGATTTCTGATCTCTGGCAATCTGCCCGATCGATATGTCTGGACCGGCGCCGCCATCATCATCGCCGCCGGATGCTTCATCGCCATCAACGAAACACGCAAACAACAGCAACCGAAGCTGATCTGAACCGCTACTGAACGAACCCATTGCTATTGAACGCGATTAGGGCAGCCGCGCCACGATCCTGTCCCACTGCGGACGAAAAACGCCCCTAGTCATGGAGCTGGATCGAAAGCTCCTGAAACGCTCAGGGTGTCTTGGGTCGGCAGCAGCATCACAACGCTTCTCCTCCCGGACAGGACAGCAGCAAGGCACATTTCGAGAAGATGCCAGCCGCCGCCAGCACGTCGCAACGGTTATCGTCCTGAACTCGCGGGTTGACACATGTTCTCGAAGAATTCTTCCAACGCGCCATCCGGCAACCCGCGTCCCAAAACTGTGACCTATGCGGCGAAATCCGAAGCCAGCGCCGAACAAAAGCCGCGCCGCGACTTTAAGAAACTGTTCCTCGTCATCGGCCTCGGTGCGCTCTCCTGGGTCGCCACCTACGTCGGCATGCTCGAGTTGATCGAGGCCAATTTGGGCGAGCTGCCGCTCGTCCACAAGGTGATCATCGGCTTCTCCGTCGCCATGCTGATGACCATGATCATCTGGCTGTTGGACCAGATGTTCGCGCCCAACAATTTCGTCATGAAACTGCTTTACAGCGCCGGTTACGCCTTCTTGACCCTGATCTCGATCGGCTTCAGCTTCGGCTTCTATTGGAAAGTCCTCGAAAGCAAATCCGAAGCGACGCGTGGCGCCGAAAGCGCCATCACCCAGGTCCAGGGCTCGCTGTATGCAGCCTCGACGCGCCTCGATCAGTTGCAGTCGACGCTGATCCAGTTGACTGCCATCTCCACCCAGAAGGCCGAGATCGAGCGCACCCAGGGAACCTCCTGCCCTAATTCGAAACCCGGCGACGGTCCCCGCCGCAAGCTGCGCGACGAAGACGCCCAGCGCTTCACCTTCGCCTCCGATTTCGTCAAAGGCCGCGCCGGTCAGGTCAAGACCGAAATGACCACGCTCGACGCCGACCTGATCAAGAATCGTCAAGGACGACAAGTCGATCGTCGACGCCAAAACCGGCACCCGCAACGACTTCCTGCGCTCCGTAGGCCGCAAACTCGACCTCACCGTCACCGGTTTCAACGCCTTCCGCACCGATCCGCAGTTGAAACAGATTCGCGCCGATTTGGCCGAACGAGGCGAAAAAACGACCTTCACCGATACCCGCGGAGGTTCCTATGCCTGCCCCGACTCGCAATTGCAGACCGCGTTGCGCGGCGTCGTCCGTGCCATCGACGGTTTGCCCGAACTGCAGAAGCCGCAAGTTTCAGCTGTTGAAGGCTCTGAAGCGACCGTCGAAGCTTTCCGCCGCCTGACCGCGACCTTCATCGGTGCGCTGACTTTCAAGCTGCCACCCTCTGCCGAAGACCTGCGCGATCTCCAGAAGAAAGCCGTGCAATCCGTCGAGAACGCCGCTCCGATCGTCAAGCCAACCAGCTTCGAACAAGCCGGCCTTTCACGTCGCGACTACATCCCGCTGTCGATCGCGCTATTTGTCGATCTGTGCCTGCTGTTGGTGTCGATCGGACGCCCCGCCAGTCGTATGAACGGCCTGGTCCCCAAGATGCGCGCCGCCGAAAATGGTCCCGTCAGCGAGATCCTCACCCGCTTCAACGACATCCACAAAGACCCGCAGATCCGCGAGAGCTTCGAAATCTTTCGCCACGTGATTTTCGACTTCAACGGCGACTACTACGCAGCCGTCCCCCTCGACGCGCCGAAAACCAAAACCGCCATGGTCCCCGTCAAGGACAAAACCGGCGCTGTCCGTCATGCCGAACGCCGCGTCGCCATCCGCAACGAAGACCGCCACGACCTGCAGTTGGACGCCCATCAGCTCGCCAACCTTTTCACCAGCTTCGAGAAGGAACGCATTTTCGCGCGCGTCATGATGCCGGTCCTGACCACCCGCGCGATCCAGAAGAAGCTCGCACGCCAAGGCTCCAAGTTCGCCGAAGCCGAAGCGTTCCGCATCTACAAATTCAAGGACGGCGCCTGGCAGGAAATGATCCTCGGTGCCATCATGGGTGCCGCCAAGCGCGTTGAAAGCCAGAACGCCGAACTCGCAGAGGCGCGGGCGCACGAACTTCCGCTCCCACGCCAGAACGTCGTCGAACCGCGCTACGCCGCCAACGATGAAGCCCCGCTCACCGCGCCTCCCATGTACGCCGACAACGTGACGGCACTCCCCCGCAAAATGCAAGCCGGCTACAATCCGGCGCATGAACCACGACACACAGCAGCAACGGCACGCCACGAACCGGCCTTCGAACGCCCATCGGCCGGCATGTTCGCCAACCCGGCCGCAGCAGCCCCGGAGCCGACTGCCACGCACGAATTCAACCGCGGACCGATAAACGACACGGCGATCAATCGCGAGATTGGCAATCCAATGATGCCGGAACCGACTGAGCCAACCGTCACGACAGACGCTTCGCCCGCCTTCAATCCACTGCCGAAGTCGTTCGCGTCAATGCTGCGCGCGAAAGCAATCGATCCGCAAGTCGTTCCGCAGGAGGAGCCGAATACCGATTTGCAATTTTCGCCGGCCAGCAACGAACCAACAGTCGAAATCGAAGCCCGCCGCGAATCCATGACCTGTCGGATGCCGCTGCGTGATGCGCTGCTGCACGCATCAGCAGTAGAGCACGCGCCGCCAGCCAACGAAGCAATGATGCTCGACCTTGCGTCAGTGCCGCCGCAGCCAGACGCAGCGCCCCAGCTAACCGTACCGAACCTGGAAGTCGACGTCAGCCGCGCGCCGTTCCATCGGCCTCAAGCGATTGAGACGACCAGCACCGACATCGACTTCCGCAGGATCGCTGGCAAATTCGGCCTGAACACCACGCGCAACTAAACCCGCTACGTCATACCCGTCTGCAATGCGGCGCGTGGCTGTAATTTGAGCTCCATGCCGCCCGTCGCTGCAAATGCCCGCTCAATCATCTCAACACTGACGTCCTCGAACCGCGCTGGCGACCATGCGGGCAACACGTTCGTCTGGCTCTGTTGCGCCCGCACCGCCGCTGCAAAATCCGGCCGCCTCAGGCAATGACGCGCCAACCGAAAATCAAGCGCCAGCGTATCGCGCAGATCGAGCGACGCAGCACGCCGCACGTGGGCGAGCGTCGCCTTCAGCGCGAAAGGCGATCGCCGCCGCAGATCCAGCGCAACTTGGGCGGCCCACGCCCGCGAGGCGCCCTGCTCACTTTCCAGGTGCGCGAGAATATCCTCCACCGTCGCGCCCGCAAAACAGCGACCTATCGTCTCCAAATGCTCGGCCAAGTCACGCGGGCCCGCATCGACATGCAGCGCATCGAGCAGCGGATCGACAACGTCCGCTGCAGACAGCCCTGCGATGACATCAGCAAATCGGGCCTGCGGGATGCAATGCGTCACGAGCCCCAATGCCAACCCGTCGGCCCGCCCTATTGGGCGGCCGGTGAGCGCAAGATAGGTCCCGGCATTGCGCGCCATTCCAACGAACACGCGCGCCATCCCCGCATCAGGCACCAACCCAAGCGCCGTGTCCGGCATCGCAAAGCTGTAGTGCTCCCCCGCCACACGATGCGTCCCAAAGCTCACCAATCCTGCGCCGCTACCGAGCACGGCACCGTTCATCAGCGAAACAATCGGCTTGGTGAAACAATCGAGCACCCAAGTCAGTCGATACACTGCAGCCAGTTGTTGGTCCGCCGTCGCCATATCGCCTTGCGCCCAACCAAGCATCTCCGGCAGATCCGCCCCACTCGAAAACACCTGTTCCAGGCCAGACAACAGCGCCACCGCATAGACGTCAGGATCCCGCGCCCAGCGCGGCAGCGCGTCGGCCAACTGTTGGCGAAACGCCGCATCGACGGCATTGCGCGATTCTGATCGTTCGAGCGTGACCCGCCCCAACGCCCCCGTCAGCGCAAACGCCATGCGTGGTTCCACCTCATTCATTGCAATCATTACCAGCATCTCCGGCTCTCAGCCGCAGATGCCAATCCACATCCAGCGCCACATCTAGCACCTAATCTTCTTCCACAAGTTGTTCATCGCAAACGCCTGTTCGGACAAATACCGAATACAGTTTGCTCCGAAACGCGCTATACACACCACTCCAAACCAAACACACTCCATCATGCTTTGATTCGGGCAAAGAGGCCTCGCGTGGACGGACCACAATACTCTGCGCATATCACCTTGCCGACACGTCTGCTGGCGGTCGCAACGGTCGCCGCTGTTCTCCTGTCGAGCCCTCCGAACCACCAGATCGCCTTGGCTCAAAAGACTGCCACTCCGGCTAGTCCACAAACTCCGGTTGCTCAAAGTCCAGCAGCCCAAATCCCGGCATCCCCAGCCAGTCCCTTAACCGTTCCAGCCGCCCACCCGCAATCGCCTGTGCAACTGCGTGGCACGCACAATCCCGGTTCGCCGCCGCTCAAAGCGAATGTCTGGAGTGAGCCGGAGATCGCAGCAGCAACCGCCCGCTGCACACAACTCCTCAAGGGCCTGGACGCCGTCGCCGTGCCGGCGCCAGCCGTCCGCGACGGACAGTGCGGTGCGCCCGCGCCGATGGAGTTGATCAGCGTGGGCAAATCGCCGCAGGTCGCCTTCTCGCCACCGGTTACCGTGACCTGTGAGATGGTCGCCGCAATGCATCAGTGGATCACCAAGGACGTCCAGCCGCTGGCCATCAAGCATCTTGGCGCACCGGTCATCCGGATCGATACGATGAGTTCGTACTCATGCCGCACCGCCTACGGGCGTGCCAAGAACCGCCTCAGCGAGCACGGCGTCGCCAATGCCGTTGATATCCGTGCATTCCTGACGGCCAAAGGCCAGACCGCTGATCTGCTCGCGGATTGGGGCCCAACCGGTCGCGACATTGCAGCCCAGGCGGCCATCGCCCGAGCAGCAGCGCAGAAGGCCGAGGCTGAACGCGCCGTCGCAGCTGCCAAGCAGCTGAAATCAGCGCCGGCTCCGACCATTGCCGCGCCGTTACCCGTTCCAGCGACACCCTCTGCAGCGCCAAATGGTACGATCACGTTGCCGCGCCCCACCATTACCGTTGGGCCTGCCGGCAACACACTCTCATTTCCTGGCAGCACCGGATCGGTCGGCATTTCAAATGCCATCGACGGCCAGCCGAGCCGGCTTGGTGGCCCCAAGGAGCCAAAGCCGGCGACCGATTCCGCACCACAGGGCCGCACACAGTTCTTGCGTGGAATACACGCATCGGCCTGCAAGATCTTTGGCACCGTCCTCGGCCCTGAAGCCAATGACGCCCACAAGAACCATTTCCATCTCGACATGGCTGAGCGCAAGTCTCGCGCCTTCTGCGAATAGTTATTCTTGGCTGTAACGCGATTGCGGTAGTTAGAAATGTCACCGCGACGCAATTTCCATTTCGCCCGACGCCAAATGCCAGTACATGGAAACACATGCCCTGGCATTACAGTGCCATGGCACTACGATGCCCCGTGCTATCATCCCGTCACGAGTTCGCGTCCCATGCCACCGAATTGCAACGCCGCCAAAGCAACCACATCGAGCGCTCGGTCCCCGGCTATCCCGCGACCCGCATGCGCCGCAATCGCAAGGCCGGTTGGTCACGTCGCCTCGTCGCCGAAACGCGGCTCGACATCGCCGACCTGATCTGGCCACTCATCGTCACCAAGGGCCGCGACCAGCGAGTCCCCATTCCATCGATGCCCGGCGTCGAACGCCTCAGCGTCGATCAGATCGTCCGTCATGCAGAAATGGCATGCGCCATCGGCATCCCCGCCATCGCCCTGTTCCCCCACAACGACGCCACCGATCGAACCGAGAACGGCGATGACGCAACCAACCCCGACAACCTCATCTGTCAGGCCGCGCGCGCCATCCGCAAGGCCGGCCTCGACATTGGCATCATCGCCGACGTTGCCCTCGACACCTACACCAGCCACGGCCACGACGGCCTGCTCCGCGACGACCAGATCGTCAACGACGACTCGGTCGCAGTTCTCGTCCAACAGGCACTGTGTCAGGCCGCAGCCGGCGTCGACGTCATTGCCCCGTCCGACATGATGGATGGCCGCGTCGGCGCCATTCGTGCAAGCCTTGAGCAAGCCGGCCATCACGACACGCAGATCATGTCCTACGCCGCCAAGTATGCGTCCGCATTCTATGCGCCCTATCGCGATGCCGTCGGCTCCAGTGCCGCACTCAAAGGTGACAAGCGCACCTACCAGATGGATCCGGCCAACACCGACGAGGCCATGCGCGAAGTCGCCCTCGACATCGCCGAAGGCGCCGACATGGTCATGGTCAAACCCGGCACGTTCTACCTCGATATCGTCCGCCGGGTGAAAGAGACCTTCGCCATGCCGACTTTCGTCTATCAAGTCTCCGGCGAATACGCGATGCTGAAGGCCACCTCGCAGAACGGCTGGCTCGACGGCGATCAAATCATGATGGAGAGTCTGCAAGCCTTCAAGCGTGCTGGTGCCGACGGCATTCTCACGTATTTCGCCCTCGACGCGGCCAAGGCTCTCAAAGCACGATCCTGATTGAACCTGGAAATCGCCAAGTGGCTCGCCATCGGACCGCGTTGAACTTGGCGACAACACTGATGCTGATCATACTGTCAGGATGTGCCGCATTCGTCGACAGCGAAGCAAGCAGCATCTGCCGGTCAATTCTCCCCGCACTCAATCCCAACGACAGCCGCTTCAACATCCGCTCCATCGACGAAGCCAACAGCCCGTCAGCCAAGCGTTCGGTTGTCGTCATCGACTACCAGGTTCGCAGCCCTCAAACGCAGCCGCGGGCCCGATCGCTGACCTGCGCCTTTGCCGCCGCGACCCAAAACACACTCGTCACTGATCTCGACGACGTCGCAACCGAATATGGCAGCGTCGGTCCGGTGCGGCTGCATCTCCTGAAACGGCACTGGCTCGGTTCAGCCCTCGCAGCGATCACTGATCCGGTGCCATTGCTGACCTTTGGCCCGATGCCGGAATTGCCGCGGGCTCTGGCCATCGCCGCGCAGCAATTGCTCGCCGCATTGCCGTCGATCGCCATCTACGGCCTGTTAGCGGCCGCCTACAGCCTCATCTACGGACTGATCGGACGCATCAATCTCGCCTTCGGTGAACTCGCGATACTCTCTGCTTACGCGGCCTTCCTTGGCTTCTCTCTGATCGGACACCCCTACCTGAGCGCCGCCATCGCGGCAGCAACGGTGCTTGGCCTCACCACCGGCCTGATCAACGGCCTCGCATTAGGCCGCTTGATCTTGCAACCGCTGGTCCGCATGAGCGGAGCGCAAACCGGGCAACACGTTTTGATTGCCACCATCGGCTGTTCGATCGCAATATCCGAACTGGTGCGCCTGATGCAGGGCACCGGCGCGCGTTGGATGGCGCCGCTTTACAATCGTCCGATCGCCATCGCCCAGTCCGGCGACTTCCCCGTCACCATCACGATAACCGCTCTGGTCGTTGCCATCGCAGCCCTGTTCGCCGCACTGCTCACCGTCGCCATTTTAACCCGATCACGCTTCGGCCGTCTCTGGCGCGCCACCGCTGACGATCCTGACGCCGCAGCACTTCTCGGCGTCGACCCCGCCGGCGTACTGATCAAGACCGTTCTGCTGGCAAGCCTCCTCGCTGGCCTCAGCGGCGTTCTCATGACGCTGTACTACGGCGGCGCCGGCTATAGCGGTGGCCTGCTGATGGGCCTTAAAGCGCTGATTGGCGCCGTCCTGGGTGGTATTGGCTCCGTGCCGGGCGCGCTCATCGGCGGCCTGCTTCTCGGCCTGTTCGAGGCGCTATGGTCGGCCGCCTTTCGCATTGAATATCGCGACGCAGCACTCTTCATCATCCTCGCCGTCGTGCTGGCCGTGCGCCCTCAAGGCATCCTCGGTATCAACAACTCAACCCAGCGACGCCAGTAAATGCTTGACCGCAACTGCGACCTATTGCTCACAGGCGCGAGCGAACTCTCACGCACCCTTGATTGTCGCGCACGTCGTCCCCTATCATCGTGCGACAGTGCCACAACGTCGTTGGCAGCCGGCCCCCGCAGGAGCGTCGCCAGCGGTCAACAACGAGTGAGGTTCTGTTCCCGACTCAACCAAAATCGGAATGACCCTAGGTATTGCGTCAATGACAGAGCAGCAGAAGAATTTTCCAGAATTTTACGTGACGGCACCGCAAGCCTGCCCTTATCTGCCGGGTAAACTTGAGCGCAAGCTGTTCACGCATCTGACTCACGACAAGCCGCCCGCCCTGATCGACAATCTCCTGAAGGGCGGTTTCCGGCGCAGCCAAAACATCGCCTACATGCCCTATTGCGAAGGCTGCCAAGCCTGCGTCTCTGTACGCGTCATCGTTGATGAATTCCGCCCCGGCCGCAGCATGCGCCGCATTCGCGACCGCAACATCGATATCGTCGCCCGCCGCGTCACTGCCATCCCGACATCCGAACAGTATTCGCTGTTTCGCACCTACATCGACAAGCGCCACTCCGAAGGCGGCATGGCCGATATGACGGTGCTCGACTACGCGATGATGATCGAAGACAGCATCATCGATACGTTTCTAACCGAATATCGCCTGAAGCCGAAAGGTGCGGACAACACGCGGATCGAAACGTGGCCGCTGGTCGGCATCATGCTCTGCGATCAGCTGTCCGATGGCATTTCCATGGTCTACAGCTTCTACGATCCCGAGTACGAAGAGCGTAGCCTCGGCACGCACATGATCCTCGACCAGTTCGAGCATGCGCGGAAGATCAATATGCCCTATGTCTACATGGGCTACTGGATCGAAGGTTCGCGCAAAATGAACTACAAGCGGCGCTTCGGACCACAGGAAAAGTTGACCGGCAACGGCTGGGAACGAGCTTGATCCTGTGGCAGCTGCAAGGAAATCATGCGCGTGACCGCAGCCCGCCAGCAACGTCAACGCTTTTTCGTCTGCTTCAATCCCGGCGCCGGACGATCACATCGCACATACCTCGAGCGGATTCTCCGCGCGCTGCGCCACGCCGGCGCCAGCATTGACATGGCACAAGCCGTCACCGCTGAAACCGCACGCACCGAAATTGCCAGAGTGGCCAGGAGCAACAGTCACGACGCCGTCGTCGCCGCGGGTGGCGATGGAACCATTCGCCAAGCCGCCGCCGCCGTCGCCGGCACGAGCATGCCCCTCGGCATCATACCTATTGGCACCGGCAACGTTCTCGCCCATGAAATCGCATTAAAGCGCAGCCACGCGGCGATCGTCCAAACACTGCTGAGCGGCTCGACAATACCCGTCGAATGTGGCCTCGCCAACAACGAGCCGTTCCTGTTGATGGCCGGCGCCGGTTTTGACGCTCGTGTCGTCAACGCGCTCGATCATCGGACCAAACAATGGATCGGCAAAGCCGCCTATCTGTCGCCGGGTGTGACGGCCCTGTCCGCCCCCCTCGATCGTCTTGATGTCATCGTCGATGGCCACAAGCATCAGGCGACCTGGGCGATCGTTGCCAACGCACGGCACTTCGGCGGCAAGTTCATCCTTGCGCCGCGAACGCACATTCGCGATCCCGGCTTCCAAGCGATCCTCTTTCATGCCGGCACGCGGACCACACTGATCAAGCAACTGCTGGCGCTCGGCCTTGGTCGCTTGGAACGGCTCGCCGCGCAGCCGCATAGTGGCGTCCAAATGATCGCTTGTTCTGAGGTCAGCATATCGTCAGGAACACCAGTCCCCGTTCAGATCGACGGCGACAACTTTGCAACAACACCGCTGATTGTCCGCCGCGGCGGCGGCACCGTCCAACTGATCGTTCCGCTTACGCTAGGCCCGCATCGATAGAATTGCCGCTGCACTTGCACGCGCAACCGCTCCAGCCGCGACGAACGCCGCGAACCATGGTATGATTCGCCATGTGTGAGTGTCAGGCTCCCGCGGCGATCCAGCTGCGCAGCCAGATATGCGGGTCAATGCACCTCAACTCGTACCATAGAATTATCGACGGCCAGGCGGACTTGGACAGGACCGCCGGAACGAGCTGTCGAAACGCGTCGTCGCGGTATTTTCGCGATCCTGTCCTGAACCACTGCGCTGAATATTCAACCAAGCTGCCGATGCGGCCTGATAGCGGTTCGTCCGTTAGCGGCACACGCGTGGCATGGCGAGAGAAAACGGCCGGTATTTACCGAAATGGAGCGGCTCATGCAGAAGCGCCTCTTTCCATTGTGCGGCGTATATCCATCCTCCTCGAACAGGCAAGCGATCGACGCCTTCAGTCGCGACGCGAGACATACGAATGGTGCTGCTCTGGCGAAAAAATAAACATCACCGCCCCCCAAGTAGTCGGTGACTGACGCATTGCCGGTCTCGGGTGTGAACGATTGACTGGCCACAAGACGAAAGGCGAGCCACGCGGCTCGCCTCTTTTCATTCGCAACGGCGCACAACAAGTGATCTCAGAACATCCCGATCGCCAGTTTCGCTTCCTCGCTCATCCGCTCCTTGTCCCACGGCGGATCGAACGTCAGGTTGACCTTCGTCGATTGCACGCCGGCAACCGAATTGACGGCGTTCTCGACCCACACCGGCATCTCGCCAGCAACCGGACACCCTGGCGCCGTCAGCGTCATGTCGATCGTCACCTCGCGGTTATCGGCGATGTCGATCTTGTAGATCAAGCCGAGTTCATAGATGTCCGACGGGATTTCCGGATCATAAACCGTCTTCAAAGCCGCGACGATTTCCGCCGTCAGTTGCTCAAGTTCTTCGGCCGACAGCGCAGAGCCCGGCACCGGCGTCCCACCATCAGCAACCGATGGCGGCAGCGCGCGCGCATTACTCGCGCACGTCCCCCGTCGGCCTTTAGATCAACGCTCGCTCGATTGCCGTCCATGATACTCACTCAATCACACGCAATGTTCATGCAAAGAAGTCATGCGCCTTGATCAAGGCCTGCGCCAGACTATCGATCTCGGCCTTGGTATTGTACATTGCCATCGACGCCCGGCAAGTTGCCGTCACACCGAGCCGCGTCATCAACGGTTGTGCGCAGTGATGCCCGGCCCTGCACCGCAACTCCCGATCGATCGATGATCGTCGAGATGTCATGCGGATGCAGCCCGTCGATGGTAAACGCGATGATCGCACCCTTGCCCTTCGCGGTGCCATGGATCTTGAGCCAGTTCAGCTCGCCAAGCCGCTGCATGCGCATAGGCGCAAAGCTCGGCCTCGTAAGCAGCAATATTGTCGCGTCCGATCTGCATCATGTAATTCAGCGCCGCACCGAGCCCCACAGCCTCCACAATCGCTGGCGTCCCCGCCTCGAACTTGTGCGGCGTCTTGCCATAAGTGATACGATCCATCGCAACGCTCTCGATCATCTCGCCGCCACCCAGGAAAGGGCGGCATGGCGTCGAGATGCCGCCGCTTGGCATAGAGCACACCGATCCCCGACGGCCCATAGGTCTTGTGTCCCGTGAACACATAGAAATCGGCATCCAGATCCTGCACATCGACCGCCATATGAACCGCCGCTTGACTGCCATCGACCAGCACCGGAATGCCCTTGGCATGGGCGCGGCGCACGACCTCCTTGATCGGCACGACTGTTCCCAGCGCATTCGACATATGCGTGATGGCGACAATTCTTGTTTTCGCCGTCAGCAGCTTCTCGAATTCCTCGATCAGAAACTCGCCCGTGTCCGAGATCGGCGCCCACTTCAGCACCGCTCCCGCGCCGCTCGCGATGAAAATGCCACGGCACGATATTCGAGTGGTGCTCCATGATCGACAGCACGATCTCGTCACCCTCGCCGATCACCATCGCCCCGAACGACGCGGCAACCAGATTGATCGCCTCGGTCGAGTTCTTGGTGAAAATGATCTCGTCCGTCGAGGGCGCATTCAGAAAGCGCCGCGCCGTCTCGCGCGCATCCTCGAACTTGGCCGTCGCCGTGTTGGAGAGATAGTGCAGCCCGCGATGCACATTCGCGTATTCCATCTTGTACGCGTAGTCCATCGCCTCCAGCACGCATCGCGGCTTCTGCGCCGAGGCGCCGTTGTCGAGATAGACCAGCGGCTTGCCGTAGATCTCCCGATAAAGCGCCGGAAATTCCCCCCGCACCTGATCGACATCGTACGCGCCGACCTTATCTCTCACAGAGCTCTTGGCGCCGATGTCTTGTGTTGAAGTGCCTTGCATAAATTGATCCTATCGCTTGAACTGGCGATCGCGGCGCGGCAATACGCGTACCGCCCGCCTCCGCTATGTCCCGGCCTCACGAACCCTTGCGCTGCAGCCATCCGCGCGCCAAAGCCATCAGCGCCTCACGCAGCGGTTCGCTCTCAACCTTGTCCATGGCATCGCCGACGAAGCTTTCGATGAGCAGCGCGCGCGCCTCATCGGCAGGAATGCCGCGGCTCCCGAGATAGAACAGCATGCCGGGATCGATCTCCGCCACCGTCGAACCGTGGCCGCACACCACATCGTCGGCGTAGATCTCGAGTTCCGGCTTCGAATCGAATTCCGCGTCCTCGCTCAGCATCAGCGCCTGCGCCATCTGCTTGCCGTCAGTCTTCTGCGCACCCGGACGCACGATCACCTTGCCCTGGAACACGCCGCGCGCACGCCCGTCGAGCACGCCCTTGAACAATTCCCGGCTCTCGCAATGCGGCACCACGTGATCGACCACCATCGTCGTATCGATATGCTCCGACCCACGCCCGAGGAAAGCACCCGATGCATCGAATTTCGCGTTCTCGCCCTTGAACGTCACGAACAGCTGATTGCGCGTCAACGCCGTATCGGCCGTGAATTGAAACGCCTTGTACTTCGCCGCCGCCCCAAGCGCGATCATCCAGGACGCCAGATGCGTTCCTCCAGCCGTCGTCGCGACTTGCACGTGTGTCACGTCAGCGCCATCACCGACCGTCACATCAGTCGTCAGGTTGGCTTGTCCGGCTCCCGCACCAGCGAGCGCCACATGCGCCTCGATGATCGCAACCTCGGCTCCAGCACCTGCATGCAACACATGCCGTGTCGCAACGAACCGTCCTGAAGTGCCAGCACTGACATTGATCACCAGCAGCGGCTTCGCAAGTTTGGCCCGCTCCGCGATCCGGATCACCGCGCCGTCCGTCATCAACGCCGTATTCAAGGCGACAACGCTTTCGGACGCTGGCGCAGACGTCCGCGCCAGCAACGCGCCAGCTGCGTCCGAAGCGCCAACCAACGCTTCGGCAAGGCTTTTGACCTCAAGACCCTTGGCGCCATCCAGCCGCGACAGCTCCTTGCGATAGTGGCCATTGACGAACACCACCCGCCACGCATCGAGCGCCACCAACGGTCCGAGCGCCGCATCCAGATCCTTCGTCGAGACATTGGTATCGTCGCGGAGCGACAGCGGCAACGCGCCCTTCAACGCCGCGCGCAAGTCCGTATATTTCCATTCCTCCACCCGCCGATGCGGCAGGCCCAACGCCGCGAACACGCCGAATGCCGTCGCGCGCGCCGCCGCCACGGCCTTGCTGCCCGGCAAATCGGCCTTGTGCGCCTCGAACATCTCCGAGAACTTCTGTTCAGCTTTTGTCTTGATCACTGCCACGTTCATCTGTTTCGCGCAGTCAAGCGCGCCTCGTCGTCAATTGCAGGAGCGCACGCGGATCACGCCGCCTTCGGCTTGAATTCGGCGTAACCCGTCGTCTCAAGTTCCAATGCCAGCTCCTTGCCGCCACTCTTCTGGATCTTGCCATGTGCCAGAACATGCACCTTGTCCGGCACGATATAGTTCAGCAGCCGCTGATAATGTGTGATCACCAGCATCGCCCGATCCTTCGAGCGCAACTTGTTGGCGCCCTCGGAAACGATCCGGATCGCATCGATATCGAGGCCTGAATCCGTCTCGTCGAGAACCGCGAGGCTCGGCTCCAGCAGCAGCATCTGCAGCACTTCCATCCGCTTCTTCTCGCCGCCCGAGAACCCGACGTTGAGCGCGCGTTTGAGCATATCGTCCTTGACGCCGAGATCGGCGGCTTTCGCGCGCACGAGTTTCATCATATCGGGCGTCGAGAGTTCCGTTTGTCCACGCTTCTTCCGCGTCGCATTCAGCGACGTTCGCAGGAACGTCATCGTCGAAACGCCCGGGTATTTCCATCGGATACTGGAAGGCGAGAAACACACCCTTGGCCGCCCGCACATCCGGCGCCATCTCCAGAATGCTCTCACCATTCCAGCGGATATCGCCATCCGTCACCTCATAGTCGGGCCGCCCGGCCAACACATAGGCAAGCGTCGACTTGCCCGAGCCGTTCGGGCCCATGATGGCGTGAACTTCGCCCTTCGGCACCGTCAGCGTCAAACCAGTTGAGGATCGCTCTTGTCCTCATGGGCGAGCTTCACGTGCAGATTTTTGATTTCAAGCATTTCTAGGCGCAGTCTCCATAAGCGGAGCGCACATGCAAAGCGCGCTCCCGAACCTCAAACGTATCGTCTTGGCCTCAATCGCGCGGCAGTTCCGCTAAAGCGGCCTGCCACTCAAGCTTTCTCGCTCCGCGTGGCGACAACCTCGATTTCAGCCGGCGACAGCACGCCCATCCAATCGCAGGCGTCCTTCTTGATCTTGCCGCCCTTGGTGAATTCCACCAGGAACGCTTCGCCGTTGCCGAACGTCTCGACAACGGTCACCACATCACCTTCGGCGAGTTTCAGGCCGGGCTTCGTCTGCGACAACGCATTGCGCGTCTTCGCCTCACGCTCATCGAATGCTCTCAAGAGCCGCGCCGTCTGCACTCGACCTGTCACACTTGCCGCATCACGCATTACCGTCTCCTCAAATTCAATACGGCCCATGTTTCCCCAAACACTTCCGGCCGTGCCCATCGGGCGTTTCCAAAATCCCCAACCACTTCACGTCTTAACCGGCCAGGTAAGCCCCAGCTCTCGCGTCCTCAATGCAACGTCAACCGACGCTACCTTCTAGTGAAATCCCGATCAGTTTCTGCGTCTCCGCCATGAATTCCATGGGCAGCTGCTGCAGCACATCGCGGACGAACCCGTTGACGATCAGCGCCACCGCCTCTTCCGCGGAGAGCCCGCGGCTTTGGCAGTAGAACAATTTGTCGTCGGAAATCTTCGACGTCGTCGCTTCATGCTCGAAATGCGCACTGGCATTCTTTGCCTCGATATACGGCACCGTATGCGCGCCGCATTTGTCGCCGATCAGCAGGCTGTCGCAATTCGTGAAATTGCGCGCGCCTGTCGCCTTGCGATGCGCCGAGACGAGCCCGCGATACGTGTTCTGCGAGTGCCCGGCAGCGATCCCCTTCGAGATGATCCGGCTCGACGTATTCCGGCCGAGATGGATCATCTTGGTGCCGCTGTCGACCTGCTGGCGGCCGTTCGAGATGGCGATCGAATAGAATTCGCCCCGCGACCCATCGCCGCGCAGAATACAGCTCGGATACTTCCACGTGATCGCCGATCCGGTTTCGACCTGCGTCCAGGAAATCTTCGAATTCTGCCCGCGGCAGTCGCCACGCTTGGTCACGAAATTGTAGATGCCGCCCCGGCCATCCTTGTCACCCGGATACCAGTTCTGCACCGTCGAATACTTGATTTCCGCATCATCCATCGCGATCAGCTCGACGACCGCCGCATGCAACTGATGTTCGTCGCGCATCGGCGCCGTGCATCCCTCAAGATAGGAAACGTAGGAACCCTTCTCAGCGATGATAAGCGTACGCTCGAACTGCCCGGTCTTCTTTTCATTGATCCGGAAGTACGTCGACAATTCCATCGGGCAGCGCACGCCCTCCGGAATATAAACGAACGATCCATCGGAGAAGACGGCCGAATTCAGCGCCGCGTAGTAGTTGTCGGACTGCGGCACCACCGATCCCAGATACTTCCGCACGAGTTCGGGATGCTCACGCAGCGCCTCCGAGATCGAACAGAAGATCACGCCCGCTTTCCTGAGCTCCGCCTTGAAGGTCGTCACCACCGAAACGCTGTCGAAAACCGCGTCGACCGCAACTCGCGAGCCCGTCACGCCCGCAAGCAACGCCTGCTCCTTCAGCGGAATGCCGAGTTTTTCGTACGTCCTGCAGCAGCTCCGGATCGACCTCGCTGAGATCCTTCGGCCCTTCCGTCGATCGCGGCGCCGCGTAGTAATGCAAATCCTGGAAATCGATTTTCGGATAGGTGACCTTCGCCCAGGTCGGCTCCTCCATCGTCTTCCAGCGGCGAAAAGCGTCGAGCCGCCACTCCAGCATCCAACCCGGCTCATTCTTCTTCTCGGAAATGTAGCGAACCGTGCTTTCGTCGAGCCCCTTCGGCGCCAACACCGTCTCGATGTCGGTTTCAAAGCCGTATTTGTACTTGTCGACGTCGATCGATTTTACCTGATCGATGGTCTGCTGCACCGCTGCCATTTCAAATTCTCCAATTCCCAGTCTCTGCTGACCAGTCAAGCCGCCATCGCGGCTCGCGCCAAAAATCGTATACCAGGCCGCGATGAACGCAGCGATATCGTCGTCCGTCGTCGTCGCGCCAATACTGATCCGGACGGCGCCGTTCGCGATTTCCGGCGCAACACCCATCGCCGCCAGCACGTGGCTGGTACCCGACTTTCCCCGACGAACATGCCGAACCCGCACTAACCGCGATCCCCGCCAGATCGAGTTTGATCACCAGCGTCTCGGCCGCTGTGCCGGGCACCGCGATGCACGACGTATTGGCCAGCCGCTGGCCGGCCCCCCCAATGACTACGGCCGTCGGCGTCACTTGGAGCACAGCCCGCTCCAACATGTCGCGGCGCGCGCGCTGCGTCTCCATCTCGGCAAGTTCCATCCGCGCGGCCCGCGCCGCGGCACCAAAGCCCGCAATCGCCGCAACGTTTTCCGTTCCGCCCCGGCGTCTACGCTCTTGCCCGCCACCCGCAATCAACGGCCGCAACGCGGCCCCATCGCGCAACACCAGCGCTCCAATGCCCTTCGGTCCACCGATTTTGTGCGCCGACAGCGACAGATAATCGACGTCGAGCGCCGCGACATCGATCGCGATCCGCCCGGCCGCCTGCACCGCATCGGTATGAAAACTGACGCCATGCGAGCGACAGAACGCCGCCGTCTCCGCCACCGGCTGCAGGACTCCCGTCTCATTGTTGGCGAGCTGCAACGAAACCAGCGCCCGCCCGAGACCGGTGCCGGCGCCGAGAACCTGCTCCGCCATCCGTTCCATCATCGCGACGCCGTCGACAGCAGCGCCGACATCAACGATCGTCACGCCCGAAGCCCGCGCCGGCTGCAACACCGAATCGTGCTCAATCCCGGCGACAAAAATACGGTCCCAGCCACCGGCCATCACCGCCGCATTGGCCTCCGTCGCACCACTCGTGAAAACAACATCCGCTGCGTCCGCGCCGACCAGCCGCGCAACATCGTCACGCGCGCCTTCGATGATCCCTCTGAGCTTGCGGCCCTCGGCATGCACCGACGAAGCATTCCCCGGCAAGTCCAGCGCCGCCGACACCGCGGCGCGCGCCTCCGGGCGCAAAGGCGCCGAAGCATTCCAATCCAGATATGTCCGCCCGGACATCATCGCGTCACGATCCCGCCCGTGAACAGTGGCTGCGCGGCAACGATCGCGCAAACGGCCCGCCATCGATCACCTCGCGCAAAGTAACGCTCTCAAGAAACTGCGAAATCTGTTCGCCCAGCGCATCCCAAAGTCCATGCGTCAGGCACCGCTTGCCGCCAACACAGGGCTTGGCGCTATCGATGCCGCAACGGGTCATGTGCAGCTCTTCTTCAACCGCCTGCATGATCTCCGCGATCGAGATCTCGGTTGCAGGCTTGCCCAAACGATAGCCGCCAAGCCGGCCACGCGCGCTGTCCACGAGACCTGCCCGGCGGAGTTTCAGAAACAGTTGCTCAAGATAAGCCAGCGAGATCTGTTGGCGCTCGGCGATCAAAGACAACGGCACCGAACCTTCCGGGTCATGCTTGCCGAGATCAGCCATCGCCATGACGGCGTAGCGGCCTTTGGTATTGAGTTCCATGACGCACCTCGAATACGACGGCTACAGCGACTCGTTATCACTGGTGACGGTGACACAGAGCGCCGCAAGCGACAGAGCATCGCAGCCCTTGCTTTTGCCACCCCGACCCGTGCTATGAAGCCCCTGAGCGCCTCCGACCGATGTCAGAGGCGAAGCTGGGGCAGCGGTTTTTCAGAACCGTTCTAAATCTCTGACCACGTATATGGAAATTCCGAGCCCCCACGTCAAGTATAATTGCGCGGGTCACACATGGCCGGTCGATAAATCGATCAATCCGGTATCAACACCCCGGCGCAACCGCTGAAAAACAAAGAACTATCTTGAATATTGCTTCGAAAAGGAAGGCCCCCGCGCGATGCCCGAGCTGATCATTAACGGCCCCTCTGGACGCCTCGAGTCGCGTTACCATCATGAATCCAAGAGCGACAGCCCGATCGCCATGATCCTGCATCCCCACCCCCAGTTCGGTGGCACGATGAACAATCAGATCGTCTACGCCCTGTATTATATGTTCGCTCAGCGCGGCTACTCGACCCTGCGCTTCAATTTCCGCGGCGTCGGGCGCAGCCAAGGCTACTTCGACAATGGCCCGGGAGAGTTGGCCGACGCTGCCTCCGCGCTCGACTGGCTGCAGCTGCAAAACCCCGATTCCTCGCAGTGCTGGATCGCCGGCGTCTCGTTCGGAACCTGGATCGCCATGCAGCTGTTGATGCGCCGCCCGGAAGTCGACAGTTTCATCTGCGTCGCCCCGCCCGCCAACCTCTACGATTTTTCGTTCTTGGCGCCATGCCCCTCGTCGGGACTGCTCATCAATGGCGACAAGGATCGCGTCGTGCCAACCGCATCAGTCGCCGAAATGTCGGTCAAGACCAAAGTGCAAAAGGGCATCAAGCTCGAGCACGCCATCGTGCCCGATGCCAACCACTTTTTCGAGCATAAGACCGAAGAACTGGTGAAGGTCTGCGGCACCTATGTCGACAAGCGTTCGCTCGACATCATGAAGGCTAAGCGCGAACAGAAAGACTGACCGGAGCCCCGCGGGGCCGGCCGGCAATAGGCGACATGTTCAAGCGACCGGCCGTGTCGCCTCGAACGCCGGTACGACGCGCGCAAAATCATCGAGCCAAGCAACGAGGCGCGGATGCGTGCCGCGCCACGTCCCGCCATGCCGGAAATCGAGATATCCGAGCGCCGTCGCCAGGGTCAGATGCGCATAATCAGGATGGTCAGACCATTGCGGCGGCTGCACTTCCAGATGATCCAGCGACTGATTGATCTTCGCCCATTGCCGGTCCATCCAACCCTGCACGGACATGTTTTCCGGCCGGAAGCGCTTCTCGTAAACCAGCAGCAAGGCCGCGTCGATCATCCCGTCCGCAAGTGCGCCACCAGTCAGCGTTTGCCACCGCGCCGCGCCTGATCGCGGAAACAACACCGGGCCCGTCCCGATCGAATCCAGATATTCGCAGATCACGTGGCTATCATAGATCGCCATCCCATCCTCGGTGATCAGGCAGGGGATCTTGGCCAGCGGATTGTGCTTGTTGAGCGCCGGATCACCCTTGTTCGTGTCCGTCAGCACGAGTGCGATCTTCGACGACAGCCCCTTGATCGCCGCCGTCATCTTGACCTTCCGGCCATACGGCGACAACGGACTTGAAAGCAACGTCATCATGGGGTTTGCCTCTCGAAACAACCAACGGGTCTCAATCCCATCGTGCCCGCAACGATCGCCGGTCGCAAGCATGCCTGCTGCATAGGCGAACAGCGCCGTTGACAGCGCCATTGAATGACAATCAGTCGCGATGGAAAAGAAACTGACCGGGTGACCCAGAACCCCTATGCCCCAGAGTTCCGCAAACGCCCCCGCTTCAGCCAACACCGGCCAGTTCCTGCCGCCCTTATAGACACAAGACACGATCCACGGTTGTGTTCTTCAAGCCTTGCCCACAGCTCTTCCGTTTCGGTGGGAAACCCGCATTTTTTTGTAACGCGTGTGCCAGTCCCGCACCGCACCCAGCGATGCATCAGTATCAACTCTCGAGCAATGCCCGTTCCAGCCGCCGGATCGCCTCGGTTTCGACCGCACCGGGCTTGCCGTCTGCATCCGCGACCTTGCGCAGCATCGCCACGAGATCACGCCGTTCACCCGGCTGCAGCTTTTTGCGCAACAGCGCCTGCACACGGCGGAAACAGTTGTCAGGATCGCGGCTATCGCGCACCAGCCAGCGCGCGTGCGCCAGGAATTCCTCCGCTTGCCGGCCGTTCGCCTGGAACGTTTCAACCAACAATCCGAGGATTGCAGTCCGCTCGCGCTCCGTCATTTCGCCGTCCGATTGCGCCAACACGACCATCATCGCCGCCGCCGCCTCGCGCGGATCTTCGATTGCGTCGAGTGGATTGACGCTGACCTTGCGCCCCCATTGCAGCCGGCGCCAGAACCCGCGCGCTTCGTCGGCGGTATCAATGATTTCCCGAGCCGCCTGGCTCGCCGAATGCATGCGCCAGAAAATGAAACCGAGCGCGCCGAGCACCGAAAGTAAAATTGCCAGAATATGCATGCAGTGCCCCCCTCATTCACCCAGTGCTCCAAGCAACAGGCTGGTCACGTATCAATTCCAGCCTGCTAACGCCACAAGATCCTTGCCTACTCCGCAGCCTGTATCTCGGCTTGTTCGTAAGCGTCGGTAGCAACCAGCCAGGCATCTTCAGCCTCCGCCAATCGCTTGGCAACACGGCCTCGCTCAATGCTGGTCTTCTGCGACCGAGCTGCATCGGCATAAAGCGCGGGATTGGCAAGCTCAGCATCAAGCCGCGCCAGTTCGATCGTTAACCGCGCGACATCCTTTTCGGCAGCCTGCGCGACCTTGCGTAACGGCGCCAACTCTGCCCGTCGCTCAGCCGCGATCCGCCGTGCATCAGCGCGCGTCGCCTTGTTATCACCCACCTCTGACCGATCATCCCGAGCTTTGCCACCGCGCTCGGCGAGCAGATCCGCGCGATAGCTGTCCATATCGCCGTCGTAGTTTGTCACCGTGCCGTTCCTGACAATCCACAGTCGCTCCGCCGTCGCCTCGATCAAATGCCGATCATGACTGATCAGAATGACCGCACCCTCATAGTCGTTCAAGGCGTAGATCAGCGCTTCGCGGGCATCGACATCGAGATGGTTCGTCGGCTCGTCAAGAATGATCAGGTGCGGCTTGTGAAATCCCGTCAGCATCAGCAACAGCCGTGCCTTCTCGCCCCCCGAAAGTTTTTCACACAGCGTATCCGCCTTCTCATAACCAAACCCGTGTAGTCCCAGCTTTGCGCGCCGCTCGGCTTCGGTACCATCCGGCATCAACTCGACCATATAACTGTAGGGCGTCCGCCCGGCACTCAATTCGTCCAGCTGATGCTGCGCGAAATAGCCAACCGTGATCTTGTTGACCCCGAATACCTGGCCTGACAGCGGCGGGAGTTTGCCGCCGATCAATTTTGCAAACGTCGATTTGCCGTTACCGTTCTGCCCGAGCAACGCAATGCGATCGTCTTGATCGATCCGCAGATTGAGGTTGCACAGAATCGGCTGCCCCGTCTGATAACCAGCCGTCGCCCCCTCGATCCGGATCAGGGGGCTGGCCAGCATCTTGGCCGGCGCCGGAAACAGAAACGGCGCCACTCTTTCCTCGACCTGATCGGCAATCGGCTTCATCCGCGCGAGCGCCTTCACGCGGCTCTGCGCCTGCCGCGCCTTGCTCGCCTTCGCCTTGAAGCGCTCGACAAACGCTTCGATATGTCGGCGCTGGTCATCCTGTTTCTTCTTGAGCTTCAGTTCGAGCCGCTGCCGCTCGCGCCGCGTTTCCTCGAAGTCATCATATCCGCCCGTGTACATCGTCAGCTTGCCGCGCTCGAGATGCAGAATGAACCCGACAGCACGATTCAGCAGATCCCGATCATGGCTGACCATGATGACGGTGTGCGGATACGTCTTGAGGTAACTCTCAAGCCACAGCGTACCCTCGAGATCGAGATAGTTGGTCGGCTCATCGAGCAGCAGCACTTCCGGTTCCAGAAACAGCACAGACGCAAGCGCCACGCGCATCCGCCACCCGCCCGAAAATTCCCGGCATGAACGCCGTTGCGCGTCCTCGGGGAATCCAAGCCCCGCAAGAATGGTCGCAGCACGCGCCGGCGCTCCATGTGCGCCCATGTCGGCAAGCCGCACCTGAATATCCGAGATCCGCAATGGATCGGTCGCCGTCTCAGCCTCAGCCAGCAGCGACGCCCGCTCGGTGTCGGCCGCCAGCACCCAGTCGGTCAGCGACACGTCGCCGCCCGGCGCCTCTTGCGCCACATGGCCGATCCGCGCCCCCCGCGCTGTCGTGATCGATCCCTCGTCCGGCGCATAGTCGCCAATGATCAGCTTGAGCAGCGTCGTCTTGCCAGTGCCATTGCGGCCGACGAGGCCAACCTTATGGCCCGTCGGAATAGCCGCCGTCGCCGCCTCAAGGATCGGCCGGCCTTCAATACGGAATGAGAGATCGTTGATATGCAGCATAGCGGGAGCTGATTAGCCGTTCAGCCGCCACCTGTCGAGCAGGCCAGGAATCACGACCGACAATCAGCCCGCAACGACCGGCCGCAGCGCATCGACAATCAGCCGCAGCTGCGCATCGGCATCCTTGACCGCCAACTGTGCCTCGAACCACTCCTGCACCATTTTACAGACTTTTTCAGGCGGCGCTTTCGCCAGCGCTTTGCTGTCCGAGAACAGCTGCATATCGGCCTGCGTCCACCCGCGCCCCTCGAGTTCGACGACCAGCAGGTTGTAGTCGGCCTGCTTTGGCGCTGCATAGACGCGCGGTGTCTTACGCCCCTCAGCGATGGCCTCGAAAACAGCGTTGATCTGCCGCTGCAGATGACTGGCGTGCTCCGGCGACTGAAACAATCCGACAACCACCGGATGCGCCTCACCGGACGAGATATAGCCATAGCAGGCATCCACGCTATGTTTGCGCAGTCGCTGCAGATTTTCAGCGAACGCCGACGCGATCAGCTTCAGGCGCGGCATCGTCGCCGCCAGCGCATCGCCGGAGTGCTGCCGGCGCAGCTGCATGACCGACATCGCCATATCGCGCCCGACATCGGCTTCCGAACGCTTTTCCCGTGTCAACTGCGCCGCGTCCTTGAGGCGATTGGCATACCATTCCGGAAATTCACGCTTCAAGGTTCGCCACAACAGGGCCTTTTGCAGCACATCATCAGTGCCTTCGACCGAAGCCTGGAAGCCTTTGAACGGCGACGTCTCCAACAACGCCCGGTCCGGCGAATTGCTGCCACCGAACGACGTTACCGCAGTGGCCATGCTGAAGATGCGTTCGCGATGGGGATAGCCCCACCACGCAGCCGCCGACAGTGCGACGATAAAAAACGCCGCCGCCGCCACACGCTTCATTAGCCGGCCGCGCCCATGCGGAGCCTCATCGACCTCGTCATCGTCGTCATCGAATGCCGGCTGAGCCGCGCGAGGTTGCGTGCCCAAACCCTTTCCAGATTGCGCTGATCGCGCGTCACGTGCGCCCACTCCAGCGGATGGTCCGTTCTGGCGCTGCGCGGCCGCCCCGTAGCCATCGCCCTCAAATGCGCCGGACGACTCCGCCGATCTATAATCGCCGTGCGGCGCATGGCCCGCGCCGCCCGCATAAACGCTGTCTTGCGCTCCGCCCCGCGGCCCCGGCACGGGTCCGGTCGCCGGCCCCGTTGGCGAACCCGTCACCGGCCCTGTGCGACGCGATCGCTCGTCCTCGGCGGCGCGATAACGATCCTCAGGACCACCTGGCGGCGCCCGCTGAAATTGTGCTTGCGGAGGCGACGACGCAGGCATCGGCGGCGCTGCAGCAGGCGCCGGCGGGAACAATGTCTGCGCCGATCGCCAGTCTGGAAATCCTTCCCGCCACACGAGATCGGCAGGCTTTAGAAAACCACCTTCGACGAGCTTGCCGAATTCGACGTCCGAAACTGGCCCGAATTGTTGGCCGTCCCGCGCGATGTACCACTCAACAGCTGGACCCGACCCCGACATATCCGTCACTTATCTCTTCTCACTATCCGCGCCAAAGTCCGCTGGAAACACTGATGCGTGCCATCAGCTCGCGCCCCGCACACGTGCCCACAGACGAGAAAGCACAACAGCCTTATACAAACCAAGTCAGGGATGCAGTCAACCACTGCCCCCGGCGCAACTCTTACCCTTCGGACGTGGCTCAACTACGGCAACCCCAGGGCGAACCACCCAAAATGAACGCGTGTTGCCGGGATCGCCCGGCCAACCCCACCTGCTCCCTCGCCTGCTGCAAGCAACGCCATCATGCACCGCGTCAGGAAACCGCTTCACACCCTTCGCCAAAGTGCTCTATAAGCGCGCCAGTTTCACCCCCTAATTTGACCAATGGAGGGCCGCATGGCCATCGAACGGACGTTCTCAATCCTCAAGCCAGATGCAACCAAACGTAATCTCACAGGCGCCATCAACGCCGTGATCGAGAAATCCGGTCTTCGCATCGTCGCTCAGAAACGCGTCCAGTGGACCAAGGCCCAGGCCCAGGAGTTCTACGCCGAGCATAAGGAACGCCCGTTCTATGGCGAACTCGTATCCTTCATGACCTCCGGCCCGATTGTTCTCCAGGTCCTCGAAGCCGAAGGTGCCATCGCCAAGTATCGCGACGTCATGGGCGCGACCGACCCAAAGGAAGCCAAGGACGGCACCATCCGCAAGTTGTTCGCGGTCTCCAAGGGCGAGAATTCCAGCCACGGCTCCGACAGCGCCGCCAGCGCCGCCCGCGAGATCGCCATGAACTTCCGCCTCGACGAAATCGTCGGCTGATACGGCCACTGACGAGGCTTACGCTGCCCAAGAGCACCGCGGGTCATCCTGCGGTGCTTCTTTTCGCACTCCGGGCTAACTAAGGTCAGCATGCGGGCCAGCACAGGGCCAGATTAACAATGTCAAAGAGCCACCGGGCTTTCGAACGACCGGCGTAGCTCCAGAATATCGCGCTGAGCGCAACCGGGAGTTTGGCGCGACACGGTTAATATCGGCGTGACCGGCCCGCAGCCCAAACCACGATCACCGGCACTTGCTCCAGCGGTAGTTCGGACCATTGTCGATGTGGATGTGGTTCATGCAGGTGTAGCTCCCGACGCTGCCCTCGTGGTTCGCATAGAGCCAGCGCAGCACAACCGTGTATTTGCCCGACGGCGGCACGAAATCGACAGCACGGCAACTGGCGTGATAGCTGCGCTTGCCCGAACCCCGGATCGTCGCACCCTTGCGGAAAGTCGAGACGACCTTGATCGAACCGAATTTCGATCGGATCTGCGACAACCTGGACTTCAGCACGCTCGGCAAGCATGACTCGCTCGTCGAAGCCTGCGCCTGCGCGGTCGGCACACCAGCCGCACCGACAACACCCAACACCACAAGCAGAGCCAACACGTAACGACGCATAGAGCGTTCTCCCGGACAAACAGCCAGGACCGCCCCCACACCGTGGCCCCAACCGCAGGCTCCTTAGGAGAAATTCAATTCAAATGGCATCAATGCTAGAGGATCTGGTTAACCCACCAATGACGAACCACCCAACCAAGAGGCCAAATATCACCGGATACGAGCTGCCCAACGCGAGGCTCCAATGCCTCCCAAAAAAACCGTCATGGCCGCGAAGGCGGCCACCCAAGCAAGGCTGAGATTGAACGCAGCCGACGCTTAGACGGTTTCACCGCACATGAGTTTGGAGAGCTGAGCCGGGCACGTAGGAGGTTTGCTTGGATGGCCGCCTCCGCGGCCATGACGAAGTTATCGAGACGAAGATACCAGCGTCGCGGGAGCTAGATTGGCGAACTTAATCGCCTTAATTTTCGACCGACGAACTCCACTACCTAACTTAAGCGAGATGGAGTTTCATCAATTGCGGAAACCACCAATCGCACGCATCTCCAATGGCACTATGGACTGGAGCCCCATCCGAAGTTTGCAACCAAACCAATTGAGGATGCAGCCAGTCCACTCTTTGCGCATCATCAATCGCCTCGTGTGTCGGAAGTGCCAATAACGCTGTCGACTTCCCCAGCGCTGGCTTCAATACATTCACCCAAATCACCTTGATGCGGAGAGAATCGGATTGAGCCAGACGGTCAGAAATTTTACGCAGGTGATCAATGGCCTGTCGCGCCAATTCGCGAGCCTGCCGTTCGCAGGTTGCACGCTCCATCTTAGGCACCATCATTGCAGCATTGTTACAATGGCCAAAAGCGGCTTCCAACGAAACATCCATGCGCGCGTCCAAAAAATAATCCTCGGTAACGCGCCGCGACTCAGCGACCAACGGTGCAATTATAGGTTGGGGATGCCAACAGCTCAACCCTCACCCAACCGTCCGAATATCCACGAACCGACCCGCGATCGCCGCTGCCGCCGCCATCGCCGGTGAGACGAGGTGCGTGCGGCCCTTGTATCCCTGCCGCCCCTCGAAGTTGCGGTTGGACGTCGAGGCGCAGCGCTGGCCAGGCTTCAGCTGATCCGGGTTCATACCGAGGCACATCGAGCATCCCGGCTCCCGCCATTCGAACCCCGCGTCGATGAAGATCTTGTCCAAGCCTTCCGCTTCCGCCTGCTCTTTGACGAGGCCCGATCCCGGCACAATGTGCGCGTAGTGCAGGCTCGACGCGATCTTCTTGCCGTCCACAACCTTGGCAACTGCCCGCAAATCTTCGATCCGCCCGTTCGTGCATGAGCCGATCCAGACCACATCAAGCGGAATGTCAGTGATGCGGGTGTTGGCCTTGAGCCCCATGTACTCTAGCGCGCGCTCAACCGCATTCCGCTTCATCTCATCGGCAATCTTTGCCGGATCCGGCGTCATGCCATCAATCGTCACGACCTGCTCGGGCGACGTCCCCCAGGTCACGATCGGCGGCAAGCTCCCGGCATCCAACGTGATCTCCGAGTCGAATTGCGCGCCCGGATCGGTCTTGAGCGTCTCCCAGTATTTCTGAGCCATATCCCAGGCCGCACCCTTGGGCGCCATCGGCCGGCCCTTGAGGTAGGCGAACGTCTTCTCATCCGGCGCGATCATGCCGGCCCGCGCGCCGCCCTCGATCGACATGTTGCACACACTCATTCGCCCTTCCATCGACAACGCCCGAATGGCCTCGCCGGCGTACTCGATCACGTGGCCCGTTCCGCCCGCCGTGCCGATCTTGCCGATGATGGCGAGAATGATGTCCTTCGCCGTCACACCTTTGCCAAGCGTCCCATCAACGGTGACGCGCATATTCTTCGCCTTGTTCTGCGTCAGCGTCTGCGTCGCCAGCACATGCTCGACCTCCGACGTGCCGATACCGTGCGCCAGTGCGCCGAACGCCCCATGCGTCGAAGTATGGCTATCACCGCAGACGATCGTCGTGCCCGGCAGCGTAAAGCCCTGCTCCGGCCCGATGACGTGCACGATGCCCTGCCGCTTATCGAGCTCATCGAAATAGAGAATGCCGAACTCTTTCGCATTCCGCGCCAGCGTTTCGACCTGGATCCGGCTTTCCTCGTCCTTGATCCCAGCCCGTCGATCCGACGTCGCGATATTATGGTCGACCACCGCCAGCGTCTTCTCCGGCGCCCTGACTTTGCGCTTGGCCATCCGCAACCCCTCGAACGCCTGCGGGCTGGTCACTTCGTGCACCAGATGCCGATCGACATACAGCGTACACGTGCCATCCGCCTGCCGGTCGACCACATGGTCTTCGAAGATTTTGTCATAAAGGGTCGTCGCGGGTGCTTTGGCCATAGCGAGGGTCCATCGATAGGTTTCGGCGGCTGGTGTAGCGCGACATTGCCCTGGCCGCAATTGCGCAGTTGCCACCCCTATCCGCGCCGCTCCAAACCATCCATTCCATCTGCCAAATCGCAAAATGGGCCGCCAGCGTCTCCGCCAGCAGCCCGAATTGTCCCATCCAATACCAAATTCCAACGTTCGTCAGTAGAGCAGTCCACCGTCCGAGAGTGAACCGATCCCAGCCCCCTCGACGAAGACGACATCGACGAATGCGCCGCCATGTTCGACTTGAACCATTGTCCCGCCGTTGACTTCAGTGAACTGCAAGACTTCGGCAAGATTTTCGTAAGTCTTGCCAGCCATCAACTGCTGCAAGTCGACCTGATCGCCAACCTCGAAATCAGTGATGACGTCAGGCCCCATCGGCGTACCTGTCACTGCATCGACCACATCCGCCCATTTCCAGGTAAAAGTGTCGTTGCCAGCACCACCCGATAGTATATCGGCGCCGCCAAGGCCACGGATCACGTCGTTACCAAGACTACCATCGATCGTTTCAGCGGCTTTGCTACCCTTGATTTTGTCATCATGATAACTGCCGATGAAATCCTCAAAACCCTGCACGATATCTGTGCCTAACCCTGTCGAGGTTCCTTTACTGAGGTCAACGTTGACCGCGTCACTCGATCGAGTGAAATTGATCGTGTCGAAGCCTGAACCGCCGATGTAGGTGTCGTCACCGGCGCCGGCCCAAACGACATCGTCATCCGACCCCGCATTAATGAAGTCATTCCCTTCCGAATCGAGAATGCCATCACGACCGCTGCCGCCATAGATGGTATCATCGCCGTATAAGTCGTAGACTTCATCGCCGCCAGCTCCGCCATAAACGACGTCGTCGCCGTCAACCGCGTGAATTGTGTCGTTGCCACCACCACCCATGACCACATCTTGCAACGTCGTACCCACAAGAGTATCGGCGCCTGCTGTGCCCTTGATATCTGCCATGCTCAACCCTGTTCAATAAGGAATGCCCCATCGCATGCCGGCGAAAGGTCACTCGGTTGCCACCCCCGGCCTGTGAATAAGAACACAGGCCACGCAGTCCTGCATTACCAGCCGATCCCAAATAGAGATTGAGCCACCAACACAATTCCGAACCAGAACCGTAGCAGAGGAATTTGAAAAACTAATCCATATTGCTGCATCTATTCGAATTACAATCGATGTAATTTGTATTTAATAGACTGAGATCTGTATTTTAATAAAATTTTATCAAATACAACCGCAAAACCCCACCGTGGCCGTCGGCAGCGAGCCGCGAGCACGGTGGGGCTTTGAAAGTCAACTCGGCGTAATCCATCAGGCACTCAGCCCAAAGGAACCCCCGACACTCAAATACTCGTTAAACCAGCAGCATGCCGTCCTTCATCATGTCGGCAGCACTCACGCCGTGGAACCCTTCCAGCACCGCGACTTCGACATGCGCGCCGCCGATCTTGGCGTAGACATGCGAGTTCTTGCCATCGTCCTTGATGACGACCGAGTCATCCTCGACCTTGCCACCGAAGATGTTCCGCAGATCGATCCGATCGCCCTGTTTGAAGTCGGTGATAACATCGACTCCCAATGAACGACCCTTGGCATCGACAACATCCTTCGCGAACCAAACGAAGGTATCGTCACCCTCGCCGCCGGACAGCGTGTCGACGCCCCCCCGCCCGCGCAGCACGTCATCACCGGCGCCGCCAACCAGAACATTGGCACCCTTATCACCCGACAGCTTGTCCGCAAACGCAGATCCAAGCACCCGCTCGACACCCCAGATCGTGTCATCACCGAGCCCCGAAGCAACATGGGCATTCAAGTCGACCTTGACCCCGGCTTTGGCCTCCGTGAAGTCAATCGTGTCAAACCCGGCCCCGCCGACGACCGCGTCATTGCCTTCATCAGCCATAAACCGGTCATCGCCCGTATCGCCGCGCAACATGTCGTTGCCGGCACCGCCGCGCAAAACGTCGTTGCCGGCGCCACCCGCGATTTCGTCATCGCCAGCGCCGCCATCCATGACGTCGTCACCGGAGTTACCCCACATCGCGTCGCGGCCATTGCCGCCGTCCATCGTGTCACGGCCCGACATGCCCATCATCGTGTCGGCCCCATCGCCGCCAGTCATGAGGTCGTCATCTGAGGACTTGGTCGAAGGCTTGGCCTCTTTCGCGAGCAGCGCCGCATTGGTCGACCCGATCGAGAACGTAAACACGCTATCGTCGAAGTCCTTGTCGCCGCCCTTCCAGAGATCCTCGAAACCGATCTTGACGGTTCCCGACGAAGTATCGACGTCACCCATAACGTGTTTGTAATGGTCGCCATTGAGGCCGCCTTCAACGCCGCGAGCAGAATGGAACACCGACGTCCCGTACTGCGACTTGATGTCGGCTTCCTTGCCGTTTGCGGCGACGTGAACAAGCTTGAGTTCGCTCGACGTATTGACATTGCCAGCGTTGCCCTTGGCATCGACGAACTTGAACGAACCCTTGGTATCACTCAGCAGTTTGTCCATGTCCTTCTGTGCGAAACCGTTCGGCACGACGAAGAACCCGACGCGATCGCCAGCCTTCAGATCAACGTCAACCGAAGACTTGCCGCCGATCAGATTGCCGCCAGAGCCTTTCAGCGACGCATTCGCAAACAGCACCGTGACGCCGGAGATCGTACCGTCAGCGCCGATCTTGTACATGCCGAGCGCGTTCTGGTACCCGGCCGACTCGTAGTTGAAGGTAACAACGCCCTTGACGTCCTCAGCGATCGTGAACTTGGTCATGTCCACTTTGCCGCTGGATCCATTCGACCCAAACATCACGTCGTTACCAGCGTCGCCCGACATACGGTCATCACCACCGCCGCCGTGCATGACGTCGTCGCCGCCGTTACCGACCAGCACATCGCGACCACCGTTCCCAGCCATCGCATCGGCTTCGCCGGTACCAGTCAGAGCGTCCTTGCTCCCTGTACCCTTGAAAGTTGCCATCTCAGTCAATTCACGACTTGACGTCGCTCCCTGTCACACCGCTGCATCACGACAACAGGCCGGAAAATTTTCCCGACTGCCGTCCGGCATCGCTCGGCCCCACATTCGCGCGCAACGGCTGCGCGCGGACAGAATCCGCCTGAAGCACAGTCGACCATAGCAACAAGAACCGAATATACATTTGATCCGAGCACAGCATTTTTCATCAAATGAGATTCAAAGTTTCTGCATCCGTGCGCACAAAAAAAGGACCGTTGGTTGCCCCAACGGTCCTTTCAGTCAGCCCACAAACGTGATGCGTCAGCGCACGCCGCGAGTGATCCCTACATCACCAGGCAATGCCTTCATAGGTCGCATCATCCTCTGGCAATTCCTTGTGCAACCGCACCAGGTCGAGCACGTGAACGTCCTGCCCACGCGCCGCAACCGCCCGGCGGAATTCGTCCGTCGCGTGGCTGACGACAATCACGTCGGAAGCAGCGACCAGCTCCGTCGCGCTCGACATCGCCAAGTCGACAATTTCGTCCATCAGGCGTGCCTGCCCCGGGCAAGCATGCTTCACATAGCTGATCTGACTTTGCAGCCCTTCGCCAAACCGCAGGTTGGGATCATAAACGCGCAGTGTTTCGCCGCGCGCCTGCAATTGCGCCATCAGCTCGAGCGTCGGGCTTTCACGAAGATCATCCGTCGCCGCCTTGAATGTCACCCCGAGGAACCCGATCCGCTTACCGGCAAATTTCTCGAGCAGACGCCCCGCCTGAACGATGTGCTGCTTGTTGGTTTCAGTCAGACTCTGGATGAGCGGCAGATCGATCTTCAGCTGATCGGCCAGATGCGCGACCGCCCGCACTTCCTTCGGCAGGCACGACCCACCGAATGCAAAACCGGGCTTCAGATAATAGGGTGACAAGTTGAGCTTCGTATCCTTCACGAAGATGTTCATCACCGCATGACTGTCGATATCGAGCGACTTGCACAGTCGGCCAACTTCGTTGCCGAACGCAACCTTCGTCGCATGCCAGACGTTATCGACGTACTTCACCATTTCAGCCGCGGCGATCGTCGTGAACAGAATGTTCTTGTCAACAGCGCCATAGATTTTGGAGACGACGATTTCAGCCTGCAGATCCGACGCGCCGATGACCGTCTTTGGCGGCGCATAGAAGTCGGCAACCGCAACGCCCTCGCGCAGGAACTCCGGATTGAAGCACATGCCAAAGTCGACGCCGACTTTCTTGCCCGAAGCCGCTTCGATTTCCGGCGCAACGACATCGAGCGTCGTGCCCGGCGGAACCGAGCAGCGCAACACCACGACGTGATACCCGGCCTTCATCGCCAGCGCCTGACCAATCGCCCGGCTCGCCTGGCGAACATACGTCAGATCACAGGAACCATCCGGCGCCGTCGGCGTACCGACCGACATGAACGTCACATCCGTTTCGAGAACGGCGGCAACGAGGTTCTGCGTCGCATCGATCCGGCCCTTGGCGACGCCCTCGGACAGCAACTCCCCGAGCCGCTCCTCGACGATCGGCGAGCGACCTTCCTTAATCGAACGCACCTTGTCGAGGCTGACGTCTACGCCGACCATACGAAAGCCGAGGTGCGCCAGGCACGCCATCGACACTGCGCCGACATATCCAAGACCGATAACACTGATGGATGGCTTTTCTTCAACGGCCGAAACAATTTTCGACCCCGCCATACCGGCCCATTCGCCGGCAATCGGACGCACAACATTCATAACTTGACGCTCCCACTCTCGAACCCTCGTTGGGGTCCCTGACGCATTGCTCCCCCGGACGCTCCTGATCAGGCAGGCGGCTCAGTTTCGAGCTCTTGTCCTGCTTGACTGGCTTCGATCAAATCGCGCTGGACGCGCGTTTAGATCCGATCGAAGCTCGTCTCGGCTTGGTTTGAATGTGACAGAAAGAGATGGGCATTCGCTAAAGATGGATATTGCAATTTTATCGAATATCAAAATCCAAGAATTGATTTGAAAAGTCCGAAACTCGGCACAGCCATTAACTCGGTGAAAACCGTAACTGAAAGGAAGAGAAAGGCCACCGACAATGCGGTCAAATAGATCGCCATCGCATTTCTCAACGTGGCCATGAGGTTATTACCCGCAAATCCTTGCGTCTGGTTGCCGCGGTTAGCCCATTTCTGCTTGGATAAGCGCCACAACATATAGATCTTCACCGCCGCATTCAGCAGCTGATTGATATAAAGCGTCCACACATACCCAAGATCCACCGTTCGCGAATACGTGAACAACACCATCGCCAGGATCATGCGGGTAATGGCAATGAAAATCACATAGGCGACCAGAAATGCGCCCCCCGCCTTCAGTGCTCCAGCGAACGCCAACATCGGGCTGAACAACATCGTCCACATCGCCAGACGTTGATCAACGAGGCACCACCAGATGAAAAATGGCATCCGCTGCGGCCCGAGCATGATCGCGCGATAACCGTTGCGCAGCATGTTCCCAGACCATCGCCGGAGGTTTTCCACCATACGCCGGTAGCCATTGCCCTCCACCACCTCGATCGTCGTCCCCGCAGCGTCCGGCACATACGTCATTCGGCAGCCATACTTGAGCAGCGTGTACCACGTGCTCTTGTCGTCGCCCGAGAGGAAGCGGAACTGCCCCCAGAGCCAGTGATTGAGGAAATCCGCTTCCTGCAGCCGGATGAATTCCTCTTTCACAATGTGTTCGCCACGAAAGCACGACATCCGCCCCGTCAACGTCAGCACCCGGCCCGATAGCGCATGCGACTGCATGGCGAGCCGCCTCTGCGCAAAGCGCATGTTGAACCACGACTGCATCCAGCGCGGTCCTTCCACCTGCACGTGCTCGTCCGTCGTCAGCGCATGCAGCTCTGGATCGGCCGCAAACAGCGGCAGGCATTTCCTGAGACACCCCGGATGCAACACGAAGTCGCCGTCCATGAACACGACGAGATCGTCTTTGCCGACGCCGGCGCGCGACATGCCCCGCAGAATAAGCGCGATGGCGATTCGCTTGCCCGATTGGTTCTGCCGGATGATCCGCAGCGTAATGTCGAGGTCATTGCCAACCAGCTTCAGATGCCGCGCGATCTTCAACTCATCCGAAAGCTCGCTAGACCCGAGCCACAACGTCGCCGGCACGCCCGCCTCGCGGATTTGCTGCACGAGCCCGCGAATGACCGCCTCCGAAATCTCCCGATGTTCCCGGAACGTCGTCATCTGGATGTGAATATGGCGAGGCCGCCAACCCGAATCCCAAAGCTCGGCGGCTTGCCGCTCCATCCGCGGGTACGTCACCTTCTCGTAGATCTTGGCGCGAAACCAGTGATTGAACCACCACGCGTAACGCCACGCTCCAAGGACACCGAGCACATAGGTAATCTCGTGCAGTCCCGGATCGTAGATCGTATTCGGCAACGTACTGATCGCGATCAGGCAGCATCCGAAATACAGCACCAACTTGAGCTGCACCAACGGCGACCACTTCTCGAAGAACGGGATCGGCCGGTCCGGGTCGTCGATACGGCGAAACGCAGCGGCCATCGGCCTGTCCCTCACATCGCCGTCGAGAATTTTTGCTTGAGCGAGGTCATCAGCGAATTCGACGACCGCTGCGGGAACACGACAACGACGGGCAATCCCGACCGATAGCGCTCATGATCGGCGACCTTCGCCGCGTCATGGAACGTGATCGTGACCTTCGCCGAGCGGTCGGATGCGCCACGCCAGCGATATCCCGGCCCCTGCGCCAACCCCTGCTCGCGAACGAACCCACTCGTGCGATCGATCTGCGCGATGCGGCCCTTCAACGTTTCGCCCAGCGCCGGAATGAATAGCAGCGTCTCATCGCCTAGGCCGACCTTGAGCACTTCGTCCTGATTAAGGAACGCCGTCACTTGTCGCTGCCGCCGCTGCTCGACAATTGCGATCACATCGCCGCGGCGCACCGTTCCGCGATCGACATGCGGTAGCTCAAGCAGCGTACCATCGAACGGCGCCCGCACCCCCAGTCGGTCACGATGGTTGAGCAACGCCTGATGTTTTTGCTGCGTCAACAGCATCTCGTGTTCGGCGAGCTTGACCTGCGCTTCCAGCTGCGCGCCCTCACCCACCATGTTCTGCCCGGTGAAGTGCCAGCGCCCGTCGCTATTGTTCGCCACCTCGATCTGGGATCTCAACTCGACCTGCCGGCTTTCGCGCGATTTCTTCAGCGTTTGCAGGATCTTCTCAGCTTCTTCGAGTTTGGCGTCGGTCGTGAACCCCTTGCGATGCAACATCGCCAACCGGCCGTATTGCTGCTCGGCGGCATTGATCTGCGCCTGCACGCTCTCGACTTCGATTTTCGCCTGTTCCAGATTCTTGCTTTCAACCGTCGTGAAGCTCTTCATCCGGGCGAGTTCGTCGCCTTGCCGCCGCTTGAAAAAGACCAGTTGCGCCTTGCGCTCCTTGATCGCAATATCGGCCAGTTCGATTTCCCGCTCGAGCTGATTATCGATGATATTCAGCAGCAGATCGCCTGACTTGACGGGATCGCCCGGCTTGGCAGCCATCCACGCAACTTTACCGTCGGAAGCAGCGGTCACGGTCTCGACCGGCGCCGCGATCACCGCTGTCTGCACTTCCATGCGATAGAAATTCGAATAGCCAAGCAGCGCCGTATAACCAAAGATAAACAACCCCAGCACCGCGTAGATGCCCGTCATTGCAACCGCTTTGGTCGGCCAGCGCTTGATCGGCAACTTCGCCAATGACGGCGACAGCGACGTCGGCTCGAGTGACGCCGGCGTCACCGGCACGTCGATCCGCTGAATGGTATCCTCAACGTCGACCATCGAGCCGCGAACCAGCTCCTCGATGAAATGCGACATCAATTCGCGTTCGCGCTCGCCAAGCTCCGTGAACCGGACAGCGAACATGCCGGTCGCCGCATCGCTGCGAATGACATCGCCCTTGGCCTCGAACGAAACGTCGAAGCCCTGGAAAGGCAGCGTCAAATGCAGCGGGATTTCGGTGCCAGCGATCGGCACTTCGCCGGGGTGCTGCTCGATTCTGAGCCCGCCGAGACTCCAGTCGGCGGCACGCGCGCGATGCCCGTCATAGACGACAAAGAGCGGCGCGGAAACACGGTGATGCCGCCGCTGGTCAGGCCGCTCCCGTTTCACCTTGACGCTCATTCCCTACTCACTCGCACGACGCATACGCTTGGCGCGCCTGGATGCACACGCAACAGCAATCGCGCCCAAAGAACCCTTGGGCACCCGACCGTTTTCGCACATCGAAGTTAACAAGCACTTGTCCGTGCCGTGCACAGAACGTCGCGGCAACCGAACCCTTAACAAAGTATTAATGCGCAGCCGCTCATTGCGGCAGAATCTTCCCCGGATTGAAAATATCGAGCGGATCGAGCGCCGACTTCACCGCCCGCATAACGTCAAGGCCAGGACCGAGTTCTGCTTTGAGATACTTGACCTTGCCTTGCCCGACGCCGTGCTCGCCGGTGCAGGTCCCCTCCATCCGGATCGCCCGCGCCGCGAGCCGCTCGAGAAAGCCCTCGATGGCACGCTTTTCCGCAGGATTTTGCATATCGAACACCGGCGATGTGTGAAAGTTCCCGTCGCCGACATGCCCGACGATCGGACAGATCAACCCGTGCTCCCGGATATCCTGTTGCGTTTCGTTGACGCACTCCGCCAACCGCGAGATCGGCACGCAGATATCAGTCGCCAGCAGATCTTTGCCCGGCCAACGGCTCTTGACCGCCCAGTAAACGTCATGCCGTGCCTTCCACAGCCGGCGGCGATCCTCTTCTCTCTCCGCCCAATCGAACCGGATCGCACCCTCGCTTTCGGCGATGTGCTTGAACAACTCCACCTGATCGCGCGCCGAGGTTTCCGTCCCATGGAATTCCAGGAACAGCGTCGGCTTCTCGTCGAGCGTCAGCTTCGAATGGAAATTGACGGCATTGATTTGCACCGGATCGAGCAACTCCATCCGAGCCACACCAAGGCCCAGCTGGATCGATTGGATGACCGCATTGCATGCCCCTTCCAGTGTCTGGAACGGGCATACCGCCGCCAGGATTTTTTCCGGAATGCCATATAACCGGACCGTCAATTCCGTCGTAATGCCGAGTGTCCCTTCGGACCCGACCAGCAGCTTGGTCAAATCATACCCGGCCGCCGACTTCCGCGCCCGCTGCGCCGTCTTGACCACCGAGCCATCGGCCATCACCGCCGTCAGGTTCAAGACATTTTCGCGCATCGTCCCGTATTTGACGGCCGTGGTCCCGGAAGCCCGCGTTCCGGCCATCCCCCCCATCGTCGCCTCTTCGGCCCCCGGATCGACCGGAAAGAATAGCCCGAGGTCGCGCAAATGATCATTCAGTTGCTTGCGCGAAACGCCAGGCTCCACAACCGCATCGAGATCACGTTCGTTGACCTTCAAGATCCGGTTCATGCGCGAAAAATCAAGCGACAGCCCGCCGCGCGGCGCATTGAGATGCCCCTCCAGCGACGTCCCCGCCCCAAACGGAATGATCGGCACGCGATGCTCCCGCGCGACCCGCACCACCTCAACGACCTCAGCGGTATTCTCAACCCAGATCACCGCATCCGGCGGCTGGTTGGGGATCCACGTCAGGGTATGTCCATGTTGCCGACGGACCGCTTCGCCGGTCTGCAGCCGATCGCCGAACCGCTGCGCAAGAATGCTGATCGCCGTCGCCGTCCCACTCGCCACACCCGTGTTCATCGCCGTCCTCAACTGGAAATTTCAATACCCTGCCCGGCCCGCGGGCTTGCCGAAGCACGATCGTAGGCGCGACCCAAATCGAGGGCAAGGTCCCTGACGACCGATCAGGCACGTTGACAACGCCGCTTGCCCAGCTCCGCGATCACACCGCGCGATCAGGGATCGCCATGCGGAATGTCGTGCCCGGCACGTCCTCAAGCAGAACCAGCGTGCCGCCGTGCGCCACCACGAGCTCATGCGCAATCGCCAGTCCAAGCCCCGATCCACCGCGCCGCGTCGATCCCTGGAAAGCTTGGAACAGATGCGCCCGCGCCAGTGCCGGAACACCCGGACCATTGTCCGAGCAATCGATCGTCACTACGGTTCCGCTGCGTTCGCCGGCAATGCGGATCAGGCCCCGCCCAGCAACGTCTTGCGCTTCGAGCGCCTGCACCGCGTTACGCACCAGATTGGAAATCACCCGATAGAGCTGATCCCGATCCGCGTCGATTTTCAGCGCGTCCGCCACCTCGACGCGCCAGTCGATCCGCCCGCCATCCGGCAGGCCGAGGCCATCACCAACCTCCATCACCAGCGGCTTCAGCGCAATCAGTTCGCGCTTGGGCGTCGCTTCCGCAGCCTTGCCGAATTTCAGCGTATCGTTGCAGAAATTGATCGCCCGATCGAGCGACGCAATCAGCTTTGGTGCAAACCGTTGCACACTCGGATCCGGCAACGCGATCAACCGGTCCGACAACAATTGGACGTTCGCCAGCATGTTCCTGAGATCATGATTGATCTTGCTGACCGCCGTCCCGAGCGCCGCCAGCCGGCTCTTGTGCGCGAGCAATTGCGTCAATTCGCCCTGCATATGAGCAAGTTCCCGCTCAGCGGTTCCAATCTCATCCTTGCGCGATGACGGCACCATGATGCGGCTGGCATCCTCGGGGTTTTCGCTGAACCGCAGCATGTTCTGCGTAATCCGCTGCATCGGCCGCACCAGCGACGCATTGAGGGCGAAATAGACGAGCGCCGCCGTGATCACCGAGATCAATGCCGACAAGCCCAGCACATTGAGCCCATAACGCAGCATGGCTTGCTTGAGCTGCTCTTCCGGAATGACGATCTCGACGAACGATTCCGGCGCCATATTCGGCTCACCAATCACCAGGATCATCCGATTGCCAGTATGCGTCATCACCCCAACGGCATCCGAAATCAGCCCAAAACGCTGCGAAATATCGCTCCACAGGCCGGTTGGTCGCACCGACTGGCGCAGGTCAAAGGTGGCATCGATCGTGCCTTCCATCTCCGGCGGCAAGACGCTGACCCGCTGATTGTTCCGCTTCACCGCGACGGCCTTGACCTGCGCCGTCCGCAACAGTTGCGATCTCAGATTGTCCGGAATGGTGCCGCCTGGGAACGCCTCTGCAGCGAGCGACGCCAATTGCGCCGCCGTCAACCGGTCCATCAACCAGTTGACCCGGTAGTTTGCGACCGAGGGCACGAAGATCAGCACTTCCGCAAGCATGACGAACAACAACGTCAGCCCGAGCAATTTACCGGACAGGCTGCTAGCCAGCCAGCCAGCCGAACGCAAACCCGCCAGAACATGCCGTTCTCGCGCCTTGAGCCAATCACGCCATCCCGATCCGGGCAGCGACTGTTCCGTATCCCGCGGCACCCCGTCTCCGCCTTATCAATGATCCATGGCTCAGGCCTTACCCGAGCTTTGCCAGCCAACCGATGATTTTGCGGACCTTCGGATTGCTGGCCGAGCTGGCATAATAGCCGATCGCCGCGCGTTTGTTGATCTCTGATAACGTCGGATAGGGCGAAATCCATTGCGTCATTGCTTTGATGTTCATGCCTTGAGATATGGCAAGCGACCACATCTGAATCAATTCCCCAGCATTTTCGCCAACAATGCCGGCGCCGAGGATCTTTCCTTTAGTATTTGTCACGATCTTGACGAAGCCCTCGGTCTTGCGTTCGGCCTGCGCGCGATCATTTTCGTGATACGGCCAGCGATAGACATGCACCTTGCCATGCGCCTTGCGCGCGGCTTCCTCCGTCAACCCGACATTGGCCAACTCCGGATCAGTATACGTCACCCACGCAATAGCATCGGTCGAGACCTTCGCCGGCAATCGGAACAACGCGCGGCGAATGACGATACCCGCATGATAATTGGCAACATGCGTGAACTGCAGCCCGCCCGTAACATCACCGATCGCAAACACCTTCGGGTTCGACGTCACTAATCCCGCGTTGACGGTGATCGAACGCTTGTCGTTGGCAATGCCGCCAGCATCCAGACCGAGATCGCCGATGTTCGCTTTACGACCCGCCGCCACCAGCAGATGCGTTCCTTCAACGATCGCAGCGCCGTTCGCATCAATGACGTGAACCCGGATCTGCCCGGCCGCACCCTCGATCTTCTCGACCTTGCACCCTTCGCGGATCGCAAGCCCCTCAGCCCTCAAATGCTTGAGCACCACGGCCGTCAATTCGGGATCATCCTTGCCAAGCGCCTTCAAGCCCTCGACCACCGTCACCGTGGCGCCGAGACGCATGTGCGCCTGCGCCATCTCGATGCCGATCGGCCCGCCGCCGATGATGATCAAATGCTTGATCTGCGTCTTGTTGTCGAAGATCGTCTCGTTGGTGAAGTAGGGCACCCGATCGAGGCCCGGGATCGGCGGCACAGCCGGCGACGATCCGGTCGCGACGACGAACCGCCGCGCCTTGATCAGATACTCTCCAGCCTTCACTGTTGTGCTATCGACGAACCGCCCGGCTGCCTGAATGACCTGCACACCAAGTCCGGTAAAGCGTTCGACGGAATCATTCGGCGCGATCGCCGCGATCACCGACGCCACATGCGCCTGCACGCCAGCCGGATCGATCGACGGCTCAACCGCCGCGATTCCGAATGGCCCAGCCGTCCGCATCGCCTGCGCGCGCTTCCCGGCCGCGATCATCGCCTTCGATGGCACGCAGCCATAGTTCAGGCAATCGCCACCCATCTTGTGTTTTTCGATCAGCACGACTTTGACGCCGAGCGCCGCCGCCGCCGCCGCAACCGACAACCCGCCCGACCCCGCGCCGATGATGCACAGATCGGGCCGTAGTGGTTCGCCCCGTTCCGTCGCGCCATGCCCGAAGTCATTCCGGGAACTACCGAGCGCATCGCCGCTCATCCCCCGCGTGCGCATGACTGCGCCGGACTCACTGAGCTGTGACATCAGATTTGCTCCACTTCTTGTATGCGACGGGAATGAGCGCAACGAGCCCAAGCAGCGCGAACGCGATCAGCAGTTCTTTGGTGACGAGATTGCTGGGATTGATCGAGAGCGTGCAGGCGGCAGCACCCTTCGCCGCGACGCATGCAGCATGTTCCGCCTTCGCCGAGCCGATGACGCTATCGAGTCCGGCGCCGATCGAGGCGAACGCGAACGACGCCGGCATGATGCCGAACACAGTCCCAAGCACGTAGGTGCGCAACGGCATGCCGATCAACGCGGCAACGATGTTGACGATGAAGAATGGGAATGCCGGTACCAGGCGCAGGAAGAACAGATAGCTGAGCGCATCCTTGCGAAATCCAACCTGCAGCTTCGCGACTGACGGTCCGGCTTTCGCCGCCAACGCCTCTCCAAATCCGGTATGCGACACCACCAGGAACAGGATGATTGCGCCGATACTGGCACCCGTCACCGCAGCAAGTCCACCGAGAAACCACCCGAACAGCAACCCACTCGTCAACGTCAGAATGCCAGCACCCGGCAGCGACAAAGTCACCGCCGCTACATAGACGCCAACGAAAGCGAGCAGCGATTGAATGATGTGATTGTGCAGGAACAACTGCGAGCGATCGCGAAACGCCACGACATTTTCCAGCGTCAGCTGTCGATGCCAGCCATTGGCGAGCACCACCGCCATCACCAGCCCGAGAACCACCAGCGGCAGATACCGCTTCCACGACGCGGCCACCGTCGCCGCCGCAGGACTTGGATTTGGCACAGGCGTCATGCGACGAGCTTCCTTCTGGTCTGCGGCCTCCGCCGGAACACGCAAATTATTTTGCATCGGCCAGCGCCCAATCGTAGCCATAGTCATGGATCGCCGTGACCTTGGCCAGCTGCGCCTTCAATGCAGGTTCCGCATACGTGGCCATATGTGCGGTGATCGACGCGACACTACCGCCGAAATCCGCCTTGAACCAATCGTAGATGCTCGACGCCCAGACCTTGTCCCCGGTGAACGTGATGCCGCGAGGACTGTTGATGAAGCCTTTGGCCCCCGCATCGAGTTGCGCCTCAAGCTTGGCACCCGTGAACGCTTCCAGCAGCAGGTTAGGGCACCCGACCGACGCACAGTTGACCGCATAATGCACCCGCGGATCTTTGTAGATCTCGCGCAAAATCTTGTTCTCGATGTCATCGAGCGACAGGTCGAATCCGCCCACCTTGGCGACCTTGGCTTGCCACGGCCCGCCAGTGACCAGCGTCTTCAATCCGCCACCAAGGCTGACGTCCTTGATCGACTTGACCGGATACTTGTCCAACACGACATCGATCGTCCGGGCATTGTAGAGATTGGCCCAGAACGCAAATTGTTCGGCTTTCGACAGCGACGGCACGTCGACCGCCTGCAACGCCGCGACATAGGCCTTGAGCTCTTGATGTCCCTCGGCCTTGAATTTCGTATAGGCGACCCGGTTCAGCCCGCTGGCATCGGGCTTGACGTAGGCCTTCAGCAGCTTGTCCCAGGCACCATGATCGACCGTTTTGCCGGGTGTCGCGGCCTTGCTGAACACCGCTTCGAGGCTCTGCGCCGTCGCCAGATCGGCCGTGCTGAGACCCACGACCAGCGCACCAGCCCACACCATGGCCCGCGCCACCGTCAAACCCCGCGTCGTCAACGTCCGCAACATCGAATGTTCCTCCCATGAACCGCGCCGGTCGGCACCAGGAGCTAAAATACGGATCAGCAGCCCATTTGCATCACACGAGCGCGTGTCCTCTCCATCTCTTGAGAGCCAAGCATTCGGCCGTGACATTCCGTGATAAAAACCCACCCCGTCGTGATCGCCTTTGTCGGCAAGGCCAGTCGAAACTTGACCTGAATGAGCCCGAAGAAGGTCCGTTCGCCGCGTTGACTTCAACGCCTCCCCCACTTATAAGCCGCCTGACTTCTCAACAGCCACGCTGCTCGGAGTGCGCCTTTTCGGCGAGCCGCAGCCTGTCCAATGAGCTGCCGCCGGTTGCTAAAGGACTGGCCGGGCAGGAAAATTTCGGGCCATTCGACCGGCCAAGACGTGGCAAGCCAGAACATGGCTCAGCCGATGGCCAAAACACTGCAAGCCAAAACACTGCAAGCCAAAACGCTGCAAGATTGACGGAGACGGAACGTGAAACGCACCTACCAGCCGAGCAAACTCGTTCGCAAGCGCCGCCATGGCTTCAGAAAGCGCATGGAAACCGTCGGCGGCCGCAACGTCCTGTCGCGTCGTCGCGCCAAGGGCCGCAAGCGTCTGTCGGCCTGACCGCGCGTCACCAACCACAGGTAGTGCTTTGGCCGGGGAGGCGCAGCCTTGCCGCGCGTTTCAAGTACCAAAGTGTTAACGCTCAAGACTCGCGCCGAGTTCCAGCGTATTCGCGGGGGCAGTAAATGGGGGACGCGAGGATTCATGCTCGAGGCAAAGCCCCGCATTATCGCGTGCGCCGGCTCGCCAACTGGAGCCGCGAAGTCCGACGTTGAGAAGCCCCGGTTCGGCCTGACGATCACCAAGAAGATCGGCAATGCCGTCGAGCGCAATCGCATCCGCCGCCGCATGAAGGAAGCGATCCGCCGCCAACAGGACGAGTTTGCCGAGCCCCATACGGACTATGTCCTGATTGCCCGGCGACCCGCCCTCGATTGCGAGTTCGCGCAATTGGTCAAAGACCTTCAGGACGCCCTGCAACGCGTCCGCTCTCCGGCCAAGCGTCCAGCGAAAATGACCGCCCAATCCGGACGCGCGCCGAAACAGCCTTGAAACACAATCGAGACCCACTCGAAACCGACGAAGCGAGCGAGACGATGATGCAACAGGATAATGAGAGCCAGAAGAACCTCGTGCTCGCGATTGCGCTCTCGCTGGCCGTGCTGCTCGGCTGGCAGTATTTCTACGCTGGCCCCAAGCTCAAGGAAGAGCAGGAGCGCCGCCAACGCGCCGGCACCTCGCAGCAAACCACGTCCGGCCAACCCGCAACCCAAAGCGGCACAACGACCAACCCTGGCGCGCCCGCAACAGCGCCCGTCGCCGGCACCGGTGCGCCCGCCGCCACGCCGGGCGCCACAGCAACAACCACACTGATGTCACGCGAAGACACTCTCAAGGCGACGCCACGCATCGCCATCGCCACGCCAAGCCTGACGGGGTCCATCAATCTGCGCGGCGCCCGCATCGACGACATCACCTTCCAGAACTATCGCGAAGAGGCCAAACCCGGCAGCCCCAACATCGTCTTCCTGGCCCCCGCCGGTTCCGCCAAGGCCTATTTCGCCGAGTACGGCTGGACCCCTGCCACTGGCCAGAATGTCGCCGTTCCCAACAAGGATACGATCTGGAAAGCGGATCAGGCCGGCCCCCTCGCGCCCGGCAAACCCCTCGTGCTCACCCACGACAACGGCCAGGGCGTTGTCTTCCGCCGCACCATCTCTGTCGACGACAAGTTCATGTTCGACATCAAGGACGACGTCGAAAACAAGACCAGCGCCGACATCACGCTGGTCCCTTACGCCCGCATCTTCCGCCTCGGCACCCCGAAGGTCGAAGGTTTCGTCATCCTGCATGAAGGTCTGATCGGTTTCCTCGGCGGCAAAGAGGGCCTGAAGGAAATCGTCTATTCCGACCTCGCCAAGGAAGCTGAAGCCAACCAGAAGGAAAAGCGCCCCGCAGAAGCCGTGAAGTCGTTCGCCAACAATCAGGGCGGTTGGCTCGGCATCACCGACAAGTATTGGGGTGCGTCGCTCATCCCACCCCAGGATCAGACCTACACAGCCCGCATGATGGGCTTCAAGAAAACCGAGGTGCAGGAAGAAGCGCACCAAGCAGACTATGTCCTCAGCGCCGTCACCATCCCGCCCAACACCACCTCGACCATCACCGCGCATCTGTTCGCCGGCGCCAAACAGGCGGCAATCATCGATAGTTATGGCGAGAAATTCGGCATCACCAAATTCGACATGATGGTCGATTGGGGTTGGTTCTACTTCATCACCAAGCCGCTCTATAAATTGATGGCCTGGCTCTACAACGCCCTCGGCAATTTCGGCCTCGCCATTCTCGCCGTCACCGTTCTCGTCAAGCTCGCGTTCTTCCCACTCGCCAGCAAGAGCTACGAGTCGATGGCCAAGATGAAGAAGCTGCAGCCGGAAATGGAGCGCCTGCGCACCGTCTATAAGGACGACAAAGCAGCCCAGCAGCAGGAGCTGATGAAGCTCTATCAGAAGGAGAAGATCAACCCGGCCGCCGGCTGCCTGCCGATCGTCCTGCAGATCCCCGTGTTCTTTGCCCTCTACAAGGTACTGTTCATCGGCATTGACATGCGCCACGCGCCCTTCTTCGGCTGGATCAAGGATCTCTCGGTTCCCGATCCAACCTCGATTTTCAACCTCTTTGGGCTGCTCCCGTTCGCATTGCCTGAGTTCCTGCACGTTGGCGTCTGGCCGATCATCATGGGCATCACCATGTGGATCCAGATGCAGCTCAATCCGCAGCAGCCTGACCCCATCCAGCAGAAAATCTTCAACTGGATGCCGGTGATGTTCACCTTCCTCCTGGCGTCGTTCCCCGTCGGCCTTGTCATCTACTGGGCCTGGAGCAACGTACTGTCGCTGCTGCAGCAGTATTACATCATGCACAAGAACGGCGCGGATATTCACCTCTGGAAGAATATCGGCATCGACAAGTGGTTCCACAAAGACAAGAAGTGACAGTGCCGCGCATACGAGCACCTCACGGCGCGCAGTAAGCAGCGGTCACCTCCAAGCGGCAAGTAAAGGACGTAACGTCAATGCCGCCCAACACTGCCGACGAACCAGTATTTACGGCTGCCCAATTGGCAGCCGGCGATCTGCTGTTCCGCAAGCCTTGGGAATTCCTAAAGAGCGCGCCGGCGCTGGAATTCCTCCCCGAAGCTGATCGCCCCGAGATTGCCTTCGCCGGCCGCTCCAACGTCGGCAAATCAAGCCTGATCAACGCCCTCGTCGGCGTCGGCGGTTTGGCGCGCACGTCCAACACGCCCGGCCGCACGCAGGAACTCAATTACTTCTTTCCGACCGCCACCCGCATGTATTTCGTCGACATGCCCGGCTACGGTTTTGCCGACGCACCCAAGGCCAAGGTCGACGACTGGAACCGCCTTATCCGCGATTATCTCCGCGGCCGCGCAACCTTGAAACGCGTTTTCCTTTTGATCGATAGCCGGCACGGATTGAAAACCGCTGATCGCGAGATATTTCCCCTCATGAATACCTCAGCCGTTTCGTTTCAAGTGATCCTGACCAAGACCGACAAATTGAATAAGTATCAAGCCGAGAAAATCATCGCCGAAGTCGCCCTGGCGATCAATAAGGAGCCCGCCGCATTCCCGCGCGTACTCGCCACATCGTCTGAAACGGGTGACGGAATTGCTGAATTGCGCGCTGAAATCGCCACCGCCATTGGATTTTCTTTATAATATCCGTCATCGCATGCGCGAAACGGATTTCATTGCTACATCAACTAGATAGTCGTTGATCAATCAGCGCTGCACCCGCCTGCTTTACCTCTGCGATTCATCTGCAACTCCAGGTTTTACTTTACGAGCATCTCGTTTGATGCCTGAATGCATTAACCATATCTTATCTGCTCTCGCATTCCCCAGCGTTTCAATATCAGGAGTAGATGGATCGCACTGCCATTCGAATGGTCGTCAGTATGACCCTTCGAATGCGTTCAATGTCCGGTGTGTTCTGTCTGTTGTCGCGTCATGAGTGAAAACATCAAAATCAAATCGACGACGATGGGCGGCGCTTCGCACGCTTTCGAGTTCCGCGGTCAATTCAAATGGATCGCCATCGCCGCAACCCTCATCATCATGTCGGGTGTCGCCGCAATCACAGTCATCGCGCTCCGCGCCATCGACCGCTGCGCCGCACCCTGTTTTATCGAAGCCTCAAACGGACGTGTCGTGCTGGCGCCCGCCGGTGAGTTGGTCGCTCAGGAGATCCGCTTGATCGGCGCGATCCCCGCGCCGCATCGCCATCCCCCAGCGCCATTGCCGGCGGCCAATATCGCCACCGCGCCCGTCGCAGCGCTCGACGCGCCGCGGCCGGCCAGAGCAGGAACAACGCAGAACTCCACAACTTCAGCACGGAGTACGCCAGTACAGCGCGCCGCCATAGCCACACCAGCAAAGGCAACGGTCGTGCAAGTCGCAAACAACGGCGCGCCGTCACCGAACGTCACCGAACGCCGTCAACCCAAACCAGGGACAGCCACGCCAGCCCAGATCGCGGTGTCAGAGCGCATGCATGTCGCGCTATGGCGCACAATCGATCGACCATGAAACGACAAACGCCGCGACCCCATGGGGTCGCGGCGTCGATAAATTCCTCGTCCAATCATTCGAACCGATCAACGCGCCAGCGGCCCGCCGCGCACCAGCGACGTCAGCGCATACGCCTCATCTAACTTCCGTAGCACCTCGTAATGCACGTTCCCGGCCAACCGCTGCCGCAACTCCTGCGTCAGCACTTCGCACGACGTAAGGCCCGAATGCGTCAGCGAGCACAGCATCTGATACTCTTTCGACGCATCATAGAGAGCCTTCGCAATCCGATCTCGCAGAGCCGCGATATCATCAGCGAGCTTCTGTTCCGGCGGCACGGCAACGGGCCGTTCAAACAGCGGCTGATCCGGCCGCGCTGACGGCAACTCACGCGTCGATTGAATGGCCGACTCGCCAAATAGCGGCGGCGCAATAGGTTGAAAGAGTTCAGCCTTCAACGCCTGACCATCGCGCCCCGCTTCGACATCATCCGTGCGCCGCCCGCCAAGGAAACCCATCCGCATGCCACACAACTCCTACTAGAGTGCTTCCGGGAAAAGTGTGAGCGGTTTTCCCGACAAGAAGCACGACAAAACAAAGAGTTAGGGTCGTTCCCTGATTCAACCTAAACCGGAACGACCCTGAACGTCGATAAAAGCCAACGAACGCCGCCTTACCCGCGATTGGGCGGCGTTCGTCGAACCGGCATCGCCGGCTGTCTACGCCTCGGGCCGTGCCCTCACCCGGACACCAAGACGGTAGCTCTGAATGTCGATCAGCGCACCCCGCGCCCGAGCCGGGCCAGCAATTGCTCCGCCTCAATCAGCTTCCCCAGCACGATATAATGCGGATTACTCACCAGCCGTGCCTCAAGCTCATGCGTACACTTCGCGCAATCCCTGAGACCACTGTCAGCCAGCTGATCCAGGATCGCGAATGCACTCGATGACGCGATCAATGCCTGGTGAACGGACCGTCTGAATTCTGAAAGCTTCTGCGCCAGCTGCTCCGGGCTTTGCTCGCCCATGAGTTCCGTCAGACGCGACCGGAGATCACTCCCACCTGTCGACTGCCGCTTCGCTGCTGCTCGAACGGGATGCGACTCGATATCGATGATCGGTCGCGGCTCATTGGCAAATCGCCCTGCACTACCCATGATACGCTACTACCCCTCTAAGCACTCATCGCCCACTAGGCACTCATCGTTCGTCAGTCTGAAGTCTGCCGGTCTGACCCAGCAGCGCCGCCGAGCCTCATGCCCGCACGTGACGATCCACATCGGCAAGCACGGGGGCACATTGCTGACGAAACCGCCGTCAGGACAACCAACCGTCCACCGCTTATCCACAGTTTCCACAGCCGCCAAAATCGGAGAAACACTATATATTTCTAGAGGTTGCGCAATTACGTCACTTGCAATCAAAGATTGCATAACGCCAAGCAAGTGCGCCTTCAAAACCCAAACAGCCGCCGCACCGACGCGACACCGGACCACAACAATCGCTCGCCGAAAATCGCGAAAAAATACCCAGCTAACATCGCCATCACGAGGCCTAAGACGCGCAGCAACGAAGCCTTCCGATTGGGCCGCATCCGGATATCAGCAATATAATCCGGCACGGCAATGTCGGCCGCCCGGCCATCCGCCCCGAAGCTGCGCACCGAAGCCTGCAGATGCAGACGGCCGCGCCCCTTCATCCGCGGCGTCACCCGCCAGCGCCAGATCAACGTGTCGTCGAAATTGACCGGCGAACCGCCCGACAGCCAGGTCAATTCCGGCGTATCAGGCTCGATAACGCTGCGGCCATCCATCGATTTGAGCCGCAGCGAAACCGCATACTCGATCGATCCCTGAGACCGCTGAACCGGCCCGGTCACGTCAGCACGCGGAATGCGCACTTCGACGAGGCTCGGCACGCCGACCGTCATGCTCTTCGCCATGCCAGCCGCGGCACGCGCCAGATCCAGCGCCGACGTCGGCCGCATCGGTGCCGCGACACGCGGCGGCATCACCGTCCCACTATAGGGCTCGACATCATCGGGCGACGGATAGGGCGGCCCTGCGATATCACCGGACCGCGCATAGCGATCGCGGAACTCCTGCTCCGAATACGCAACCGTTGGCGCAACTGTGTTGGGTGGCAACGCACCAGGCGGACGCCCACCATCGCCCGGCTCTGATCGGCGCGGCGATGATCCCGCCCCCAAGCCAGCCAGCGCTTCGGCATGGCCCGGTGGCGTTGTCCGCTGCGGAAACGGCACCGGCGGCCGGTTGAGGGCCGGCGGCGGAGGCCGCGAAGATTCCGGCGGCGGAGGCCGTCCAGGAGAGGGCGACGGCGGCGGTGACGGCGGCAGAGACGACGGCGCCGTTGAAGGTGGCGACACCGGCGCCTGCATAGCACCCGGTTGCGCAACACCGCGCGGCACCACGAACGGCGCCGCCGCAGGTCGCGCGGCCGCGGTCGGCACCACAGTGTCTCCGGCCTTGCCCGCACTCACCGCCACATCACGCTCAGCACCGGTCATCGCCGTCGGCATCGGCTCAACGCGAGAACCACCGGCGCGAACAGGCGGCAGTTCCACGCCCGGCCGGTCACCTTGCAGACGCGAGCGCACGGATGCCAATAACGTATCCGTCGACGCTGCCGCGATCTGCCCCGGCGTCGGGCGCGATGGCAATGGCGACGGCAACGGCACATCTGACGGTAATGCCGCCGATGGCTGCATGATCGCTGGCGGCGGCGTTGAAGAAGCGGCCGCAACCTGGACCGGAACAGCCGGTGGCGGCACCACCGGACGAGGTGTTGGCATTTCAGGATCGGCTGGCGGCGGCGGATTGATCGGCTTGCTCTCGACGACCGGCGCAGGTCGCACCGGCGCTTGCGATGGCCGCGATGCTACGGCGGGCGGCGCACCACTCGGTTGCGGGCCAAGCTGTTGCGGACCAGCCTGCTGCGTAAAGGAGCGCTGCAGCACCCGGATCGTTTCCTCAAACGTCAGTCCATGCACCTTGAGCAGTCCGGCGGCCGAACTTTTGCCGTCGCCAATCACCGCCGCCAGAATGATCGCGCCGTCGATCTGCTTGCGCGGCGATTGCCGCGCCGCCGATCCGGCAACGTGCAGAATACGCACCAACTCCGGATCCGGCTTGGGTGGCGCCGTCGCCGGCTTCACCATATTCCAGTAACGCGGCCCAAATGCCCCGAGACATCAGTCCGCAATCGCTCAAGATCGACGTTCGACGCCTGCAGCACCAAGCCCGCATCCGGATCTTCCGTCAGGGCGAACAGCAGGTGCTCGATCGTCACCGTCGGATGCGCCTGATCACGCGCCAAGCGCTCCGCCCGCGCCAGACTTTGCCCAAGGTGTGGCGACGTTCCAATCTGCCCAAGACCGTCCGCGATGGACGCTGCCATGTGCCGTATCTCCTCGCATGCCGCCCGAATCAGGCCAGCAACAACCTCATGTCAGTGAGCCACGCCCACCCCACCCGTCAATGACGCCAGTCCCTTGCCGCCACCAATTATAGCACAGGTCTAGACTTGCCTCGCCGCAACGCCAGCCAATACGAACAACCAAAATGTGCGCAAATTCCGTTGAGCGACCTGGACAAGTCGCTATAACTGCCTTTCCGAAAAACGTCCCCCAGAACGTCCCCCAGAGCAGCCTCGAGTACATCCTGGAGGACATCACCACAGAAAAGCTCGCTGCATGGCCGCCAAAACACCCTCTCCCCCGCCCGACCTCGAACCATCCAGCACCCCCATTTCAGCCCATGAGCAGGCGCGCATCCTCGCTGAAGCCCTGCCGCACCTGATCCGCTACGACGAGCAAACCGTCGTCATTAAATTCGGCGGCAACGCCATGGGCGACGAAAAACTCGCCGAAGCCTTCGCCCAGGACATTGTCTACTTGAAGCTCTCCGGCATCAATCCGATCGTTGTCCACGGCGGCGGCCCGCAAATCGCCGCCATGCTGAAAAAACTCGAGATCAAATCCGAGTTCGTCCATGGCCTCCGCGTCACCGACAAACCGACCGTCGAGATCGTCGAGATGGTACTCTCCGGCGCCATCAACAAGGAGATCGTCTCGGCCATCAATCGCCAGGGCGGCAAGGCCGTCGGCATCTCAGGCAAAGATGCCAATTTGATGATCGCCAAGAAGATCACCCAGATGCCCGATCCCGAAAGCAACATCATGAAGGCCGTCGATCTCGGCTACGTCGGTGACCCGGTCGAGGTCAACCCGCACATCGTCGACGTCATCTCCAAGTCCGACATCATCCCCGTCATCGCCCCCGTCGGCATGTCCCGCGACGGCGAAACGCTGAACATCAACGCCGACACCTTTGCCTCCGCGCTCGCCGCCCGTATGAAGGCCAAGCGCCTGCTGCTGCTGACCGACGTCGCCGGCGTCCTCGACAAGAACAAGAAGCTGATCCCCGACCTCACCGTCGATGAAGCACGCAGCATGATCCGCGACGGCACCATCAACGGCGGCATGATCCCGAAGATCGAGGGCTGCATTGACGTCGTCGAGGCCGGCGTCGAAGCCGTCGTCATCATCGACGGCCGCGTCCCCCACTGCGTCCTCCTCGAACTCTTCACCGAGCACGGCGTCGGCACCATCGTACGCGGCAAGCGGACGAAAAAGGGGAAGGCTGGGTGAGGGGGGGCCACCGAACATCACCGTTGCCGTCGCGCCCATTTCCGATACACTCTACATATTGTGAACGATCGTTGGTCCGAGGGCGTCTGCGCATGCGCCGGATTGTCATTGGCATATGTCTATTGTTTGCCGTGATCGTGCCCGCTCTGGCACAGGAACGCCACGCCCTGCTGATCGGCAACACGGACTACGAGCCGAAGGTCGGTGCGCTCAAGAACCCGGTCAACGACATCACTCTCGTCAGTGCCGCGCTGACAAAAATCGGCTTCAACGCGCAAAAGCAGAGCGTCTTGTCCAACCAGAAGCGTGCGCAAATATTGGCGGCAGTTCGCGCCTACGCTGGCCGGCTTGCGCTGGCCGGCGAGAATGCCATTGGTTTCCTATACTATTCAGGCCATGGTGCCGCTGAGCAGGGCACGAACGTGAATTTCCTGGTCCCTGTCGATGCGACCGACCCGGAGGACGACAGCTTCTGGGATGCGTCGGTCCGGCTCGACGACGTACTGGCCATCCTGCGCCAACGGGCACCGCGCGCATTGCATTTCGTCGTCGTCGACGCCTGCCGCAACGAACTGCTGTTGCCAACGAAGGGCGGCACCAAAGGATTGGCGCCGATTCCGACGCCAACCGGCATGCTGGTCGGCTTCGCCACCGAATTCGGTAAAACAGCATCGGACGTTGGAATTGGTGGTGGGCCTTACGCGAAAGTACTCGCCGCCGAGATCGTCAAGCCGGGCGTGCACAATCTCGATCTCTTCCAGAATGTCGCCGAGGCCGTCGCCAAAGCAACAAGTTTCAAACAGCAGCCCTATACGCTGCATGGCTTGGGTCGGCGGGTTTATTTGGCCGGCGAAGCGCCGGTCGTGGTGAGCGCTGGCAGCGCCGCGACCACAGAAAAACTACCGCCGGATATCGCCCGGCACTGGCACCAGCCGTTCGTTCCGACCTCCGTGTACGACACCGCTATTGAAAAATTTGAATCTGAGACTGGATGCAAGCCGAGCCAGTCCTCGACCGTTTTTGGCACCGTCCTCGTTTCCGTCACAAAGGATCCCGATCACGGCGACGCGATCGAGAAGTGCAATGCGGTCATTCATTCAACGACGCGACCGAAAGTCGATATTGCCCGCGCGTTGCTGGCTCGCGCAACACTGAACAATCGCACCCAGATCAGCGACAGTCTGCAGGATTTACAGGATGCGCTCCTGGTCGACGCATTCCCGACGCGCAACGACATCATCCGTCTGTTGCGGCTGCGAAATATCTATCGGCTTGCGGCACAACGGCCGCACTTGGCACTTCAGGACTCTGATGCACTGGTATCGGTCGTCCCGTCGCCGGAGAACCGCGCGCGCCGGATCATTGCTCTTACCTACCTAGGAGAACATGCGACCGTCGATCGCGAGTTGCGGGACTATGCCGCAGACATGGCCGGCAGTTTCAAGGATCTTCCGAACTGGGTCGCCTACATGCGGTCTCTGCCGCAGCGGGACCGTTATTCCGACACCTATCCGGACGACGAACTTTCGCTTGAGCCGCCCGCCGTCGCGCGCCTCAAGGCTCTGCCGAAATTGAAGAAGGCCGAGCTCAAAACACGCCTTGGAGCGACCTCCAAGTCCTGCGGCGACCTTGCTTTTTTAAAGAGCTCTGGCGGCGCCGAATTTGTGTTCCAAGACTGCCAGAAAGTAGTCCCTGCGAGCGACACCCCGGTGCTCGTCAAGGAGTTCGCCATCATGTCTCGCGCGGTCTATGTCGCACTGACGCTTGGCCGCGCCGACCTGGCGTTCCGCGACGTGAAATCAATCCTTGAAGGCCAACCCTCGACTTTGAACACCGCGACGACCGCGCTTGAACTGATCGGCGCGTATTATGGGTTCGTTCGCGATGATAAGTCCCGGGCTGATGCGATTGCAGCGACGATCATCGCGATTGATCCAAACCATTTCGACACCAATCTCGCACTAGCCGCTGAAGAGACAACGGCCGGAAAATTTGCCGCGGCTATCCGGCGCCTCGAACGCGCCGCATCGTCGGCGGAGAGCGACGAGGAGCGTCGGAAAGTGGCCGAACAGTTGAAGGAAACACGCGAGCAAATGGCCGCTAAGTCCGTATCCCCAAAGGCCCCGCCACCGGGTGCTCCCCTCAAATAGTCCAGCCATGACGGAGGTCGGTGTGGCGGCTACTGTGCGACGCCCGGCCCCATCGCGGCAACGCAATCCACTGCCGGCAATCGGATGCCAAGCGGACGGATGCCAAGCGGAATGCAAATGGCTTGACGCCACCGCTGCCCTGCCCACGACTGGCCGAAGGCGAGCCTTCAGCGAAATGGGAGGACAGGGGTGGCGACGGCAGACTTTCAAACGGCAAAACGTCCCGTCAGTTGCCGTTGGCGAGGTAGCACATGCGCTCGACGTTCATCGATAGTTGCGTCGCGTAGTTGCCCCACTTCTCGTACTTGGGCAGTTTCGCTTCCTTCATGGCGTTGTCGGTGCATTTGCCTTCAGCAGCGAGTTTCTTCACTTCGGTGTTGAGATCATCGAAATAGCCAATCAGGTCAGTGACGTCCTGCTTGGTGCCGAGCCGGCCGCCAGCATTGGGATGGCCCGGGATCATGCGATCCCAGTCGAGCGCCACGACCTTCTTGAGACTGTCGCGCCAAGCGAGCGGGTTGGTGGTATCCGGCATATTGCGGAACGGCAGCGTCTGGATCGGCACGAAGTCGACGGTGAAGATCAGCTTCTCCTTCGGCAGCCGCATGACCAGCGAATTGTCGGAGTGGTTGGGGCCGGTATAGATCAGCTCCAAGGTCGTGCCGCCAAGCGTGATGGTGCGCTTATTGTCGACGCTCTCGTCGGGCATGACGACATCGGGCGTCGGGAAGCGCTTCAATTGCGCGATGGCGTTCTTGTGCGCGATGAACCTGGCGCCGAGCGCCTTGAAGGGCTGCCCGCCAGCGATGTGATCGTAATGGCTGTGGCTATAGATCACGTATTTGATCGGCTGCGTCGTGACCTTCTTGATCTCGTCGATGTAAGTGGTGACGGCTTGTGGTCGGCGCAGGCCGATCGGGTCGGTGGCGATGACGCCAGCCTTCGTGACCACGAACATCGACTGATGACCCTGGTAGCGGAAGATGTAGACGTTTTCGGTGCCCGCGACCTTGGTAGTGGCGAAGAGCGGTGGCGTCGCTGCGGGCGCTGTAGCGGCAGGTGGGGCCGCTGGCGTTGTAGCGGGCGGCGTGGTTTGTGCGGTCGCCGCTGTGAGCATCGATAGCAGCGCCGTCGATGCGGCAATGGCGGTTGTGAGCCTATTCGTCATGGGGGACTCCGGTGGATCTGTTCAGGCCGGCGCTATTGTCGGCAACTTGGCTTCGATAAGGCTTCTCATATTTGCGCGGGATCGATTCGCAAATTTGCGAAGACTGCCGTTTAAGAGCGTCCCGGACCATAAGGACATTACTTTCTTGTTCGCAGTATCGCGATCAAATCGAATTCTCCTCGTCATGGCCGCCTCGTGCTGGAAACCCGCCTTCGTCACGGCCACCTCGTGCTGGAAGCGCGCCTTCGTCATGGCCGCGCAGGCGGCCACCCCAGCAAGTTCCGACAGAGCACAATAGCAACCTGAGGCGGGTGCGCGGCATGGCAGCATCAGCATGGCAGCATCATCTGTGGCAACCTTGCGAAAACCCGACCGGCCTGCTTGGGTGGCCGCCTGCGCGGCCATGACGGTTGTGGGTGGGCGATGTCCCAGCAGATCGCCGGCTAAGCCCGGTTCGTTTATTGTTCGCGATATCCTAAGGGTGCATTTCGCTACTGCGCCGGGCGCATCCAGCGGCTATACCGCCGGACAACTCCCTTCTGATGACGAGGCGACGCATGTCCAAACCCGGTGCTCCCAAAGCCTTCCCCGTGTCCTGGGATCAATTTCATCGCGATGCCCGTGCACTGGCCTGGCGACTCGCCGACAAGGGGCCGGAAGGCCAGCCGTTCGAGGCGATCGTCTGCATCACACGCGGCGGGCTGGTGCCGGCGGCGATCGTCGCGCGCGAGCTTGGCATCCGGCTGATCGATACGGTGTGTATCGCCAGCTATCACGACTACAAGAACCAGGGCGGCCTGCAGGTGATCAAGGAGATCAGCCGGTTCATCAAGGCGGTCGGCGACGGCAAGGGCCGCGGCGTGCTGGTCGTCGATGATTTGACGGATACGGGGGCGACGGCGAAGGTGGTGCGCGAGATGCTGCCGAATGCGCATTTCGCCGCCGTCTATGCCAAGCCGCAGGGCGTGCCGCTGATCGATACCTTCGTGACGGAGGTGTCGCAGGACACCTGGATCTATTTTCCCTGGGACATGGATCTGACCTACGTCGAGCCGATCCGGAAGGGTCACCAGGGCTGAAACGGGTTGTTGGTTTTCGAGGAGAGAAAACGATGCGTTATATGATGTTCGAGAAGGCAGGCGCCGCCGCCCTTGGCGCGGTGACAGGTGACAAGGTGGTCGATCTGTCGATTGCCGATCCGACCTTGCCGCGCGACTTGGTGGGCTTGATCATCGGTGGTGACGCGATCCAGGCGAAAGTGAAGACGGCTGTCAGCAAGGCGTCGGACGCGGCGCGCAAGCCGCTGGCGTCCGTCAAGCCGGCGATGCCGATTGCGAACCCGAAGAAGTTTATCTGCGTCGGGCTGAACTACGCACTGCACGCGAAGGAGGGCGGGCACGAGATCCCGACCTATCCGTCGTTCTTTCTCCGCGTGCCGTCGTCGCTGCTGGCAGCCGGCGCGCCGGTGATCCGCCCGAAATGTTCGATCCAGCTCGATTACGAATGCGAACTGACGATCGTCATCGGCAAGGGCGGTCGGCATATTCCGGAATCGAAAGCGCTGGAGCATGTCTTCGGCTACACGCTTTTCAACGACGTGTCGGTGCGCGACTTCCAGCGCAAGACCTCGCAATGGACGCCAGGCAAGAATTTTGATGGCACGGGGCCGTTCGGGCCGATGGTAGTGACGGCGGATGAATTGCCAGCCGGGGCGTCGGGCCTGCGGATCATGACGCGGGTCAACGGGCAGACCATGCAGGACTCCAATACCAGCGATATGATCTTTTCGACCGCGCGCTGCGTGTCGCTACTGTCGGAGTTCATGACCCTGGAGCCGGGCGACCTGATCGCCACCGGTACGCCATCGGGCGTCGCCCATGCCCGCAAGCCGCCAGCCTGGATGAAGGCCGGCGATGTCGTCGAGGTCGAAGTCGAGAAGATCGGCGTGCTCCGGAACCCGATCATTGATGAAGATTGAGGGTTAACAGGGACCACGAAACGGGCGCCAAAGTCCTGGAGTCACCTCCGGACCTCGATTGGACGCATAGATCGGCGACCACAACCTAGAATAGCGATTGCCGGCACTAAGGAGGCCGCTGGATAGCTTTGCGCACTTCTCAGCTACCCCCCTTGCCAGGCACGTCCAAACGCCTGCAGCTACCCTCTAAATCGCCCTGGTGCGATTAACCGTGTCTGTTAGGATTTGGTCGGCAAACCATCGGCGGCTGGCCCGCAAAGACGTGCGCAAAGATATGGGAACGGTTTTGCTATACTCCGTTGTCAGCTCTGCTCCCAACGCTGGCATCCCGGCGAAACCCACGACCCACGTCATATTTTGGCGGTCTGTCCTTTGGCTGGGCTCAGACGTGGCTGCAGCACCAATGAAGTCACCGCTGCAGCTCGATTTGCCGTGACTTGTTGTGGGTCGCCACCTTCGCGACCAAGACGGACATTTTTTTGACTCTTCCAAGGTATCAATCATGAGGGGTGGAACACACTGAAGGCACAGATATTGGTAGCGCGCGATGGAGTTTACTGACCGGTCTGGCATCCTCCTAATGCCGGATGGCATGCGCACGGCGGTGGATCGATGACAGCGTTCTTTGACGGGTTCGAGCTCGAGTTCGTGACGGTTGCCGCAGGGGAAATTCGTGTGCGACGGGGCGGGTCTGGACCGCCGCTGCTATTGCTCCACGGCAATCCGCAAACGCATGCCATGTGGCACAAGGTGGCGCCCGTGCTTGCGCAATCTTTCACGGTGATCTGTGCCGATCTGCGCGGCTATGGCCAATCGTTCAAGCCGCCCGCCACAGCCGATCACGCGCCCTATGCGAAGGTTGCGATGGCGCACGACATGGCCGAGCTCATGTCGCATTACGGCTTTCAGTCTTTCTTTGTCGGCAGCCATGATCGCGGAGCCAGGGTGGCACATCGCCTGGCGCTCGACTTTCCCGAGCGTGTGCACAAACTGGCAGTGCTCGATATCGTGCCGACGCTCGAGCATTTCGAGCGCACGGACATGGCGTTTGCGATGGGCTACTATCATTGGTTCTGGCTAGCGCAACCGCATCCCTTCCCCGAAAGTCTGATCAATGCGGCGCCTGAGGTCTGGTTCAAGGCGCATACGTCGCGGGAGCCGAAGGGTGCTGATTTCTTTGCCGGCCCGGCACTCGCTGACTATCTGGAAGCGATCAAGCGGCCAGCCACGATTACCGGCATGTGCGAAGATTATCGCGCGGCAGCAACCATCGACTTGGTGCATGATCGCCAAGCCCGAACGGCGGGCCGCAAAGTTCAGTGCCCGATGCGGGTGCATTGGGGGGAGAAAGGCAAAATCGGGCGGTGGTATGACCCGCTGGCGATTTGGCAAGCCTATTGTGACGGCGCCGTGACGGGCGGGCCGCTTGCGTCCGGTCATTATCTGGCGGAGGAAGCGCCGGACGCCGTCGTCGCCAGCTTCCAGTCGTTTTTCCGCTGATGCGATTGGCTGCCTGCCTTGACGATGCCGGCGGCTTGCCACACCGTGCACATCGACGGCGAGTTATTCGCAGCCGCGCGGTGGCGCCGGAGAGGCAGGATATGAGCACGACGAAACCGAAATCGCGATCCGCTGCACGAGGCAAATCCCAGTCTCCTTCAGATGCTGCCTCGACACCGCCGCCCCCCGTTGGCACCGCGCGATTTTATAACCGTGAGCTCTCTTGGCTGCGATTCAATCAACGGGTGCTCGAGGAAGCTCTGAACAAGCGCCACCCCGTTTTAGAGCGATTGCGCTTTCTTTCCATCTCGGCATCAAACCTCGACGAATTTTTCATGGTGCGCGCAGCCGGTGTCTACGGTCAGATCGCCGCCGGCGTCGTGCTGAAAAGTCAAGATGGATTGACGCCGGTCGAACAGATGGCGGCGATCAACGTCGCGGTCAGCAAGCTGGTTGGCGAGCAACAGGCATGCTGGCACGGACTGATCACGGAAATGACCAATGCCGGTATCCGGATCATCGATCCGGGGCAGTTGACGGCAATGGAGCGAACCTGGCTGGAGCGCGAATTCCTCAGCCATATTTTTCCGATCCTGACGCCGATCGCCGTCGATCCGGCGCATCCCTTTCCATTCATCCAGAACCGGGGCTTCACGCTCGGCGTGGAATTGAACCGCGATGCCGATGGCAAGACGATGCACGCGCTACTGCCCATTCCCAGTCAACTCGAGCGGTTCATTCGCCTGCCGTCGCTCAGCGAGAGCACCAATCCGGCGGCGAATCCTGAAATTCGATTCATGCGGATCGAATCGGTGATCGGGACGTTCATTGGAAGGCTTTTTCCAGGCTTCAAGGCGCGCGGACAAGGCGCCTTCCGTGTGCTCAGGGATAGCGATCTCGAAGTGCAGGAAGAGGCCGAAGATCTGGTGCGATCGTTCGAGACGGCCTTGAAGCGGCGCCGACGCGGAGTAGTCATCCGGCTTGAGATCGACGGCGAAATGCCGGAACGCCTGAAGCGGTTTGTTGTCGAGGAACTCGAAGTGCGAGAGGGTGGCGTCTTCACCAAGGATGGGCTGCTCGGCCTGGCCGATACGGCACAGTTGATCGTCAACGATCGGCCAGACCTGGTGCATAAGCCGTTCAACATCCGTTTTCCGGAACGCATCCGGGAAGTGAACGGGGATTGCTTCGCGGCCATCCGCAAAAAAGATATCGTCGTCCATCACCCCTATGAATCGTTTGATGTCGTGCTGCAGTTCCTGCGCCAGGCGGTGGCTGATCCCAATGTGATGGCGATCAAGTGGACACTCTATCGCACGTCGAATGATTCGCCGGTCGTTCGCGCGCTGAAGGAAGCCGCGGAAATGGGCAAGTCGGTGACGGCTGTCGTTGAACTCAAGGCGCGGTTCGATGAAGCAGCCAATATTCGTTGGGCACGTGATCTGGAAAGCGCCGGCGTGCATGTCGTCTACGGCGTCATCGAACTCAAGACGCATGCCAAACTTGGATTGGTGGTCCGCAAGGAGGGCAGTGACCTTGCAACCTATTGTCATATCGGAACCGGCAACTATCACCCGCTGACGGCGAAGATTTACACCGATCTGTCGTTCTTTTCAGCCGATCCCATTTTCGGGCGCGACGTGACCCGAATTTTCAACTTTGTGACCGGATATGGTGAGCCCGCTGAACTCGAGGCCATTGCGGCCAGCCCGCGCGGCATCCGGGCGCGCGTGCTGGCGCACATTCGCGATGAGATCGAGCATGCCAAGGCCGGTCGCCCGGCGGCGATCTGGATGAAAATGAATTCATTGGTCGACGGGGGGATCATCAATACGCTCTACGAGGCGAGCCAGGCCGGCGTCGAGATCGAGTTGGTGGTGCGCGGCATCTGCTGTCTGCGTCCGGGTGTTCCAGGGCTATCGGAATCGATTAGCGTCAAGAGTATCATCGGGCGGTTTCTCGAACACGGCCGCATCTACTGCTTTGGCGCCGGACATGGGCTGCCGTCGCCGGGTGCGCTGGTCTATATCAGTTCGGCGGACATGATGCCGCGCAATCTCGATCGGCGCGTCGAAGTGATGGTGCCGATCCTCAATCCGACCGTGCACGAGCAGGTGCTCGATCAGATCATGGTCGCCAATCTGAAGGACAATCAGCAGAGCTGGGCGGTTTTGGCGGACGGCAGTTCGCAACGCATCGCGCCGGATGTCGGCGAAGAGCCGTTTAACGCTCATCAGTACTTCATGACCAATCCGAGCTTGTCAGGGCGCGGGCAATCACTCAAAGAGAGTTTCCCGCGGCGGTTCACGTTGCCCGCCAGAGATTGATGCCAAAGATTGGTGGAGGCGTTAGGATTGAGCCGTCGCGACAATGACCGGAACCGGTCGGCAGAACTGGAGCCGATGGGCGTCGTCGACATCGGGTCCAACTCGGTGCGGCTGGTCGTCTATGAAGGCGCCGTGCGCAGTCCGACGCCGATCTTCAATGAGAAAGTGCTGGCAGGACTTGGACGGTCCGTCGCGACATCCGGACGGCTCGCTGACGAAGCGGTCACGCGGGCGATTGATGCCCTGACGCGCTTCAAAGCCATTGTTCGCGTGCTCGGCGTCAAAAATGTTCGCGCCATCGCCACCGCTGCATGCCGGGAAGCAGCCAATGGCGAGGCCTTCATCGCGCGCGCCGAACGCGTGCTCGGGCAGAAAATCGAAATTCTGTCGGGCGAGCAGGAAGCGGCGCTTGCGGCGCATGGCATCCAAATGGGATTTAATGATCCCGATGGCTTTGTTGGCGATCTGGGTGGCGGAAGTCTGGAAATTATCGATATCAAGGCGCAGACATTGCGCTCGGCGGTGACGTTGCCGCTCGGGGGATTGCGGTTGATCGATACCTCCGGCGGTCGCATCGACAAGGCACTCGAGCTGGTTGACGATCATGTCAGGTCGGTGAAGTGGCTCGGCGAGGGAGAGCGGCGGACGTTCTATGCGGTCGGGGGCACCTGGCGCTCGCTGGCGCGGTTGCACATGGAGCAATCGGACTATCCCTTGCGGATGATGCACGGATACTGCGTGCCGGCGAAGGCGATGCTGGCATTTTGCGAAGACGTTCGGAAATCCAAGAAGTTGTCGGGGCTCAAAGGCATCGAGGAGGTCTCGAAAGCACGGCGGGAAGTGCTGCCATACGGAGCGCTGGTGCTGGAGCGGGTGGTCCGGGCGGTGCGGCCGAGCGAGGTTGCATTTTCGGTTTTTGGTATCCGCGAAGGACTGCTGTTCAAGTTGCTTTCGCGCGCGGAACAAAAGCGCGATCCCTTGCTGGCGCTGGCTGCCGACTACGCGCGATTGCGGTCGCGGTCGCTGGAGCATGCCTACGAACTTTGCACATGGACGGATGCCCTGTTCGACGGCGAGGGGCCGAAAGAGGTGGCTGATGAGCGACGGCTTCGCCATGCCGCCTGCCTCTTGTCGGATATCGGTTGGCGCGGACATCCGGACTACCGGGGCGAACAAAGCCTGAACTTGATTGCTCACTCGGCGATGGCGGGGATCGATCATCCCGGCCGCATGTTTCTGGCATTGACCAGCTATTTCAGGCATACCGGCCCGGTCGACGATGACGATATTGGGGCTGATCTGTCGGCCCGCATGATGGCGTTGCTGCAACCGCGGATGATCAAGCGGGCGCGGATTATCGGAGCGGCCATCCGCGCAGCGCATATGCTATCCATCGGGCGGCCAGGCATTATCCCGGAAACCAGCTTGAGCTTCGAAGCCGATAAGCTGGTGCTGAAGATACCCAATGTCTTCGCAACGCTGGATGGCGAACGGCTGCGGCGCCGATTCGCGGCTTTGGCGGAATTCCTCGACCGGAAACTCGTTGTCCGTGTCGGTGGGTAGGGTTTCCCGTCGATCGTTGGCGCAGACCTGCCACGATTGAGGTATAGCTAGCGTGACCGATCGCGACTGCAGGATCCAACTGAATGGCCGAAGACCCCTATACCGTTCTGGGCGTTCCACGGAACGCTTCGGAGGACGACATCCGGCGCGCCTACCGTAAGCTTGCCAAAGAGAACCATCCCGACCTCAATCCGTCGAACAAGGTTGCGTCCGAAGAGCGCTTGAAGACGATCAATGCGGCCTTCGGGATCGTTGGCGAAGCGGAGAAGCGACGGCAATACGATGCTGGCATCATTGATGCCAACGGCGAACCCCGGCGTGGCTTTCAGCGGGCGCAAGCGGGGGGGCGGCCGTCGGCCGGACGACCGGGGGGAACGGACGAGTTCGGATTCGGCGACATTTTTTCCGATATTTTTGGCCGTGGCCGAGGGGCAGGCAGCCCGGCGCCGGGCTTCGGTTTGCGCGGGCATGACGTCCGCTACACCCTGGAGGTCGATTTCCTCGAAGCGACGGCCGGAACCAAGAAACGCGTCACACTACCCGAGGGCGGCGTGCTCGATTTGGCGGTGCCCGAAGGCGTTGCTGACGGACAGATTTTGCGCCTGAAAGGTAAAGGCAGTGCGGGCATCCGCGGCGGCGAAGCCGGCGATGCGCTGGTTGAGATCAAGGTGAAGTTGCATCCCGACTTCAAGCGGGACGGCGACGATGTGCTGACCGAGGTGCCGATCACGATTGACGAAGCCATTCTCGGCGCAAGAATCGAAGTGCCAACGATTGCCGGCCGCGTGCAATTATCCATTCCGCGCTCGACCAGCTCGGGACAAGTGTTTCGACTGAAGGGCAAGGGCGTGCGCAACACCAGCGGCAAGCTTGCAGGAGATCAGCTGGTCACTGTGCGAATAGTGCTGCCGGATGTCATCGATGAGAAACTGGCGTACTTCATGACGGAGTGGCGACGCAGCCATGCCTACGAACCCGGACGAAAATGATGCGGTAGCCTGGCTCGATCATTCGCACTCAATACCGGCACATAATGTCCCATGACTGATACGCCGTTGCTTGCCGAACTGATCACCGTGCGTGACTGGTTGCGCTTTGCCACCAGCCAGTTCACGCGTGCTGGGCTGACATACGGGCACGGCACGTCGACGGCGCTCGATGAAGCGGCGTTCTTGATCCTGACGACCCTGCATTTGCCGATCGATGCCATCGAGCCGTGGCTTGATGCGCGGCTGACGAGGCCGGAGCGGCAGGCATTGCAGACGATCATCGAGAAGCGTGTGGTGACACGCAAGCCGGCGCCTTATCTGTTGAATGCCGCCTGGATCGGCCCGCATCGCTTTTATGTCGATGAGCGGGTGATCATACCGCGGTCCTACATCGGCGAACTGCTGAACGGCGGTCTGGCGGGGGTTGTCGACAATCCCGGCAGCGTCGGGCGCGTGCTTGATCTGTGCACGGGGTCGGGGTGCCTTGCGATTCTCGCGGCGCTGCAGTTCGACGCCGCCGAAGTCGATGCCGTCGAATTGTCAAAGGATGCGATCAAGGTCGCCGAGCACAACGTCGCCGACTATCGCCTCGCCGATCGGGTGCGCGTGTTGCAGGGCGATCTTTTCAGTCCGGTCGCGGATGAGCGCTACGATCTGATCATCACCAATCCGCCCTACGTGACGGCAGCGGCCGTCGCAGCGTTCCCGCCGGAGTTCAAGGCTGAGCCGACCATGGCGCATTTGGGCGGTGCTGACGGGATGGACATTGTCCGCCGGATTTTGGCTGATGCCGGGCGGCACCTAACCGCTGACGGCATGCTGGTCGTCGAGATCGGCGTCGGACGCAATGTCCTGGAAGCCGAATTCGGGCATTTGCCGTTTCTCTGGCTTGATACGGCAGAGAGTACCGGCGAAGTTTTCGCGCTGCCGGCGACGGCGCTGATGGACCAACGCAAGCCGAAGTCCGCCAAGCCGCGCAAGCGTTGAGCCGGGGTGATCGTGCATGCCTTGCATGCAGGTCACGGCCTGCGGCAGTTGTGAGTTTGAACTCGCGGCCGGGTTTGCTACCGTCGATCGGCACAGGAGACCCACGATGCCCGCTGCCACGTCGAACCCGTTTTTCAATCCGGAACCGCGCCAGCACGAGCAGGGGATGTTTCACCGCGAGGAGGTGGCGCTCGCCAATCGCAATTCCGGAATCCTGCTGGAGACATTGCGGCACGATGTGACGCCGCTCGGGATGCATTATCTGCTCAATCACTTCGATGTGCCATTCGTTCCGGATGCTCGTGATTGGAGCGTCACCATTTCAGGTTGCGTGACGACGCCGCTGACGATTGCGCTCGATGAGATTGCACGGCTGCCGTCGAAGACGATGCGCGTGACGCTGGAGTGCGCCGGCAATGGTCGATCGAATATGACGCCGCGCTGGCCGAGCATGCCTTGGATGGAGGGCGCGGTTGGGACGTCCGATTGGACCGGGACGCCGCTGCGCAACGTGCTGCAGCGCGCCGGGTTGACGAAGGCGGCGATGCATGTCGTCTTTTTCGGTCGCGATCGCGGCTACGACAAAGTTGAACACAACTATGGCCGCGCGTTGACGCCTGACATGGCCATGAGCGACGATGTCTTGCTCGTCACGGCGATGAACGGTCAGCCGTTGCTGCCGCAGCATGGCTTCCCGCTCCGGCTTGTCGTGCCTGGCTGGTACGGCATGGCGAGCGTCAAGTGGCTGGATCGCATCGAGGTTTGGGATCGCCCGTTCGATGGGCCGCAGCAGGTCGCGACTTACGTCTTCAAGCAAACGCACGACGATCCAGGCGTTCCGGTGACACGGTTGCGCGTCAAGTCGCTGTTGGTGCCACCGGGAATGCCGGACTGGTATACGCGTCAGCGGATCGTCGAGCATGGCCCAGTCACGATTGTTGGCCGTGCCTGGTCGGGCAACGGCGTTCCCATCACAGGCGTCGAATTCGGCTGTGACGGTCGCTGGCAACCCGCCAAACTCGATGACGCCATGGGCTCAAAGTATGCTTGGCGCGGCTGGTCGTGCCTTTGGAATGCCGAACCCGGCGAGCATCAAATCGCCTGCCGTGCCACCGATGCGGAGGGCACGACACAGCCCCTCGAACCAGTCTTTGACCGGGGCGGCTTTGGCAACAATACGGTGCATCGCATCGTCGTGACGGTGCGTTAGACCAATGTCCAACTCGATCAAGGTTTCGATCTGGCGCGGCAAGACCGACGGTCGCTACGCGACCTATGATGTACCGATGGGCGAAAGCCAGACCGTGCTCGATGTCGTGACCTACGTGCAACGATACATCGATCCAACCCTGTCTTATCGGTTCGCTTGTCGTGTCGGCGTCTGCGGCAGTTGCGCGATGACCGTCAATGGCCGTCCACGTTGGACGTGCCGGACGCATGTGTCGAAGGTCGTCGAGAACGGCCGGCTGGAACTGGCGCCGCTCGCCAATCTGCCGGTCATCAAGGATCTCGCGTCCGACATGAGCCGCTTTTTCGAAAAGTGGCAGGCGGCGAAGGGCACCTTTGTACCGTCGAAGACGCGCCACGATGAGGTCGCAGGGATATCGCCAACCGACACATCGCGGATTGCGGTCGATGCGGCAATCGAGTGCATCAATTGCGGGGTGTGTTTCGCGGCCTGCGACACCGTCAAATGGAACGACGACTATCTCGGGCCGGCGGCACTCAATCGCGCATGGACGCTGGTCAATGACCCGCGCGATGCCGGTAATGCCGAGCGGCTCTATGCGGTAGCGCAGAACGGTGGGTGTCACGCCTGCCATACGCATCAATCGTGTGAGCAGCATTGTCCGAAGGGGCTCAATCCAACGGCGTCGATCGCTGGCCTCAAGCGACGGACGATGCAAGCCTACATCCGCGGGGACCTGACATGACCGTTCAACTGTACCTGTTGCAACGGATGACGGCGGTTCTAATGGTGCCGCTGATCATCATCCACCTCGCGGTTATCGTCTACGCAACCCGCCAAGGGTTGAGTGCAGCCGACATCCTGGGTCGCACGCGCGGCAGTCTGTTGTGGGGCGGGATGTACGTTCTATTCGTCATGTGCGCGGCCGTGCATGGGGCGATCGGGCTGCGCGCCGTCGCTCGCGAATGGCTTGGGCTTGCAGGGCGGACGCTCGACGGTCTGATGTGGAGCAGCGGGGCAATCCTTCTGACTTTGGGATTGAGAGCGGTCGCGGCGGTGGTGCTGCCATGACAATGCGATTGCGAACAGCCGGGTATCGGCGTGATGCCCTTTGGATCATGGCGATGGTGCACCGCTTGTCGGGCATTCTGCTGGCGTGCTTCCTGCCGCTGCATTTTTTGGTGCTGGGGCTTGCGATCGAAAGCGAGGCGCGGCTGGACGGTTTCCTGACCTGGACGCGCAATCCCTGGGTCAAGTTTGCCGAAGCGGGGCTGGTGTTTCTGCTGGCGACCCATCTGCTGGGCGGGTTACGGGTGCTGGTGATTGAGAACCTTGCCTGGCGCGACGGCCAAAAACATCTGGCGCTTGGCGCGATGGCAATGGCTGCTGTCGTGGCACTCGGGTTCCTGGCGAGGGCGCTGTGATGGAACGCTGCAAGACCGATATCCTGATCCTCGGCTCAGGTGGCGCCGGGCTCTTCGCGGCACTGCATGCGCACCAGGCCAATGCCGATCTCGACATCACCGTTGCGAGCAAGGGATTGCTCGGCAAGAGCGGCTGCACGCGTATGGTCCAGGGCGGCTACAACGTCGCGCTGCACAAAGGCGACTCGATCGAGCGCCATTTCATGGACACGATTGATGGTGGCAAATGGCTGCCGAACCAGGACTTGGCCTGGACGTTGGTGACCAAAGCGATCGAACGCGTGCGCGAACTCGAGAACGAAGTTGGTTGCTTCTTCGATCGCAATCCCGATGGTTCGCTGCACGGCAAGGCCTTCGCCGGCCAGACGTTTGATCGCACGGTGCACAAGGGCGACTTGACGGGGATCGAGATCATCAATCGCTTGATGGAGCAGATCTGGGCCAGACCATCGATCAAGCGACTGGAAGAGCATCGGGCCGTCGCTCTTATTCCGGATGCCACCGGCAAGGCGATCGCCGGCGTACTGTTCATCGATGTGCGGACTGGCGCGTTCAAGTTCGTTGCAGCACGCGCCGTCCTGCTCGCGACCGGCGGCGGGCCGACGATGTACAAGTATCATACGCCCTCCGGCGACAAGAGTATGGACGGCTTGGCGATGGCGCTCCGGTTCGGGTTGCCGCTGCGCGACATGGAGATGGTGCAATTCCATCCAACCGGCGTTCTGGCAGGTCCGGGGACACGGATGACGGGGACGATCATCGAAGAAGGCCTGCGTGGCGCCGGTGGGTATCTTCTCAACGGGTCCCAGGCGCGGTTTATGTTCGACTACGACCCGCGCGGCGAGCGTGCGACGCGCGATATTGTTGCGCGCGCGATGTTTGCCGAAATGCGCGCCAGACGCACGACACCCGCCGGCGGGCTCTACATTGCGATGGGACATCTAGGTCCAGAGAACGTGCGGCGTCAGTTCAAGGGGATGGTCGAGCGCTGCGCCGATTGCGGCTTCGATCTCGCTGGCGGGCTCGTCGAGGTCGTGCCGACCGCGCACTACTTGATGGGTGGCGTTGTTTGCGGCGTCGATACCGCAACGGAGGCGGAAGGGTTGTACGTTGCCGGCGAGGACGCGGGCGGCATCCACGGCGCCAACCGCCTTGGTGGCAACGGCGTCGCCAATTCGACGGTGTTTGGCGGCATCGCCGGCGAGACGATGGCGGCTGCCATCCGATCCGGCCTCGGTTGGCGGTCAGCCGACGAAGCGATCATTGCTGACGAGGTGGCGCGTGCCCAGCGGCCGTTTCGGCTAACCGGAGGCGATGTTCATCAGCTGCGTGACGCATTGCTGGATCTGATGTGGGACGACGTCGGCATCACCCGGGACTACGCCGGACTTGCTCGGTCGCAGGATGCGCTCGAGACCCTATCGGAACGGCTGCAATCAACAGGCGTCAGCGACGGCGATCGCGCATTCAACTTGACCTGGCACGACTGGCTCAATCTCGACAGTCTGATCGCGACATCCAAAGTCATCGCCAAGGCAGCGCTGCAGCGCGAGAACAGCCGTGGCGCGCATTTCCGCGCCGATTTCCCGGATGCCGGTAATCTCGCGACGTCGCGCTATACGGTGGTGCGCCAGGCCGCCGACGTGCTGGTCGTGACGGACGAACCGGTTGTATTCTCGCGCGTGAAACCGGGACAGACACTGCTGAATGAGGTTGCTGCGGCAGAATAAGCGACAGGCCTGCCCCTATGTTTTATATCCCGGGCTCGACTTGTCGAGAATGCGCAGCAGTGCCGGCCACTCGCGCTTGCCGATCGGACGATAGCCCTGGGCTGAATTGTTGAACTTATTGCGCTCGATCGTCACCTTCTGCACGTGCTCGGGGATCGGCATCAATTCAGCGCCGGTCTGCTGGAACGCAACCTGCATCCGGCAGGCGCGTTCCGCGCGATACATCCACATGAAGGCTTCGCCAGCGGTGCGACCGACGGTAAGCAGGCCGTGATTGCGCAGGATGAGAACGTTGAGATCGGCGAGGTCGCGCGCGACCCGCTGGCGCTCGTTAAGGTCGGTGGCGATGCCCTCATATTCGTGGTAGCCGGTTTGCGCGATCACGGCGAGGGAATGCTGTGTCATCGGCAGCAGGCCATGCTTCTGGCTCGCGACGCTGGTGCCGGCCTGGGTGTGCGTGTGGATGACCATGGCGACTTCCGGGCGGGCCATGTGCACGGCGCTATGGATCACGAACCCGGCCGGGTTGATCTCGTATTCGCTTTCGGACAGCTTGTTGCCGTCCATGTCGACTTTGATCAGATTGGTCGCGGTGATTTCATCGAACATCAGGCCAAAGCCGTTGATGAGAAAGTTATGTCCGGGACCCGGAACGCGCGCGGATAGATGCGTTGCCAGGAGATCCGACCAGCCGAAGTGGTGGACGAGCCGAAAGGCTGCCGCCAGATCGACACGCATGGCCCATTCCTCGGCGGACATCTGTGTTTGCGGCTGCGTGCGGATGGGGGTGGCCATGACAACGTCCTCAAATCAATCAGAAGGACTAGAGATCACCACACCCGCATCAGGCTCGCAAGCTTGGTAGGTGTATTTTGGGTGGTGCTTGGGTGACGTTACTCAGCCGCTGTTCGGCCGCCCTTGCCAAAGCGTTTTTCGATGTAATCCTCGACGATCACCTTGAACTCATCCGCGATTTTGGGGCCGCGAAGAGTCATCGCCTTCTTGCCATCGATAAAGATCGGAGCCGCCGGGCTCTCGCCCGTTCCCGGCAAGGAGATACCGATATCGGCGTGCTTGGATTCGCCGGGGCCATTGACGATGCAGCCCATGACCGCGAGGTTCAGGCCCTCGACGCCGGGATAACGCGCCTTCCACGCGGGCATGCGGTCGCGGATCATGGCCTGGACGTCGCGCGCAAGTTCCTGGAAAACCGTAGACGTGGTGCGGCCGCAACCAGGGCAGGCGGCGACGATCGGCATGAACGTGCGCAATCCCATGGTCTGCAGCAACTCCTGTGCGGCACGCACCTCGACGGTACGGTCGCCGCCGGGCTCCGGTGTTAGTGAATAGCGGACAGTATCGCCGATACCGGCCTGCAGCAGGATCCCCATCGCGGCTGATGATGCGACGATCCCTTTCGAACCCATGCCGGCCTCCGTCAGGCCGAGGTGGAGCGCATATTGGCAGCGATCGGCAAGCAGGGTGTAGACGGCGATCAGGTCTTGGACGGCAGAGACTTTGGCCGAAATGATGATGCGATCGGCACCAAGTCCGATCTCTTCGGCGCGCGCGGCGGATAAAAGCGCCGATTGGACAATTGCCTCATGCATGATCGATCGCGCGTCTTTTGGCGTCGCTGACTTGGCGTTCTCATCCATCAGGAGCGTGAGCAGTGCCTGATCGAGCGATCCCCAGTTGACGCCGATGCGGACCGGCTTTTTGTGCTGCAGAGCGGTTTCGACGATGGCGCTGAACTGCCGATCCTTCTTGTCCTTGAAGCCAACATTCCCTGGGTTGATGCGATATTTCGCGAGCGCTTCAGCGCAAGCTGGGTTGTCCTTCAGCAGAGTGTGGCCGTTGTAGTGGAAATCACCGACGATCGGCACCTTGACGTCGCGCTTGGCCAGCTTCTCGGCGATATACGGCACAGCTTTGGCGGCACTATCACGGTCGACGGTGATGCGGACCAGTTCGGATCCAGCGCGGGCGAGCGCTGCGATCTGGGTGACGGTCCCGTCGATGTCGGCGGTGTCCGTGTTGGTCATGGACTGGACGACAATCGGCGCGCCGCCGCCGACCCGGACGCCGTCTACGTCGACGCCGATGGTGTTTTTGCGTGGCGAGATCGAAGGGTTCATCGTGAGCGTTTCCGTGCAAGCGTCACTGCCATCGTCCTACCGGCTCGGTCGAGCGAGCGTTGCGACAATGCCGATGGCGCAGATGATGGACAGCATCAAAACAATCGAGGGACCACCCGGAGCGTCCATCGACACCGATGTGAAAAGACCAAGCGCCACCGACAGCATGGCAAAGATAGCCGCGAAAAACGCCATCTGTTCGGGTGTTTCGGAGAATGGCCGGGCTGCTGCCGCAGGCATGATCAGGAACGCAATGGTCAGCAGAATGCCGACGATTTTCATCGATATGGCAATGACGAAGGCCAGCGTCAATACAAACGCCGTGCGCGTCCACCGCGTCGGCACCCCCTCGGCAGCGGCCAGGTCTTCATGGATCGAGATCGACAGCATTGGGCGCCAAATCCAGATCAGGACGGCGAGTGCAACGGCGCCACCGATATAGATCCAGCGGAGATCGGTGGCGGTGATGGCGAAGATATCGCCGAACAGGAACGACATCAGATCGAATTGGGGACCACGGACCATGGACGCCGCGATAATGCCGATCGCCAGCGCAGCATGAGCGATGAGGCCCAGCAACGTATCGAGCGGCAGGATTCGCTGACGGCTGAGAGCCAGCAACAACAGCGCCGTCAATAGGGTGACGGCAAAGACGCTGGCGGTGATATTGACTGAGAGCAGCAAGCCAAGCGCGACGCCGAGCAGGCCGGCCTGGGCGATCGTTTCGCCAAAGTACGCCATGCGTTGCCAGACGACGAAGCAGCCCATCGGTGCAGCGACAAGTGCCAGCCCGAGGCCTGCCAGCAGTGCTTTGAGCAGGAATGGCTCGGTCATGAGGAGGAACGGTCCTGGTGCGAGCGCACCTGTGTGGCAGAACTGGCTGCGTGGGGTTCGCCATCGAGGTCGTGACTGTGATCGTGCGAATGTTGATACAGCGCGAATTCCGCGGCGGCCTGCGGGCCGAACATGCGTGCATACTCGGGGTGGCGTGCGACCGACTGTGGCACACCGGAGCAACAGACGTGACGGTTGAGACAGACGACCTTATCGCTTTGCGCCATCACAACATGCAGATCGTGGCTGATCAACAGGATGCCGACTCCGCGCTCGGCGCGAATCCGCCCGATGAGACTATAGAGTTCAGCCTCGCCGGTGTAGTCGACTCCGCGAACGGGTTCGTCAAGCACCAGCAGCTGCGGATCGCGCAACAGGGCGCGCGCAATCAGGACGCGTTGCAATTCGCCACCCGAGAGTTGTGAAAATTGGCGATCCAAAACCGAGTTGGCTCCAACTTCGCGGAGGACGCGATCGAGGTCGGTTGCGCTCGCCGCCCGTCCCATTGCCAGAAAGCGCGCAACAGTCAGCGGGATTGTGCTGTCGAGATCGAAGCGTTGGGGCACGTAGCCGACCACAAGCTTCGGCTGTCGCAGGATCTCCCCGCCATCGGCCGGTTCCAGACCGAGCAGCAGGCGCACCAGCGTCGTTTTTCCAGCGCCGTTTGGCCCGACCAGCGTGACGATCTCGCGGGTCCGGACATCGATGTCAACGTGGTCCAAAATCGTCCGGCCATTGCGCTTGAACAGCAGCCGCCGGGCGGAGAGCAAGGCATCGTCGGCGTGCGGGCCAAGGCTCATGTCATCATGCGCATGCTCATGGCCATCGTCGTGGCTATGATCGTAGTGATGCTCATGCTGGCGATCGGTCATGGGGCGATGAATGTCCAGTTGCGAAGGCGTTGCGATGGGCTTCGCAGAGCGCTTGGTTAGTACTTTGATTGCAATGGCCAAATTCTATTTCCGCGGGCACTCGCCTGACGACCAGGCGACGCCATGACACGAGGGGTTATATCACCGGATTGGCGTCCGGCGAGACACCCAACTGCAAATCCCACGACTGTCCTTACTGAAATTGGAAGGCCGACGGCATTGCATGGCGATGAGGGTCGCCGAACGTCTCGGACGATCGGAGCGTTTCGCCCAACAGCCGGCTGCGCTCAGCCGACCCCATTCCTGCGCGTCGAAGGCACCCGCAGGCCGTTCGCTCCTGCGCAGTCTGCCATCTATTCATCGCCATCCATTCATCGTAGGTATAACTGTTGCTCCATTTATTGCCGTAATGAGGCCCTACACGTGCCGTCAAGACTGCGCATTGTGGCATGCTGCCACGGCTCCACAAAAAGAGCTTGGCGCTGACCGCTGCAAACGGGTTTGTATGGGCAGGCTTGGGGTTTTGTTCGGGATCCGAACGGGGAGTTAGGCGCAATGCCAAGTGGGTTTTTTGAGCCGCTGTTTGGGTTTGTGAAATCGTTCGTCGATCAGATCGCGGTGTTGGGCGGACCGATGGCTCCTTGGCTGCTTGCCGTCATCGCCGTGCTCTTTGTGTTTCGGACCTCGGGAATTGTGACGCGGCTCTGGCGCGCGATCGAGGAATCAATGTTCTCCAATTGGCGGCTGGCACTGCTCGGTGCGACCGGGCTGGTGCTGTCGTTGGCCTCGGGCTGGACGACCTGGGACGGCATGAAGAACTTCACCGGTGAGCCGATCCTATCGGCGATGGTGACGTTTGGTATCCAAGGCGTGATGTTGATTGTCGCCTGGTTGATCGGCGAAAGTTTTGCCACTGGAATGAGCCAGCAGGCACCCAAAAGTTCCATCGACGGTAACGCCGTGCGCTCGGATATGGGCCTCAGGGGGGCATTGTTTCTGACACTGGCGGGCGTGCTGATCGGTGGATTTGCGGCGCTCTACTATTTCTCGTTTCATGGCGCGCGGCCAGATCACGCACAGATTTCGACGGCGATTGGCTTGGTCGGCGCCGCGTTGTTGACCATTGGCCTGCTCATCGTTGCGGCGCGGGCCAATACCTTGCGCAGCTACTTCGATGCAACACGGGTGATCGTGCGAACCGCCGTGCTGTGGGTGATGTTCTTGGCGTGTGCGGCGACGTCGGTCTTCTTCTCCTTCGACTCGCTTTTCACCGCAATTTTCCCGCAGAGTGAGCGTGTGCGCGCGGCTGAATTGCGTGCCCAAAATCAGGTTGCCGGCATTGTTGCCGATATCGGCGAGACCATCACCAAGAAGCGTTTGAGCGAGGCCGAGGCACTGTTCAAAGGCGTTGATGGCGCCGGCAAGGAAAACGGCTGGGTTGCCTACGACAAACAACTGAGCCTGCTCGCCGATCGCTCACAGGGTGCTGAGCGGATCATTGAGGAACACTACGTCGCGCAAATGGAAAAGCGGCGGCGCGGGATTGCCGAGCAACAGGAGCGCGTAACGTCGGCGACCAGCGGACAGGCTGGATTGCTATCGCGCAAAGCCTCGTTGACCGACGAATTGGCGCGACTTGAAGCGGAGCGTCCTTCGCTTGCGGCCGACTATGGTGAGAAGAAGAACGCACTCGATGCGCGCGCCAAAGAAGTCGATGCCAAGCGCGTCGATGCAATGGCAGAGGAGAAGGGCGTCGAAGGGACCGGCAAGGTCGGCAAGGGGCCAGTGTTCCGCCAGCGCAACGAAGAACTGAGTAAACTGCAGGACTTCATCAAGATCGGCGAAGAGCGTGCTCGCGATAGCAAGAAGCGTCTCGATCAGACCGAGACCCGATTGGCGCAGATCAAGCGCGAGTTAGCGGCTGTCGACGGCGATCTTGGCAAGCTGAAGAGCGAAGCGTCGACGGCCGAACAACGCATCAAACTGGCCGAGGATACCAAGTCAACCGAGGAAGGCGCCTCGCGCATTGACCCGGCGCGCGTTCGAACCGCCTTCGAGTTGGCGCGCAATGAGTTCCGCCAGGAACCGACGGCCGATCGTCTCGCCAAGGTGCAGCAGATGTGCGGACAGCTCTATAACGGGCTTGCCTCGGCTGACGTAACCAAGGACCGCGTGCGTGGCATCGACTGCGATCCGAAAGCAGCTGTGGAAGCAGCGGCACGGGTGTTCTCGCTGAACGATGGCATCAAGGCCTTCACCGCCGGCTGCCAGGGCGGCGATAAGATGGCCGCACTCAAGTCCACCGATGCGCTGTTCGAGTTTTCGCGGAAATGCCTCGCCGACTCTGGTCTGCCGTCACGCGAAACCGACTTGATGCGAACAAAAATCAACGGTATCGAGCTGGCGCGTGATGACAAGGCGCATCGCTTCGTCGTCACCTGGAACGCATTCCAGGACGGCAATCGGTTGGCCTATCTGGCACTCGCCATTGCCGTGGCGATCGACAGTCTTGTATTCATGTCCGGGCTGTTTGGTGCCAATGCTGTGCGCTCGCCGCTGTCGGATGTGCCGACCATGAAGGCGCGCAGCGCCGAACAGCTCGAATTGATCATCGAAGCGGCGCTGCTGCCGGATATCTTCACCAAGGCGCGGGTGGCCCGTCGCGCGATGCACCCGGCGCATGTCGAGGATGGTTTCACACATGAAGTCCGGCTGCACGAGCTGGATCCGTCGACAGCTGCCAACGTCCGCGATGTCCTGAATGCCGGCGCGACGATCGGCGCGGTGCGAAAGTCCATGGACCCCGGTGTGTATGGTGTCCGTTCCGAACTCTACGAATACCTGAGTGAAGTCATCAAGCGCGAGTTGAAGAACAACAAATCCGACGCGACGCAAAGCTTGCGCTTGAACGAGTTGGAGGACCGCATCGCCGAAGCGCTCATTCCCGATATCGGGCGCGGCGCGGCTGTTGTCCTGCATTACATGCATCCGACGAATACGACCAACGGCTTCTCAAGCGAGGTCAATCTGGACGAGGTTCATGCCGACTATGGATTGACTGTTCGCAACGTCCTCAACGTCGGCTCGCGCTTTGGCAAAGTGCAACGCGACAAGGGCGCGACGATCTACCGAGTCCATGGCGACGTGCATGCAGCACTTTCGTCGCTGCGAGCCCGCATGCTGATATCGGCTGCAACCACGGCGGCGCAAATTGGACCCGGTGGATCATTGCGCGAGAGCCAGCCGGTCCTCGCCAGTGTTACCAAGCCTGCCATCGCGGCACCGCGTAGTCATGGTCAGCTGAGCCCGTCACAACACGGGCATCCACTCACCCATGCGCAAAGCGAACAGATCAAGGCGACATTTTGGATCGAGCTGCTGTCGGCACTCGGCATTAATGCTGCCGCTGTGAAAAATCGCTTGGATGGCGATGGCGTGGAAGCTGCTGCAAAGCAAGTCTGGCATGCGCTGGAGCGACAGGCGCAGGGAAATCGCCGCCTAAAGCTGGCATTGGACTCGCATCGCCAGGCGCAGGATGACGCGTTAGCGCACACCTACTCAAGCCTGCGTCGTGCGGCGGAAAATGATCCGATGCGGATCGAGCTGTTGGATGAGATGGAGCAGCATGCACAGCGGTTGCTGGACGTGCTCATTCTTTTCCCGGAGAACGGCCTCGTTGGCGAATTGATCGAGGCGTTAGAGCGGGCAGCCGGGCCGGATAACGGTCAGCAACCCGGGGAACAAGCGCTGCTCGACTTGCTGCGGCAGATCAAGTGGGACATGGAGCGTATTGATCTCTCTGTTGCAAGCGAATGGCAGAAGATCAGCGCCGCCTTTGCCGAGCACGCGCAGAACCAGCCGAACGTGCTGATCTTCCAGAATGCGGCCCGTAACGCCCGGTAGGGCAGGCCACTTGTATTCCGGTGTCCGACACGCGCTCAATTGTCATCCCGGCACGTGTTGCCGGGATCCATCGACCCGCGCGCCCCAGAGCCGCATTACTTCAGCAGACTCGGCACGATCAACTTGGGCAGGAACAGCGACACGTTCGGCCAGATGATGACGGCCGCGAGCACGATCATCATCGGCACCAGCATGATCATCGTGTCCTTCAGCGCATAGCGCAATCTGACGCCCGCAACCGAGCAAGCAATCATCAGGCACATGCCATAGGGCGGCGTGACCAACCCGAATGCCAGCGACACGATCGAGATGATGGCGAACTGCACCGGATGCAGGTCGACCGATTTCGCCAGCGGCTCCAGCACCGTACCGACGATGATGATCGCCGGAATAGCGTCCAGAAAGCAGCCGACGACCAGGAAGCAAAATGCAATAAAGAATCCGGCGGCGATCGGGCCCATGCCCCAGGTCGACACATTGGCGAGAAGGGTCTCGGGAATTTTGTAGTAGGCGAGCAGCCACCCGAAGGCGCTGGCGGTACCGACGCAGAACAGCGCGACGGCGGCCAGTCGGCCGGTTTCGAGAAATGCCGCGTAGAGCTGTTTCGGCCCGATTTCCCGGTATACGAACATCGACAGCACAATGGAATAGAGGACGGCGATGGCGGCTGACTCGGTCGCCGTGAACCAGCCTAAGAGAATGCCGCCGACGATGATGAAAGGCGTCATGAGCGCCGGCAGCGAATGCCAGATGGCGCAGCGCATCTCAACCCAACTCATCTTCGGGTAGGTCGGGTAGCCGCGCCGCTTGGCATACATATGCACTGTCAGCATCTGCGCACCTGCGATCAGCAGACCAGGAACAATGCCGGCGAGGTACATCGCGCCGATCGATGTCGAGATCAAACCACCCCAGACGATCATCAGGATCGACGGCGGGATGATGACAGCGAGCACCGCCGATACAGCCGTGATCGCAATCGAGAAGGAAAGGTCATACCCCTCTTTGGTTTGCGCATCGATGAAGATCTTGGATTGGCTGGCGGCGTCGGCAGTTGACGAGCCGGAGATGCCGGCAAAGAAAACGGAGAGCACGACATTGATCTGTGCGAGTGACCCAGGCCAGTGACCAACGAGCGCCTTCGACAGCGTGACCAGGCGATCGGTGATGCCGCCGGTGCTCATAAGATTAGCCGTCAGCAGGAAGAAGGGGACGGCGAGCAGAATGAACGAATTGTAGGCGTTGAAGGTTTCCTGCGCGAGCATCATCATCGACAAGCGCGGCTCGATCAGCAGCATCGGCAGGCAAGCGAGGCCGAGCGAAAATGCAACGGGAATACGGAGTGCGAGGAGGAGAAAGAAGGTGCCGAACAAGATTGCGGCGGCGGGGCCGGCGGTCAGGACATTGCCGGTCATTGTGGATTGTTCCCGAAGATAATCTTGAGTTCATCGATGATCTGCTCGCCGGCAAAGGCGAGCCAGGTGAAGCCAGCGAGTGGCCATGCAATATGGATGAGCCAGAGTGGGAGTTCGGCAAGCTCGGACGTCCGGTGCCAGGCAAACCGTGTGAATTCGATGCCAGACCAGACGAATACCAGCGCCAAAGCCAAGATGCCGAGACGCGCCAGAACTCGCACCATCGCTTCAGATCGCCGCGAAAGTTCTGGCCATACGTCGACTTCGAAATGGGCGCTTTCCCGGACCCCCAGCATGGCGCCGATCATGATCGTCCAGATAAAGAGGAATCGCGCCATCTCTTCCGTCCAAATGTAGGCCGGGAACAGCGCCGTGTAGCGCGAGATAACCTGCAAAGTGACGGGAATGATGAGGATGCCGACGCAGGCGGCGAGCATGACTTCGAGGAGCTTGGCATATCCAGCTGTGATCCGCCGCCAAAGGCTCGGCGGCGCCATCATGTCAGTCGTCATCGTCTGTCCTCCCCCGATGCCGTCACAGCCTGCAGTCCAGGCGATCGTCCAAGTCCGCTTGGTGATCGGCTCTGGCTTCGACGGCACATTGTCTCACAGGCTAGCCAATGCACGGCATAAACGCCAGACACCAATCGGCATAGCAAAGGTCTCTGCTCCTCTAATTCTGCGCAGTTGTCGTGTCGCCGACAGGATTCGGGTTGCTTCACGTCCTTGGACCGGTGTTGGCTGGATGATCAAAATTGCTGCGGGGTCCGTATGCCGTCCAGTGCATTTGCCAAACTCGCGTGTGCGACATTTGCCGCGCACGTCGCCGATCAAATGATGCTGGCCATGTTACCGCTGATGCTGCTGGCCGCTGGCTATGGGGCTGGAACGATCAGTACCGTTGTCGCAGTACATGCGGCCGCCTGGCTGCTGGTGTCACTACCGGTTGGCGTTCTGGCCGATACCCTGCCGCGACGGACCATCATGCTTGCGGGCGCAACGACTATGCTGGTTGGCGCGGCGATCGGTGGCAGTGCAGTCGTTTCAGGGTACGCTCCACCAACGGTTCTGGCGCTCGCTGCCTTTTGCATCGCGGCCGGCGTCGTCATGCTGGTGCTGGCGGTCTTCGCCTTGTTGCCACGTCACATTGATCGCGCGCGCCTATCGACCGCCAACGCAACCCTTGAGTTTGGCCGCGCCATTATCTGCATAGCCGCGCCGCTGATCGCCGCACATCTGGTTGCGCGACAATCGAGTGCGTTAGGATTTGCGGCGGCGTTTGGAGGCGGATTGATAGCCTTGATGGCCAGCCGTTTACTGCCGGACGAACCCGTTGCGGCACCATCCACGATGTCGATGATGATGGCGATCCGCGAGGGCGCGACCTTCGTGATCCAGGAGCCGCTGCTGCGGGCGATTGCGTTGTGTGCCATTGCCTGGAATTCGGCATTCTTCGCCTTGACCGCGATTTTTGCGGTCTACGCGAGCCAGGAGCTTGGCATGTCGATCGCGGCGATTGGGGCAGCGTGGTCGATCTATGGTACGGGCCTCGTGCTCGGTTCATTGGCGGCGCCAGCGATGATTGCGCGGCTGCCGACGGGCCTGATGTTCGTTTTCGGCCCGCTGAGTTGTGGTCTTGGGATCGTTGCGATGGTGGCGCTGGCCGGTCCAGGGTCGATGAACCACATTGATCTCGGCTTTGCCCAGCTTGAACTCGGACCATGGTCAACTCTGTTGGGCTTTTTTTGCCTGGGGTTTGGGCCGATGACATGGCTGGTGCTGCAGACCAGCGCCCGGCAGATTGTAACGCCCGGCGCTTTGCTTGGTCGGGTTGGCGCGACCATTTCGACGACGATCTACGGCGTCCGGCCGATTGGCGCGCTAGCGGCAGCAGTGACGGCGACGGTCGTTTGGCCCGAAAGGCGCGATGTGGTTGGCGGCAACGCTGTTTGCGATTTCAGCAATCGTCATGCTGCTATCGCCGGCGACACGGTTGAAGGCCATGCCGCAGGCAAATTTTGAGCGCTGATTTTTGGACGCCAATGCACAATGTCGCCGCCCTTGGCCCGTCAGAGCGTAACAGCGGCGACATCAGCGATTGGCAAAACAGTATGCCGGCGATCAGACGCCGTTGATTTTGGCGTAGATGTCCTCGGCGCCGATTTCCTTGGCGTAGGCGGCCATGACGGGATCGACCAGTTTCTTCATGGCATCGCGCTCTTCGAACGGGACGCGCTTTAACTTGCCGGCCTTCTCCAGGGTGTCGAGCTTGACCGTCTCTTCGCTGCTTTCAAGTGCGCGGCCAAAGTCGCCGGCTTCCGCACCCGCCTTGACGATCGCATCCTGCAGTTCCTTCGGCAATGTCTTGAGCGTCTTCACCGAGAAGCAGATCGGCCGGATCGAGACCGCATGCTGCGTCATGCACAGGCTTGGGGCGACCTCGTAGAACTTCATCGCTTCGACGCCGGCAGCCTCGTTCTCGCCAGCATTGATGACGCCGTTCTGAATAGCGTTATAGACTTCGTTGTAGGCAATCACCGTCGGGCTCATACCGGCAGCGGTGAACGTGCGCGACCAGATCGGCGCACCTTGAACGCGGACCTTGAGGCCCTTCATCTCGGCGAGGTTCTTGAACGGCTTGTTCGAGAAGATGTTGCGCACGCCACCGCCGGCATTGCCGATCAGCATCACTTCCGCCTTCTGCGCCACTTCATCGGCGATGGGCTTCAAGAAGTTGGCGGCAACGACCTTGTTCATGTGGACGATGTCGCGGAACACGAATGGCGCGTCGATGAACGGAGCGGCTTTGGCGAACGTGCTCATGTGGGCAGGTGAGACGATGCCGTAGTCGACGGCTTTGCCTTGCGCCATGTATTCGAAATATTGCTTCTCGAGGCCGAGAGCGGAGTTCTTATGCAGGACAAAGTTGACCGGCTTGCCGTAGTACTTGTTCACAAGGTCGGCGAACCGAGCGAGCGCCTTGGTGAAGGCATGGTCGTCGTTGAATTGCACGGCGCCATTGAGGGTGATCGGCGCTTGCGCGCGACCGATGCTGGGAAAACCGGTGACGGCTGTGACAGCAGTAACACCAAGGCCGCTCAAAATTGTCCTGCGCTTCATGGGATCGTTTCCTCTGTTGGTCGCCGCGCTTGTGGCCGTTATTGGCCGCCAACTCCTGTTCTTGCGACGTCTGCAAGAATCTTACTCTGCATCGGTGATCGCGGATAGCCCCCGGGCAAAGTGTTGCATCGCACAAACAAAGTCCCGATTTGCCACCCAGATCTGAGTTCAAAGCGGAACGCGTACCGAGGCTTTGAGCCCGCCCAGCGCGCTGGTGCCCAGATCAATGTCGCCGCCATGGCTCTTGGCGATATCGCGAGCGATGGCGAGGCCGAGCCCGGAATTGCCGGCGTCCTGATTGCGCGCGTGGTCCAGGCGATAGAAGGGTCGGAAGACGTTATCGCGTTCGCCCGCGGGAATGCCGGGTCCGTCATCGTCAACATCAATGCGCAGCGATCCCCGCTCCGTCATGGCGCGAATGGAGACTTTGTCGCCGAAACGGGCGGCGTTGCTGACAAGGTTCGTGATGGCGCGTTTGATCGCCTGCCGTTTCAGCGGAACGACGAGTTCGCGGCGGCGTTTTCCCATGTCGAGAACAACGTCGGCGCCATAGTATTGCGCTTCTTCGTGGATCTCTTCGAGCAACTCGCGGACGTTGGTTGCCTTCGACTCTTCGCCACCATCACCACGGGCAAACGCCAGATAATCCTCCAGCATGTGCTGCATTTCCTGAACATCGGCTTTGAGCGCCTCGACCTCGGGGTTGTCGCCGATCAATTCGAGTTCCAGCTTGAAGCGCGTCAGAACCGTTCGCAAGTCATGGCTGACGCCGGCCAACATTGTCGTTCGTTGGTCGACATGCTGCTTGATGCGGTCGCGCATTTCCAAAAATGCCTGTGCAGCAGCTCGAACTTCACGCGCGCCGCGCGGCTTGAAATCATCGGGGATGTTGCGGCCCTTGCCGAATTCGTCCGCGGCTTCGGCGAGACGCAGGATTGGTTTGATCTGATTGCGCAGCAATAGAATGGCGGCGGTCAACAGCACGACGGATGTGCCGACCATCCAGACCAGGAAGATGTGGCTGTTCGAGGCGTAAATCTGTCCACGCGGCGCGACGAACCTGAGGACGCCGGTGTCGAGCTTCACACGGATTTCAACGTGATTGGACTGGCCAACGGTGTCGATCCACGCCGGTCGCCGCACCTGTCGCTTCAACTCGTCCTCAAGCGCGCGATCGAGCAGCCCGAAAAACGGCTTCGGCTGCGCGGTCGGCAATTCGCCGGCAGGAAGGACTTGCAGCGATGACAGACCGAGTTTGCTTTGGGCAAGATCGACCAGCCGTGAATAGTCGCCATCAAACTCAAAGGTTTCGTACATTTCGACGACCGCAGAAATATCGCGTGCTGTCGCCTCCGACAGCCGTCGTGTGACCTGGTTCCAGTGGCGCTCCATGAAGGTGAAAGCAACGACACTTTCAAGCAGCACGATCGGCGCAATGATGATCAACAACGCGCGGGCGTAAAGGCCTTTCGGCATGAGCTCTGCAAAGAGCGCTCCCGCGCGCGCGGAGAACCCACTGAGCGCTTTGCGCCATGGCAGAGTTTGCCGGTCTTCTCGCTGTTCTGTTGACGCCATCGATCGTCGTTTCGTCTCCCGTTCGCTGGGCTCGGTGCTGTCAATCGGAATGCAGGATGTAGCCTTTGCCGCGCACGGTCTGGAGGTACACTGGATTGGATGGATCGATTTCGATCTTGCGTCTGAGGCGGTTGATCTGGACGTCGATGGCACGCTCGCTACCCGTCGAGTTGTCGCTTGCGAGTTCATGGCGAGGGATCGGCAGGCCAGGACGCTGGGCAAACATGCGGAGCAAATCGCGCTCGCGTTCGGTAATTTTCATGGTCTCCTCACCACGTTTCAGTTCGCCGCGAGCGATGTGGAATATGAATTCTCCCATCTTGACGTCGTCGCGTGACGTGCCAGGCGATGCGCGCCCGCGTCGCAGGATATTCTGCAATCGCAAGACCAGTTCTCGCGGTTCGAACGGCTTGGTCACATAGTCATCGACGCCAATTTCTAACCCTTTGATGCGATCGCTGGTGTCAGACCGTGCGGTCAGCATGCAAATGGGAACAGCTGAAATCTGCTTCAAGGATTGCGCCAGGGAAAGGCCGTCCTCGCCGGGCATCATTATGTCCAGGATGACAAGGTCGAAGGCGAGACCGCGCATCGCGGCACGTGCGCTGATCGCATCAGCCGCTGGTGTCACGCGGAATCCGTTCTCATAGAGATAGCGAGCCAACAGATCGCGAATCCGGTGGTCATCGTCGACCACGAGAATGTGCGGGGCATTGTCAGGGAGCGGCTCGTTGCGAACTGATTGAGACACGGTACCACCCTATTACGCCTTGGATTTACGGGACACTGCTGGACTGAGGACACTGCCAATGTGTTCGCGCTCAGCGACCCCGATCATTTGGAACAGGAACGTCTGTACGGTTTCGCTGCTGTTGGCGCCGGCCTCTTTGAGTGCTCGGTGAACCCGTGCCAACTGCATCTGCGCGAGCTTATTGGCCAGCCCCGTACCGCGCGCCGTCAAATACAGCAGACGTTCGCGGCGGTCGTCTGCACCGGAGATTTGCTCGACCCAACCTTGGTCGACGAGGGTTTTCAGAACTCGGGCGAGGCTTTGTTTGGTTACCTTCAGTAGTTCAAGAAGATCGGCAACGCGAAGTCCAGGATTGCGATTGACGAAATGCAAGACGCGATGATGGGCGCGGCCGAGCTTGTATTCGGCTAGAATGGCGTCTGGTTCTCCCGTAAAGTCCCGATACGCAAAAAAGAACAGCTCGACCAAAGCAAGCAGTTCCGGCTCAACGGCCGTTGGCCCCGTTGCCAATGCGCGTTCGGCCGGCTCATCGCGCAAGCCCTGATCGACTGGCTTTAGCCGCGCGGCACTACTGACGGGGCCGGCGTCGCGTTCGGGTCTGGACTTTGGCCGCTTGGGCTCGGCCTGTTTGGCCAAGTCGAGCGGGCGGCTAAATATGTCAGTCATGTTGACATATTTGACCACGATTGTTACCCCTGGCAAGTCAATACTATCGATTGGCAGGAACGACTTCGGACCGATTCCGCGGATTTCGCGCGTGTTCACAGCGAGATCCCCCGGTCAGGCGCAAGCGATTGCGCGTTGGCCGTTCGGTCGTTGATCGAGGTGTGTACCTTCATCTTTTGAGGACCCGGGGACCATGGCTGAACTCATCCCATTTGACGACCGCGACGGCTTCATCTGGATGGACGGCAAGGTGGTCCCGTGGCGGGATGCCAAGGTTCACGTGCTCACGCATGGCCTGCACTATGGCTCTTGCGTTTTTGAAGGCGAGCGTGCGTACGGCGGGTCGATCTACAAGTCGCGAGAACACACCGAACGTTTTCACCGGTCAGCCGAAATTCTCGATTTCACAATTCCCTATTCAGTCGACGCGATCGTCGCGGCCAAGGCTGAGGTTCTGCGTCTCAATGGCGGCGGCGATCAGTACATTCGTCCAGTGGCCTGGCGGGGCAGCGAAATGATGGCCGTGGCCGCTCAGCACAACAAAATTCATGTCGCCATCGCCACATGGGATTGGCCGTCGATGTTCGATCCGGCAACAAAAATGAAGGGCATTCGGCTCGATATTGCGGAATTCCGCCGCCCTGATCCGGCCTGCGCGCCGTCGAATTCGAAAGCCGCCGGCCTCTATATGATTTGCACCATCTCGAAGCACAAAGCCGAGAAGAAGGGCTATGCCGACGCGCTGATGATGGACTGGCAGGGGCGGGTCGCAGAATGCACCGGCGCCAATGTTTTCTTCATCAAGGACGGCAAACTCATCACGCCGATCGCGGACTGTTTCCTCGACGGGATCACGCGCAGGACGGTGCTGGATTTGGCTCGGGCACGTCAGATTCCGGTGGTCGAAAAGCGGATCATGCCGGAGGAACTCGCGACATTTGACGAGTGCTTCATCTGCGGCACCGGCGCCGAGGTCACGCCTGTCGCAGAAATCGGCCCGTACACCTATAAGCCCGGGAAGCTTTCAGAGACCCTGCTGAACGATTATGCCGCCGAGGTACGGGCCAAACGCTAGGCATTGTGCGGTTACGCCCATTTGGTCGGCAACCGCAATGCCACATGGCGTGCCCTTTACACCATTTTCGGTCGTGCCATATTGCGTTCGCCATCCGTCTTGCCGCACATTCAGGCACAATTGTCGCTGTGGCGAGGAATTCCATGATCGTAGTCGCTATCCGGTCGTTTCGTCTGAGCTTCGCAGCGATCACTCTTTTGACGTTGTCCTTGGCGGCAGTATCGACTGCGTCAGCGCAAAACTTTGAACCGGGAGCCCTCAATGGCGGGCGAGACTGTCAAGTGATCCGGACCTGCAATTTCGCGCGCACCGGCGCAGTTCGCGGCTGCCTTTCGTCCTACACCTGCCGTTCCTGTAAAATGGTCACGGCGCGCTGCCAGATCGGCAATGCTCCCAGCAACACCTGCCAGCGGCTCAGCTGTTCGTGGGGCGGCTAATCCTGTCCGCTACGATAAATTGAAAACGCGCGACGGGCGAAATTCGCCTTTCTCCAAATCACCGAGAGCAATGAGCACGCCTTTGCAGACGGCATAGGCGGGGCCCGTCATGACGGGTGCGTCGCGACCTCGAATCAACACAGCTTGGCCACGTGTGAGGAGCGATGCGTCCGACGAACTCACAGGCAAGCAAACGATATCGTCGAGCGCTGATTCTACAGGCGCAAGGAATGCTTGCAGTTGGGCGCGGTCGTCACTCTCCGCCGCGGCACGCAGTTCGTCCAACGTCACGGACTTTGCCTCATCAAATGCACCGACACGGGTCCGGCGTAGTTTGGTGACATGGCCGTAGCATTTGGTCAGTCGGCCGAGGTCGCGTGCCAGGGCGCGCACGTATGTGCCTTTGCCGCACTCAGCCTCGATGATCGACGTGTCGGCATCCGGCATATCGACCAATCGAAGTGCGTCGATAAAGATCGGACGTGCTTCGAGGATCACTTCGGCACCACTGCGAGCGAGATCATAGGCACGCTCACCGTCAATCTTGATGGCTGAGAAGGCTGGCGGTGTTTGCAAGATCTCGCCGACGAAACGTGGCAAAAGTGCTTCGATCTCTGCTCGGGTAGGGCGGTGATCACTGGATTTCGTCACGTCGCCTTCGCGATCGTCGGTTGTCGTCTCGGCCCCCCAGCGAACGGTGAAGCGATAGGCTTTCTGGCCATCCACCGCGAACGGGACAGTCTTGGTTGCTTCCCCAAGCGCGATCGGAAGTATGCCCGTCGCAAGTGGATCGAGAGTGCCGGCATGCCCGGCCTTCTGTGCGTCGAACAGGCGGCGTACGGCGCCGACGGATTGGGTCGACGTAATCCCCTCGGGCTTGTCCAGGATGATCCAGCCGTTGACAGGGTTGCCTCGTTTGCGTCGTGCCATGGCGTGGGTCGAATCTTTAGGCTTGAGATGAAGGAACAGGATCGCGACGGTTTGTGTCCGCTCGCGACAAATCGCAATCGAGGCCGAGTTTTCAACGTTTAGATTTGCGAACCGGCATTCTATTGGTACCTGCAGGATTGTCTGCGGCACTATTCATTTTGTTTTTGAACATCGCGCCGAACGCGGTCGCTGGACAGCAGCTTGTCAATGCGCTCGGCTTCATCGAAGGTTTCATCTCGCCGAAATCGGATGTCGGGTGCGAACTTGAGACTGAGACTGTCCGTAATCTCGCCGCGGATGAATTTCTTGTTGCGCTCAAGCGCGGCCAGCACGGCGTCGACGTCCTTGCCACCAAGCGGCATCACGTAGATCGTCGCCAACCGCAGATCCGGTGATAACCGAACTTCTGAAACGGTGATGACAGTCGCGGAAAGGATATCGTCATGTACCTCGCCACGTGACAACAGAGCTGCCACCTTATGGCGCATCATCTCGCCGACGCGGAGCATCCGCTGCGATGGGCCTTTTGCGTCGGGCTGTTTCGTGCTGCTTTTGTGCTGCCGTCTAGTCATGACAAGTTCCTGGGCCGGGCTCGAACCAGCCATGGTTTCAGACATTGCGCTGGTGGCCATTCCCCATTGAATGCGACCATGTCGCGCTCATTGGCAGTCCCGAGTGACTTCGGCAGATCCGGTTGCACTCAGAGCGACCGTTGAATGATCTCGACCTTGAAGCATTCAATTTCGTCGCCTTCGCGGATGTCTTGATAGTTGGCGAAGGCCATGCCGCACTCCTGGCCAGACGGTACTTCGCGCACATCGTCCTTGAAGCGCTTGAGCACAGATAGTGTACCTTCGTGGATGACGACCTTGTCGCGCAACAGTCGGACCTTGGCGCCACGCTCGACCTTGCCTTCGGTGACTTGACATCCGCCGATCTTGCCGACTTTCGAGATGTTGAACACCTGCTTGATCGTCGCGTAGCCGAGGAAGTTCTCTTTCTTTGTCGGCGCCAGCAGGCCGGACATCGCGGCTTTTACTTCGTCGACGAGGTCATAGATAATCGAGTAATAGCGAATTTCAATGCCGTGGCTGTCAGCCAATTGCTTGGCCTGCACATTAGCGCGAACATTGAAGCCGATGATGATCGCTTTGGACGCGTTGGCGAGGGCAACGTCAGATTCGGTAATACCGCCGACGCCCGAGTGCACAATGCGTGCCGTGACTTCATCGTTCCCGATTTTTGCCAGTGCCCCGCCGATCGCCTCGACCGAACCCTGCACATCGCCCTTGACCACCAGCACGAAGTCCTTGCGGCTGGCGTCCTTGATTTGCTGCATCATGGTTTCGAGTGTGCGCGTGGTTCCGGCGGAACCGAGCGTCTCACGACGCTTGCGGACACGGTAGTCGGTGATCTCACGCGCGCGCGCTTCATTTTCAACGACGGCGAACTGGTCGCCGGCATCGGGAGCGCTATCGAAGCCGAGGATCTCAACGGGCACGGACGGGCCGGCGTCCTTCACGGGGTGCCCTTGATCGTCGAGCAACGCGCGCACACGGCCCCAGGCCATGCCAGCGACAACAATGTCGCCGACTTTCAGTCTGCCGCGCTGGACGAGCACAGTGCCAACCGGTCCGCGACCACGCTCAAGCTTCGCTTCAATCACGAAACCTTCGGCCGAGCGATCAGGGTTAGCCTTTAATTGCAGCAGTTCAGCTTGCAGCGCGATCGCTTCGAGCAGCTTGTCGAGACCCGTGCGCTTCAGGGCTGAGACGGGAACGTCGAGTGTTTCCCCCGACATGCTCTCGACGATGACCTCATGCTGCAGCAATTCCGTGCGGACCCGATTCGGGTCGGATTGCGATTTGTCCATCTTGTTGATGGCCACGATCATCGGCACGCCTGCGGCCTTGGCATGATTGATCGCTTCGACGGTCTGCGGCATGACGCCGTCGTCGGCAGCGACGACGAGGACGACGATGTCCGTGACCTTGGCGCCGCGGGCGCGCATGGCCGTGAAGGCTTCGTGGCCGGGCGTATCAATGAATGTGATCTTCGCGCCGGTTGCCGTCGTAACCTGGTAGGCACCGATATGCTGCGTAATGCCGCCCGCTTCGCCGGAGACGACATTGGTTTGCCGGATCGCGTCGAGCAGCGAGGTTTTGCCGTGATCGACATGACCCATGATGGTAACGACTGGAGCACGAGGCGCCAAGATCTCGTTGACGTCCTTGGCCGCGATAAAGCCCGTTTCAACGTCGGCTTCAGATACGCGTTTCGGCGTGTGCCCGAATTCGGTGACGATAAGTTCTGCCGTATCGGCATCGATCACATCGTTGATCTGATGCATCGCGCCCTGCTTCATCAGCAGCTTGATCACATCGACGGCCCGCTCGGTCATGCGGTTGGCCAGTTCCTGGATCGTAATGACCTCAGGAATTGTCACTTCGCGCATGATTTTTTCCCGGGCTTGAGAAACGCCGAGTGCCTTCAAGCGCTCGCGTTCACGGCGGCGCTTCAATGAGGCCAGCGAGCGCTCGCGCTGTTGCTCGTCAAACGCGTTGTTAATCGTCAGCTTGACGCGCTGCTTGGCTTCTTCGGGTGCCTTGACCGGTGCCTTGATCGGCAACTTCACGCCGAACTTCTTCTTGGCGCGGCTTTCTTCTTCCTCGGACTCCTGCACCGGTCGCGGTGAACGCTTGGTCAGCGGTTCAAGTTTGCGTGCGGCCGGTGTGTCGGATGTTTTCAGGAGGTCGCCGGGCTTCGGGCCGGCTTTCGCCGTTAATGGCGTCGTTGTCGGGCCAGTTGTTGCCGGCTGACTTACCGACGGCTGAACTGCGACGTCAGCTTGGGATGGGGCAGCTGGGGCAGTTGGATCGCCGGCATCAGCGCGCGCCCTGGCGTCTTCCGCTTTCAATCTTGCGATTTCTGCCTCAGCCGTGCGGGCTTCGGCGTTGCGCGCGTCGCGCTCAAGTTGCATCGCTTCGTCACGGATGCGCTGGTCTTCGAGTGCCTTGCGGCGCTTGTCCATCTCGTTATTGGACAGGCCACCGAGGGCTTGATCGTCAATCTGTGTATCGGTCGCGGCAACATCGTCCTTGTCGCCACCAGCACCAGCAACTTTCCGGGTCTTCTTTTTGATGACCTCGACGGATTTAGACCGTCCATGGCTGAAGCTTTGCCGGACATGTCCAGCATCGACGTTGCGCTTCAGGCTCATTGGCTTACGCCCTGACCCTGCCGCGCCCGTTCCGGCACCGGTAACTGTCTTGTCGGTCGTGTCTTTCGTCTCGCTCATACGGTACCCGTGTTCACCTAGTCAGCGCTCGAAGTGATCGATGGCACGATCGGTTGATCGGGTGCCACGTGTTTGTCGTCGCTTCGTCCAAGTCGATATTGCTTGAGGCGGTTGCATTCGCCCAAGAACTTCTGGGTCTGCCCACCCTCTGCCAATGCAGCGTGTATCACATTTGCGCGGCCGATGGCTAAACCCAAATCATCGCTAGTCAATTCCCTGACGATTGGGGCAAGGCGACCATACATTTGGCCGATACCTTGAAATTTGCGGGCTAACCGATCGATGCCGTCATCAGCGCCATCCGATGCCTGGACCAGCGCAACGGCCTCTTGCGCCGATATGACTTGGTCGACTTTCATATAACCTGCGGTCACCAAGCCGGCTTTTTTCGCAAAACTCAGGGCGGCGCGGGTTCGATCGAGCATCAGCCTTTCGATGAGATCGGCAAGGTCTGCCGGGATTTTGATCTGTGATTTCAAACTCTTGCTAAAGGTGGCGACGGTTGCCGTCTGGACGATCGTTTTGCTCAAGCTGATCCAGATCCCGCGCCCGGGTAGATTGCGGCTCAGGTCGGGCACAATGGTGCCATCTGGGCCGGCGACAAATCGGATGAGATCGTCTGGATTTTTTTCGGCGCGTGTCACGGCGCACAGACGGGCTTCGGGCCCATCTGCGTCAATCAGTCCAGCCTTCGTACGAGGCTTTGGCCTGTTCACTGTGATGTTCGCTCCGCTCCATTTCCAGCTCAAGTCTTAACAGGCGCGGCGGCGGCACTCGGCACTTCCGCGCCACTCGCTGCAGCGGCCTTAGCAGCCTCGGCATCCGCTTTCATTTTGTCGAAGTCAGCTTGCGTAATCCAACCAGCCAAGACGCGGGCGGCCATGATCATGTCCTCCGCGTCCTTCTTGTTCACTTCGAATTCCGCCAGAATTCCTTTGTGACGGACAGGTTCTGCGTCTTTGTCCTTTTTCCGTTCTGTCCAGCCAACAAGGTCGTCAGTGGCGCAGTCAGCAAAATCTTCGACGGTCTTGACGCCGTTTTCGCCAAGCGCAACCATCATCGCGGTGGTCATGCCGGCAATTTTTGACATGTCGTCGGCCACGCCGAGCTCCTTGCGTTTGGTGTCGCGCGCCGCTTCCTGTTTGTCGAGGAATTCCTTGGCACGCGCCTGCAACTCTGACGCGGTTTCTTCGTCGAACCCTTCGATATGGGCGATTTCATTGGCGTCGACAAATGCAACTTCTTCGACCGACTCGAAACCTTCCGAAGCCAGCAATTGCGCGATCGTTTCGTCGACGTCGAGTGCTTCCATGAACAAGCTCGAGCGCTCGGTGAACTCCTTCTGGCGCCGTTCGCTTTCCTCCTGCTCGGTGAGGATATCGATGTCCCAACCCGTCAACTGAGACGCTAGGCGGACGTTCTGACCGCGACGGCCGATGGCGAGAGACAACTGGCCTTCCGGCACCACGACTTCAATGCGGTTGGAGTCCTCATCCAACACGACTTTGGAAACCTCAGCGGGAGCCAGTGCGTTGACGATGAACTCAGCGGCGTCCTGTTTCCATTGGATGATGTCGACTTTTTCACCCTGGAGTTCGGCAACGACCGCCTGCACGCGTTGGCCGCGCATGCCGACACAAGCGCCAACCGGATCGATGGAGGAATCCTTGGAAATCACCGCGATTTTTGCGCGCGAGCCCGGGTCGCGGGCAACCGACATGATCTTGACGATGCCGTCGTAGATCTCCGGCACTTCCTGAGCGAAGAGCTTCGACATGAATTCGGGCTTGGCGCGCGAGAGAAAGATCTGCGGCCCGCGCTGCTCGCGCCGGACGTCGTAGATGTAGGCACGAATGCGATCGCCGAGCTTAATGTTTTCCCGCGGGATCATTTCGTCGCGGCGAACAATCCCTTCGGCTCGGCCCAGGTCGACGATGACATTGCCGTATTCGACACGCTTAACGGTGCCGTTGGCGATTTCGCCGATGCGATCCTTGTATTCGTTGTGTTGACGCTCGCGTTCGGCCTCGCGGACTTTTTGAACGATGACCTGCTTGGCGTTTTGCGCAGCGACGCGGCCGAATTCCAGCGGCGGCAACGTTTCCGCGATCAGATCGCCAACCTTGGCTTCGGGATTGCGGCGCTTGGCGTCATCAACGGTGACTTGCGTTGAGTTGTTCTCCACCAACTCGACGACCGTCAGTACACGTGTGAGCTTCGTTTCGCCGGTTTTGGGATCAATCTCGCAGCGAATGTCGTTTTCCGCGCCATATCGGCTCTTAGCCGCCTTTTGAATGGCATCCTCCATGGCACCGATGACGACCTTGCGATCAATCGTTTTCTCGCGCGCCACCGACTCGGCGATCTGCAAGAGTTCCAATCGATTGTAGGCAATTCCTGCCTGAGCCATTGTTCTCAAGTCCTCTACGTCGCTTGTGCTTGATACGCGCTAGTTGATCCGGCCAGTCTTTCGGTCCGGCCGACGTGGCTTCTGCCGCCGTCCAGACCGTTCAAGTGATATTGTATCCAGTTCCGGTGCGTCGCCACCGTCCATGACGGCCGCATCACCCTTGCCTTCTCGTGCCTTTTTTGCGCGGGTCAGTGCCTCACGTATCAGGTCATCTGTGAGAACCAGCTTGGCTTCTCCAACCAAAGCCACGGGTAGTCCAATCACCTGCCGTGTCGCCTCAGTGCCATTTCCAAGTTCGTCCGCGGCCAATTCGGTCTCGAGTCGCACTTCACCATCGGCAAATCCTTCGAGTCGTCCCTTGAAGCGCTTACGGCCGGATACTGCCTCTTTCAGTTCGATCTTGGCCTCATACCCGGCCCACGTTTCGAAATCCGACGGGCGAACGAGGGGACGGTCGATACCGGGCGATGACACCTCCAGATGATAGCCGCTCGGAATAGGGTCATGCACATCCAGTACCGCGGATACATCCCGCGAGATCACGGCACATTCTTCGACCGAGATGGTCCCGTCGGGTCGCTCCGCCATAATCTGCAGCGTCGCGTTTTCCCGCATTGAAACCTTGACGCGGACGAGACGAAAGCCGAGGTCTTCCAGCACGGGTTCGACGAGACCGGCGACCTGAGACGCGAGGCCGACTTCACGAATGAAGCGCGCATCCATTGCCGGGGCACCGGAGTTACTCATCAAACCTAGCAATTCTGGCCTTTGCCATTCCAGGGTTGCTGACGTCGGACCTTACCGGCCGATTCAGAAACGCGTCAAAAACGCGAGCGAACACGACAAAACAACTGCGACAGCGGATCCAGAGGACCACTTTCAGAGTTGAGATGATCATGAGTGCCAGCATACTACTAATTGGCCGGCACATTGGCAAGCGTCAAAAAGCTTCCGGTTAGCCCCAAGTTCAGATGTCCCCTTTGAGCAAAGTTGAGATGTCCCATTTTCGCGGATTTGCGGATGGGGGGCTGAAGGTGGTGTATGAAGGTGGTGTATATTGTGACGATAGGCGCGGACGAACGCGAGCGGCTGGTCGTGGTCCGGTGTGTTAAGGGACGAGAGGTGGAGCAGGTGAAGCGACTGGTTCGGGCCTACCACCAGCGCGGCGACCTGGGTCTTGTGTCAGCGTGTCGCGGCAAACCGTCAAACAACCGCCCTGCGGCAGCGACGACTGCCGGGGTTGAGATGTCCCTTCGTGAACGGTAGCCGACTTCGGGCCGGCGCTGATGATCGAGAAGCTGGTTGAGATCGATGGCCATCTCCTCAGTCTTGTGATCGGCACGCGAATAGCCGATGCTGACAACGGAACGATCACCAGCAATCGGGCAAGGTGCCCATCATGGGCAGTGTTTTCCAGTGCCGAACGCAGAGCCGGTTCAACCGGGGCAAAACGCGCCATCGCGCCTCTTCCTGTCAGGCCTCGTTGCCGTGACGTTTGTCATGAATACCGTTGGCCGCGGCGTCACCGAAACGTTCGCCGTCTTCTTGTTACCGGTCGAGAAGGCGCTAGGCGCAACCCGCGCAGAGATGGCGCTGACCTACTCGATCTTCATGCTGGGCTACGCCCTCGCCGCCCCTTTTGCCGGTCAACTTATTGATCGCCTTGGTGCCCGCATCACCTACACCGCAGGTCTGGCCGCCCTCGGCCTTGGCTATTGGCTGTCCGCTTCGGCAACGCAGCTCTGGCACGTTTACGCCGGCATCGGTCTGCTCGGCGGGCTCGGTGTTGCTGCCCTTGGCATGGTCACCGCGTCGGCATTGCTCTCGCGCTGGTTCTCCAGCCGCATCGGCACGATCGCCTCGTTGCCCTATGCGGCGGTTGGATTCGGCATGCTGCTGATCCCGCCGGCCGCGCAACTGATGATCGACGCGGGGGGCTGGCAATCGGCCTATCGCTGGCTCGGGCTCGCCACCTTAGGCGTCATCCCGGCGCTGTGGATGTTGCCGCTGCGGCGTTATTCGCAAGGTTCCGAAGAATGGCGCACGTTGCGCGCCGTGCGCCAGACCAGCGGCGAGACCCATTGGACAGTCTCCACTGCGCTGCGCACCGGCGCCTTCTGGGCACTGTTCCTGGTCTACTTCATGACTTCCATTGCCGCCTACTCCGTATTGCCGCACTCCGTCGCGCATTTGGTCGAGCAGGGCTTCAGTCCGCTCGTCGCGGCCAGCGCCTTCGGCATGACCGGCATGCTCTCGACCATCGGCATCATTGCCATCGGCTGGCTGTCCGATCGAAAGGGACGCCGTGCCGCCGCGACGCTGTCCTACGCCTCGACCATCCTCGGCATCGCCTCGCTGATCGCCGTCGCCTGGTCGCCGTCAGTCCTCTTGATGTACGGCTTCGTCGTCTTTTTCGGCCTGATGCAGGGCGCGCGCGGACCGATCCTGGTCGCCCTCGTTGCCAAGATCTTCCACGGCGGCAACGTCGGCTCGATCTTCGGAACGCTGTCGATGGCGCTCGGCCTCGGCGCCGGCGTTGGCTCCTGGGTGTCAGGCCTGCTGCATCAGGCAACCGGCAACTACACTGCGTCCTTCAGCCTCGCCATCGCCGCCGCGCTCATCGGTACGCTGGCGTTCTGGGTGGTACCGAGTTTGCGGCAGGAAAGGGTGATGCGGTGAGGGGTGCGCGATCATTCGGCATGGAAGTTTGATGTTGGGACCACATGCCAGTCAACACGCCATGGGCTGCACAGGCTGATGCGTCGAACCCAACATGTTGGAGTCGTGGGTGTGATGTTGGGTTACGCGTGGGTCTGATGTTGAGAGGTTATCGCACGAGCTTTGGCCACGCTAACCCAACCTACGGCGCTGCGTTCGGAAAATTCCTACCGTGTAGGTTGGGTCAGCCCGCGCTGGAGATTTGCCACGCTTTGCGCAAGCCAACGCGCGTAACCCAACATCATCATCCGCGAATACTGGTATCAATCCTGGAACGGGTCGCGGACCAAAATCGTGTCGTCACGTTCGGGGCTGGTTGAGAGCAGGTCGACGCGGCATTCAATGAGTTCTTCAATGCGCTTGACGTACTTGATCGCCTGCGCCGGCAGATCAGCCCAGGAGCGTTTCCCCGCCGTCGACGACTGCCAGCCCGGCATCGTTTCGTAGATCGGCTTGACGCGTGCCTGCTGGTTCATCCCTGCCGGCAGCCGATCGAACCGCTGGCCGTCGAGTTCATAACCGACACACACCTTGATCTCCACCAGCGGATCGAGAATATCCATCTTGGTCAGCGCGATGCCATTGATGCCGGCGACCTTCGCCACCTGCCGCACCAGCACCGCGTCGAACCAGCCGCAGCGGCGCGCGCGCCCCGTCACCGTGCCGAATTCGCGGCCACGCTCGCCGATCAACTTGCCGATCGCATCGGGCTCGCCCGTGTCATCCAGCAACTCCGTCGGGAACGGGCCCGAGCCGACGCGCGTCGTGTAGGCTTTGGCGAGCCCCAGGACATAGCCGATGCCGTGCGGCCCGACGCCGGAACCCGTCGCCGCCTGTGCCGCGATGGTATTCGACGAAGTGACGTAGGGGTAGGTGCCGTGATCGATATCGAGCAACGCGCCTTGCGCACCCTCAAACAATATGCGTTTGCCCGCTTTGCGCGCCTTGTCCAGTGTCTCCCACACCGTGTCGACATAAGGCATGATCTTCGGCGCGATCGCGGTCAGCTCGGCAATCAACTGGTCCTTGTCGATCAGCGGCTGCCCGAGGCCCTTGCGCAGCGCGTTGTGATGTACCAAAAGGCGATCGATCTTCGGCCCAAGATTGTGCAGATTGCGCAAATCCTGCACGCGCACGGCGCGCCGCCCGACCTTATCTTCGTAGGCCGGTCCAATGCCGCGCCCGGTCGTGCCGATCTTCTGCCCACCCGCGCTCGCCTCACGCAACTGGTCGAGTTCGCGATGCAGCGGCAGGATCAGCGTGGCGTTTTCTGCGAGCTTCAGATTGCCGGGATTGACGTCGACGCCTTGCGCGCGGATCCCCTCGATCTCTTTCGCGAGATGCCAGGGATCGACGACAACGCCGTTGCCGATGACACTGAGCTTGCCGGACCGCACAACGCCCGACGGCAGCAGCGAGAGTTTGTAGGTCTTGCCGGCGATGACGAGCGTATGGCCGGCGTTGTGCCCGCCCTGAAAGCGCACGACGATGTCGGCGCGCTCGGACAGCCAATCGACGATCTTGCCTTTGCCTTCGTCGCCCCATTGGGCACCGATCACGACCACGTTCGCCATGGCATCCTCGTGTTCAAGCGCCGATTGCTGGTGGGCAACTTAAGGCGCAAACAAAGCCGCGCCCGTTGCTGGTGGGCAACCGAAGGCGCAAACAAGAAAGAGCGCGATGCTCCCTGGAGCACAGCGCCCTTTTTCAGGCCTTATAGTGGAGTTGCCGCCCTGCGCAAGTTGAATGTGATGCGGCTGCAAATCCGCTTGGTGCCAGGTCGCTAATGCCGTCGTCGGTCGGCCACGGTGTTCAGCGCCACTACCAGCGTATAACTGATGATCATCAGCAGGAACCAGCTGCCGAATTTGGCGATCGAGACCGGTTTCCACCCGGCCTTCTGGTTGGGATAGATCCAGGCCGCCGAGAACGTCCCAATATTCTCCGCGAACCAGATGAACCCCGCCGCCAGCAGCGCCGCCAGCAGCAGCGGCATCGCCCGATGCTCTTTCCAGATTTTATAGTGGATCACACACGGCCCGAGCAACGCCGCCGCGGCGACGAATAGCACCGACCGCAGATCCACGAGGAAATGATGGGTGAAGAAATTGATGTAGATCGCGAGCGACAGCAGCCCGAGTGCCCATAGCGGGGGATGGCGGGTGAACTGGAAATCGAACAACCGCCAGCACCGCGCGATGAACGATCCGACGCAGGCGTACATGAAGCCGGTGAACAACGGCACGCCTGCAATCCGCAGCACGCTCGCTTCCGGATAGATCCACGAGCCGACCGACGTCTTGAAAATCTCCATCACTGTGCCGACGACATGAAACACCAGGATGACCCGCGCCTCCTCCCAGGTCTCGAGTTTCGTCCACAGCATCGCGGCCTGAATGGTGATTGCCGCCAGCGTCAGGAAATCATAGCGCGTGAGGCTCGCGGTTTTCGGATACAAGAGATACGTTGCCAGGATCAGCATCAGCATCAAGCCGGCGAACAAACACGCCCACGCCTGCTTCACCCCGAACCGCACGAACTCGTAGATGAAATGCGCCGTTCGACCCTTCGCCTCGGCCCATGCCCCAAGTGCGGCCTCTCGCTCAATAAAGCGGGCGAGAAATGGCCATTGGGCAGCAGCGGATGTCTTGGTCGTGTCCTGCATAGGCTCAACATCATGTTTCATGGTTGGAACCGTCCCGATCGTGCAAATGCAGCCGCTTTTGATGCGTGCCGAGAACGGCGGAAATGTGCTAACATAGGATTAGCCCGCAACCCCATTGAACCCAGGGAACCTACGAGCATCATGTCTGTGTCACCAACACCGGCCGTCATCAAGGAACTCACGTCGACCGGCGCACTGCGCGTCGGCGTCAACATGTCTAATTTCCTACTCGTGACTGGCAAGACAAGCACCGGCGATCCGACAGGCGTCTCACCCGACATCGGCGCCGAGATAGCCCGCCGCTTGGGCGTGCCCGTCAAATATGTGCCCTACAAGACACCCGGCGAACTCGCTGACGCCGTCGAGCGCAATGAGTGGGACATCGGCAACATCGGTGCCGAACCGCAGCGCGCGGAGAAAATCGCCTTCACCACGGCTTATTGCGAAATTCAGTCGACCTATCTCGTCCCCGCCGGCTCGCCCCTGAAATCCATCGCCGACATCGACATGCCCGGCGTCAAGATCGCTTGCGGTGCGCGCACCGCCTATGGCCTTTGGCTTGAGCGCAACATCAAGCAGGCGACCATCGTCTGGGCCGAAGGCCTCGATGCGTCGTACAACACCTTTGTCACGCAGAAGCTCGACGCCCTCGCCGGGCTCAAGCCGAAACTCCTGTCGGAAGTGCAGAAGCTCCCCGGCGCGCGCATCCTCGATGGCCAGTTCACATCGGTCCAGCAGGCCATCGGCACGCTGAGGCGCAACGTCGCCGCCGCACCATTCCTACAAGCCTTCGTCGACGAGGTGAAAGCCTCCGGCTTCGTCCAGCGCGCGATCGACAGGCACAAGGCTGTGGGCTTGAGCGTGGCGAAATAGAAGCGCATCTTTCAGGCACCAGGCATGCCGATCAATCTGCGCTATGATCTGCGCATCCGCCGCGACAAGACACTTGCAACACGACTTGCCGCGGCGTGGCAGTTGATCAAAGCGTTACGGCCCGATTCCGTTAAGCCGGGCTGGTGGGATCTTTGGCATGGCAACGGAATGCGGCGCAGCTTCATCCGGGCGAGATGGGCCTATCGCCTCAAGGCGCGTTTGCACGTTGCGATGCGGGTTGTTGAGAGCATCAGCAGGGCCAGCGAGGCATGGTTCATCGTGGCACCGTTCCTATTCCTGGCCTGGTTGATACTCCCGAGGGAGGTGCAATCCGAAACCCTGGGCGAATACGACGCCTTCCTGCTAAAGTGTGAGATCGAAGATCTTCAGGACGAGATACAACAGCGTCTACAGAAGCGAAAACTGCGAAGTGCGACATGACCCAGATCCCGAACTTCTCAATATTGCCGCTCGACATGCCTGATCGGGGGCCAGATCAAGGGACCGATCAGGGTGTCGGACCCATCGGACTGACACCGATTGGAACCACCTTCCCCACCCCCGAAGGCATCACGCTCAAATCACATTACACCGCCGCCGACACCCAAGGCCTCGACTTCATCGACGGTTTGCCCGGGATCGCGCCCTTTCTGCGCGGCCCCTATCCGGCGATGTATGTCACGCAACCCTGGACCATCCGCCAATACGCAGGGTTCTCGACCGCCGAGGATAGCAACGCTTTCTATCGCCGCAACATTGCCGCCGGCCAGAAGGGTCTGTCCGTCGCCTTCGACCTCCCGACGCATCGAGGATACGATTCCGATCATCCCCGCGTAAAAGGCGATGTCGGCATGGCCGGCGTGGCAATCGACAGCATTCTCGACATGCGCACGCTGTTCTCCGGCATTGACTTGTCCGAGATGAGCGTCTCGATGACCATGAACGGCGCCGTTCTGCCGATCCTCGCGCTCTTTATTATCGCCGGTGAAGAACAGGGCGTGTCGCCGGAAAAACTCTCCGGCACCATTCAGAACGACATCCTCAAAGAATTCATGGTGCGCAACACCTACATCTATCCACCCGCGCCGAGCATGCGCATCATCGCCGACATCTTCACCTACACCAGCCAAAAGATGCCGAAATTCAACTCGATCTCGATCTCCGGTTATCACATGCAGGAAGCCGGTGCGACCGCCGACCTCGAACTCGCCTACACGCTTGCCGACGGCATCGAGTACGCCCGCGCCGGTGTTGCAGCGGGTCTCGATATCGATGCCTTTGCGCCGCGATTGTCGTTCTTCTGGGCAATCGGCATGAACTTCTTCATGGAAGTCGCCAAGATGCGGGCTGCCCGCCTGTTGTGGGCCAAGCTGATCGAAACCGAATTCAAACCGAAGGATCAGCGCTCGCTATCGCTGCGCACACATTGCCAGACAAGTGGCTGGTCGCTGACCGCGCAGGATGTCTTCAACAACGTCACCCGCACAGCCATTGAAGCTATGGCGGCAACACAGGGCCAAACACAATCGCTGCACACCAACGCGCTCGACGAAGCGATCGCCTTGCCGACCGATTTCTCCGCGCGGATCGCCCGTAACACGCAGCTTTTCCTGCAACAGGAAAGCGGCACCACCCGCACCGCCGACTTGTGGGGCGGCAGCTACTACGTCGAACGCCTGACTCACGATCTCGCGGCCAAGGCCTGGGCGCATATCAGGGAAGTCGAGAAACTCGGTGGCATGACCAAAGCCATTGCCGCCGGCATCCCAAAGATGCGCATCGAGGAAGCCGCCGCCCGAACGCAAGCTCGCATCGACGCTGGCCGCCAGACGATCGTCGGCGTCAACAAGTACCAGAACGACAACGACGCGACGATCGACGTCCTGAAAGTCGACAACAAGCGCGTCCGCGAAGAACAGCTGGCGAAACTTGCCAAACTCAAAGCCGAGCGCAATAGCGCCGAAACCATGGCCGCGCTGGCGGCGTTGACGGATGGCGCGCGTGCCCAAGCCAATCTGCTCGACCTCGCCGTCAAGGCGGCCCGCGCCAAGGCAACGGTCGGCGAAATCTCCGACGCTCTGGAAGTCGTCTTCGGCCGCCACCGCGCCGAAATCCGCGCCGTCTCAGGCGTCTATCGCGCAGAGGCAGGGGCCATGAACCAAGCCGTCGACAACGTCAGGAAGCTCGTCGAAGCCTTCGATCAGGCCGAGGGCCGGCGGCCGCGCATTCTCATCGCCAAGATGGGCCAGGACGGCCACGATCGCGGCCAGAAAGTCATCGCGACCGCCTTCGCCGATTTGGGCTTTGACGTCGACATCGGACCACTCTTTTCAACCCCCGATGAAGTCGCCCGCCAAGCCGTCGAGAACGACGTCCACATCGTCGGCGCATCGTCGCTCGCCGCCGGCCATCTGACTCTCGTGCCCGACCTCAAGGCTGCGCTGGAAAAAGAAGGCCGCGCCGACATCATGATCGTCGTCGGCGGCGTCATCCCGCCGTCCGATTACGACACACTCTTCAAGGTCGGTGCCAAGGCCGTCTTCGGGCCCGGCACCAATATTCCGGCGGCGGCGACAGATTTGCTTGAGAAGCTCAGCGTCCAACTCGGCCACACGCCGAAGCGGGCGGCGGAGTAAAACAATGCCCCGCGATCGAAAGGTCCACGGATGCGATTATTAAAGCTCATCGGACAAATGGCGTCCAACATCAAATGCGTCATCTGTGGTGGATGGGGCGGAGAATGGGGTGATGCACAGGGCGGTAGAAAAATCTGCATGGATTGCTGGCGAAAAGGAAATCGCTGAACCCGCCCCTCCCTCACAACCCCGGCAGCACCAGCACTTTCATTTCCGCCGGCAGTGTCTCGTGGCTGATAACGATACTTTTCGACTCCGAGCGCTCGATCGGCAACTCGCCTTTGATACGATCAAGAAATCGATCCAACGTGAACGGGTTGAAGTAATGCATCGGGATGATCAACCGCGCCCTGAGCGCCTTCAACACCTCGACCATTCCCGCCGTATCCATGGTGTAGCCGCCGTCAACCGGCACCAGCACCACGTCGAGTTGCCCGATCTGCCCGATCTGCTCCGGCGTCAGCGTATGATGCAGATGGCCGAGATGACCGATGCACATCCCGGCGATCTCGAAGATAAAAATCGAATTGCCATAGGCGCCGTAGGTGCCACCGTCGCCCCATCGCGTGTTGGTCGGCACGTTGCGCACGCGCACGTCCTTCAATTCGATGTCGTGTTTGGCGGGGCCCCCTTCCGGATTCCATCCCCGCAGAACATACGTGACGCCGGCTGGCGGATGGTCGGTGTAGTGGGATGTATGCGCCCGGTTCATCGTCACGATATGTGGCGTCAGCGGCGGGCGGAAATAATCGCCAAAGTCGGTCGCCGCGCGCACACCGTCCGGGCTCTCGATCTGGAACGTTGAATGCCCGACGAAGGTGATCTCGACCTGGTTCTTCTGTAAGGCAACCGGTTTGTAGGCCGCGCGAAGCACCGGTAGTCGCGGCGGTGCCGATGCGACGGCAAGACAACGGTCAGACGCGGCCCAAGCATCACCGAACGGCGCCAGCAAGACAATCGCCGCCGCAACCAAGACCCGGGACCAAAGACTGATACGCATTGGCGAACTCCGCGAAACCGCGTTTCGTCAACATCTCACGCCCAACGGCGCAACTTCAGACACACTATCGCCCGACAGCGTCAAACTCCGCAATAGCTTTTGATCACCGCTGGCTTATCACGGCTTTTTGCCCCGCAGCGCCCGATATGCCTCGATCACCTGGCTGTCGTCTTTGCCGCCAGACCCGAGGCCTGAGGTCGCCAGGAACTGCTGATGCGCGATGGCCGCGAGCGGTAAGCCCATTTTCGCATTCCGCCCGGCATCCAGTACAAGCCCCAGATCCTTGACAAAAATATCGACGGCGCTGTTCACGATCCCGTCGTCTTTGACCATCCGCGGCCCTCGATTCTTCATCATCCACGACGATGCCGCAGAGCCGGATAGGATTTCGAGCGCCAGGGCTGCGTCAATGCCGGCCTTCTCCGCCAGCGCCAACCCCTCAGCTGTCGCTGCGATGTGAACCCCGCACAGCAACTGATTGACGATCTTCATTGCCGCACCCTGACCGGGCGTCTCGCCGATATGGTGGAGACTGGAACCGAGTGTCCACAGGATCGGCTTGGCAGCCTCAAACACGGCCTTGGGTGCTGCCGCCATGATCGTCAGCGCCCCACCCTCGGCACCGACCACGCCACCCGACACCGGCGCATCGACGAACGCCCGCCCCGAATCGACAACGCGCTTGGCGATGGCCTCGATCCGTCCCGGGGCGCATGTCGCCATGACGATAACGGTGGCATCCTTGGCCAGGGCTTCGAGTGCGCCGGCGGCGAACAGAACGGTCTCCGCTTGGTCAGCATTGACCACCATCAGCACCAGCGTGTTCGCACCCTTTGCTGCGGCGGCAGCCGACACAGCAGAAGTGCCGCCGGCTGCTTCCAGCGCGGCCATCGCGACCGCGCGCATGTCGAAGCCGATCACGCGCATCTGCTTCCTGACGAGGTTGATCGCCATCGGCAGCCCCATGGCGCCAAGTCCGACGAATGCGATTATTTGAGCCATTCGATCCTCCTCCATAGGAAAACGGCGCCGGACCTCCACGATCCCGCGCCGCCAGCGATTAGACAAAATTTCTCAGATCGCCTTCTCCGTCTGCCCGTCGAAAAACCGCAGACCCACCGGATTGATCGCCAGCCGGATCTTCTCCTGCGGCTTGACCTTCACGGTCGGCTCGACACTGGCGACCATACTGCCGCCGCCCGCCTTCAGATCGAGAATGATTTCGGAGCCGAGTTGTTCGGCCACTTCAACCACCGCGTCGAATGACAGATCGGCGGGGTCAGCACTGTTGGCCATGCGCAGATCTTCCGGCCGGATGCCGAGCGCTGCCGGCTTGCCGGCATGCGGTCCCATCCGCGCACCAATCGCGTCCGGAACGCGGATCTTCATCGTTTCGCTGACCGCGTAGAAAGCCCCGTTGCTAGCTTCGATGGTGACATTGGCAAAATTCATCGCTGGCGATCCGATGAAGCCTGCAACGTACTTGTTCGCCGGATTGTTATAGAGCTCAAGCGGCTCGCCGACCTGCTGAATGAGCCCATCCTTCATGACCACAACCCGATCCCCGAGCGTCATCGCTTCGACCTGGTCATGCGTGACGTAGATTGACGTCGTCGCCAGCCGCTGATGCAATTTCTTGATCTCGACGCGCATTTGCACCCGCAACTTGGCGTCAAGGTTTGAAAGCGGCTCATCGAACAAGAACACTTGCGGGTTGCGCACGATGGCGCGGCCAAGCGCCACGCGCTGGCGTTGACCACCGGACAACATGCGCGGCTTGCGCTGTAGGTGATCGGTAATGCCGAGGATCGACGCCGCGTTGTTCACGCGTTTGGCGATCTCGGCCTTGTCAAACTTCCGCATCTTCAACCCGAACGCCATGTTGTCGTAGATCGTCATGTGCGGGTAGAGCGCATAATTCTGGAACACCATCGCGATGTCGCGATCCATCGGCGGCATATCGTTGACCACCTGATTGCCGATCAGGATCTGCCCCTCGGTAATCGATTCGAGGCCGGCGACCATCCGCAATGTCGTCGTCTTGCCGCAGCCCGACGGTCCGACGAACACGACAAATTCCTTGTCTTTGATCTCGAGCGAAACGCCCTTCACGGCATGGAAATCGTCATAGTGCTTGTGGATTTGCTTGATTGTGACGTTTGCCATGGCGTTACCCTTTGACCGAACCGGTGAGACCGGACACGTACTGCTCAACGAAGAATGAATAGGCGATCGCGACGGGGATCGAACCGAGCAAAGCGCCCGCCATCAACGGTCCCCAGAAGAAGACGTCGCCGCGCACAAGCTCGGAGATGACGCCGACAGGCACCGTCTTCTGTTCGGGCGACGACAGGAACACCAGGGCGTAGATGAACTCGTTCCATGACAGCGTGAAAGCAAAAATCATCGCAGACAGAATCCCCGGAATCGCAACGGGAATGATGATGTACAGCATCGCCTGCCAGCGCGAGGCGCCATCGATGCGAGCGCACTCCTCGAGCTCTTTGGGTACCGCTTTGAAGTACCCCATCATCAGCCACGTGCAGAACGGAATCAAAAACGTCGGATACGTTAGGATCAACGACCACGGCGTATCACCGAGATTGTAGGTCCGGATGATCTCCGCTAGCGGGATGAAAAGCAGCGTTTGCGGCACAAGATAAGTCACGAAGATGCCGGTACCGAGCAGCGCCGCGCCCTTGAAGTTCAGTCGCGACAGCGCGTATCCAGCGAGCACACCACAGACGAGCGAGATCGCGGTTGCAACCACCGCAATGAATGTTGTGTTCCACATCCACAGCATGAACGTGGTTTCACCAAACAAATACTTGAGGTGCGCCGTGGTTGGGTTCCAGGTCCAGAACGGCTTGTAATTGGCCCGATACCACGGGATATAAAGCTCGCTATCCGGACGGAACGTCGTGATGATCATCCAGTAGAACGGGAACAACAGGAAGATCAGGAAAATCGCGATTGGGAGTCGAAAGAACACCCATCGGCGCCAGGCGGCCCCTTCGATCATCAGCGAGTCTCCACTTTACGAATATAAAGAAGTTGGAAGATCACGATACCGAACAGCAGCGGGAACATGGCGAGCGACACCGCCGCGCCCTGGCTGAGCAGCCCCGTGCCGATGCCAAGCTGATAAGCATAGGTCGCGAACAAATGCGTCGCGTTCGCCGGCCCGCCCCCCGTCATGACGTAGACGATCTGGAAATCTGCGAACGTCTGGATCACCGAGAACAGTACGACGACCATTGTCACCGGCAGCAACAGCGGCCAGGTGATGTACCAGAACCGCTGCAGCGGCTTGGCGCCGTCGATGGCGGCGGCCTCGCCGAGATCCGGGCTGATCGTCTGCAATCCCGCCATCAGCGAAATCGCAAAGAATGGCACTCCACGCCAGATATTGACGATCATGATCGACAGCATCGCCAGATCGCCGTCGCCGAGCCAATTGATGCCGGCGCCAGCCGCTACCAGTCCAACCTTGTAGAGCATGTAGTTGAGCACCGCGAAGGTCGGGTCGAACATCCACTTCCAGGCGAAGCAGGCGAGCACCGTCGGCACGATGAACGGTAGCAAGATGAATGCGCGCGTGAAGCGTTTGAACTTGAAGTCTCGATTCAACAGGATGGCGAGCCACAGGCCCAGCACCAATTTGAAGATCGTCGTCACAAACGTGTAGAGAAACGTGTTGTACACGACCGAGTGGAAGATCGGATCCTTGAACAGGCGGACGAAATTATCCATACCGACGAAGTTGCCGGGAATGCCGACACGCGTATCGGTGATGGCGAGCAGGATGCCCTTGAGGAACGGGTAGGCGATGAACAGCAGCAGCAGCGTCATCGTCGGCAGCAACAGCAGCGCGGCGAGATTGCCCTCACTCTCCAGCGGCCGCCATTTCGTCGGCTTGCCAATAATGATGTCGCCCGCCGATGCGGCTGTCGATGTCATGAGAACGCCCCAGAACTTTACGTCAGCGAATGCCATCGGCCGCAGCAGCGGAACGAACGCACACGACGCGACGTCATTGAAAAATCGGCCGGGGCATTGAACTGCCCCGGCCATGTCAATTCATGATCGGCGATCGCAACACTTATGCGCCATAGATCGCCTTCAACTGGGCTTCGCAGGCAGCGACGGCGTCTTCCGCCTTCTGCCCCTTGATCGCGCCGGCAAACATATTGCCGATCAGATACTTGGTCAGCACCTCGGCAGCCTTGGCATTCGGTTCGCCCGGATGTCCCGGGGTCGCGCCGAGTTTACCGGCGACCGCAAACGGCGCCATGGCCGGATCCTTGCTCCACACGGCGTGGCTCTCCCAGCCCGTCGTCGCCGGCGTATAAAAGCCTGCGGCGGTCGAGAACCACTGATCATAGTTTTCCTTCGCGTGGAAGAAGCGCAACAGATCCTTGGCCGCCTTCTGGTTCTTCGAGTAGCTCGGCATCGCATGCGAGGTAAACGTGTGCATGCCGAACTGGCCTTTCGGGCCGGCTGGCAATGGACCATGGAAGCAGTCGTCCTTCAGCGGCTTGCCGTCGGCGGTCTTGTACTGATCCGGCTTGCGCGTCGTCTCGATATAGATCGAGGCGCCATTGAGTGTCGCGCAGATCGTCCCAGCGAGGAAGGCGCGGTTGTTACCGGCATCGTCCCAGGCAAGGCCGCCTTCATCGAACGAGTCCTTCCATCCGGCCGCCATGAACTTCACGGCCTCGATGGTTTCCTTGGAGTTAATCGCGACCTTGCCCGCCGCATCAATCTCGGCACCGCCGAACGACCATAGCAGCGGATAGGCGAACGTCGGCGGATCGCCGAACGATTGGCCGAACGACTGGCCGATCGGATAGCCCTTGGCTTTGTTGTCCTTACCCATCTTGAAGTATTCGTCCCACGTCTTCGGAGCGCCGTTCGGGAACAGCGACTTACGATAGACGGTCATGGCACCGATGATTGCAGCGGGCATCGAGAAGAATTTACCCTTGGTGCCGGTGTTGGCGCTCGACACCTTATAGTATCCACCTTGGGCCTTACCGACTTCCTCGGCGACGTCCGACAGGTCGACGAGACTTGCTTGATAAAGATGCGGGTTGTTGTTGAACAACATGATCAGGTCAGGGCCAGCGCCGGACTGAATGCCGGAGGTGATCCGCGGTTGCAGATCGTTGCCGTTCACCGTCTCATACTTGACCTTGATACCGAGTGCTTTTTCCGCTTCAGGCAGCAGCTTGGTCCGCAGCAGCACGTCGCAGGCCGGAATGAAGTCGTTCCAGCGCAGCCAATGCACTTCCGTCGCTTGCGCGATGGCCGGCATCTTTCCGCTCGCGAGAATGGCGGCCATGCCGCCAGTCGCCTTCATAAAGTTACGGCGATGGACTTTTTTCATTGATTTCCTCCCTATGAACTTCGACAAGACTCTTACTAGTCCAGGCACGAGACTGTGACCGACGGACGTGGCCAATTTGCGAAGCGAACGCAGCCGTAGCGGCACCCTCCCAGCATCACCAGCAATGTATACATTGCCCTCCCATCAATTCCAGCGAAATTTTATGCCAGGGCTGGCGATGCACTCTCCTAGTCGGTACGAGCAATGGCCGTAACGACACGATATCGCAACGACTGTCGCGCCCCCTTGGAGCAGACTGCCACCATGCAACGTTTATTGACCGACGTGACCGCAACCGCCACAGAGCACCGCACACCCTGCGATCAAGGGCACATGGTTTGGCGTCAGTGGGGGCGCGGTCAACCGATCGTGCTACTGCACGGTGGGTCGGGCTCGTGGCTGCACTGGATCAGAACAATACCAGCGCTGACAGAAGCCGGTTACGCAGTATGGGCCGCCGACTTGCCGGGCCTCGGCGACAGCACCATGCCATCGCCGCCGCTGACTCCGGAAAATTGTGGTTGCATCGTCGCTGACGGTCTCAACCAGCTGATCCCGGGCGATCAACGCATTCACCTCGTCGGGTTTTCGTTCGGCGCGCATGTCGGAACCTACGTTGCCATTGCACTCGGTGATCGGCTCGCGAGCTTCACGCTTTCGGGCTGCGCGGCGCTTGGGCTCAAGCACAACTATGTCGATCTGCGGAAGGAAGGCGAGACGGCCGAATCCGGTGACGAGCTGCACCGGCGCAATCTGGCGAGCCTGATGTTCGCCAACCCCGCGCTGATCGACGCAACCGCCATCCGCATCCAAGCCGCCAACATCGCCAACGCGCGCTTTCGCTCCCGCGCCTTCGCCAAAACCGATGAGATCGCCGTCAACCTGCCGCGCGTCAAAGCCCCCGTCCGCGCCATCTGGGGCGAGAAGGATGTGCTCGCGACACCCTCCCTCGAAGCCCGCTTCGCCATCCTCCGGCGCGGCCACCCCGAACTCATCACCCGCGTCGTGTCCGAAGCAGGCCACTGGGCGATGTACGAGCAGGCGGACGCGTTTAATGCGGGATTGTTGGAGCTGCTGGCGCTCCACGCCTAACCGACTATGCCGGGCGGCAATCCACACGCGTCGATCCGACAGCAATCGCTAAACTGGATAACCGATCTCGGCGATGTCTGCCGCCAATGCAGCGAAGTCAGCAGCGGGATTCAAGCGGTGCACCAGGTCTTCTGTCAGGGTTTGATGCTGATAAATGGTCGCGACATCGGCCGGAGCAAGCTCAACCTCATAGCAGTCAATGGCAAACGCTACGTAGCGCTCGACCCGCCCTGACAAAGTCGACAACATCTTTTTTGAACCATCAGGATCATCGCCGGCCGGCAGCGCCAGCGGACCACACGACCAGGCAGCGTCGCCAGTCTGACGCCAGATACAAAACGTGCTGTGATCGGTCTCAAACGCCGGCTCGCAAAGAAACGACGAATGAAAGGCCACCGGCAATCGGTCAAAAATCCATGGCCATGGCTTGCCCGCGCGATAGACCGGCGCCTCGTGCGCAAGGCCGTGCAACGCAACACCGGCCTCACTGACGAGCGCAAACCAGTGGTCTCCCGAACCGTTTCGCATCGACGCCATCATCGCGCCATCAGCCCACTGCGCATTAAATGAATAGGTGCGGCCATCCCATGCAGGCGACAGGATCGCATCCAACATCGCCAGCGACTGCGCGAGCCGCCGAAAGCCCTCGAGATCCGGCAACCCACTCAGGTCTCGTGTAGATATCACCGACCAATCCCTCCGCAGTCTCAGCCGCCACTACGCGCACTCGAGCACACGACACGAGTAGCCCAATCCCGCAACTGCTGCTGACTGAAATTCAACCGCGACAAAAATCTCGCCGTCCTCGTGATGTTGCTGCCCGCCGCAACAGACTTCGTGGCAAAAAGGATTCGTGCAGTCAATCTGACGAGGCCTCGGGAAACGAAATCTTGCGTTTTGAAAGTCAGGCCTCGAGACGGACGCGCGGCGTCATGATCGATTGCGCCTGAGCCTCAGATAACAGCATGGACGACCCTCCCGACGCGCCTTCTGTTCGTAACGTGTCTCGGGCCAATCGGTGGGACGGATCTGCCAGTCTTTGGGTTCTTCAGCGGTCCAGTCGAATTGACGCCGGTGTTGCAAAGCCATCAGAATAGTCCGGGCGTAGTCGGCAATGTCCGTCCCAATTCTGATTTCAGCATCCGGTTTGGTTACGCGAGCCAGCAGTTGAAACAGATGCGCGCTGACAAGGCGCCGCTTCTGGTGCTTTTTTTTGGGCCATGGATCGGGAAAGAGAATGAAGACCCGGCCGACCGAGGCTGGTGGTAAGGCACGCAGCACGTCGCGCGCGTCATCGCTATGCAGTCTAATATTGGTGAGGCCTTTTTCTTCAATCGCGCCAAGAACCTTTGCTACACCCTCCTCGAAAGGTTCGCAGCCGATAATGATGGCGTGGCGATTGGCTTCGGCTTGCGCGATGAGGTGTTCGCCGCCGCCATAGCCAATTTCAATCCAGATTTCGCTACTGGGGGTAGTTGCAACGAGGTCCGTGAGTTGGCCGACGTCGACGGTCAGACTTGGCAATAGCGTATCGATCAAGTGCTGTTGGCGCGGCGAAAGTTTGCGACCGCGCCGACGGCCGAACGACCGCAGTTCCAAATCTGCATCGTCGTCGATGGGCTCCACGGTCGTTTCCTCGACAATGAAAAGGGCCAGACGCGATGGCCTGGCCCGGACTTTTTCCCAGGTCGATCGCGCCAAATCGTTCAGCCGACCGCCTTCTTGATCTTCTCGGCGATGTCGGTTTTTTCCCAGGAAAATCCGCCGTCCTTGTCAGGTTTGCGGCCGAAATGACCATAGGCCGAGGTGCGGGAGTAGATCGGCTTGTTCAGATCGAGATGTTTGCGAATGCCGCGCGGTGTCAGGTCCATAACTTCTGCCAACGTTGCCTCAATCTTAGCTTCGTCAACCGTGCTGGTACCGTGGGTGTCGACGTAGATCGACAGCGGGCGGGCGATGCCGATCGCGTAGGACAATTGGATCGTGCAGCGGTCGGCGATGCCGGACGCGACAACGTTCTTAGCGAGATAGCGCGACGCATACGCAGCGGATCGGTCAACTTTGGTCGGATCCTTACCCGAGAACGCGCCGCCGCCGTGCGGCGCCGCGCCGCCATAAGTGTCGACGATGATCTTGCGGCCAGTCAAACCACAGTCACCGTCCGGACCACCAATGAAGAATTTTCCGGTCGGGTTGATGTGCCAAACGGTATCCTTCGTAATCCAGCCAGCGGGAATGGCCGCCGTAACGTAGGGCTCGACAATAGCGCGAACCTGGTTCGATGTCAGGTTTTCAACGATGTGCTGGTGCGAGACGACAATCGCGGTTACGCCAACGGGCTTGCCATTTTCGTAGCGGACCGTAACTTGACTCTTCGAATCGGGACCGAGTTTAGCCGCGTCGCCCTTCCCGGCCTTGCGAGCGTGGGCCAAGTCTTCCAGGATCTTGTGGCTGTAATAAATCGGCGCTGGCATCAGTTCCGGCGTCTCCTTACAGGCATAGCCGAACATAATGCCCTGGTCACCGGCGCCTTCTTCCTGGTTCGTCGGCTGCTTGGCATCGACGCCTTGGGCGATATCGGCGGACTGGCCGTGCAGCAAGACTTCAATGTTGGCGTTGGCCCAGTGGAATCCGTCCTGCTCGTAGCCGATGTCCTTGATCGCCTTGCGGGTAAGGTCCTGGATCATCGCAACCGTGACACTTTTGGGCGTATTGGAATACTCGCCCGCGATGACGACACGATTAGTCGTGCACAAGGTTTCGCAGGCAGCACGGACGGCCCAGGGGTCGAGCTTGGCTATCGCGCTTTCGCGGTAAAACGCATCGACGACTTCGTCAGAGATGCGATCGCTGACCTTGTCTGGATGACCTTCTGAAACCGATTCACTGGTGAAAAGATACGACTTGCGCGCCACGGCGACCCCTTATCGTCAAAAAAGGTGGGAATTCGCCGTTTTCTTGCAGTCTTTATTGCAGGGGTCAAGACCGCGTCGCGTCGTCAGCCCCGAAAAAGATCACTGCCCACCTGCGGCCAATCGTACTGCCGCAAGCCACGTCGTCGTGAGCATGAATATTCGTTCAGGATGCGCTTTCTTCGGCCGCCAGCGAACGAACCAGCTCGACGATCGAGCGGCGCACTTTAGCGTCCTGAATTCGGACAAACGCGCGGTTTAATTCCAAGCCTTCGCGGCTATTCAGGAATTCCACAATGTAGCTCTCGCCGCGATTGTCCGCAAAACCAGCGGCTTGCAGGGGCGATGCATCCGCCGCCATAGGCGCTTCTTCGTAGAAGAATTGAACGGGCACGCCCAAGACTTGAGCCAGATCGAAGAGGCGGCTCGCGCCGATACGATTGATGCCCTTTTCATACTTCTGCACTTGTTGGAATGTCAGCCCCAGTCGCTCACCGAGCTTTTCCTGGCTCATGCCGAGCAGCATCCGGCGCAACCTGACCCGGCTACCGACATGAACATCGACTGGGTTTGGCCTTCGAGTACCCTTGTCTTCTGCGAGCACTTCGTCTGCAATTTCGACCGGACGCGACATCGTTCTTGATCCAAAAAACTTGAGTGGGGCTCTTGGTGAGCTTGCGATTTCAAGCCTCTACCTAGATTCTGAACGCCCCGTTCGTCAACCAGTGATAGCACTCAAAGCGCGAGTTACAGCTGCAATAATACATCGACGATGAATGATGTCTTATCACACGTTTCTTTTTCGAGCGCTATGCACGCTTTGACGACTCGCGCCGCAAGACCCATGCCAGCAGCGTCATCAGCATGACCAGGAACACGAAATCGCCCCAACGGCCATACAGCGGCATTGCAGCGGTTGCAGGCAAGATTACGTCCAGGCTACCGCGAATGTTAAGATCAAGTTGTCCCGGGACCCGTCCAAACGGATCGATGACTGCAGAAATACCGTTGTTTGCAGCGCGGATGAGCGGCACGCCCTGTTCGACCGCTCGTACGCGCGCTTGGTGAAAATGCTGCCGCGGGCCGATTGAGTTGCCAAACCAACCGTCATTCGTCACATTGACGATAGCGCGGGGCCGTACACCTGGTGCGAAATTCATCTGGGGGAAAATTGCCTCATAGCAGACCAGTGTCCCAAAATCACCCACCGAGGGGATGGTCATCAGTGCACGTGGCCTCACGCCTTGGGCGAAGCCGCCGCGAAGCTTCGACAACTGCTGAAGCCCTATACTTTCCATGAGCGCTTGCAGCGGCAGGTACTCGCCGAACGGAACTAGGTGAGTCTTGTCATAACTGGCGACCAGTTTTCCTGATTCGCCAAATGCCAGAAGGCTGTTGAAGACGCGACGCTGTTGGCCGTTGCCAGAAGATGCTTCTTCGACGCGCAATGCTCCCGAAATGAGCGTGCTCCCGGTGGGCAAGAAGCGTCCGATCTCGGCAAGTGCGGCGGGAGTGTCAAGTGGCCGAAAAGGCATTGCTGCTTCGGGCCATACGATGAGAGCAATGCCGATTGCGCCATCCAGTGCGCCGTCCGGTCGCTGTTGCGATAGTGCGATATGGTCATCAAAAATCCGGCGCTGGTTTTCCGGACGCCATTTTTCCCGTTGCAGAACGCTCGGTTGAACGATGCGAACTCGCGGTCCGGCGACCGACTGGGCGTTCATGTCGTATTGATCAATGACAACTAATCGCCAGACCGCGCCGGTCGCCAGCATCAACAATGGCAATAAGGCCGTTAGAATTGCTGTCCTGCGGCGCGAGCGAATCAAGTCGGGATCAGATTGGTTGTTTGCTTGTTGCAACATCACGGCCGGTGCTGCGAATGCGATGACTGCGATGATGGTCAAACCATAGATGCCGAAGATTGAGGAAAACTGCATCATCGGCAGCGGATACGTGAGGGCATATCCGATCACGTTCCAAGGAAAGCCCGAGAGAATATTACCGCGCAACCATTCGGTTGCGCCGAGCGCTGCGGCAAGGGCCAGGATGCGTCGGGGCCCGGGTTGAGCAATTGCAGTTGCGGCCGCCATCGCAACGGCCGTGAAGCATGCGAGGCCAGCCGGCAGCAGTGTAATCGCAAACGGCAATAGCCACGCGAAAACGTCTGCCTCGACCAGGAAGGCTTCACCGATCCAGGACAGGCCAACGACAAAGAAGCCAAATCCCCACCACCAGCCTGTCTCTGCTGCGCGTCCAGCCGCGGTTTTACGCCAGAACATGCGGCGGCGGGTAGATACACTTTGCCGTTCACTGATCTCGGCCAGCCAGATCCAGACCGGCAACGTCAGCCACAGGATGGGCCACAAAAAAAAGGGCGCAAATGCCAGGACGGACAGTGCGCCAGCGCTGGCCGCCACGAGCGATTGCTGCCAGCGTGATCGAATGTCGAGCCAAGCATGCGCCGTTGCGGCGTAACGTCCAAGCACTGACAGCATCACGCGCCGAGAGAAACCTTGTTGGCCGGGATATGGATTTTGAGTTTCTTGACGCGTCGCGCATCGGCGTCGAGGATTTCAAACTCGATACCGGAACTGTGTCGCAAGAGCTCGCCGCGCGTTGGTACGCGGCCGACGATCTGGAAAACTAACCCACCCAGCGTATCGATATCAGTTTCCTCTTCATGCGTCAGCAGCTTGATTCCGAGATGCTCTTCGAGTTCCTTGACAGGAGTACGAGCTGCGGCCAGCAGGCCAAGCTTCGGATCGTTGACGATATGCGCGACTTCCGCCTCGTCATGCTCGTCCTCGATATCACCGACAATCTGCTCAACGAGGTCTTCGATGGTAATCAAGCCATCGGTCCCGCCGTATTCGTCAACAACAAGTGCCATGTGAATGCGGGTGGACTGCATGCGAATGAGCAAGTTCATGGTCGGCATCGATGGCGGCACGTAGAGGACGGGGCGTTTGAGTTTAGTCGATGCAATGGAGCGCGAAAGTTCGACGCGTCCCAAATCAAATTCGGCATCCTGCGACTTGTCTTTTGAAACTGAGGACGTTGGCACGATTGCACTCGCTCGTGATGCCGAGGCTGCGACATGGCCTTCATTCGCGGGGCGGCCAAGAGCATCACCCATGACCCAGCGCATCAAGTCCTTGATATGAACCATGCCGCGCGGGTCATCGAGCGTTTCCCGGAACAGCGGCAGACGTGAAACGCCAGCCTGATCGAACATCTTGAGTAGTTCGCGCATCGGTTCATCTTCATCGACGGCGATAATGTCGGCGCGCGGGACCATCACGTCGACGACGCGAAGCGCCTCAAACCGAAGGATGCGCAACAACATTTCTCGTTCTTCAGCGGAGAATGCAGCAGCATCACCGGTACCTTTAAGCGCGTACTCAAGCAACTCCCGAAGAGACTGCCCACCCGGCAAGCCCAGTCGTGATCGCAAGACCTGCAACCAACCACCGCTAGCCGAGGACTGATCCTTCGCAGTCTCCTTCTGTTCGTTGGGAGGCGATTTGCTGTTTGGCCGATCCGCGTTGGACAGGGACATGATGCGCTATGCTTTCTCTTCGCGAAGAGCGAGCTTTGGGGGAACGGCTTGGTCAATTCTGTGGCCTGAGGGGACAGGATCCAAATAGGGATTGGCAACGCCAAGTGCTGCCAGGATGGTGACTTCTGCGCGCTCCATCACTTCCGCTTCGGCATCGGCTTGATGATCAAATGCCAAGAGATGCAAAATGCCATGAACGACAAGATGCCGAAAGTGGTCGGCCATCGGTATGCCAAGATCACGGGCTTCCACGGCAAGCGTTTCTGCGGCAAGAATCACATCACCCAAGTACAGCGCCGCTTCCGCTCGCGTACCCGGCGGCGTCGGAAATGACAGAACATTGGTCGCCTTGTCCTGGCTGCGCCAAGCCTTGTTGAGCTTTCGAACTTCTGCGTTTGAACTTAAGGCGACGGTTGCCGAAGCCGGTTCGTCGAAGGGCCACGCTGTCGATGTCGCGATTGCTTCGGCGCAGGCAACGATCATGGCTTCGACGTTTTCGATTGTCGACCAATCAGCTGCTTGATGCACCACATCAATGGTCAGCAATGAAGAAGGCTGCTTCATTGTTTCGGGAGCCGGAGCATTGGCACTCGGATGCCGGACGGTTCGCCAACTGTCGCAGTCAGATGTCATCGCCTGGGCATCGCCTTTGCCTCTTGTGATGCCGCATTTTCGTAGGCAGCAACAATCTTGGCAACCAGATCCCGGCGCACGATGTCAGCGCCTGTGAACCGCACCGCTTCGATACCCTTGACGCCGTCCAGAAGGCCGACGGCTTCCATGAGGCCCGACTTCTGTCCGGGCGGCAAGTCAATCTGGGTTGGATCCCCCGTGACAACCATCTTCGAGCCTTCGCCAAGTCTCGTCAGGAACATCTTCATCTGCATGTGAGTTGTGTTCTGGGCCTCGTCGAGAATAACGAACGCGTTAGCCAGCGTGCGGCCTCGCATGAAAGCGAGCGGGGCAATTTCAATCACTCCCGCTGTCAGGTCGCGTTCAACTTTTTCTGGCGGTAAAACATCATAGAGAGCATCGTAGAGCGGGCGCAGATACGGGTCGACCTTCTCTTTCATATCACCAGGCAGAAATCCAAGCCGTTCGCCGGCTTCGACAGCAGGCCGAGAGAGAATGATCCGTTCGACTTGATTGCGTTCCAGTGCCTGGGCAGCGGCCGCGACGGCAAGGTATGTTTTACCGGTTCCCGCAGGGCCGATCCCAAAGACAAGGTCCGTCCGTTCCATGGCACGGATATAGGTGCTTTGCATGGTTGTTCGACCCGCGACAACACGTTTGCGCGTGCGGATCTGCGCCATACCTTCGCCTGCCGGCGGTGACAGCGCATGACGAATAAGGCCGTCAACATCGCCAGACGCAATGTCCTGACCTCGTTTTGCGCGATCGTAAAGGGCTTCAAGAACACTGCGTGCCATGACGCAGGCCGCTGGTGCGCCAGACAGTGTCACGACGTTGCCGTGGGCGTTTGCGTCGATGCCCAGTCGTTGCTCGATCAGTGCCAGATACGCATCGTGTTCGCCAAGAAGATGTGTTAAATAGCGATTGTCTTCGAAGGGCACCGTCAGACGCGCTTTTCCGGCCCCATCGATCGCCGGCTTTGTTGTTTTCGAAGTCTCAGGTCCGCGATTACCAGCCAAATTCATGGCCTCCCGTTGCTGATCGTCTCTGCACCGAAACCGTCGTCGGTACAGTCCTATCCCAGGGACGGCATTGGCGCAATTGCGACGCGAACCGCACCCGTGTCGTACTATGCTGTCCGGACGACACCAGCCAAGCTATTCGGGCCAACGCTCGCGATATGAACCGGGATGATGCGACCGAGCATGGCGATATCGGCTTCTGCGTGCACAGCCTGCAAGTAGGGCGACCGACCAATCAGTTGGCCGTCTTGGCGTCCTGTCTTTTCGAAAAGCACTGGGAATACTTTGCCCACACAATCGGCATTGAAGGACGCCTGCTGGCTGAGCAGCAGTGCCTGCAATCTTTGGAGGCGGTCGTTCTTTACATCCTCCGGAACCTGGTCGGCCATGGTCGCCGCTGGTGTTCCAGGGCGCGCACTGTACTTGAATGAATAGGCCTGGGCGAATCCGATAAGGCGAACCATGTCGAGTGTCGCCTCGAACTCCGCCGCCGTTTCACCAGGAAATCCGACAATGATATCCGTCGACAACGCGATATCGGGCCGCGCGGTTCGAATCTTGCCGATGAGATCGACATAATCCCGCGCTTGGTGCTTACGATTCATGGCCGCAAGGATACGATCTGAACCCGCCTGGAAGGGGAGGTGCAAATACGGCATCAACTTCGATTCGGTTGCGTGGACAGCAATAAGTTCTTCGGACATGTCACGCGGATGGCTTGTCATGTAACGCAGGCGTTCGAGACCATCGATGCGTGAGAGTTGCTTGATCAGGCCGGCGAGGGAGCAGGGTTTTCCGTCAAGACCGATGCCATGATAGGCATTGACGTTCTGCCCGAGCAGCGTGACCTCCCGAACGCCCAGGGATACGAGACGGCGCGCCTCAGCTTCGACGTTTGCGACCGGACGGGAGAATTCGGCGCCGCGCGTATAGGGTACAACGCAGAATGTGCAGAACTTGTCGCAGCCTTCCTGCACTGTCAGGAACGCTGCCGGTGCACGCTGTCCCAAACGCTCGGGCAGTTGTAGGAATTTGTCATCGTCACTGAATGTCGTTTCAACGACGCTGCGGCGGGTGGTGCGAACCTTATCGATCAAATCCGTGAAATGGTGGTAGCTCTGTGGGCCGATGACGAGGTCAACGGCTGGTACACGACGGGTGATTTCTTCGCCCTCGGCTTGCGCAACGCAACCGGCGACGGTGATCAAAGTCTCTTTGCCGGCGGTTGCGCGTTCAGCCTTCACTTGCCGCAGCCGGCCGAGATCCGAATACACCTTCTCGGACGCCTTCTCACGGATGTGGCAAGTGTTGAGAACGATGAGGTCAGCGTCCTCTATGATCGTGGTTTCGGCATAGCCCTTTGTCGCCAATGCCTCGGTAATGCGCTCCGAGTCATAGACGTTCATCTGACAACCGAACGTTTTGACGAAGACCGTCTTCGCCGAAGACATGATGGCCACTCCACTTACAGTCTGACCAATGGCTGGATGAGCAAGGCCGGATGGTAACCATCATCCCGTTCGGACTTGGTTATCCGTGGGTCTCAATGCCGTGCTATTGCGTGGTCATGGTCAATAGGTGGTTAAATGTTTGCTGCGCTGCAGCATAATGTCAATGGCTTGGGGTGCGATTCGTCGTCCTGTAAGCCATTTCGCCACAGGATGTGTCGTTGAGGGGACCGAACAACGTCACTAAAGGACCAATTGCAGTGTCAGGGCATCAACGGCGGGGCCGTTGGGACGCTGGTAATAGGCTTTTCGGCGCCCGGCTTCCTTGAAGCCTAGGCGGCTATAGAGAACCAGTGCCGGAATATTATCATCAGCAACGTCCAGAAAAAGGCGCTTCGCTTCGGCATTCCGTGCGGCTCTGGCCAAGGCATCGATCAGCCGCCGGGCAACGCCATTGCGTTGATAAGGCTTGGTGACACCGATACTCAGAATCTCGGCTTCGTCCGCCGCCAGCACACCCACGACAAAGCCCAACGTTTGTTGGGGGTTGCCATGTCGTGCGACAAACGCCGTTGATCCAGGATTTTCAAGTAGCTTCTCGAAACTGGCCGTATCCCACGGCTCTGCGAACAGCGATGCGTGGCATGTGGCGATCTCAGCTGCGTGCTCAGGATTAGCCCACAGCAAGCTGACGCGGGTCGCATCGATTTTCTGCGTCATGTTTGCATCCTAGCCAAAGCGCCGCCGATCTGAACCTTCGCGTCAGCATCCCGCAGATACAGCGGAATGACTTCGACGAGCGGCGTCAATACTGGCGCGAGAATGGCCAGGAATCGGGCATGTGGTTGCAACGTTGGAAGCAATGATTTAACAGTTTCGCTAGGGGCACCACCTTGGGTCAGTGCCCTTGCCCCACTGCCAACAGCGAGAATAGGTGCGTTTCCAAGCTCCCGCTTGGCTATCGACGGCGTGAGCAAGCGTGCGGCCGCAATGGAGTCGCCAGCATTCTCACCAAATGTTTCAATGTAGAGATGATCGCGCCTCGCGTCTACGGCAACGGTCAGACGGCGTCCGCCGCGTTTGGTGCCGAGTAAGTGATCGGCGCGCGCGGCCATAATCGCGAGAGACGTCATGCCGACAACTGGAATTCTTGCTGCAAGTGAAAGTGCGCGGGCGGTGGCAATGCCGATGCGCAAGCCGGTGAAGGAGCCCGGTCCTAGCGTGACGGCGATCCGGTCAAGATCCGAAAAGCGGAGCCCGGCCCCATGCATCACGTCTTCAATCATCGGCAGGAGGCGTTCGGCATGGCCGGTCTCGCGCTCCTCGTACGCCTCGCGCAGAATGATTTCGCCTCGCGCCGATCGCCAGCGAACGGCGACCGAAACCGCACCAAAACACGTGTCGAAAGCGAGGACGTTCATTGGGCCTGTTTAGACGATTTTTGCGATTTCGTCGAAAACAAAGCGCGGCGATCGCGGGAACAAACCGTCCGCATCGCCATAGCCCAGATTGCAAAGAAAGTTCGATTTTACGGCTGTTCCGGCAAAAAATGCTGCATCCAAGCCTGCATTATCGAAGCCGGACATTCCGCCGATATCCAGCCCAAGCGCGCGGGCCGCCAGCATGAAGTATCCGCCCTGCAGCGAGCCATTGCGAAATGCCGTGGTTCGAATGTGCTCGTCCTTACCAACAAACCAGCTCTTGGCGTCTGCGTGCGGGAATAATCGGGGGAGATGGTTATAAAATTCCAGATCGTGGCCAATGATCGCTGTTACGGGGGCGGTCATGGTCTTTTCGACATTGCCCGGCGCCAAAAAGGCCTTCAATTGCTCCTTGCTCCTGGGTGACTTTATGAAAATGATCCGCGCCGGCGAGCAGTTGGCGCTGGTCGGCGCCATCTTCATCAGGTCAACCAATTCGTTCAATGTTGCGTCCGGGACATCTTTCGCCTGCCACTTGTTATGGCTGCGAGCATCCAAGAAAAGTTGAGCCAATACTGGGGGGGCGAGTTTGGTGTTCATTGCAGCTCCGGGATGTCGGGTCGTTCAAGCAAATCCCCGCCCAATTTTTTTGAGCGGGGCTTGATCACGATGTTGGTGGGACGAATTAGACGGCGCGGACTTCCTGCACTTCCGGGCAGAAATGGCGCAACAGGTTTTCGATGCCGCCGCGCAATGTCGCCGTCGAAGACGGGCAGCCGGCGCACGCGCCGCGCATATGCAATGAAACGACGCCGTCCTTGAAGCCATGAAACACGATATCGCCGCCATCATGGGCGACGGCTGGGCGCACACGGGTTTCGAGCAATTCCTTGATCGTCTTGACGGTTTCCTCATCCTTTGGATCATAGTCGCCCTGTGCCAAGGCATCGCCGGAATCACCGCCATCAACGATCGGCGCGCCGGACATGTAGTGCTCCATGATCGCACCAAGGATAGCGGGCTTCATGTGCTGCCATTCGGAGTCACCTTTGGTGACTGAGATAAAGTCAGAACCAAGGAAGACACCCTTGACGCCATCGACGCCGAAAATTCGCGTTGCCAAGGGTGAAAGCGTGGCTTCGTCCTGACTGCGATAGTCAGCAGTTCCATCGCCGAGCACGGCCTTGCCTGGAATGAACTTCAGCGTTGACGGATTGGGTGTCGCTTCGGTCTGTATAAACATGGTGCTGATTTCCCGCAGCGCCTGGCAGCCGAGCTGGCCAGAAGTTCAGACGCGTTTAGAATTATTCTAAGGAATAGGCCCAGAGACGTGCAATTGCAAGGGCTGGAGCGCTAAACAAGTGGTGTCGAGTTTACGCCAATGCCTTGATGGCCTCGAGCGTGAGATCGCCGGGGACGATCGTAATCGGGATCGGAAACCGGCCGGCGGTCGCGCCGGCAGCCAATGACGAGACCAAAGGTCCAGGTCCTTTTGAATCGACAGCAGCGCCAAGAACCAGGATCGCTATATCCTCGTCTTCCTCGATCTGCGCCAGGATCTGCTCATGGAGTTTGCCCTCACGGATGACCTCATCGGTCTCGACGGCATCGAAACCATCATTGTTGAGTTTGCGGCGGAACAGGCGAAACATCGCCTTGCCCTTGTTGTGCCCCTCATCGAGCTGCACTTGGCGGACGCCGCCCCAGAACTGGTTGTCCGATTCAATGACGTAGAGTAGCACGATCTTTCCGCCGGTGCGTTGAGCACGGCTGGCCGAATAATACAGGGCTGCTTCGACCTCAATGCTCTCATCGACGATGACGAGAAACTTGCGGCGGTGACCTGCTTCAAAGGCACGTCGAATATTTGTCGTGGGCATAGCGATAAATTGGCATGTCGGCGGCAATCGAACAAGGGCTTGCCACTCTGGGAATGCCGTCAGGCATGCAAAAAGCCGACGATATCCTTGACTTGGCGCATGGTCGGCTGGGCGACGGCGCGGGCTCGCTGCCCGCCATCAATGAGAATGCGGTCGATTTCAGCTGGATCAGCGAGGTAACGGCGCATGTCTGCATTGACCGGGGAGATTTTCGCAACGGCAAGCTCGGCAAGGGCCTTTTTGAAGGTCGAAAACTGGGACCCACCAAATTGATTGAGGACCTTGGCTTTTGATTCGTTCATCAGCGCGGCATAGATGCCAACCAGGTTGTCAGCCTCCGGGCGCGCCTTTAATCCAGCCTCCTCACTCGGCAAGCCTTCCGTATCGGTTTTCGCTTTTTGTATTTTCTTAGCAATCGTGTCGGCATCGTCGGTCATGTTGATGCGACTGAGATCCGAAACATCGGATTTCGACATCTTTTTGGTGCCATCGCGCAAGCTCATGACGCGTGTTGCGGGCCCCATGATCACGGGTTCGCAGAGTGGGAAGAACTGACCGTCGGCATGTCCGGCCTCAATGATCGATTGGCGATAATCGTTGTTGAATTTCTGGGCGATATCGCGGGCGAGTTCCAGGTGCTGTTTCTGGTCGTCGCCGACGGGCACGTGCGTCGCCTGGTAGACAAGGATATCAGCGGCCATCAGCACCGGATACGCGTAAAGGCCGACCGACGCACGCTCCTTGTCCTTGCCGGCTTTGTCCTTGAATTGGGTCATCCGATCGAGCCAACCGAGCCGAGCTGTGCAATTGAAGATCCATGCGAGTTCGGCGTGTTCAGGGACCTGACTTTGATTGAATAGGATCGACGTTTTTTGATCGAGACCGGCGGCCAGATAGGCAGCTGTGACATCGCGGATCGACTGGCGCAGTTCTTTCGGATCGATCCAGGAGGCAGTGATCGAATGCATGTCGACGATGCAATAGATGCAATCGTGCGTCGCCTGCATCTCGACCCAGCGCGTCAGTGCACCCAGATAGTTCCCGAGGTGCAGATTGCCTGTCGGCTGCATGCCGGAGAAGACGCGCGGTTTGAAAGCCATGTTGCAGCATTCCTCGATCAATTCTGTGTCGGTGGCCTTATCGCGCGATGCCGGAAGCTGCGCAAGGCCCGGGGAAACCCGTGTTGCGGGCAACGGTTGGTTGCTGATCGCGCCACCCTAGAACAGGCGCATCATTTGACGACTCGAACTCGGCGGCCGATCCCGGTCGCAAGCGCGAGGACTGCAAGCATAGCCAAGCCGAAAGCAATCAATGCGGCGAGGGCGATTATTCGCTCAAGTCGTGGACTGGATTGTTGGAGATAAGGCGCCAGCAGGTTTTCACCAAGATACCAAAACGCCAGACCCATCAGTGCGCTGCCGCCGGCAATCAGCGCGATATTCCGCAGCGCCTTGGCATCGAGTGCAAGATGCCGGCGCCGAGCAAGGGCCAGCCACAAAAGAATCGCGTTCACCGCTCCGGCCACCGTTGTTGCGATCGCAATGCCAACATGCGGCATCAGGCCCGCATGACGGAACGCAAAAAACAGCAGGATCGAGAGCAGCAGATTGACGATGAGATTGACCCAGGCATAGCGCATCGGCGTGCGGGTGTCTTCGCGGGCAAAAAATGCAGGCTGCAATACCTTCTGGATGACAAAAAACGGCAGGCCGAAAGCGAAGGCCGCCAATGCGGGCGCTGTCGCAGCAGTATCGGCGACAGTGAAAGATCCACGCTCAAACAAAACACGGATGATCGGCTCGGCGAGCACGGCAAGACCAACAGCTGCCGGCAATGTCAATAGCAGGGCGAATTCCATGGCGCGGTTTTGGCTTTCGAGAACTGCCGCATCGTCACCAGCGCGCAACTTGCGCGAGATATCGGGAAGCAGCACGACGCCTATGGCAACACCAACAATGCCGAGTGGCAGCTGGTAGAGTCGATCTGCATAGTACAGGAACGAAACAGCGCCATCCTGCAGCGATGCTATCAAGGTGCCAGCGACCAGATTGATCTGTGTCGCACCGCCCGCAATGATGCCAGGAATGCCGAGCTTGACCAGCTTGCGCATATCAGCCGTATAGCGCGGCCAGCGAAGCCGTAAGCGATATCCAGCACGCTGCGTTGCCAGCCAAAGCAAAAGCAGTTGGGCGAATCCGGCGATGGCGACGCCGCTTGCCAATATCATCCCGGCCATTGGCTCATTGCGATACCCGAGGGCATAGGCTGTTGCCAACGCCAAGATCAACACGATGTTAAGCAGGATCGGCGCCGCGGCAGCAGCGGTGAAACGGTGCAGCGAGTTCAACACACCCGAGAGCAGCGCCACCAGTGACATACACAGAAGATAGGGAAAAGCCATGCGCGACAGCAGAACGGTCAGATCGAACTTGTCGGGCGTATCGATGAAACCGGGCGCCAGTACAATCATCAGCCACGGCATCGCCAGTTCGGCAATCGCCAGGACGAACAGGAGCGCAAAGAGGAGCCCAGCCATCGCTTCTTCGGCAAAGCTGTGGGCGACTGGCTTCCCATCGCCTTCGAGTTTTTTGGCAAACAATGGGACAAAGGCTGCATTGAACGCGCCTTCCCCAAACAGGCGCCGGAAGAGGTTTGGAAATCTGAATGCCACGAAGAAGGCATCGGCAATGGCACCCGTGCCGACGATGGCAGCGATCATGATGTCACGAGCAAAGCCAAGCACGCGGGAAATACCGGTCATGGCACCGACGGTGAAGAATGCGCGATAGAGTTTCATGGGGAGAGTGCAGTAGCGGACGTACGATGAGGAAGCAAGGCGCGATAGCAATTAGCCAACGGACGGTTTCAGAGCGGCATACCAATTCGGCCGAACCCGGGCAGTTTGATCGCTTGGCGAAGTGGATCAATGCCAGCGACCAGTCCGAGAATGTTGAGTTCAAAGCCTTCGGCCAATCCAACGCTGCAGCCGAGCAGACCAAACAGCGAGAACTGCCAGCCGGTGCCACTTGCCGTTCGGCTCCAAACGACGCCAGCGGGCAGCCAGTCCTTTCCGATAGCAGTCGGGAGCATTGCTATGCCGAGATCGGGTACGGCTCGGAGGACTTCGGCGACAAAAGTGTTTGAGTTCGGACCGGGCCAGACCAAGTAGCTGCCGGGCCGCTTATAGGAGTAATTCTGAACCGCAGCCTTGATCTTTGGAATGAGGACCTCAGCCGACGGCCCTTCGAGTGCGCCGACCAACACCGGGCTATGCCCAAACCATCGGGCATCGGCGGGCCAGTTGTTCGTTTTGACCGGATTGCCCCAGAAAGTCTTATCGTAGCGGATGTAGCTTTCGGCACCTTTTTCTTTCACCACGATCCAGGAGTGGTGTGCAAAAATTCCGCGCCAGCGTCCGACCCGCGCGGCATAGACGTGCACCAGGGCCTCACGCTTGTCGCGCGGCTTGGCGAGCATCCCCGAGCTTGTCCAATCGGCTTGTTGCCATGCACTCGCCGTATCGGTTGCCGTCCACCAAACCGCGTGTGCGGCCAGCGGCAACACATAAAGCACCAAAAAGAACAGCCATATTTTGCGAAAAATACGCATGTGGATCAAATCCGGTCCAATTCAAAACGAATTGCTGACTTCGTCACGGCGCTACAGCCGCGACTGGCGTGGCACCCGACGCCAGAACAGTTGTCAAGCGTTGTCGAATTGTACTTTGCCGCTGAGGCGCGGTGATCTTCTTGTTCGTCAGATCGGTCACATAAAATACGTCCACTGCCTTTTCCCCAAACGTCGTAATATGTGCCGAGGTGATGTCGAGATTGAGGTCACTGATGGCGGAGGTCAATTCATACAGCAGACCCGGCCGATCCAACCCCGATACTTCAATGACGGTGAATTGGTCGGACAGTGCATTGTCGATGATCACATCCGGGGGCAGATTAAAAGCACGGCCAAGCGGGCGCGTATCGCGCCGTTTTGCCATCAGCGGCCCAAGGTGAGCCTCACCTTTCAAGAGTTTTGCGATCGTTTCGCCGATACGCTCGGCTCGGCGGTTCTCGTCCTCGTCGCGATCGAGTTCCCGTTGCAGGAGGAAGGTATCGAGTGCGGAACCGTCGCGGGTGGTCGAAATGTATGCGCCGACGATGTTCGCACCCGCTGCCGCGCATGCTCCGGCAAACTGTGACAATAGCCGGGGATGATTGGGAGCAAGGACAGTCAATTCTGTAACCGCAGTGAACGCGTCAGACGTGAATGCCGTTGCAAGCTGTTCACCTGCCTTCTTTGCCTGCCCCATCAAGCGAGCGTGTTCGATCTGGCGTTTGGGCTCGGTCTTCAGCCAATAGTCGGGATAGTGGCGCTCGATATAGGACTCGCAGTCGATTTCGGGCATGCCATGAGCACTATCGCGAAAGGCGTTCTGCGCCACGGCGACACGTTCGCGAAATCCAAGTTGGGTATGGCCACCCGCGACGATTGGTTCGGTCTCATAGAACAGCGTGCGCAACAGCTGCCCTTTCCAGCCATTCCATGTTCCCGGGCCAACAGCGCGAATATCGGCGACGGTGAGCAGAAGCAGAAGTTTCAATCGTTCCGGCGTTTGCACGATACTGGCGAAGGCGCGGATGGTCTTGGGATCGCCGAGGTCGCGACTCTGGGCGACCGTGCTCATGGTCAGATGCTGTTCGATCAGCCATGCGACGGTCTCAGTCTCCGCGGCCGTCAGGCCAATGCGCGGGCAGAGTTTACGGGCGTACGCCGCGCCGAGGATTGAATGGTCCTGCGGCTGCCCCTTGGCGATATCGTGCAAGAAGGCCGCAACGAACAGCGCCCGCCGATTTTGAATGGTTTTGATGACCTCAGTCGACAGAGGCAACGTGCCGGCCGCAGTCCCGGTTTCAATGCTGGAGAGCTCGCCGACGGTCCGCAGCAGATGTTCGTCAACGGTATAGTGATGGTACATATTGAATTGCATCATCGAAACGACCTTACCGAATTCCGGAATAAAGCGACCAAGTACGCCGGCCTCATTCATCCGCCGCAGGGTTCCCTCAGGGTTTGTTTTCGATGTCACCAGATCGAGAAATGTACGATTGGCCTCACTATCATTGCGCAGGCGGTCGTCGATCAGCCGCAGCGAACTCCGCAGCAATCGGACCGCTTCGGGATGGAAGAATGTCGCCGTTTCTTCGGCCTTGGCGAAGAAACGGATCAGGTTGACCGGGTCGCGTTGGAATACATCCGGGTCGGCAACGTTCAAGCGGCCATTGTCGATGCGAAATTCCGTGGTGCGACGCAATCGCCGCCGTTGTCTCCATCCGGTAGGCGCAAAGAACCGCGATAGGACCGGCGACTTGGTCAGCTGTTGCATTTCGAGGGCGGCGCAGAGAATCGTCGTGAGGTCGCCAACGTCTTTGGCGACGAGAAAATAGTGCTTCATGAACCGCTCGACGGCCCTGAGGCCAGCGCGGTCGTTATAGCCGAGGCGTGTGGCCATTTGCTGCTGGGTGTCGAATGACAGCCGTTCCTCGGGCCGCCCTGTCAGGAAATGCAAATGGCACCTGACCGACCAGAGGAAATCCTCGCAGCGGGCAAACGTCTGCACTTCGGCAGCACTAAAGATGCCGCTGGAGTCGGCAGCGCTGGCGGGATTTTGACCATAGAGATACTTGGCGAGCCAGTGCAATGTATGGAGATCGCGCAGGCCACCCTTGCCGTCCTTGACGTTCGGTTCAACTTTATAGCGGCTCTCGCCCGTGCGCCGGTGGCGTTCGTCACGTTCGGCGAGTTTGGCTTCGATGAAAGCGGTGGCTGTGCCTTTGACGACTTGCTCCCGGAAGCGTTGTATCATGTCAGCAAACAGGATCTCGTCCCCGAAGATCAGTCGCGCGTCGAGCAATGCGGTGCGGATCGTCATATCCTGCAGTGAAAGCTTGACACTTTGCTCGATGGTGCGAGTCGCGTGACCGACTTTGAAGCCCAGATCCCAGAGCAAATACAGGATCGTTTCGACAACGCTTTCGCCCCAGGGCGTTTGCTTCGATGAAAGCAGGAACAAGAGATCGATGTCGGAACCCGGCGCCAACAGGCCACGACCATAGCCACCGGTTGCGACGACGGCCATGCGTTCGGGGTTAGCGGGATTGGACTGTTGGTAAACGTGCGCGACTGTATAATCATAGATCACTTTGATCAGCTGATCCTGGAAGGCAGCCAGGCCTTCGGCGCACCGACCTCCATTGCCATCCGCTTCAAGCTGGGTTCGCGCGGACGTGCGTGCGGCTTTCACCAGCGCCTTCAGCCGATCCAGGACGGTACCGCGCGCATTGCTCGCGATACCGCCGTGGACATGAAACAGTTCCGTCAATTCGATGTGCAGTGCTTCGGCGTCCAGGCTTGGTGATGGTTGCATGGTTCTGTTCATTTCATCGATCTCGCAAGGAGCGTCGCAGTTCGTGACGGGGCGCTGATCAGGAGTTTTTCGCTGATAGTGATTTCAAGCGATAAAGCGCTTCGAGGGCGGATTTCGGGGTCAACTCGTCCGGGTTGATTTCAGCCATAGCGGTTTCGAGCGGCGATGGCGCGGCCATGCCTGGTATGTGGCTTGACGGACGAGTTGCGGCAAAAAGTGGGAGATCCTCAAGCGCATGTGCGCTGATGGCTGATTTGCCGTCTTGCTTTTCCAATGCCTTCAAGATTTGACCAGCGCGCGTAATGACGGCTGGTGGGAGACCCGCCAATTTCGCGACTTGAATGCCGTAGGATCGGTCCGCTGCGCCGGGTTTCACGCGATGCAGAAAGACGATATCGTCTTGCAGTTCTTTGACATCGATTGTGACGTTCGAAATGTCGCGCAACCGGCGAGCCAATGCCGTCATCTCATGATAGTGAGTTGCAAACAGTGAGCGGCATTTTGAGATGTCGTGCAAGAATTCGACCGTCGCCCAAGCAATGGAAAGGCCGTCGAAGGTCGCTGTGCCGCGTCCGATCTCGTCGAGAATAACCAGCGAACGATCGGTTGCCTGATTGAGAATGCCGGCGGTTTCGACCATTTCGACCATGAAGGTCGAGCGCCCACGGGCAATATCATCGGAGGCACCGACGCGGCTGAAGAGGCGATCGACAATACCGATTTCGACCGAGCGCGCGGGCACGAAAGAGCCCATCTGCGCCATGATCGTGATGAGCGCGTTCTGGCGCAGGAAGGTTGATTTGCCGGCCATATTGGGGCCGGTTACCAACCAGATGCGGCCTTCCGCCCGCTCATCGAATCCGCTCGGTTTCGACATTTCGGCGCGGCTGAGCACGCAGTCGTTTTCAATGAACGGTCCACCGCGAGACGCCTTCAGTGCCTGCTCGACAACGGGATGGCGGCCGCCGCTGATTTCAAATCGTGTGCTGTCATCGAGGTTTGGTCGGACATAACCTTGCTCAGAAGCGAGTTCTGCGAGCGCTGTCAAGCAATCCAACTCGGCAAGGGCGGCTGCGATTGTGCTGAGTGCAACTTCGGCTTTGGCGATCGCTTCAGCGAGCGCGTTGAAGACATCCTGTTCGAGGTTCAGCGCGCGCTCGGCAGCAGATGCGATGCGGCCTTCGATTTCGATCAGTTCAGTGGTCGTGAACCGGATGGCACTGGCCATCGACTGACGATGACGAAAAGTCGCTGACAGAGGCTCGCTGAGGAGTGGCTTGGCAGTATTGGCCGAGGTCTCAATGTAGTAGCCAAGGATATTGTTGTGGCGAATCTTGAGTGTCTTGACACCGGTCTGTTCGACATAACTGGCCTCCAACGCTGCCATGACTTTGCGGCTGTCATCGCGGAGGCGACGCGCATCATCAATTTCGAGGCGATAGCCGTCACGAATAAAGCTCCCATCGCGGCGGAAGACCGGCAACTCATCGGCGAGGGCATTGCGCAATTCGTGTTCAATGTCGACACCAACCGGCACCAGTGATTGGAGTACTTTACTGATGGCCGCGGGGAGGCCGATCGCATCGGCGCGTTTGCCGAGTGCTACGGCACAGTTGCGGGCTGCGCCAAGCCCATCGCGAACGACGCCAAGATCGCGTGGCCCACCGCGCTGGAAGGCGAGCCGCGACATGGCGCGCGCCATGTCGGGTGCTGCGCGCAGTGTAACCCGCAGATCATCGCGCAGGTGATCTTCGTCGAGAAAATAGCGAGCGCTATCCAACCGTTCATTGATTTGGTTCAGGTCGCGCAATGGGCTCGCGAGGCGTGCGGCCAATTCGCGGGCTCCCGCGCCCGTGACGGTCCGATCGATGGCACCAAGGAGGCTGCCGTCTTTCGCGCCAGAGCTTGATTTCAGGATTTCAAGGTTGGTGCGGCTCGCCGCATCGATGACCAGAACGGAGTCAGGCCCGGTGCGACGCGGCAGGCGCAGCAGCGGCCGTTTGCCGAGCTGGGTCAGCTCGACATACTTGAGAACAGCACCGATCGCGGCCAACTCGGCGCGGGAAAAAGTGCCAAAGCCACCGAGATCGGTCGTGCCTAATTGTGCCTTCAGCAATCGTTCGCCAGCCAAACTGTCAAAGGATGCACCAGGAACAGGTGTTGGCGCCGCTTTGGCACTCTCGATTGCGATTTTGATGTTGGGATCAGCGAGAGTAGCGTCCGGGAGGATGATTTCGCCCGGCAGTAGTCGCTGAAGTTCGCCGGCCAGGTCTGTGCCAGCGACCTCGCCGACTTCGAATTCACCGGTCGAAATATCGATCGAGGCGAGCGCGATCGTCTCTGTCGTGTTCCGGGCGGGTTGCGGCGCTTTGAAGAGTGCGGTCAGGAAGTTCCGGGCCTTGGCATCGAGCAGGCTGTCTTCGGTGAGAGTGCCGGGCGTCACGAGACGGACAACGTCGCGCCGCACGACCGCCTTCGATCCCCGCTTTCGCGCCTCGGCCGGGTCTTCGAGTTGTTCACAAACGGCGACGCGAAAACCACGCTTGATCAAGCGCTGCAGATATTCATCGGCGCGATGGATCGGAACGCCACACATCGGGATATCTTGGCCGAGATGTTTACCGCGCTTGGTGAGGACAATACCGAGTGCCTCGGAGGCAACTTTGGCGTCTGCGAAAAAAAGCTCGTAGAAATCGCCCATGCGATACCAGAGAATGCAATCGGGATTGGCGGCTTTGATTTCCAGGAATTGCGCCATGCTGGGGGTAACGCCGCCGGCGGCGCCGACGAGCCCGAGTGCCAACGGTTGTTCATCCGCAATCGGGCTCGTGGGCGCCACATGCGGTTCCGGTGGTGGCGAAGACTGTCGGGCTTTCGGCGCCATTGTTCTCGCTTCGGTCGAATTGCACCCTACGCATAGCGCGGATGGCGACCGTTGCAAATGTCTGGTCGGTGATATTGCTCGCCGCTTATGGGCCGGCGAGCGTCTGTTGCAGCAGCTTTGGCACTGGCAGTGCGATGCCCGTCGTCCTGGCGCCCCATTTGGCGAGGACCGCATCGAGTTCGGATTTCTCGAATGGCTTCGATAGGTAGTCGTCCATACCGCCTTCCAAGCACCGCAAGCGGTCCTCCGGGAAGGCATTAGCCGTCAATGCGATGATTGCAGGCTGATTGGCGCGCTCGATATTTTTCATCGAGAACAGCGTGCGTATCCGTGCCGCAGCCTGCAGGCCATCGACGACAGGCATGTGGACGTCCATCAGAATGATATCGTAACCCGGGCCGGAACCGTCGAGCATTCTGGCGATGGCGTCGATCGCGAGTTGGCCGTTGGCGGCGTGCTCGATAACGCAGGACGATTTTTCGAGCATGCGGCGGGCCAAGAGCGCGTTGATATCATTGTCTTCGACCAGCAATATCCGTCGCTTGGCAGCTGGCTTGCTGTCGTCGATCGCTCGGTGCTTGGCTTGCGGCATAGCGCTCGACGCATGTCCTGATCGACCCGGGTCAGCCAAGAGGCCAAATATGGCTTGCGGGCGGACGGGGCGGACAAGATAGGCGTCGAAGCCGGCGGTGCGATAGGGGTCGAAGGCCGTGCGCCCTGGAGAATCGACGACCGCAATGCCACGGACGTTTTGTCCGGGTGCTGCATCACGGGCCGTACGCAACAAACTCCTTGCTTCATCAACATTGCCACGGCCATCGACAATGATGGCGGAGAACGGCTCATCATGGGCGCTGGCGTTTTCGACGAAGGGTATGGCAGTGGCCGGTCGGGTTGACTCAAGCGGCATCCCCGCGCCTTCCAGTGTCAAACGCATCGCCCGCTCTTCGAAGCCAATTGGCATGGCGATCAGGACGTGATGAGCCGCCATGCGGACTGGGTGATAGCGCTGCGAGAGACCGGTTCCCACGTGCTTGAGTGAGACGACGGCAGTGAACGTTGAACCAACACCGCGTTGGCTGGTCGCGATAATGTCGCCGCCCATGGCGCGCGCCAAGCGGCGGGAGATGGCAAGTCCAAGTCCAGTACCGCCATGGCGGCGACTGAGTGCCGCATCGCCTTGCTCAAACTCCGAGAAGAGACCTTCAAGAGCGCTGGCTGTGATGCCTTGTCCACTATCAGTGACCGAAATGATGAAGCGCGGATCAGCTTGTTGTGGGCGGCGAGCATTGTCGCGTCGGCGATCGACTTCAACGGTGACGAGCACGCCGCCGCGATCGGTAAATTTGACGGCGTTACCGATCAGGTTGGTGACGATCTGACGAAGGCGGATTTCATCGCCGAGGTTGAGTTTGGGGACGGTTGGATCGATCGCCCAGGCGAGATCTATTTTCTTTTCAGCGGCACGCGGTGCCAACATCTCGACGACGGACTGGATGCATTCCTCAACTGAGAAGACGGCTTCTTCGAGCTGGAGTTTCCCAGCCTCGATTTTCGAGAAATCAAGAATCTCATCGATGAGTGCGAGCAAAGTTTTGGCGGAACGATCGATCGCTTGCACGTAAGTGCGTTGCTCCGGCATCAGTTCGGTTTCAGACAAGAGACCGGACATGCCGAGGATGCCGTTCATGGGCGTCCTGATCTCGTGGCTCATGGCCGCAAGAAAGCGCGATTTTGCTTGGTTGGCCGTTTCCGCCTGCTCGCGTGCGGCCTCGATGTCGGCCTGCAATTGCATACGTTCGGTGATGTCGCGACCAACGCACTGGATTTCTGCGGGGGCGCCATCCGCGATCGGGATTGCTTGGTGTTCGAATTCGAACCAGCGCGGGCCTGAGATCGTCCGCAGTTCCAGGCTGTATCGCTGGTGCGGCGAGTGCGCGCCGCTTGGGAAGGTAGCCCCATCGTCTGCGGATGTGACTTGAGGCCTGAACGCGCTGCCAATGGCGGCTTTTCGTTCAATCCCGAAGGCGCGGCAATAGGCGCTGTTGGCGTAGGTCAGCTGACCCGTGAGATCGCGACGCTCGATGATATCTTGCTGGCTGTCCAACAGATCGCGGTAGCGTGCGATACTATCGCCGAGTTCCCACTGTATATCCTTGAGTCGCTCAAGTTCACCAGTTTTGCTGTCTTCGTGCCTCGCTGGGGCTGAACTTGCTCGGCCGCCAAAGTAGATGCGTGCGCGGGCGCAAGCGGCCGTCAGCTGTCCGTACAGCCGACAACCCCAAAAGCGTTTTCCGCTCGGGTCTGGTCGATGCTTCGACACTTGTGCGAATGCTTTTTCTGTTTGAAGCCTCTTTTAAGATACATCGAAGCATGAACGCTTTGAAAATGGCTTACCAAGGCAAACGAACTTTAATGGTTCACTGTATCGAAGCGGCACAAAATGCGTTCAAATGCCTCGTTGTAACTCAAGTCGAAATGGAAAATTGACGACGATGGGACCTCTTACCGGAATTACAATTATTGAACTCTCGGCGATCGGTCCGGTGCCCTTCGCCATGACGCTGTTGGCCGACATGGGCGCGCGGGTTATTCGCGTTGATCGACGCGAGCCAGCGGATCTCGGGTTGCCCCGCGAGGATCCGAAGTATGACGTCCTCGGACGTGGCCGCCAGACAGTCGCTGTCGATCTTAAGACCGATGCAGGACGCGATGTTGTACGGAGGCTTGCGGCGAAGGCCGACGCGCTGGTTGAAGGGTTCCGACCCGGAGTCCTGGAGCGATTGGGGTTAGGACCTGAGGTACTTCTCGCGATCAATCCGCGACTGGTAGTCGGTCGCATGACGGGTTACGGGCAGACCGGTCCACTCGCCGACCGCGCTGGCCACGATATCAACTACATCTCGATCGCCGGTGTGCTCGGCAGTATCGGGCGGAAGGGTGAAGCACCCGTGCCGCCGCTCAACCTAATCGGTGACTACGGTGGCGGTGGAATGTTCCTGGCCTTGGGGGTAGTGTCGGCTATTCTATCGGCACGCAGCAGTGGAAACGGTCAAGTGATCGATGCGGCAATGGTCGATGGGGCGTCCTACATGATGGCGATGTTTCATGGGTTGCATTCGGAGGGTCGTTGGCGCGACGAGCGGGGGACCAATATTCTCGATACCGGTGCGCCTTGGTATGATGTCTACGAGACACAAGATCAGCAATGGTTGGCGGTCGGGGCGATTGAGAAACGTTTTTATGAGGCGCTTCTCAAAGGCCTGGGATTGAATGGTGTTGGGTTGTCGGATCAGAACGATCGCACGGGATGGCCGCAATTGCGCGCTCGGTTCGCGGCAGTCATTGCCAGCAAGCCGCGGGCTGAGTGGGAGCGGATTTTCGAGGGCACGGATGCCTGCGTTACGCCGGTGCTTTCGCTCAGCGAAGTGCGGTCGCATGCGCACATCCAGGCGCGAGGCATCTTGTCGGAACGTGACGGCGTCGTTGAGCCGGCGCCGGCACCTCGGTTCTCGCTGACGGCGTCGGCGATCGGCGCTCCAGCGAAGGTAGCGGGGAGCGATACGCATGCGATTCTGGCGGACTTCGATTTTTCGCCGGATGAGATCGCGCGATTGGAACGCGATGGTGCTGTCGGGACAGCTGAAGGCGTGAAGCAGGTTTAGTCTGATGACAAGCAATCCAGCCATGGACGATAACGAAATTCGTCATGCGATCGCGGCGATGATGACGCCCTTCAATGATGCCTATTGGCTGGAGCGAGACCGATCTGGACAATTTCCGCACGAACTGCATGCCGCATTGGCCCACGATGGATGGCTTGGGATCGCGATGCCCGTTGCCTATGGAGGGTCAGGTCTCGGCATTCGAGCGGCCGCCATCATGATGCAGGCGATCGCGGAACAGGGCGCTGGATTCTCCGGCGCATCGGCTGTCCACATGAACATCTTTGGCTTGAACCCGGTCGTCGTATTTGGTTCTGAAGAGCAGAAGCAGCGTGCGCTGCCGCCTTTGATTGCGGGACGCGAAAAAGCTTGCTTCGCCGTAACCGAACCCAACACTGGATTGGATACGACGCGGCTCAAGACGCGCGCGGTGCGCGAAGGCGATGTCTACGTCGTGACGGGCGAGAAAATCTGGATCTCGACGGCGCAGGTCGCAGACAAAATTTTGCTGCTGGCACGGACGACACCCCTTGAGAATACGACCGCGCCGACCGATGGATTATCGTTGTTCTACACGACGCTCGATCGTCAACGCATTGAGGTTCGCGAGATCGACAAGATGGGGCGCGCCGCAGTCGATTCAAACATGTTGTTCATCGATGGATTGCGGGTTCCGGTTGGCGATCGGATCGGCGAGGAAGGGAAAGGCTTTCGCTATATCCTGCACGGTTTCAATCCCGAGCGGATATTGATCGCGGCCGAAGCTGTCGGCCTTGGTCGGGCAGCATTGCGGCACGCTGCGCGATACGCGCGGGAGCGTATCGTTTTTGATCGACCGATCGGGCAGAATCAAGGGATTCAACATCCGTTGGCACGCTGCTGGATGAATCTTGAAGCAGCCCAGCTCATGATGCTTCACGCCGCAAAACTCTACGATTCGGTGCAACCTTGCGGGCTCGAGGCAAATACAGCCAAATATCTGGCTGGTGAGGCGTGCTTTGATGCCTGCGAAACAGCCGTCATGACGCACGGCGGAATGGGTTACGCGCGGGAATATCATGTCGAGCGTTATCTGCGTGAAAGCCTGATCGCGCGGATTGCGCCGGTCAGCCGCGAACTCATTCTGTCGTTCGTGGCTGAGAAGGCGCTCGGCTTACCGAAGTCGTATTGAATTCGAGGAATGCCGCAGACTTGGCCAGCTATCTGGCTGTCATCTGAACGGTACCGAGGCCGGCGATCTCGAACTTAAAGGTTTGGCCAACGGCAATCGGCAGGGTTGGAATAACGCTACCGGTAATCACGACCATGCCACGTGTCATCGGACGTCCGCGTTCGATGGCAAGATTGGCGACCCAGGCAAGAGCACCCAAGGGATCATCCGTTCTGCCAGCGTGGGTTGTCCCATCGTCAATGGTCAACTGTCCATGCAGGCCGTCTACATCGAGATCCGATGGCAGTGGTCTAGACGACCCGAGTACGATGCCGCCATTCCATGCATTGTCGGCAATCAGTGAAAGCGCTTGCGTTTCCTTGTAGATGGCATTGCGATCCTCGATCAGTTCGAAGGCTGGCATGACCTCGCCGATGGCCGGGCGGACCGTGTCGCGAGTGTAGGGTTGCGCTTGCTGGGGCAGGTCAGCTTTGAGGCGGATGGCCAGTTCGCACTCGATGACCAAATTCATGAACGACGATTTTGTGATCGACGCCGGCGACGCATGCACACGCTGCTCATAGATGATGCCGCCGCAGGGATGATCGATGCCCATCAGCGCCTGCATGACGCGTGTGGTTGTCGCAATCTTCAGGCCGGCAATGGCGCCGAATGTGGGCTTCCAGAGGCTGACGAGTGCTTCCTGCACCGCATAGGCGTCGGCAACGGACTTGGGTGCGAGCTCCCCCGGCAGATTCTGATAGGTGTTCCGAGCAGCATGTTGTGCAGCAACGTATTGAGCGGCATTGGCGGCATCGAACGACATGGCAAATGCTCCAGCGGATGGCAGGTGAAATACTAGCAAGGGCTCCACCAGTGATCACTGTGCGTGGCCTAACCTTAGCCGGAAAATGTCTTGTTCCGAAATTCCCCAAAATTGCATTGTGCTACTGTGGTGGTTGTATTGTTTTGGGTGCATCTGACTGCTAGGGCTCCGGCAACAACGGCCGATCCGTTCATCGTACCGAGGATTTGAATGGCGGATGAGCATCACTTCCGTCATTACTTGCGCGGGTCGATCAGAACCCATGACGAAAGCTGCTGATGAGCAACATTGCCATAACAATACGGACCGGGCGCGACTTCCTTGAGAAGCGTAGCGAGCTTGGCAAGCGGTTTCAAGCCGCAGTCTTGCCGCTCGATGTACTTGTTGTCGAGGATCGCGAGAGTGATCTGAGGCTCATTCTTTCCAGTTTGCGCATTGTACTCGGCGCTACATCGACGCTGCGTTCGGCGGCTAGCCGTGGGGCAATGCAGGATGCCGTGAAACTGCAGTCTCCCAACCTGATCTTTCTTGATGATTTGCTGCAGTACGATCGCGCCGAGCTTACAATCCCGGCATTGAAAGCGGCAGGTTATCATGGCGCCGTAATCATCATCTCTGGGCTGGTGACACGAACGCGACTTGTGGAACTCAATAGGCTTGGGGTTGTCGATGTAATTCACAAAGATGATCTGAACAGCTCAAGGCTCAAGGAAGCGGTTTTGAAGTCACTTCCCGATATCCTTTGATAGGATTGACCGCACCAAACAAAAAAGCCCCGCAATGCCTGCGGGGCTTTTTTTATCGCTTGCGGGTCGTTATGGCGTGCTCAGTGAGCCAGCACTGCGAGCAGCAACAAGGCCACGATGTTGGTGATCTTGATGGCCGGATTGACGGCGGGACCAGCGGTATCCTTATAGGGATCGCCAACCGTATCGCCCGTTACAGAGGCCTTGTGCGCCTCCGAGCCTTTGAGATGCTTCTTGCCATCGGCATCAACGAAGCCGTCTTCGAAACTCTTCTTGGCATTGTCCCACGCGCCGCCGCCCGAGGTCATCGAGATAGCGACAAAGAGGCCGGTGACGATGACGCCGAGCAGCATAGCGCCAACGGCTGAAAACGCCGCGCCCTTACCCTCAGCGCCGCCGCCAGCGATCGCGTAGATCGCGTAGTAGACCACAATCGGCGACAAGACCGGCAGCAACGACGGGACGATCATTTCCTTGATCGCCGCTTTGGTCAGAAGGTCTACCGCACGGCCGTAGTCCGGCTTTTCGGTGCCCTTCATGATGCCAGGCTTTTCCTTGAACTGACGGCGAACTTCTTCGACGATCGATCCGGCTGCGCGACCGACGGCGGTCATCGCCATGCCACCGAACAGGTAGGGGATCAGCCCGCCAAGCAACAATCCGGCGACGACGTAGGGATTATCGAGACCGAAGTCGGTCTTGATTCCTTTGAAGTACTGGAACGTCGTTGAACCAGGCTTGTTGGCTTCGGCGATGAAGTACTGCAGGTCGTAGTTGTAGGCGGCAAACAAGACGAGAGCTCCGAGACCGGCGGAGCCAATCGCGTACCCCTTCGTCACAGCCTTCGTCGTATTGCCGACGGCGTCGAGCGCATCGGTTGCCTTGCGGACTTCCTTCGGCAGGCCGGCCATTTCGGCGATCCCACCGGCGTTGTCGGTGACAGGACCGAAGGCGTCGAGTGCGACGATGACACCAGCAAGACCGAGCATCGTCGTGACGGCAATGGCCGTCCCGAACAGACCACCAAGTTTGAAGGTGGCGAGGATGCCACCAATGATGACCAGCGTCGGCAGTGCGCAGGCTTCAAGGCTGACCGCAAGGCCTTGGATCACATTGGTGCCGTGACCGGTGACCGAGGCTTGGCTGATCGAGCGAACCGGGCGATAGCCAATGCCGGTGTAGTACTCGGTGATCCAGACGATCAGGCCGGTAACGGCAAGGCCGACAAGACCGCACAGGAACAGATTTGTTCCAGTGATGCTCATGCCGTTGACCGTCGCGATCGGTCCCCAGCCAACCAGGAATTGAGTCGCCAGATACAAGCCGCCAATCGACAGCAGTCCGGAAACGATCAGGCCTTTATACAGGGCGCCCATAATCGAACCGTTGGCACCAAGCTTGACGGCGTAGGTGCCGACGATCGACATCACGAGGCAGGCAGCGCAGATCGCGAGCGGATAGACCATCATCGTGTAGACGAGGTTGTTCGGCGCGGCACCGAAGAAGATCGCGGCAAGCACCATGGTGGCAACAACCGATACAACGTAGGTCTCGAAGAGGTCGGCAGCCATGCCGGCGCAGTCGCCGACGTTGTCACCGACGTTATCAGCAATCGTTGCAGGATTGCGCGGATCGTCCTCAGGGATTCCGGCCTCGACCTTGCCGACGAGATCGCCGCCGACGTCCGCACCCTTGGTGAAGATGCCGCCGCCGAGCCGGGCGAAGATCGAGATCAGCGATGCACCAAAGCCAAGTGCAACGAGAGCGTCCATCACTGTACGGCTGGCTGGCTTCAGACCAACGCCGAAGACCAAGAAGCCGAAGTAGCAAACAACGCCGAGCAGCGCCAAACCAGCGACGAGCATCCCGGTGATGGCGCCAGCCTTGAATGCCATGTCGAGGCCGCCTGCCAGCGACTGCGTTGCCGCTTGTGCTGTGCGGACGTTGGCGCGGACAGAAACGTTCATGCCGATGTAACCGGCAAGGCCTGACAGTATTGCGCCAATCAGGAAGCCGCCGGCGACGTACCAGCCGAGCAGCCAACCGACGAGCAGGAAGATCGCAGCGCCGACCCAGGCGATCGTTGTGTACTGGCGGTTGAGATAGGCGCTGGCGCCTTCTTGAATCAATGCTGCAATTTCCTGCATGCGCTTAGAGCCAGGATCGGCTTTCATGATGCCTTGCGCCGTTACGTAGCCGTAAACGAGCGACAAAAGTCCGCAGGCGATGATCGCCCACATCACATTGTCCATGGTTGGTAGTCCCCCTTTTGGGATTGAACGGTGCCCGAGACAGACTATGACCACACGGAAATAAGGGGATCTGGCGATCCCCTCCGTGCTACCCAAACTTGCTGTCCCTGACGGGATTCGCGGCCGGACCATGCCAAAACGCCGGAAGTGATGCAACACGACATTCTCGTGCTTTGGTCTGGTCTAACGAGTTAAAGTGAACGGTCGGGGCTGTTTTCCCGGGATAACGGGACGTTTCATACCCACCCTAAGTGCCAGACCGCCAGCCAACGGGACATAGCCATCGCAGATGCCGTTAGACCTCAGTGTGCTCTTGGTTGCATCGAGCGGCGTGTTTCTGATCGCCTTCATGAAGGGGGCGTTTGGCGGCGGCTTTGCGATTATTGGTATTCCTCTGCTGTCACTGGCGCTTGACCCGCTGCAAGCTGGGGTGCTGCTGGCGCCGCTGTTTCTGGTGATGGATGTCTTTGCATTCCGCTATTGGCGTCTGGGGACCTGGTCAGTGCCCGATGCCTGGCTACTGATTCCGGCGTCGCTGGTTGGCATTGCGATTGGCTACTGGTTATTGCGCGGCATTGATGCCCGCTGGGTGAAAGTTGTTATGGCGCTGATAACGCTGTTGTTTTTAGTGCAGTGGCAGGTTGGCAGCGGTAAAACAGGGAATGAGGCGAGATCAACCGTCAAAGGTATTATCTGCGGATTTCTGGCCGGGGTGACGAGCATGATCGCCCATTCGGGTGGACCGCCGCTGGCGATGTATTTGTTGCCGCTGGGGCTTGCCAAGACAATGTATGCGAGCACGACGAGCCTATTCTTTTCGGTCGGCAATGTCGTGAAGATCGGGCCGTGGATCTGGTTGGCGGCGCCGACGCAGGAGACTTGGATATTGATGGCTCTGATGCTGCCGGTCTGTCCACTGGGTGTCATCGCTGGCTGGCGACTGCATCAGCGGCTTGATCAAGCGCAAATGATGCGCTGGTGCTACTGGCTGTTGGCCGTGACGGCCGTCAAGCTGCTGTGGGACGGGGTGCGGGCAATGCTGTGAGTTTTGCTGCAGCGGCGGAGTTTAGAAGTGATCCCAGCCTTTGCGGTCGAGCTTGATGGGTTGACCATCAAGCCCGATGATCGTCAGGCCCTGGCCGGCGGATATCCTACCGATTTCGGAGACCGGGACACCGGCCGCATGTGCGGCAGTCGAGAATGCAACGGCCTTTGCGGAAGGTACGGTGCAGAGAATCTCGTAGTCGTCGCCGACGGACAGGATCTTGATGCGCCATTCGGTGATCTGATCTGCAATTTTCTTGGCAGCACTCGACATCGGCACTTTGCCTGCTTCCAGTGTCGCTTGGACACCTGATCCCGCGGCCAAGCGTTCGAGGTCCTTGGCGAGGCCGTCAGAAACATCCATGGCCGCTGAGGCATTTGCGCGAAGGACTTGCCCGAGTGCCAGGCGTGGTTGGGGTCGCAGGTACCGGTTTGCGAGATAAGTGCGGTCAGCAGCGTCGATAGGCCAGAAGCGGCGCGCAAAATCATTGGTGCGCGCGTGCAGACCGAGGCCCGAATCGCCGATCGTACCTGACACAAAAATCAGATCGCCAGCGCGCGCGGTGCCGCGACGAACCATTTGGCCGGCCGGCAGTTCGCCGATCATGGTGATCGTGATGCTGAGCGGGCCGGGCGCGCGATCAGTGTCGCCACCAATGAGGTGACAGCCAAAGGCAGTTTGTGCCTGCTGCAAGCCATCGGCAAAACTGTGCAGCCAGGCATTTTTCGGCGCCTCCGGAAAGGACAGTGCCATCAGGTAGGCAACGGGCTTGGCGCCCTTGGCCGCGAGGTCGGATGCATTGACGGCTAGCGCCTTCCAAGCGATGTCGGCTGGATCGTCCTTATCACCAAAGTGGATGCCGGCGCGGATGGGATCAGTCTTGAGGACGAATTCGATGTTGGGCTTGGGCGAGAGCAGCGCGCAATCATCGCTCAGTCCGAATGCACCGGGGAAGCCGGCCGCGAGGGGGGCGAGGAACTGCTGGATGATGGCCGCTTCGCCGTCCGCCCGTTCGGTCATTTGGATGCTCTCTCTGCTGGCGCTTCAGCTGCCCATTCGCATTCTAGCTCGTGCGCCTCAACCGAAAACCGCTATGCACTTTTCTCGCGGCTTCAGGTGCCGACCAGCACCCGCCGCTTTTTCTCGCGGCTTCAGGTGCCGACCAGAGCACCCACCGTTCCTTTTTTGCGCCTTCAGGTGCCGACAAGCAACCGGCGCTTAATTACGATCGTAGGCACCGATCATAGGGCCCAACGGCAAGACATTGGCACCGTTGCGATCCGGGGCGATGTAGAGGGCCGGGACACTGCCGCCGTCGAGGAATAGTGCGTTCGGCGTCTTCAATGTGTCGCGGAACAATCGACCGAAAGCGCCGAAGGAAATTGCTTCTTCCGAAATGGCGAAGACAACGGTTTGAGCGTTGATGACGCCGACGCCATTGCGCATTTTTTTGCTCTCGCCGTCCTCGGTGAAGCGGGGGTGAAGGTTGCCGCCGATCACTAGCATCGGGCCGGACTGAGTGGCAAAATCGACCTTCGGTTTGGCTTTGAGATAGGCGCTGGTTTCCATCACGCCCGCCGTATCGCCGGCAATGTAGAAGACGCCGTTCGGCTTGAGATGAAAATTGCCAGGGCCGCGGGTCGTGCTGGCTTTTATGAGTTCGCGGCCACCTTCGACGTAGAGGCCGACGGGTTTGTAGTCGGGATGAAACATACCGGCGTTCATTGAAAAACGTAATTTGCCGATGCCTGGCAGTGTTGCGGGAACGCTGGTCAGATAACTGTAGGGCTCACCATTCGGGCGTTGCCAAAATAGTCGCACGGCGCTGCGGCTGAGGTCGATTTGGCAAACGGTGTACTGAGTGCCTTCATGCGGCACGCTGCGGCATGGTGCGGTCTCGTTAGCCTGCGTGGGTGCCGTGCCTGCAACGGCGGGTAGGAGGAACAGAGCAATCAATCCAACGAGAATGGCTTTTGGCCTCATCATGTGCCGCGTGGCCCGCCCCCGAACTCCTTCGGCCGATACTTCTTGGCGAGTTTGTCGAGGACAGCGTTGACGACCTTTGGCTCGTCACCATCGAAGAAAGCTTTGGCAATATCAACATACTCGGTGATGATCGAACGGCCCGGAGCATCGGGCCGTTTCAGCAGTTCAAACATGGCGCAGCGCAGGACAGCACGCACGATGGCATCGATGCGATTGAGCCGCCAACCGGCCGCCAGCTGGCCGTCCAATGGTGGATCAATGTCTTTCTGACTATTAACGACGCCACGAACGATGTCGTTGAAGAATGCGGCGTTGGCGTTGCGGACATCCTCCACTTCAGCGCCATCGCCAAAGCGGTGCGCGAGGAATTCCTGGATGACCTCGTTGAGGTCGGTTTGCGCCAGATCCATCTGATAGAGTGCCTGGACGGCCGCCAGACGCGCCTGACTGCGGGCGATCGCGGGCATGGCAGCGGCGCGGGCGACATCGCCGGTCATTCTACGATCTCCTCGAAGGCGCGGGCGTGCGCGATAAGTGAGAGACAAGCGCGTGCCGCGTCGGCGCCTTTGCTCTCGCGTCCGCCGCGTGCGCGGGCCATGGCCTGCGCTTCGTTTTCGACGGTCAAGATGGCATTGCCGACGGGGACACCATGACGGATTGCGATATCCATCAGGCAGCGGTTGCTTTCGTTGCTGACGGTTTCGTAGTGGGTCGTTTCGCCGCGAATAACGCAGCCGAGCGCAACAGCGCCATCGAAGCGGGCGTCGCCCGCATCGGCGGGTATCAACCCGGCGCCGACTGCAGATGCCAGGAGTTGCGGAATCTCGAGCGCTCCGGGAACCGTCAAACGGGCGTAGGTCGCGCCGGCGGCCTCGATCTCAGCAATGGCACCGGCCACCAGTTCATCGGCGATCGCCAGATGATAGCGCGCTTCGATGATCAGGATATGCGCTTTGATCTGCTCCGGCGCATCGGTTTTTGCGGCACTTCTACCAGCCATGATGCGAGCCTATTCCATCCTGCGCGTGTCGACGATCTTCAGGCCATAGCCCTCAAGCCCGACATAGACTGAACGCGGGGAGTTCGAAAGCAGGATCATCTCCTTGACACCGAGGTCGAGGAGAATCTGGGAACCGATACCGATTTCGACCAGGCGCCGTTCGCCGCCCTTGTCTGCCTTTTTCGGCCCAACTGATCCGTCGGTCTGACGGATCCATTCGGAAACGCCCTTCGGCCGCAGATCGCGGATCAGCACGATGACGCCGCGTTCCTCGTTGGCAATGGCTTGCATGGCCTGGCGAATAACCGGCTCTTGGCCCGATTTCACGCCGATGCCGAGGAGATCGGCGGCCGGGTTGACGGCATGGACACGGACCAGGACCGGGCCGGGCTTGGTGATGTCACCTTTGACCAGGGCGATATGCTCGACGGGATCGACGGTCGTTTCATAGACCCGCATTTCGAAGGTGCCGCCATAGGTGCTGGCAACGGTTTTGCTGGCGACCGGCTTGACGATGCGGTCATGGCGCAAGCGGTGTGAGATCAAATCTTCGATGGTGCCGATCTTGAGCGCGTGTCGCTGCGCGAATGCGACGAGGTCCGGCATGCGGGCCATGGTGCCGTCGTCATTCATGATCTCGCAGATGACGCCGGCCGGGTAAAGACCTGCCATGCGCGCGAGGTCGATCGAGGCTTCGGTGTGACCGGCGCGGACGAGGACGCCGCCTTCGCGGGCGATCAATGGGAAAACGTGTCCGGGCGAAACGATGTCGTTGTGATTCTTGGTCGGGTCGATGGCCGTGGCGATGGTGCGGGCACGATCGTGCGCGGAGATGCCGGTCGAAATGCCTTCGCGCGCTTCGATCGAGACGGTGAAAGCGGTACCAAGGCGCGTGCGATTGGTGCGCGTCATGTATTCGAGGCGGAGTTGATCGGCGCGCTGTTCCGTTACCGAGAGGCAGACCAAGCCACGGCCATGCTTGGCCATGAAGTTGATGGCGTCCGGCGTTGCCATTTGCGCTGGTATGACGAGATCGCCTTCATTCTCGCGATCCTCGGCATCGACGAGCACGATCATCCGGCCGTTGCGCAAGTCTTCGAGGATCTCGTCGATGGGCGAGATGAAGCCTTTGCCTTCTGAGTATTCAACGCGCTTTGGACTGCTGCTTTTCACGTGCCTTGCTCCACCGGCCGCGCGCCCATCATCCGTTCGATGTAGCGGGCGAACAGATCGACTTCGAGATTGATCATGTCGCCGGGCTTTTTGCTCCCCCAGGTGGTTTGGGTCAAGGTGTGGGGGATGAGGTTGACGCCGAATTGGTTGTCAGTGACTTCATTCACAGTGAGCGAGGTACCGTCGAGGGCCACCGAACCTTTCGCCGCGATATAGCGGGCGAAGACCCGCGGCGCGTCGATGACCAAGCGGCGGCTGGCCCCATCAGCGCGGATGTCTGATACGTGGGCGACGGCATCGATGTGGCCGGAGACGATATGGCCGCCGAGTTCATCGCCGGCTTTCAGAGCGCGCTCGAGGTTGACGCGCCGACCGGGCTGCCATGTTCCCAATGTCGTCTTTGACAACGTTTCGTTGGAAACATCCAAAGTAAAAATGCTGCCGTCGATCGCCGACTTGAGCGTGGTGACCGTCAAACAGCAGCCGTCGCAGGCGATCGATGCGCCGATGGCGATCGATTCGCTTGGGTAGACCGAACGCATGGTAAAAACGCCACCGTCGCGGGCGACGAGTGTGCCGATGTCAGTGATGATACCTGTAAACATGCGCGGTCCGGCGGCTCAATCGATTCAGGTCTACCTAGCACAGAATTGGGCTTGAGGCCCGTCATGCGTTGCGCGATCGCATGGCGCGGGTGCTCAGGCGCGGTAGCCGGCGTGATCGATGGCCTGACCGGCGCCGCCGGCCGTCAGGCTTGCGATTTCGGCGGACGTCAATGGGCGTTTGACCCAGCCTTTAGGGTCAACGACGACATACACCGTTTCGGCGGTCACCAGGATCGGCTCGGTGCCGGCGCGGCGCATGGCCATGCCGACGGTAAAGGAGGTCGTCCCGGTGCGGCTGGTCCAGCAGCGGACCTCGACCACTTCGTTGAAGCGCGCAGGACCCTGCCATTCGATGAGTTGTCGGACAGTCTGGATTTCGAAGCAACCGTCGAAGGGATCACGGCCGGGGAAGCACACGCGCAGGAATTCGCTAACGGCGAGGTCGACGTAGTCGCTGTAACGTGCATTGAAGACGACATGCTGGGCGTCGCATTCCTGATAGCGGACGCGCAAATAGTAGCGAAAGGGCTCGGCGTCACTCATGCGAAATCCTCCGTGATCAACCGTGCGATGCGACGATAAACGGTCATCGTATCGCCGCTCAGTCGCGTTGGCGGCAAGGCGTGCCAGCGTGTGCGGTCGGCGATAGCGTCGAGGGCGGCGACGGGCAGGCCGCGCGGCGCCAGCGATTCGACGCCACGAAAGACGACAACTTCATCGACGAGATCGAGACTGAGCAAGCTTGCCGCGATGGTTGGCCCGCCTTCGACGAGAACGCGCGTACTGCCGGCGGCTGCCAGTGCTTTGAGCACGGCCAGCAGGTCGACGCGATCCCCAGCGCCGGCTTGGTTTGCCTGACCAAGGTTGCCCAACATGCGTGTGCCGAATCTTTGCAAGGCGATGCTGCGGGGATCCTCGTCGGCCACGATTGACGCGATCCAAATGCGCTGCTTGTCTGATGTTTTGCTGAGCGCCTTGGCCGACGGTGGCGTGCGGAGCTGGCTATCAAAGATGACACGATCAGGATGGCGATTGGCCAGTCCCGGCAAGCGGCAGGTCAATTGCGGATCATCGGCCAACACGGTCGCGATCCCGACCAGGATCGTGTCGGCTTCGGCCCGCAGCAGATGGCCGCGAGCGCGTGTTTCGGGCCCCGTCACCCAGACCGGATGGCCATCGCCCGGCGCGATGCGGCCGTCGGCGGATACGGCGAACTTCAGTTGAACGAACGGGCGATGCTGTGTCTGGCGGATGATGTGACCGAGGGTCAACCACCGGGCCTGATCAGCCATCAAGCCGACATCGAGTTGAATGCCGGCGGCGCGGAGCTGGGCGAAGCCGCTGCCGGAAATCACCGGGTTTGGATCGGCGATGGCGCAAACAACACGGGCGAGGCCGGCGGAGAGCATGGCGTCGGCGCAGGTCGGGATGCGGCCGGTGTGCGCGCAAGGCTCTAAGGTGACGTACATCGTCCGGCCGCGGGCGCGGGAACCGGCGCGGCGGAGCGCCTCCTTCTCGGCGTGGGGTCGTCCGCCCGGTTGGGTCCAGCCGCGAGCGATGACTTCCCCAGTCATTTCATCGGCAATGACTGCACCAACAGCTGGATTAGGCGAGGTCTGACCAAGACCACGCTGCGCCATCCGCAAGGCAATGCCCATCATGTGATGGTCGAAGGCGGGATTGGGGGTCGGTTGCATTGCGACTCAGCGCTTTTTTTCAGCGGTTGCCCGGCGCGGCAGCGCACCTTCGTCCTCGCTGTCGACGACCGCATTGGCTATTTCGCCAAGGACTTCCTGAAAGTCAGCGGCCTCGCGAAAGTCGCGGTAAACAGACGCGAACCTGATGTAGGCGACGGGATCAAGTTGCCGCAAGCCTTCCATGACGAGTTCGCCAATGGCGGAGGAGGGAATTTCGGCCTCGCCCATGCTTTCGAGCTGGCGAACGATGCCGGAGACCATGCGCTCGATGCCATCGGGTTCGATGGGGCGCTTGCGCAGCGAAATCTGCACGGAATGATGCAGTTTTTCGCGATCGAATGGTACGCGCCGGCCGGATCGCTTGATGATCGAGAGTTCGCGAAGTTGCACGCGTTCGAAGGTCGTGAAGCGGCCGCCGCATGCCTCGCAAATGCGCCGGCGACGGATCGACGTGCCCTCCTCGGTCGGACGGCTGTCCTTCACCTGGGTGTTCTCGGATGCGCAGTAAGGGCAGCGCATGACATTCCATTCTATCGGTGTTGGGGTGACGAGAGTCGTTATCGTACACGCGGATCAATAAATCGGGAAACGCCGGCAGAGTGCCATCGCCTGCTCTTTGACGCGATGCTCGACCTGCGCGTCGCCAGCCTCGCCGTTCTTGGCGAGACCATCCAATGTGGCAACGATCATCTGGCCGATCTCACGGAATTCAGCGAGACCAAAACCGCGGGTGGTGCCGGCTGGTGTGCCAAGGCGGACGCCCGACGTCACGAATGGTTTTTGCGGATCGAACGGCACACCGTTCTTGTTGCAAGTGATGTGCGCGCGGCCGAGACTGATTTCGGCCGCCTTGCCGGTCAAGTTCTTGGGTCGCAGATCGGCGAGCAACAAATGGTTGTCAGTGCCCCCGGCGACGATGTCATAACCGCCGGCCTTGATAGTTTCCGCAAGGACCTTAGCATTGTCGACCACCGCTTTGGCATAGACCTTGAACTCGGGGCGCAAGGCCTCACCGAAGGCGACGGCCTTGGCGGCAATGATGTGCATCAGCGGGCCGCCCTGGAGTCCCGGGAAGACGGCTGAATTGATCTTTTTGGCGATCTCTTCACTGTTGGTCAGGATGATGCCGCCGCGTGGACCGCGCAGCGACTTGTGTGTGGTCGAGGTGACGACATGGGCATGCGGGATGGGTGAAGCATGCGCGCCGCCAGCAACGAGGCCCGCAATATGGGCCATGTCGACCATCAAGATGGCGCCGACGGAATTGGCGATCGCGCGGAATTTCTGCCAGTCCCAGCTACGCGAATAGGCGGTCCCGCCGGCGATGATCAGCTTCGGCTTATGCTTTTCGGCAAGAGCCGCGACGTTGTCCATGTCGATGCGCTGGTCGTCCTTGCGCACGCCGTAGGACACAACGTTGAACCACTTGCCGCTCATGTTGACCGGCGAGCCGTGCGTGAGGTGGCCGCCAGAATTGAGGTCCAGGCCCATGAACGTATCGCCCGGCTTCAGCAGGGCCAGGAACACGGCCTGGTTCATCTGGCTGCCGGAGTTCGGCTGGACGTTGGCGAATGCGCATTGGAAGAGTTGCTTGGCACGGTCAATGGCAAGGGTTTCGACTTCATCGACGACGTGGCAACCGCCGTAGTAGCGCTTGCCAGGATAACCCTCGGCATATTTGTTGGTGAGGACAGAGCCGGCGGCTTCAAGCACCGCGCGGGAGACGATGTTTTCAGAGGCGATCAGTTCGATTTCGTCGCGTTGGCGGCGGAGTTCACGATTGACGATATCGGCGACGATTGGGTCGGCCTGCTGGAGCGTGCCTGAAAAAAATGCGGCCGTGAGCGGCTTGGTCGATTGGGCTGCAGTCATGAGGCGCTCCCTCGGAGTGGCTGTCGCGTCGCAGTCCAGCGCGCCGCATTGTGCGGCGCAAACAAGATCTGATGATGGGAGCGCGCAATAGCATGCGGCGAGGCGCGCAACAAGGAAGCCAGCCGACCTGTGGTGCCGTTGTAGTGGCGCCAGTCGCTGCTGCGGTGCCACAGCTTTGCAGTGCGCCACTGCCCTGTCCGTCGACACGCTGTTGCCAAACCTTCGGGTGGAGTTCGTCGGGGTCCCGGGATTGGTGGAGTCAGGTTGCAGTTAGCACTCCGCCGCTCATCACTCAAAATGCTCCGCAGAATAATTCTGCAATATATAAAATAATAGTATAAATTTCTAATTCTTATTCAAAATTGCAGTTTTACTCTTTGATCGCATTTGTGAAGCGAAATGCCGCATCACAAGCAGCCTTGACGCTGGTGGCATGCCGTGTCAAACAAAACGATCATTCGTTTTGTTTGATTGCACCCTATCGGCGCAATCCTGATTGGACCGTCAGCATCTATGCCGAAACTGAAACCAGCGACCCAAGCCGCCCGCCGCGAGCACATTCTCGATGCGGCTGGACGTTGTTTTGCGCGCAATGGCTTTCATCGCACAACCATGCAGGACATCTGCCGGGAGGCAGAAGTCTCGCCGGGCGCCGTATATGTCTACTTCGACAGCAAAGAGGCGCTGATTGCCGGCCTTTGCGAGCGTGATCGGGCAGAATTCAGCGAGCGGTTTGCGGCACTCGCCAGCGCTCCGGACTTTCTCACGGCGCTGCGCGCAGTTGGCGAGCAGTACTTCGTCGATGAGCCCGCGCATAAACGATTGATGGTGATTGAAATGGGTGTCGAGTCGACCCGCAATCCCCGGATCGCTGAAATCTATCGCCCGGTCGACAAATTCTGCAGCGATAGTTTTCAGGCGCTTTTCCAGCGTTTGAAAGACGAGGGGCGCATCGACCCCGCTTTCGATGTTCCAACTTTGACGATGATTTTCAACATCATCGGCGAGGGAATGTTCTGGCGTCGCGCAGTTCACCCCGACTTCGATGCCACCAGCGTCTTGCCGGCACTGACACAGTTGCTCGGCATGATGCTCAATCCAACAGACGAGCCGGATCGTAGTGTGGCTGTCGCCAGCGCCGGTGTTGAAGAGGTCAAGTCATGATGATGCCGAAACCCAAAATACTTCTGGGGTGCATGGGCTTGCTGGTTGTGGTGGCGGTCGGAAGCCTCGCCGCGTTTGGAAAGCTGCCCCTGTTGAAGCAGCTAGGTTCTAAGGGCGCAGCGCCGGTGGCGTCGGCCGTCTCCGAGAAATCAACGTCGGCGGCGGTAACCGCAGTTCGCATCGTACCCGCCGACTTTGTTGAGCAGATCATGGTGACGGGCACATTGGTGCCGCGTGAGGAGATTTTGGTTGGTCCCGAAGTCGAGGGGCTGCGCATTGTTGAGGTTTTGGCCGACGAGGGGATGAGGGTCAAAAAAGGCCAAGTGCTGGCGCGGTTGGTCAGCGATACGCTAGAAGCGCAAATCGCGCAAAGTGATGCGGGACTTGCGAAGGCGACGGCTAGTATCGCGCAAGCGCGCAGTACGATTGCCTCGGCAGAGGCCCGGCGCGATGAGGCGAACAATGCGCTCAATCGTGGCAAGCCGTTGCGGCAGTCGGGATATCTCTCCGAGAGCACGATGGATCAGCGAGATTCGGCCGCCAAGACTGCGGAAGCACAGCTGGTGTCGGCGCGGGATGGATTGAAAGTTTCCGAAGCTGACAAGGCGCAATTGGAAGCGCAGCGGCGCGAGCTCAACTGGCGCCGAAGCCGGACCGACATTGCCGCAACGACCGATGGCGTCGTCAGCCGGCGCGTGGCGCGGATCGGTGGATTCGCGTCCGGCGTTGGTGAACCAATGTTCCGGATTATTGCGGCCGGCGAGATCGAACTCGATGCCGAAGTTCTCGAGACAAAATTGTCGAAAATCAAAGCGGGCATGCTGGTGCGCGTCGAAGTCGCCGGCAGCGCTGGAGATGTAACCGGAAAGGTCCGACTTCTATCACCCGAGGTCGACAAGGCGTCGCGACTTGGCCGCATCCGGGTATTTCTTGGCGACAACGCCGCCTTGCGGATCGGCGCGTTTGCGCGCGGTCAGATCGAAGCAGCGAAGAGCCGGGGATTGGCCGTACCGAGTTCAGCGGTGCAATACGGCGCTGAAGGCGCGTCGGTTCAGGTCATTCGCGACAACAACACGATCGAAACGCGGCGTGTCCGCATCGGGTTGGCGCCAGGTGCGCTGGTCGAAGTGGTCGAAGGGCTGAAGGATGGTGAGTTGGTCGTCAGCCGTGCAGGCACATTCCTGCGCGATGGCGATGCGGTGCGCCCGATCTTCGAGGGCCCGGCGAAATTCAGCGAGGTTCGCCCATGAACTGGAACATTTCCGCCTGGTCGATCCGCAAGCCGGTGCCAGCGCTAGTGCTCTTTCTGGTGCTGATGGTGCTCGGCATCGTCAGCTTCAAGCAGCTGCCGATCACGCGGTTTCCGAATATCGATATCCCAATCATTCAAGTGCGGGTTTATCAAGTTGGCACCGCCCCGTCTGAACTCGAGTCGCAAGTCACGAAAAAGATCGAAGACGCCATCGCCGGCGTCAACGGATTGAAGCACATGACCTCGACGGTGACCGAAGGTTCGTCGATTTCGGTGATTGAATTCCGTCTCGAGATCAATGCTGATCGCGCGCTGAATGACGTGAAGGACGCAATCGCCCGCGTACGTTCAGAGTTGCCGCGGACGATCGAAGAGCCGATTGTTTCGCGGCTCGACGTCGAAGGCCTGCCGATCGTCACCTATGCCGCACAGGCGGCGGGGAAGACGCCGGAGCAGATTTCCTGGTTCGTCGATGACGTCGTCGTTCGCGCACTTCAGGGCGTGAAAGGTGTCGGCCAAATCGAGCGCGTCGGCGGCGTTGAACGGGAAGTCCGAATCGAGCTAGATCCTGATCGCTTGCTGTCGTTTGGCATCACCGCCGGCGATATCAATCGGCAGCTGCGCGCGACCAATGTCGATCTGGCGGGCGGGCGCGGCGAAATAGCCGGCCGCGAGCAGGCGATCCGTACGTTGGCCGGCAAGGAAACCGTTGCCGGGCTCGCCGAAACAATGATCGCGCTGCCCAAGGGCCGCAAGGTTCGGCTTGATGAACTTGGTCGCGTTGTCGACAGTTATGCCGAGCCGCGCACGTATGCGACGCTCGATAAGGCGCCGGTGGTTGCGTTCGCGATCACGCGTGCAAAAGGGGCGAGCGATACGGTGGTCTCGGCGGATGTCGCCAAGGCGATCAATGAACTCAACAAGGCGTACCCCGATGTGACGCTCGAGGTCATCGATACGACGACGACCGCTGTACGGGGTGCCTACGAATCGACGATGCAGACACTGCTCGAAGGCGCGGCGCTGGCCATTCTCGTCGTACTGGTGTTTTTGCGCGATTGGCGGGCGACGCTAATCACGGCCATAGCGCTGCCCCTATCGATTGTTCCGGCCTATTGGGTGATGGACTCGATGGGGTTTTCGCTCAATCTGGTCAGCCTGCTGGCGATTACGATCGCGACGGGTATTCTGGTCGACGATGCAATCGTCGAGATCGAGAATATCTCGCGCCATATCCGGATGGGGAAATCGGCCTATCAGGCGGCGTTGGAAGCAGCCGATGAGATCGGATTGGCGGTGATCGCCATTACCTTCACGATCGTCGCGGTGTTCACACCCGTCAGTTTCATGGGCGGCATCGCCGGACAGTACTTCAAGCAGTTCGGGTTAACGGTTGCCATTTCGGTGCTGTTCTCGCTGCTGGTGGCGCGCTTGGTGACGCCGATGCTGGCGGCTTACTTCATGCGCGACCTGCCACATCAGGAGAAAGAAGCGGCGTGGCTGCGCGGCTACACACGGCTGGTGGACTGGTCGGTGCGGCATCGGTTGGTGACGGTTGCCTTGGGGCTGCTGATTTTCGCCGGATCGATTGCAAGCTTTAGCCTATTGCCGACGGCGTTTATTCCGCCGGATGACTCGGGCCGCATTCTGCTGGCCATGGAATTGCCGCCCGGGACGCGCCTCCAGGATACGCGGGAGACGACGAACGCACTGGTCGCGCGGATCAAAAAGCGGCCGGAAGTGAAGAGCGTTTTCGTCACCGGCGGACGCCTTCTCGGATCTGGCGCCGAGCTTCGCAAGGCGACATTGACGATCAATCTAGTCGACAAGAAAGAGCGTAAACTTTCACAGGTCAATATCACCGAGGCGATCGGTACCGATCTCGCTGACGTGCCGGATATCCGCTACTGGTTTCTGCGTGACAATGGTCAGCGTGCGTTCGCGCTGGTGGTGACGGGACGTGATGGGGCAGCAGTCAATAAAGTCGCCGCCGATCTGACCAGCCAGTCGAAGCGGGCCACGGGCCAAGATGGCGCCGCGTTGCTGGTAAATGTCGTCTCGACGGCGGAGTTGGACCGGCCGGAGTTGCGCGTATATCCACGAACCGAAATTGCCGCCGAGCTTGGCGTCTCGACAGACGCAATTTCGGAAGCCGTGCGGATCGCGACGATCGGTGATGTCGGCGCCAATCTCGCCAAATTGAATATCGATGATCGCCAAATTCCGATCCGCGTGCAGATGACCGAGAAGGCGCGGGCGGATCGCCAGATCCTGGAGACGCTGACGGTTGCGACGGCTTCAGGCGCAAGCGTCCCACTGGCGTTGGTGGCGCGGTTTGAGATGAGCCAAGGGCCGACAGCAATCGATCGTTATGATCGGCAGCGCCGCGTATTGATCGGCGGTGATCTGGTCGGAGCAACACCACTTGGTACAGCTGTAGCCGGCGTGATGAAGCTACCGGCGGCGACCGCTCTGCCAGCCAGCGTTGAAATCAAGCAGTTCGGCGATGCCGAGGTGATGAAAGAAGTCTTCGAAAGCTTCGCTAAAGCCATGGGCGCCGGGATCATGATGGTCTACGCCGTGCTGGTGCTGCTGTTCGGATCGTTCCTGCAGCCGGTGACGATATTGTTCTCACTGCCGCTGTCGATCGGCGGCGCCATCTTTGCGCTCTATCTGACCAATCAGGCGGTCAGTCTTCCGGTGGTGATTGGCATTCTGATGTTGATGGGGATCGTGACGAAGAATGCGATTATGATCATCGATTTCGCGGTCGAGCAGATGCACCGGGGCATGGCGCGGCACGAGGCGATTGTTGATGCGGGACGCAAGCGCGCGCGCCCGATCGTGATGACGACGATTGCGATGGTCGGCGGTATGATCCCGGCGGCGCTCAATGCCGGATCGGGCGGCGAGTTCCGCGTGCCGATGGCAGTGGCGGTGATCGGCGGATTGCTGTCGTCGACGGTCTTGTCGTTGGTATTTGTGCCGGCGGTATTTGCGGTGCTTGATGATGTTGGACAGTGGGTCTGGCGGATTTTCAGCCGGTTTGTTGGGCCGTCCGATGAATCCTCAAGTGTACCCGCAGCGACACTGCAGGTAGCGCAGAAGCCGGTCACCACACCGGCGGCGAAAGGCGTGTCACGGCCGATGGCGGCGGAATAGTTCACACAACCACACCCTTGAATTCGGTGAAGCCGGCGATCTTGCGCACGAGATGCTGACGATAAGTAAAAGGCGCGGCGTTGGGCGGGCGGATCATCGCGGTGTAGCGCGGCTCGTAGAAATAGGGGATTGAAAATCGCTCCCGGCCGCTGGCGAGGACGCGATGCGGCGTCGCGCGGTAGAGGCCACCAGACCAGAGTTCCATCAGATCACCGAGATTGACGATGACGCTGCCGGCGACCGGCGGCACGTCATGCCAGGTGGTGCGATCGAGATCGAGAACTTGCAGGCCGCCGACGTTGTCCTGAACGAGCAGCGTCAAGCCGCCGGAATCGGTATGTTCACCGGTGCCGATGATCCGTTCCTGGCCGGCAAAAGTGAGGGTTGTGCGGCTGCGCCCTTCAGCGTCAGTTGCCATCGGGCGAACGGGATAATGTAACAGCCGAAATGTCGACGCACCGTTGTCGAACTCGCGGGCGTAGGTATCGGGATCGAGCCCGGCGCCAGCCGCGAGTACGCGCAACAAGGTGTTGCCGAGACGCTCCATAATGTCAGTCCAGGCGCTGAGCGCGGGGCGGAACCGGGGCAGAAGCGCAGCGTCCGGCAAGGACGCCACTTCCGACAGGGGATCGCTCGATGCCGGCCATCGATGGGCATGGACGCCGATGTCGATCCCTTCCTTGTATGACGGCGCGCCGGGTTCGACGGGAAAGTAGCCGCGATAGACCAAAGGGTTCTCAGGTCGGTATTTGCGGCGAGCCAATCCAAGTTTTTGGACGTCCGTCAGACTGAAGACCGCCAACAGATCGCGCGCCAGAGGGCCATCCATACGGACATCGCCGCCGACGCCGGTGACGACGAGAAAGCCGATGCCGCGGGCTGCCTCGCAGATCTGGGCTTCGATCGCCGCGGTGAGTGCCACACGTGTCGAGAGCAAAGTTGATACGTCAATGACAGGGACGGCGGCGGCTGGCATGAATTCCTCCTGCGGGCTGCGCGGTGGCAATGTCTTGTTTCGGCTCGTGTGATGGCTCCGAAATGCCGACCAACAATGCCGCTGGACTATTTCAGCAGTCCGGAGTTTGAATCACACTAGCAAACGCCTGTTTTCTGGTGTCCCCTATGTTGCGCAAATGCCGAGAAGCACGGCCGGCAGTCTAGTCGGTATTTGCGACACGGGACACTGGCGATGCCCGATAGGCCCGCTACTCAAGCAGCCGCTCAATCGAGGAGTTGCGACGCGTCTTGGCACTCATGCGCTTCATCGGCAAGCAACTACTCAACATGGGGATCACACTCTTCGTGGTGTCATTCCTGGTGTTCGCGCTCAATGAATACGCGCCCGGTGACGTTGCCGGCAAGATCCTCGGTCCTTACGCAACGCAAGAGCAAGTCGATATCCTGAACAAGCAGATGGGGCTCGATCGGCCGGTGCTGGTTCGTTACGTGGAGTATATGGGCCGTGCGCTGCGCGGCGATTTCGGGGAGAGCATTGTCTACCGGCAACCGGTTTCGGCAGTGCTCTGGGATCGGCTCGGCAATACATTGCTGCTGGCGGCGATTTCGTTTGCCGTCATCGTGCCGTTTTCGGTGGTGCTTGGCGTGTTGGCCGGCATGCGCGAGCGCAGCCGGACCGATCGCGCCGTGTCTGTCTTCTCATCGATCTGCGCTTCGGTGCCGGAATTCGCCATGGGCGTATTTCTGTTGGCGATCTTTGTCGTCTGGCTTGGCGTTTTGCCGGGAACGTCGCCGCTACGATCAGACAGCGGGTGGCCACTGTGGACGCAGTTCGTGCTGCCGGTCGCCGTGGTGACACTCTACGATGCCGGCTATCTGATATCGATGGTGCGGGCGTCGATGGTCGAGGTGATGCGGCAGCCCTACATCCGCACGGCGATGCTCAAGGGCATGTCGTTCCGGCGGGTGGTGATGCGGCACGCCATGCGCAACGCCATCATCACGCCGTTCACCGTGATCCTGCTGCAGCTCAACTATCTGGTCTCGGGGCTGGTGGTGGTCGAGATGCTGTTCGCCTATCCGGGGTTCGGGCGGATGATGCTGGAGGCGGCACTATCGAAGGATATCGCGATCATCGAAGCGGGAACGCTGATCGCCGTATCGGTGACGATGTTGACGCAGTTGTTCGGTGATCTCGGCTACATGGCGCTCGATCCGAGGATCCGCGTATGAACGAGATGCGCCCGATCCAAACGGTGAGCGCACCGCGAGCGGATGTGGCTCGAGAAACCGCGCTGGCGCAGGCGCGGCGGATCGTCGGCGGAACGCGCATCGGACGGATCGGTGCCGGCATTCTGCTGTTCTGGGTGACATTGGCACTGTTGGCGCCGTGGCTGCCGCTGCCGCCGCCAAATAAAATTGATCCGGCGTTGATTGCTGATCCGTTCCCGTCGCGCGCGCATTGGCTCGGCGTCGATCATCTCGGGCGGGATATCCTGTCGCGGTTGATCTGGGGCGCGCGTACGGTCTTGACGGTAGCGCCGATTGCGGTGCTGGGCGCGGCGATCCTTGGCACGCTTCTCGGGCTGTTCTCGGGTTATCGTGGCGGGTGGATCGATGCAGTCATCATGCGGATTGGCGATATCCTGCTCGCGTTCCCGAAAATCATTCTTTACCTGATCATCATTGCGAAGTTCGGAGCGTCGGCGGCGAATATCATTGCAGTCATCACGTTCACGACGGCGCCGATCATTGCGCGCATCGTCCGGGCGGTGACGCTCGACGTGAAAAATCGTGACTATGTCGCGGCGGCGCGGATGCGCGGCGAAGGAACACTGAGGATCTTGTTGACGGAGATCCTGCCCAATGCGCGCGGCCCGCTGCTGGTCGATTTCTTTCTGCGGCTTGGCTACACGACGATTGCCATCGGCGTGCTGGGATTTCTCGGCGTTGGGCTGCCACCACCCGATCCCGATTGGGGCGGCATGGTGAAAGAAGCCTACGGCATGATTTTTGTCTGGCCGCACATGACATTGATCCCGGCGGCGGCCATTTCATCACTGGTGATTGGTTTCAATTTCCTCGCAACAGGCATGCGTGAGGCGGGCCTCGATGGCTGATGTGGTCACCATCGAAGGGCTGTCGATCGTGCATCAGGGGCGGCATGGGCGCCAGCGAATCATCGATGACGTATACTTCTCGATCGAGGCGGGCGAAGCCTATGGCTTGGTTGGCGAGTCCGGTTGCGGGAAATCGACGATTGCGCTGGCCCTGATGCGGTATCTGCCACAAGGGATGGCGATCAGTCACGGCCGCATTCAGATCGGAGGACGCGATACGGCGAGCCTCAACCCGGCGGAGTTGCGACGGCTGCGTGGCGGACACCTGGCGATGGTCTATCAGGACCCGATGGCGAGCCTCAATCCTGTCATGACGATCGGGCGGCAGCTGATGGAGGTGCCGTTGCTGCATGGCGAGCGCGATGCTGCTAAGGCGCGGGCCCGGGCGATCCAGATGCTGGAGGAAGTCCGATTGCCGGATGCAGGCGCGATTCTGGATCGCTATCCGCATCAGTTGTCGGGTGGACAGCAGCAGCGGGTGGTGATTGCCATGGCACTGATGGCGGAACCGAAACTGTTGATCATGGATGAGCCGACAACCGGGCTCGATGTGACGATCGAGGCGGCGATTCTCGATCTCGTGCGCGAACTCAGACGCAAGTTTGGCACGGCGATCCTGTTCATCAGTCACAACCTCGGCACGGTGGCGCGGCTGTGCGACAGGATCGGCGTCCTCTATGCCGGGCGCCTGGTAGAGACGGGCGGCATCAAGCCGGTGTTCCGCGCGCCAGCGCATCCCTATACGCGCGGATTGCTGGCAGCATTGCCACGGTTGCGGGACGGGATGAAGGCTGAGCGACTGGTGCCGATCGCGGGAGCGTTGACGCCCGAGGATCGCGAGCGGACGGGATGCAGCTTTGCGCCGCGGTGCGCGTTCGCGGTGACCGAGGTGTGCGCGGCGGGTGCCATTCCATTACTGCCATTGATTGATGAAGGACACGAGGCGCGGTGCTTGCGATTGGGTGCCGTGGCCGCATCTGTGGTGTGGCCGCGAACGCGGGCCGACCACGTCGTCAAGGATTATGCTGGCCCCGCGCTTCGACTTGCGCATCTGACGAAAACGTACGAGATCGACAGCATGTTGGGCGGGACCAAGACGCGGGTGCGTGCGTTGCACGATGCGAGCATGATGGCCGCCAAAGGGCAGACGCTCGCCATCGTTGGCGAATCAGGCAGCGGTAAGTCGACGTTGGCGCGGATCATCTCCGGATTACAACCGGCAACGAGCGGATCGGTGCTACTGGGAGCGGTCGAACTCGCCAATGTGACGGTCGATGATCGATCGCGCGACATTCGCCGTCGTATCCAGATGGTATTCCAAAATCCGGATTCGACCTTGAACCCTAGCCATACCGTTGGCTATGCGCTGGCACGACCGTTGCGGTTGCTGCGCGGACTATCGAAAGCGGATGCGCGGCGGGAGGTTGGCGCTTTGCTGGAACGCGTCCGCATGCCGGCCGACGTGATCGATCGCAAGCCGCATCAGTTGTCGGGCGGGCAGAAGCAGCGGATCGCGTTGGCGCGGGCCATTGCTGGTAATCCGGATCTGGTCATCGCGGATGAGCCGGTGTCGTCGCTCGACGTGTCGGTGCAGGCGGCGATCGTCAATTTGCTGTCGGAGCTGCAGGCGGCGAGTGGGATCACGCTGATCCTGATTTCGCATGATCTGGCGCTGGTCCGGCATATGGCTGATTGGATTGCGGTGCTGTATCTCGGGCGGATCGTCGAGCAGGGGCCGGCGGCGCGCGTGTTGGCGGCGCCCTACCATCCCTACACCGCGGCCTTGCTGGCGGCGGCGCCGGAGCCTGATCCCGAAGCGGGGCCGCCGGCGGTTATCCTAGCGGGATCAATGCCCAGTCCGTCGGAAGATATTCTGGGGTGTCCGTTCGCGAGCCGCTGCGTTCAGAAGATTGACGGTGTCTGCGACATGGCCACGCCGCCGGTTCGCACCTTCGGTAATGGGCATGTGATAGCCTGTCATCTGGAGCTGAAACCGGGCTGATTCAATGCGCGCGGGCGACGCAGAAGGCGACAGCGTCGAGCAGGGCACTTTTAGGCGGGCAATCCTTGAAGATCGCCAGCGCGTCGTGGGCCATGCCGCCGTAGTTGCGCGCGCGTTCGAGGGTTGCTTCGATGGCCTTATGCTTTTTCATCAGCGACATTGCATGTTCGAGGTCGCCGTCCTTGACATGGCCATCGGCGAGAACACGCTTCCAGAAGGCACGTTCCACGTCATTGCCGCGGCGGAAGCTGAGAATGACCGGCAGGGTGATTTTACCTTCGCGGAAATCGTCGCCGACGGACTTACCAAGCCGGTTGGTGTCGCCGGCATAATCGAGCGCGTCATCGACAAGTTGGAAGGCGATCCCGAGATTTTTGCCGTAGGAGCGCAAAGCTGCCTGCTCCTCGGTCGGACGTGTGGCGATGGCAGCGCCGACTTCGGCCGCGGCGGAGAATAATGCGGCCGTCTTGGCATTGATGATGGCAAGATATTCGTCTTCCGTGGTGGATGTATTCTTGGCTGCGGCCAGCTGCATCACCTCGCCCTCGGCGATGACGGCAGCAGCGTTGGAAAGGATCTTCAGAGCCGGCAGCGAGCCGACATCGACCATCATGCGGAAGGCCTGACCGAGCAGGAAATCGCCAACCAGGACGCTCGCCTGATTGCCCCAGACGAGGCGGGCGGTTTTGCGGCCACGGCGATAGTCGCTCTCGTCGACGACATCGTCGTGCAGCAAGGTCGCCGTATGCATGAACTCGACGGTGGCGGCGAGGCGGATATGCGCTTCACCCTGATAGCCGACCAGCTTGGCGGCGGCGATGGTCAGCATCGGGCGCATGCGCTTGCCACCGGAATCGATGAGATGATGGGCGAGCTTCGGAATCATGTCGACATCGGACACGGCCTTATCGAGGATGATGCGATTGACGGCACCCATGTCCTCGCGGACCAATTCGAGAATTGGCTTAAGGCTGTCGGAGGGGTCTCGTGCTCCGTCGAGTTGTACTACGACGCCCATGTCATGACCTCGGATCGCGTTCCAATTTTCCTTTCGGGTACCCTATACTAGCCGGGGCTGCCATGGGGCAGTCACGGCAGATTGCCGCACAACAGCCAGTTCGGTCACGGTATGCGCGAAATTTTGAGGACTAACGACCCAGTGGCGCTGAGTTTTGCAAGCGCGGTGCTGAAAGGCGAGGGCATCGAGGCGCTGGTTGCGGACCAGCACATCAGCGCGGTGCAGGGGTCGAATAGCGTCTTTCCATGCCGGATGCTGGTTTCGTATCGAGATTGGCCGTTGGCATGGCGATTGTTGGCTGATGCCGGGCTCAAGGAATGGCTGCTGCCGGAGTAGAACGATGAGTGTCGAGACCGCGATCGCCGGGGGTACGTCGCTGGATGCGTTTCTCGGCGGCAGGCTGATGATCGAACAGCCGGCGACGGGGTATCGGGCAGGGCTTGATGCCGTGTTACTGGCGGCCGCGTGTCCCATCCGCGCCGGCGAGCGCGCACTCGATGCCGGGGCAGGCGTCGGTGTGGTTGGGCTGTGCTTGGCGCGGCGGGTTGACGATACGACCATCATGCTGGTTGAACGCGAGCCGAGCCTCGCCAAACTCGCCAACGCGAACATGACCCGCAATGGGGTTGGCGATCGGGTGACCGTCGTCACGGCAGATCTGGCGCTGCCAATGTCGCGGCATCCGGCACTGGCGGCGCTCGTCAATAGCTTCCAGCATGTGCTCGCGAACCCACCGTTTCATGCCGATGGGCGAGGGACTGCGGCGGCCGATCCGCTCAAGGCCGGATCCCATGCGATGGCCGAGGGAAGCCTCGACGATTGGGCACGCTTCATGGCGGCGATGGCGATGCCCGACGGCCTGCTGACGATGATCCATCGCGCCGATAAGATCGACGAAATTCTGGCGGTGCTGGATCGGCGGTTTGGCGCTCTGGTGCTGCGGCCGGTCTATCCGAGGGCCGGCGGAACGGCGTCGCGTATTCTAATCAGCGGCCGGAAAGCGAGCCGTGCGCCGCTGACGATCGCGCCGGGACTGGTGCTGCACGATGCGCGCGGATTTTGTCCTGACATCGAAGCGGTGCTCCGGCACGGCGCGGCGCTGCCAGTTCAATAGGGCCTATGACGCAACGGCGACGCGATCGGCAAGTAGTGCGTCGATTTCCGATGCGGAGTATCCGGCGTCAGCGAGGACGTCACGGGTGTGCTGACCGAAGATCGGTGCGGCGTGCATGACCTTGCCCGGCGTCTCGGAAAATTTCACCGGCAAGCCGATGGTTTGCATACGACCGGCAATGGGATGATCAACGTGCGGCGCCATCATGCGGGCGGCGGTCTGCGGATGCTTGTGCATGTCCATGATCGAGAGGACCGGACCGGCGGGAATGCCCTTGGCTTCGAGCAGGCTCAGCCATTCAGCCGTCGTGCGCTTCTTCATGTGTGGAGTGATAGCGCGGATCAGGGCGTCGAGATTGGCCATGCGGCCGCGGCCCTGCGCGAATTGCGGATTACCGGCGATTTCCGGCGCTTCAAGCAGGCCGACGAACAGCTCCCAAAGCTTCTGATTGGCGGCGCCGACATTGATCCAGCCGTCGCGCGTGGCGAAGGCCTGATAGGGAGCGTTCAGGGGGTGGGCCGAACCCATCGGCCCGGGCGAGACATTGCTGGCGAAGGCGATGGCGGATTGCCAATAGGTGTGGGTGATGCCGGCTTCGAACAGCGACGTGTCGACCATCTGACCTTCGCCGGTTTTAAGCCTGTGTGTATAGGCGGCGCAGACACCCATAGCGAGCAGCAGGCCGGCAGTGATGTCGCACAACGGCGCGCCGACCTTGACGGGCGGGCGGTCCGGCGCTTCGCCGGTGATCGACATGAGGCCGGACATGCCCTGGGCGATCAGGTCGAAGCCGCCTTTGTCGGACAAGGGACCGGTGCGGCCAAATCCGGTGATGGTTGCGTAGATCAGGCCGGGGTTGATCTTGCGGAGATCCTCATAGCCAAGTCCAAGCTTCGGCATGGTATCGGAGCGATAATTTTCGATCAGCACGTCGGCGGATTTGACGAGACGGCGCAGCACGTCCTTGGCATTTGCATTTTTGAGGTCGAGGACAATGCCGCGCTTATTGCGGTTCATCATCATGTAGGCAGCACTTTCGCCGTTGATGTCGGGCGGGAGCTGGCGGCGAGTGTCATCGCCACCGTCAATTTTCTCAACCTTGATGACGTCGGCGCCCATGTCGGCGAGCATCAGGCCGCAGGTCGGACCCGCCATGACGTGGGCGAGTTCGACAACGCGCATTCCCTTAAGTGGACCTTGGCGATGGGGTGAGGTCATGGCTGGGTTCTCATGCTCGCAATTGTGCTGTGTTGGGTGGCGTGAGCTTCAAGGCGCCGGCGGACGGATGAGTCGTGAAGACGCCGGCGACCATGTCTGCGGTGACCTCGGCGAGACGGGGCGGATTCCATTGCGGTGCTTTATCCTTGTCGACCAGGAGGGCACGAATGCCTTCGATGAATTCGCCGTGCTGGAACAGGTTGGTGCAGAGAATGTATTCGACATTGAGCGCCTGTTCGAGTGTCGCGTAACTGCGGGCACGGCGGATGGCTTCGAGGGTCACTTTGAGGGAGAGCGGCGAGCGTGTCGCAAGATCGGATTTGGCCTTGATCGCCAGCGGGTGCGTTGATGCTGCGACGGCCTCAAGGATGGCTTCCACCGAATCATGCGCAAACCAGGATTGGATCAAAGCCTGATCGGCCATGAGCGGGGAGAGCGGAATGCCGGACTCGGCGCCGTCGATGCGATCGGCAATGGATTCGCCACTCGGTGCGCTCAAAGTCTCGATGAGGGCCGGGAGTGCCGCGGATGGCACAAACGTCTCAGCGAAGCCGGCTTGGATGGCATCCGATCCGTTCATGCGATAACCGGTCAGGGCCAGATAGGCGCCGATACCGGGGGTGCCACGTGACAACAGCCAGGTGCCGCCGACGTCGGGGATGAGACCGATGGTCGTCTCCGGCATCGCCAGCGCGCTTTTTTCAGTGACGATGCGGTGGCGGGCGTGGGCCGAGAGGCCGATACCGCCGCCCATAACGATGCCGTCCATGATGGCAACGAAGGGCTTGGGGTAGCGATGGATCAGAGCGTTGAGTTGATACTCCTCACGCCAGAACTTGGCGGCGAAACCGATGCCGTCCTTGGCGCTGTCATAGAGGGATCGGACATCACCACCGGCGCACAGTCCACGGTCACCGGCGCCATCCAGGATGACGACGTCGATGTTGGGATCGGACTGCCAGCGCTGCAGAACGTTCCACAGGCTGCGGACCATGCCAAGCGTTAAGGCATTGAGCGCTTTTGGACGGTTCAGGGTGATGCGGCCGGCGCGGCGGTCCTGATGGATGATGACTTCGGAGGTATCGGTCATATGCGGGGCTGATCTCGTGCGCGGCGGCCATTCCAGGTCTTCCGATAGCCGGGGGAGCAGCTGCGCGCAACTGCCTCAACCGCCATGCATGGCTGCTCTTCATGCGGAGCGCGAAACACGTTAGTGTCTGGCGTGATGACAATCTGGCAAAAAATATCAAATGCGGTCACGGGGCTCGGTGGTGGGTTGAATGGCCAATTCAGGGGCGGCGACGCTGGTGAGTTGACCAAAACCACCGGCCGACCGGACGTGGGTGTCGCGTTCACGGCGGCGATCATCGCGCTTGGCGCCAAAATGGCCAAGGCCGACGGGGTGGTGATCAGCATCGAGGTCGACGTCTTCAATCGGGTGTTCAAGACGCCGCCGGAGGAGGCTTCACATGTCGCGCGCTTGTTCGATCTTGCCAAGCAGGATACGGCCGGTTTCGAGATGTATGCCGATCGCATCCGGAAGCTGTTGAATGACGACGCCGTGTATTTGAGTGATGTACTCGAAGGGTTGTTCCATATCGCGTCGGCTGATCGGGCGCTGCATCCGGGCGAGGATCGGTTTTTGAAGGTGGTCGCCGAACGGTTCGGGCTTTCAGACAGCGCGTTCCGGCATATCCGGGCGCGGTTTGTTGCCGATGACAGTAGCCCCTACGATGTGTTCGGGCTCGATCCGTCGGCATCGAACGAGGCGATCAAAATCCGGCATCGCAAGCTGGTGCGGGAAAATCATCCCGATCTGGTGATCGGGCGCGGGCTGCCGCCACAGATGATCGAATTGGCCAATCGGAAACTCGCAACCATCAATGCCGCCTACGCGACGCTCGCCAAGGAGCGAGGCTTATGAGTTTCAAGGCCGATTCGAGCCTGGTGTCGACGGTAGTGCCGGCCGTCAATCACGGGGCCCGCCGGGGTGTCGTGAAGCCGGACATGCTGATCCTGCATTACACCGGCATGAAAAGTGCGGCGATGGCGGTGCAGTGGCTGGCCTGCGCGGAGAGCAAGGTCTCGTGTCACTACGTCATCGATGAGAGCGGCCGCGTTACGCAGCTCGTGCCGGAAGCTGAGCGAGCATGGCACGCGGGTGTATCCTGCTGGCATGGCGTAACCGATCTCAATTCTGCGTCGGTTGGAATCGAGATCCAGAACCCCGGCCATGAGCTTGGGTATCATGATTTTCCCGATGCGCAGATCGATGCGTTGGCGGCGCTCTGCCGGGACATAATCGCGCGTCAGGGGATAGCGGCGGCGCGGGTGCTCGCGCATTCGGATGTCGCGCCGCATCGCAAGATCGATCCCGGCGAAAAATTTCCCTGGTACCGGATGGCGGCACTGGGTGTCGGGCATTGGATGCCACCGTCGCCGGTGCGCGCACAAAACATGGGACTTGGCCGTGGAGATCGCGGCGGTGGCGTGCAAACTGCGCAAAAACTTTTGGCTGACTACGGTTATGAGATCGATTGTGACGGGGTGTACGGACCGAAGACAGAGCGCGTAGTGCGCGCTTTTCAGCGGCATTTCCGGCCGGCGCGACCGGATGGGCGGCTTGATCTGTCGACGTTGGCGACACTCGAACGCCTGATTGCCGCGTTGCCGGTGGCGCCAGGTCTTGAGCTGCCGGTTGGCTGACAGGGGGAGAGGTATTCGTGTCGCAAGGTGTGCCGCGCACTCCAGCTTTTGATGTCAGGGCCGGGGCAATTCTGTTCGGATGCTGCATCATCTGGGGTGTTGGGCTGGTGATGGCGAAGATCTCCAGCACGGGGATCGCGCCGATCCTCAATGCCGGGTTGCGCTCGATGGCAGCTGGACTGCTGCTGTTTGCGTGGACACAGGTGCGCGGTATCCGACTGTTTGAGCGTGACGGAACGCTGAGGGCTGGCGTGCTATGCGGCTTGTTTTTCGCGCTTGAATTTCTGTTTCTGTATGTCGGCCTGTCGCTGACGACGGCGTCGCGCGGCACGATCTTTCTGCATTGCGCGCCATTCGTTGCGGCGTTTGGTGAACACCTGCTGGTGCCTGGGCATCGCCTGATGCGCGGGCGTGTCATTGGCCTCCTGGCCGCATTCGGTGGCCTCCTGCTGGCGATGGGCGTCAAGTCTGATGTCGCGGCCGGCGCGTCCATGATGGGTGATCTCAGTTGCTTGCTGGGAGGCATCTTCTGGGGAGCGACGACGGTAGTCGTGCGGGCCAGTAATCTCAAGGCGTGCCCGGCCGAGAAGACACTGCTGTACCAGCTCGCCGTTTCGGCGCCGCTGCTGCTGGTTGGATCGTGGCTGGTTGGCGAAAGTACGGCCGTGCGGCTGACGGGCGAGATCGTGGCGGCGTTCGCCTATACGGTCATCATGGTGGTGGTGATCGGCTATACGACCTGGTTCTGGCTAATGCGCACGTACTCGGCGGCGAGCCTGCACTCCTTCACGTTCCTCATTCCCATCTTCGGCGTCTTGGCTGGCCATCTGTTGCTCGGCGAACCGATCACGCCGGTGCTACTCGGCGGGTTGGCACTGGTGGTGATCGGCATCTATCTGGTCAATCGCCCGGAACAGGCTTGACGTGTGACGGCCAAGATCGCATGTGTCAGCGGCCAGTCGGCTGGACGACCGCTGTCGGATGCCTCGCCACCAGGACGCCCTATCGGCCTGGACTGCGGCGAATACCCCGGTGGAGGAAAGTCCGGGCTCCATGGATGAACGGTGACGGCTAACGGCCGCCGGGGGCGACCCCAGGGACAGTGCAACAGAAAACAAACCGCCACGTGTGCTTCGGCAGACGGGGTAAGGGCGAAACGGTGGGGTAAGAGCCCACCGCGGGACCGGCAACGGGACCGGCATGGCAAACCCCACCGGGAGCAAGACCAAATAGGGGCGGCCGGATGCGCGCGGCAACGTGCGGCATCAGGTGTTCATTCAAACCCGCCGTCCGGGTTGGTTGCTAGAGGCCGCACGCAAGTGCGGTCCCAGATGAATGGTCGTCCAAGAGGGCAACCTCGGGACAGAACCCGGCTTACAGGCCGACTGGCATTTTTCTCGCGGCTTCAGGTGCCGACCAGCGCCCGCCGCACTTTTTGGGGCACACGCGCGGGCATCAATGGCGGGTCGAGCGCGCCTGCTGGAGATGCTTGGCATAGGACGCGAGACCGCGCGGCGCGATGGCGTGTGCGGCCTCGCCTGAGACGAGTGCATAATACCATTGTTCGTCGCCTTGCAGTTCGCGGGCCGGCCAGACGTGCTTGCGCCACGTCGTTTCGAGACCTTTTTCGTACAGGCCGGATGGTGTCGGAAAGACCGGGACAACGGCGCGTGCGGCCAAGGCGCGAACCAGATCAACGGACGCATTCGCAGCGGTTGCGATCTCGATGTGCGCGACGATGTCCTGCTCGGAGTGGATGGTCATCACAAAAATGTCGCCGCTGGACGATGCCATCAGGATACCCGGTGGCTCAGCCAGGACGTAGTGCTCGACGATGTCGTGGGCGCGGCATTCGGCGGCAAAAAGTTCGTCGATGGCCGGGTCGGTGATGTATCGTGTTGCGTCGAGACCGAGAATGGACCGCAACGGCTCGGCGACGCGCGTAAAATAGGCCATCTGCAGCGCACGGATTTCAGTCTTGAGGCGGGTTGCCAACATGGCGTCCTGCTTGGCGATGTAGCCATCGATGATCCGTTCGTTGAAGGCACGCACCGCGGTATCGATCGTGGCCTTGCCCGTCAGCAGGACTTTGCGCAGGGGCAGGTCAGCCAGTTGCCGGCAGAACTGAATGCCGTTGATACCGGGCATGTCATAGTCGACGACGACAACCGAGACTTGCGAAAATCGCGATGGGTCGGTCACAAGTCCCGCGATGTCTGACGTGCGCAATTGTACGAACTGGTCACCTGGTTCAATCGACGGGACGTCGGGCACAGAGTTCGTTCGGGACGACAAAATGGGCAAGGCTGCGGATTGCCGATTGCCGTTGATGGAGCACTTGGATGGCGTGCTTGGGATCGGCGAACGTCTCGCATGGAAATGCGTCCGCCAGCGAGAATTTGATAGTTTCAAGGAACAGCGCATCATCGTCGATGATGACGACCGACGAAGGATGATAGTAAGGCAACATGGCTTTCCTGCTCGCTCTTGTCCCGGCCTCGTGTACCCGGCCTCGTGTAAACGTGATGGGCATGTCGACTTAGTGTATAGCTTGATTCACAAACCAAGCATGAGCTCTGCGCAATGTTACCAAACGAACAAGGTTCGAGGAAAGCACGGCGTTGGCGCTTGACAGCATGGTTGCGTCAGATTCTGGAGCCGCTCGGCACAGTCCTATATCGAATTTCATGCCCATGCTGCGTTCAAAATCCGCTTTGCGTCGATCGTCGGTGTGTTGACGTTCCCGTTCTACTACCTCGTCTGGACATCACTCTTTCCGCAAGCTTACGAAAATTTTTGGCTTCGGGCGATCGGAACAGTGCTGTGTCTGGCGCTGTTTCTGTCACCCTATTGGCCAGAGTTTCTGCGGCGTTACGCGATCGCGTTTTCCTACATTACGTTTGTTTATTCGCTGCCGTTCTTCTTTACGTTGATGTTGTTGCTCAATGATGTCAGTCCGCGCTGGCAGTTGTCGCTGATGGCAAGCATGATCTACCTCGTCTTTCTCGTCGACACGCCCAATGTTATTCCAGCGCAAATTCTTGGCTCGCTCTGCGCCGTGTTTGCATACCTGCTGATGACCGGCAATGCCGTGCCTTGGCAATATTGGGCGACGCTGCCCATTTTTGCCTTCAGTTTTATTGGCATGACATTGCTGAACTACAGCGGCGACTTGATCGTGAAGGAAAAGATGCGTGCTGTCGCAGCGCTGGCGGCGCACATCGCCCATGAGATGCGAACGCCGCTGGCGGCGATCCGGCTCGATGCAGAAACGGCGCACGACTATCTGCCGCGGCTGGTCGACGCGCATGCCTTCGCCAGCCGGAACGGATGGCAAGGGGCTGCGGTTTCGGCGGATCAGATTGCCCGCTTGCAGTCCGTGCTGGATCGCATCCGCCAGCAGTCATCATCGGCCAATCAAGTCATCGATACCCTGTTGGTCAACCTGGCGACCCCCGGCATTGTTCGAGAAACGTTTGCCGAGCATTCAATGCTGGCGACCGTTCTGACAGCGCTGGATTCCTATTCATTCCGTCATGGGCAACGGTCGAGGATTCGCATTTCGAGTGACACCGATTTTCGTTATTTTGGTTCCGACGTGCTGATGCGGCACGTGCTCTTCAATCTCATTCGCAATGCGCTCAGCGCGATCGAGGCGGCAGGGAGCGGGACGATTACGCTCGCGCTGCAGCCTGGATCAACGGGCAATATCCTGATCGTTGAGGATAGCGGCAAGGGTGTGCCTGAGGATCAGGTGCTGCAGCTGTTCGTGCCGTTCCGTTCCAAGACGTTCGATGGAACTGGAACGGGCGTCGGGTTATCGTTCTGCAAGCTCGTTGTCGAGGGTTGTGAGGGCACCATTCGTTATACGGC
>CAVQOB010000005.1:0-31511 GCA_963714325.1 uncultured Alphaproteobacteria bacterium | reverse complement strand
GCATGGCCCCGCCGCCCCGATCCCTGAATTTCTCGAGTTCTATCGTCGGTGCTGGTGCACGCGGCGTTATTGGTGTTTGTGCGGCGCCGAATATTCCCCTGTCATCCTCGGCCAAGGCCGCTAGGCCGCGTGCCGGGGACTCATCGTGCCGCATTCGCTGCGTCCGAAATTGCTGCACCCTGGGTCCCCGGGATGCGCTTCGCTTACCCGAGGATGACAGTGATGGGTGGTTCGCACCTCCCAATCAAGTGTCATCGGCCAAGGCCGTCAGGCCGTGTGCCAAGCACTCCTGAATGTCGGACACGGATCGCGCATGCCGCGGATGCAGGGATTGCCACTCCGCTTGCCGGGTTCGACGGTGAAGATCTTGGAATAGTCCATTGGTTTAGCCTATCACAACTTGTATCGGAGAGAAATTGCCGAGTGCTAAGATCAGCGTTCCTTGCCGGTTCCTGCCCGTTCGGCGTTTTTTCTCAATTGATTGAGTTGCTTTTCAATTTCGACTTGAAGCTCAATGTTGCCTACCCAGGCCCGCATTGGGCCGCACAGGCCAAACTCAAGCTCGACGATACGACCGAACAGTCTCCGAGCCGCGTTGCGTTGTTGCGGTGTTGTCCATGTAGGGATCCAAACCGTTAGGTCCGATATTGTGCCCTGGGCTAGCGGCCGCGTTACCAACTTCGTGACACAGGGTTCGCACTGATAAATACCCAGAACATTGAGCTTAGGCTCTTTCGTACCAACTTTCGGTCCACGCAGCCACACGATGTCGCGAAACTCCAGCAGCTTGGCGCCGAAATCGCTTTTCTCAGCCGGTGCCAGCGTCTCGCTGACAAGCCTGCCTGCGAAAGCGACGTCTCCCATGGCAATGTGCAACCATGCGGCGGCCTGCAGCATGCGGTCTCGCACCGCCTGATCAGTTGCCGGCACATCAACTGCCAATCCAGCGACGTCATCAGCAACGCTAATGCATTGCACCGCTTGCGCCGGAGTAACGAGAAGCGTTGCAGCAACTGCTATCTTCAATAAGTGCATTCACCCCTCACTTCATCGTGGGTATCGAGAACTCGGCGCCTTCCTTGGTGCCGCTCGGCCAGCGCGAAGTGACGGTCTTGGTCTTCGTATAAAACCGCACGCTGTCGGGGCCGTGCTGATTGAGATCGCCGAAGCCCGAGCGTTTCCAGCCGCCGAAAGTGTAGTAAGCGAGCGGCACGGGGATCGGCACGTTGACGCCGACCATGCCGACTTGCACGCGGGCGGCGAAGTCGCGAGCGGCGTCGCCATCCCTGGTGAAGATTGCGACGCCGTTGCCGTACTCGTGGTCGGTCGCGAGCGCCAAACCTTCCTCGTAGGTTTTCGCGCGCACGACCGAGAGCACCGGCCCGAAGATTTCTTCTTTGTAGATGCGCATGTCCTTCGTGACATTATCAAAAAGACAGCCGCCGACGTAGAAGCCCTTTTCATAGCCTTGCATCTTGAAGCCGCGGCCATCGACGCGGAGTTTGGCGCCTTCCTTGATGCCGATCTCGACGTAGTCCTTGATGCGTTGGGCGGCCTGCGCGGTCACGACGGGTCCAAAGTCGGCGTCGGCTGATGTGGAGGGGCCGATCTTCAAGCTCTCGACGCGGGGGATCAGTTTTTTCATGAGAGTATCGGCTGTCTTCTCGCCGACGGGCACGGCCACCGAGACGGCCATGCAACGTTCGCCAGCTGAGCCGTATCCAGCGCCGATCAGCGCGTCGACGGCCTGATCCATGTCGGCGTCGGGCATGATGATCATATGGTTCTTGGCGCCGCCGAAGCACTGCACGCGTTTGCCGGCCGCACAGCCGCGCGCATAAACGTATTCAGCAATCGCCGTCGAGCCGACGAAGCCGACGGCCTGGATATCGCGATCATCGAGGATGGCGTCGACGGCGTCCTTGTCGCCGTTGACGACGTTGAAGATGCCGGCAGGCAGGCCCGCTTCCATGAACAGTTCGGCGAGCATCATCGGCACGCCCGGATCGCGCTCGGAGGGCTTCAGGATAAACGCATTGCCGCAAGCGATCGCAGGGGCGGCCTTCCACAGCGGGATCATGGCCGGGAAGTTGAACGGCGTGATGCCGGCAACAACGCCCAATGCTTGACGCATGGAGTAGATGTCGATGCCGGGGCCGGCGCCTTCGGTGTATTCGCCCTTCATCAGTTGCGGCACGCCGATGGAAAATTCAACAACTTCGAGGCCGCGCTGGATGTCACCTTTCGCGTCGGGAATGGTCTTGCCGTGTTCGCGCGCGAGGCAATCGGCGAGCTTGTCCATGTCGCGGTTGAGGAGATCGACGAATTTCATCATCACGCGGGCGCGGCGCTGCGGGTTGGTGGCGGCCCATTTGGGTTGTGCCGCCAGCGCATTTTCGACGGCGGCGCGGACCTCAGGCTTGGAGGCGAGTGCGACCTTGGCGCGGACCGAGCCGTCCATCGGTTGGAACACGTCGGCTGTCTTGCCGGACTGACCCGCAACGGTTTTGCCGCCGATGAAATGGCCGTAGGAAATCATGGGGTCTCTCCTGGAGAGGGTTGTGTTTAGAAATCTCAGAGTGGATGTACGCTAGCCGATCTGTAGGGCGCAAGTGGTCGTTGGGCCGTATTGCGCCGCCAGCGCCTTGAACGGTGCAATACGGCTTGCGCCCATTGCACTTTGCGACGTCAGCCGTAACCTTGCCAAAGCCTCAAACTCGATCAGGTGATTTTCCCGGCGCCATTTCGGATATGGACCTCCGCCTCTCGCACCATCCGTTCCAGGATGGCGCCCGCCGGTTCGATGCTGTCAATCAGGCTGACGGCCTCACCGACAATCGTTGCCGCGATCGATGTGTCGGCGTCACTCGCCGCGCGACCATATCGTTCGGCCTCTCGATTAGCGTTTGCACGCAACTCCTGCTCGCGTCCCAGCCATTCGCCGATGAAGTCATTCTTCAAAACGCGGCCCGTATAGCGCGACGGCCAATCGCGCTGTCGCGCAATATCGAGCACGCTCTGACGCACCGTGTCATCGCCGGTTGCTGCAAGCGCCGCCTTGTGGAGATTAGGATGCACCTGCGCCTCCGCGCTGGCCCAGAAGCGCGTTCCAACGACCACACCGTCTGCTCCCAGCATGAGGGCAGCCGCGAGGCCCCGGCCATCGGCAATGCCACCCGCCGCGCACAGCAAAGTTTGCGGCGCGCGTTTGGCAATGAGATCGGCAATTTCCGGCACCAGTGTCAAGGTCGCGCGCGTCCCGCCATGGCCACCAGCTTCGGTTCCCTGTGCGACGATGACATCGACGCCGACCTCCAGTGCTCGTTCGGCGTCGGCCCGGGTTTGCAATTGGCAGATGACGGGGATGCCCGCTGATTTGGCGCGACTCGCAAACGGTTCCGGGTCGTCGAATGATAGAAAGATGACCTTGGGTTTGTGCGCCAAGACCTGGTCCAACAGGTGGGGCCGTTGGCGTAGCGACCAAGTAATAAAGCCGCAACCGACCGCACGATTACCGGCCTCGCGAAACTCGCGTTCGAACCAGCCTTCGTCATCGGCATATCCGCCGCCGAGCATGCCAAGGCCACCAGCTGCAGTCACGGCACCGGCGAGGCGGCCGCCGGCGATGACGTCCATAGGGGCTTGCAGCACGGGATGGATCAGGCCAAATTTCTCGGTAAGTCGTGTCGTGATGGCCATGGAATTGTCCAAGTTTCGATATCCAGCATGTGACATCGCTTCGGCATCTTCGCCAATAAAATCGCAAAACTTTATCGCGCGCTAGTGTGATGATCGAGAAGTTCGTCCGATTTGGTCGCGCTCACCAAAACGAACTTCTCGATCTGAATCACACTGGAAACTCTATGAATTTGGAGGTTTCTGTGAGGTCTCTGGCTGTTGACAAGCGGCTTGCTCTATCGGCGACCTCATTGAAACCGGATTGAGCTGAACTGCGGGCCATGCACGCAGGTGCTATGGGGATTGATCGGCGTGACCGCTTGCGTGGCGCGGGCCTCGGCAGAGCGTGAGGCGTCCGAAACGGGTGCCGATTGCGCTGACGCCGCCAAACACTTGCCAGTGATGGCTGCTGTCTCGAACGTCGCCGGCGGCTACCCGTTCTGTGGGCCATAGGATGCCGTCGCAGTTGGGGGCCCGCGCGCCATGGTCGAGGTCTGGTGAGTGTTCGCGGCTCATGATGTGTCGTTGCGCCGATGCGCATGATTGCGGGTGTAGCGCCGTGGTCCGGGCAGGATCTCGATCACGGCCATGGTGCCACCGCAGCAGGGGCACGGTGACGTTGCGGCGGTCGGCGTTTCTTTCTCGGCGTGAGGCTCCTCGTCGGTGCCGGTCGCGACGACCGGCGGTTGGGCCGCCGCGCCGAGCAGCTTGCGGATCAACGTGATCTTGGCGCGGCGATGGCCGTTGGCGAGAAAACCATAATGACGGATGCGCTGGAAGCCATCGGGCAGGACGTGCAGCAAGAACCGGCGCATGAACTCGTCGACTGTCAGCGTCATTGTGCTGGCGGCGGTGCCGTTCCGATGATCCTTCCAGGTGAATGTGACTTTGTCGTCGTCGAGGCGCACGAGCCGCCGGTTGGCAATAGCGACCCGGTGCGTGTAGCGGCTGAGGTAGGCCAGGACTTGAGTAGGCCCGGCAAAGGGCCGTTTGGCGAACACGACCCATTCGGCGCGACGCAACGGCGCCAGGACATTGGCAAAAGTCTGGCTGTCGGCGAGGACCGCCAGATCACCGAAGAAGCGGAGCTTGCCGGCCTTGTGGGCAGCCTCGATCTTCTCGATAAACAATCGGCGAAAGAGCCGCGAAAGCACGCGCACCGGCAGAAAGAACCCTGGCCGGCAGTGGATCCAGCGAGACTGATCCGGCGACAGTCCGCCGCCCGTGACGATGCAATGGACGTGCGGATGGTGCGTCAGCATCTGCCCCCAGGTGTGCAGCACCATGGTGACGCCGATCTCGGCGCCAAGATGCCTGGCATCGGCGGCGATGGTGCGCAACGTCTCGGCCGCGGCCTCGAACAGCAGCGCGTACACCGCAGCCTTGTTCTGATAGGCCATGGTGGCGATCGGTGCCGGCAGTGTGAAGACGACGTGGAAATAGGCGACCGGCAAGAGATCGGCTTGCCGTGCCGCCAGCCAGTTGCGGGCGACACCCGCCTGACACTTGGGGCAGTGCCGGTTGCGGCAACTATTGAATGCGACGACCGTATGCCCGCAGTCGCCGCACCGCTCGACGTGACCGCCAAGCGCCGCCGTCCGGCACGCCTCCACCGCGCCCATGACCCTGCGTTGGCCACGGCTCAGATGCCCAGCATTGCGATTTCGATAGGCGTCGCCGTGACGGCGGAATACATCCGCCACCTCGAACACCGGCCGCGACACGGCGCCTTACGACGGCGGCACGACCATCAGGCTCAAGCGCTCCAGCGGGCTTGTCGTCGATGCGATCGTCGTTGTCGCCACGCGCGTGTAGCGTGCCGTCGTCGACAGATTGTTGTGGCCGAGCAACGCCTGGATGATCCGAATATCGGTGCCCTGTTCGAGAAGATGTGTGGCGAAGCTGTGCCGCAACGTGTGCACGCTCACCTTCTTCGAAATGCCGGCGGCTTCGCGCGCCGACCGGCACGCCGCATGCAGCACCGTGACGTTGATCGCGCACTCCTCATCGCGGCCGGGAACCAGAAAGCGCTTCGGCCGGGCGAGCTTCCAGTAGGCGCGCAGAATGACGAGCAGTTGTGCCGACAGCATGACGTAACGGTCCTTGCCGCCCTTGCCGTGCACGATGTGGATCACCATCCGGTCGCTGTCGATGTTGCGAACCTCAATGGCCACCACCTCGGACACGCGCAGTCCCGCCGCGTAGGCCGTGGTCAGGGCAATACGGCACTTCAAGCTCGACACCGCTTCCAGGAACCGCACGACCTCGTCTTCACTCAAAACATCCGGCAGCGGACTCGGTCGGCGCGCATACGGGATGCGCTCCGGAACTTCGTCCTGGCCGAGCGTGATGCCGTAGAAAAAGCGCAACGCGCAGACGATCTGGTTCAACGTCGCCCAGGCGATCCCCTTCGAGATCAGATGCACCTGATAGGCGCGGACATCTTCCAGGCCCAACCGTTCGGGCGAGCGCCCAAAGTACACGCTGCACCCCTTCACGGCATGGAGGTAGGATCGCTGCGTTGCCGGCGACATGTTCCGGATCGTCATGTCGTCGATCATGCGCCGCCGCAAAGGGCTGATCGGCGAGTTCGCGGACTCAGAGGTCTGCTTCGACGGGGTCTGCTGATGACGCATACGCATGGGCCAAGCTCCTGTCTGTTGGCGGTGTCTTCGACACACACCATCCTGACAGACAGGCGCCGCTCTCACGGCCGGGCACTACCGCGATAGCGGTTCAGTTCAATCCCTAATGTCAACAGAACCTAGTGATTGTTTGTGATAACTTGCAATGACGATAGGCAGTGATCATGACTTATGAGCAGTTCAATGCCTTTTGCGGTGCGCTGCCAGCGACAACGCATGTCGTGCAATGGGGCGGGTCGCACGTGTGGAAAGTTGGCGGCAAGGTCTTCGCCGTCGGCGGATGGGCGGATGATCTGCCGAGCTATACGTTCAAGGTGACGGAGCTCGCCTATGAGATGTTGAAAGCGCAGCCAGGGCTGCGACCGGCGCCATATCTCGCATCACGCGGCATGACGTGGATCCAGCATTACAAGAAGCCGGGGCTTCGGGATCGTGATCTCAAGGACTATCTCCGGCAATCGCATACTATTGTCGCACAAAGTTTGTCAAAAAAGAAGCGAGCGGCGCTTGGGATCAGCGAATGATTGTGCGCTGCGTTTGCTTATTTCTAGCAACCCGAGGTATCGATACTTTCTTCTGCGCGTCCGCCACGTCCGAAAGCCGCTGACCTCGTCTTGCGACTTCGGTTACGCTGTGCCCACCGCCGGATTTTTCGGGGCACGCGCGCCGGCACGTGCTTCTCACATGAGCGCATGACGCTATCATAACTCATTGGAGTGCAGGCTGGTGCTGAGGCCCCTTTGGCCAAAGCCCAGCACTGGCAGATCCAACGTTGGACTGGCGGAGCCGGGCTTCGCTGAACCGCTCATCACCTGCCTACATTATTGCGCTCCGGCACCGCTGCCTACCCCTTCCCTCGTTGGGAAATCATGAAGCTGTCGAAGGAGAATTCGGCAATCTGCCACCAGGGCAACTGATCATTCTTATAGGTGGAGAAGCTGTCGTGCGCTTTCTTGAACAGCGGGTTCTGCGCGGCAAGACTTGCATAGTGTTCTTGCGCCGCCTTATAGCAGGCCTCCATGACCGGCGAGGGGAACGGTTTCAGAACTGCGCCGGCGCCAACGAGGCGTTTCAAAGCCGGCGCATTGACGCTATCATACTTGGCGAGCATCCAGACATTGGCCGCGTCGCAGGCCTGAGCTACGACCGCCTGATAGTGCTTGGGCAGCGCTTGCCACTTGTCGAGGTTGACGACGAAATGGAGCACGGCGCTCCCCTCCCACCACCCCGGGTAGTAGTAATATTTGGCGATCTTCGCGAGGCCAAGTTTTTCATCATCGTAAGGTCCAACAAATTCGGCGGCATCGATGGTTCCGCGTTCGAGTGCAGGATAGATATCGCCAGGCGTGATCTGTTGCGGCACGACGCCGACGCGGGCCAAAACCTGTCCGCCCATGCCGCCGATGCGGAACTTGAGCCCCTTGAGGTCATCGACGCTGTTGATCTCCTTGCGAAACCACCCGCCCATCTGCGTGCCGGAGTTGCCGGCGGGAATGCCGTGGGCGTTGAACTTCTTCAGCGCCTCGTTGACGATCGCGTCGCCGCCGCCGAAGGCCAGCCAGGATTGCTGATGGCGCTGATTGAGGCCAAAGGGAATGCCGGTGCCAAAGCCGAGTGCGGGCTCCTTGCCGATATAGAAATAGACCGGCGTGTGTGCGCATTCGACGGAACCAGAGGTGACCGCGTCGAGAGCCTGCAGCCCCGGAACCAGCTCGCCCGCCGCAAATGGCGTAATCTGGAACTTGTTGTCGGTGGCTTCCGCGATATACTTGCATAAAGTCTGCGCGGTGCCGAAGATGGTGTCGAGCGACTTCGGGAAGCTGGATGTCAGCCGCCACTTGATCTCGGGTGCCGACTGGGCGATGGCTGGCGCCGCGAGTGTCGTCGCAACGGCAGCAAGGGCACCACCTCGTAAGACGTGTCGGCGCAGCATGCAGAGAGTCTCCTTCGACGGCAACGGACGGATAGTCTAGTGTTCACTCACAACCACTCGGTACTCTCGTCATCGCGCGCACCCGCGGCAACACGCGAAGCGCGTTGGAGCGGTGCAGACGCGGGACCTTGTAACACAAAAAAACAAGGTCACGCATCTGCATCCATGCGGAGCACATCGTCGCCATGATGCAGAGTTACAAGCTGCATCGTGCTGAATGCGCGTCTTCGACAGGACGCGTGCGGGATGACAGCGAGGGCATCATCTGTCGTTGACGCAATCTTAGCAACAGGTGGCAGGATATGAAACTGGCGACTTTGCGCAATGGCACACGCGACGGGGCGCTCGCCGTAGTGTCGCGCGATCTGACGAAGGCGGCCCTCGCCTGCGATGTGATCGCCGGCCTCGAGACGCTACAACAGGCGCTCGATGACTGGGACAGCACGGAAGCAAAATTGCAACGGATCGCCGCAGAATTGAACGAGGTCGCCGATGGCGGCCGCCGCGCGCCATTCCCGGTCCGCGACTTCGATCTGAGCCAAGCAATGGCCCCCCTGCCCCGCGCATTTCAATGGGCTGACGGATCGGCCTATGTCAATCACGTCGAACTGGTGCGCAAGGCGCGCCAAGCCGATATGCCCACCAGTTTCTGGACCGATCCGCTGATGTATCAGGGCGGATCTGACAGCATGATTGGCCCCTGCGACGACGTGGTAGTGGCGGACGAAGCTTATGGCATCGATCTCGAAGGCGAAATCGCGGTGATCACCTCAGATGTGCCGATGGGCGTTTCGGCGGGTGACGCAGGCGATCACATCCGGCTGGTTGTGCTCGTCAATGATGTATCACTGCGCAATTTGATCCCGGCGGAACTCGGCAAGGGCTTTGGGTTCTTTCACGCAAAGCCATCGACAGCGTTCTCCGGCGTGGCGGTAACGCTGGATGAACTGGGCTCGGCGTGGCGCGATGGCAAACTGCATCGGCCCTTGCTCGCGAGTATCAACGGCACGCCGCTTGGCGCACCCAACGCCGGCGACGACATGACGTTTTCATTCCACCAGTTGATTTCGCACGCAGCTAAGACACGCAAGCTCTCGGCCGGATCGATCATCGGATCGGGGACGGTGTCGAACAAGGGTGCGGATGGTGGCCCGGGCAAAGCGGTCGACCAGGGTGGGCGCGGCTATACTTGTCTCGCCGAAGTCCGCACGATCGAGACGATCATCGAGGGCAAGCCGAAGACACCGTTCCTCAAGTTCGGAGATCGCGTACGTTTGGAGATCTTGGACGCGCAGGGTCAATCGGTCTTCGGCGCGATTGAGCAACAAATTGTGAAGGCGGCACCATGACCACTCCCCCACGCCCTGCTCTGGTCGCGCTCGATCACGTACAGCTCGCCATGCCCCAGGGCGAGGAGGGCAAGGCGCGCGGGTTTTACAGTTTGCTGCTGGGATTGCGCGAAATCGAGAAGCCCGAGGCTTTGAAAGCGCGTGGCGGGTGCTGGTTCACGAACGGTGCGGTCAACGTGCATATCGGCGTCGATCAGGAGTTTCACGCGGCGAAGAAAGCGCATCCGGCGTTTCGCGTTGTAGCGATCGACCAGTTCGCGGCGCATCTGCATTCGGCCGGTCATCCAGTGACGTGGGATCGCACCCTGCCGCACGTGCGGCGGTTCTTCACGCACGATCCGTTCGGCAATCGGTTGGAGTTGATTGCGGAGGAGTGACAGCGCACCTCGTAACGACGACGACGCAAACATTATCTCGAGCCAAAGAGAGTCTGCATGCAGTTTCCTGATGTCGTCCTGATGGGTGTGGCGTTGCTGCTGGTGGCCGGTGTTGGTTGGCTCTATGGCCGCTTTGCCGGGCGGCGCAACTGGCCGCTGCTGCCGGTGCTGGCCGGTGGCGTCACTATCGCCGCCGCATCGTTGTCGCTGCGGTTGATCGGTTCACCGGCGGTGACGAGTTTCGATAGCCACGAATTTGCGGCGTTCCTGGTGACGCTCGGTTGCTTCCTCGCCATGCTGGGCTGGTCGTCGGTGCCGGCGCGCCAACGCGTCGAAAGCAACGCGAAAGACTGAGGCCAAGCTTTGTGACTGCAGGAGAGACCCTATGACGACGCCTAAATTCGCCTCGACCGGCGATAACGCCGAGAAGACCATATCGTTCTCGAAACTTGGGCAAGGGCTCTACGCCTACACCGCCGAGGGCGATCCCAACACTGGCGTCATCGTCGGCGACGAGTGTTGCATGGTGATCGACGCGCAGGCGACGCCGCTGATGGCCAAGGATGTGATCGCCCGCGTCGCCAGGGTGACGGACAAGCCGATCAAGTATGTGCTACTGTCGCACTATCACGCGGTGCGCGTGCTCGGCGCGTCGGCGTTCAACGCGTCGGAGATTATCGCGTCAGAGGTGACGCGCAAGTTGATCGTCGAGCGCGGCGAGCAGGACAAGGCGAGCGAGATCGGCCGGTTCCCTCGCCTGTTCCGTGGCGTCGAGAGCGTGCCTGATGGCATGACCTGGCCGACGCTGACCTTCAACGACCGGTTGACGTTTTGGCTCGGAAAACGTCGCGTCGACATCATCCATTTGGGGCGCGGACATACCGCCGGCGATACAATCGCGTGGGTGCCGGATTTAGGTGTGATGTTTTCAGGCGACCTCGTCGAATACAAATCCGCCTGTTATTGCGGCGACGCGCATTTCGCGGATTGGCCGAAGACACTCGACCGCTTGCAGGCGTTCCATCCCAAAGCTCTGGTGCCCGGTCGCGGCGACGCATTGATCGGCCGCGAGAAAGTTGTCGAAGCCGTCAGCGGCACCCGCGCGTTTCTTGCAGCAACCTTCGAGACGGCGCAGGAAGCCGTCGCCCAGAACAAAGATTTGAAACAGACTTTCGCCGCCGTTCGCCGCGCCATGGACAAACCCTTCGGCAACTACGCGATCTACGAACACTGCCTGCCCTTCAACGTCTCGCGCGCCTACGACGAAGCCCGCGGCATCGATTGGCCAGTCGTGTGGACCGACGTCCGTGACAGGGAAATGTGGGCGGGCTTGCAGGGGTGAAGAATGCCCGTAGATCACCTTTCGCGACTGCAGGCTTGGTACAAGAGCCAGTGCAATGGTGAATGGGAACATGCTTATGGCGTGAGTTTGAAGACCCTTGATAACCCGGGTTGGAGACTGACGATCGACATCAAAGCCACGCCATTGGAAACACGCACCTTCGAGCGCATTGAGTTTCAATCGACGTCTGACGAAGATGACTGGTACCAGTGCTGGATTGATCACGCGGATAAGCGTCAACCCAAGTTCAGCGCTGCCGGCGGACCGCACAATCTCTCACGCATGATCGAGATTTTTCTCGATTGGGCGGAGAACGATGCCACATAGCCTTCGTAGGTTGGGTTAGCGCGCCCTTGATCATGCCGCATTGTCCCGCTGGTCCGCGCGCGTAACCCAACATGGACTTCACTCCAGTCATTGGGTTACGCGCGGATTAGACCACACCGCAAACAACAGACGTTGAGGCAGTGCTAACCCAACCTACGCCCTTGCGCTCGGCGCGCGCGTGCGGAATCATGCGGCCATGACCATTCCCCACAAACCCTTCGCGCAATTTGCCTATCGCCGCTCGGCGGATCAGGCGGCGGGGAAAACGGCGCGGCATCGGGTTGTCATTATCGGCGCGAGGCCGGTGGGGTTGGCGCTGCCGACGAACTGTTCTGTCATCAAGCCCCGGAGGGCGACATGACTTCACTCATTCTCCTCGTCGTGTTCCTGATTGCGGCGCTCGTCTATGCGCGCGCCTCGAAGGCGATGCAACGGCTCGACACGATCAGGCTCGAACGCGAGCCACCGGACGCGCCGACGGCAGCACTTGGGGCGGCCACCGAGTTCCTCAACAAGATGGGCATGCCGATGGCGCCGGGCGGCGATGAATTGAAAGCGTTCTGCGAGCGCCAAGGCCTCGGTCCCGACTACCAACGCGCCAACAGGCAAATGCTCGGCGCAATCACCGTCGCCGCCTTCAGCATCGCGGTCGTGTTGTGGCTGGCGCGGCGAGCAACATCACCATGACCACCCCCCACAAACCCTTCGCGCAGTATGCCTATCGCAGTTCAGCGGACCAGGCGGTGGGGAAAACCGCGCGGCATCCGGTCGTCATCATCGGCGCTGGGCCGGTCGGGTTGGCGCTGGCGATTGATCTGGCTCAGCGCGGGCTCAAACCCATCGTGCTGGATGACAGTGATCGAATCGGCGACGGCTCGCGTGCGATCTGCTTCGCCAAGCGCACGCTGGAAGTGTTCGATCGCCTCGGCATGGCCAAGCCCGCCCTCGACAAAGGTGTGGAGTGGCAAAAGGGGCGCGTGTTTCATCGCGACGCAGAGTTGTACACCTTCGATCTCCTTCCCGAGCCCGGCCACAAGATGCCGGCGTTCATCAACATCCAGCAATTCTATGTCGAGAAATTCCTCGTCGATCGCGTGTTAGCCACGGGACGGGTCGATCTGCGCTGGCGCAACCAGGTGACGGCGCTTGAACCGCACGCGACGCATGTGGGCGTGACGATCGAGACGCCGGAGGGCCCCTACACCATCGATGCCGATTGGGTGGTCGCCTGCGACGGCGCCCGCTCGCCGTCGCGCGCGATGCTCCGACTCGATTTTGCGGGCGAGCAGTTCGAGGAACAGTTCCTGATCGCAGACGTGAAGATGACGGCGGCGTTTCCAACCGAGCGCTGGTTCTGGTTCGAGCCGCCCTTCCATGACGGGCAATCGACACTGCTGCACAAACAGCCCGACGATATCTGGCGGATCGACATGCAGCTCTCGCCAACCGCCGATGCCGAACACGAGAGGCGGCCCGAGATCGTTCGCCCGCGCATCGAGAAGATGCTGGGGCACAAGAATTTCGAACTGGAATGGGTGTCGATCTATCGCTTTCAGTGCCGGCGGATCGAGCGCTTTGTGCATGGCCGCGTGGTGTTTGCCGGCGATAGTGCTCATCAAGTGTCGCCGTTCGGCGCGCGCGGCGCCAACTCCGGCATCCAGGACGCGGAGAACCTCGCGTGGAAACTCGCCGCAGTGCTGGACGGCGCAAGTCCCGCAACGCTGATCGAGAGTTACAATGCCGAACGCGTCGCGGCGGCGGACGAGAACATCGCCCACTCCACCCGCTCAACGGATTTCATTGCGCCGCAATCGCCGGCGGAGAAAGTGCTGCGCGACGCGACACTCGCCTTGGCGCCGAAGGCCGACTTCGCCAAGCGGATGATCAATCCCGGACGGCTGTCGACAGCGAGTGCTTATGCTGCGAGCCCGCTCTCGACAGGAGATAGCGAGGACTGGGCCGGCGGCGCGGCTCCTGGTACGCCCGCCCCCGATGTCCCCTTGGCCGATAGAAACGGGCGCTCCTGCTATCTGTCGGAAGCGCTCGGCCAAGGCTTCACGCTGCTGGTGCGCGCACCGGCGTCCCTCGACGCGATCCCGGCTGGCGTGTCGTTGCTGGCAATCGGCGAGGACGGTGCGTTCCGCGATGCGGAGGCATTGTTCGCTGCACGCTACGATGCGCAGCCGGGTTCGGCGTATCTGGTGCGACCCGATACGCACGTCGCCGCGCGGTTCAAATCGGTGACGCCGGCCAAACTCGCTGCCGCCCTCGCCAAGGCCCGAGGTCAAACATGAGTTCAGACATGCGCCCGCTCGACACCCAATCCCGCTTCGCCAATCCCGATGCCGCGTTCCGCGCGCTCGTCGAAGCGCATCGGGGATTGAGCGAGTCAGAGAGCGCCGCGCTCAACGCCCGCCTGCTGCTGATCCTCGCCAACCACATCGGCGATCAGGAGGTGCTGGAGCAGGCGATTGGGCTTGGGCGGGCGCCCGAGCGCACGACGCCGAAGCCATAGTCGCCTAGTCGGTTGGGATGGCAAGCATCAACGCTTGTGGCGCAAGCATTTGGCATCCAATGTCCATTCGTCTTGACCATCCCGGCAATACTGCCGAAGCCACTCGAACCTATGCTTGTGCGCGATCGAGACATGGACATTCGGTGCGGGTGCCCTGCTCGCCTTCTTGCTGTCATTGGTCCCAACTAAGCTGTGACCCGATTGGGAGAAAAAGAAACCAATGGTTATGGACCGAGCGCGTGTACTGAGACTGTTCGCCGGAGCAATTGCAATCGCTGTTGTGGGATTGGTCGCGGCGGTGGCGACAACTTGGCCAGCGCTCGCGGCTGTTGTTTGTCCAAGCTGCTACGGCTTCGATCGACTGAACGATCGTCTCCTCGTCGACGCCGAAATGCCGGCCGACCAGCGCCAAGCATTGCTGTCGTCGATCGACCAGGCGCAGGTGTCTGTTGCTGCCTTCTTTGGCTCGCTGGATCGCCGACCCACCATCCTCGCCTGCGCTACCGATCACTGTGACAAGCGGATTGGCGGTAGAGGCGCAAGGGCTATCACCTACAGCTTTCCCGGCGGCAGCGTCCTGCGCCTTTCGCCGCGCGGCTTGGATCGCACCATTGTTGCGCATGAATTCACGCATGTGCAGGTGCATGCCAAAGTCGGCGTACTCAATCAGATGCAGGGCGCTGTCCCTGCGTGGTTCGATGAGGGATTGGCGGTACTTGTATCGGATGATGCCCGCTACCTCAATCCGGGCGCGTCGGCGGTGGTACGCTGCATGAGAACCACAACCGACGTCCTTCCCGTCAGCCCGTTCCAGTGGGGGCCGCTGGCTGGAAAATCGCCGATGATCTATGCGGACGCCGCGTGCCGCGTGCTCCACTGGATGGAAGCGAATGGCGGTAAGGCGGGGCTGCTCGCCGCGCTTGACGATGTCGCCAGAGGTCGCCGTCAGCTGCCCTAAGTCCCACAATCAAGAGTCTATGAAACGGCAGCCTACCGGGGACTGCTGGACAGTCGCTGAATTCGACGCGCCGCACTGAGAGATGCGGCCAGCGGACCGTTACGTTGTCAACGAAATCGCTATCCACGCAAGCACACCGTCTCCAATTGGCTTGAGCAAAACGCCTGCCGACGCCCGCCCCCGTGAACAATGATCGAACGATCCGCATCTCCCGTGTAAATGTTTCGCTGCCGACTTCACTGGTTGCGCGACGCCCTTGGCCGCACACTTTCCGCGCGCGCCCGCTTCGGGCCGATTGGGTTGGAGAGCACACGTGCAAGGCAATACCGCCGCATTCAACGAGGTCGTCACCCTCAGACAGGCCAAGAAGCTCATTCAGTGCATGGCGCATGAGCAAAGCTTTCTGCTGCTCTCAGCACCCGGCATCGGCAAGTCCGAGATGGTCTACGAGGCGGCGCAGGAAGCAGGCTTGGCTTGCCGCTCGCTGCTCGGCACGCAGATCGCGCCGGAGGATGTCAGCGGCGTGCCGCGCATCGTCGGCGAGCGCAGCGTTTTCTGCCCGCCGCGGATCCTGTTGCCGGAACGTCCGGAGCCGTTCTGCCTGTTCCTCGACGAGTTGCCGGCCTGCGCGCCGGACGTACAGAAGGCGTTCTATTCGCTGTTGCTCGAGCGCCGTCTCGGCGAGCATTCGCTGCCCAAAGGCACTTGGGTCGTCTCGGCCGGCAACCGGCTGCAGGACCGTGCCCTCGTCCGCGCTATGAGTTCGGCGCTGGTCAACCGCGTCACCGTTCTGCAAATTCGCCACGACGTCGACGAGTGGCTGGCGTGGGCACAGCGCAGTGGCATTCGCCGCGACATCCGCAACTTCATCACCACCGTACCGGACGCGTTGATGCGACAGGTGCCGGCCGAACCCGTACCGTTCTCGACGCCACGCTCGTGGTCACATCTGTCGCGCGCCTTCGACATGGCCGAGAAGGCGGGATTGCTCAGCAACGAAACACGCCGTGCGCTCGCATTCGGGCGGTTATCGCCGGAGGACGCGGCGGTGTTCTGTGCGCTGGCCGAAGAGAGCAGCGGTCCGGTGCAGCCGCTTGAGGCCTATATCCGCAATCCCAAGCTGCTACCGACCGGCAACTCGGCGCGCTGGTTCATTCTCGACTGCATCCGGCAATTTGTCAGGGATGGCCGCGCTGATCTACTGCCGCCGAAGACAGTCAATCGCTTCCTCGCCAGTCTGTCGCACGAGCACCAATTGATCCTGTTGACGGGGATGGTGGAGAAATGGGGCGCGATCGGCGCTGAGCCCGCGATGGCCAAGCTCTTGCGCAAGGTAACGGCGACATGAGCGGGCAGCCACAGCCAGTCTTGGGCGACCGCGCCACGCTCGACCGGATCACGCGGGGATTGCGGATGGTGACGGTGGCTTTCCCGCATCTGTCCGGCCTTGCCGCCGCCGTGCGTGTTGCGATCGATGATAGCATCCCGACAATGGGTGTTTTCGCGTCGGGTCGGCTGGTCGTAAACACCGCTTTCACCGCAAAATTGTCGGCCAACGATCTGCATTTCGTGCTGGCGCATGAACTGCTACATCTGGCGTTACGCACGCACGATCGCGCCATCGGCTCTGGCATGCTCGAATTCAACTACGCCCACGACTACATCATCAACGACATCCTGCGCCACGCCTTCAACGTCGCGACCATACCGGCCGGGGGCCTGGACATGCCGGGCGCCCGCGATCGAACGGCCGAAGACATCGTGCTGGAAATGCGGCGCAAGTCCGACACCACGCAATCGCGCACGCGGGTCTGGGGCGGCGTCATCGTCACCATCCGCCAGGCGATGGGTGCCGGCCCCTCCGCAGCGGGCAAAGCCGGCGATGTGCTCGACGCCGATCTGGAACTGAAAATGTTTCCGGAAAGCGCCGAGGAGCAGGCGGCGAGAACACAAGCGATGCGCGATCTTGCGGCGAAGGGCATGGCGATGGCCAGGGCGCTCGGGCTGATGCGCGGGCGCGGCAGTGACGCTGGCTCGACGACGCAGAACGTGCGTGCGCTGCGCGGCCTGCACAGCGCGCCCTGGCAGATCGCGATCCAGCGCTGGTTCGAGGGCGTGACGCCGGGCGAGCGGACGTTTACACGGGCCTCGCGACGCGGCGCCGAGCGCACCGATATCGTCATGCCCGGACGCCACCGCAATTCACTGGCGTTGAACGTCATCCTCGATACAAGCGGTTCGATGACCAGCGACATCCCGATGGCGCTCGGGGCCATCGCCGACTTCTGCGAGGCAACCGGCATCGACGATATCCGGGTCGTCCAATGCGATACGGCGGTCACGTCAGACGCGATGCTCACCCCCGGCGAACTCGCCGTATACCAGGTGCACGGCTATGGCGGCAGCGACTTGAGCCCGGCGCTGCTGGCGCTCGCCGCCGACGCCCGCGTAACGTCCGTGATCGTCATCACCGATGGCGACATCACCTACCCCACCGACACCATGCCCTATGCTGTGCTGTGGGCGGTACCGGGAGAAACCACCAGCTTCGCGCCGCGCTATGGCCGCGTCGTCAGCATGCCCAGGAGAACCGCCCCATGAAAGTCGTCCAGGAACTCGTGACCTACTTCGACAAGCGCGGCAAGCTCTCGCGCAAGCAGCTGCTCAAGATCCTCGATCAGAACCAGGTCGCGTCCGATCCGCCGAGCAACATGCACGGCATCTGCGACAGCAAGGGCGCCGTCCACTACTTCCGCATCACCGGCGTCGCCGAGGGACAGGTGTGGGGCTCGGGGCCCTATACGCGCGACAGCGTAATGGGGGCAGCGGCCGTGCACGCCGGACTGTTAAAGCCGGGCGAGACGGCGGTGCTGCGCCTGACGGTGGTGCCGGCATTGAAGAGCTATCCCGGCACGCTGCGCAACGGCGTCACGACGTCGGACTACGCGGAGTTTCCCGATTGCTGGGAACTGTCGGCGATTTAGAGCATTGTCCGACGAAGGCAATGCCCGTTCGTCGCAGAAAATGCGACAAACAAGGGAATCTGACAACCTATGATTGATCGGGATAGGGGGACGCCTCGCGGCGTCGCCCCTCCCACACCACCGGACATGCGGGTCCGCATCCGGCGGTTCGACCGGGTTGAGCATCAACGTGCAACGTTGAGGCGGGGCAAGCCGAGAGCTTCGAACTCGTGGTTGCGCAGGGCCTGTTGGACCGTCACGTGTCTGGACATGCGCCAGAACCCGGTCGGCGAACCGGCAGCAACCGCGGCTTGGAACTCCTTGACGCCTCGACGGCGAAGTTCCTTGAAGCGGTTGTGCCCACCCTTCCACTGCCGCCAAAGATACATACGCAATCTTCGGCGTATCCACGCTTCAAGATTTCGGAGCACAATCGGGGTCTGGCAGAAGCCGAAGTAGCCGCGCCAACCAATGAGGTAGGGTCGCAGCTGTTCGACGATCTGCCGCAAAGACAAGCCCCGCGTCCGACGCGTCAATTCCCGGACCCGCATCTGGAACTTGGCGAGGGCTTTCGGCGCGATGCGTCGCTCGCTCCCGTCATTCGAGATGGAGAAGCCAAGGAACTTTCGCTCTTCCGGGCGAGCGACCGCGCTCTTCGTCTCGTTGACCTTTAGCTTGAGCTTGCGGGTCAGGAACTGGCTCACCGAGACCATCACGCGTCCACCGGCCCGCCGACTGCGAACGTAGATGTTGCAGTCGTCGGCGTAACGGCAGAAGCGCAGGCCACGACGTTCCAATTCCTTGTCGAGATCGTCGAGTAGGAGGTTGCTCAGAAGTGGCGAGAGCGGACCGCCTTGCGGCGTGCCCTCGTCCACCGGACGAACCAGACCGTCCTCCAGAACCCCGGCAGTGAGGAATGCCCTGACGAGTTTCAGCACACGCTTGTCGGCGACCCGTGCCGCGACGCGCGCCATCAGGATGTCGTGATTGACCAGGTCGAAAAACTTTTCGAGGTCGAGATCAACAACGACATTGTAGCCTTCGGCGACATAGGCTTGCGCCTGTGCCACCGCCTGATGAGCCGAACGTTGCGGCCGGAAGCCGTAGCTGTGCTCGGAGAACGTCGGATCCCATCGCTTTTGCAGAACCTGCAGCAACGCCTGTTGGATCAGTCGATCGACGACACGGGGGACGCCGAGTTTTCTGACACCACCGTCGGGTTTCGGTATCTCTACCCGCCGGACCGGCTGCGGCCTGTAGGTTCCGCTCAGCAGTTGAGACCGGATATCTGGCCAATGCTCACGCAGGTAACTCTTGGCATCTTCGATGGTCATCCCATCGACGCCCGGAGCGCCTTTGTTGCCTCGCACGCGTTGCCACGCGCGCACGAGGTTTTCTCGTTCGCACACCTCTTCCATGACATGCATCGTTGCTGCCGGGCTTTCGGGCTCCGTTACCGCCATGCTCGGTTCGGCTCCGGCGTCGCCGACGGCCGGGGCTTCACCCCAGCCAGTCGACGTCCGGTTCGGTTGTTGCCGATTGTTCTGCCGCGATCCGCTCATAAGATGCCGGTCCTACTTGCCACTCCCAATCGTTTGGGCCTTCGACCATCGTTTCCGGTTCGACCGTTCCAGCGCAGCGCCTTTTGGCCGAAGCACTGTACGGACGTGCCGACAGCATGGCGTACTATGCCCTCTGCTGACTCCTGCGCCGCGATCAGGTCTCCTTTCGGTTACCTCAGTTCCACACGGAACACGGTGCAGCTCTCCCCAGGTAAGTTCGTTCGCTTTCGCCGCACGCCCGCCAGATCTACAGCCCAGACCCTTGATGGAAGTGGACTTCGCGACACGTTGCCCGCTCGTCCGACCTGGGATGCCTCTTATCCGGTTTCTGTTCGTCGGGTCGCGACTTCGCTCCACACTTCTTTCAGACGCCACCTCGCGATGACGCCCTTGTGCTTCGCTCGTCCTTCACCTCCATCAGGTTGGACAGGGGACTTTCACCCCCAAGCTAACGAACATGCTGGGCACACAACGAACCCGCTACCGCGGGAGTGCCCGGCCGTGAGAGCGGCGCCTGTCTGTCAGGATGGTGTGTGTCGAAGACACCGCCAACAGACAGGAGCTTGGCCCATGCGTATGCGTCATCAGCAGACCCCGTCGAAGCAGACCTCTGAGTCCGCGAACTCGCCGATCAGCCCTTTGCGGCGGCGCATGATCGACGACATGACGATCCGGCTCGTGTCGCGGCTGGCCGATTGTTTCCAGGATGGTCGCAATCCAACGTTCGTCGTCCACCAGCGTGCGCCGCGTGAAGATCGCGTTCGCGTCGTCGTGTCCACATCAGGCGGTGTTCGCCACAGCCTACCACCGGCTCCGATGCGTCGTGCTGCAAGCGCGTCTTCGACACGACGCGGCCTGAGCCGCTGTCATTGCCCCATCTGAAGCCCGGAAAAAAGGAACATCTCCGAACCTGATCACGCCGCAACAAGCGGCGACGCGATCCTGTGGCCCGAGAAAAACGCTCACGCTGCCTCGTCAGATCAAGCCGGAGCAGCTACACAGGATGAGAAGGTCGGGTTAGCAGGTGAGCCAGCATGATAAGCCGCGATGCTTGCTGGCCAGACTTAACGTTGCGACATTGCTCGACGGCAATGTAACCAGTGTCGGAGTAGTGGAGTTCTCGTCGCGTTGGAGGCGTTGACGCGGTAGGGGAATGTGGCCGCGTGTGTTCGATCTGTCCGTCAACGACCATTGGTGCTGCCGGAATGTTGGTGTGGGTCACTCGTCATTTTTTCAAGCAGTGCGGATTGCCTACGAACGGCCGCCTGTCACGGGGAGTACCTCACCTGAGATCCACGACGCTTGCGCGCTGGCGAGAAACACCGCGGCATGGGCAATGTCGTCGGCGGTTCCTGTCCGGCGGGTGTGGATCAACTCCACCAAACGTTTCTGTCCAGCGTCACCATAGCTCTGCCATTGCCGTTCCGAGGTCGGGTTCGATCGCACGAACCCGGGCGCAATGGCGTTACTGGTAATCCCAAAGGGACCGAGATCCTGGCTCAACTGCTTCGTCAGTCCAACGAGTGCATGCTTTGCAGCCGTGTAGGCCTGTATGCCCGTCAGGCTCGGGCGAAGACCGGCGCCAGAGGCGACGAAGACCAGCCGTCCATGGCCCGCTTTTTTCATCGGAACAGCGGCGGCTTGTGCGAGCCAGAAGGCGCTATCGACATTGGCCTCAAATATGCTGCGCCAGTCCTCGGCCGTCACAGCCTCGATCGGTTGGCCAACCTGTCCGCGCACACCACCGGCCGAATTGATGAGGATATCGAGACGCCCATCGCTGGCAATCACGGCGTCTACGAGCGCGTGAGCTTCATCGCGTTGGCCGAGATCAGACCGATATGTCACCGCGTTGGCGGGCAGGCCCCGCAAAGTAATATCGGCGATGTCGGCGACGTGAACTTTGGCGCCCGCCGCTGCAAGCGCTTGCGCAATGGCTCGGCCAATCCCTTGTGCTGCCCCTGTTACGAGCGCGACTTTGCCGTCGAAGCGGATGTGCATGTGTCGATCAACACCTGAAATGTCGCAAATTCCATAGGCCGGCGGCCCGTCTCGATATCGTGGATCAGCGTCACCAACGTCGTGAGCGCGGGCGTCGCAATGCCGGCCTCATGTCCAAGCGCGGTGATGATGCCGATCTGCGGATCGACCTCGGTTGTGCGCCGCCTGACCGCCAGATCGCGATAGATTCCTGAGTGCGTCTTGGCGCTTTGGCTGGTGTAATCAGCGAGCCACGCGATCACACGGCGCCGCTCAGCCGCAGACTGGCCCGGTAGAAATGCGCGCGGATCGAATGCGCCAAAGCCGACTGGCGTCACGCCACGTGCGGCTGCCACTGCCATGACCTCGCGCCCCAATGTATCGAATACGATTTCACGCCGGGGATCGCTGAAATTCGCGGACATCGAATCCGCGGTGAGCGCTGTTGCAAACAGCATCGCGCCATAGGCGAGCTTGCCCCAGAGATAACCCCATATGTTTTCTGTCAGGACGGTATCCGGCTCAAATATCTTGAGCAACGTGAACATCTCGCGGGTGCGATCGCGCGTGGTGCCATCTATTTCGCCGACCACCACTGCGCCGCGATTGCCGTAGAGGATTTCGCCGGGCCCAAGCCAATCCGCGCCGAAATTGACAAAACAGCCCATGGTTCGTGCTTTGCCAACGGCTTTGGCGCTGGCGATCTCATTCAGCCCGTTTTGCGCCGAGAGCACGAAACCGTCGTCGGCGAGATGCGGCTTCAGTTGCGCCAACGCCGCCTCAGTCGCTTGCGCCTTCACGGCGAGGACGATCCGGTTGAATGGACCTTTGACCTCGGCTGGAGTCACCGCCGGGATCTTGACCTTAAACGTATCGATCGGGCCGGTGAGATGCAATCCCGTGGTCCGGCAGGTCTCGACATGCTCAGGCACAATGTCGACAAGAAGGACTGGCACGCCACCGCGCGCCCAATAGGCGGCGAGTGTTCCGCCAATCGCGCCACCGCCCCAGATCAGAATGGGTACGTCGCGCATCAGGCTCGCCCCATCGCGTATTCTTGCCGATGCGTTGCAACGATGATCTCACCGTTGGCCATGATCCATCCGCGATACATGCCGAGCGTATTGAACGGAGCGCGGATGTTTCCGTGCGCATCGCATGCCACCATGCCAGCGCCGATCTTGTGCGACGCCAGTGTATCAAAGACGAGCGCATCGGTTGCTTCGGTCAATGATTGCTTGGCATACATCATTCGCGCGGCAACGTCGTAGGCAGCGGCTCGCTTGATAAAGATCTCGCCCTGGCCAGTCCCTGAGACAGCGCAGACGCCATTGCGCGCATAGGTTCCCGCGCCGAGAATGGGACTATCGCCAACGCGGCCGACGGGCTTGTTGTTGAACCCGCCGGTTGACGTTGCGGCCGCGAGATCGCCGAGGCGATCCAAAGCGACTGCGCCGACGGTGCCGTGCCTTTCGGCTTCACTGGCGGTCAGGATTGTGCCGGCCTTGGACTTGGCTTTCAAAGACGCGAGTGCGGCGACGCGGCGTTCGGTTGTGAAATAGGTGTTTGGCACCATGGCCAAGCCGCAGCGCGCAGCAAAGTCATCTGCGGCCGACGTCGCCAGCAAGACGCTGTTGCTCTGCTCCATGACGGCACGCGCGGCTTTGACGGGATTGCGCACGCGCCGCACGGCCGCCACTGCTCCACCCGCCAACGTCGCGCCATCCATGATCGACGCGTCGAGTTCGTGCTCGCCTGCTGCGTTGAGCGCCGCGCCGTAGCCAGCATTGAAATGCGGGCTGTCTTCCATCACGATGACGGCGGCCTCGACGGCGTCGACACTCGACCCACCTTTGGCGAGAATGCCCCACCCGGCCGTCAGCGATCGCGCCAGATGCGCACGAGCTTCGGTCCATTCGGCTTCGCTCAGCAGTGAGGCATCAAGCGTACCGCATCCACCATGAATGCCGATTGCGAGTGGGGACATCTGAGACCGTCCGGATTTAGGGGCGCAGGGTCAGACCCCGAGGATCTGACCCGTCGCTGCTTACTTCGCCGGTTTGATGTTCATCGCGAGCGTGTCTTCGTCGACCCGCGCGGTGATCTTGACCTTGTCTTTCTGCATCGCCCACGCTGACCCGACAGACACGATCGGCAACCGCGGACGATCCTTCAAGACGAGCGCGTTTGCGGCTTCCAGAAGCCCGCGTCGTTTGCCTTCGTCCATTTCAACAGCCGCATCCTGCAATAGTTTGTCCATTTCGGCGCTCTTGTAGGCGTGGACGTTGAAGGCGCCCATCTTCTTCTCTTTGTCGTTGGAGTGCGCGATCGACGACAGCGTGTAGTGCGCTTCGCCGGTCAATGTGCCCCAGCCTGACATCGACATGGAGTAGTCGCCGCGGGTGCGCGCCGGGAAGAAGACGGCGGCCGGTTGTGCATTGACCGCCGCGTCGATGCCGATCTGCGCCAGCATCTGCGCGATCGACGTGCCGACCTGGCGATCGCCGGGCAAGCGGTCCTGCGTGAACGAAAACTGCACTTTGAAGCCGTTTGGATATCCCGCATCCGCCATCAGTTTTTTCGCGGCGACCACATCGTATTTGCGCTCGGGCAATGCCTTGTTGTAGCCAAAGATCGACGGCGTCACGAGCTGATTGACCGGCGTGCCGAGATCTTCCATCGCGATGCTTGCGAGTGTCTTGCGGTCGATCGCCAAATCAAGCGCTTCGCGCACGCGCGCGTCCTGCAGCGGGTTCTTGGGCAACGCTGTTCCATCTTTGGCCGAGACCTGACCCGCGGGCGTTGCGTCGCGCATGTCCAATTCGATATTGAAGACGTAGACCGTCCCGATGGTCTGGACCGCCAATTTGGGGTCCTGCTTCAGCGACGCCACATCCGTTGCCGGCACGCGGGTGATGAGATCAAGCTGCCCTGCTTTCAACTGCGCGACGCGCGCGGCGTCGTTGGGAATCTCCTTGCGCACATGCCGGCCCCAGGGTTCTTTCGGGCCCCAGTAGCCATCGAAGCGATCCATGACGAGGTCCCCTTTAGGCGTCCACGACACATATTTATATGGCCCGGTCCCCGCGGCCGCTTTGCCGCTGTTAAACGCTTCGTTCGCGCTTTCTTTGGTCAGACCTTTCGCGGCTTTTGACGATACGATGAAAAGCCGTATGAAATCATTGGGCAGGACGGGTGCTGGGCCGTCCGTGATAATGTGGATGGTGTGCGCGTCGACGATCTTCGTTTCCTTGACGCGGCGGACGTAAATCGTCGTCGGGTTCGGTCCAGCGACGATCGGGATGCGTTCGATTGAGAACTTCACGTCATCGGCCGTGAAGTCCGATCCGTCGTGGAACTTGACGCCCTTGCGCAACTTGAATTCCCACGTGGTCGCGTCCAACGCCTTCCAGCTTTCGGCGAGACGCGGCTGAACTTCGAGACCATCGCCCGACCATGTCAGCGTATCGAAGATGTGTTTCAGCGCCTCCGCGTGGGTACCGGTCGCCGTAAAATGCGGATCGATCGAATCGGGACCACCACGCACGCCGATCGTCAGGGTCTGCGCCAGCGTGGTCGATGGGGTGATGGCGGTCAGCGAGGCAGCAAGTGTGAAGGCAAGCGTCCACATGGTGTTCGTTTTCACGGCTAATCCTCCTTGTTGATCGTTGTCGGCCAGGACTTCTGGCCAAGCACCATGCGGGTCAGAAGTTGATTCAGTTGTTTTTGCTCGGCGGCGTTGAGGTTGGCGATCATCGCTCGCTCATGCTGGACCAGCAGGGGCACCGTGTCGACGACGATCTTTTGGCCCTGCCGTGTCAGATAGAGGCGCATGCGACGGCGATCTTTACTGTCTTGCACGCGCGTTAACAGGCGCCGCCGCAACAAGCCATTCACCGCGCGACTGAGCGTATTCTTTGGCCGCGCCGACGAGGCCGCAATATCATCCGCCGTGATGCCTTGCTTCAAGCCGAGTGCATAGAGAACCACATGCTCTGGCGCGGTGAGTTTGTATGTCCGCCAGATCCAATCGTAGATCGGCTGATTGTAGTGGTGGGTGATCCAATTGGCGCGAAACGACATCCAGCATGGGTTCTGCCAGAGCTTCACCGCAATCATCGGGTGGATAGCGTCAGCCAGCGGCACAGTTGCCGGCGCGCTTAGGCCGCCAGCCTTGGATCGATCTCGCACTTTTTCGCGACGGGCCTTTTGAAGCATGCCATGCTCGCCATTAGTTCCGCATGGAACTTGACGCACCCGCAGCCACTCGTCAAGGTGAGTTCCAGATGGAACCAACTTGGCTCGTGGGCCCTCTCGATGCGCATCGCCGACATGAACTGGATGCAGGTTCGCGATCATGCGGCCAAAGATGATCGCGCCGTACTGCCGATCGGATCGACCGAGCAACACGCTTATCTGAGCCTCGCCGTGGATGCCATTCTGGCCGAGCGCATGGCGGTCGAAAGCGCTGAACCTTTGAATGTGCCAGTCTTCCCCGTCCTCAACTACGGCCTGACGCCGAGTTTCGTCGCCTATCCGGGCACCGTGACCTTGAAAGTTTCAACCCTGTGCGCGGTGCTGACCGACGTTCTCGATGGTATGATTCGGTCGGGATTCAATCGGATCACCATCGTGAACGGCCACGGCGGCAACTCGCCGGCCCAAGCTGCAGTGCTGGAATGGCTCGACCGCCACCATGGTGCGCAGGTCAAGTGGCACAACTGGTGGAATGCTCCCAAGACGTTTGCCAAGGTGCAAGCGATCGACCCCGTTGCCTCGCATGCTTCATGGATGGAAAATTTTCCTTGGACGCGTCTTGGCAACATCGCGATGCCCAATACGCAGAAGCCCATGCTGGCTCTCGACCGGTTTCAACAGCTTGACCCCGTGAGAAAGAGAGCGTTGCTCGGTGATGGCAACTACGGTGGTCTCTATCAGCGCAGCGACGACGAGATGCTGGACCTGTGGCGTGTGGCACTTGAGGAAACGCGCTCCATCATTGCAGACAATTGGGCCTGAGGGCGGATCAGGCGCGGGAAGCTCATGTTCGGTTTTGTCATTCAGCGCTTGATCCAGGCCTTCGCTGTGATGCTCGTGATATCGGCGCTCGTCTTTTCGGGGGTCTATGCCGTCGGGAACCCGATCGATGTGCTCATCTCACCGGACGCGACGCAGCAGATCCGCGAGCAGACCATCAAGGCGTATGGGCTTGATCAACCGCTTTGGCAGCAATATTGGAGCTTCCTGACGCGCCTTTTCAAAGGTGATTTTGGCCGCTCATTTATTTTCAACATGCCGGTTCTCGAATTAATTTTCTCGCGACTGCCCGCCACTTTGGAGCTGACGCTTGCCGCCGTTCTCGGCGCAACGTTCCTCGGGGTCCCGCTGGGGATGTATGCCGGGTACAAACCCGATAGCGTCATCGCGAAGAGCATCATGGCCGTATCCATTCTCGGCTTTTCAGTGCCGACGTTTTGGATTGGCCTCGTGCTCATTCTGACGTTTGCTGTGTCACTGGGTTGGTTCCCGGCCGGTGGCCGCGGCCCAACCGCGCCACTGTTTGGCATCGAGTGGAGCTTCCTGACCGGCGAAGGGTGGCGTCACCTGGCGCTACCCGCACTGAACCTTTCACTATTCAAATTTGCCATGATGGTGCGGCTGGCGCGAGCGGGCACACGCGAGACCATGCTGTCCGATACAGTCAAATTTGCGCGCGCTGCCGGGCAAAGCGAATGGACCATCCTCTCCCGCCATGTCCTGCGGCTGATCGCCATCCCGATCGTGACGGTCTTCGGGCTGGAATTCGGATCGACGCTCGCTTTTGCCGTCGTCACCGAGACAATCTTCTCCTGGCCAGGCGTCGGCAAACTCATCATCGATAGCATTTCGTCGCTCGATCGCCCGGTCATGGTCGCTTATCTCATGCTCGTCGCGTTCCTTTTCATCATGATCAATTTCTGTGTCGATATCGCTTATGCTGCGCTCGATCCACGGCTACGGGCGAGGCAGGCATGATCGGTCATGTGTCTCCCGTTGCTCGCTTCTGGCAAGAGTTCTGCGAGAGCACGATTGCACTTGTGGCGCTCGGCGTCGTGGTCGTGATTTCGCTGGTCGCCATCCTCTCGCCGCTGATCGCGCCGCAAAACCCTTACGATCTCGCAGCGCTCGTTCTGGCTGATGCTCGCCGTCCGCCGGGCTATGTCGGCACGAACGGCTTCACGCATTGGCTCGGCACTGACGCGCAGGGCCGTGATCTCTGGTCGGCGATCCTCTATGGCCTGCGCATATCCCTGCAGGTCGGGCTGATCGCCGGCGCCATCGCTTTCATCATCGGCGCGACACTTGGCGCAACTGCCGCCTACTTCGGCGGCCGCATCGAAGCCTTCATCATGCGCTTTATCGATTTGCAGTTGTCATTCCCCGCGATCCTGCTGGCGTTGGTGCTGGCCGCGCTGTTGGGACAAGGCAAATGGCAACTTATCGCAGCCCTCGTCACCGCCCAATACGCCTATTTCGCGCGCACGGCGCACGGTGCGGCGGCGACGGAACGCGCCAAAGACTATGTCGACGCTGCACTTTCGACCCCGCTCAGTGCGTCGCGCGTGGTTTTTCGGCATATCCTGCCGAATTGCTTGCCGCCACTGATTGTCGTCGCAACCGTGCAGGTTGCCAATTCCATTGCGCTCGAAGCAACGTTGTCATTCCTTGGTCTCGGCCTCCCAGTCACCGAGCCCTCGCTCGGGATGCTGATCGCCAATGGATTTCAATACATGTTGTCTGGCCGCTATTGGATTTCCATCTATCCGGGCGTGGCGCTGATCATCCTGATCGTCGCCATCAATCTCGTCGGTGATCAGATCCGCGATCAGCTCAATCCGAGGCTCAAGCGATGAGCGAGTCATTGCTTGAGGTCCGCGATCTTGCCACCCACTTTGAGACGAAGGCGGGTGTGGTCAAGGCGGTCGACGGCGTCTCATTCGATATCGCTCGCGGTGAGGTCGTCGGGCTTGTTGGCGAGTCGGGTTCGGGCAAAACAGTCACTGGCTTCTCCATCCTCGGGCTTATTGATGCCCCCGGACGAATTGTCTCTGGATCGATCAAGCTGGAGGGGCAGAACCTGGTTCGCGCGGACCGTGCAACCTTGCGCAAACTCCGCGGCCGCCGCATGGCGATGGTGTTCCAAGACCCATCTACGACGCTCAACCCGGTGCTCACGATCGCCACACAGATGCGGTTGGCTCTGGCGGCACACGAGCGCATCTCGGCTGGCGCTGCCGCGGGTCGCGCTGTTGAAGTCCTGACCAAAGTCGGCATCCCCGATGCCGCACGGCGCTTGCACGACTATCCGCATCAGTTTTCCGGCGGCATGCGGCAGCGCGTCGCCATCGCCATTGCGCTGCTGAACCGCCCCGCGCTGATCATCTGTGACGAACCAACCACCGCACTCGACGTTTCGATCCAAGCGCAGATCCTGACGGAAATGCGCTCGCTGGTCCGCGACTTTGACACGGCCTTGATCTGGATCAGCCATGACCTCGCGACAGTCTCATCGATCGCCAGCCGGATTCTCGTCATGTACGCCGGCCGCCTGATCGAGGAAGGTCCGACCGCCGCTGTGCTGCGTTCCCCACGCCATCCCTACACCCGTGGCTTGTTGAACTCCTTGCCGGCGAACGCCAAGCCCGGTCGGGACCTCGCGCAAATTTCGGGGGCCATGCCATCATTACTCGATTTGCCACCGGGCTGCGCGTTTGCTCCGCGCTGCAGTCACGCCGATGACATGTGCGCGCAGGAACCCGCGCTTATCCGCACCGCTGATCGGACGCTGCGCTGCCATCATCCTCTGACCGTCGAGGTGCGGTCATGAGCGCGCTCATCACCGTCGACCATGTTTCAAAGCGCTTTTCACCGCATCTATCCATGGGTGACCGGATCGCCGCGCACTTTGGCGCCGCCATCGAAACACGCACCGTCCATGCCGTCGATGCCGTGAGCCTTGTGATCCGCAAAGGCGAGGTTCTCGGACTGGTCGGCAAATCCGGTTGCGGGAAGTCAACGCTTGGACGCATGATCGCTGGAATTCTCCCACCAACATCGGGCCGTGCCATGCTTGACGGCGAACCAATGATGGGGCGCGGCCGTCGCCCCGTTAAGTCGACAACGCGCGTCCAGATGGTCTTTCAAGACCCGTTTGCCTCGCTCGATCCCCGCATGCGCATCGGAGACATCATCGCCGAGGGCCCGATCGCGCATGGCTTGGTCACCAGAGACGCCGCGCGTGCGTATGTGCAGACCTGGTTCGCAGCCGTTGGCCTCGCCGCTGATGCCGCCGATCGCTATCCGCATCAATTCTCCGGCGGCCAGCGCCAACGCATCGCCATCGCCCGCGCGCTCGCTATGAAGCCGGATGTGCTGATTTGCGACGAACCCGTTGCATCACTCGATGTTTCCATCCAGGCACAGATTATCAATCTATTTCTGAAACTACGACGCGACTTCGGCCTGACCATGCTCTTTATCAGCCACGATCTCGGCGTTATCAGGCATATCTCGGACCGTGTCGCCATCATGTATCTCGGCCGTATCGTTGAAACCGGCAGTACCGCCGACGTCTATGCGTCTCCACGCCATCCCTACACGCGAGCGCTGCTCGATAGCGTGCCAAAACTGGAAATCGAGGATGATGGGCTGGTGACGTTCAAACCCATCCAAGGCGAATTGCCCTCGCCACTGTCACCGCCGCCGGGATGTCATTTTCATTTGCGGTGCCCACGTGTCGCCGACCGTTGCAGGCTGGAAATACCCGTATTGTCGCCGAGCAGCCATGATCGCTGGACGGCATGCCATGATCCGATCGATGCTTGAGGAGGAACGCTGTGGAAACGATACAGCCATGGCAATGGACCGAGGGAGAGTGGCGGAGTCGTGTCAATCGCGTCCGTGCTGGCACGAGCCTCAAACCTGCGGCATGGCCCGGTGCAGCGCAGTGTGCTGTCGCACTCTCGTTTGATGCGGATCATGAAACCAATGAGTTGCGCGATGGCGGCAATTCCATTGGACGCCTGTCTTGGGGGCAATACGGCAACCGTGTCGGCGTTCCCCGCATTCTTGAGGTTCTTGAGAGGGCTGCTATCCCTGCGTCGTTCTTTGTCCCGGCGGTCGCAGCATTGCTCCATCCTGATGAGCAGCGCCGTGTCATCGCTGAGGGGCATGAGATCGGACTGCACGGGTGGATCCACGAACTGAATTCAATTCTCCCCGAAACCGTTGAACGCGATCTCCATTTCCGTGCGGCAGATACGCTTGAAAAGATAACAGGCGTGCGTCCTGTCGGCATGCGCACACCATCGTGGGATTTTTCCAATGCGACTTTGAAGATCCAGCGCGAACTCGGACTCATCTACGATAGTTCATTGTTCGCCGATGACGACCCCTATGAGTTGCTCGAAGCGGGCGAAGCGACCGGCATTGTCGAACTGCCCGTCGAATGGATCAGAGATGATGCGCCCTACTTCAATATGCACCGCCATGCGGCGCTGCGCCCCTATACGCCGCCGCTAGCCGTTCTGGACATCTTCCGCCGGGAGTTTGATCGCGCCTGGGAGGAGCGCGGCCTTTTCCTGCTCACGATGCACCCGCATGTCATCGGCTATCGCTCGCGCATGTTCATTCTGGAAGACCTGATCGCACATATGCAAGCAAAAGGCGGTTGCTGGTTCGCTACGCACGCCGAGATTGCCCGCCATTGCGCAAAGGGACTGGTTTGATACAACATTGATCTGAATTGATCTGACGTCAGGATGAAAAACGAAGAACGGACAGCTTGCGCTTTGACTGAGCCTAGGCTCCTACTCAATCGACGCATCACGAGGTGTGATGTCC
>CAVQOB010000004.1:0-106245 GCA_963714325.1 uncultured Alphaproteobacteria bacterium | reverse complement strand
CGCCAGCGCGACGCTTTCGGCAAATGGGGTGCCACTGCCGATACCACGGTGAGCGTTTATTTCTGGTCGCGTAAGTTAGCCGAAAACCGCTACACACTTTTCGGGCTGCGCTCTGGGACCGGCTGCTTGAGTCCCGCCATATTTCTGGCTCAGAAGCGCCGGCCATTGTGCGCGGGAGGATTTCATGCCGCATTTTGGACGGATCGTGCGTTTGGTACTCGTTGTTTTTCTGCCGTCACAATGCCGGCCGTGGCGCAGGATAATGCCGACTGCCGCATTACCGATCAACCGCGCGGCGCCGATCATCAGCGCATCATCGCTGCCTGCACCGATATCATCGACAAGGGCAATGCTAACCGCGAGACGCGAGCAATGGCGTTCCAGGCGCGGGGAATTGCCCGGCATGGGCAGCGTGATTACGAGGCAGCGATTGCTGATTTCTCACGCGCAATCGAGCTGAAAGCCAATGACGCCGCGCTATTTCATGATCGCGGCAATACGCAGCGGGCGAAAGGCGATCATCGCGCAGCGGTCGCTGAATACGACCGTGCGATCGCGCTCAATCCGAACTATGGACTTGGCCCCCCCGGGCGCGGCGATGCGTTGGCGACCATTGGCGAACGGGCGCGGGCGATCAGCGATCTGGAAAAGGTGTTGTCGCTGCCGGCCTCGGGGCGGCGCGAGCAGCGTGCTTGTCGAACTCGCTTTGCAGAAGCTGACGCAATTCCGGGCGTGCTCAGAAGATGGGGCGTCGCGTCGCGCTGGTGATTGGAAATTCAAAGTACACGGGGCAATCGGTGCTGGCCAATCCCGCCAATGACGCGAAGGCGATGGCAGTGAGCCTGAAGAGTGTTGGATTCCAGGAGGCGATCGAGGCGTATGATCTCGATTTGAAGGGTCTGACGGAGGCGCTGAAGACGTTTGGCGATTTGGCGCAAGACGCGGACTGGGCGATGATTTTCTATGCCGGGCACGGCATCGAAGTCGCCGGCGTCAATTACATGATACCCGTCGATGCCAAGCTCGCGCGCGATACGCACATCAAGGACGAGGCGATTGATCTCGACCGCGTGCTGGCGAAGGTGCAAGGCGCGAAGAAGGTGCGGCTTGTGGTTCTGGACGCTTGCCGCAACAATCCGTTTGCGACGCGGATGGTGCGATCGGGCGGGGCGACGCGGTCGGTGAATGCGGGGCTTGCGAATATCGAGCCGGAGGCGGGTGTGCTGGTGATCTATTCGGCCAAGCACGGATCGCTGGCGCAGGATGGCGCCGGCGCCAACAGCCCGTTCACGGAGGCGTTCGTCGCGCACCTGCAAGAGCCTGCGGTCGATCTGGTGACGCTTGCCGGCAAGGTGCGGCAAAGCGTTTTGCAGAAGACGCAACAGGGCCAAGAGCCGTGGCTCTATGGCGCGCCGTCGTCGGAGCGGCATTTTTTCAAGTTGAATTGAATGACCTGCAAGCGACGCGCATGGATCGCACGCTGTCGTCACTTGTTCGCTTTCGGCTCAGCGTGAAAGCGAGGCACGAGAGCCGGAGCGAGCGTCGCGGCATTTCCCTCTCCCCGTTGCGTACCTCACGCAATGGGGAGAGGGTCAGGTGAGGGGCAGCCGCTGTCCCGGCGCCCTTGCAGCACCGACACTTTTGACCCGGAGCCGTCATTGCGTGTGTCAGGCGCGCCTCCCCACCCCTGTCATGGTCGGGCTTGTTCCGACCACCCATCGTGCAACGTGCTCGATCGATCAGATGTTGCTCAGCCAGAGCAACAACGAAGTGTTCGGGCTTGCTGAGGAATGGGGGGTCGGGACAAGCCCGACCATGACACTCAGGGTGTTGCAGGAGCCGTGAACGACGGCAGCACTTGGCCCATAACCACAGCGCATTGTCGACAATCGATCAAGCGGCTGCCCCTCACCCTGACCCTCTCCCCGCGAAGGGCGGGGAGAGGGAAAAGTCGAGCGGCGCGCGGCGGCTCCAGGCCTGTCGCGCTGGTGGCGGGCAGGTATGATTGGAGGGAGCGGGCCGTGTGCTAACCCGTATGCATGAACTGGGCTAGTGCTCGCCCCTCACAACTCGCTGTCACCCCTCACCCCGACCCTCTCCCCGTTGCCAAGGGCAACGGGCAGAGGGAGTGGCCGCGCGGTCTATGGCGACTTTAGCGCAAGGTGCGACAAGCCGCGCTGATCTCAAATGCGGCACCGAACCGTCCGCTCGGCCAGCACATCGAGCATTGCCCTCCTACGACCCATTGCCTATGGACGAGACGAGGCTCATGGCGTCAGATGCGGCGGAAAATCGCTGAGCCTGAGAGGGACGCCGCCGTGACGACATTGCCGAAGAGCCGCTATCACGAGACCTATGCCGCTTGGCAGAAAAATCCGGAGTTGTTCTGGGGGCAGGCGGCGCTGGAGATCGATTGGTTCAAGCCGTGGGATAAGGTGTTCGATTCGGCGATGGGGGCCTATGGCCGCTGGTATGTCGGGGCTGAATGCAACACGGCGTGGAACTGTCTCGACCGGCACGTGATCGCGGGACGTGGCGAGCAGGCGGCGCTGATCTATGACAGCCCGATCACCGGCAACAAGAAGACCTATAGCTATGCGGCAATGACGGACGAGGTGGCGACGCTGGCCGCGGTCATTCGCGATATGGGCGTGAAGGCCGGCGATCGCGTGATCATCTACATGCCGATGATTCCGGAAGCGGTGATGGCGATGCTGGCTTGCGCGCGGATTGGTGCGATCCACTCGGTGGTGTTTGGGGGCTTTGCGGGGCCGGAACTGGCGACGCGATTCAACGATTGCAAGCCGACGGCTGTGCTGACCGCGTCGTGCGGGATCGAGCCGAACAGAGTGGTGAAGTATAAGCCGCTGCTGGATCATGCGATTGAGTTGGCCGAGCACAAGCCGTCGAAGGTGTTGCTGCTGCAGCGACCGCAGGAGACGGCGACGCTGATCGCTGGGCGCGATACGGATTGGGCGTCGGCGGTTGGGGCTGCAAAGGCCGCGGGCAATCGCGCGGACTGTGTTTTCGTAAAGGCGACGGACCCGCTCTACATCCTCTACACGTCGGGTACGACGGGGCAGCCGAAGGGTGTGGTGCGTGACAACGGCGGGCACATGGTGGCGCTGAAATGGAGCATGGACAATCACTACGGGATCAAGCCCGGCGAAGTGTTCTGGGCGGCGTCGGATGTTGGCTGGGTGGTGGGGCATAGCTACATCGTCTATGCGCCGCTGCTGCATGGTGCGACGACGCTGTTGTACGAGGGCAAGCCGGTTGGGACGCCCGATGCCGGCGCGTTCTGGCGGGTGATTGCCGAGCACAAGGTGGTATCGTTGTTCACGGCGCCGACGGCATTTCGCGCGATCAAGAAGGAAGATCCGAAGGGCGCGCTGATTGCCAATTTTGATTTGTCGCACTTCCGGGTTTTGTTCCTCGCCGGCGAGCGGGCCGACCCTGAGACGATTAAGTGGGCGGAATCGGTGCTGAAGGTACCGGTGCTTGATCATTGGTGGCAGACGGAGACGGGGTGGACAATCTGCGGCAACCCCGTTGGGCTTGGGACGTTGCCGGTAAGGCACGGCTCGGCGGCGGTGCCGATGCCCGGCTATGATCTGCAAGTGCTCGATGAGAAGGGCTTGGCCGTCGCGCGCGGGCAGGCGGGGACGTTGGCTGTGAAATTGCCGCTGCCGCCGTCCTGCCTGCCGACGCTGTGGGGTAACGACGAGCGGTTCCGCAAAAGCTATCTCGCGGAGTTCGCTGGATACTATTCCACGTCGGATGCGGGCTACATCGATGCGGACGGATACGCCTATGTGATGGCGCGCACCGACGACGTGATCAATGTCGCGGCGCATCGGTTGTCGACGGGGCAGATGGAAGAGGTGGTGGCGCAGCACAAGGACGTGGCGGAGTGCGCGGTTGTCGGGATTGCCGATATCGAGAAGGGGCAGATCCCCGCAGGCTTCATCGTGCTCAACAACGGCGTCAATCGTGATCCCCGCGAGATCGAGTTGGAAGTCGTACAGCTGGTGCGCACGGTGATCGGACCGGTGGCGGCGTTCAAGACTGTGATGACGGTGAAGCGGTTGCCGAAGACGCGCTCGGGGAAGATTTTGCGCGCGACGATGCGCCAGATCGCCGATGGTGAGACCTGGAAGATGCCGGCGACGATCGATGATCCGGCCGTGCTGGAGGAGATCAGCGAGGGCTTGAGGGGGCGCGGGTTGGCGGTGGGTGCGAAGCCCGTGGGGTGAGTGATTGCGTGGTTTTTTGGCGTGCCTTCAGTTGCCGGCACTTTTGCTGGCTCGTGCGCCTCATCCGAAAACCGCAACACACCCTCGGGCAAAGCCCATGGGCCAAGCTTTTCGGGGCGCACGAGAGTGCGCCGGCGCTCGCTGCGCTAGCTCGCAAAATACCCTTCGATGAAACGCTGGTAGATGCGGGTGAGGGTTTCGAGGTGGGCGATTTCGATGCGTTCGTCGACCTGGTGGGCTGTCGCGTTGATCAGGCCGAACTCGATGACCGGGCAATAGGCCTGGATGAAGCGCGCGTCGGACGTGCCGCCGGCGGTGGTGAGCGCGGGGCGGCGGCCAGTTTCGGCTTCGACGGCGCGAGACATGGTGTCGACCAGCCGGCCAGGTTTGGTGAGAAAGACATCACCGGTGCCCGAGAAGGCGACGTCGTAGCGCGCCTTGAGGGTTGAGGCCGCGGCGTCGCATTGCAAGCGGACCCACGCTTCGAGGCGCGGTCTGGTCCATTCGGTGTTGTAACGGATATTGAACTTGGCGCGGGCTTCCGAGGGGATGACGTTGGTCGCGGTGTTGGGCGCGCCGATGACGGTCACCTGCAGGCTCGAGGGCTCAAAATTCGCATTGCCCTGGTCGAGCGGCGTCGACGACAGGCGATCGAGTATACGCACCAGCTTCGGCACGGGATTTTCGACGAGTTGGGGATAGGCGACGTGGCCCTGGCGGCCGTGGACGACGATCTCGGCATTGAGCGAACCGCGGCGGCCGATCTTGATTTCGTCACCGAGCGCAAGCGGATTGGATGACTCGCCGACGATGGACGCGTCCATGCGCTCGCCGTTTGCCGCCATCCAATCGAGGACCTTGCTGGTGCCGTTAATGGAGGGGCCTTCCTCGTCACCGGTAATGAGGAACGATATCGATCCCTTAGACAGGCGCCGCTGTTTGATGTGGCGCATGGTGGCGGCAAGGAAGCAGGCGATGGCGCCTTTCATGTCGACGGCGCCGCGACCGTAGAGAACGCCCTGTTCGATCACGCCGGCGAACGGCGGGTACTTCCATCGGGTTGCGTCGCCTGGCGGAACGACGTCGGTGTGGCCAGCGAAGCAGAGATTGGGTCCGCCGCTGCCGAGGCGGGCATAGAGATTGTCGACGTCGGGTGTGCCCGGCTCGGTCATCGGCAGGCGATGGCAGACGAAGCCGGCCGGCGCCAAGATCTGTTCGAGCAGTGTCAATGCGCCGCCTTCATCCGGCGTGACGCTTTCACAGCGGATGAGGGCCTGGGCGAGGGCAATGGGGTCAGTCGTTTCAAGGGTCATGAAGCCAATCAATGCAGTATCGGTCGGCTCAGCCTAGTCGAAGCCGAGCGACTGCGCACCAAATCTCTGCTCTTTTCTTGCGCCTTCAGGTGCCGACTAGGCACCCGGCGCGGTTTTCCTACTCCCGGTTTTTTATTGAACATGCTGAGCTGCCCCTCACGCTCTCATGCTGAGCTGCCCCTCACCTCTCATGCTGAGCTGCCCCTCACGCTCTCATGCTGAGCTGCCCCTCACCCTAACCCTCTCCCCGTGAAGAACGGGGAGAGGGAAAAGAACATTCCCTCTCCCCATTCGCCTTCGAATGGGGAGAGGGTTAGGGTGAGGGGCAGCATCGAGCCGTGAGGGGCGACCAAGCTTTCAAACACGTTTGCCGCCGCGTGCTTCAGCACCGGCGCTTTGCTTTAAATTCAGGGACCGGGGCGGCGGAGCCGATGCGATCTCTGCTTGCGGCAAGCTCTTTGCCGGCGCCTTCAGATGCCCACTTGGCATCCGGCGCGGTTCGAGCCTGGCGCGGACTTCGACGGCCACGCGACCGCCCCGATTGCTGCACGGGTTTTGCCGGGAGTGTCCACCATCTGATCCTGATGGTGCGATGGTAACGCTGGTCCCGCGCACACGACGCGACAGCTTCGTTCCATCTGCAGGCCCGACCGGAGCGCGTTGCTCGTCCGAGGTACCTTGTTGCAGCGCCCGGTCCGGGGAAACGAGACGACCCTCGCACCGCCCCTTGAATAAACCGGGATGCACACAGACTAGCAAAATCGTCAGCACTTGGCACCTAGGTAAGTACCCAGGTTGACAGGCGCGATTTTCGTTCTGGGAAAAACGGGAGAGTGATGTCAGCAGCCGGCGCGCGTGTCGCAAATTCAGAGTTTGGGCGGTATGGCGGGGCTTACCGGCGCGGCAGGGCTCGGCGCCACGGTTGGCGCTATCGCCCCGTGCGCCGTCGCATTCTGTTCGTTTTCGAGGATCATGATCTTTTGCCAGACTTTCTGGGACAGGTTGGTGGTGAGACGCTCGATATCGGAGACCGCATCGGTCACGACTGGATCGGGCAGGCTCTGGGCATAGAGTGCTGCAACCTTCGACGTCAACGAGAGCATCTCCGAACAATAATCAAGATAGCGCACCAACTCCGACGACTTCATCGTGCGTTTGGGGGAATGCTCGGTTGGCGCCAGCGTGCCGATGATGGCGCTCGGGTCCTTGGTCAGCTGATGCATGTCGATGACGTGGATGATCGAGCGCAACTCATGCAGCGCTTTCAAGGCGCGTCGGCGCTTCATGCGTTCTTCGACCGTGAACAGGAACAACAGCGCTGCGCCGATGAGGACGAGAATGTTCATCATCGCTTCGACGCCCTGCAGGACGGTATAGACGTTGTCGGCGGTGGTTTTGGTGAAGTCGACGAAGGGGAGGATCTTGATCAACGCCCAGAGGGCCAGACCAACGGCCGCTCCGACCACAATGCGCAGCGGAATATTGCGTTTCTGGATGATCTCGATGCGCGCCCAACACTCGCCGGCGACCTGCTCGAGTTCGGCGCAGACGGCGGCCAGACCGGCGCTAGGAAAGCGCTCGGTGATGCGCAGCCGCAAGCTCCCGATCGTCGTGACAATCTTCGGCGCGTCGAGATGGCGATAACCGGGCTTTGAAGCGGGTTGTTCGGTCATGACGACACTTTCAGCGTGCGATGTTAATGCGTCAAGACGAAACGCGCCTCAAGCCAGGTGTCCGTGGATCAGCGAACGGCGCGCTTACCAAAGCCGCCCTGCAGGGCTTTCGATGGCTTGGCGGATTGTCCTGATGCGGCGGCTTGGAGGGCGGCCTGATGGCGGCGGATGGCGGCCTCCATGGCGGCGTTCGCGCCGGCCAGCGCGCCGACGTTGTCGTCGGTGGACTCTGAAGTCTTGGCCAGTGTTGGAGCACCGACGTCGTAGCGATTGGGCCCTTGCGTGCCCCGCAACCAACCGAGTTCAAAGTAGTACCAGACGTTGATCGCATTGGCGGCGACGGCGAACGGCATGGTGCCGACGAGCCGATAGGCGCTCTCCCAACCGCCGATCAGAATGGTGGCGAGGATGATGGCGACGGGCGCAAAAAACAGGAACAACCAGGTGGCCGGCTTATCGCGATCGTGCAGGCGTCGACCGGCCGCCGTCAGGCCGATGATTGCGGAGATGAGGTAGGCGACGAGCAACAATGACGCGACTTCCGGGACGGCATCCAAGGCCTCGGACGTGGACGTATTCTGGATGCCGTTCTTGAATAGGCGGTTCGATGCGCCGATCAAGGCCGCGATGAATATGACCTTGCCAACCGCATGCGCGATCCAGAACTGGCGGCGCGTGGCGCGGCCACGAAAGCCAATGATCGAGTTCAAGGTTTGCATAGGGTCGCGCTGTCCACCGGGCGCAGAAATGCCATTGCCTCACGTTAGGCTGGAGCGGTGAATAATGTCTTAATTCCGGAGTGCGCGGATCGCCCTCGTCAGTCCCGGAGCAGTTCGTTTATCGCGGTTTTCGAGCGGGTCTGGGCGTCGACGGTTTTGACGATGACGGCGCAATAGAGCGAGGGGCCGGGGGAGCCGTCGGGCAGTGGTTTGCCGGGCAGGGAGCCGGAGACGACAACGGAGTACGGCGGGACTTTGCCGATGGTGATTTTGCCGGTGGCGCGATCGATGATCTTGGTCGATGACGAAATGAAGACGCCCATCGACAGGACTGAGCCTTCGCCAACGACAACGCCTTCGACGACTTCGGAGCGCGCGCCGATGAAGCAGTTGTCTTCAATGATGGTCGGGTTGGCCTGCAGCGGCTCGAGTACGCCGCCGATGCCGACGCCGCCGGAGAGATGCACGTTTTTGCCGATCTGCGCGCAAGAGCCGACAGTCGCCCAGGTGTCGACCATGGTGCCTTCATCGACGTAGGCGCCGAGGTTGACGAAGGATGGCATCAGCACAACGTTCTTGGCGATGTAGGCGGACTTGCGCACGACGGCACCGGGCACGGCGCGGAAGCCTGCTGCGCGGAACGCGTTGGAGCTCATGCCGTCGAATTTCGAGGGCACCTTGTCCCACCAGCTGGCACCTCCGGGCGCGCCGCCAATCATCCCCATGTCGTTCAGCCGGAAGGACAGCAGCACCGCCTTCTTCAGCCACTGATTGACCGCCCAATCGCCACCGCTTTTTTCGGCGACGCGCGCTTGCCCTGAATTGAGCAGTTCGAGCGCTGCATTGATGGCGTCGCGGACCTCGCCTTTGGTCTGTGGATTGATGGCATCGCGCTTGTCCCAGGCGGCTTCGATGATGGTTTTCAGGTGGGCGTTCGGCATCGGTCGAGGCCTTTATGTTTTCGAGTTGGGGGAACGCACGCGGCTATCCGTGCCATTTTGGGTCGTTATCGTCGGTAAACTCAGGCGTTCTGGGGCGTTCTGGCGTGCTCCGGCCACAGCTGTCAACGAAAAGTCGGTTGTTGTGCATTTACCTTGTAACAATGCCGTCACAAGGCTTTGACGGATGCTTCGCCTTTGCCTAGTATCGTTGCGGGGTTGGGATCAATCACTAGGATTCGATCGCATGAGGCGTGCGCTCTTCTGGGCCACCGTCGCGCTGTTGTTGAGCGCCGGGGTTCCTGTGGCCGAAGCCCAAACCGGCGAACCGGACATCCTGGTGCCGCGCAACTGGCCGCTGGCGATGCCGGATAGCCCGCCGAAGATGTCCAGTGACTGCAGCACACGGGCGATCGCCGGTGATGCTTTCCGCCGGCCATTGCGTGGATTGCGGCGCGCATTGCGGGACAAGCGCGAGCCGAAAGTGCTGGCGGTTGGATCATCCTCGACGGTTGGCGTTGGCGCATCGAACCCATCCGCGACCTATGTGGCGAAGCTCGAGAGCAATCTCGAGGGATCGTTCAAAGGCCTTGATTTCGATGTTGTTGCACGCGGAATGTCGGGCGAAGTCGCCGAGGGTCAGTCGGCGCGGATGAAGCGCGAGATCGAGGAACACAAGCCCGATCTGGTGGTCTGGCAGGTCGGCACCAACGACGCGATCCGACATGTCGATCTCGATACCTTCAAGGCTTGCCTGCGCCGGACGCTGGCGTGGCTCAACGAGCAGCGCATCGACGTGGTGCTGGTTGATCCGCAGTACGGCGACAAGCTGACCAAGGATGCGCATTACGAAGCGACGGTTGCGGCGTTGGTCGAAGTTGCCAGGGACATGCGCGTGCTGCTGGTTGATCGCTTCGAGGCGATGCGCGAATTATCGAAGACGCGCGGCGATGGCTTTTATCTCACCAGCGACAACCTGCACCTGAACGACAACGGCTATCGCTGCATGGCCGAACAACTCGCCCGCGCCATCGTCTCTGGCGTGCTGATGGCTGAAAACGAAATCACCGACGCGTCAAATCGATAATCTCTGGCTGGCAACAGCCGGGCGCCAAACGCGGCCAGAAACTATTCCGGCATGAACGGGATATCGGTATCCCCGGGTTTGACGCCGGCTTGCGTCAGCATGCAGTGCACCTGGCCGCGATGATGGGTCTGGTGATTGAACATGTGGGTGACCAGTTCCCACTTCGGCTTGGTGACGTTGCGGCTCATGGCGCCGGAATACCAGGTGAGATCACCCTCGAGCCAAGCCGGGTCCAGCGTATCGGCCCAGCGGACTATGGTCTCGTCAAAGGCCACTCGTGTGCGCTTGAGTTCATCCCAATCGGCGATGGCGGTGGCCGACTCGGCAATCGTCTTGGCTTGTGGCGCGGGCGTGCCGGCGAAGCGGTGCATCCAGGCCTGATCGCCGAAGACGAGATGACATAGCGTGCCGTGGATGGAGCCGAAGAATGCAGCCTGATCGCGACGGCGCTCGCTATCGGGGAGGCGATCGGCGCCGGCGTATAGGTTCTGGTTCTGCCAGCGATTGTAACGGGCCATCAGCTGCGTGTGCGCGGTGGTGATCATGGGCTCCCTCGCCGGCTGTCGTTCGAGACTTATCAGCCCCCTTGCTGCGGCTCAAGGGTGGCGCCGGTTTGCGTGCCGCGCCCTGGTCCCGGCAACGAATGCCGGGCTGACACCTATAGGAGTAGCGACTTCGAGACTTAAGCTGTGCCAAAAGCGAACGGCTCCACCTGCGAAGGCGGAGCCGTTCTTTGCCAACTGAGACTGCGGTTACTGGACCGCTGCCTCGATCTGTTTCGGCACTTCGGCCGTGCCAATGCTGATCTGGCGCGGCTTCAGGCGCTCGGGCACATTGCGCACGAGATCGACGTGCAGCAGGCCGTCTTTCAAGTCGGCGCCGCTGACTTCGACATGGTCAGCGAGCTGGAAGCGCCGTTCAAAGGTGCGGCCGGCGATGCCGCGATGCAGGAACGTCCGTTCGGCCGCTTCTGCCGTCTTTTCACCTTTGATGTTCAACATCTGCTCTTTCACCTCGAGCTTAATTTCCGGCGCGGCAAAGCCCGCAACGGCCAGCGAAATTCGATAGGTGTTCTCGCCGAGGCGTTCGATGTTGTAGGGCGGATAGCTGGTGGCGTCGTTGTCAAGACCGGAGACCTGATCCAGCAACTGAACGAGGCGGTCAAAGCCAACGGTTGAGCGGTAGAGGGGGGCAAAATCGAAAGGTCGCATGGGTGTCCTCCTGCGGAAGCGACAACAGTGTGAGCCTGCCCACTTGGGCCAGGCGGCGAAACTGAACGCACCCCCGAGAGGCATGCGCTCGACAGTTGATTTAGGGTGGCGGGACTAGGTTTCAAGGGGCGATGGGTTTCAAGGGGCGATGGCGGATGACGTTTGGGCGCCGGATAAAAATCACGGCGACAACAATGCCCTGAACCTTTAGCGGCACACGTTGGATATTTTTGAGCGTGACGTTGATTTCAAAAGGTTTACCAGCAACCGTTAATGGGCCGTTCATGTCACCGCCGTCAACCTGCCATACGTGAGCGACTGTGGAGGGAGGCTGCGCATGACGCGCCTCAGGAGGAACGACCGATGAAACGTTGGCTATTGGCAGCTGGCTTCGCCGCCGCTGTTCTGGCTCAAGGCGCTGTCCCGGCGCTGGCGGCTGATCTGGGCTATGACGCGCCGCCGCGCCAGGGCTCCGCCTATGACGATCCCCGTTATGCCGATCTCTATGGCCGGCCGCCGGCGCCGCCGCCGCGCTATGGCTACCAGGCCTATCCGCCAATCCCTTCGGCGCCGGTCTATCGTGACCATGATGATTCCTATGCGCCACCGCCGCCCTACAAGCGCTACGCCGAGACACACCCACGTGACGGCTATGGCCGCACGGCCTGCGCGCCGAAGGATGAGATCCAGCATCGGCTGACGCGCCAAGGGTGGTTCGGATTCCATGCGCCGGAAGTGATCGATCGCGATACGGCGTTCGTCAAGGCACGGCGCCCTTCCGGCCGGCTGTTCGAGATCAAGCTTGACCGCTGCTCCGGCGATATTCTTTCGGCGCGGCCGATTGAGCCCCGCTTCACCGGTCGGGACCCGTATGGTCCAAACTCATATGGCCCGAACACCTACGGCGAGTATCGTCCGAACTACCGCCCGGGCTGGGGCCGGACGTACTGATGACAGACTGAGCCGGGCTGCCAGCCGGACCACGCGTGACAATCGGATAATGGCCCTGATCCCGGTGATCAGGGCCTTTTTCGTTGTTGCTGCGCGAACCATGGTAGGTGTTTGCCGGAGCGCCTTGCTGATATAGCCTTGTCCAAGCGCACGCGTTCGCATCTGATTCGTAGCGCATGCATGTTTGCCCGAGGCTCAGAGAAACGACCATGACGCTTGTCGCCCTCGCAAAAAACCCGGTTCCTGGCGGCGCGACCGCCGGGTACTTCAAGGGTTACGACGGCAAGTCGTTGCGCTTCGCGCGCTGGAATGAAACGCGCGGGCCACGGCGGGGAACGGTTTGCGTGCTGCCCGGGCGCGGCGAGTTCATCGAGAAGTATTTCGAAGTCGTCGCGGATCTCAGGCGACGGGGTTTCTGCGTTGCCGTGCTGGATCTCAGAGGGCAAGGCGGGTCCGACCGGCTGCTGGACAATCCGATGAAGGGGCACATCCGGAATTTCAGGGATTATGACCGTGACCTGACCTCGTTCATGAAGGACGTGGTGCTCCCGGATTGCCCGCCGCCGTACTTCGCGCTTGGACATTCGCTCGGCGGACACATTCTGCTGCGGCATGCCAGCCAGCCCGGGTCGTGGTTTCAGCGCCTGGTGTTGTCGGCACCAATGATCGAGATTTCGGACCATCGTTCGCCGTACTCGCAGTCGACGATGCGCAGCTATGCCGAGATTTTCTGCAAGCTTGGTATGGCCCACGCCTATGTGCTCGGTGGTTCGAGTGATCCGCTGGACGGCATGGCCTTCAAAGACAATATTTTCACCGGGGATCGCGACCGCTTCATGCGCACGATCGACGTGCTGGAGGCGGCGCCACAGCTGGCACTCGGTGCGCCGACGATCGGATGGCTGCGCGCTGCGTGCCGTTCGATGGCCGTGCTGCAGGCGCCCGACTATCCGAGCGAAATCAAGGTGCCGATCCTGATGGTTGCGGCGGGTCAGGACAAAGTGGTGTCGACGACGGCGATCGAGGAATTCGCCTTGAAGCTGAAGGTTGGCAGCCATGTGCTGATCCCACCCTCACGGCATGAAATCCTGATGGAGTCCGATGACATCCGAGCGCGCTTCTGGGCGGCTTTCGACGCCTATCTTGGCGTCAGTGCAGTTGCGGCGTGAAGGGTAGCTGCGACAGCAGACTGCCAGGCTGCGTACTTGCGTGTGCGCTCGGCGGCCGGCATTGATGGCGTGAAACGGCGATCAAGCTTCCAACGCTTGGCGAACCCGTCCTGATCGGGCCAGACACCCGCCTTCGATCCGGCGAGCCACGCCGCACCCAGCGCCGTCGTCTCCAGTACGCTCGGGCGATCGACGGGGGCATTCAAGATGTCCGCGAGGAATTGCATGGTCCAGTCGCTGGCGACCATGCCGCCATCGACGCGCAGCACGGTTGCGGTGTTGGCTGCAGAGGTTTGGGCCGGCATGTCCTTGTGCATGGCGTCAAGCAGATCGCGCGTCTGATAGGCGACGCATTCGAGTGCCGCCTTGGCTATCTCGGCCGGACCGGTGTTGCGGGTGAGGCCGAACAGGGCGCCGCGTGCTTCGGCATTCCAATAGGGGGCGCCGAGGCCGACGAAGGCGGGCACCAAAACCACGTCCTGACCGGCGTCGGCTGATGCCGCGAGGGGACCGGTTTCGCTGGCGGACTTGATGATCTTCAAGCCGTCACGCAACCACTGTACGGCGGCGCCGGCAATAAAAATCGAGCCTTCGAGGGCGTAGGTGCGCTGGCCGCCGAGTTGATAAGCGATCGTTGTGAGCAGGCGGTTGCGCGAGGCGACCGCCGTTGAACCGGTGTTGAGCAGCGCGAAGCACCCCGTTCCATAGGTCGATTTCATCATGCCGGGCTTGAAGCAGCCTTGGCCGATCGTCGCTGCCTGCTGATCGCCGGCGATGCCGCGAATGGGAATAGCCGAGCCGAACAACGCTGGATCGGTGGTGCCGAAATCAGCGGCGCTATCGCGGACCTCGGGCAGGACGGAGCGCGGCACGCGAAACAGTTTCAGCAGTTCATCGTCCCAGCCGCCATCGTGGATGTCGTAGAGCAGCGTGCGCGAGGCATTGGTGGCGTCGGTGGCGTGGACCTTGCCGCCGGTCAGGCGCCAGAGCAGGAAGGTATCGATGGTTCCGAAAGCAAGGTGTCCGGCATCGGCGGCGGCGCGAGCACCGGGGACATGATCAAGCAACCAGGCGGCTTTGGTGCCGGAGAAATAAGGGTCGAGCAGGAGGCCGGTCTTGGCGTTGATGGCGGCTTCGGCGTTGGCGCTTTTCAGGCGCGCGCAGACGTCAGCGGTGCGGCGGTCCTGCCAGACCAGCGCGCGGTGGATGGGTTTGCCGGTGCGACGATCCCAGAACAGGCAGGTTTCGCGCTGATTGGTGATGCCAATGGCGGCGATGGCAGCGGCTGCGACACCGGCCTTGGCGAGTGCCGTCTTGGCGGTGGCGAGCGTTGTCCGCCAGATGTCTTCGGCATCGTGTTCGACCCAACCTGACGCCGGAAAGTGCTGCGTGAATTCTTCCTGACCGACGCCGCGTACGGCGAACGCATCGTCGAAGACCATGGCGCGGCTCGACGTTGTGCCTTGATCGATCGCCAAAATGTTGCCGGTCATGCGGGGTGGCCTTTGCTCGGGTGTCTCAACAACCAGACTAGGCGGGTTTGACGGCATGGCCAAGCGCCGGCGGATTGGCGGTGTCGTGTCGCCCAAGAAACATAAGCGCCTTTACGCCGAGGCTGGCTCCGGGCATCTTGCCGTCACGATCGCTACCTAGCCCGAGGATCCCCGCCACATGTCCGACGCACACGTTCCAACCATCCGCACGCGCCTTGTCCAGAAGAGCCGCCCGGAACGTGGCCAGCGGCGATCGGTCAATCCGCCGGTCATTCGCGCCTCGACGGTGCTGTACGAAAACGTCGCCGCTTTGCGCGCGGTCCGGGCCAAACGTGTCGCGCGCGAGCGTGCTTATTCCTACGGCACCAACGGCACGCCGACCGTGTTCGCGCTGGAAGACATGATCACCGATCTCGAAGGCGGGTATCGCACGCGGGTATCAAGTTCAGGGCTGATTGCCAACTGTATGGGCATGATGCCGTTCCTCAAACCGGGTGACCACTGTCTGATCACCGAAGCTGCCTATGAGCCGACGCGCAATTTCGCGAAGACCGTCCTCGAACCCTGGGGCGTGACGTGCGAGATCTACAAAGCCGACGGCAGCGACATCGAGGGCCGGCTCAAAGCCAACACCAAAGTCATCTACGCGGAAGTGCCGGGTACTGGTGCCTTCGAGATGCTGGACTTGCCGGCGCTCGCCCGCCTGACGAAACCGCGTGGCATCATTCTCGCCGTCGATAACACATGGGGCTCAGGCCTTCTCTATCAGCCGCTGAAGCACGGCGCGGACGTCTCGATGATGGCCGGCACCAAGCACATCGTCGGCCACTCCGACGTGCTGCTCGGTGCGGTGACGACGACGAAGGAAGCCTGGGCACCGGTGCACGACTATCACAGCGCCTTCGGCATCTGCATCGGTGGCGACGATGCCTACCTCGCCTTGCGCGGCGTGCGGACGATGGCCATCCGGCTCGCCGCCCATGCCGAGACGACGATGACGATCTGCCAGTGGGCTTCGACCCGACCGGAGGTTGCCACTGTGCTGTGGCCGGCCTGGCCGAAGCATCCCGGCCACGACATTTGGAAGCGCGATTTCAAGGGCGCGTGCGGACTGTTCTCGCTCGAATTGAAGGCGCCGCAAGAGAAGGTCGATCGCTTTATCGACGCGCTCGACAACTTCCAGATCGGCGCCTCGTGGGGTGGCTATGAAAGCCTGGTCAATCTGACCAACATCCTGGCGATGCGCACCGTCACCGATTGGTCGAAGCGCGGCCCGATCGTGCGGTTCCATGCCGGGCTCGAAGATGCCAAGGATCTGATTGCCGACCTCGAACAGGCGATGCGGCAATTGGCTTAGGCGCGGGTGCTGGTCGGCACCCGAAGTGCCAGACCAGAGCGCGGGAGCTGTCTTCCCTCTCCCCGTTTTTCACGGGGAGTAGGATCCCCGAAGGGGAGGTGAGGGGCGGCAACTCGGCAAGTGGTGGCCCCTCACGCGCTCTTTTCGTTGCGCTTCGGTTGCCCACCCGCAACCGCAGCTGCCCCTCACCCTAACCCTCTCCCCATTCGCAAGGGCTCATGGGGCGAGGGAATTTTTTTCCGCTCGCCGTTATTCACGGGGCGAAGGCGCATCAATCGCCCGTGACGGTTGTGCTCGGAATGCGCAATGCGTCTTGACCGTGGATAACGGACAACGACCTGAAACTATTCGACAAACCTCATGATGCAAGCGCTGGCCAAGGAACGGCCATGCCGATACGCTCTGGCTACAAAGAGTTCGCGTGCCCGATGACGAACTGGCGGTTGATGCTGTCAGGGCAGCGGGTTGAGTTCCGGGGGAAGTCGAGTTCATGCCGCGTCTTGTCGCGCCACTGGCCGCGCCGTTGGCCGCATTGCGACCTGCGTATGACGCAATCGTCATTGGCTCCGGCTATGGCGGCGGGGTCGCTGCCTCGCGCCTTGCCCGCCTTGGCCTATCGGTCGCAGTCCTCGAGCGCGGACGTGAATTCCTGCCGGGCGATTTTCCGACCGGCCTCAATGCATCGCGCAAAGAGCTGCAGGTCCATTCCAAGAGTGGCCGGATCGGCTCAGAAACCGCACTGTTCGACATCCGGACCGGCGAAGACGTGCACGTGCTGACGGGCTGCGGGCTCGGCGGCACGTCGCTGATCAATGCCAATGTCTGCCTGACGCCGGAGGGGCGGGTGCTGGCGGATTTGCGCTGGCCGGAACAAGTCCGCGTCGACCACTACCTGAACGTCGGATTTTCGCGAGCCGGCGACATGTTGCGGCCACAGCCGCTGCCCGATGGCGACGATCCGCTGAAACTGCAAGCGTTGCGCCGATCGGCACAAGCGCTTGGCGCCGAGGCCGCGCGGGTGCCACTGCACATCCGTTTTGAGCGCGGCACGAGCGCGGCCGGCGTTGAACAGCCCGCCTGCACACGCTGCGGCGATTGCATGGGCGGGTGCAATGTCGGCGCCAAGACGACGGTGCACAATACCTACCTCGCTGATGCGGCCGCACATGGCGCGTCGCTGTTCACGGAATGCCGCGTGCGGTATCTCGAAAAGCGCGCGGATACCAGCTGGCGCGTCGTGTTCTACGAGCCGACGTCAGCGGGCTCTACCGTTCCAATCCGTTCGATCGCAGCGCCGATCGTCATTCTCGCGGCTGGCACGCTTGGCTCGAACGAGATCCTGCTCAGAACGCGCGAACGGGGCCTCAGCCTTTCCGACCGGCTTGGCCGCAACGTCTCGACCAACGCCGATGTGATCGCGTTCGGCTCGAATACCGACCGCGCGATCAACGGTGTCGGTGTCGGCGCCAAGCCGCGCGCGAAGATCCCGCGTCCGGGGCCGGCGGTGGCGGGGTTGATCGATCTCAGGCGCCGGAAGGCACTGGATGATGGTCTCGTCGTCGTCGATGCGGCGATCCAGAGCGCGCTGGCGCCGCTGCTGCCATTGCTGTTCAGCGCCGACCGGATGCTTGGACAGGACATGGATCAAGGCATTCGCGATGCGCTGGCGGAGACGGGGCGCACATTCGAAAGCCTGCTCGGCGGGGCCTACACCGGCGCGGTCCACAACACGCTGACAATGCTCGCCGTCGGCCACGACACGATGGCCGGGCAATTCCGTTTCACCGCCGATCGCGCTGAATTGGTGTGGCCGGGTGCCGCGTGGGAGCCGGTCTATCAGCGCATCGCTGAGACGCTGCAACTGGCAGTCGCGCCGCTAGGCGGCACCTATATGCCGAATCCGGCATCGGCGCGATTTCTCGGCGGCAACCTGATGACGGTGCACCCGCTTGGCGGTGTGGTGATGGCCGACGATCATTCAACCGGTGTCGTCGATCACAAGGGGCGGGTGTTCGATCCAGGTGGTGGCGATGATCCCGACAGCGTGCATGAAGGGCTCTATGTGCTGGATGGCTCGGTCATTCCGCGGTCGCTCGGCGTGCACCCCCTGATGACCATTACCGCGGTCGCCGAACGTGCGATGATGTTGATGGCGCGCGATCTTGAACGTTCGCTCGACGTGGCGAAACCGACGCCCCCGCTTGCGGCGGCGGTAGACGCTGCGCGCGTTACTCCCGCCGCAGCGCGATCGGGAATTCTCGAACGCCTGTTCGCTGCTCGGTCTTAATCTCGGGAACCCATGCGTATGCGCCGCCTGTCTACTGATCACGCCAACCTCGAAGCCGTCTACGACGCGATTGTCGTTGGCTCCGGCTATGGCGCGGGGGTGGCGGCGTCGCGGCTGGCGCGGATGGGGCTGAAGGTTGCCATGCTCGAGCGGGGGCGGGAATTTGCCGCCGGTGATTTCCCCGACACGATGGTCGAGGCGGAAGCGGAATTGCAGGTGAGTGGGCCGGACGGCCATGCCGGATCGCGCCTGGGGCTGTTCGATGTTCATCTCGGTCGCGATATGCACGTGCTGACGGGCTGCGGGCTCGGCGGCACGTCGCTGATCAATGCTAACGTCTCGCTGGCACCCGATCCGCGCGTGTTCGAAGATCCGAAATGGCCGGGTGAACTCGTCGCCGATGGCCGGCTGAACGAAGGTTTCGCACGAGCACGCCGGATGTTGCGGCCTTTGCCCTATCCGAACGAAGTGCGGCTCGACAAACTGGCGCGGCTGAGCGAGGCGGCGAAGGCGCTCGGCGCTGCGATGACGCTGCCGCCGCTCAATATTGCCTTCAAGGCCGGCGTGAACGCGGCCGGTATCGAGCAGTCCGGCTGTACTCTCTGCGGCGACTGCTGTTCGGGTTGCAATGTCGGCGCCAAGACGACAGTCGACGTCACGTATGTTGCTGACGCGGTCAACTTCGGCGCGGCGGTATTCACCGAAATCGCGGTTACATCGCTGCGTCGGGAGAGCGGCGGCTGGCGGGTGTTCTACGAGCCGCGCCGCGACGGCAGCGTGCTGTTTGATGCGCCGGAGAGATCGCTGGCGGCGCAAATCGTTGTTCTTGGAGCCGGCAGCCTCGGGTCGACGGAAATTCTGCTGCGCTCGAAAGCCGAGGGCCTCGCGCTGTCGGCGCGGCTTGGCGAAGGGTTCACGGGCAACGGCGATGCGCTGGCGTTTGCCTACAACAATGATCGCCCGGTCAATGGCATCGGCATCGGCCATCCGCCGCGCGCCAGCGTGCCGCCACCGGGGCCGTGCATTGCCGGCGCCATCGATCTGCGCGACAGCGCCTCGCTGACCGACGGCATCATCATCGAGGAGGGCGCCATTCCCTCCGGCGTCAATGCGATCCTACCGGCGTTGTTCGCGGCGGCGTCGGTCTTCGGCCGTGACACCGATACGGGCTTGCTTGACGATGCGCAGGAAGCGTTGCGCCGGCAGAAGAGTGCGCTGCTCGGCAGTTATCAGGGCGCGATGGCCAACACGCAGACCTTCCTCGTCATGGGGCATGACGATGGGCAGGGGCGATTGGTGCTGGCGCGAGACGGCATCAGCGTCGATTGGCCGGGTGTCGCGGGGCAGGCGTCCACCAAGCGTATTGCGGATGCGCTGGTCAAAGCTACGACGGCAACGGGCGGCACTTATATCCGCAATCCCGTGCAATCAACATTCCTCGGGCGGAATTTGATCACAGTGCATCCGCTCGGCGGATGCGGGATGGCCGCGGATGCGGCGCGCGGCGTGGTCAATCACAAGTGCCAGGTTTTTGACACGTCGCCCGGGGCCAAGGCCGGCGCGACACATATCGGGCTCTACGTCTGCGACGGCGCGGTCATGCCGCGGCCGCTCGGCGTCAACCCACTGCTGACCATCACGGCGCTGGCCGAGCGGGCGATGATGCATCTGGCCGACGATGTGGGGCGGGCGTTATCGGATGCGCCGTCAACGGCACCAGCGCGGCGTCTGGCTGGCGCCTCGACCACCAGTTCTGTTGCCGCCGGCGTCGCCTTCACAGAGCGCATGGCTGGTTTTGTCGGTCGCCGCACCGGCAAACGCGGGATCGACGCCTATGCGGTTGGAGCGGCGGAGGGCGAGCAGCGCGGCAGCACGCTCAGTTTCATTGCGTCGATCGACATTGATTTCATCGAGCGTTTCATCGCCGATGCCAACCGGACCGGGCGCATCACCGGCACCGTCACCTGTCCCGCCATTTCAGGCGAGCCGCTCGACATCTCGCACGGGCTGTTCAGCCTGCTGCGCCCCGATCCCGACAAGGCGGAGACACGGCGGTTCGACTACCGCATGCGGTTGACCAGCCGTGACGGTCGCGCGTTCGCGTTCGCCGGACACAAGATCGTGCATGCCGATCGCACACCCGGTGATTTGTGGAACGATACGACAACGTTATTCGTCGATGTCGATGAAGTGACGCATGGGGTCATGGAACCGCTGCAGCTTTCCGGCCGGTTGAAGATCGCTGCCGAGGATTTCACGCGGCAGCTGCAGACGATCCGCGGCAAGGGCGGGGCCAACCCTTCCGACCGGCTGCAGGCGGTGGCGATGTTCGGGGCGCTGTTCGCGGGCAGCTTGTTTTCGGTCTATGGTTCGACATTGGCGCCGCTGCAGCGGTTCGACCCGACACGCATTCGCAAGCGGCGCGATTTGCGCGTGCCGGAGCCGCAGCTTGTCACGTTCAAAACGGCCGACGAGCTGGAGTTGCGGTTGACGCGCTACCGGGGTGGCGACAAGGGACCGATCCTGTTTCTGCACGGTCTTGGTGTTTCAAGCCGGATATTCTCGACCGATACGATCGACACCAATCTGCTGGAATATCTGACGGGTTCCGGTTTCGACTGCTGGCTGCTCGACGGTCGCGCCAGCATCGATCTGCCCTATGTGCGCCAACCCTGGACGGCCGATGATGTGGCGCGGCACGACTTGCCGGCGGCGGTGCATACGGTGCTCGATGTGTCGGGTGCGCGCAATCTGCAGGTGATGGCGCATTGCTATGGCGCGACGACGTTCACGATGGCGATGCTGGCCGGACTGCAGGGCGTCCGATCGGCAGTGATCTCGCAGATCTCGACGGACGTTGTGATTCCCTGGTGGCCGCAGCGACTGCTCGCGCATCTGCGTGCGCCAACGTTGCTCAAGCGGCTTGGGCTCGCGTATGTCGATGCGCGCGCGACGCGCACCGATGGGGTGATGGAACGCATTGCCGATGCGCTGATCCGCGTGTTCGTGCCGTTCCGTAGCGGCCCAACACGCAGCGCAACGTCGAACCGGATCACCGCGCTCTATGGTCAGCTCTATGAAATGGGCAAGCTTAACCGGTTGACGTTCGAGCAAGGCTTGCCCGAGATGTTCGGCGAGGCCAACATCGCGGCCTTCGAGCAGTTGGCGGCGATTGCGCGCAAGACGGAGCTCGTCGACGCTGCGGGCGGCGATACCTATCTCGATCATCTCGAGCGCCTCGCCATCCCCATCACGTTCATCCACGGCGAGAAAAATGCCTGCTTCACGCCGGAAAGTACGGAACGGACGATGACGCGGCTGGGGCGCCGCAATGGCCGCATACTTTACCAGCGCCACGTTATTCCCGGCTACGGCCACATCGACTGTATCTTCGGCGCCAACGCCGCAACCGATGTCTATCCGCTGATCCTCGCGCATTTCGAGGAGACGCTGCGGTAGGGTGCCGTTCAGGTTAGAATTGGCTTGCATGCGGCGACGGCGGTCGGCACACATTCGCTCAGCAGCGTTTCTCAAGCCGCCCAACACACAGAGATGTCACCCGGGGATTTATTCCCGGGACCCATCGTTCAACGGACTGGGTTCAACGGACTGGCAGGTCGGAGTTGGTTGGGAGATGGATCGTGGGAACACGTCCCGCGATGACATGTGTGGGTTTGGAGAGAAACTCTGCTTAGTTGCCGTTCGCCAGCGAGCATTGTCGATGTCACAGCCGCCGACACACCTGAAGCTGACCGCCGCACAGGCGCTGGTGCGCTATCTGTGCGCGCAGCGCACCGAGGTTGATGGCATGAGCCAGCCGCTGTTTGCCGGCGTCTGGGCGATCTTCGGGCATGGCAATGTCGCCGGTCTCGGCGAGGCGCTGCATGGTGTGCGCGAGCAGTTGCCAACCTATCGCGCGCACAACGAACAGGCGATGGCGCATGCGGCGATCGCTTTTGCCAAGGCCTCGCTGCGCCGGCGGATGATGGCGTGTACGACGTCGATCGGGCCGGGGGCAACCAACATGGTGACGGCGGCGGCGGTGGCGCATGTCAACCGACTGCCGGTGCTGCTGCTGCCGGGCGACGTGTTCGCCAGTCGCCGGCCCGATCCGGTGCTGCAGCAGATCGAGGATTTCGGCGACGGTACGGTTTCGGCCAACGATTGCTTCCGGCCGGTGTCGCGGTATTTCGACCGAATCACGCGGCCGGAGCAGTTGCTGACGGCGCTGCCGCGGGCACTACAGGTGTTGACCGATCCGGCCGATTGCGGGCCGGTGACGCTCAGCTTCTGCCAGGACGTGCAGGCCGAAGCGTACGACTTTCCGGCGCGCTTTTTTGCCGAGAAAGTTTGGCATCAGCGCCAACCGCCGCCGGATCGGCGTGAGCTTGACCGTGCGCTGGCATTGTTGCGACAGGCCAAGCAACCGCTGATCATCGCCGGTGGCGGCGTGCATTATGCGGGCGCGCTGGATGTGCTGGCAGCCTTCGCGTCACTGCATGGCATTCCCGTTGCCGAGACGCAGGCTGGAAAGGCGGCGCTGGCGGCGGCGCATGCGATGTGCGTTGGCGCGATCGGCGTTACCGGCACGGGGGCCGCCAATACGCTGGCGGCACAGGCGGATGTGGTGCTGGCGATCGGCACGCGATTGCAGGATTTCACGACCGGATCGCGGGCACTGCTGCAAAATCCGGGCGTTCGGCTGATCGGACTCAATGTGCAGCCGTTCGATGCCGGCAAGCATGGCGGCGTGCCGCTGGTGGCGGATGCGCTGGCGGGGCTTGCGGCGTTGAGCGCTGGTCTCGATGGGTGGCGCGCGCCCGAAGCCTGGACGGATGCTGCGACCAGCGCCAAAGCGGCATGGTCCGAGCAAGCTGTGGCGGCGCTGGCGCCGTCGAACGCGGCACTGCCGTCGGACGCGCAAGTGATCGGTGCGGTGCATCGCGCGTGCGGTGAAGATGCGATCATCGTCGGGGCGGCGGGCGGGCTGCCCGGCGAACTGCACAAGCTGTGGGAGGCGAAGGCGCCCGGCAACTATCATATGGAATACGGCTACAGCTGCATGGGCTACGAGATTGCGGGCGGGCTTGGTGTGAAGATGGCACGGCCCGATGCGGACGTGATCGTGATGCTGGGCGACGGCAGCTATCTGATGATGAACTCGGAGATCGCAACGGCGGTGGCGATGGGGCTGAAACTGACGATCGTGCTGCTCGACAATCGAGGGTTCGGGTGCATCAATCGGCTGCAGCAGGCGACCGGGGCTGCGCCGTTCAACAATCTGCTGGCTGATACGGTTCATACGATTTTACCGGCAATCGATTTCGTCAAGCATGCGGAAAGCCTTGGCGCGATTGCCAGCAAGGCTTCGTCGCTCACCGAACTTGCCGCTCAATTGACGGCCGCGAAAGCCCGCGCGCGGACAAGTGTCATCGTCATCGACACCGATCCGGCGCGATCGACGGCCGAGGGTGGCGCCTGGTGGGACGTCGCTGTACCGGAGGTGAGTGCGCGTGATGGCGTCCACGCGGCGCATGACGCTTACGTCGCCGCCAAAGCGAAGCAGAGGTTGGGATAGTCCGATGGCCATCAGAATAGGTGCCAACCCGATCGGTTGGTCGAACGACGATTTGAGATCGCTCGGGGGCGAGACGCCGCTTGAGACGTGTCTCGCCGAGGCCAAGCTTGCAGGGTTCGCCGGCATGGAACTCGGGCACAAGTTTCCGCGCGAGCCCTTCGCCTTGCGAGCCGTGCTCGATCGCCACGGCCTCGACCTCGTCTCGGGGTGGTACTCGATGGCGCTGCTCGAGCGCGATGTGGAGGCCGAGTGGACGGCGATCCAGGAGCACAAAAACTTGCTGCAAGCGTTGGGTGCGCGCGTGCTGATCGTCGCTGAGACGTCGAATGCCATTCACGGCGATCGGAGTGTCCCGCTGTCACGGCGGCCGCGGCTGAGCGAAGCGCAATGGCCGCTGTTTACGAGCCGATTGGACGCACTGGCCCGCCGACTCGCCGACGAGGGCATGCAACTCGTCTATCACCACCACATAGGCACGGTGATCGAAAGCGGCGACGATGTGGATCGCATGATGAGGACGACGACGGGGGCGTTGCATCTGCTGCTCGACACGGGGCATTTGACGTTCGCCGGCGCCGATCCCGTCGCGTTCGCGCGCACCTATCGCGAGCGGATCAGTCATGTGCATACCAAGGACGTGCGCGCGGCTGTGATGGCGGACGTCAAGGCGAAGGATAAGAGTTTTCTCGATGCGGTGGTCGACGGCGTCTATACCGTGCCGGGGGATGGGATGGTCGACTACGCCGCCGTGTTTGCGGCACTTCCTGGCTATGACGGCTGGGTGGTCGTTGAAGCGGAGCAGGACCCTGCGAAGGCGCATCCGCTAACCTACGCCAAACTCGGGTTTGCCAACCTGACGCGTTTCCTGCGCGATGCTAAACTCGTCTAATACCAACGAGCCCTTTTGTTTTGAACGCACCGTAAAATTCGTCATGGCTGCGAAGATGTCGCGGCCATGACGTAAGATTGGATCGCAAGGCAAGAGTTGAGTTCGATAATCTAACCATCAGGACACCGCTTCATGAACGACTCTGACATCGAATTGCGCTATCTGGTGGCGCTTGGGCTGGCGCAACAAGCCGGAGCGCTGGCGATGAGCTACGCGCATAACCGCGAGCGGATGGCGACGCGGATGAAGGGCGCGCAGGATTTTCTGACCGAAGCCGATGGCGCGGTCGAGGCGATGTTGCGGGCGAGCATCGCGCGGGTTTTTCCCGGCGATGGTTTTGTCGGCGAGGAAGGCGGCGGCGAGGGCGCCGACAACCTGTGGATCGTCGATCCGATCGATGGCACGGCAAACTTTGCACGCGGCGATCTGCAGTGGTGCATATCGATCGGGTTCGTCCACAAACTGAAACCGGTGGTGGGTGTGGTGCATGCGCCGGTGCTGGGGGAAACGTTTGCGGCACGCAAGGGGTGCGGTGCGACGCTCAACGGGCGGGCGATCCGGGCGAGTGACAACGCCGACATGAAAGCGGCAGCGGTTGAGATCGGCTGGTCGGCGCGGCGACCATTTGACGAGTATACCGGTCTCGTCAGCAAAGTCGGCCAGATGGGTGCGTCGACCAAACGCAGCGCATCGGGGGCGCTTGGGATGTGCTGGGTGGCAGCGGGGCGGACGGACGCCTACCTGGAGCTGCACATCAACAGCTGGGACGTGGCGGCCGGCATCGTCGTCGTCGAGGAAGCGGGCGGCGTTGTGAATGATTTCTTCGCCGGCGATGGTCTGAGGTCCGGCAATCCGATCCTGGCCTCGACCAAGCCGCTGGCGGCATCGCTTGCAAAGGCGATGGGATTGCCGGCCTGATCAGCGGCCGCCGCGGCATTGGAAAAACTTTGCCGCTTCAAGCATTGACGCTGGCTGGCACCGACTGTCACAGTGGCCGCAATCGATCAAAAAAACTTCCGGGAGGTCTCACAATGCGATTGATTTCACTCGACGGCGCGCGCGCGATCATGGCGGCGGGCGCACTTGTCTCAATGATGGCTGGTAACATCTCGCTTGCCAGTGCGCAGGGCGCGCTGACGCTCTATTGCAGCGTGCAGGAGGAATGGTGCCGGGCGATGACGACGGCGTTCGAAAAAGAGACCGGTATCAAAGTCGCGATGACGCGGAAGAGTTCCGGCGAGGTCTATGCCCAGATCAAGGCGGAAGCGACCAACCCGCGCGGCGATGTCTGGTGGGGCGGCACCGGCGATCCGCATCTGCAGGCTGCGGAAGAGGGCCTGACACAGGAGAATGCGCCGGCCAAACCCGGCGACCTCAACGATTGGGCGCTCAGCGTCTGGAAGAGCAGCAAGAACCGGACGATCGGCATTTATTCCGGCGCGCTCGGTTTCGGTTACAATGCCAAGACACTTGCCGCGCGCAAGATGCCGGAGCCGAAGTGCTGGGCGGATCTGCTGAAACCGGAATTCAAGGACGAGGTGCAGGTCGCTGATCCGAACTCGTCGGGGACAAGCTATACGCTGCTGGCGACGGTGGTGCAGCTGATGGGCGAGGACAAGGGCTTTGCCTACATGAAGGCACTGCACAAGAACATCAACCAGTACACCAAGTCGGGCGCGGCGCCGGCCAAGGCGGTCAGTCTCGGGGAGAGCGCGGTCGGCATCACCTTCATGCATGACATGGTGGCAGCGGCCGCCGACAATCCGGACGTCAAGGTGGTCGCGCCGTGCGAGGGCACCGGCTACGAGATCGGCTCGATGTCGATCATCAAGGGGGCGAAAAACCTCGACAGCGCCAAAAAATTCTACGACTGGGCGCTGACACCACCGCCGCAAGCGCTCGGCGCGTCGAACAAGCAACTGCAGATCCCATCCAACAAGGGCACGCCGCTGCCGGCGAACTCGCCGAAGATGGCGGAGATCAAGCTGATCGACTACGATTTCACTAAGTACGGCTCGTCGGCGGAGCGCAAGCGGTTGCTGGCCAAGTGGGACGCCGACGTGAAGAGCCAGCCGAAGTAAGGCGCGAGATGCGCACCGTTCGGGGACAACCGCCATGCCGCGCGCGGTGATGCACTGGATCGTGGTCGGCGTGATCGGGGCGGCGTTGTTGCCCTGGTATGCGCTTGGCAACGGCCTCTTTTCGACCGATTGGTTGTGGGCCTATCCCAATGCCGAGACCGGGCCGGCGATCTATCAGATTGCCGTGGCGGGGCGGGCGTGGTTGTTGCTTGCGCTGGCGCCGCTGCTGGCGATCGTGGCGCTCACGGCGATGCGGCTTCCCGTGCAGCGGACGGCGCGGGCGCTGATGTGGTTGAGCATCGCTGGCATGGCCTTGATGCTGCTGCAGGGCTTCGCGATCATTCACAACGGACCGGCACCGGGTCTGCTCGGACGGCTGGCGCCGGCGGGGACCAAGCAAGCGGGCATGGGCTATGGCGCACTGACGCTCGGGACCGCCTATCTGATGCTGCTGACGTCGGCGCTGGCGGCGCAGGGATATTGTCGCGGCGATCAGTTCGTCACCGGCTCGATCGGATTGGTCGTCGCGCTGATCGCGCTGTTCGTGTTCTTTCCCGTCCTCACCATTCTGTCGAGTGCCTTGCAGGACAACCAGGGCCAGTGGGCGCCGGTTCAATTCACTGAGAAGCTCTTCGACAAATCGATCTGGGGGCTCGGGTGCATCGGCGGCGGCGTCAGTTGCGGCGTCGCCTGGAACACGGTGCTGCTCGGCCTCTGCGTCGGCGCCGGGACGACAGTTCTCGGCATGGCTTTCGCGCTGGTGGCGGTGCGGACAAATTTTGCCGGCAAGAAGCTGCTGCGCGTGCTCACCGTGCTGCCGATCATCACGCCGCCGTTCGTGATCGGGCTGGCGCTGATCCTGCTGTTCGGGCGTTCGGGGCTCGTCACCGGGTTGATGGCGGACTGGTTCGGCATCCCGCGCACGCGCTGGATCTACGGTTTCAACGGCGTGTTCCTGGCGCAGATGCTGGCGTTCACGCCGATCGCATTTCTGGTGCTGATCGGGGTCGTGCAGGGGATCGCGCCGTCGCTCGAAGAAGCGTCACAAACGCTGCGCGCCTCGCGCTGGACGACGTTCCGCACGGTGACGCTGCCGCTGATGCGGCCGGGCATCGCCAATGCCTTCCTGCTCGGCTTTGTGGAGAGCCTCGCCGACTTCGGCAATCCGCTGGTGCTCGGCGGGAACTTCGAGGTGCTGTCGACGAAGATTTTCTTCGCCGTCGTCGGCGCGGCCAACGATCAGGGCAAGGCGGCGGTGCTGGCGATCGTACTGCTGGGGTTCACGCTCGCCGCGTTCTGGGCGCAACAGCGTTGGCTGGGCGACAAATCGTACACGACGATGACCGGCAAGGGAGACACTGGACTGGCGGTGCCGTTGCCGCGCCGCGTCGAGGGGCTGTGCTACGCGATGACGCTGCCGTGGGCGTTCATGACGGCGGCGATCTACGTCACCATCATCTTCGCCGGGTTCGTCAAGGCAGTCGGGCGCGATCATACCTTCACCTTCGAACATTATCGGACCGGCTTCGCGTTCGAGTGGGGAGCGCGCGGGTTGCACTTTACCGGCTCGGCGTGGAACAGCTTCTGGACGACGCTGGAGATCGCGGCGATCGCAGCGCCGCTGACGGCGGTCATCGGATTGCTGACGGCGTATCTATTGACGCGGCAGAACTTCGCCGGACGGCGCGCCTTCGAATTCGGGACGATGCTGAGCTTCGCCATTCCCGGCACGGTGATCGGGGTCAGTTACATTCTCGCCTACAATACGCCGCCGCTCGAACTGGCCGGCACCGGCATCATCCTGGTCATCTGCTTCATCTTCCGCAACATGGCGGTCGGCGTGCGCTCCGGCATCGCGACGCTGGCGCAGATCGACCGCAGTCTTGACGAAGCGTCGCTGACGCTTGGCGCGCGCTCGGGCACGACGGTGCGCCGGGTGATCCTGCCGCTGATCAAGCCAGCGATTGTTGCGGCGATGGTCTACAGTTTCGTGCGGGCGATGACGGCGGTCAGCGCGATCATCTTCCTGGTGACGGCGCAGTACAACATGGCGACGGCGTACATCGTCGGGCGGGTCGAGGCCGGCGAATTCGGGCTCTCGATCGCCTATTCGACGATCCTGATCCTGGTCATGCTGGCGGCGATCCTGCTGATCCAGCTGACGGTCGGGGAACGCAAACTCGGCCGGCGCACGTCTGCCGCACCAGCTGGCGTACCGGTGGCGGCTGGATGACCTGGGAGTTCGATCGATGATGGCAAAGTATCTGGGGCGACTGATCGCGAGCGCGGTGCTTGTCGTGGCCCTGGCCGGCGCGCCGCTGGCGCGCGCGCAGAACAAGGAATTGACGGTCTACTGCTCGGTGCTGGCGGAATGGTGCGAGGTGATGCGCACGGCGTTCGAGAGCAGCACCGGCATCAGGATCGCGATGACCGTCAAGAGTACCGGCGAAACGCTGGCGCAGTTGCGCGCGGAAGCGGCCAATCCGCGCGCCGACATCTGGTGGGGCGGCGGCGTCGAGCAATACCTGCAAGCCGCCGAACTCGGCTTGCTGGAGACCTATCAGTCGCCGTCGCTTGCGTCACTGCATCCGTGGGCGCAGGATCTCGCGCGCCTGTCGGCGAACCACGTCACCGGGATCTATGCGGGCACACTCGGCATCGTCTGGAACACGGCGGAGTTGACGCGACGCAAGCTGCCGGTACCGAAGTGCTGGGCCGACTTGCTGCGCCCGGAATACAAGGGCGAGATCCAGATGTCGCATGTCGCGACGTCGGGCACATCCTATACGGCGCTGGCGACGCTGGTGCAGCTGATGGGCGAGGACAAGGCGTTCGCCTACCTGAAGAGCCTGCACGCCAATATCAACCAGTATCCGCGTTCGGGTGCGGCACCGATGCGCAACGTGGCGATCGGCGAAGCGGCGCTGGCGATCACCTGGATGTTCGCGGCCGTCGCCGAAGCCGAGCTTGGCGCGCCGGTCGCCACGATCGCGCCTTGCGAAGGCACTGGTTACGAGATCGGCGCGATGGCGATCATCAAGGGCGGGCGCAATGGGGAGGCGGCGCGGCGCTGGTTTGAATTCGCGCTGACGCCCGCCGCACAGGCAACCGGCGCGCGCGCGAAGTCCTATCAGATCCCGTCGCGGATCGATGCGCCGTTGCCACCGAAAACGCCGAGGCTCGACGAGGTCAAGCTGATCACCTACGACTTCGCAACCTATGGATCGAGCGCGGTTCGATCGCGCTTGATCCAGCGGTGGGAAAAAGAGATTGCCGGCCTGCCACGTTGACGCTTGCCAAGCCCATGGAGAGACGAGCTATGATCAAACCGTTGCTGATGGCCGCCACATGGGCCGCGAGTTTATGGGTTGTGCCGGCGAGCGCGCAGCAACCGCTGACCGTCTATTGCTCGATCCTGGAAGAGCAGTGCCGGATCGGGGTCGCGGCGTTCGAGAAGTCGACCGGCATCAAGATTGCGATGGTGCGCAAGAGCACCGGCGAGACCTACGCGCAGATCAAGGCGGAGGCGGCGAATCCGAAGGCCGACGTCTGGTGGGGTGGTCCAGGTGATCCGCACCTGCAAGCGGCCGAGGAAGGCCTGCTCGAAGACTACAAGTCACCGAAACTGTCGGAACTGCATGACTGGGCACAGCGGCACGCCGAGCAATCCAAGTATCGCACCGCCGGCATCTATCTCGGCGCGCTCGGGTTCGGTTTCAATACGAAACTGCTCGCCAGTAAAGGCATCGCAGAACCGAAGTGCTGGGCGGACCTACTTGATGCCAAACTGAAAGACGAGGTGCAGATCTCCGATCCAAACTCGTCCGGTACCGCCTACGTCATGCTGGCGTCGATCGTGCAGTTGATGGGCGAGGACAAGGGTTTTGCCTACCTCAAGGCGCTGCATAAAAACGTCAACCAGTATACGAAGTCGGGGGCGGCGCCGGTGAAAGCGACCGCACTCGGCGAAACAAGCGTCGGCATCGCCTTCCTGCATGATCACGTCACGATGATCGTGCAGGGATCGCCAGTGAAGATCGTGGCGCCCTGCGAGGGCACGGGATACGAGACCGGGTCGGTCTCGATCGTGAAGGGTTCGAAGAACCTTGATGCGGCGAAAAAATTCTATGATTGGACCTTGTCGGCGGACGCACAGAAACTGGTCGGCGCCGACTTGAAGATCTATTCCATTCCGTCCAACAAAGGCGCCGCCGCGCATCCTGACGCGCCGAAGATGGCGGAGATGAAGTTCATCGCCTATGACGGCGTGAAGTACGGGTCGTCCGCCGAGCGCCGCCGGTTGCTGGCCAAGTGGGACGTGGAAGTGAAGGCGATCGCGAAATGAGGCGGGCCATGCAATTTAATGGTCGTCAACGCTTGACTGCCTTATCGTCCTCGGCGTGTTCCCTGCTGCCCCTCACCCTAACCCTCTCCCCATTCGCCAACACTCATGGGGAGAGGGAACGTTTTCCCTCTCCCCGTCCTTCACGGGGAGAGGGCAGGGTGAGGGGCGGCAACGAGCGGTGAGGATGCCCGTCGTCTGTGAAGGCGACCGACCACGCTCGGCAATCAAGCCAATGATCGGAATTGCCTGATGACTGGAAAGCCTGCCGCGTCGGTTGCGTTTCGCAATGTCACCAAGCGCTATGGCCAGGTGACGGCGGTCGACAACGTCTCGTTCACGATCGCTCCGGGGACGCTGGTGACGCTGCTCGGGCCGTCGGGCTGCGGCAAGACGACGACGCTGCGAATGATTGCTGGGCTCGAACTCGCCAACGAAGGGCAGATCGCGATCGGCGAGAAAGACGTGACGCTGCTGTCGGCGGCCGAGCGCGACGTCAGCATGGTGTTCCAGTCCTACGCACTGTTCCCGCACATGACGGTGATCGAGAATGCCGCCTATGGCCCGGTGGTCAGCGGCATCAAGCGCGCGCGCGCCTATGAGATGGCGCAAGAAAAACTCGCGGCGGTGGGGCTCAAAGGCTATGATAAGCGGTTGCCGTCGGAGTTGTCGGGCGGACAGCAACAGCGCGTCGCGGTGGCACGCGCACTCGTGCTCGAGCCGCAGGTGCTGTTGTTTGACGAGCCGCTTTCCAACCTCGACGCCAAACTGCGCCGGCAGGTGCGCGACGATATTCGCGAGCTGCAACAGAGCCTCAACCTGACGGTCGGCTACGTGACGCACGACCAAGGCGAGGCGCTGGCCGTCTCCGATACGATCATCGTCATGTCGAATGCGCGCATCGCACAAACGGGCAGCCCGCGCGACCTCTATGAAGCGCCAGCCAGCGCGTTCGTCGCCGACTTCATCGGTGATGCCAACCTCATCGAGGTGATGGTGACGCCGGTCGACGACGCGCGGGCCGAGGTGCGCGTCGGCAATGTTACACTCAATCTGCCGCGACGCGGCGTTGCGGCGGGGCCGGCCAAGATTGCCGTTCGGCCGACCTCGCTCAGGCTGTCGCGGACGGCTGGCGGGCCGGCAATTCCGGGGCGCATCCTGAAAGCTGCATACCTCGGCGGGCATATGGAATATACGGTGACGACCGATGCCGGCGAGCGGTTCGTGATCGACGAAAATGTGCGCACGCCACTGGTCGCCGGCACCGATGTCGCCATTGCGTTTGCCGACCACGGTGTCACGCTGGTGCCGAACAACTAAACCGGAAGGGCTCGCATGCGGTCGTTCGACTTTGCACTTTTTGGCGCCGGACGGATCGGCGCAATCCATGCCGGCAACATCGCGCGGCACGACAAGACGCGATTGAAATATGTGATCGATGTCAACGCGACGGCGGCCTCGGCGCTGGCCGGCCGGCATGGTGCGAGCGTTACCGATGGGGCGACGGCGCTTGGCGATCCGAGTGTTGGCGCGGTGCTGATCGCCTCGTCGACGGATACGCACGCCGATCTGTGCATTCAGGCGGCGAAGGCCGGCAAGGCGATCTTCTGCGAGAAGCCGATCGACCTATCACTTGCCCGGGTCGACGCGTGCCTCGCGGCGGTGCGCGCGGCTGGGGTGGCGATGCTGGTCGGGTTCAACCGGCGGTTCGATCCGAACTTCGCGAGCCTCAAAGCGCGGTTGACGGCGGGCGAGATCGGCGCAACCGAGCAGGTGATCATCACCAGTCGCGATCCCGGGCTGCCGCCGATCGCCTATCTCAAAGTTTCCGGCGGGCAATTCCGCGATATGACGATCCACGACTTCGACATGGCGCGCTGGCTGCTCGGCGAGGAGCCGGAGACGCTCTATGCGACGGCGAGTTGCCTGGTTGATCCGGCGGTGGCGGCGGCGGGTGACGTCGACAGCTGCATGATTGTGATGCGGACCGCCTCGGGCAAGCTCTGCCACATCAACAACAGCCGCCGCGCGAGCTATGGCTACGACCAGCGGATCGAGGTGCATGGCAGTGGCGGGCGCTTGCTGGCGGCGAACGTGGCGCCGACGACGGTGGAATTGGCGAATGCGACTTCGGTCGCTATCGACAAGCCGCTGCACTTTTTCCTGGAGCGGTATGCCGAGGCTTACAAGCGGGAACTCGATGCGTTCGTGACGGCCGTGACGGAGCGCAAGCCGATGCCGGTCGGCGCCGAGGATGGCCGGCGGGCGCTGGTGCTTGCGGAGACCGCGCTGGCATCACTCAAATCAGGGCGGGCCGAGCGCGTGCCGGTTTATACCAACGAGCCATTGTTTTGACCGCACCGTAAAATTCGTCATGGCCGCGTCATCGCAGCGCGATGCTCCGCATCGACGGCGGCCACCCAAGCCGGCTGCAAGTGGTCACAGTCGAAGAAGTCGCATGGGGTCGAACGATGGGTGGGATGACTGGCGTAGAGATCGTGAGCCAATTTGACTGGCTTGGGTGGCCGCCTTCGCGGCCATGACGAACGAAAAGGCGCAGGTCGAACGTTTCGCTTTCTGGTATTAGGGGCCCAATCCGGCTAAACGTCGTTAATCGCAGCAGGGCGCATTAGAGGCCATCTACAGAGGCTCTAGTGGTTTCGGCTAGGGGGGTTGCGGACAGACACGCCAAGCTACCTGGCGGCCTTCCTTGTGGCGGCAATCGCTATCTTAGATTGCAGTCACGGGTCCCTACCCTCAAAATTGCTGTCAACCCGGAGTCAATGCCCTCTTGGTTAAATTGAAGCCCGTTCAGTCGCCGATCAGCCGATCCAGTTCCGGCCGGCGCGGCAAGCCGGAGCGGCCACCGAGGCGGGTGCATTTCAGGGCCGCGACCTGGACGGCGGCGCGGGCACATTCGAGCGCCGGTTTACCCTCGGCCAGCATCAGCGCGAAGGTGCCGTGGAAGGCGTCGCCGGCGCCGGTCGTATCGATGACGTCGACCTTGGGAGCGGGCACGGCGCCACCATTGCCACGCTCGCGCCAGCGATAGCCGTCGGCGCCGAGCGTCACGCCGGCATGCAAGACACCAAGCGAGAGGACATGCTCGAGGCGCGCGTCGTCATCGGCGCCGGGGGCAAACTCGCGCAGGGCGGGGCCTGAAAAAATCGCGTAGTCGGTGATCGCCAGGAGTTCCGGCAGAGCTTCACGGGCGCCGAGATCGGCGTCGAGGACGGTCGGAATGCCGTCCTTGCGGGCCCGCGTAAAAACGGCGCGCAAGCCTTCGAGCCACCGCACATCGCCGAGTACGACGTTGGCATCCTTGACGCGCTCAAGCGGCAGCCAGCTGGTGCCGGAGGGCATGCCGGTATCGCGCTGGCCGACGATCAGGCGCTCGCCTTTTTCATCGACGATGACGGCGGAGGTCGACGAGCGCGCGCCATCAAAGGACTGGACGTAGCGGACGTCGACTTTCTCAGCCTTGAGGCCGGCCTTGATGGTCTGACCGGCCGCATCCTCGCCGACGCGGCTCCAAAGCTCCGCCTTGCCGCCGAGACGGGCAATGGCAACGGCGGCGTTGGCGGCCATGCCGCCGCCGACCTCGACATGCTCCAGCGCCCGCACTTTCGTCGGCTCAGGCGGAAAAGCCTGAATGCGATAGATGCGGTCGAGGGCGGCGTGACCAATGCAGATGATGCGCCGAGGGGCGGCCATGTCGAATTCCCACAGAGAGATAGAGTCTCGCCGTACATAACAGAGTTTCGGCTCCGCGCATCAGCGCCGAGGCGGTTGCTGGTCAATTTCCGGGTATCGTGTCGAAATTCGGACGGATGGGGGTCTTTTCTTGCGCCTGCAGGTGCCAACTCTTTGCTGGCTCGTGCGCTTCATCCGAAAACCGCGACACACTTTTTCTTGCGGCTTCAAGTGCCGACCCGCACCCGCCGTGGATTTTGGGGCGCACGCGCGGGCACCCGGCGGGTGCGCCTAAGCACTCGGCGCCGGCGCTTTGCGGACGGGCGAGGCTTGTCCCTCCAGGACCGCCTGAGCTGCCGCGTCGGCCTCGAACTGGCGCTCGAGTTCTTCGGCGGATTTGAGCGCCTTGTCGCGCATTTTTTCGGCGTCCGTATAGTGCGCATAGTCCTCGGTCAGGCGGCGCTGGTCCTGCTGCCTGAAGATCTCCGCCGTCTTCCCGGCCTCCTCGCGGCTGAGGCCGAGCCCGCGCAACAGATCGGTCGTCAGGGCCAGCGCCGATTGGAACGTCTCGCGATGGATCACTGTGATGCCGAGATCCATCAGCCGATGCACGTGGTTGCGATTGCGAGCGCGAGCAAAAATCGGCAGGTCGGGAAAATTCTGGCGCACGACTTCAGCGGTTCTCAGCGACGCTTCGACATCGTCGATAGCGAGGACAAAGGCACGGGCTTTTTCGATCTGAGCGGCATGCAGAATATCGAGCCGGCTGGCATCACCGTAATAGCTCTTGGCGCCGAACCGCTTGACCAACTCGATCTGCGTTGGATCGACGTCGAGCGCTGTGAACGGGATGCGCCGCGCCCGCAGAACGCGGGTGATGACCTGTCCGACGCGCCCGAAGCCCGCGACGATGACGTGGCCATCGTTGTCGGGTATGGCATCATAGACGGGCTGCGGCGTGGTGGCGCTGCGGCTGAACCACGTCGCCTCGGCCAGCAGGAGTGCTGGCGTCAGGATCATCGATAGCGTCACGACAACTGCGCCGATGGCGGCGTGTCCGTCACTCAAGACCTTGGCGGCGACGCCGGCCGAAAACAGCACGAAGGCGAACTCGCCGCCCTGCGACAGGGACACTGCGAGCCGCCGCGTCGGGCGTGCGGCCAGCCCCTGCCAGCGGCCGATGAGAAAGAGTACGGCAACTTTGACTGCCACCAGCCCGGCTACGAGCGCCGCCACCAATGCAGGCTGGACTGCGATCAGTCGCACATCGAGTGACATGCCGATGGCGGTGAAAAACAGGCCGAGCAATAGCCCTTCGAACGGCTTAATGTCGGCTTCGATCTCGTGGCGATAGGCGCTATCGGCGAGCACCACGCCGGCGAGGAACGCGCCGAGCGACGCCGACAGCCCGGCCCATTCCATGATCAACACGACGCCGACCACCACCAGCAAAGCGGCTGCCGTCAGCGACTCCTTGATTTTTGTCTGAGCGACAAGGCGGAAGGCGTGATCGAGCAGGAACCGGCTGACGAGGATGACGGTGCCGATTGTCAATATCGCCCGCAGCACCGGAATCATGCCGAACGCTTCACCACTCGCCTTGCCTTGACCGACGGCGATCAGCGAGGCGAGTGCGATCAGCGGGATTGCCGCCAGATCCTGGAACAGCAGAATGGCGAAGCCGAGCCGGCCATGGCGTTGCGTCAGCTCACCATTTTCCTCCATCACCTGCAAGGCGAACGCGGTCGACGACAGCGACAGCGCGAGGCCCATAAATAGCGCCGGCAGCAGCGACACGCCGAGCGCCATGGTGACGCCACCCAGAATTGTCCCGGTTGCCGCAACCTGCAATCCGCCAGCGCCGAAGATCGCCTGCCGCATCGACCACAACCGCGGCAGTCGCAATTCCAGGCCAATCAGAAAGAGCAGCAAAACGATGCCGAACTCGGCGATATGCAGCACGTCTTCCGCGCGATCGGGGTCGCCGATGCCGATGCCGGTCAAGCGTCCGAGACCGTGCGGGCCGATCAAGACGCCGGCAAAAATGTAGCCGAGCACCGTGCCGATGCGCAGCACCTTGGCGAGCGGTGCTGCGATGGCGGCGGCGGCGAGAAAGAGTGCGATATGGGCGAGCGTGAAAGAGTTCATCGGTCTCATTATCGCGAAATGCGCAGACCGTCACGCACTGTACTTTTTTCTTAGCGCTTTCGGTTGCCCAGTACCACCCGGCGCGGTCGCCTTCAGCTACCGACCAGCACCCGGCGCGGGCGCTTCAGCTGCCCACGTCATGCTTGCCTGCCGCCGGCAGGGCCAGCCGCGCACTATGACCGCCGCGTGGCCAGCCGCCCGATCGCCGTCAACCGGGCGACGCGATGCCGCCAGCCGCCAAGCGCCGCCTGCTCGCGCTCCGCGCGCGTGCTCGCAAGCCAGCGATTGATCATGACGGAGCGTTCCTGCGCACGGCCGCGATGGATGAAGATGAAGTTGTTGATGTAGCGGCTGGTCTTGACGGCATCGACAACGGCGCTGGCTGGCTGATCGCGGCTTAAATCGAAATCACGCAGCGAGCGGAAGCGATGACCATCGAGGTAGAACCCCTCATAATCGCGCACATCGAAAAAACTGCGGACGGCATCGACGGCACCCGTCTTGTGCCGTTCTTCGACTTCGATCAGCACGCTTGGCTTCGAACTGGCGATTAGTTGGCGCGCGCCCTCGAGCACCGCCAGCTCATGACCTTCGACGTCGATCTTCAGCAAGCCAACATTGTCGAAGGCGAAGCTGTCGAGCGACCTGACGGTTACGTCATGCGCCTCCAGCGGCCCGGACTGCGCCGTCTGCGACTTGACCGCCGTTTCGATGCTGCCGAGTTCATTGAACCCAACCGGCAGTGTCAACCGCGCGCTGCCATGCTTGTCCGACAGTGCGATCTGATGGACTTCGGCGCGCGGCGCGGCGCGGGCGAGTGCACGGGCCATCGGCGGCAACGGCTCGAACGCGATTACACGGCTGTAACGGCGGCGCATATGATGCGTATAAACGCCCTTATTGGCACCGGCATCGATTGCCGTTGTGTTAGCATCGGCGAGATGCGGCAGCAGCACGATTTCCGGCTCATGCAGCCAGCTGCGTCGTGCCAACACTGCAAGCGTCAGTTGTGGTGCCACCCGCTGTGCGAAGCCGCGGATCATCCATTTTATTCTACGCATCGCGTTATCCTTTTGAATAATAACGATTTTCTCTACTTTGCGTCGAGGTTGACCGGAACTAACCACTTTGGCGCGAAGAAAAAAAGATGATAATCTGCATTGCACAATTGCGAATCAAACGGCAATCGGTTCGCCAGGGCGTTTTAGCCCTGCGCAAGGGCGCGCTAGCTCAACGAGCCTCGCTAACCGAACCGTGTGCGTGAACACTTTGCGCCGGTCGCGAGGTCCGCTGCAGGCGTGTTAGGTTCGCCGCATGATTCAGCCGAAAAAACGCACTGCGATCTTGATCTCCGGCCGCGGCTCCAACATGGTGTCGCTGATCGAGGCGGCGCGCGCCAAGGACTATCCGGCCGAGATTGCCGTTGTGATCGCCAATCGCCCGGACGCCGAGGGGCTCGCGCGTGCCAAGGCCGCCGGCATCACCGCCATTGCCATCGACCACAAGCAGTTCGCCACGCGACAGGCGTTTGAAGCGCGGCTGCATCAGACGTTGCTGGATTTCCGCATCGAGCTCGTCTGCAACGCCGGGTTCATGCGGATGCTCACCGGCGGTTTCGTCGACCGCTGGCGGGACCGGCAACTGAATATTCACCCCTCGCTGCTGCCTGCGTTTCCGGGGCTCGACACTCACACCCGCGCGCTCAGCGAGGGTGTTATGGTGCATGGCTGCACGGTGCATTTCATCCGCCTCGAAATGGACGCCGGACCGATTGTCGCGCAAGCCGCTGTGCCGGTGATGCCCGACGACACCGAGGCGACGTTGGGTGCCCGCGTGCTCGACGCCGAGCATCGCCTCTACCCCCACGCACTCCGCCTCGTCGCATCCGGCCAGGCGCGGGTTGAGAACGAACGCGTCGTCTTCCCGACGCCGGCTGGCAAAGTGCCAACGCTGTTGTGGCCACCGGTGTGAGTGGCGAGAGGGCGGCAGGCGCACCAAAAAAATGGGCCGGCGACGTCGCGCCAGCCCTATCTTAATAACGTGCAATTCTGATCGCTCAGAAGGTATATTTCAATGTCGCCATGGCGCGCGGCGAACACTGGAAAACCGTTCCGGTGCAGAAGTTGGTGGTGCCGATACCATTCAAATTATCGTTCTTGATGTTGGTGTCCCAGTAGCGAAGATCGAGCGACCATTTTTCATCGTACGTCATCGTCAAACCGGCATTCCAGTAGCTGTAGGCCTTGTCGCCGTTGGCGAAAGCGATGCGATAGCTGGTATCGTTGCCGGCCTGATAGCCGTAAAGCGCGCTCAGCGAGGGAACGAACTTGCCGATGGCCGGCAGCGTTTGCGAGAAGGTCGTTTCGCTGGTCCACACGCGGCCGGTCGAAAGCTGGTATTCCGGCGAATAGAACAGTGTCGTCCCGAGTGTGCCGTCTTTCCAAATCTCCTTGCTGACGCCGGCCTTGCCTTCAACATAGGTGAGGCTGGCATTCGGCGAACGGGAGGACGGATAGGTATAGGCAATCAAGCCGAAATCGAAATTGAAATCGCCGAACGCTGACTTCAAGACCGGTTTGACGCCGCCGTAGATATCGAGCTCGAGGTTGGCCTTGAACGGTTGGCCGAAGAAGGGGTCGGTCGCGGTATTGAAATTCACCGAAGACGCCCAGGCGCCAACGTAGAAGATGCCCTGGGTCATATCGACGCCACCCTGGACGGCCGGATCGCGGCGCGATTGCGAAAATCCACGGAAGATGTAGTCGCTGGTCACGCCGATATTGTAGGCGAACTTGGTCTCGTCGGCTGCCTGGGCCGCCAAACCCGGCATCGCCACGGCTCCGGCCGTGACAACAAGGCCGGCGGCAGTTAAGCGCCGCGCGCGTGCTGTGATCAATTCGGTTCGCATCAGTCGCTCCTGAGATTCGTTTCTGGAACCGTGATGCTCGCCTTGATGTTCTACTGACAAGCGGAGTTATGCCGCTATGAATCGATACACTTTGGGCTGTCGTATTATCGCAACGGCGGCGCTTGAAACTGCAAAAACATTGGGCGAATAAAATGGGCAGTTGCTGCTTATTCATGCATTGGCATCGCTCAGTGATTTCTCGGCGGCGCGCGCCATCGAGCGGCGTCGCGCAACGCTTTCAGTTTGTGGTCGCCCGGCGTCCGGGTGCAGCCGGTGGCTTCGTCATTGACCACAGTCGCCAACGCGAGCGATTGGGGTGGCGATCGGCTGCTCCTGCTGCATTCCGGCACTGACAACCAAACCCCGGTTAACCAAACGCCGCACGACCCGCCGAATTGCCATCGCCGCGACGCCCCGCCGCTTGCCACCCTTTCGCGGCGGATGCTACGACCCGCGATGCATGAGGCGGCGGCAATCCTCCCGCGTTCGGAGGGAGCTGAGCAACACAGCGCGGCGGATGCACTTTGCTTGGCCCTGCAGTTGCCCACACGGCAACCGGGCCTGGGCACCTGAAGCGGCCAGCAAAAATGCACCTGCAGTTGCAGTTGCCCGGAGAATAGTCGACGATGACGGCGATGACACCGACAAGCCCCTCCACCGCTAATCCGGCCGCCACCTCCGCCCACGCCCAGGGCCTTGGCGAGCAGGAGAGCATCTGGTTCAAGTTGACGGCGCTGCAGAAGGGCGACGCGCCTAATCCCATGACCTCGCTCTGTGCGCTGTCGGAGCGCTACGGCGGCGTGATCGCCGTCAACATCGGCAATCAGCGGGTGGTGTTTCTTTCGGAGCCCGATCACTTCAAACGCGTGCTCGTCACCAAGGCCGACGACTACATCAAGTATTTCGACGGCCTGAAGCCGATCTTCGGCAATAGCATGATCACCCACGACGGCGCGCTCTGGCAGAAAATCCGCATGCCGCAGCAGCCGGCGTTTCATCCCGACATGTTTGCGGAGTATGTGCCCTATTTCCTCGCCGCCATCCGCTCGAAGTCGGAGTTGTGGGCGGGTCTTGCCAAATCGGGCGAAAGCTTCGAGATGGTCGAGCAGACCTGGACGCTCGCCGCCGACATGATCTGCAAGGCGCTGTTCGATCGCGACATGCCGTTCAATCCGCACGTCGTCTTCAAATGCGTCAAAACCTACACCGACGTGATGAACCACAAGTCGGTGCGGCTGAAGAAAGTCTCCGGCGAAGAATTCGAGATCACCGAGGAGGATACCGCCAAGGCGATGGCGGTGTGGGCCGCCGTGCCGCCCGAGGTGATGGACGCTGACCCGCGCGAAGCCCGCGAGCGGACGCTGCTGAAACTGATCGAAGCCGCCGTCGCCGATCCGAGCGTGCCGGAATTTGATCAGCAGCAGGCGATCGATGAACTCAAGCAGTACTTGTGGGCCGGAACCGAAACCACGGCGCTGACGCTGGCGTGGGCGATGTATGAGACGTCGCGCAATCCTGAGATGGCAGATAAAATTCGCCGCGAGGGCGAAGCCGTCTATGGCGACCGCGAGCCAACGTCGGCCGATTACGGCGCGCTCGCCTATACGCGCGCGGTGATCCAGGAGACGATGCGGATCTATCCGCCGATCTGGGGGCTGATCCGCGTCGCCAGCAAGGACGACGAAATCGGCGGCAAGAAAATTCGCGCGGGCGATCGCGTCGTGCTGTTCGCCTATGGCACGCATCATTCGCCGAAGTATTGGGAAGAACCGGAAGCGTTCCGCCCCGAACGTTGGCTCGGCGATGCCGCCAAGAAGCGCAAGCCCTACACCTACATTCCCTTCGGCGGCGGCAAACGCTCCTGCATCGGCGGCGCGATGAGCCAGGTCGAGAATACGCTCGCGCTCTCCATGCTGCTGCGCCGCTTCCAGCCGGAGTATGTCGGCAATGGCGGCATCACGCCTGTCACCGAACATCCCGGCATCAACGCGACGGTCACTCTGACGCCAAGAGGCGGGTTGTACTTCAAAGTGCGGGAATTGGGGTGACTAGACGTTATCGAAGTTTGCGTCGGAACGGTAACTTCGATAACTCTGGATAACATTGCTTGATTTGCAGGCTGGAGGTCTGTGCTGCCGCCCCCTCACGCCGCGCCCACGCCCGCACGGGCATCGGCAATGCTCGGCCAGGCGCTCGATGCCATGTGTTCGGCGAGCGCGTGGGGCGTGATGCCGTCGACCGACAAGCGGTGGCGGCGGCCGAGATCGAGGCGGGCGACATCGGCAACGCCGACCGATATCTCCAGCGCTTCGGATTGACGCTCCAGCACCATCAGCGCGACCGTGGTTCCATCGACATTGACCGACAACGGCCAGCGGAAGCGATGCGTCGCCGGTTCAAAGGCGGGCCGTGCCAGGGGAACCAGCGTTGCGCCGGCCTGACGGAGCGCGCCGTTGGTCATCTGCAATGCGGCCTGCGCTGCGCCATCGATCTCCGCCCACAGCGCCGCGCTCGCATCGCGATCCGCGTCGGCGCGTGGCGCGATCCACGCCGCATACTGCGCTGCCGGTTTGATGCACAGCGCCACCGCATCGATCACCGCAATGTCAGTGAGCGCGTCGGCTGGAACGTGCACCGCGTCATTCATTAATGCCTGCTCTTGGCGGTGGGCCCGCAGTTTGAGCGAAAGCTTGCGATCGCCGGTCAGCTCGATGCGCATCCACGCAATGCTCGGTTCGTTGAGGCGGATCCGCCGATAGACGCCGAAACCGCGATTTTTATAACTCCAGCCGGGCTCACCGGCGGCCCCTATGCCGAGATGCACGGGGACCAGCACCGCGTTGATGCGATTGACCGCGGCGTCGACTGTTGCGGCGATCACATGCCATCCCGCCTCGACCGAGGGCACGCGCGCGAACTCGGGCCCGCTATCGTCCAATTCGCTGGCGATGCCGCCGATGGTCTGAGTCAGATCCTGCAAGGTGCCAACTGGCGGCGGCCCAGCGCGATAGGGGACCGGGGCCATGCCGGCGGCGAGCGGTGGCGGTGGCGTCTCGCGCGGACTGGTGTCGAGCCGGGTCAAGGTCGCGGCCGGCGTCTGCCCGGACACTAGCAGGGTCTGCGACGGCAACGCTCGCCTTGCTGGCGTGGAGCCGGCGACGGGTACCACCATGGCGCGCACCGGGTCGGTCGCTGCAACAGGCGCTGGTGACGTGGCACCCTTCGCGCGGCGCGACCGAGCCAAGTCGCGCCAGATCGACGCCGCGCCGAGCGCGATCAACGCGCCACTGATCATCGCCATGATGATCGTGGTCATGACCGGCGATCCTCGGCCGGCCTCAGGCGGATGGCGATTACTTGCCCTGCCACTCCTCCTTCACCTCCATGCAACTGTTGCCAATGAAATAGTTGATGTCCTCAACCACCGTGTTCTGCAGAACGCCGAATGTATTATCCGCCGCCGTCGCCGACCAGAGCGCACTCTTCGCCAGTAATGGCGCATCGATCTTGCCCCAGTTGATCGAGGCTTTCACCGCTTTACCGGCCTTGAAGACGACTTTCGGCGTCATCTCGATTTTCACTTCGTACTTGGCAGCGTCGCGATCGAGTTCGCATTTCACGTCGTGCTTTTCGAAGGCTGCTTCGAACTCCGCCTCGGACATCGCCTTAATCAGTGTCGCGCGATCAAATTTGAGATCGGCGGTGCAACGCGCGGCACCCCACGGCCAGCTGATGCCGCCCTTCGACACCATCTCCGTCAGTTGTTCCTTGCGCCAGGTCTTGATCACATTGCAGGTCACGTTCCCTGTGGTTGGCTTCTTATTGTGAAAGACCGAGCACAAGTCGACTTTACAGGTCTTGCGCATGTCGCGCTCCTGCTTTTCGGCTTCGGTCAATTCCGGCTGGGCCTTCTTGGTAGCGTCTTGAGCATTTGCATGATCGCCGGGTGCGCCAAAGCACACCAATACGGCAGCCAGCATGAACGTCGTCTTAGGCACTGTCGAACCTCGCATGGCTCCCCGCATGAAAACTATTCTGACCGGGGCGCACCTTTCCGGCCATCCCCCAATAGTAGTGCCGCCTGAAAGGATCAGAAATGTGACAGCCCCTTACAACAGGCGGCGCAGGACCATGCCAACGCCGGCGGCAAACAAAAACCCCAGTACAACGCGGTCGAACCGGCGATCATCAAGGCGCCGGGCCAGCCGGGCGCCGAACGTCACGCCGAGCATGGTCGCGGGCAGTGCAACAAGCAGCGCCGGCCCGATGGCACTACTCATTCGCCCCATTGCTGCTTGAACGGCCACCATAGCCGCCAACACGATCAGGTTGTAGGCATGGAATGTCGCCCGGCGCCGGTCCTTCGGCCAGGCCTCGAGCGCGGACCAGACCGTCATCAGAACGCCACTCAGTCCGGCGATACCACCCAGCACACCGCCGAGGAATCCGACGCTGGTGCCTCGCGCCAGGCCGCCTTCAGTAATGCGGAGTTTGCCCGCCGCCCACAGCATCGCCGCAGCATAGACGATCAGCACAACACCGATGATCAACTTGAATGTCGCGACGTCCAGGTATGGCAGCAGCAGCACGCCTGCCGGCAAGCCGAGCAGACCCGCAGCGATCAACGGCCAGATGCGCCGCCATGGCACCTGGGGCCAGAGTTCCCGCGCCGCCGTCAACTGTCCTGCTACGCTGGCGACGGCCACCACCTGCGCGGCGAGCGCCGGCTCAAGCACCTGCAGCAGAAACGGCAGGCTGGCGAGACCGGTGCCAAAGCTCGTCAACCCGTTGACGAAGCCGCCTGCCAGGGCGCCGGCAAGCAAAACCGCAATCGTGGTCTCGTCCATTCACGAACCTTGGCCATTTGGCTTGAAATGATGGGAGTCCTCACCATATCCTGGAGCAGAACACAACCGGCGCTACTTGGCGGCGTTGCCAGGCTTGGTTTTGATGGGACGCCTGCCAGGGTCCCATGAGTGCTTCAATTCCAAAGTCGCTTCAAGAAAGGGCTTTGCCATGTCGCGCGGTCCACTGCTGTCGTCGCCGCTGCTCCTCGGCTTCGGCGAGATCGAACGTCTGATCGACCGTGCCGGCAAGGCCGGTGCCGACGGCTATCCGCCGTACAATATCGAGCGCATTGCCACCGCCAACGGCAGTGGCGAAAGTCTGCGCATCACGTTGGCGGTGGCTGGATTCACCCGCGACCAGCTCGACATCACGCTCGAAGACAAGGAACTCGTCGTCCGCGGCAGGCAGGAGGACGACAAGACGCGCGACTATCTGCATCGCGGGATTGCCGCACGACAATTCTCGCGCACCTTCGTTCTTGCTGACGGGATCGAGGTCAAGGCCGCCGATCTGGCCAACGGCCTGTTGACGATAGACCTTGTACGGCATGAACCGGACCGCCTCGTCCGCCGGATCGATATCGGCGAAAGAAAGACTAAACCGTAGAGTCTTTCGGGTTACAGCCAGGGATCACGAATCCTGCGATGATCATGCCGTGAATTTGAAAGCTGCCGTTCACCTGACGGCCCTTTCATTGCCAGCATGACGACCTACATTCCCTCTAGGAGGTGTTGAGTCATGGAAAAGAGCACGTCGAAGCGTTTCCGCCGTCGGCCCCTTTCAGCGGTTGCGGCCTTCATGAGCGAGCATGAGCTCGCCAGCCTTGGTGATGGCAAGGTCGCCTACATCAAGACCATGACATCGGATGAGGCGCGCAAGGCCTTCCCTTCGATTGAGGGATTGCCACAAGGCATCAACCTGTTCGCGCTGCATGGCGCCGACGGAACGCCGCTGGCGCTCACCGACAGCCGCTCGGCCGCCCTCGGCCACGCCATGGGCGACGAGCTCGAAATCATCCCGATCCACTAGGGTCGTTCCGGTTTTGATTGAATCACGGAACGCCCCTAGATCTTTGTTTTGGCGTGCTTCTTTCGGGAAAACCGCTCACACTTTTCCCGGAAGCACTCTAGCGCTCGTTGCGATCTGATGGAATCAGATCGGCGTGGCAGGCCCGAGCGACAGCCTGCTGTTCCAGGCCGGCCACTTCGCTGATGCGGCAACGGTCCGCGCGGCGTCCGTCTTCTCCGGCGGAAATACGACGATCACGGTGCCGGCCTCCGGCGGCGCTTTCGTCGTCCTCGTCGGCACCAACATCGCCAGCATCCTCGACGAGGACTTGGTGGTGACCGGCGCGTTTTGACATCTGACGTGTGCCGGGTGGTCCTGCCGGAGGTAGCGCGTGGCGGCCGGCTCCCCGCAGGGAAGTCGCCTTGCGCCAGAAAAAAACCATACTCAACTCGGCGTCGGCGTCTTCATGACGAACGGGTTGCCGCTGTTGCCGCCGAGATTGATCCAGACGGACTTGAACTGCAGATATTCATCGATCGCCGACGCGCCGTTCTCGCGACCGAGCCCCGACGATTTGTAACCGCCGAAAGGCATCAGCGGCGACACCGCGCGGTAGGTATTGACCCATACCGTGCCGGCCTTGATGCTTTTTGCACAGCGCAACGCGCGATTGATGTTCTGCGTCCACACGCCCGAGCCGAGGCCGTAGATCACGTCGTTGGCGATCTCGATGGCATGCGCTTCGTCCTTGAAGGGAATGACCGACAGCACTGGTCCGAACACTTCCTCCTGCGCGATGCGCATCTTGTTGTTGACGCCGGTGAAAATTGTCGGCTTGACGAAATACGTGCCACCGCCCTCCGCCGCCGTTGCCGGCCCGCCGCCGAGCACGCACTTGGCGCCCTCGGCCTTTGGCGATGTCGATGTAGCCGAGGATTTTCTGGTATTGCGGCGGTGTTGTCACCGGGCCGACCTGCGTCTCGAACTTGGACGGATCGCCGAGCCGCGCGGTCTTGGCGAGGGTGATGAGCTTCTCCATGAACTGGTCGTGGATGCTCTCCTGCAGCAACAGCCGCGAGCCGGCGATGCAGGTCTGCCCGGTCGCCGCGAAGATACCGGAAACGGCACCATTGACCGCATCGTCGATCACCGCGTCATCGAAGACGATATTCGGCGACTTGCCGCCGAGTTCGAGCGAGACCTTCTTGAACGTGCGGGCCGCCAGTTCGTTGACGCGGGCGCCGGTCGCACTGCCACCGGTGAAGGCCACCTTGGCGACTTTCGGATGTGTGACCAGCGGCTCACCGACGACCGCGCCCGATCCGGTTATGACGTTGACGACGCCCGGCGGAACGCCGGCCGGCTCGAGCACGAGGCGAACAAACTCCAGCGTCGACGCCGAGGTGAACTCGCTCGGCTTGATGACGACGGTATTGCCGGTCGCCAGCGCCGGCGCCAGCTTGTAGGCGACCAGCAGCAGCGGCGAATTCCACGGCAGAATGAAGGCGCAAACGCCGAGCGGCTCGCGCAGCGTATAGGTGAAATGATCGGGCTTATCGATCGGTACGATGCTGCCGGTGATCTTGTCGGCGAGGCCACCGAAGTAGTTGTACCACTCGACCAGATACTTGCACTGGATCAGCATTTCCGAGATCAGCTTGCCGTTGTCCTTGACCTCGATGCCGGCGAGGTACTCCGCATTCTTCTCGGCGAGGTCAGCAATGCGGCGCAACAGCTTGCCGCGCGCGGTCTGCGTCATGCCCGGCCATGGCCCCGTCGTGAATGCGCGATGTGCGGCATCGACGGCACGGCCAACATCCTCGGCTGTGCAGTCGGGAATCTCGGCCCACGCCTCGGCCGTATAAGGGTTGTAGGATTGGAAGCGCTTGCCGGTGGCTGCATCGCACCATTTGCCATCGATGTAGGTCTGGTACTTCGCGAGTTTGACTTGGCCGTCCTGCATCGGGTGCTCCATGTTTCGCATGATGTTTCGCATGTGTGCGCAAGCGCCGCTTCGGGCGTGCTCAATTCTCCGGTTGCCAGCAAAGCTGTCTTGGTGGCGGCCCGTCAAGCCGGTTTCGTGCGCAACTGGCCCGCAGCCGGCGTATGCGGCGCCGCCATGGATGCAAAACCTACAGCAATCAAAGTTCAGATTTTCAAGGGAATATCCGCCAGCGCCCGCGCCAGCGCGCTCGGCGGCGCAACGGCCGATTTGCTCACGACCCCACCCGCCGACATGTTGCGCGCCTCACGGAACCAGTCGGCCATGAAATCCAGCAGTACCCGCAGCCGCGGCAGTACATGCTTGCCGCCGGGATACAGCGCCCACAAACCGACATCGCCCGCGGCCGTATAGTCGGCGAGAACCGGGCATAATTCGCCCGATTGCAACTCGTTGAGCACCTGCAGTTCGGTGGTACAGAAGATGCCGCGACCGGCGATCGCCGCCGATCGCAGCACTTCGACGCTGCTCGAGCGCAAGCGACCGCCAACGCGCACGGCGCTTTCGATCCCGTCCTTCCGCAGAATCCAGTTATCCTGATCGCTACTGATCAGACAGTTGTGCACGACCAGTGCGGCGGGCGATGCCGGACGGCCGTGGGTGGCGAGATAACGCGGCGACGCGACCAGGACCTGCTTGTCGGTTGCCAGCCGTTTCGCGCGGATCGAACCGTCGAATAGAACTCCGGCATGGATGGCGACGTCGTAGCCGTCCTCCTGCAGATTGACGGTGCGATCGGCGAGATCGAGATGGACTTCGATTTCCGGAAAGTTCGGGAGGAAATCCAGGATCGCCGGCGTGATGAACTGGCGGCCAAGACCGGCGGGTGCCGCGATCTTCAGCGGCCCTTTGGGCTTGCCAGCGGTATCGGCCATGATGGCGCGCGCCGCATCGAGTTCCTGCAGTATGCGCTCGACATGCGCCAGAAACGTGCGCCCTTCAGCGGTGATGCGGATCGATCGCGTGGTGCGATCGAACAGGCGAACAGACAATTCTTCTTCGAGCGCCTGCAGGCGTTTGGATATCGTGCCGGGCGTCAGGCCAAGTTCAATTCCGACGGCCGAGAGGTTCTGCACGGCCGCCACCCGCTCGAAAATCGTCATATCCTGTATGTCCATCCGTCCCTCATGTCAGCAGTGCCATCGACACTGCATCGGCGTTGCTTTGAGCTGAATTCTGATGTCCAGCCTCGTCGCACGTATTTCCGAACTGTCGTGAAGCAACTGGTCCAGGATTTCCCGGGCCGCGTCAGCGTCAATGCAAACAGACCAAAACACGCATGATTTCGATATTTCGATCAGTCGTGCGTTCCGGCATTTTCGAAAACGAATTCGCCGGCCGGGCGCGAGACCTGCGGGCCTCTGCGCCGCACCGCGCAACGTTTTCACACCAAACCCACCGAACACATACATTGAAGACAGTTGGCAATCACGCCGGTTGGAGTCTTGTAAAAGAGCAGTTCGCTATATCCACAAATTCCCGCACAAAGGCAACCCGAATTTGACGTAATGGGCAATGGCGCGCGCGATCGTTGTGGGTTGCCTCATTGACCGATGTCGCCGCAGTTTATGCGCCGCCAACTGAGTGTACGCGCGAGGCGCGAACAGGGACCGCCACAACAATCACTGCACGCTCCCGGGTCGGCTAAAATGCGCCCAGGACGACAGTGGCGTCGCCAGCTCGTCAAAAGCGCTTCAATAGGCGCTCAAGATAGTCGAGTTCGATCGTTGGACGGCTTTGTTCGCCGAGCCGGCGGCGCAGTTCCTCAAGGATCTCGCGCGCCCTTTGCACGTCGATCTGGTCGGGTACTTTGACGCCAACGCCGGGATCGGGGCCCTCGGTGCGGGATGGCGGACGACCGAGCGGATCGAGTTCGGCGCCAGGCGAACCCATAGGCCCATTCGGCCCTTGGCCGAACTGACGCTGCATCTGCCGCATCATCTGGTTGGCCATGTCGCGGGCGCCCTGCCGCAACTGATCCAGCGCGCGGCCTTCGGCATCGGTTGCGCCTTCGCCATCGCCTTGCCGCAACGCCTGTTCGGCCTCACGCATCGCCTGTCCGGCTTCACCGAACTGATTCGGCGGGTTGGCACCCATGCCTTGCATCTGCCGCTGCAGCCGATCGAGCATATCGCGCAGGCCTTGCTGACGCTGTGCCAGCTCATCGAGTGATTGGCCGCCCTGGCCGGGGCCCTGTTCCTGGCCGCCCTGACCGCCTTGTCCACGCTGGCCTTGCTGTCCGCGTTGGCCTTGTTGCCCGCGCTGTCCTTGCTGGCCCTGCTGCCCGCGTTGGCCTTGCTGGCCACGCTGCCCCTGTTGCCCCTGTTGCCCTTGTTGTCCGTCCTGGCCCTGCTGGCGGAAGGTATCATCGAGCAGCTGCTGCTGACGGCCGAGCAACTCGCCGAGCTCGTTCATCATCTGCCCCATCTGATTGCCCTGCTGGCCTTGCTGGCCCTGCATCATGCGGCCGGATTGCATCCGCTCCATCATGTCGGCCAACTGGTCCAGCATCTGCTGTGCCATCTCTTTGTTGCCCGACCGCGCCATGTTCTCAAGATTGCGCAGCATCTGCTCCATGTCGCGCTGCGAGAACATCTGGGCATTCGGCGGCATCTGGCTGGGGTCGAGCGGTTCGCGGCCCTCGGCCTGCTTCATCATCTCTTCCATGAACTTCGCCATCGCCTCGCGCAGCTCTTGCATCAGCTGCTTGAGTTCTTCGTCGCTGGCGCCTTCTTCGATCGCCTTCGACAGCCGTTCCTTGGCCTGCCGCAGCATGCGTTCGATATCGGACAGCGCACCATCTTCGACGCGCAACGCAATGTTCCACAATTGCCGGATGGTGCTGTTACGGCCGAGCCGGGTGGTGTCCTGTTGCAGGCGATAATAGACGCTGCGCAACCCGAGATAGACGCTGAGATCTTTGATGAAACCGTCAGGCTCCATGGTGAGCGCGGCCAGCCCCTTGAGCACGTCGGGACGCAACCGCGGATCATCGACCAGCTTGCGTCGCTGTTCGATCACCGCCTTGGCGAGCGGCTTGTCGAAGCGGCGCGCTGGCAGCAGCATTTCAACGGCGCCGCTGCGGCCTGATTGATTGGCGAGGTCACGCGCGACCAGTGTCAACCGCACCGGCAGGCCAGCCCAGAGATGGTCGCCGATTTCATGCAAACTGACGCCTTCGGCGGTTTTGGCGTAGGAATTCGGCAGCCGCATTGCCAGAACGGGCGGGCGCTCCAGCGGTGGCCGTGGTCCCTTCTTGCGTTCGGCCCGCGCCCAGGCGGTCGGCGAGGTGTCTTCGGTCGGTGGCAGCTTGGTGATGCGGCCTTCGAGCGTGGCGACGCCATAATCGTCGTCGACCTTGTAGGGAATGCGCAAAGCGCCGCGCACCGTGCGCTCGGGGTCGCGAGAGAACGCCACTTTCGGCGGATGGTCAGGAATAATTTGGATCGGCCAGCTGGCGACGATGTGCCCACTAGAGAGCACATTGACGGTGCCGGATTCGGTCAGCTCGGCTTTCAGTTCGGCGACATCGCTGCCGCCGTCCGAGGCGGTTGCCTCGATGCGTTTCGCGGCACGTTTGTCGCCGGCGTTGCCGACGATGTCGAGCGCGACCGCTTTGAGGCCACCACTGGCGCGAACAATCAACGTGCTCTTGACCGGGACGTCGATTGCGCCGACGGGGCGCAAGTTGGCGGCAGCGCCAGAACGCGAGCCGTCGGACAGCATGATGGGGGCAATGCCCGTATAAGGTGGTGGCGTCAGCCAGGCATCGAGCCGCGCATCGGCATTGCGCACCATCGGCCCAAACCGGAACGCGGAGGCCAGCCGATCGGACGCGCTATCGCCCACTGCGACGGTCGCAACCAGCGCACCCAGCAACATCAGGGCGCGCAACGCAAAGGGATCACGGCGGTCGGTGCGCGGCGCCGGTCGCGAGATATTGAATCGACCGATCAACCGGCGCAGCCGATCGCGATGCGCCTGCCATAGTGCTTGCGTCGCGGGATCGGCGGCGTTGATCGTCAAAGTGTCTTCGTAGGATGTCGCGGGGCGATGCGGAACGCCGGCTTCCGCCTCCATCCGCCGCAGCGCCAGATCACGTTCGGGCAGACGCGTCCGGATGATGCTGGCGAGGACACCCAATGCCGCCACCGCAAAAAAGACGAGCCCGAGCTTATGCGCCCATTCCGGCAACATCGGCCAGACGCCGGCCAGCGACAGCAGGATGAACGACACCGCCAGCGCGATCAGCAACCAAGCCTTCAGCCAGATCTGTTCGAAGGCCAGCGACCAGCGGCTGAAGCCAACCTTGCGCTCGAAAACGTTGGCTGCGGCGTCGACGGGGCCCACATTGCGGTTCGCGCCTGACGGCCGGCCTGACGTTGTCTCAGAATTTGCCATTATGCGATCCTGTAACACGCCTGTTCGACCGTCGCCGGTCAAATGCGAATAAGCACGACAAAACAACAGGCTAAGGTGCCTCTACCGACCACACCCAGCGCCACATCGTTGCCAGACTAACACGCGGCTCGGCTGCGGCAACATCACAATACCACGAGCCCTTACACCGCGCATTTCAATCCAACAGGGTGAACAACGGACTATGGCGACAGCGTGGTGGTTGACCGAAAATGAGGGAAAGCAAGGGCTGGCTCACAGGCGGTAGCGGCAGCAGCCGCCGGCGCGATCATTGTCATTGCTGAATGGGGGCCAGATGTGATTCTGTCGGCCGCAGCAGGCCAACCCCAAAACCGGATAGCACCATGAGCCGCCTCGTCTACGTTCTGAACGGACCCAATCTCAATTTGCTCGGCAAGCGCCAACCGAAGATCTACGGCCATGAAACAATGGCCGACGTCGAACAGGATTGCCGCGCGGTTGCGACGGAGCTGAAGCTCCAGCTCAAGTTCCATCAGAGCAATCGCGAATACGAAATCATCGATTGGATCCATGAGGCGCGCGAGACGGCCGGCGGTATCGTCATCAATCCCGCTGCATTCACGCACACCTCCGTCGCCATCCTCGACGCCTTGAATACGTTTGAACCTCCGGTCATTGAGGTGCATATTTCGCAGGTTCACAAGCGCGAGGCGTTCCGGCATCATTCGTACGTCTCGATGCGTTCCGACGGCGTCATCGCCGGCTTCGGTACCCAGGGCTACCAACTCGCTCTACGTCGCATCGCCAAGCTCATGGACGAGAAAAAAGCATGATCCACGGCACCACCAAACTCATCGCCCACCTCGGTTACCCGACCGAGAGCTTCAAGGCGCCGATGATCTATAATCCCTACTTCGAAAAGCACGGCATCGACGCGGTCGTCGTGCCCATGGGCTGCAAGGCGGACAATTATCCGGAGTTTCTGCGCCTGCTCTTCAAGTTGTCGAACGCCCATGGCGCGCTGGTCACCATGCCGCACAAGATCACGACCATTGCCCTGCTCGACGAGGCATCGACCACCGTCAAGGTCGCCGGGTCTTGCAATGCCGTCCGGCTTGGCGCTGGCGGCCGGTTGGTCGGCGACATGTTCGATGGCGAAGGCTTCGTCCGCGGCGTGCTTCGAAAGGGGCGGATATTACAAGGCGCCCGGGCTCTCGTCGTCGGCAACGGTGGCGTCGGTTCCGCGATCGCCGCATCCATGGCCAAGGCTGGCGTTGCCGAGTTGGGTCTCTACGATCCGCATGCGCCGACCATGAATGGCTTGGCCGGGCGCCTGCGCCAACATTATCCCAATCTCAAAATTGCCCTCGGATCGCGTGATCCAGCCGGATGGGATGTTGTCGTCAATGCGACGCCACTCGGTATGAAAGATGGCGATCCCTTACCGATGGATGTCGAGCGCATCGCGGCCTCGACGTTCGTTGGCGAAGTCGTCATGAAGACCGAAATCACGCCATTCCTGGCGGTGGCCCGCGCACGCGGCTGCGCCTATCAGGTCGGCACCGACATGCTGTTCGAGATGATCCCTGCTTACCTCGAATTCTTCGGTTTCCGCTCGGCAACGCCCGACGAACTTCGCGATGTCGCCAAAATCAGCTACTGAAAAAGTGTCGAAACCTAAGTCCCACACTTCGCCTTGGTACAGCCGGCATGATGCTTGTGGATGCGCTTGGCGGAGGCGGGAAACTTCGCAAGTTTATCGGCCGGCCGCGTCGGTCGCACGACGAAATTGCCACCGCAGTTCGGGCAGCGCCCGTTGAAGTGCCCGTCTGCGCACGCTGCGCAAAATGTGCATTCGAATGTGCAGATGCGCGCGTCCGCTGAACCGTTCACAAGATCGGCGTCGCAGCACTCGCAGTTCGGTCTGATTTCCAGCATCGTTACGCCTTTCCAATGTCCTCACGTGCTCTTGGTCTTCAACGTCTCGTTCATCAATGCGGCAATGCCCTGACTGTTCCAGTCGCCGCGCCATTCCAGCATCCGCGCCACTTCCATGCGATCGGGACGTGCCTTGTGTTGTGCCAGTTTCCATTGTCCCTCGACCGAGGTCACCTCGATCTGGAAACCGACGATCGCCTGCAGCATCGCCTCGCGCCGCGCTGGCGTCATCTTGCCGCTTTTCCATGCCGGCTTCGGCGCCAATCGCGCTTCGAATTCCGCCGACAGCCGATCGACAACGGCGAGATTTTCCGCCGCCGGCAGCAGGCGTGCCACCCCGGCCAAATGCACGCTGACATAGTTCCAAGTCGGCACTTGGTCGCTGGCCACGTACCAGTCCGGAGAGATATAGGCGTCCGGCCCCGCGACCGTCACCAGCACATCGGGCGCCCGCGCGAGGACCGCATGCAGCGGATTTGCGCGCGCGACGTGCGCTTCAAGGCGAACCTTGCCGTCGTGACGCTGCAACAGAAACGGCAAATGCGACGCCACCGGCCGGCCGGCATCGACCGCGACGACCGTGCCGAAGCCGCGCGCGGCCGCATAGTCCAGCGCTTTTTCGGTGTCGGTCTTGAAGACGGGCGGGATGTACATGGGGGAAGGTCCTCAGCGAGATGGGGAGATCTGGAACCAGTCGCGCCAACGAAAAAAGCGCCGCAACGGCTGGCTGCCGGCGGCGTTCGGGCTGTCTGAAGGATGCAAGTTTCGATCAGAAAGCACGCGCGGCCGCTCGGGCAAAACCCGCTCGACGTCGCACGATGCATGTGGTCGAAGACCTGATCATGCGTTCACTTTAAGCATCTTCGCCGGGGGCGTCAACGGTATGGCACCCGCAACGCCGGCATCCGGCGATCAGTGGAATCGATCGCGCTCAAGGCAGCATTTCTTGTATTTTTTTGCCGAACCGCAATGGCAGGGATCATTGCGGCCGATCTTGGCCGCCTTTGGAGTGTAGGTGTTAGCCTCTTGCCAGGCGAGAGTGCGCGCAACCACAGCGCCACCGTCGCTGCCGATCGGGCGGGCGGCGTCACCCGCGGTGAACCACGACCAACCGCAGATGTAGTCGATCAAGCTGTCGAAACGCTTGGATTGCAACAGTGATTGATCGATCGTGTCCTGCGGGTCGTTGAAGTACGCATCGATATCGCGGCGCGGCGCGAACTTGGTGTCGATGAGGCCAGCGTCATAGATGCGATCAATCAGCGGCAACAGGGCTTTGTCCTTGAAGCGGGCAGCATCAACAATGGCGAGCTCGGCGAACGCATGATGCGGCTCGCTGCAGCACAGACGCAGGACATCAGCAAAATAAGCGGCGGTTTCTGATCGATCGAGTTGCCCGCGTCGGACCAGTGCGTTCAGCCCTTCGAGCAATGCGGATCGGACGTAGATGTTGGCATCTGGATCGTCAATGATTGCCTTCACGGGCGCCAAGTCGCTGCCATCGTAAGTTCGCGCGATGATGGCCGTCAGATCTTCTGTGACGGTGTCACTCAATTGGGTGTCTGCCGTGTGCGTATCGGCGGCGAGATACCGTATCAGCAGCGGAAAAGCGCGCTTCTCTTCGAACAGCGCCAGCAGATAGACGGCAATCCCATGCAGGATGTACTGATGGTCGCCGGTTTCATGCTCGGCCAACTTGGCCGTAACCCCATCGGGCAGCAGCGCCATCTCTTCGAGCAGCCGTGGCGTCACCTCGTCTTGGCGCGCCAGCATGACCAGCAGTGGTATGGCCGGGCTCTCGCCATACCTCGCCGAGATAAGCCGGTCGATCGCTTCGCCGGTGGTCATGTCGGTCGCCCGCACGGCTGCATCGATGAGCTTTTGCGGTTCGGCTGGGATGGACGTGGCCATGCGGCATCCTCTCGATCACGACAACGTACTGATTTCAGAAAAGATACCGCAAAGTTTCAGTAAAAATATACCTGACGGCATAGCCATCCACAGCCCGATTGCATCCGCAAGCGGCTTGATCTAATCACACGCCCATGACCGACATCGTCCTGATCATCGACTTCGGCAGCCAGGTGACGCAGCTCATTGCGCGTCGCGTCCGCGAGACTGGCGTCTACTGCGAAATCCATCCGTTTCAGTTGGCGGAGGCCGCCTTCAAGCGGCTGAAACCGAAGGGCGTCATCTTCTCCGGCGGCCCGGCATCGGTCCTGGATCAGGCAAGCCCCCGCGCGCCGCAATCCGTCTTCGACGCCAAAGTCCCGATCCTCGCTATCTGCTATGGCCAGCAGACGCTCTGCACTCAGCTCGGTGGCCGCGTCGAAGGCGGCCACGCCCGCGAGTTCGGTCGCGCCGACGTCGAGATCAAGCGAGCGAGCCCGTTGTTCGAGGGCCTCTGGCAGGTTGGCAACCGCTACCCCGTCTGGATGAGCCATGGCGATCGTGTCAGCAAACTCCCCGATGGCTTCGAGGTCGTCGGTAAATCGGAAAATGCGCCCTACGCCATCGCGGTCGATGAAAAACGCCGATACTACACGACGATGTTTCATCCGGAAGTCGTCCACACGCCCGATGGAGCCAAGCTGATCGCAAACTTCGTCCACCGTATCGTCGGCCTCAAATCCGATTGGACCATGGCCGCGTATCGCCGCGACATGATTGCCAAGATCCGCGCCCAGGTTGGCCCCAAGGCGCGCGTTATTTGCGGCCTATCCGGCGGCGTCGACAGCTCCGTCGCTGCGGTGCTGATTCACGAAGCCATTGGCGAACGCCTGACTTGCATCTACGTCGATCACGGATTGATGCGGCAGAATGAATCCGCTGAAGTCGTCGCCATGTTCCGCGGCCAATACAATATCCCGCTCGTTCACGTCGATGCCGCGCAGAAATTCCTCGGCGAACTGAAAGGCGTCACGGATCCCGAAACCAAACGCAAAACCATTGGCCGCTTGTTCATCGAAGTCTTCGAGGCCGAAGCCAAAAAACTCGGCGGCGCCGAGTTCCTCGCTCAAGGCACGCTCTATCCTGACGTCATCGAAAGCGTCTCGTTCACCGGTGGCCCATCGGCGACGATCAAATCGCACCACAACGTTGGCGGCTTGCCCGAGCGCATGGACATGACGCTCGTCGAGCCACTGCGCGAACTCTTCAAGGATGAAGTGCGCGCGCTTGGCCGCGAGTTGGGTCTGCCGGCAAACTTTATCGGTCGCCATCCCTTCCCCGGTCCAGGTCTCGCCATCCGCATCCCCGGCGAAATTACGCCTGAAAAACTCGACATCCTGCGCAAGGCCGACGCCGTCTTCCTTGATGAAATTCGCAAAGCCGGGCTCTACGACACCATCTGGCAGGCCTTCGCGGTTCTGCTCCCCGTCCGCAGCGTCGGCGTCATGGGCGATGGGCGCACCTATGATCACGTCTGCGCCATCCGCGCCGTCACCTCGACCGATGGCATGACCGCCGACTACTTCCCCTTCCCGCACGACGTCCTTGGCCGCATCGCAACGCGCATGATCAACGAGGTGCAAGGCATCAACCGCGTCGTCTATGACATCACCTCCAAGCCGCCGGGTACGATCGAGTGGGAGTGACGGGAAATTTTTGACTCGATATTATTATTCAAAATCAATTAGTTGATCGACATCGTAGATGATGTGGTTGCGATCATCAATGAGCGAGTCCTAACCGCAAGCCATCGAATGACATGGGACGTCTCCAGCGAAGCTCCCGAATAGCCTCGCAGCAAGCGCAAGAAATTGACGGTATTTTCGACGGTATCTGTCGTGCATCAAAACTGGCGTTCTGCCGATATTGTCCACCGCCCCGGATTCCCCGTGACCGCGTCGTCCGGCACATTCGACCTCGCTGCCCAAATTGGACGTCGCCTCCTGACCGATAGTCGAGCCGGGCTCCGTGCATCCGAGGGAAACGACGGTGACATTCACATTGCGAGCGCCCACGTGAGATCGTCGTGCTCGAATGCGACGACCAACTGGAAAACTCGGACGTTGCTTGTGCCAGGCTAGGTCGGCTTCGCTGCGAGAGAAAGTGCCGCTAGACGTGACAGACCAGCGATCATCGCATCGCCGATCGTGCAGTGAACAATTGCGACAGCCTGCTGGCGAAGCAATCCCGTGGTCCAGAGCGTGAAGAGTGGAAGTTGCAGGATCTCCCAAACGAGGTTCGCTATAATCGACACACCCAAATAGCGGCGCAAAGCCTGCGTCCAATCGCTCGGCTCTAGGAGTATGCCGCTCATTGCGCACCACTCTCTTTTTCGAGATCGCGTTTGCTGCCATCGATCATACTGGCGAGACACCATTGGCTGTAGGCATCCGCCAGCAGCCAACCGGCCGCCCGTCAGAACCCGGACTGTGGTAACTCGTAGTCGATGCCGATGGTGAGGCGCGATGCTGTTGACGAGATCGGCTCTACCGACATCTACATTTCGTAGCTGCGGACAATGAGAAGCTTCTGCTCGCCTATAGTTCGCCAAACCTTCTCGCGGCCTGCGATGTATTTCGTTTCTGTCTCTGAGAAATCGAGCGTCAAGCCCATCAACCGCCCAGAGTACCGATTCTAGCTCCTACGCCTGTTGCGTTTGCCGTCACAATCGCCAAGCTAAGCTTTGAACCTAGCATCGGCATCGAGCCACGTTCACTCATGTGCCGCGCGAGATTGCGGATATCGTCGACATAGGCGAAGACGCTTCCCAACGGTGCAGTCACAGTTGCCATTCGGCTGAGTTTTGGCATGGCGCTATAGCTTCACGCGATTGAGCCGTAAGGCATTCCCGATGACGCTGACTGACGATAACGCCATTGCTGCCGCCGCAATAATCGGCGAGAGCAGAGTGCCGAACAATGGATAAAGCACACCGGCAGCAACCGGGATGCCGGCGGCATTGTAGATGAAGGCAAAGAACAGATTCTGTCGGATATTGGACATGGTGGCGGCCGAGAGATGCCGCGCGCGCACGATGCCAGTGAGGTCGCCATTCAGCAGCGTGACGCCGGCGCTTTCCATCGCGACATCCGTCCCCGTCCCCATGGCAATGCCGACATCGGCGGCAGCGAGAGCTGGCGCGTCGTTTACGCCATCGCCGGCCATGGCCACGACGCGCCCTTGCGACCGGAACCGAGCAACGATTTTGCCTTTATCCTCGGGGAGGACCTCGGCCTCGACATCCGCGATGCCGAGCTTGGCAGCCACAGCCTGCGCTGTCGTCCGATTATCGCCCGTGAGCATAACGACCTTGATGCCGGCCGCTGTCAGTGCCGCTATAGCCGCCAGCGTCGTTGCCTTGATCGGATCAGCGATGGCGATAATGCCGGCGGCTTTGCCATCAAACGCTACGAATATTGCGGTCGCGCCCTCCTTCCGCATTTCGTCGGCTGCAGCGCTCAGACTTGCCGTGTCGACGCCCGCTTCGGTCATGATGCGCTGGTTGCCGATGACGAGCTTCCGACCTTCGACCGACCCGGTAACACCCTTCCCAATGGGGGAATCGAAATTCGCGACAGCACTCAGAGTGAGTCCGCGTTGATTGGCGGCTCGCACGATTGCCGCTGCCAAGGGATGTTCGCTACTGCGCTCAAGACTAGCGGTCAGCCGCAAGAGGTCGGCTTCGACAATCCCATTCGCAGTTTTGATCGCGACGACACTCGGCTTGCCCTCGGTCAAGGTACCTGTCTTGTCAACGACAAGCGTGTCTACCTTCTCCATCCGCTCGAGTGCTTCCGCGCTCTTGATGAGAACGCCGGATTGCGCGCCGCGCCCCACCCCCACCATGATCGACATCGGGGTGGCGAGGCCGAGCGCACATGGGCAGGCGATGATGAGTACGGACACCGCCGCAATCAGACCGTAGGTAAAGCGGGGTTCCGGCCCCCAGATCGACCAAACGGTGAAGGCCAGAAGTGCTGCAGCAATAACGGCTGGAACGAACCAGGCGGAGACCTGATCGGCGAGCCGCTGAATAGGCGCACGGCTCCGTTGCGCCTGCGCGACCATCTGGACAATTTGAGCAAGCACGGTATCGCGGCCGACCTTGTCTGCCCGCATAACGAAGCCGCCCGACTGGTTCATCGTGCCGCCGATGACCTTATCGCCGACGGTCTTGGTCACGGGCATCGATTCACCCGTCACAAGGGACTCGTCGATCGAACTGCGGCCTTCAAGGATGACGCCGTCGAGGGCCACGCGCTCGCCGGGGCGCACGCGCAAACTGTCGCCGACCACCACCTGATCGAGACCGACATCTTCATCCGTATCGTCTGGCTTGATGCGGCGCGCCATTTTCGGCGACAGATCCAACAGTGCGCGAATGGCACCGCTGGTCTGCTCGCGCGCTCTCAGTTCCAAGACTTGCCCCAGGAGCACGAGCACTGTAATGACCGCCGCGGCTTCGAAATAAATGGCGACCGAGCCGTCATGGCCCCTCATGGAGGCCGGGAACATGCCCGGCCAGAAGGTGGCTACGACGCTGTAACCCCATGCGACGCCGGTCCCCATGGCGATCAGCGTGAACATGTTGAGATTGCGCGTCTTGAGGGAATTCCAACCGCGCTCGAAGAATGGCCAGCCAGCCCACAGCACGACGGGCGTTGCCACCACCAGCTGTATCCAGTTGGATTTCTGTTGACCAAGCCATTGATGCAGGCCCGTAAGATGGCCGCCCATTTCAAGGGCAAAGACCGGCAATGTGAGGGCAAGGCCGATCCAGAAGCGCCGCGTCATATCGGCGAGTTCCGGATTAGGCTGCGCCTCGGCCGAGACGAGTTCTGGCTCCAGCGCCATGCCGCAGATGGGGCACGAGCCTGGCCCTTCCTGGCGGATCTCGGGATGCATGGGGCAGGTGTAGATCGCGCCAGCCGGAATTGCGGCGGCCGGTTTGGTCTCTGGCCTCAGGTATTCTGCGGGCTCGGCAATGAACTTCTCGCGGCACTTGCCTGAACAGAAATAGTAGGGCTGTCCCTCATGCGTATGCCGGTGCTTCGCCGAATGCGGGTCAACGGTCATGCCGCAGACGGGATCTTTCGCGCCTGCGGCCGCTGGCGTGTCTTGGCCGGCACCATGGGTGTGAGTATGAGCGCTGTGCGTTGCCATGATGAGTTGCCTCGTACTGTCGGGCTAGCTTTAAAAATGCAATTACCCCTAGGGGGTATCTGTTGACAAATATACCCTGGAGGGGTATCAGTCAAGGCATGACGAAAATCACCAAAGCATCCCACCTCAAGCGTCTGAACCGGATCGAGGGTCAGGTGCGTGGTCTCTCACGCATGGTTGAGGAGGACCGCTATTGCATCGACATTGTCACTCAGATCTCTGCCGTGCGCGCAGCACTCGCGCGCGTCGAGGAGCAAGTCTTGCGCGAGCATATCCATCACTGCGTCAAGCATGCGATGACCAGCGGCAGCAAGGCCGACCAGGAGCAGAAGATCGAAGAGCTTATGGCTGTGATCTCGCGGTCCAAGGCATGAGCCTCAAGATAGGACCCCGGAAAGTCCAAACAGCGTGAAAGGCTTCGCGTGAAACACTTTGAAACACTCGCGATACCTATTGAAACAATGAATGGGGTAGGCTTGCACTCGTCCCATCCCAGATTGTGCATCCCATGACCGCCATGAATTCTGATTCTAGTGTTAGCCCCGCTCCTATCGGCAGTGACGCACACATCCTCATCGTGGATGACGATGCCCAAATCCGTCAGCTCGCGGGCAAGTTCTTGCGCGAGCACGGTCACAGGGTCACCACGGCTCGCGATGGTCGGGAGATGCGGCAGGCGATTGCGACGGCTTCGATCGATCTGGTCATCCTCGACATCATGCTGCCTGGTAGCAATGGGCTGGACCTCTGCAAGGAAATCCGCAGCAACTCCTCACTTCCGGTCATCATGCTGACCGCTCGGGGTTCGGAAACAGACCGCATCGTTGGCCTTGAACTCGGCGCTGATGACTATGTCGCCAAGCCATTCAATCCACGCGAGCTGCTGGCACGTATCAATTCAGTCCTACGCCGGGCGCGGGCCCATCTCGATGTGCCGCAAGCAGGTACCGGTCATTGCCTTCGCTTCGAGCAATGGACACTCGACACACGGCGGCGTGAGTTGATGGACCCCAAGGGTGTGGTTGTCGATCTGTCGACTGGCGAATACGATTTGCTGCTGACCTTCCTCGAGGCCCCGCAACGCGTGCTTAGCCGCGATCAGCTCATGGATGCGGCCAAGCATCGTATGGCCACCGGCGCTGACCGCGCCATCGACATCCAGGTCAGCCGTTTGCGCCGAAAAATCGATGTTGGTGAGGAATGCCAGGCCATTATTAAAACCATACGGGGCACAGGCTACATGTTTGTACCCTCGGTCGAACGGGCATGAGACGGTCGTTCGATACGCTTGCCGCAAGGGCGGTCTTGGTTTCCTTGATTGGCATCACGCTCGTACATTTCCTGAGTTTGTGGACCTACGAGCATACGCTCGACCGCGAATTAACAATCGCGCATGAGACCCGCCTTGCCGAGCAAATCATCGCCATCAAGCGCAGTGTGATGCTTGTTGAACCATCCCGACGTGAGACCGTTGCGCACGGACTTTCTGGGGGCATGATCGAAGCCCATTGGGGACAGACGCGCGGGGCCATACCAGGTGGCGATGGAACCGAGAAATGGCACAGCTTGGTCCGCCAAATTGTCACTCTCGCACCAGAGCAACGCGCCAACGATATCATCGTTGGCAGCAGCGCAGGGTCTGATCCTCATGTAGCCCTCGTCTCCATGCGTCTGCCAGACGACAGCTGGATCAATGTCAGCGTTTTTGCGGTCGGCCGTCCTCGCACCTCCGGCCATGGCACCATTATCTCCACCACACTCATGGCGCTCGGCGTCATTTTTCTATCAGTCCTCATCGCCCGTTGGCTAACGCGTCCGATCCGGACCGTGTCGGCAGCAGTACGCTCGCTCTCACCCGACGGTCCGCCCGTGACCGTTCGCGAAACCGGCCCCGAGGAAATCCGTGACCTGGCGAAAGCCTTCAATGATATGCAACGCCGGATCGCCGATTTGATCGCGCGGCGGACGCAGTCCCTTGCCGCTGTATCGCATGATTTGCGGACGCCGCTGACGAGGTTGAAGCTGCGCACCGAGGACCTTCCCGATGAAGGACTTAAGGCGGCAATCACTGCGGATATTGGCGAGATGGAACAAATGATCGATGCGACACTGTCATATCTGCGCGGTGACGAGACGGTCGAAGTTCAGCGCCCGCTCGATCTGACTGCCCTGCTCGACACCATCGTCAACGACGCACGCGACGCCGGAGCAGACGTTACACTCGTGGCTCGATCGCACATCGTTGTCGATGGACGGCTGATCGGCCTCAAGCGCGCATTCAACAATCTCGTCAGCAATGCCGAGCGATTCGGATCAAAGGTCAGCGTGTCGGCCACCCAGAACGAACGCGCGGTTGTTGTTGTGGTTGAGGACGACGGTCCCGGCATTCCCGAGGAGCACATGGCGGCCGTCCTGGAGCCCTTCGTTCGCCTGGACCACTCCCGTAATCGCGAGACCGGGGGCGTCGGACTGGGGCTCACGATCGCCAAGAACCATATTGAGGCTGACGGGGGCACACTTGCGCTCTCCAACCGTCCGTTGGGCGGCCTCCGGATCAGCACGACGCTCCCTCTGCATCGCCTCTGAAACAATTTGATACAGAACCGAAACGCGCCGTCACACCGCCTTTGCTATGTTCAAAGTCCTGAGCACCTGAATTCACGACGGGGGAAGCCATGCAATCGTCGATCGCTCTTAAAACGGCGTTCGCGTCACTGACATTTTTGCTGCTCATTGCTGGGCGGCCGGGCTTTGCCCATGATGGCCATGACCACGGAGCACCTCCTCCACCGGTATCTGGCACCATCGCGCCGCGTGCGGACGCGTCGTCGACGGATTTCGAGATCGTGGTCATTGCGCGGGGTGATAAGCTTTCATTTTTTCTGGATACGTTCCGTGAGAATCGGCCCGTCGATGGCGCCAGCATTGAGATCGATGCCGCTGGCGGCATTCTCACGCCGAAGCCTGACGGCACCGGGGCGTATGTCGTCATGGCGCCATTTCTGGCAAAGCCTGGATCTTACGACCTTGCGATCACGATCTCGGCGAATGGTATTGTCGATATCCTCACCACGACACTTAAAATTCCGCCTCAAGCCATAGATGCAATCGGACAGAGCCAATCGATCGGTATCAATCCAGCAGTTGCCCAGGGGCTTCGCCAAGACTCAGGGTCGGTTCGTTCATCGATACTGGTTGCGGTCGTGTTGGGGTTCGCGGGAGGTGTGCTGGTGACATTGCTCATCAGGCGACGGCGTGGCGCGGCGGCCGTATTGATTCTCGCCCTGCTGCCAAGTCTGTTTCCGTCAGATACCAGGGCTGCTGATCCTGCCTCGACTTTTGCCGTGCGCGACGTCTCTCAACGTTTTCCGGATGGCGCTCTGTTCGTACCAAAGCCGACACAACGCATTCTTGGCTTGCGTACGATCTTCACCGAAGCCAAGCCGCATCGACGTGCTCTGGAATTGCCGGGACGGATCATTGCCGACCCCAATGCAAGCGGCCTCGTCCAAGCCTCGGTCGGCGGTCGGCTCAGTCCGCCGCTTGGAGGTTTCAAGGCACTCGGCACGCCTGTAAAGGCCGGTGACACGTTGGCCTTCGTGCGCCCGCCGCTGCCGTCGGCTGATGCAACGGCACAGCAACAGCAAGCTCGTGAGCTGGATCAGCAAATTTCGATTGTAGCGCGCAAGGTCGAGCGCTTTCGGTCGCTTCAACAAGTCATTGCCAAGAGCCAACTCGAAGATGCCGAACTCGAATTGAAGGGATTGAATGCTCGGCGTGTCAATCTCGACCGCGTGCAGCGAGAGCCGGAAGCGTTGGTATCGCCTGTCGATGGTGTGATTGCCTCCTCTAACGCCATTGCCGGTCAGATGGCCGAACCGAACTCGATCATTTTTCAGATCGTCGATCCGGCTCGCCTGTGGGTCGAAGCCCTCAGTTTCGAACCACAGGCTACGAATGGGACGGCACAGGGCTTATTCACAGGCGGTCGCACCGTGGATCTCGTCTATGTCGGCAGCGGATTGGCAGATCGCAATCAATCGATCCCGATTCATTTCTCGATAAAGGGAGATGCAGTAGGCCTGCGGGCTGGTCAATTCTTGACGGTGCTTGCCACGACGACCGAGGAACGGAGCGGCATCGCGGTGCCCCGCGAATCCGTCCTGCGAGGTGCGAACGGCCAGAGCATTGTCTACGAGCACAGCAATGCAGAACGATTTGTCCCGCGTGAGGTCCGCATCGAGCAACTCGATGCCGAACGCGTCCTGATCATCGCAGGCATCGAGCCGGGCAAGCGTATCGTCACGCTGGGATCCGAGCTCTTGAACCAGATCAGGTAGGGAGACAGACGTGTTCACATTTCTCGTCACCCGTTCCCTGCGAAACCGCCTGCTGGTGCTTGCACTCGCGGCCGTAATGGTCCTCTACGGCGCATTCACCCTGCAGCGCTTGCCGGTGGACGTTTTCCCCGACTTGAATCGTCCGACAGTCACGATCATGACCGAGGCGGAGGGGTTAGCACCTGCCGAGGTCGAGCAACTCGTCTCATTTCCAATCGAAACACAGATGAACGGGTTGCCCGGTGTGTCCCGCGTGCGATCCGTCTCAGGTGTCGGCCTGTCCATCATCTATGTTGAGTTCGACTGGGGCACCGACATCTTCCGCAACCGCCAGCAGATTTCCGAGCGGCTGGGCCTCGTCAAGGAACAACTCCCTGCCAACGTCACACCGCAGATGGGGCCGATCAACTCCATCATGGGGCAGATTCTCATGTTTGCCGTCACTGCAGAAGCGGCAAGCCCGATGGAAGTGCGCGAGATCGCTGATTTCGTCATTCGGCCACGGCTACTGACTATACCCGGCGTCGCCCAAGTCATCCCCATCGGCGGCGAAGTTCGGCAGTTTCGGGTTGCGCCGATCCCACCGGCCATGCGGGCTCTTGGCGTCACGCTCGAACAGATGGAACGCGCGCTACAGCGCTTCGGCACCAACAGCGGCGGCGGCTTTGCCGATCAGTACAGCCGTGAATTTCTGATCCGCAATATCGGCCGCACGTTGAAGCTTGAAGATTTGAGAGACGTCGTCATCGCCGCCGAGGGCGGCCGCTCCGTCTATTTGCATCAAGTTGCCGAAGTCTCGTATGGCGCCCGCCTGAAACGTGGCGAAGCCGGCTTCATGGGGAAGCCAGCGGTCATCCTCTCGGTCGAGAAGCAACCTGCCATCGACACGGTCAAGTTGTCGGCTGAGGTCGAACGCGCAATGGCCGAGCTCAATCAGACCATGCCGAAGGGCATCAAGATCGACAACATCGTATTCCGGCAAGCCAACTTCATCGAGACCTCTATCAGCAACGTCAAGAAGGTCCTGATCGAGGCTGTGGCTGTGGTCGCCATCATCCTCTTTCTGTTCTTGCTTAACGTTCGCACAACATTCATCTCGCTTACCGCCATTCCCGTCTCGATTTTTGCAACCGCCATCGTCTTCTATGCCCTTGGTCTCTCCATCAACACCATGACGCTCGGCGGCCTCGCCATCGCAATTGGTGAATTGGTCGATGACGCGGTCGTCGATGTCGAAAACATCTTTCGGCGCTTGCGCGAAAACCGGGAGGTCGGAAATCCGCGATCGACGTTCGACGTGGTCGTCGCCGCCAGCCAGGAAGTGCGATCCGGCATCGTCTATGCGACCATGATCATTGTGCTAGTTTTTGTCCCGTTGTTCTCACTGTCCGGGATCGAAGGACGGCTCTTCGCCCCGCTTGGGCAAGCCTATATCATCTCCATTCTGGCCAGCCTGGTTGTGTCCATTACTCTCACACCTGTCATGGCCTACTATCTGCTGCCCAGCTTGAAGCGCCTCGACGAGCATGAAAGCTGGCTGGTCCGCAATCTAAAACGGGGAAATCGTGCGCTTCTGCGTTGGTCGTTCGCGCATCCGCGCACGTTGATGACCGGCACTGGCCTTGGTGTGCTTCTAGCCGTGATCGCCGCAATCGCACTCCCTCGCGCCTTCTTGCCGCCGTTCAATGAGGGCACGCTCACCATCAACACACTCTTCCAGCCAGGCATCTCGCTGGCGGAAAGCCATCGCATCGGTCTCGTCGCCGAGAAGCTGATCATGGAAGTGCCGGAGGCCAAGCTGGTGGCACGCCGCACCGGACGCGCGGAACTCGACGAACACGCCGAGGGCGTCCACTCCTCCGAGATCGAAGTCGATCTCAAGCCCTCCGAACGCTCTAAGAATGAAATCATCAACGACATTCGCAGCCGTCTGTCGGTTCTGCCAGCCGCAACGAATGTCGGGCAACCCATCTCGCATCGCCTGGATCACATGCTTTCGGGCGTGCGTGCGCAAATCGCCGTCAAGATTTTCGGTGAGGACCTCGATACATTGCGCTCGCTTGCCGAAGAGACGCGGCAGCGGCTCACCAAGATCCCTGGCGTGGTCGATCTCCAGGTCGAGAGGCAGGTGCGTATCCCGCAGCTCGAAATCACAGTCAACTATAAGAAGGCCGCACTCTATGGCCTGCAGCCGGCTCAGATCACTGAGCAGCTGGAACGCTTATCCAATGGGCGGCTCGTTTCTCGGCTGGTCGATGGCAGCAGGCGATTTGACCTTGTCGTACGCTTGCCCGATCGCATGCGCACGACGCAAGGCCTCGCCGATCTTCTGATCGAAACGCCATCCGGCTGGATTCCGCTTCGGCAAGTGGCTGAGGTCAAGGAGACCGACGGTCCCAACCAGATTTTGCGCGAGAACACCAAGCGGCGCATCGTCGTACTCGCAAATTCCGACGGCGTTCGCGATATGGCTGCGATCATCACCGACATCCGTCGCGAACTCGCCGCATCAAAGTTGCCGACCGGATTCTTTACGACGCTCGAGGGCACATTCCAGGCGCAGGAAGAGTTGATGCGCACCATCGCGTGGCTCTCTCTCATTTCGCTGGCGCTTGTATTTGCTATTCTCTACAGCCGCTATCGCTCCGTCCTATTCGCCCTCATCATCATGGGCAGTGTGCCGTTGGCCCTCATTGGCTCGGTGGTGGCGCTCTGGTGGGTCGGTCAGCCCCTGTCGGTCGCCAGCATGATCGGCTTCATCACCCTGACTGGCATCGCGACACGCAATGGCATTCTCAAGATCAGCCACTACATCAATCTCGCCATCCAGGAGCGGATGCCCTTCGGCCCCGATCTTGTCGTGCGCGGCAGTCTCGAACGGTTGACACCGGTGCTGATGACGGCGCTTTCGGCTGGCATCGCGCTGGTTCCGCTGATGATCGACGCGCACGCGCCGGGCAAGGAAATCCTGCATCCTGTCGCCATCACCATCTTCGGCGGTCTCATCAGCGCAACGCTGCTCGATACCGCACTCACGCCTGTATTGTTCCTTCGCTATGGCCGCGCGTCTCTGGAGCGGCTCGTCGCTCAGGCACGCACCGGCACCGAATCATCGCAAACGCAACCGCCGCCGACGACAGCCGTCGAAGCCTACTAACCAACCCGAAGGAGACTATCCATGATCATCTATCGCCTCGCTGCCGTCGCCCTTTCCATCCTGATCGCGACCGGGTCTGCGGCCTTCGCACACGAAGCCGCCAAAGGACGAAATGGCGGCCTTCGCGTTGACGCGGGCAAGTATCACACCGAACTGGTTGTCGATGGCACGCCGAACGTTGTTGTCTACTTGAGCGACGTCAATGACAAACCTATTCCTGCGAAGGACTTCTTGGCCAACGCAATTCTTATTGTCGACGGCAAGTCTCAGCGGTTCCCACTGTCGCCAGCAGACGGATCCAAATTGATCGGCACGGCGCCAGCTGCGGTGAAGCCTGGTGTAAAAGGAGCAATCCAGTTGACGGCGCCCGACGGTGAAACTGTCCAAGGGAAGTTTTGACCTCACAACAACGATAAGACGTGGAGGCTGTCATGAGCCACAACCTAACCAACGAGAAACTATCGCGCCGGTCCCTCCTGCAGTCTGGCGCCGTATTCGGCGGAATACTTGCAACAGGAATGCCGTTGCACCGCGCATTTGCTGCAGCTCCCATCATCAAAGTCGACACGCATACCATCGAGGTCAACAAGAAGGCTGCCAAGGTTTTCAGGGTACTTGGCGCGGATGGCAAATCCGGAATTTTTGCGAAAGAAGGCGATCGCTTTGCGGGGTCGGTTCTGAACGCTTCGGGCGAGCCACTGCAGTTGCATTGGCACGGCCAGGTCAAGGCGCCGTTCGACCAGGATCGTGCTCGCCCCGGCGGCGGCGCATGCGCGGCAGATCTATCGGATACCTACGATTTCGAACTGACGCCGGGCACGCACTGGATGCACTCCCATACGCTATCGGAGCAGCAATTGCTCGCAGCGCCCATGATCGCCCGCGAGAAGGACGCGGGCGACGTCCAGGACATTGTCGTCATGTTGCATGATTTCGCATTTCGCTCACCGCAGGAGATACTGGCTGAGCTTGGCGGAACGAACGCCCATGCAGGGCACGGCGCAGCACAGTCGTCCGCACCAATATCAAGCGGCGCAGCACCAATACAGCATGGCGCTGGAATGCACAGGATGCCAGAACAAGGCAGTGCCAGTGCTTCTGGGGGGCACATGATGGGCGGTGGCGGTATGGGAATGACCCATGCCAACGACGTGCGGTACGATGCCTATCTTGCCAATGATCGTACTTTCGACGATCCGGACACCGTTATGGTCGAGAAGGGTGGCCGGGTTCGCTTGCGCATCATCAATGGCGGAACCGCAACTTCCTTCTTCATCTCGACACCAAGCTTGGTCTCTCAGGCCATCGCAGTCGACGGGATGCCATGCCACCCAGCCAAAGCAACCACGTATCCACTCGCCCAAGGCCAGCGTATTGATCTCGTGGTTGAGATTCCGAAAGAAGGAGGTGCGTTCCCGGTATTTGCGCAGGTCGAAGACAGTCAACAGGTAACTGGCATCGTACTGGCGACGCCTGGCGCTGCGATAGCCAAGCTTTCCGCTGCGCTCGACAAGAAGCAAGGTATGCTCGATCTGAGTTTCGAAACGACGCTCAAGGCTACCAATCCCCTTGCCGGCAAGCGTCCTGACAAATCGTTCATGGTGATGCTCGGCGAACAACCGGGCTATCGCTGGACCATTAACGGTCGCATCCACGGTGAGCATCAGCCCTTCGAGGTCAAACAGGGCGAACGCGTCGAGATGACATTCATGAACCCCACCATGATGATGCATCCGATGCACCTGCACGGACATCACTTCCAGGTCGTAGGGGTTGGTGGACGCCGCTTTTCAGGTGCAATTCGCGACACCCTGATCGTGCCGGCGCATGCTCCGATCACAGTCGCCTTCGACGCTAATTTGAAGGGGTCATGGTTCCTACATTGCCATCACCTCTACCACATGGCCACAGGCATGATGACTGAAGTGCGTGTCGTCTAATTTTATTACGTCGCCGCCGCCCCCGAAGTAGAAAAGGGGACCGCCATGATGTACGATTTTATGGACTATGGCATGGGCTAGCCCTAACATAAGCAATTCCGGGAACGTTAGCCGCGGTCGCTTGGGATCAGGCTCGCTTGGCTCGATTGCCAATCGCATCGCATTCTTCGACCGCCAGATTCCTATCATCCGCCGGACCGCCTATTGGAGGCCGCCGTGGCCGCACACGGCGGCCCGGTCCAGGGTTTCGCACTTTTGTTCCGGAGTGGCGCCCCCAAGGGGAATCGAACCCCTGTTTTCAACGTGAGAGGCTGACGTCCTGACCGCTAGACGATGGGGGCCGGCTCACACGCCATCTTTATGGGACGGGGCATGGCGGATCAAGCGGAGATTGCTCAATTTTGTGGCTGGCGCATTGCAGAGCAAGGCCACCAAAGCCGCCCCACCGGTTGCCATCGCTTACTCATCGCGCAGCTTGAAGCGCTGGATCTTGCCGGTTGCGGTCTTGGGGAGTTCGCTGCGGACGTCGATCCAGCGCGGGTATTTCCAGGCGCCGGCGTGCTGCTTGACATGCGCCTTCAGTTCGTCGAGCAGACCGTCCTCGGGCTTGACGCCAGGCTTCAGCACAACGAAGGCCTTGGGCTTCATCAGGCCGTCGGAGTCTTCCTTGCCGACGACGGCGGCTTCGAGCACCGACGCGTGGGTGATCAGGGCGGATTCCACTTCGAACGGCGAGACCCAGATGCCGGAGACCTTGAACATGTCGTCGGTGCGGCCGCAATAGTAATAGTAACCGTCTTCGCTGATGCGATACTTGTCGCCGGTGTGGGTCCACTCGCCGCGGAATGTGCGCCGCGATTTATCGCGTTGCAGCCAGTAGCCCTCGGCCGCCGACGGACCCTTGACGACCAACTCGCCGACCTCGCCCTGTGGAACGATGCTGCCATCATCGTCGAGGAGCTTGGCCGCGTAACCTGGCACCGGCGTGCCGGACGAGCCGTAGCGCACCTTGCCTTGGCGGTTGGAGACGAAGATGTGCAGCATCTCGGTCGAACCGATGCCGTCGATGACCTCGGTGCCGACCCGCTGCTGCCAGCGTTGGCCGATTTCCTCGGGCAGAGCTTCGCCGGCGGATGTGGTGAGCCTGAGGCGCGACGAACCGGCGCCTTTTTGCAGATCTGGCTGCGCCAACATGGCCGTCAGCAGCGTCGGCACGGCGCAGAAGATCGTCGGGTTGTGCGCTTGCAGGATCACCTTGACGCTGTCGGGCGTCGGGCGATCGGGCAACAGGATCGCCGTCGCGCCGACCGACATCGGGAACGACATGGCATTGCCGAGGCCGTAGGCAAAGAAAAGTTTGGCGGCGGAGAAGACGACATCATCGGGCTTGATGCCGAGAACGCCACCACCGAACAGCTTGGCCGTGGCCATCGGGCTGGCGTGGACGTGGCGGGTGCCTTTCGGATTGCCGGTCGAGCCGGATGAATAGAGCCAGAACGCGGTTTCATCGGCGCGCGTATCGACCGCCTCGGCTTGCGCCGCGCTGCCGTCCATCAGCGTCGCCAGGCCGATTGTCGTCTGGTCGCTTGGGCGATCGCTGACGATGACGTGGAGATGACGGCGCTGCGCGATTTCCTCCAGCAAGGGTGCTGCGCGATCGTAGAGTTCTTGCGAGATGACCACCGCATCGGCGCGCGCATCCTCGATCATGTAACGCCAGGTTTCCGGCGGTAGCAGCGTGTTGAGCGGGATCGGGACGACGCCGGCTTTGATCGCGCCCCAGAACACGGCGGGCAGATCGACGGTGTCGAGCATGATCAGCACAATGCGGTGCTCGCGGGCGATGCCGAGGCGCGGCAGCGCGTTGGCGAAGCGGTTGCAGCGCTGCTGCAGCTCGGCGTATGTCAATCGCGCTTTTGGATCGATGAAGGCGAGCCTGGCACCATGACCTTCGGCGACATTGCGATCGACCATATCGACCGCGGCATTGTAGAGCCCGGACGGCGGTGTCCAGGATACACTCTCATCCGTGCCCGTCATGTCACATCTCCCATCGTCGGAATGGCGAACCTTGCGTCTTCATACACCCAGATGCTGCTGCATGATGTCTGGATTGGATTTCAGGGCGGCCGGCGTGCCTTCGAAGACAATCTGACCCTTGACGAGAATGGCGACGCGATCGGCCACCGCCGTCACCTCGGATACCGTCTTGTCGACGACGAGTGTTGCGATGCCCGTTTCGCGGACCAAGCGGATCGTCTTCCAGATTTCATCGCGGATCAGCGGCGCTAAGCCTTCGGTTGCCTCGTCGAGGATGAGGACACGCGGATTGGTCAGCAGCGCGCGAGCGACGGCCAGCATCTGCTGCTCACCGCCGGAGAGCTGATCGCCGCCGTTGCTGTAGCGCTGCTTAAGGCGCGGGAAAAGCTCAAGGACTCGTTCAATGGTCCAGGATCGATTGCCGTCGACGCCGGGGCGTTCGGCGATGGCCAAGTTCTCGGCGACCGACAGCGAGGCGAAGATGCCGCGACCTTCGGGGACATAGGCCAGACCCTGCTGGGCGATGCGGAACGGTGCGGCGCGGGTCATGTCGCGGCCAGCCACCGTAACGGTTCCAGAGCGGGCGCGTGCGAGCCCCATGATGGTGCGGATCAGCGTTGTCTTGCCCATGCCGTTTCGGCCCATCAGGCCGAGCGTCTCTCCGGGCATCAGGGCCAGCGACACGTTACGCAGGATGTGGCTTTCATCGTAAAAAGTGTTGAGGTCGACGACAGCCACTAGCGGAACAGCAGCGGTCATGCGTGGCCTCCGAGATAGGCGGATTGCACAGCGGCGTTGTTGCGGACGTCGCCAGGCCGGCCGGTGGCCAATACGGCGCCTTCGACAAGGACGGTCATCTGATCGGCAACCTTGAAGACGAAATCCATGTCGTGCTCGATCAGCAGGACAGCGTGATCGCGGGCGAGCGACTTCAACAATGTCGCGATGCGCTCGCCCTCCTCCTGACCCATGCCGGCCAACGGCTCGTCGAGCAGCAGCACCTTCGGAGTGATCGCGAGCGTCATAGCAATCTCAAGTTGGCGCTGCGCGCCGTGACTGAGCGTGCCCGATATCGCGTTCGCCTCGCCGGCAAGACCGACGCGCTCGAGGGCGCGCCTTGCGATGTCGATCAGCCCGGTCTGGCGCCGGGACGTCGAAAGAATACGCGTCACCGGCAGCTGTACGGCTTGCGCGGCGAGGCGGACGTTTTCCAGCACCGAGAGTGATTTCATGATGTTGGTACGCTGGAACGAGCGTCCGACTCCGAGGTGCGCCATGCGGTGCGCCGGTGTTCCCGTGATGTCGCGGCCAGCGAGGTGGATGCGCCCCTTGCTCGGCGACAAATGACCGGACAGCAGGTTGACGAACGTCGATTTTCCGGCGCCGTTCGGGCCGATGACAGCATGCAGTTGGTTGACGTGCAGTTCAAGGGTCACGTCACGGACGGCCGCCAACCCGCCGAAGGAGCGCGAGAGGTCGGTGGCGGAGAGGACCGGCTTGGGTATGGGGCTGGTCACTGGCCGCCTCCAGCAAAATCGGAGCGCGCGTTGGCAGCGGTCAGAGTTGCGGTCGTGTTCTTGCCAGTCGCGTCTTGGCCGGCCGCTGGGTTGCCGCTCGGTGTTCGCACTCTGATTTTTCCGATGCCCATCAGCCCATCGCGCAGCAGCAGGACGGCGGCCAGGATGACGATGCCCTCGACGAGCAACTTGCGCTCGGTAACGAGTTGGGCGATTTCACCGAGAGCAACGAACGCGAAGGCGCCAACGATCGCGCCGGTGAGCGAGCCAATGCCGCCGAGCAGGATCATCAGCAATGCTTCAGCGGATTTGTGCCAACCGACAAGCTCGGGGTTCACGAAGCCGGTGTGCAGGCTCCACATGTGGCCGGCGGCGCCAGCGAGCACGCCGGCGATGACAAACGCTGCGAGTTTGTAGGCGGCGGTATTGAAGCCCATCGCGATCATGCGGTGCTCATTGATCTTGATGCCTTCGAGCACGCGACCGAACAGGGAGCGCAGCAGGAAAGCGAGCAGCACATATATCAGCACGAGCTGCGTCAGCGCGACGTAGTAGGCTGGCCACGCGCGCTTGGCCCGCGGCAGGCTTTGCGGATCAAACGTGAAGCCGAAAGCGGACAGCAGCGGCTTCGCGAGGTAGGCGCCGTCGGTGCCGCCACCCAATTTGGTGTCGTGAAAAACGAAGAAGATCATCTGACCAAAGGCCAGCGTCACCATCAGGAAGAAAAAGCCTTTGGTTCTCAGCGCCATCGCGCCGACGAGCAACGATACAACACCTGCCGCCAGCATCGCTGCGGGAAGCGTGATCCAGATCGGGCGCGGCGCATTTTCCGGCGACAAGAGGAAAACGATATAGGCGGCGAGGCCGTAGAAGGCGCCATGCCCCAAACTGACCAGCCCGGTCGCACCGACCAATAGATGCAGGCTCAGCGCCAGCATCGCGCCGATCATCGCGGTGGTGATCAGGCTGACGTAATAGGGCGGGACGAGAGTGGGCAGGACGGCGAGAGCGAGCACGCCGATCGCAAGGCCGAGCCAACCGAACGCCGACTGCGGCAACATGCGGGTTTGGTCGCTCATGCCCGGCCTCCAAACAGCCCGGTTGGCCGGAACAACAGGACGACGACCATCAGCAGATAGACGGACATGGACGATGCGGCCGCGAGCAGGCCGCCAATGCCGCCGGTGCCGAAGTTGGCGCCATAGGCTTTGCCGAGCGTGTCGATAAGCCCAATCAACAGCGCCGACCAGAATGCGCCGGAAATCGAGCCGAGCCCGCCGATGACCACGACCACGAACGAGATGATGAGCAAGCCATCGCCCATGTTGGGGTAGACCGAGGTCAGTGGCGCCGCCAACGCGCCGGCGGTCATGGCGAGGGCGGTGCCGATGGCGAAGACTGTCAGATGGACACGGCTGGCGTCGATGCCGAGGATGTCGACCATTTCAGGCTTCTCCGCGGCGGCGCGAATGATGGCGCCCATTTTGGTGCGTTCGATCCACAGGAAGAGCGCCACGGCAATCACGAGGCAGACGGCGATGACGGCGAACCGATAGGCGGCATAACTGAAGCCGTCGGTGATGGGAATCGAAAAATCAAGCGCTGGCGGCACCTGCACGGAATGGAAATCGTTGCCGACCAGCAACGAGCGCAGCTCCTCAAAGATCAGGATGAGCGCAAAGGTCAACAGGACCTGGTCGAGATGCTCGCGCTTGTAGAAGTAACGGAATAGGAACCGCTCAAGCAATAGGCCAAGGGCGAAACCGCAAACGATGCTGACAGGCAGCGCAAACCACAGCGAGCCGGTGGTCTTGGCGACGAGAAAAGCAACGTAGGCGCCGATCATAAAGAGACTGCCGTGCGCCAGATTGATAACGCCGAGGACGCCGAAAATCAACGTCAGTCCGCTGGCGATCAAGAACAACAGCAGGCCGTATTGCACGCCATTGAGGAGCTGGGACAGAAAGGCCGACATCGGGTGTTACTCAGATCGAAACGAAAACGGCAGCCGGCGCGGGGGCCAACTGGGTGCTGTCAACGCGGCAAGCAGCCGGTGTGGCGCGGTGGATTGGCGGCGCGTGAGCGGCGGCGTTTCGGCACCGCCTGGATTGATCTGTTCATGCCTTCCTCCCGTATCGTGTCGTTGGCAATGGCGACTGCGCTTGGCCGTGCCACTTGAATGGTTTTTTGCTTCACCGCTTAGTTGATGCCCGGTGCGGCAAGCACTGTTTTCAGTAAGTTTCGACGTGATAACGGCCACCGACGCGCATCATCGGCTTCAGCGTAGCCCAGTCCATTCCGTGCTTGCGGCAGACGTCGGCCAGCGCCTCCTCGACACCCGCCTCCATGTCCTTCAGGCCACAGATATAGATGTGCGTGTTGGTATCTGCCAGCAAGGTCGACATGTGCGCCGCCTCGGTACGGATGCGGTCCTGAACGTATTGCTTGTCGGCACCGGCGACACGCGAGAACACCAGATGACTTTCGAGCAGACTTCTCGGCACTTTCTGCAGCGGGCCAAAGTACGGCAGTTCCTGTGGCGTCCGCGCTCCAAAGAACATGACGAGTTTTCCAGCCGCATTCTGCATGGCGCGGCGGCGGCGCTCGGTGAAGCCCCGGAACGGCGCCGAGCCGGTGCCGGTGCAGATCATCACGATGTTGGCGTTGGCATCGTTCGGCATTAAAAATGTTGTACCGAAGGGCCCTGTGACCGCGACCTTGTCGCCAACCTTGAGGTCACACATGTAGTTCGAACCGACACCGCCGTCGACCCGTTTGATGGTCAGCGAGACGTTGTTGGCGTTGCGCTTTTCGCCGTCGCGGGCCGAGGCGATGGAATAGAGCCGCATGTCGTGCGGGCGGCCGTCGGCACGATTGCCGGGCGGCACGATGCCGATCGACTGACCTTCGAGGACGGTGAAAACCTGCTCACCGAAACCCAAGACAATATGGCGGACATCGCTTTCGGTTCCCGGCGCAGTGATGCGAAAATTCCCCTGCACCGTCGCCATCGCCGGCTTTTCGCGGCGATAGAGATTGACGCTCGGCTTCGCGGCGGAAGGTGGTGCGATGACCTTGCCGCCGGCCCCTGCGTGCGCATCGGCAAGCATCCTGGCGACGGCGTCGTCGATGGCTGGACCGGTGTCACTCGCGGCCTCGCCGAGATCGGCCTGCTTGGGCAGTTCCGACCAGCTGAACTGGTCTGCCATGGAATAGGCGGCATCGCGCGCGACGACGCGCCAGTTGTCGATCGAGCCTGTCGGGCAGGGCGAGATGCAATCCATGCAGTAGTTGCACTTCTCCGCATCGACGACGTAGTTGTTGTCGTCGTGCGTGACGGCGCCGACGGGGCAGGTTGCCTCGCAGGTGTTGCAGCGAATGCAGATCTCGGGATCGATGACGTGCTGTTTGAGGAGGGCGGTCACGCTTGGGGATGTCATGGTTCGTCTTGACCAAGCTGGGATTAAGAACTTCGAGGATGCGACCATGGGCGACAATTTGCGCGCCCTCCTGAACCGTGAAAGCCATGCCGACGAACAGACGCCTGGCATTGCGTTCCGGTGCGATCAACTGCATGCGCGCTGATGTCGACGCGCCAGGAACGATCCATCCGCCATCATCGTATTCACGCACTGCGCCGTTGATTTCGCCATCGGGATGGCCAAAGTCGTGATCGGGGCGATACCCCGACATCACGGAACTTGAACGACCCCCATCGCCTGCGGTGAGGAAATGGATTTCAGCGCGAAGATCTGGCCGCTTCAGGGGTATCATCACTCAGCTGCACTCGTGGACGTAGCAGAAGTTAGTTGCTGGCGCAGCCAAGTCGGCGATAGGTCGGCGCCATTCGGCCAGGTGACCGTGTCTGTCGCGGGATCGATGCGGACTTGGGCGAACATGTCCACGTTCTTCAGCGGTTCGAACATGGGGCCCCAAAGTTCGTCGGCGAGGTCAATCTCGCCGGTCAACCCATCGGTAAATCGCAACCACACACGGTATTGCCCGGCATGCCGTGCATCGACCATCCTTGGCAGCATTGCGGTTACTCCAACGGTTCGATCTTCGAATGCGGTTTGCGATCCAAGATTTCCTACCAGACCACGATCAGTTCTGACTGCCGAAGTTTACGCCACTCTTCGACCAACGCCAATGCTCGCTTTGGCAATTGCCCCTCCATGACCGCGCCACTCATTATGTCAATTTGGGCTGCGAATTCGCCGTTCTTGGCGTGAAAGTGCGCTGGCGCATGATCATTGTAGTAGATTGCAATGACGATGCCGAAGAAGCGGCTGATCTCCGGCATCGCAGCACCTCAAGCGTTGGCGATCTTCACGTATTCGAAATCGCCGCCCTTGTTGTCGATGCCGACTTTCGGGGCTGCGATCCAGTTTGCATATTTGCCACGCTCCCAGCATGGCTGCATCAGCGACGTGATGAAATCGCCGTCGTCTTTCGACGGAACCCACTGATCCTTCAACTTGACCCATTCGGTCTCGGAGAGAACCTTCCCGTCTGGAGACGCCTTGACATTCTGGAATTCGCCGACATGGCGATGGAACGCGACCGACGGCAGCGTCAACCTGAAATTGATGCCGGCCTTCTCGATCACCTTGTTCCAGCGGTTGACGCCACCCTGGCAGTCCTTCACGTAGTCATCACGCAGGCGCATATTGAGCGCCGTCAGCGCCGGCTCGTCGACCATGCGGAGCTGGCCGTCGACCAATTTGAGAACCGGATAGGTCGCTTGCGTCAGCGCATGATCATCCTCGATCTTGGTTTCCATGAAGCGGCCCTTGAGCCCGCTGTTGTAGAAGTTCGCAGCATTGGTCGACACTTCCGAGCCGAACAGATCGAGCGACAGGGAATAGTGCAGATTGGCTTTTTTCTGGATGGTCGGCAGATCGATGACGCCGAGCGCGCGGATCTTGGCGACGTCGAAGGGGTCTTCGATGCCGGCGGCCTTCATCGCCTCGCAGGTGCGTTCAATGGTGCGGCCGACACCCGTTTCGCCAACGAACATGTGGTGGGCTTCTTCCGTCAGCATGAAGCGGCAGGTGCGCGACATCGGATCGAAACCCGATTGCGCGAGGCTTTCGAGCTGCATCTTGCCGTCACGATCGGTGAAGAACGTGAACATGAAGAGCGACAGCCAATCCGGCGTCTCTTCATTGAACGCGCCGAGCATGCGTGGCTTGTCGTCGTCGCCCGAACGGCGTTGCAATAAGCCTTCCGCTTCCTCACGGCCATCCTTGCCGAAGTATTTCTGCAACAGATAGACCATCGCCCACAGATGCCGGCCTTCCTCGACATTGATCTGGAAGAGGTTGCGCATGTCATAAAGAGAAGGCGCAGTCTTGCCGAGGAAGCGCTGTTGCTCGACCGACGCAGGCTCCGTGTCGCCCTGAATGACGACGAGGCGGCGCAGCATGGCGCGATATTCGCCAGGGACCTCCTGCCAAACTTTCTCGCCCTTGTGAGCACCGAAGTTGACCTTACGCTCGTCTTCCTGCGGCGCGAGCAGGATACCCCAGCGGTATTCCGGCATCTTCACATAGTCGAACTTCGCCCAACCCTTGGGATCGATCGAGATGGCCGTTCGCAGATAGACGTCGGACGTCTGGAACCCATCAGGGCCCATCGTCATCCACCAGTCGATGTAGCCGGGGTGCCATTGCTCCAGCGCTTTCAGCACGCGCTGATCGCCAGCGAGATTAACGTTGTTAGGGATCTTGGTCGTGTAGTCGACGGCGCCGGCGGGGGATGCGGTGGTCATGTGTGGTTTCCCTTTGCGATCAGGCATTAGGCAATAGGCAATTGTGTCCATACCTAGCGTTCTACCGCCCGGATCAGGCTGGGCAGCATCTTGCCGACTTCCTTGGCATTCTTAAGGTGTTGTGAAAGGCAAGCATCGTCGATCAAGCCCACGCGATTTGCCAACTCGATGTGCGTCTCAAACTCTTTCAGCGAGCCTTGCGCTACCCGCAATTGCCGCGCATAGGCGCCCGGGCTTTCGCGACCGTATCCTTCGGCGATATTGGCAGGTATCGATGCGCCCGCTCGGCGGATTTGGCTGGTGAGGCCAAAACGCTCGTCGATTGGAAAGGCGATAGTCAGACGATAGCCAGCAACGGCAAGGTCCATGCCCTTCTGCCATACAATCAGATCTCGATGGCTCTGTTTGATCTTGCGATCGCTACTCATGACGGCCAACCTACTGCCTACTGCCTAAACCCGTTCTGGATTGAAATCGCCTTTGACGCCTGTGCCGTAGCGCTTCAGCGCACCGTTTTCCCCAACCGCATTCGGGCGTTGGAAAATCCAGTTTTGCCAGGCGGTGAGGCGGCCGAAGATTTTCGTCTCCATTGTCTCTGGACCTCCGAACCGCAAGTTGGCTTCGAGGCCGGTGAGGCCGTCGGCGGAGAAACTGGTTCGCTCTTCGAGGAAGATGCGGACTTCGTCAGCGTAGTCGATTTCGTCAAATGCTTCGGTGACGAGACCGAGGGCGGCGGCGTCCGAGCCGTCCAATGGCTTGCCGACGGCTTCCTTCGCTTTGACGACGCTATCGGGTTCGCCGAGAAAACGCGTCTCGAGCCGCGTCAAGTCATTCGACATGCGATAGCGGCCAAAATTGAGCGCGGACAGTGCCAGGGTCGCGGCCGGGCGGTTGTCGCCCTTGAATGTGCCGTCGAGCATGTAGGCGCGATCGCAGGCGAAAATGATCTCAGCGAGCGTGCCGGCGAAACACGAACCGGGCTCGACCAGCGCGACGAGCGAGCGCGAGGTGACGTCGATGCGTTTCAATACGCGCTTCCAGTTGTTGAGAACCTCGCGCACCAGCCAATTCGCTGCGTTGGCGTGCATGAGCGCGTCGTAGGCGAGCACCAGCTGGGAACCACCCACGCTCTTGAAAATCAGCGTGCCGACTTCGAGTTCGTTGAGACGCAGATGCAGGATGGCATCATCGAGTTCGCGGGCCAGCCGGAGCGGGTAGAATGCAACGCCTTGAGCGTGGATGTCGTCTGCCGTCGCGGGCGCCGCGTCTGTTGGCCCGAGAACAGTTATCGTTGCGCGGCCGCCAGCCCGGTCGATTTCAACTTTGACGGATGAATAGATGACGGTATCGTCGGCGATGGTGCGCGCCAGCGGTGTCAGCGCGATGCCTTCGGCATGCTCCGGGCGGTCGGATTTGGCGGCCAGTTTTTTTGCCATTTCAGCGACGGCTGCATCGAACTTCGAATTCGGCGCTACAGCATCGACAAGACGCCATTCGACGGCGCGTTTGCCCTTGATGCCTTCCTCAATGGTGCAGAAGGCGTCTGCGCGATCGCGACGGACTTTTCGCTTATCGGTGACGCGCGTCAGGCCGCCGGTGCCGGGCAGTACGGCCAGCAACGGAATTTCCGGGAGCGAGACGGTTGAATTGCCATCGTCGGAGAGGATGATCTGGTCACAGGCCAGCGCGAGTTCATAGCCGCCGCCGGCCGCCGTACCCTTGACTGCACAGAGGAACCGCTGGCCGGAAAATTGGGACGAATCCTCCATGCCGTTGCGCGTCTCGTTGGTGAATTTGCAGAAATTGACTTTGTGAGCATGCGCCGAACCGCCAAGCATGCGGATATTGGCGCCGGCACAGAAAACCTTCTCTTTCGCCGATTTGAGCACGACAGCCTTCACGCCGGGATGCTCGAAGCGCAGCCGCTGGAGGGCATCGGCCAACTCGATATCGACGCCGAGATCGTAGGAGTTGAGCTTGAGCTGGTAGCCTTCAAAGAGGCCAGCGTTCTCGTCAACATCCATCACCAGATCGGCAACATCACCAGCAACGCTGAGCTTCCAGTGCCGATATTTGTCTGGCGAGGTTCTGAAATCGACGATCCCTTGCGACCCTGCGGCACTTGCCTTGGATAGAGCAGAATATGTCATGAAATCACTCCAGCGCGACCGCGAGACCGACTATTGCGGCGTTGCTATCGTGCTTGTTCAGGCAGGTCAAGATGTTTTGTGCAATTTATTTCCGACTCCCGCCATGGCGGCGTTGACTCGCGATATCTCTGCATTATAATGCTTGAACGTTGAGCTTGCGGAAAAGGACCGGCGGTGGCAACGAACCAGGACCACGTGACAAAAGCCATCGGCGCCAACGTGCGTGCGGCGCGTGATGCGGCGGGCCTCTCCCGCAAGCGGCTGTCGGAATGTGCGGATGTGTCGGAGCGGTATTTGAACCAGCTGGAGCATGGCGTGGCCAATGTTTCAGTCGGCGTGCTCGCGCGCGTGGCACATGCGCTGGACGTGGCGCTCGTCAATTTAATACCGGCACCGAATGGTTCGACGCGCATGGACGCCGCTGGCGGCCCACTCCACAATCCACTCGTCGATCGTCTGCGCGGCATGAGCCTGCGCGATCAAGAACACGCGGTGCAGCTGATCGACCGTTACCTTCAGGATCGCAAAAAATCGATCAGAGGCGTGGCACTGCTCGGGTTGCGCGGCGCTGGCAAGTCGACGATTGGTGGCCTCTTTTCCGAGCGGCACAAGGTGCCCTTTTTCAGTGTGACGCGTGAGATCGAGAGCCGCGCCGGCATGAGCCTCAACGACCTGTTCAATCTGGGCGGCCCCGAGGCCTATCGCGCGCTTGAACATGAGGTCGTGCAGAGTCTCAGCGACGGCGAACATCGCATCGTCCTGGAAACCGCCGGCGGGATTGTTGCAAACAGTCCAGCGATGGAGGCTATCCTCGGCTCGTTCAAGACGGTTTGGTTGAAGGCGTCGCCAGAGGAGCATCTCAGCCGCGTCGTCCGGCAGGGCGACATGCGGCCGATGCACGGCAACCCCAAAGCGCTGGAGCACTTGAACAGCCTGCTCGCTCAACGTGAGCAGGAGTATGCCAGGGCTGACTGCATGATCGATACGACTGGACGCACGCCTGATGCCTGCGTCGATGAACTCGATTTGCTGGCTGCCGGTGCCGTCGTGGCGGATTAGCGGCGTGCCACAGACTTCGCACGGTGATCCAAGTGGGCATGTTCGCGACGGTGCCTTGTGCTGCCATTGTGTCGCGCGGCCAATCAAATTTCGCTTAGCGCGCCGCCCAGAGCATGCCGCGCGTCATGAATGTCTGGATGGTCGGATTGTCCAATTCAGCGGCCAGGTGCCCGAGGGACGAATAGAACACGCGGCCCTGCCCATAACGCTTCTTCCAGACGACCGGCATGACGACGCCATCGATCCATGGCGCGTGCGCGGCCGTGAACGTCGTCGTCGCCAGCACCTCATTCGCCGGATCGACGTGCATGTAATATTGCTCCGATCGGTGCTCGAAGCCTGTGAGGCCAGCCATGATCGCGTCGTCGGGGCGGGTGATGTCAACGCGATAGTCGATGATGTTGCCGGGATGGGCGACCCACTGGCCGCCACACATGAACTGATATTCGACGTTGTCGCGGAATGCGTCACACATGCCGCCGTGATGACCGGCAAGACCGACGCCGCTCTTGACCGCCGCGCACAGCGCCAGCGCTTCAGGCTTTTCGATTTTCGACATCGTGTAGATCGGAATGATCAGCGCATAGTCGCGGACCGCTGGATCGAGAAAAGCCGAGGTGGCAGTTTCAACGCGGACGTCGAAATCGGCCGCCTGCAGCCAGGCGCAGAACCGGCGCGCACAATCCTCCGGCTCGTGGCCGCTCCAGCCGCCCCAGACGATCATGGCCGTGAGTCGCATATGTGCTTCCTTCTATTGTGCAACAGTCAGATCGTGTGCGCAGCCTGACGGGTGAGGCTCGGCTGCGGCGCGGCGGCGCGTGGCGGTGCCGTCGTTCCGCGCACAATCAGTTCGGTGTTGAGGCGAGTGAGCCTCGGCCATTCCTGCGCGCCATTCTGCATGATATCGACGATCAGCTGCGCCGCCATTGCACCGATTTTGCTTCGGGGCTGACGGACGGTCGTCAGAGCTGGCACGCAATAGTCGGCGAATTCAATGCCATCGAAGCCGACTACGGAAACATCGCGCGGCACGATGAGCCCATGTTCGCCGAGGCGCTTGATCAAGCCGATCGCCATCTCGTCGTTGGCGGCGAACACGGCGGTCGGGCAGCGATTGTCCGGCATGGCGAAGAGTTCGCTGGCGGCCACTGCACCGCTGCGAAAAGAAAAGTCGCCCGCACAGAGCGTGACATCCGTCCGCGGGATGCCCGCCGCATCGGTCGCCTCGAGGAATCCGGCGCGGCGTTCGCGGTCGAGGACGTTGCGCGCGGGCCCGGCGAGATAGGCGATACGGCGATGTCCGAGGTCGATCAGATGGGCCGTTGCCATGCGAGCGGCAGACCGATTGGCGACGTCGACCTGCGGGATGTTGGCGCGCGGGATCAGTTCGCATGCGGCGACCGTTGGAACGTCCAGAGCGACAGACGATGCGCGCCCGCCGAGCGTTCGACCGCAGAGCAAGATGACGCCGTCAACTTGGCCGCTGGCGGCCAGCGCAACATAGCGGGCATCCTTCGCGCGCGAGCGGTCAAGATTGGCGATGAGGATGCCGTATCCGGCGGCAGACAGCGTTTCGTCAATGCCGTGCAGGACTTCGGAAAAGAAGGGGTTGGCGATGTCCGGCACAACTACCATCACCATCATCGACTTGCGCGAACGCAGCTGCCGCGCCGCAGCATTGGGACTGTAGCCGATTTTGCCGACGGCCTTCATGACTCGATCGCGCGTCGGCCGCGCGACGAGGGAGGGCGAGGACAAAGCGCGGCTGACGGTCGCGATCGAAACGCCGGCGATGCGGGCCACGTCGTCGATCGTCGCCGATCTGCTGGTTGTCCTGAGTTGCATCTTTACTTCCTCTTCGCGGCGATGCTAGCCTCGGGTGAAAACGTTTACAAGACCGCAACCAAGCGGCTGTTCTACCCAGGAGGAGACTGCCAATGATCAATACTTATTCGCGCGCCGCGACGCGCGCTGCCTTTTCGGTTGCAGCCTGGATTGCCATCGCCAGCCCAGCCCTCGCTCAGGGGATGAAAGCCGAAGTCATCCACTGGTGGACGTCCGGCGGAGAGTTGGCCGCGGTCAAAGTGTTCGCCGAGCAGTTCACGAAATCGGGCGGCACCTGGGTCGACAGCGCAGTGGCGGGTGGTGTCAATGCGCGCACCGCCGCCATCAATCGCACCATCGGCGGCAATCCTCCGACCGCCATGCAGTTCAATACCGGCAAGCAGTTCGACGAACTCGTCGAGAACAACTTGCTCGCCGACCTCGACGCTGTAGCTGAAGCTGGCAACTGGCGAAAAATCATTCCGCCGTTCTTCATCGACGCTGTCTCGCGCAAGGGCAAGATCTACGCCGCGCCGATTAATATCCACGGCCAGAACTGGCTCTGGTACAACCGCAGCGTCTTCGAGAAGGCCGGCGCCACAGAGCCCAAATCGTTCGACGAGCTTCTGGTGGCGCTCGAAAAGGTCAAGGCGACAGGCGTCGTGCCGCTTGCGTTCAGCGGCCAGAAGAACTGGGAGCGGTTGATGTTCATCACCGCGCTGGTTGGCTCCGGCGGTCGCGATCTCTATCTTGATGTCTACGGCAAGAAGAGTGAGGCGGCGGTCAAGAGCCCGGCCTTCAAGAAGGCGACCGAGGTGTTCGCCAAGTTGAAGACGTTCACCGATGCGGGTGCACCGGGGCGCAATTGGAACGACGCGACCGCCATGGTCATCACCGGCAAGGCCGCGATGCAGTTCATGGGCGACTGGGCCAAAGGCGAATTCGCGGCCGCCAACCTGACGCCTGGCAAGGAATACGGCTGCACCGTCGTCGGCCAGCACTATCTGATGGGCGGCGACGTGTTTGCCTTCGCTAAACAGAAGGATCCGGAGGCACAGAAGACGCAGGCGGCACTGGCCAAAGTGCTGCTCGATCCCGAGACCCAAATCAAGTTTGCGCAAAAGAAGGGCTCGATTCCCATTCGTACGGACGTCGATGGGTCCTCGCTCGACGCTTGCGCCCAGGCCGGCATGAAGATGGTGGCCGACGCCAACCGTCAGACACCCGATGTGAACCTCGTCGCCGCGCCGGCCCTGGTCGGCGCACTCGATGATGTCATCTCCGAGTTCTGGAACGCGCCGAACCCGAATGCCGATGCGTTCATCGCCAAGTTCGCGCAGACCATGAAGAGCGCAATCTGATCACGGGCGTCTGATCCGGCGCCACGGTGTGGCCCGAGTCAGCGTTTCCCGGGGTCTGCTGCGTGGCGTTCCCGATGCTGCATCCTCGTCATCTCAGACGCATTCCCGCGGCGTTGGCACTGGCGCCGGCGACACTGGTCGTGCTCGTCGTCTACCTCGGCGGCGCGCTTTGGTCGGCCTATATCTCGACCACATCGTCGCGCATTTTGCCAAGTTCCAATTTCGTTGGCTTCCGGCAATATCAGTCACTGTTCTCGAATACACGGTGGGACGTTTCAGTCCAGAATCTGTTTGTGTTCGGTTTCCTGTTCATTGCCGTCAGCGTCGCGCTCGGCTTTCTGCTCGCGATCCTCATCGATCAGCGGGTGAAGGGTGAGAACGTGTTCCGCGCGCTGCTGCTCTATCCATTCTCGATGTCGTTCATCGTCACCGGACTGATCTGGTATTGGGTGCTGAATCCGTCGATGGGACTGCAGAAACTCGGCCGCGATCTCGGCTTTGCAACCTTCACATTCGATTGGATCGTGCGACAGGATAAGGTGATCTACACGCTGGTCGCCGCCGGCATCTGGCATGCCGCTGGCCTCGTCATGGTCATCGCGCTGGCCGGCCTGCGCGGCATCGATGCCGAGATCTGGAAAGCCGCCCGCGTCGATGGCATTCCGACCTGGCGCACGTACACCTCGATTGTCATTCCGATGCTCGGCGGCAGCCTTGCGACCGCCATCGTATTGCTGGCGATCTCGGTGGTGCGCCTCTACGATCTGGTCGTGTCGATGACCAACGGCGGCCCGGGCCTTGCTTCGGAAGTGCCGGCGAAGTTCATCATCGATCATCTGTTTGACCGCCAGAATATCGGTCTCGCAACGGCCGCCTCGACGGTGGTGCTGGTCGGCGTTCTGGCCGTGCTGGCACCCTGGGCCTATCTGCGGTTTCGCCAGGATAGAGCGGGTGTGCGATGAGCGCGGTGGTGGCAGAGGCCGGCCCGCAAGGCCCAAGGCCACACCAGCTGACCGCCTCGCGCGTGCTGGTCTATGCCCTGTTGATCGCGACGTCGCTGCTGTTTCTGGCACCGCTCACTATGATGATCCTGACATCGTTGAAGCCGATGGACGAGATCCGCGCCGGCTCAATGTTCGCGCTGCCGCTGAAGCCGAGTTTCGACGCCTGGGTGAAGGCTTGGTCGACAGCTTGCACGGGCCTCACCTGCAACGGGCTGCAGGTCGGGTTCTGGAACTCGGTGACGATCCTGATCCCCAGTGTCGTCGTCTCGATCGCGGTCGGGGCGGTGAATGGCTACGCGCTCGCCTTCTGGCAACCGCCGTTCGCGCGGACGCTGTTCCTGATGCTGCTGGTCGGCGCGTTCATTCCTTACGCCGTCTTCATCTACCCGCTGGTGCGCATCATGTCCTGGCTCGGGATCTACGGCACCTTGCCGGCCATCGTGCTCATTCATACGGTGTTCGGACTGCCGGTGATGACGGTGCTGTTCCGCAACTTCTATTCCACGCTGCCAGCGGAGTTGTTCAAGGCGGCGCGCGTCGATGGCGCCGGATTCGTGCGCATCTTCACCGCGATCATGCTGCCGATGTCGCTGCCGATCCTAATCGTCGCGGTTATCCTGCAGGTGACGGGGATTTGGAACGATTTCCTGCTCGGGCTGGTGTTTGCGGGGCGGGAAAACCTGCCAATGACGGTGCAGCTCAACAATATCGTCAACTCGACGCAGGGTGAACGCGCCTACAACGTCGAGATGGCGGCGACGATGCTGACGGCGCTGGTGCCGCTGCTCGTGTATTTCTTCTCGGGCCGATGGTTCGTGCGCGGCATCGCCGCCGGCGCGGTGAAAGGTTGAGGCATGGTGGGAGGTGAGAGCAAGACCGTATCGGTGCGTGCCGTTGAAATGGCGTTCGGACCGATCAAGGTGCTCGACAAGCTCGATCTCGACGTGGCCGGCGGCGAGTTCATCGTGCTGCTCGGGCCGTCGGGCTGCGGGAAGTCGACGCTGCTCAATGCCATTGCCGGGTTGCTCGACGTGCAGGCCGGGCAGATCTTCATCGGCGGGCAGAACGTCACCTGGGAGGAACCGAAGGACCGCGGCATCGCGATGGTGTTCCAGTCCTATGCGCTGTATCCGCGCATGAGCGTGCGCGGCAATATGTCGTTCGGCCTGAAGGTTGCGGGGCTCGCACGAGCGGACATCGAAAAACGGGTAGAGGCAGCGGCGAAGATGCTGCAGATCACCGATTTGCTCGACCGCCGCCCCGCGCAACTTTCGGGTGGCCAGCGCCAGCGCGTCGCCATCGGCCGCGCCCTGGTGCGCGATGCCGGCGTGTTTCTGTTCGATGAACCGTTGTCCAACCTCGATGCGCAGTTGCGTGCCGAATTGCGCGTCGAGATCAAGCGTCTGCATCAGCGGCTGAAGGCGACGATGCTGTACGTCACGCACGACCAGATCGAGGCGCTGACACTGGCCGATCGCATCGCCGTGATGAAGGATCGCATCATCCAGCAGCTTGGCACGCCAAAGGACGTGTATAACCGGCCGGTCAACAAGTTCGTCGCCTCGTTCGTCGGATCGCCCGCGATGTCGTTCGTGCCGGGCGTGCTGCGCCGCTCGAGCAACGTCGTTGTTTTTGAAGCCGAGACCTGGAAGCTGCCGCTGGATGGCTATGCATTCGCAGCACCGGCCGTTGATGGTCATGCCGTCGAACTCGGCGTGCGGCCGGAACATATTCAACAGGCCACTGCCGGCCTTGCCGCACACGTTGAATTGGTCGAGCCGATGGGCAGCGATCAATTGGCCTGGACGCGGCTGGGTGGAGCGCCGGTGTCGTTGCGATTGCCGGCTGAATCACCGGTGAAGGCCGGTGATCCCATCAGCGTTGCCATCGCCGCCGACAAAGTCAATATCTTCGACGCTCGCACGGGCGTCCGTTTGTAACGAGGAGCCGCGCCATGAAGCCCATCGACGGACTGTCGTTTCAACTGTATTCCGCGCGCACGATGGAGCCGCTGGAGCAGCAGTTCGAATTGCTCGCCGCCATTGGTTACAAACGCGTCGAGCCGTTCGGCGGCCAGCTTGGCGACCCCGACCGGCTGAAGCGCCTGCTCGACAAGCACCAGATGGCCGCGCCGTCCTGCCACGTCGGGCTCGATCGCCTGCGGGCCGACGCGCGGGCCACTGTGAAGCTGTGCCAGGGGCTCGGGATCCATACAATTTTTGGCCCAGCGCCGCAGATCAATGAACGCGGTGGCGGCGAAAAGGAGTGGCGTGCGCTCGGTCGCGAGCTGGCGGCCATCGGCAAAATCGTCACCGGCGAAGGCCTGAAGTTCGGCTGGCACAATCACCATTGGGAATACGCCAAGGTCGGAGTGAAAACCTATCTCGACATGATGTTCGAGGAAGCGCCGGATCTTGTCTGGCAGGCTGATCTCGCCTGGATCGTGCGTGGCCATGGCGATCCGCTCAGCGAGATCAAGCGGCACACCGACCGGATTGTCTCGGCGCACATCAAGGATCTGGCTCCCGCCGGCCAATGTGTCGATGAAGACGGTTGGGCTGACCCGGGGCACGGCACATTGCAGTGGCCGGAGCTGGTCGCCGCGCTGAAGGCGGCCGGCGTGAAACTGTTCGTTGTCGAGCACGATAAGCCGAACGATGTCGAGCGGTTCGCGCGGCGGGCGCACGCCACCGTCGCGAGTTGGAAGTGAGGGGACGCGGCATGGCCAGGAGCAAGACACAGGCAAAGACACTCGGCGTCGGCATTGTCGGCTGCGGCAATATCTCGACGATCTACATGCAGAACATGGGGAAATTTGCGGGGCTTCGGCTCGTAGCTTGCGCCGACATGCGCGAGGACGCGGCAAGCGCCCAGGCCAAGGCGCATGGGATTGCGTCGCGTGCGATCAATCAGCTGCTCGGGAGCGACGACATCGACATCATCGTCAACCTGACGACGCCGAACGCGCACTATGACGTGTCGCTCGCGGCATTGAAGGCCGGCAAGCACGTGTTCGGGGAAAAGCCGATCACGGTGGAAGCGGCGCAGGCAGCAAAGCTCGTCGCGGAAGCCGACAAGCGCGGCGTCAGGATCGGCTGCGCGCCGGATACGTTTCTCGGCGCCGGCGGTCGACTGGCACGCGACATCGTTGACAGCGGCAAAATCGGCAAGATCCTCACCGGCACCTGCTTTCTGATGTCGCACGGCATGGAGCACTGGCATCCCGATCCGACGTTCTTCTTTAAGCCGGGCGGCGGTCCGATCCTTGATATGGGCCCTTATTACTTTGCCGCGCTGGTCAACCTGCTTGGCCCGGTGGCAAGCGTGCAGGCGGTATCGTCGATGGGGTTCGCGCATCGCACCGTGACCGCCAAAGGGCCGATGACTGGCAAAAAGATCGCCGTTGAAACGCCGACGACGGCGCAGGCCTTGGTGCACTTTGCCTCGGGTGCAACGATCGTGTTCGTGATGAGTTGGGACGTCTGGAAACACGGCCACCCACCGATCGAACTTTATGGCACGGGCGGATCGCTGCGCGTGCCTGACCCGAACTTCTTCGGCGGCACGGTCGAATACACCGAGAAGGGCGGCGACTGGGTCAGTGTGCAGGCCGATGACAAGCCGTTCGGCCGACCCAACTGGTCGTCGCCGAACTGGCCGCCGGGAACGCCGCCGCGAGCGAACTATCGTTGCCTGGGGGTCGCGGAGCTTGCGAGTGCATTGCTGGCTGATACGCCGCACCGTGCGTCCGGCGCGCTCGCCTCACACGTGCTTGAGGCCATGCATGCTGTACTCAATGCCGGCAAGACCGGTAAAGCTGTTGTGATCAAATCGCGCATCGAGCGCCCAGCGGTGCTCAAGGACAATGACGCCGCCAAGCTCTGGATCGCAGCATAAAGGAGATGCCATGCCTGCAACCATGAAGGGTCCTGGTCTTTTCCTGGCGCAATTCGCGGGCGACGCGGCGCCGTTCAACTCCTGGCATGTGATCACCGAGTGGGCCGGGTCGCTCGGCTACAAGGGCGTGCAGATCCCGACCTGGGATGCGCGCCTGTTCGATCTGGCAAAGGCGGCGGAGTCAAAGGCCTATTGCGATGAGATCAAGGGTGTTGCGGCGGCCAACGGCGTCGCCATCACCGAGCTGTCGACGCACCTGCAAGGGCAGCTGGTTGCTGTCAACCCGGCCTACGACGCGCTGTTCGACGGGTTCGCGCCGGAAGCGGTGCGCGGCAAGCCGCTCGCGCGACAGGTGTGGGCCGTCGAGCAGATGAAGCTGGCGGCGCGGGCGTCACGCCATCTGCGACTTGAGGCGCATGTGTCGTTCACCGGCGCGCTGGCCTGGCCCTACGTCTATCCGTGGCCACAGCGGCCGGCGGGGCTGGTCGAGACGGCGTTCGCGGAACTGGGTCATCGCTGGCGGCCGATATTGGACGCCTTCGATGCCGTCGGCGTCGATGTCGGTTTCGAGATCCATCCGGGCGAAGACGTGTTCGATGGCGCGACGTTCGAGATGTTTCTGGAGGCGACCGGCACACACCCGCGCTGCGCGATCAACTACGATCCCTCGCATTTCGTCCTGCAACACTTGGATTATCTCGCCTTCATCGACATCTACCACAGCCGCATCAAGGCCTTTCACGTCAAGGACGCCGAACTCAATCCGACCGGTCGGCAGGGCGTCTACTCGGGCTTCCAGCCCTGGGTGAACCGCGCCGGCCGGTTCCGGTCGCTCGGCGATGGACAGGTGGATTTCGCCGGCATCTTCTCCAAGCTTGCGACGCACGGCTACAAGGGTTGGGCGGTGCTGGAATGGGAATGCTGCCTGAAAGCACCCGAAGTCGGCGCCGCCGAGGGCGCACCCTTCATCCAGCGCCACATCATTCCGGTGACCGATAAAGCCTTCGACGACTTCGCCGGCGCCAGCGTCGATCAAGCACTCGTCAAACGCACGCTGGGGATTGCATGAGCATGGCCACCTCGTCATCCCCGCGCATTCGCCTCGGCATGGTCGGCGGCGGCGAGGGCGCGTTCATCGGCGCCGTGCATCGCATGGCGGCGCGACTCGACGATCACTACATCCTCGTCGCCGGCGCGCTGTCGTCGACACCGGAGAAGGCGAAACGCTCCGGCATCGCCATTGGTCTCGAGCCCGCACGCAGTTACAGCAGCTACGCCGAGATGTTCGCCGCCGAGCGTGCGCGCGCCGACGGCATCGACGCGGTCGCCATCGTCACCCCGAACAATTCGCATGCCGATATCGCCGTTGCGGCATTGGCGGCGGGTGTTCACGTCATCTGCGACAAGCCCTTGTGTACGACCGGCGCGGAGGCGGCGCGGATCGCGCGTGCGGCGGGTCAGAGTGATCGGCTGTTTGCCGTCACCTACAATTACACGGGCTACCCGATGGTGCGGGAGGCGCGGGCGCTGATCGAGAGCGGTGTGATCGGGCGGGTGCGCACGGTGCAGGTGGAATATGCGCAGGAGTGGCTGAGCGGCCCGCTTGAGGCGAGCGGGCAGAAGCAAGCGGCATGGCGAACCGATCCGGCGCAGTCGGGGGCGGGTGGTGCTATCGGCGACATTGGCACGCACGCCTTCAATCTTGCCGAATTCATCCTCGGTGACAAGGTTGCGGAACTGCTGGCGGATTTGTCGAGCTTCGTGCCCGGCCGCCGGCTCGACGACAATGCGCAGATCCTGTTGCGCTTCGCCGGGGGGGCGCGGGGCGCGCTATGGACCAGCCAGGTGGCGCCCGGCAATGAGAACGGCCTGCGCATTCGCATCTACGGCGACCAGGGCGGGCTCGCCTGGATGCAGGAGAACCCAAACCATCTCGAGGTCGTGCGGATCGGCGATGCGCCTGGGCGAGTGACCCGGGGTGGCGTCAATGTTTCGCCAATGGCGCAGCGCGTGACGCGCATTCCGAGCGGCCACCCGGAAGGCTATCTCGAGGCCTTCGCGACGATTTATAGTGATATCGCCCATGCTATCGGAGCGCATCGGACCGGGTCGCCGGTCGCCGCAGAGGTCATGTACCCCGGCCTCGACGAGGGTATTCGTGGCATCGCTTTCATCGAAGCGGCCGTCAGTTCCTCACGCGCGAATGGACGATGGACCCGCCTGACCCCCAGTGTTGCGACGGGCGCGGCGTCGATCTGACACTGCGGGGCATCGGCTGCAATCCAAAGCCCGTCGGTTCAGCCGGCATTCTGACACATGCGGTTGACGCTCTGTGGAAGGCGGCCACCGCACGCATATTTTTGAGTTGTTTCCATAGACTTGAATTGCCGTTGAAATCGGCGCGCTCGACGACTACGCTGTCGCACTCAAGAAAAAAACGAAAACGACATCGGAGGAGCGTTATGACGAGGCATCGCCTGCGGCTAGCAGCCGCCATGTTCGCCGCGACTGGGTTTATGATGTCCACTCTGCCGACTGAGGCGCAGGGCATTCCACAGAACATCCCCCGCAAGGAACTTTTGATCCTTGAGAACCCCGAAGGAACGATCAAGAACGCCGGCTGGTTCAATATCTGGGCGATCAATGCCGGCAGCCAGTCGAATGGTCTGCAGCAGGCGGCGCTTGATACACTCTGGTACATCGATCCGGAGAAGGGCCTCGACGGTATCTGGGACAACTCGCTCGCCGCCGACAAGCCGCAGTACAACGCCGACTTCACGGAAATGCGTGTCAAGCTGCGCCGCGGCCTGTTCTGGAGCGATGGCGTCGAGTTCACTTCGGCCGACGTCAAGGCGACCGTCGATATCCAATTGAAACACACGACGATGCGTTTCAGCGCCGTGCTCGGCAGCAACGTAGCGTCGGTCGAAGCGCCGGACGCGGAGACTGTGATATTCAAGTTGAAGAAACCGAACTCGCGGTTCCACGCCAACTTCACGGTCCGCTGGGGAGCGATTTGGATTCTGCCAAAACATATCTTCGAAAAGGTACCGGACCCCTCCAAGTTCGACTTTAACAAGCCAGTGTCGCTCAGCGCCTACACGCTCAACAGCTTCGATCCCGATGGCAAGTGGTATATCTGGCAACTCCGCGAGGATTGGCAGCGCACGTCACTCGGCCGCTACGGCAAACCAGGTCCGAAGTACCTTGCCTACGTCGATCCAGGTCCGCCGGACAAACGCGTTATCGCCCAGCTCAATCATGAACTTGATGTGATCCACGACATCTCGCCGGAAGGCATGTTCACACTCGCCAAGCAGAGCAAGTCAACGCGCGCCTGGTTCAAGGGCTTCCCTTACGGCCACCCGGATCCGACGCTGCCGGCGGTCGTGTTCAATACGCAGAACGAATACCTGAAGAACAAGGACGTCCGCTGGGCACTGGCGTTGATGATCGACATCAAGGCTGTGTCGATGGCCGCGTATCGCGGAGCTGCCACCATCTCTGCAATTGCGGTGCCGCCAACAGGTGGCCACCCCGCGACCTATCATCAACCCTTGGAAGGGTGGGTGAAGGACTTCGAAGTCGACACGGGCAAGCGCAAGTTCAAACCCTACGATCCGACCGTCGGCACCCAGATCGCCGCAATGCTACGGCCATCGATGGGGGAACAAATTCCGACCGACCCGAAGGACATCGCCAGTGCCTTCGGCATGGGTTGGTGGAAAACCGACGTCGCGGCTGCCGGCGAGCTGCTTGAGAAGGCGGGCTTCAAGAAGGTCAACAACCAGTGGATGACGCCGGATGGCAAGCCGTTCAGCATGCGCTTGATGGTCGAGGGCGACTTCCGACCGGTGATGACGCGCGCCGGTACGATGATCGTGCAGCAATGGAAGCAAGCGGGGATCGACGCCAAAATCGACTTGGCGCAAGGCACTTTGCTGACGCGCCGCGCCGCCGGGGACTTCGACAGCTTCATCGGCTGGAGCGTCGAAACGTGGGGCGGGCACCAAGATCTGTCGTACTTCATGGACAGTTGGCACTCGCAGTTCGTCGCTGAGCCAGGCAAGCCCCAGCCGTTGCGCAATTGGCAGCGCTGGTCGCATCCGGAACTCGACAAGATCATCGAACAAGTCCGAACTATAGGATTCGATGATCCCAAGGGGGTCGAGCTCGGCAAGGACTATGTCAAACTGGTGACGCGAGAAATGCCGCTGATCCCGCTGATGGCCTACAACGTATTCACGGCCATGGACCACACCTATTGGACCGGGTTCCCGACAGCCGAAAACCCGTATGCCAATCCGGTCACCAACTGGGGTAACTCACGCTACATGTTCGTCCGCTTGAAGCCGGTCAACTGATGCCGCTTCCTTCTCCCCCTTTATGAGGGAGAGAAGGAACGCTCACCGCACAAGGCGCCATGCGCACCTATCTGATCTACCTCGCCAAGCGCATCGGCCAATTCCTGTTGGTGGTCTTCGTCGGTGTCAATCTGGCTTACATCATCACGCATGCCACGCCGATCGACCCGGTCGAGCAGTCCATCGCGGCCGTCACCTCGTTTGGCAATACATCGCCTGACGCGATCGACCAAATGCGCCGCTCGCTGCAGGAACTCTACGGCCTTCAGGGTAGCTGGCTCGAACAGTACACGACGTTCTGGCGGCGGATCGTGCGCGGGGATTTCGGGCCATCTCTGTCGGCGTTTCCGACACCGGTCTCAACGCTGATCTGGCGCGCATTGCCCTGGACGGCCGGCCTGCTGATCTTCTCGACAGTGACGACGTGGATCCTTGGCAACCTGCTGGGCGGCCTCGCGGGGTACTACCAGAACAGCCGCAGCCTCAAGTTGATGGGTGTCGTTGCAATGGGGCTACATCCCGTGCCCTACTACATCATCGCGCTCATGCTGCTCGTGATCTTCGGCTTCCTCTGGCCCGTCCTGCCGATCGGCGGCGGCTCCGCCATGAACCTGCCGCACGGTTGGACATTGGAGTTCGCCGTCAGTGTCATCCGCCACTCTGTTCTACCGGCGCTGTCACTGATCATGATAGGGCTGGGTGGGTGGTTCCTCGGCATGCGCTCGCTGGTCTCGAACATCACGTCCGAGGACTATGTCGTCTATGCTGAAGTGGCGGGGGTCGATCCCAACCGCATTCTGCGCTCTTATGTCATGCGCAATGCGCTTGTGCCGCAGGTGACCGGCCTTTCGATGTCACTGGGTGGCATTTTCAACGGTGCCGTCATCACCGAGAAGGTTTTCGGCTATCCCGGGGTTGGATCGTTGCTGGTCGATGGCGTCTACGCGGGAGACTACGGCCTGGTGCTTGGCGTCACGACCGTCTCGATCATCGCCGTATCGCTTGGGGTGCTCATCATCGACCTCCTATATCCGCTCCTCGATCCGCGCGTGCAGGTTGGCTGATGCTGGCGATCCTACGCGACCTACTGAAGTACAACATCGAGTTTCGCGTCGGGCTCGTGCTAATTGCGCTCGTGGCGATCATGGCCGGCCTTTCGTTCGTCTCGCCGTATCCACCGTCCGATGTGTTCGTTGCCGCGCCGGACGTTCCACCTGGTACAGCGCACTGGTTCGGCACGACCTCACGTGGTCAGGACGTATTCTGGCAGTTGACAATTGCCATCCGAAACACACTCGCGTTCGGCATTCTCGTCGCACTGATGTCGCGCGTGCTGTCGCTCGTTATTGGTTTGCTGTCGGGTTACAAAGGCGGCTGGATCGATCGCGTCCTGATGTCGATCAACGACACGTTCATCGTCATCCCACTGTTTCCAATTCTGATCTTGTTTTACTTCGTCCTGCGGGACCGCATGACCTGGACGCTGCTCGCGCTGATCATGGCCTGCCTCGGTTGGGCGTATGACGCGCGCCTGATCCGCTCCATCACCATGAGCCTCAAGACGCGCGAGTTCACACAGACCAGCATTTTCTCGGGCATGACCACGCGCGAGATCCTGGTGCGCGAGCACCTGCCCTATGTGATGCCGATCGTCTTCTCGACGACGATGAACAACATGAACTGGTCGATCGGGCTCGAAGTGACACTTGCTGTTCTCGGCTTCACCGACATCAACACGCCGACCATCGGTGGCATGATCTATTGGGCCAACCAGCACACTGCTATCGTCGCTGGCATCTGGTGGTGGATCGCATTTCCGGTCGCACTTATTGTCATGACGTTTGTCGGCCTGTTCCTGCTAGCCATATCGATGAATGAGTACATTGATCCGCGCAGTCGGCTGGCGCGGATGGGCGGTGGTCGACGATGACGGTGCCGCACAACACGCTCCCGATCTTGCGCGTGCGCGATCTACAGGCGCACTTCCGGACCAACTATTTCGGCGTCACGCGCGAGGTCAAGGCCGTCGATGGAGTGACATTTGATGTCCGTCGCAACGAGATCTACGGGCTCGCCGGCGAATCAAGTTCCGGCAAGACGACGCTCATCAAGACCATCGCCGGCGTATTGAGACCGCCACTGGAAATGGTCGGCGGCTCTGCGCAATTCGAATTTCTCCCCGGATACGATGCGGTGCATCTCGCGCCGACCTCAGAGATCGCGCGCATACGCTGGCGACACCTCTCCTACATCATGCAAGGCTCGATGAATGTGCTCAACCCGCTCAGACGGGTCCGTCATACATTCCGCGATTTCGCCTTTCGACATTTGGGCGGAACCGACGCCGCTTTCGAGGGAGCGGTTATTGAACACTTGGCGCGGGTGCGGCTCGACCCTTCGGTGCTGAAAGCCTATCCGCACGAGCTTTCGGGCGGCATGCGCCAGCGCGTGACCATCGCACTCGCCACCATCTGCCGGCCGGACTTCATTATTGCGGACGAGCCGACAACGGCGCTCGACGTGGTGGTCCAGAAAGACGTCCTTGGCATGATCCGCGATATTCAGCGCGAGATCGGCTCGTCCGTGCTGTTCGTCACGCATGACATGGGCGTGCATGCACACATAACCGATCGCCTTGGCATCATGTATGCCGGGCGGCTCGTCGAAGAGGCGCAAACTGCTGAGATTTTCGACCGGCCACAGCATCCCTATACGAAGCACCTGATTGCCAGCCTGCCGCGCATCGGGGACGCTACGCGGCGCAAAGGTCTTGAAGGCAGTCCGCCTAATCTCGCCGATCCGCCAACGGGCTGTCGCTTTCACCCACGCTGCCCGATGGTGATGGACATATGCAAGTCCACGGTGCCGCCGATGCATTCAACACATGCGCAGCATCGCGTCGCCTGTCATGCCGTTGCGGCGGAGCGATCGGCATGAGCGCGCTCCTTGCTTTGAGTCATGTCAGCAAGTCCTTTACGCGCGGGGGGCTGTTTTCTTCGAACCGGGTGGACGCGGTGAAGGATGTCAGCTTCGCCGTCGGCATTGATCGACCTGAGGTCTTTACGGTTATTGGCGAGTCGGGCTCAGGCAAGTCAACGCTCGCACGCATGATCCTCGGCATCACCGAACCGACGGCTGGACAATTGATCTTCGACGGCCGGGACGTCGCATCCCTTTCGGGACGCGCCGCGCGCCGCGCTTTCATGGCCAAGGTGCAGCCGATCTTTCAGAACCCCTTCGAGGCGTTCAACCCATTGAAGCAGGTCGAACGCTACCTGTTCATGACCGCCCGCCGGTTCGGCGGTGCGGACACGGCAACGGCGGAGGAGGCGGACGCCGATCGGGCGCTGCGGCAAGTTGGGCTCTCGCTTGCCGAAGTCAAGGGCCGCTTCCCGCATGAACTCTCCGGTGGCCAATTGCAGCGCGTCGCCATCGCCCGCGCCCTGCTCTCGCGGCCGAAGCTCATTGTTGCCGATGAACCGGTTTCGATGGTCGACGCCTCGCTGCGCATGTCGATCGTCAATCTGTTCAAGGATCTCCGCGACGATCTGGGCATCTCGATCGTGTACATCACGCACGACTTGGCCACCGCCTATTACATCAGCGATCGGCTGATCATCTTGAATAAGGGAGAAATCGTGGAGAGTGGTGACGCTCGTACCGTGTTGTCTGCACCACGCCATCCCTATTCGCAGCAACTGCGCGACGCTGTTCTGTTGCCGGGTAGCACTCGAACGGCGGCAGCACCCCGTTCAACCAAACCCACACATGGAGATCTCCAATGAGTAAAGCTTCTGTCATGGTGGATCGCGATTTCGCGATCGGTCGAACAGACCCGCGTTTGTTCGGCGCCTTTGTCGAGCATCTCGGGCGCTGCGTTTACGGTGGACTGTACGAACCGGGGCACCCAACCGCCGACAAGAGGGGCTTCCGTCGCGACGTGTTGGCCCTCGTTAAAGAGCTTGCGCCGACGATCATTCGCTATCCCGGCGGCAACTTCGTATCCGGCTACAACTGGGAGGACGGCGTTGGTCCGCCGGAAAAACGGCCCAAGAAACTCGATCTGGCCTGGTTCTCGACTGAACCGAACACATTCGGCACCAACGAGTTCATGGATTGGTGCAAAGTCGCCGACGTCGAACCGATGATGGCCGTCAATCTTGGCACGCGTGCCGGAGATGATGCCCGCAACTTGTTGGAGTACTGCAACCATCCGGGCGGCACCTACTGGTCTGATCTGCGAAGGAGTCACGGCTGGGACAAGCCGCACGATGTGAAATTCTGGTGCCTCGGCAATGAGATGGACGGGCCTTGGCAGATGGAGCGCAAGACCGCGACGGAGTACGGCCGGATCGCCGCGGAGGCCGCGAAAATGATGAAGTGGATCGATCCCTCGATCGTGCTCGCGGCGTGCGGCTCGACGGCGCGCAATATGCCAACCTTCGGCCGCTGGGACGACGAGGTGCTCGAACACACCTTCGATCTCGTCGAATACGTCTCGCTGCACACTTATCTCAACAATTACGCAGGGGATACCGCGGCTTTTCTGGCATCGGCAGATGTCATGGACCGCTTCACCGAGGAGGTGGTCGCGATTGCCGATGCCGTCGCGGCGCGGCGGCGATCGCCGAAGCGCTTGATGTTGTCGTTTGACGAGTGGAATGTGTGGTACCGGACGCGCAGAAAGCACGAGGACCGCGTCAAGGCTGGTTGGCCGATTGCGCCGCCCATCCTGGAAGAAATCTATACGATGGAGGATGCACTCGCGTTCGGTGGCGCCTGCATCTCGCTGCTCAACCACGCTGATCGCGTGAAGTCCGCTTGCCTGGCGCAACTCGTCAATGTGATTGCGCCGATCATGACGGAGACGGGTGGACCTGCCTGGCGGCAGACAATTTTCCATCCGTTCGCACAGATGAGCCGGTTCGGACGCGGGGACGTTCTGCGGACACGGATCGAGTCGGAGACCTACGATACTCGCTATTTTGATCCGCGCGGCGCGGCGGATCACCACTTCGAGCTGAATGGGACACCCTACCTCAAACTATCGGCGGTTGCGGGCACGGACGGAAAATCGCTTTCGTTGTTCGCGCTCAATCGCGATCTCAAGAATGATATGACCGTCACAGTGGACATACGCGGGTTCGGCGAACTGAAAGTCATAGACGCGCTGGAGCTGCGGCATACCGATCTCAAGGCGTGCAATACGAAGAGCGCGCCCGAGCGCGTATCACCATCAAAACTCAAAGGCGCATCCATCAAGGGACGGTCGCTGACGCTTGAGCTGAAACCCGCATCTTGGAATGTCGTCAGCTGTCGTGAGGGTGGATGACGACACACCGCGGCTTCCGACATACGCTGCTCGTGTGTTGATCGGAATGCGTCAAAGTTAGTTATGGCTGTCAGGTGGCTCGGGCGACGGTCGTCGCACGCCCCAGCCTGTTGGCGGAACCGTATTGTCATCAGCGGAGTCGTTTCAGGCCAGCGTGGCGGAGTAGAAGTAAGCCCGTGATTGGCGGCGTGGTGCTGTCCGGAGCCGGACCGCGTTGCCATTGCGGCCGGTGATTGTCACGGCGGTTGCGCAGCTGCCTCCTGACCAACGCTGAATGGGCTCATACCGGCCGGCAGTCGAACGATACGAGTTGAAGCGTCTGCGGGCCGGAATGAGCCCGCTGACACGCCATGCCAAAGCGCCCATAATCCAATGCGTGACGGAGCGCACGCGTTCGCGCGACTTCAGGGAGGCACGAGAGCGGCCATGCGCGGCGTACTCACTACTCTTGGGCTCTGCTGTCTCGCACTCACCGGCCTGTTCGCGGTGACCTTCTATCAACGCTATTGGCGTTGGCGCGATTGCTTCAATGAGCTGGGGCGTTGTTATGATCCCGTGAGTGAGCAGGTGTATTTGGAGCAAGCGGGGCTGGTCTGGGGTAGTCTGTCCGGCCTCTGCCTCGTCGCCGGCCTTGGCCTCCTGGCTTGGGGTTTCAGGCGGCGCTCGTGAGGTGATCGAAGCGCTTGCTGCAATGTATCCAGCGCCGAACGCGCTTGCCGCGCGGCTAGAGGCGTTGGCGGCGTTTCAGGGAAACGCGCAGCGGCTTGTTGCGCCGGCGTGAGGGTGCCGGGTTAGGTGCAGGCAAGGACGGTCGCTGGCAAAACGCCTGCCGAGCATGTCCGCTGAACCCCCGCTCACGTCGCTGGTCGCGAAAACCATGCAGCCGGCATGATGGGCCAGGTGCTGCCTTCTCCCCGTCCTTACGTGGAGAAGGTGCCCCGAAGGGGCGGATGAGGGGCAGCCACACGTGCGACAAGCATCTCTAAAACACAGGCGCGATAGAGCGTTGTCGAGAGATAGCGCAAGCGGCCGCCCCTCACCCTGACCCTCCCCGTAAGAACGGGGAGAGGGAAGAGCAGGCGCACGCGGACGTCCGCTTCGGTGCAGGTTTCTCGGATGTCGGCCATGGGTGCGCGTGCGGCTGTCTCGGGCCGACGTTCGAGAAGCGCCCAGGCACGAAGTCGCGGGAGGTGAAGTTCAGGCGGTGCAGCGGGCTCGGCGAGCCACGGGGTGTGCGCTATGGGGATTGAGCATCGGCGCCAAGAGGTTGAGGGCCTGATGATCGTCGCCTGCACGGCGATTTGGGCGATGGACGGGTCTGTCAGCGCCAGATAAGCGAGCTTTGGGCAGGCAGTCGGCCGGGTGATCGTGTGGATGCATGGCGTCGGCTCTGGGTGGAGCCGGCCGTCGGCGTCGCCGGCTTGGGACCAGCGTGACGGGCAGTCTGCGAACGGGCCTCAGTCTGGCTGATCTCATGACGTGTCGATCCCGATGGTCGCCGGCGTCGGTCGTGGCCAATGCCTCGGTGTCGCGCCGACCTCGAAGGTCTCGATGACGTGCATGCGACCGCCGCAACACGGGCATGGGCTCTTCAGCACGCGCGGCTCGTCAGCGCTGGTCGCGGGTGGCGGCTCCGGTGTCGGCGGGGGTGGTGCGACGGCCAGCAGTTCGCGCGCCCGGGAGATGGCAGCGGACCGATTGCCGTTGGCGAACAGGCCGTAGTGCCGGATGCGATGGAAGCCTTTCGGCAAGACGTGGAGCAGGAAGCGCCTGATGAACTCATGCGGGTGCAAGGTCATCGTCTTCCAACGCTGCGGCCCTTCGATGCGATAGTCTTTCCAGTGGAACGAGACGCCGCCGTCGTCGGCCGCGACCAGGCGGCGGTTGGAGATGGCGACGCGATGGGTGTAGCGCGACAGGTAGCGCAGCACCGCCTCGGGCCCCGCGAACGGCGGCTTCACATGCACGATCCACTTGGAGCGGCGCAAGGGCCCGAGGAAGCGTTTGAACGCCTTCGCGTCGGCGAGACCACTGAGGCGATTGCGGAACTGCAGGCGGCCTTGGGCGTGCGCCTCGCTCAATAGGCTGAGCATCTTGCCGCGGAACAAGGCGCCGAGCACGTGCACATGCACGAGGAAGTCGGGCTTGGCCGAGACCCATCGCGAGCCATCGGCCGAGAGGCCGCCGCCGGGCACGATCATGTGCACGTGCGGGTGGTGCGTCATCGCCGAGCCCCACGTGTGCAGCACGGCGGTGATACCGATCCTGGCACCAAGACGCTTGGGATCGGCAGCGATCTGGAGCGTGGTCTCGGCCGCCGCCTTCATCAGCAAGCCATAGACGACGGCCTTGTTCTGGTAGGCCACGTCGCGCAGCTCGGCCGGCAGCGTGTAGACGACGTGGAAGTACGGCACCGGCAGCAGTTCCGCCTCTCTCTCGGCGAGCCACTCGCGTGACGCCGCCGCCTGGCACTTGGGGCAGTGCCTGTTGCGACAGCTGTTGAACGCCACAAGAGTATGACCGCAGGCCGTGTTCTCGCAGCGCGCAACGTGCCCGCCGAGCGCCGCCGTGCGGCAACGCTCGATCGCGCTCATGACCTTCAGCTGGTCGAGGCTGACGTGGCCGCGGTTGGCTGCGCGCCAAGCGGCCCCGTGGTCGCGGAAGATGTCCGCGACCTCCAGATCGGGGCGGGGCACGGCCGCGACCGGCTATGTGCTCGGCTCGCCGCTTCCATCGTTGCCAGCCGGGGTCTTGGCGGGCCGCTTGGCTCGTCGCTTGCGCGTCGTGCCGGCCTTGGCGCTGTGCGGCAGAGTGAGCTGATCGAGTGGGCTCTCGATGGCCGTGATCAGTCCGGTAGCGACGCGCGTATAGCGGGCCGTCGTCTCCAACTTCTCGTGTCCGAGCAACGCCTGGATCTTACGAATATCGACGCCCTGGTCGAAGAGGTGGGTCGCAAACGAGTGCCGCAAGGCGTGCAGCGTCGCCTTCTTCGTGATGCCGGCCGCCATCAGCGTCTGCTGGAACAGGCGCGTCACCTGGCGCGGCGTCAGATGCGCGTTCTCGCCACGGCCCGGGAATAGCCAGCGCTCGGCGACGGCCACGCCGTCGTCGTTGTGCGTGCTCCTGACCGTCCACCACTCGCGCAGTAGCGCGTACAGCTCCGGCGATAGCATCACCTGTCGGTCCTTGCGGCCCTTGCCCTGCTCAACACGGATGATGCCGAGCGAGCGGTCGATGTGCTTGACCTTCAGCTTGACGGCCTCACTGACGCGCAGGCCGGCACCATAGCCGATCGACAGCAGCACGCGCGTCTGCAGGTTGCCGGCCATGACGAGCAGGCGCGACGCCTCCTCTCCACTCAGGAGCTGGGGCAGGCGCGTTGGCTCCTTGATGTGATGGATCTCGTTGGCCAGATCGAGCCGGCGCATGGTGACGCGGAACAGGAAGCGCAGGCCGGTCATCGTGCGGTTGCGCGTCTGGATCGAGGTGCCGGTCTGCATCAGATGCAGCTGGAAGGCCCGGACCTCGTCGACGGTGGCTGTATCCGGCGAGCGCTTCAGCCACGCGGCGAACCGCTTGCAGGCACGGACGTGGCCGATCTGTGTGCCCTTTGCGAGCTGGCGGGAAGCCATATCCTCCAGCATCCGCTGGCGGAGTGGAGAGACGGTGGTAATGTTCGTCATGGGGAGTTCGATCCTGAGTGAGGTTGCTGAACACCTCCACTCTCAGGATGGGGCTCCCCGCCCCGTTACCTCTGTCGTCTCAACTGGTTACCGGTTGCCCCAAGCACCGGCCCATCGGTTCCTGCATCCCGCGCAGCGGGCTGTCGCGCAGCGACTTCGTGCATGGATCAATTTCGACGGAAATGTGCCCTTGGGTTCTGCGGGTCTGATGGCTGGTCTACTGCCGCAACCCGCCATTGGCTGCAGTGGTCGGAGCGCCATCCCCCCCAAATCCCCCCACAATTGCCATTTCGGCCGCTCGCGGCTATAAGGCGGCCATCTCAGGACTGTTGAGACCCCGCATGCTTGCACCCTTGGAGGCGGTGCGGGGACAAGAATGGACTGCGCGCCGCGTATCCAACTGATTGGATATTCGGAGGTGGCGGTCAATTTATCTTTGGAGAACAAGCTGATGGCAAACGTTGAAATCAAAGCCACGGCGCGTCCAGGAGCCGGCAAGGGGGCCGCTCGGGCAGTGCGTCGTGAAGGAAAAGTGCCGGGAGTGATCTACGGCGAGAAGAAAGACGCGCAGATCATCGCGTTGGACAGCCAGGAACTCGGACTGCTGATCGGCAAGGGCCGTTTCCTCGGCTCGATCTTCGAGGTCAATGTCGACGGCCAGAAGACGCGCGCCATTCCGCGCGACGTGCAGGTCGATCCGGTCAAGGACTTTCCCATTCACGTCGACTTCCAGCGCGTCGGCTCAACGAGCAAAATCCGCGTGTCGGTGCCGTGCAAATTCGTCAACGAGGGTGCCTCGCCCGGCTTGAAGCGCGGTGGCGTGCTCAACATCGTGCGCCATGATGTCGAGGTCTATTGCCATCCCGACAAGATCCCGGCCGTATTCGAATTCGACCTGACCGGTCTCGAAATCGGACGCTCGATCCACATCTCCGCGACGAAGATTCCGGACGGTGTGACGACGGTGATCCGTGGCCGCGATTTCACCATCGCGACGGTTGCCGGCGCCAAGGCTGAGGAAGTCGAAGAGACAACGACGGCAGCAGTGGCGGCCGATGGTGTGGCGCCGGCTGTAGGCGCGGAAGGCGCGGCAGCGGCAGGCGATGCCAAGGCGGCAGCTCCGGCGGCAGGTGGCAAGGCTCCGGCTGCAGGCGCCAAGCCGGCTGCGGGTGCGAAGGCGGCGCCAGCCGCTGCCGCCAAGCCGGCTGCAAAGAAGTAAGCGCGGCGAGGTGGGCGCAATGTCGGCGCCCACCTCTGCGCTTGCGCGTTATATCTGCACGCGATTGTGCGCCGAGATGGCGAGGACGCCTGCGCCATGAAGCTGTTCGTCGGCCTCGGCAATCCGGGCGGAAAATACGCCGGCAATCGCCACAACGTCGGCTTCATGGCGGTCGAGGCGATAGCCTCGCGGCACGGCTTCAG
>CAVQOB010000003.1:0-624977 GCA_963714325.1 uncultured Alphaproteobacteria bacterium | reverse complement strand
CCTTTTCCAACGCAGCGAAGGCGAGCTCGATACGATCCCAGTTCAGGACAGGTGGCCAAACCACGGCGGCATGCCGACCTTTTGACCACTGGAATTCAACCTCAGCCTTGCGTGTAGCGAGTGCCCGTTTCGTCAATTGCGGACCGCCGCGATGGGCGATCATCGCCGTGCAGGTCGCGTCTTCGGAGGGCCGTTCTTCGACGCAGACCGTCCAGCAGATCAGCCCAATAAGAGTTGAAAAGCCAACAACCAAAAGGAAGAGCCAGCTGAAATTCGGAAATTCCACTGTCGCTGTGAGGGCCGTGTCCGACATCAATCCAATCTATTGCGCTAAAGTGCCAACGATGACCGCCGCACCGCTTATAGCCGCGAAATAAAGCCAAAAAATTGCCATAGCCAATTTACTGAGGAGTCACCAATCGAGTCGCGCAATCAGCTGTTTTTTACCAGCAATCCGCAATCATCGAGCTGCAGACCGACTTGCGTCGATTTCATTGTGCGCTCGCGCCGATATCCGAGTTGAGTTCGACGTTCTCTATCACGGTGTCACAACAACAGAGCTCGATTGGCTGCGGCTTGAAGCAGATCAATCGGATATTCATTTTGGTCCTGTGCGCTGTTCAACCCTCGCGCTCGCCGTAGACATCCGCGTAAGCGTGCCACGTGGCATGCCCAATGAGTGGGAAGGCGACGACAAGGCCGACCAGAAGCCCGGCAAAGCCTGTGGCCATGATTGCGACAATTAGGGTCGCCCACAACGCCATAGGCTTGGGATTTGCCTTGACGGCATTGACGCTGGCCACGGCAGCCGTCAGGACATCGATCCGCTTGGTCAACAGCAGTGGAATCGTGACGACTGTTGTTGCGAACACGATGCATGCAAACAGCGCCCCTACCGCGGTGCCGACGATCAAAAGGCCCAGTCCATGCTGTGTAAACAAAAGCACTTGGAGGAATTCATTGGCGGGGGGAATGACGTTATTGCCCATAAAGAGCATGAAAATGAGCATTGCAACTCGCAGCCACATGAAGCACATCACCAGCAGGAATGCACCGGCAAAGGCGAGTTGACCGCGCGCAACCATTGGCGCGATAGCGACATCCCGCAAGGTAACCGGCATTGCACTCGCCATCCGCCGGCTTGCCTCATAGAGGCCGACCGCCAAGAGTGGACCAAGCAATAAGAAGCCGCCGATCAAGACCAGGAACAACGGCAACGCATCGATCAGAGCGAGAACTCATCGCAAGAAGAGCCGCCATCAATGCAGCGACACCGCCATACGTCAGCCCGATGGCCGGCGCTTGCCATAGGTCACGCCAGCCGGCAGCCAGCCAATGCCACGGTGCGTCGAAGGGGACGGATCGCGGCGGCACTATTGTATCTGGCGCAATTTGGGTTGCGCGGCGCTGGTGATCGATCTCTGTCATGGCGGCGCGCTCCGTGTCGCGGCGTTCGGAATTCCTGCCGACGTTGGCGTTGGCCTGCCGCCCTCGACAAAATCACGTGCGCGTTCGTCATCCAAAGCGCGCCAGCCCGCACCTTCCAGGTCATCGTACTGACCACTTTTCAGCGACCACAAAAACGCACACAATCCAAGACCGCCGAGCAACAATGCGACCGGAACAAGCCACGCAAGAGCGGTCATGATGATGTCCTCAAAGTTCTACCCGGCATGCGCAAAGCATTCAACGTGACGGCGATCGACGAAGCTGACATTGCGATGGCTGCAATGAGCGGAGTAACCTGTCCTGCCATCGCCAGAGGCACGAAGACGGCATTGTATCCAATGGCGATGGCGAAGTTCTCAAGCGCCCGCCGCTGCGCTGTCTTTGCGATGATGAGCAGATCGATAATCGGAGCGAGGTGGATGCCTTGAAAGATCGCGTCGGCCGCTGTCTGGCTGATATCCGTGGCGGTTGCGGGCGAAAGCGATGCGTGTCCAGCGGCCAGCGCTGGTGCGTCGTTAAGACCGTCGCCAACCATGAGAACCTTACGCCCCGCAATTTTTAATTCATCAATTCGCGCAATTTTGTCGGCAGGTTTCATTTCCGACTGCGATGCGTCTACCGCAAGCACGTTCGACGCGAGTTCGACCGCAGCGCGGCTATCGCCCGACAGGATCTCAATGCTGTAGCCGGAGGCCCGCAAGTGTTGCAGTACTGCCGCAGCGTCAGGACGCAATGCATCATGCATCGACAAGGCAACAGCCGCTTGCGATCCAAGTCGAACCCAGATCGTCGGTTCCTTGGCGAGCGAAGTTTCAGCCTCACAAAACGAGGCTGATCCAAGCCGCACGTCAAAGCCGTTGACGGTGCCGCGAATGCCAAAGCCCGGCACTTCATTCACGCCGATAACATTTGCAATCGCCAATCGACGGATGCGGGCCGCTTCAGATACAGCGAGGGAATAAGGATGCCGGCTGTGCGCCGCAAGTGCTGCGGCTGCGGCCAGGGCCACTGGGTCTATTGTTTCGGCATTGACCAAAGACGGCGTTCCAACAGTGAGCGTCCCCGTTTTGTCGAATGCGATCGTATCGACCTCTGACAATCGCTCGAGCGCATCCGGGACTTTGATGACGACTCCGCGACTAAAGAGGCGGCTGGTCGCAACGACCTGAACGGCCGGAACTGCGAGAGCGAGCGCGCAGGGACAGGTAACGATCAACACCGCGATTGCCGATGTGAGTGCGGCCTCCCAGCCGTGCCCCGCAAGCAGCCAGCCGGCGAACGTCGTGGCACCCAGGACATGCACTGCAGGCGCGTAGAGTCGAGCGGCGCGATCGGCCAACCGCACATACCGGCCACGGGTTTGTTCGGCGGTCGACATCAAGCGCGCGATATCCGCGAGGAGAGTATCTTCGGCCGCCGCCGTCGCTTCTATGTCGATCGATGCCGCCAGATTGATAGTGCCGCAATGGACCACGTCGCCCATTGCTGCGCGCAGCGGGACGCTTTCGCCAGTCATCAAGCTCCGGTCGATCTCGGTCGTGCCCTGGACGATGCGGCCGTCAACGGGAATGCGTTCGCCGGCTGTCACACGGATACGCTGGCCCGGCATGACATCGGACGTGGCAATCCGCTCAACATGCCCGTCGGCAAACACCACTGACGCGGCAGGCGATCTTAGCCCGAGGAGGTTTTCCGCGGCACCGGTTGCGCGAACGCGCATGTGCTGATCGAGCGCGCGACCAATCAGCAGAAAGAACAGCAGCGTTATAGCCGCATCAAAGTAGACCTGCTCACTGCCGCGAAACGTTTGGAACAGGCTCATTGCCGTTGCGAGAATGACGCCAAGCGAGATTGGGACGTCCATGTTCAGGCGGCCGGCGGACAAAGCGCTACGCGCGGAACGGAAGAACGGCTGGCCTGCATAGCCGACTGCCGGCAACGCAATCATGGCCGAGAGCCAGTGGAAGAGGGTCTGCAAAGATTGCGGCATGTCGCCTGCATGGCCCGACCATACCGACACGGAGAGCAGCATGACATTCATCGTGGCAAAGCCGGCGACGCCAAGCCGCCTCAAGATGTCGCTGTCCTGAGCTCGCTGAGCCGTATTCTGCCCGACGTCAGCAAGCACCGTCGCATCAAAGCCAATCGCCTGCAACGCGGCAAGATACGGCTCCACGGTGCGGACTCGCGTCTGCGTCACGATCGCGACGCGCTTGGCCGAAAGGTTCGCTCTCGCACTTTCAACGCCTGGCAAAGCTATCAGCGCAACCTCGACTTTGCGCATGCAGCCGCCACAACTCATCGCGGGCACTGCGAGCAGTGTCAAATGAGTCCGGCCGCCGTCCACCGCCTTTGCGGCCGGCAATGCGTCTGCCATCAGGACTTGAGCCATAGTCGCCTCTTTGCCCGATATAGCGCCGTGCGATCGGCGGCAGGATAGGCCTCAAGCGCGACCATCCATGTGCCAGCCTCGAGCGGACCAGCAGTCGCGCGATAATCGCCAGGCGCCACCTCGGCGAACGTCAACACCATGTCGCCGTGGGCGGTCACTGGGCGCCCCAGCACGGCCGTTAGCTGCAGACCGACGAGCGGCGTGCCATCCCTTGCGGTCATCCGCACGGCGACGCGGCCGGACCGATCCACACTGATGTCGTCGCTCCAGCCGATGGCGTCCTGACGCTCGGCATCGGCGATGCGCTCGTTGTATGCGAGTCCCTTTCGGTAGGGCTCTACCGAAACCACACCGGTATGGGTGTTGAGCGCCGAAAACAGCATGTAGGCGTTGGCCGCAAACACAACAGCAAAGAAGGCAACGAACAATGCAAGCACATGATGGCCGTTAAGCTGACGATGCGGTGCAGCTGCCGGCGGATCGTGCCACTCGTGTCCGGTATCTTTCACGGGCGCCCTTCTACTTGTGCCGGCTGCAGCTGAAAGTGTGTCGCACGAGAGACCTGCGTGCCTGAGGCGACATCACGAATGACGATTGTGATCGGTATGGCGGCATCGCTGAACGACGACGCGGGCCCTTTCGGTACCGTAACCAAGACCCGCAATTCCCGCAAAGTATCGGTGGCAACGCGGACTTGCGCTTCGTCTGCGGGCAGACCGACAATCGTGACGGCCGCAACCGCCAACCCATCGATTGAAACGTGATAGTCACGCGGCACGTGTAGCTTATTCAGGATCTTGACGGCGTAACCGTTCCGGATGCTGCCGTCAGTCAGGCGGACGAACGGCGGCGTACGATCGTGCAACACGTTGATTTCGATGACGGCGCGATTGAGCCATCCGGCCAGCATGATTGCGCCAACAAGCGTAAACAATCCTGCATACAGCATCGTACGCGGGCGAACCACCTGCCACGCCTGGAGACGCCCTTCAGACGCCGCCTCGATCTTGGCAACCGTGTCATAGGCGATCAATCCGCGCGGTCGCTCCATTCTGTCCATGATCGCATCGCAGGCATCGATACAGAGGGCGCACTGGATGCATTCTAACTGTGAGCCGTCGCGAATATCGATCCCAGCCGGACAGACGGCAACACACGCATTGCAGTCGATGCAGTCACCACGCTTGGTCCAATCGATTGTGCCGTCCGGGCCCTTGCGGACAGCGCCGCGCGGCTCTCCACGCTTGGTGCGATAGCTGACCAACAGTGTGTGACTGTCTGTCATCGCGCCCTGGATCCGCGGCCACGGGCACATGTAGGTACAGACCTGCTCGCGCGCCAGGCCACCAAGAACGTAAGTGGTCAAAGCGAAAATGCCTAGGAAGAGATAGGCAATAGATGGCGCCGTACCGGTGACGAGTTCGCGCGCCAAAGTGGGCGCATCGCGAAAATAGAAGACCAGTGCGCCGCCGGTCAACAAGCCGACTGCAAGCCACGAGATATGCGTCATGCCCTTTTTGACGAGTTTCGACAGCCCCCATGGCGATTTGTCCAAGCGAATGCGCGCATTGCGGTCGCCTTGCCAGAGTCGCTCGATGACAATCATGAGATCGGTCCAGACGGTCTGCGGACAGGTGTAGCCGCACCAGACCCGGCCAGCCGCTGACGTAATCAGAAATAGGGCTAGCGCCGCGAGAATGAGGAGCCCGGTGACGAAGTAGAACTCCTGCGGCCAGATCTCGAGGAAGAAAAAGAAGAAGCGGTTGTTCGCCATGTCCAGCAGTACAGCTTGATCCGGCAAGTCCGGACCACGGTTCCAGCGCAACCAGGGCAGCCCATAATAGATGCCGAGTGTGATGGCCATCACGACCCATTTCAAACGACGGTAAAATCCATGCGCGAGGCGCGGGTAAACTTTTTGCCGTGTCGCGTAGAGTGCGCGGTCCAGCTTGCGATTGACGGGCGCAACAGGAAAGCCGGCCCCCGCACCTAAAGGCGTGGCAGTTGCGTCCTTGCGTCGATCGAGAACTGTGGTCACGAAAGCAACGTCCTGATGTCGCGTGCATGCCTGCGCCGGTGCAGGAGCGACAGCATACTCCAGCCGCATAGATGCTGCGGCACACGATCAATGGACACAAATTCCGGCGGCTCAAACGAACCGGGTTGCGCTTGCAGCTGTTGCTTCAGCCGTCGAACATCATCGACCATTGCCGCCTCCGTCAACGCCTCAACCAGCAGGCAATCACAGCAGCACATGGCTCGATCTCCAACCGTTGCAGGCTATTTTCCACCACCGAGACTATGCACATAAACGGCAAGTGCTTTGATTGTGACGGGATCCAGCCGGCCGACCCACGACGGCATGCCCGAGCCGCGCCCCGTGCGAATGCTCACTGCAATCGCCTCGCGACTACTGCCGAAAAGCCAAATGTCGTCCGTCAGATTTGGCGCGCCCTGGTCGGCCTTGCCCTTGCCATCGTCGCCATGACATGTGACGCACTGCTCCATGAAGATCAATGCGCCGCGTGCTGCGGTCCCGGGTTCTTGGCTCTTGCCCGAGAGCGACAACACATACTCGGCGACATCGGCGATCTGGGGCTCTTCCAGCAGCTTATCGACACCGTAGCGCGGCATCTGTGACTCGCGCGCCCGTTTGTCGCCGGACCGGACGCCGTACTGGATGGTCTTGTGGATGTCGTCGAGGGACCCACCCCACAACCAATCGTCGTCGTTCAAGTTGGGATAGCCAGTGAAGCCCTGCGCGCCCCGACCGTGACAGGGCGCGCAGTTCGTCTGAAACGAGACGCCGCCCGCCGTCATGGCAAAACGCAAGAGATCGGGATCGGTTTTGATGTCCTTGAGCGCTGTCTGCTGCAGACGGTTCCGCATGCCGCTTTGCGCCGCTTCAGCGGCTTTGACGTCATTTGCAACGACGGACCGTTGGCTGTAACCGAGCACACCCTTGCTGTAGCCTGTCAGCGTCGGCCACGCTGGATAGGCGATCATGTAGCCGATGGCCCAAGCGATGCAGGCGTAAAACGTCAGCAACCACCAGCGCGGCAGTGGCATGTTGAGTTCCTTGATGCCGTCCCACTCATGACCAGTCGTCTCGACGCCGGTGACGTCGTCGATCTCACGCTTGCTCATGATGCCCCCCTGGCTTCGTTGCGGTCGGATCGAGATCAAGCGATTGGCGTTGAATGTCGTCGAACCGCTTTCCGTTGGCGGGTCTCAGTGCGTATACAAGAACCGCGGCGAACATTGCGATGAACATCAACAGCGACGTGACCTGGCTGAAACTCGCGATGGTGTTGTACGTCATTGCAGCCTCAGCGAAGGTTTGGTCCAGCGGCATCGAAGGTGGTGAAGTCCACCATCTGTCCGAGAATCTGGAGATAGGCGATGAGAGCATCGAGTTCCGTCGGCTCAGTTACTGCTGGCCGGTCGTACTGCACGATTTTTGCTTTTGGGTAGCGCGCCAAAAGTTCGCGAGCGGCACGACTGTCAGGATCGATTTGCGCTTTCAGATCGGCTTGCGCCTTCGAGATCATGTCATCGCTGTAGGGAACGCCGACGACGCGCAGTGTCTTGAGTTTTGCTGCGATATCATCGGAACGGAGCGGAGTGGTCGCCATCCAAGGATAGCCGGGCATGATGCTTTCCGGAACGAGCGCGCGGGGATTGATCATATGATCGGCCTGCCATTGATCGGAGTACTTTCCGCCAACGCGCGCCAGATCCGGCCCTGTGCGTTTCGAGCCCCATTGAAACGGATGATCGTACATACTCTCGGCGGCAAGGCTATAGTGGCCGTAGCGCTCGACTTCGTCGCGCAAGGTGCGGATCATCTGGCTATGACAGCCATAGCACCCTTCGCGAATGTAGATGTCTCGGCCAGCCTGCTCGAGCGGCGTGTAGGGCCGCATGCCCTTGACTTTCTCGATCGTACTGTCGACCCAGAACAGGGGAGCAATCTGCACCAGACCGCCGATCGAAACGACAAACAAAATGCCGATCAGAAGGATGAGCGAGTTCTTTTCAAAGACGTCGTGTTTCACGACTGGCCCCTTACTCTGCCAATTGCATTCGGAGTGCTGGTGCCGCTGCAATGCGCGGCTGATCCGCCGCATCCCGAAGGGCATCGCCGCGGATGGTGCGCCATACATTGTAGGCCATGATGAACGCACCCGCGACAAACAGCAGGCCGCCAATCGCGCGGATGACGTAGTAGGGCTTCATCGCCTCGACAGTCTCAATGAACGAATACTGTAGAAAACCGAGCTTGTCGTATGCTCGCCACATCAAGCCTTGGGTGATCCCGGAGACCCACATCGCCGTGATGTAGAGCAAGATGCCGATTGTGGAGATCCAGAAGTGCCACTCAACGAGTTTGATCGAGTACAGGCCACGCCGGTTCCACAACCAGGGCACCAGACAGTAGATGGCACCGAAGGAGACCATGGCGACCCAGCCGAGCGCACCGGAATGCACATGTCCGATGGTCCAGTCTGTGTAGTGGCTCAGCGAGTTCACCGCCTTGATCGACATAAGAGGCCCCTCAAACGTCGACATCCCATAGAACGCGACGGATACGACCAGCAGGCGAACGACGGGATCGGTGCGGAGTTTGTCCCACGCGCCTGCCAGCGTCATGAGGCCATTGATCATCCCACCCCATGACGGCATCCACAGCATGACGGAAAAGGCCATGCCGAGCGTCTGCGCCCAATCTGGCAATGCCGTGTAATGCAGGTGATGCGGCCCGGCCCAGATGTAGAGAAATATGAGCGTCCAAAAGTGCACGATGGATAAGCGATACGAATAGACGGGCCGCTCCACGCGCTTGGGAATGAAGTAGTACATGATGCCAAGGAAGCCGGCGGTTAGGAAGAATCCAACGGCATTGTGGCCATACCACCATTGCGTCATCGCATCTTGGACACCGGCATAAACGATGTAGCTTTTTGAACCTGTCAGCGAAACCGGAATACCAGCGTTGTTGACCAGATGCAGCATAGCGACGGTGACGATGAACGCCAGGTAGAACCAATTCGCAACATAGATGTGAGGCTCTTTGCGTTTTGCCAGTGTCCCGAGGAAGATCAGCAGGTAGGCCACCCAAACCACGGTCAACAACAGGTCCGCATACCATTCAGGTTCCGCATACTCCTTGCTCTGGGTGACACCCAGCAGGTAGCCGGTGCCTGCAATTGCGATGAACAGTTGATAGCCCCAGACAACAAACCAGGGTGACCAACGGCCAGCCAATCGCGCGTGGCAGGTGCGTTGCACGACGTATAGAGACGTGGCGATCAGGACATTGCCGCCAAATGCGAAGATGACCGCCGACGTATGCAACGGGCGCAAGCGACCGAAGCTGATCCAGGGCAAATCCAGGTTCAATTTTGGGAACGCAAGCTGCCATGCGATGACGTCGCCGACGAGAAACCCGCCGATGCCCCAGAAGATTGCGGCTATTATTGCAACCTTGATGGGGCCGTCGAAGTACGCGATTTCAGATCTTGCAGTAGCTGCTGGAGTCAGGTTCGCTAGGATAAAAATGCCTCCAACAAGCGCCGCGCCGGCGAGCAATGCCCCATGGAACTGCATCGCTGGCTCAAGCGATACCATCACCCACACCGAGCCGATGACGGCAGCGCCGGCCACGGCAAGCAATGCTCCGACATCGCTGAGAGCTTCCCATTCCGCTCGCCTATCCAATGTACCCCCAAAAATCCAACTTAGTGCCCGGATCAAGTCGAACGCGGCAAACGCTCTGCAATCAAAACCGGTGGAAATGAACACACATGATCAGGCGAACAATTGATCTCGATCAATTGGCCCCAAGGGAAAGCCGCGCTGTGTCTGCCGTCCAGTTGATCGCTCAATCCGACACCGCGCGGGGGGAGCCATTCTACCGCGCCTTTGGGTAGCGGGATAAACTTAGTACAGCCGAAGCGTTGGGAATTCTAAGTCCATACGCCAGCATCCGGTCGTCCGGCTCCACCTCTGCATCGGCATCGGACTGTCGTTTCCTCAGCGAACCGACATGCATTGTGTCGTGCCGATCAGCGATCGTTGACGGGCATCAATGCGTGCCAAGAACCCTTTGCGCAAAATTTCGATCGCACATAGGAAAGCGGTTAAGGCTGAAAAACACCGTCGCCTGCCATAGCTCTACAAGCAGCGCGCTTTGTCCTGCAATAATGCAAAAGCGGCTGGGTGTGGTTCGCGTGCATTAACTGGGAGCAAATTCAGATGATTAGCATAGCCGATTGTATCGCCATGTGCGGCCTCACGGAAACTGAGGTGCTGGCAATCTCCGAACATCAGCATATTCCGGAAATTGCTGCCGCGGCGCTTGGCAACTACCTTTTGAACGATAAGCAAGGCCCGGAACGCATCCGGGATATGATCCGCGATGACATTCGTTCTGCACTCGCTCGCCGTGACAAAGATCACGCACGAGACCTTCTTATGGCTCTACGTCATTTCGTATCTGAACACCCAGAATGTCGCCGCCATCACGGCACGCATGATCGTGATTTGATTGAGTAGAAGGACGGCGTTGCATCGCCGATCATGACGCTTGCTTCATCCGAGCAGCGGGTGCACGCTCGCACTCGACCAATCTGTCTTCCTCGGCATGAATATAGTCGCGTGTCAGCGGCAGAACGTCTTGTTGCTTCGTGAGTTGAACCTGGAAGACGACGAGGCCCTGATGGCGGAAGGCCGTTTCGGAAGCGGCGAGATAGAACTCCCACATCCGGCAAAACTCTTCGCCTCGCAGGCCGACAGCCGCACGCCGGTTAGCCGCAAACCGCTGCCGCCAATGCCTCAGAGTCTCGGCATAGTGCAGCCTGAGAACCTCAATATCGGTGACGATAAGGCCAGATCGCTCGATCGCTGGGAGCACTTCACTCAGGGCGGGAATGTACCCTCCCGGGAAGATATACTTTGCGATGAAGGGATTTGTGATCGTCGGTCTGTCAGACCGTCCGATGAAGTGCAGCAGGGCGACACCATCACTCGCGAGAAGTGACTGGAGTTTTTGAAAGTACGACCGATAGTGGTTCACACCAACGTGTTCAAACATCCCAATCGACACAATTCGATCGAAGCGCCCTTCGATTTGGCGAAAATCCTGGATCTTGAACCGGACATGGCGCTTGAGGCCGGATTGTTCGGACCGTGCTTGTGATACTCGCAACTGCTCGGCAGACAATGTTATGCCTGTAACGTCGACATCTGCGACCTTGGCGAGATAGAGCCCAAGCCCACCCCAACCCGAGCCGATGTCGAGTAAGCGCTGTCCCTTTGTGAGTGCGAGTTTCGCCGCAATATGTCGCTTCTTCAGGCGTTGTGCATCCTCAAGATCGTCGATGTTCTGAAAGTAGGCGCAGGAGTATTGCCGGTCACTGTCGAGGAACAGGTCGTAGATTGATCCGTCGATATCGTAGTGGTACGCGGCGTTGGCTTTGGCGCGCAGAATCGGGTTGAGCTGTTGCACTCGCTTCGATAGTCGCCGCAGGTCACTGACCGCCGACATCCACCGCGGGAATGGCTGGCGCGCAGCACAACTGAGCATGATCTCAAGAAATTCGTAAATTGTGCCTCCTTCGAAAATCAAGCGGCCAGCCATATAGGATTCACCAAGTGCCAAATGCGGGTTGAACGCGAGCCCCCACTCTAGGCGACGATCAGTAAACCGGATCACGACCGGGCAGCCTGTTTTGTCGCCGAAGTGGTAGGACCTCCCATCGCAATCGATCACTGTCAGGTTACCGTTTGCAACGACCTGCCCAAAGATCCGTCTGAGTGGCGCAAACATGAAGAAACACCCATCCTGTTACGGATTTTCTTTGTACATGGTGTCACGTTTCGATAAGTGGCCCGGGTCACGTTATGGAATAGGATCACACCATTTCCATGAATACGCTGGCGATCGCAGCTTCATAAGGCGAAAGCACCAACTAAGAGACTCGTCCTGCCCGCAATGAGATCTCCAGCACCACTTAGTTCGCCTTACCGCTGCCCATACCCTTGCCCTTGGGCATCCCGGGACCCATCATCATTTTGCCGCGTCCACCGCCAGAGGTGTCGAGTGCCTTTTTGCAGGCAGCGGTGAGTTTGTCATAATTCGTTTCAAGACACATGCGCACACCGCCATCATGGGGTTTGTCGGCGCACATATTAGTGATGTCGTCGCCGCAAGATCTGGCAACAGGGCTAGGCTGTGCGTGCGCGAGTTTGGTCAGCCCAAGTGCCGCTAGAGCGGCGACAGCGATGATTTTCTTGTAACGCATCTCACATCCTCTAGTGGCAAACGGTCACACGCCGAACTGGATCGGCCATTTTCGATCAATGCTCTGCGACCCGATACTGAGGGGGATCTGCACGGGACGCTTTGCGCTCAATCAATCAGTCGCCATTGATCGATCGCAAATCGCATTGGGTCAGTTCATGCTACTGGCAAAAGTGAGGCCGAACTCAATGCATCCAGGAGAACTGAGATGCGATTGCAATCACGAATCCGATTAACAGGGGCGATGGCGTTGACGCTCGGATCGCACGTTATGTTGCTGTTGCTTGCAACGGGAGCACAGGGACAGAGTTTGAAGCAAGCATCGAGCATTGCTGGTGAGGCGTTCGCGCGCAAACTGTGCAGCTCGTGTCACCTCATGCCTAGTGCCTCGGGCCCCTCCGCTACCGTTGGCATTCCATCTCTCAGTGCAATTGCAAATCGGCGCGGTCAAACGGGAGAAAATATCGCAAATGTCCTCGTCAAGCCGCATCCGCCCATGCCAGATATTCAGCTCACGAGGCAGGAAATCCACGACATTCTTGCGTATCTTGAAACGATACGGACCGACAAGTCGGCGCCGCCTTTGTCGCAGCCTGATGGCCCAGACGTGAAGCCGACGTATCCGAGACCGACATAAGGCCGCTCCCTTATTGCTCGCACCGGCTCCATGCGGGGCGAGCGCGCAAATGCATTCTGAGCGGAAAAATTGCTATCCGAAGCCCCCAACCCCGCAGTCGCATTCAAAGCTCCTGCACTAATGGTTGTGACGGCTATCAGGCCATCGCTCATGAGCCGGCGAACCTCCCGTCAAAACGACAGGCGAGGTGCTCAAGATGGCGAAGTGTCTACGCGTGAGATGGTTGAGCAGTCCGGAGGACGCAATGAGACGACGTCACATTAAGCCAGAGAGCCATCTCGTTAAACGCATTGGTTGGCTGCGTGCGGCGGTGTTGGGTGCCAACGATGGCATTGTTTCGACCGCCAGCCTGATTGTCGGTGTCGCCGCCGCATCCACCAAACTTGACGATATCCTCATTGCCGGCGTTGCAGGGCTGGTGGCTGGAGCCATGTCGATGGCGGCCGGTGAATATATCTCTGTCAGCTCACAGTCCGATACGGAGCGCGCCGATCTTGAACGCGAGCGCAAAGAGTTGAGCGAGGACGCCATGTTTGAGCGTGAGGAGTTAGCGCAGATCTATGTCAATCGTGGCGTCGATTTGAACCTAGCGCGCCAAGTATCCGGCCAGCTCATGGCCAGAGACGCGATCGGAGCGCATGCTCGTGATGAACTCGGCATCTCCGAATCCAGCATCGCACGACCGGTGCAAGCAGCAATGACATCGGCGGCGACTTTTGCCGTTGGGGCTGCCATGCCATTGCTCGCGCTTTACGTAGCTCCAATGAACAAAATTGTTCTCTTTGTTGTCGTCGCATCGTTGATTTTTCTAGCGCTTCTCGGAGCGCTTGGCGCTAAAGCAGGCCACGCTCATGTCGGGCGCGCAACCATGCGTGTGACCTTTTGGGGTGCGCTGGCGATGTTGCTGACAGCGGGCATCGGAAAGCTATTCGGCACGGTTGTTTGACGGTGCTCCGTCGTGCCCCGAACTCAGGCTCTGAAGTTTACAACGAGAGGCGGCGGCAATCTGGTGATCGCCGCCGCCCGTAGCGAAGACAATATGGGCATTCGAACATGATCACATGTCACCCTTCTTAATCTCGATCGTCTTTGCGGCTTTGATAGCGTCCGGCTTCTTCTGCGCAATGATCGTAAGCACGCCTTTTGAGTAGCGCGCTTCCAATTTGCTATCGTCGACGGTTTCAGGCAGTCGCAGAGACCGTTCGAATGCTCCATAGCTGCGTTCGGCCATGTAATAGTTCTCTTCACTCTCCTCGCGTTCGCTCTTCTTTTCGCCTTTGACGGTCAACATTCCATTGGAGAGTGTGACCGCAACGTCTTTCTCGTCGACGCCAGGAAGATCGACCTCGATCGTGAACTGCTTGCCATTCTCGTGCACATCGAACTCGGGGATCATGAGGCCTTGATCATGGGTGCGCCCGAAGGCCGCCGGCCAGTTCGGCCAGCCATGCTCAAATCGCCCGAGCATACGATCCATTTCGCCGCGCATCGCGCCAAAAATATCGACAGGCCTACGCGATGTGACATCAGTGGTCGGTTTCGTTTCCGTGCTTGCCATTTTACGCTCCCTGGGGTTGTGGCACGAGCTTGAGAAAAGAAACACTCATGCCAATTGACGACTGAAAAACAGGACGAGATCTGCCGCCGCGCGTCTCAATTCGTGGTTCGACACCTTCTTCTTCGCTGAGTGACCCACTTCCGCGCCCATCGCTTGACAGATTCGATGCGCTGCAACGCCAAAACGTTTAGTAAATTCTACCGCCTCAGCTTAGTAATCAGCCAAAGTCTTACGGATGAACGACGCGTAGACCTTCACCGCCTCGTCCGGCGCTTTGCACGCAGCGACGCTTTGCGACAGAGAAATGTCCTCCTTTAGCCGACGATTGACGAGGGCGAACTACTCGCCGTTCAGCGCAGTCATCGCCTCGACATAACCCCGCGAGTAGGCTTGCATGGAGCTAATATCGGGGATCCATAGACCGTTGTCCGGATTGGGCCAGAATTGGAATTGATCGACCGACCCACGACTTGCCGGAACTGCGATTAAACCATTCCTCACCATGTGCCTACCTCCTGCAGTGTCCCGCAGCCCTTGCGTCATGGTTCTGATTATCTCGCACAACGTCACTGTCGAAGCATTGACCGGAATCAACCGACATCATGGTGCCCGGAAGTTGGTTGACGTATGCACGATTGCCCACCGCGCAACTCCGAGTGTTGTCGGAGCACGGAGTTTCTTAGTACGGTGGCCCCTAAACCCGCAGATCGTCCGGCAGATGCTCGCGAATTTTCTCATTGAGCGTTTTCGTCAGGTCTTTTGCGACATCGCCAATCAGGACCTCGCGCAATGCCGCAGGCAAAACCCGCCGCATGACGCCAAGGACTGTAGGTGGCGCAATGATGACCAGCCGGTCAAACTCCGCCGCCGCGTATTCGCGCGCTATTGCGTCAACAACGCACCTTACAAACGTCTCCTTAAGTACGGTGTGGGAGTCGCTCCGGGATTCATAGGCATGACGGGTCACGCCATGGGACTCGTGGCCGCGGCCGGGACGGCCATCACCAATGTCGTGCGTCATCGGCAAATCTGTCTTGAACGACAGATCCGGCACATCCATCAGTGGATGCGATCTGCCTGTGCTGAGAAGGACGCGGGCACGTCCTCCGTCGGCAATGACGATCCAGGTTCGCTGCGTTTTCATGGTTGATCCTCGTGAGTTCTGCTCGTTCTCAGTCTCTCGCAGCTCTGCCCCGGTGCGCTTGATTCCAATCAAGCCGAACATCATTTTTTGCGCAGATTGATCTGACGCAAGGCATCGCATCATTCAAGGCGCAATTGATTTGCACAATGCGCACGATACTCTTGTGTCAGCGTGTGCGCTGTCAATGCACACTCACAAAAAAAGGAACAAGCCATGAGCGATCTTTCACTCCAGAAGACCATTCTCGATGAACTTGAGTGGGAACCAAGCATTGATGCCGCACACATCGGCGTCTCCGTCGATAAGGGCATCGTGACACTATCGGGTCATTTGACGAGCTATGCCGAAAAACTAGCCGTCGAAAGGGCTGTACGGCGCGTCAAAGGTGTCAAGGGAATCGCGGAAGAGATTACCATTCGCTATCCCGGCACCAAGCAAACGGCCGATGACCAAATCGCGAGACGTGCGCGAGATATTTTAGCATGGCAAGCACTGGTGCCCGTAGACAAGATCCAAATCAAAGTCGAACAAGGTTGGATCACGCTGACCGGCGAGGTCGATTGGTATTTTCAGAAAGGCGAGATTGAGCGGAGTGTTCGCAAGCTGTCCGGCGTGACTGGGATTTCGAACATCGTCGAGATCAAGCCGCGTCTCGCAGTCGCTGATGTCCGACAACGCATTGAGAACGCTTTGAAGCGCAATGCGGAAATCGAAGCAGGCAAGATCCGGATCAATGTTGCCGGTGGCAAGGTTACACTAGAAGGCGAGGTCCATGACTGGAACGAGCGGGAGAGCATCGAGCGCACGGTATGGTCGGCGCCAGGCGTAATCACGGTCGATGATCGGATCGTCGTTCGCTGACGCTATTGCGACGCATATTTTGCCTGACCCCCGCTGTGCCCGCTGTTGACTAGAACTGTTAGCGACACGGCGTGGATGTCTATCCCAGGTGCCGCTTGATCAACAGTCACTCGAACGCTTCGGCCTTGCCAAAATATGTCGCGAGGCTCCTCGCATAGCCAAGATCGGTGCATTCCTGATTTGGCGGCACCGATTTAGAGATCCAAACGGCGTCGCCAACTCTCTGGGTGCATGCTTGCGCCGCCGAGCAATGGCTCAGCATGCACAAGTCCTGCTGAAATCAACCATTACAGAGGGGATTGGTGTGCCAGTCGCAAACGCGACCCGCCGTGCGATAGACATTTTGGGCGATACTGGCAGACTGCCCCTATCGGACAGTGCGCATCGTTTGAAACGACTGTTGTGATGAGTTTTTGGGCACAGTGTAACGATGACGGATCAGCATGCATCGACACCGTTGGCAGCATTGCGCGGTGTCGTGCTTGATACGGAGACGACTGGGCTGGATGCTCGCAGGGCGCGGGTCATCCAGATTGGTGCGCTCCGCGTGGAAGGTACCCATGTCTTGGCTGAACAGGCCTTCGAGCGTTTGGTCAATCCTGGCATACCGATTCCGACCGCAACGACCGCAGTGCATGGATTGAGTGATGCCGCTGTCGCATCGGCACCAGCATTTCGCGACATCGCAGATGATCTGGTGGCGTTTCTTGGTGGATTGGTCATTATCGGCCATACCATCGGGTATGATCTCATAATTCTGCAGCGAGAGTTTGAGATCAGCGACCGACGCTGGTCCGTGGCCCGATCACTCGATGTTCGCTTACTCGCCGAAGTCGCATTGCCGTCGCTCGCCCAGTACGATCTCGACAGCATTGCGGCGGCCCTTGGGGTGGTCATCAAGGACCGCCACACGGCGATGGGCGACGCACGGGCTGCAGCGCTGATTTTTGCGGCACTCCTGCCGCTGCTGCGCAGGAACGGGATTCGAACGCTCGGTGAAGCGGATACGGCCGTTAGAAATCTATCGGAGCGGCAAGCCAGTCTCGGCCGCAGAGCCATGTTCCTTCCGGTCGCAGCCGACAGGCGCGTGCCGCTCCAAAGAATTGACAGTTTTCCCTATCGCCACCGAGTTGCCGATCTGATGTCGTCGCCAGCCCAGTGGTGCGACCCATCGGCGTCGATAAGAAGTGCGCTCAAACTCTTGTTGGAAAGCAAGATCAGCTCAGTCCTTGTGCGGCGCGCAGATGGCGTGGCCGGTATTGTGACGGAGCGCGATTTGCTGCGCGCGGTTGATCGGCATGGCGAACAGTTTGTACACAAATCCGTTGTAGACTTTATGTCGCATCCCCTGCAGACGGTGCGTGAAGACGATTTCGTATATCGCGCCATCGGGAGACTTGGACGCCTCGGCATCCGACATTTGGCCGTCACAAACAGTGCCGGCGACATCACTGGCGTGGTGACGACGCGCAACCTGCTGCAATATAGCGCTTCTGCGGCCATCGTACTCGGTGACGACATCGACATGGCCGCGAGTGAAACGGCACTGGCGCAGGCCTGGGCGCAACTCCCAATGATGACGCGGAGCCTAGTCAACGAGGATATTGATCCATCGACACTCACGGCTGTCATCAGTTCAGAAGTGTGTGCTTTGACGCGGCGGGCTGCTGAATTGGCTGAGCAGGCGATGGTCGCGGATGGCAAGGGGCCGCCGCCTGTCGACTATGCGGTTCTGGTTCTTGGATCAGCGGGACGGGGAGAATGCCTGCTGGCTGCAGATCAGGACAACGCATTCGTGTTTGCTACGGGGGCACCCGACGGCGTCGAGGACCGGTGGTTCGCTGACATGGCGGCGCAAATGAATCGGATACTTGATGTGATTGGCGTGCCCCTCTGCAGGGGGGGCGTCATGGCCAACAATTCCGCTTGGCGCGGCAGCATTGCTACATGGCGGGATCGGATTGGGGGCTGGATCAATCACCAGCGGCCCGAGGACCTGCTCAATGTCGATATCTTCTTTGACGGCACTGTGGTGCATGGCGACCAGCACCTCGGTGACGCGGTGCTTGATCATGCGTATGTCAATGCTCGGAATGCCCGGGATTTTCAAATGCAGTTGGCGCTGATGGCGTCACGATGGCAGTCGCCGGTTGGGATCTTCGGCGGCATCAAGGCCGACGCCACTGGCCGCATTGATCTCAAGAAACATGGCCTATTCCCGATCATGACAGCAGCACGCGTGTTCGCGATCCAGCAGGGCACGAGAGTTCGTGGAACACCGAGCCGATGGCACTCCGCCGTGGATGCCGGGCTGGCTGCGGCGAGAGATATCGAAGAGTTGATTGGAGCGCATCGGTGCTTTTTGCGCCTGATGATCGATCAGCAATTGGTCGATGGCGAGAATGGCATAGCGCTGTCGACAAAGGTTGCGGTGAAGCACCTCGATCCGTCACAGAAAAATGAACTGAAGCAGGCCTTGAGGAAGGTTGCAACCGCAATTGACCTCGTCTCGGAAGGACGACAGTAGCCTTACACGAATGTACAATTTGAAACACTGTTGCCATGAAAACGGGGCCGCTATCTGGTTCAATCACGTTAGCGGTCCCGGCGAGGTCGCCGCACGCACTCTTCACTCTCAGGAGGACACCATGACCACGAACATCGGTACTATTGACCGCACCGCACGATTTGTTATTGGTGTCGCGCTACTCGCGTTGGCGACTGGCTATATCCCCGGTTATGTCCCGCAAATGTGGGCGTGGGTCGGCTTGATCCCTCTGGCGACAGCGGTTTTCGGCATTTGCCCCGCTTATACAGCGCTCGGGGTCAGCACATGTGGGCGCAAAACCACGTGAGTGCGCCGTAGCGGCGCATAAATCAATTGGCATCTGGATGTCGTCAATCACAAAAATAACCAACGCGCGAACCGCCGCGTTGGCCTTCTCTTTTGATAGTAATGGCATTGCCAGCTGATTGCGCAGAGCCATCGGCGCATCCTGTCAGCCTGCAACAATTCATCAGAATGTGTGGCTGGGATGGCTGGGATGGGAGCAAGCGGACACTCGCTACCCAATCCAGTCAATCCAGATCGAGTACACTGGCCACACGGAACGTCCGTTGCGCACCGTCATGCTCTGTGATGGATACATACTCGCCGGGAACAAAGTGGTGGCGGTCAAATTTGAACCCCGGCTCATCATCAGTGTCGGTCGCTGGATTGTAATCAAACGCCCAACTGCCGCCCCGTCGATGGACAAGCCGACCGACCTCATCAGGTTGGCCCTCACAGAACCGGCGTACGCGGCAGCGATTGCGCTCTTTGCGCCATTCCTCGGGAACAAGTTCACCCGCGTCATTTAACGGCGCGGCGAAGTCGTAGCCATGCTTGCGACTGCCGTTCGGATACTGCTTGTCGCGGGCTAGTTCCAGGCGGATTCGCTTGAGCGCCATGATCGCATTCTCCGGCCGCAATTTAATGAGACATCAGGACTGGCATGGTCATTTGACCCAGCACATCTCGCGACGCACCGCCAAGAATAAATTCTCGAAGACGGGAATGGCCATAGCAGCCCATCACCAGAAGATCTGAGCCGAACGCCTTCGCCAGCCGCTGAAGTTCAGCACCGACATCGGGTGCAATGGCGCCTCCTTGCGATGCTTCGCATTTCACGCCATGCCGCGCGAGGCTCGCACAAATTTCAACACCAGGAAGGTCACCGGAGTATTGAGAATGGTCCGGATTAACGGAGAGGACGCTGACGGCGCCAGCGCGCTTCAAGAACGGTAACGCGTCGAACGCGGCGCGAGTTGCCTCACGCCGGCCGTTCCAGGCAATAGTTACGCGCTTCGGCGGCAGACGGAAATTGCCATTATTCGGGATCAGGAGTACCGGACGGCCACTTTCCATGCCAAGGCGCTCCGGCGCCTCCATCAGACTAGAGTGGGCCCAGTCGGGGTTCTTCTGACTGGCGACAATGAGGTCGGCTGCGCACCCATGCTCGATGACGATACCTGGGACTGTACCGAATTGCGCATCGTCCTCGCGCCATTCCGCCACAAACGCTTGCCCTTTTGTGTCCGTCTCAAACGTCTGCTTCAGAGTTTGCAGATCGCGCCGATAGGCAAGGCGATGTTCATCAATCGTGATACTGACGCCAGCACCGTCACCGGCTGGAATTGTCACGAACGGCGGCATGACAGCAAGGCCTATGAGATGGGCATTGAAGTCTCGCGCGAGCGGGACGGCGGCTTCGAGGATGTGATGGGCGCGATCTGGGTCATGGAGGTGAACCAGGATGGTTTTGTAGGCCATGGCGCGGTCCTTTCTGGCGAGACTGTTATTCAATCTAGTCGCCTCAATGCGACATCAAGACGGGCACAGTCATGTGCGCGAGAATATCCCGAGTTGCACCACCGAGCACGAATTCGCGAATACGCGAATGCCCGTAGGCCCCCATTACCATAAGATCGGCGCTATCGTCCGCAGCGCTGGACAACAGCGTATTCGCGACATCAAGGTCGCGCGCGACGGTCGCGACCGCTTCGCATTTGACGCCATGGCGGGCGAGGGCAGCGGCAATCTCCGCTGTCGGCAGGTCACCCACAGGGTGGAGCTCATCCTGCGGATTGATCCACAGGATTCGGACACGGTCAGCAGTCTTGAGAAATGGCAAAGCATCGAACGTCGCCCGGCTGGCCTCCCGCCGACCGTTCCACGCAACGAGCACGCGCTTACCAATCGTTGCAAACGTCCCGGCATACGGCACGAGAAGAACCGGACGCCCGCTCTCGATCGCCAGGCGCTCAGGCTCATCGATCATGAGACCGAGATTGGCCTCGGGATCACGCTGGCTAGCGATGATCAAATCGACCGCGCGACCACGATCAATCACCGCGTCAGCAACACTACGGTAGTCCGTGTCGATCACCCGCCACTCGCTCGCAAACGAACGTCCGCGACACGCAGCCTCAAAAGCATCGCGGATCTTCTCAGCTTCCGCGCGAATCGCCTGGAGATATCCCTTGATAAGACCGGTGCCGTAACCAGTACTGCCGAATACTTTGACAGGTGGCATGACGAATAGCCCGATCAAGTGCGCTTGCTCACGACTCGCCAGAAAGGTCGCGGTATCAACGAGGTTCGCGACGCGACGGTGGTCGTTGAGATGGAGAAGAATGGTTTTGTAAGTCATGTCATCAACTCAGCTGGGTTGGTGTCTTTGGCGAATAGGGCTTGTCACCGGGCCCGTTCCGACATTCCCATCGGCAGAAGCTACTCAATCCCGCGAGAATCGGGGCGAGCCTCATTGGCGAGCAACCGCGCCGATGGGTCTGGTCCGCGTGCTCGGGAAGAGGAGACTGCCCGGACCAAGGGGGGATTCAGTTTTGGCTGCCGCTGGCGCCACTAGCCACAGCCTCCAAGCCTGCAAGATCGAGAATGGTAACGAGTATGCATTGCTCAAGATCAATCAGGCCGTCGTTGCGGAACTTTGTGAAGGTTCGGCTCACGGTCTCGATGGTCAGTCCGAGGAAATCCGCGATATCAGCACGGGTCATCGGCAGCACCAATTCGTGCGACGGTTCGCGGTGTCTCTCGTTACGACGCACCAGTGCCGTCAGAAAACCGGCGACGCGTTCGGCGGCCGTCCGCTGACTGACGGCAAACAACAGTTCACGGGCCGCCTGGAGTTCTTGTGACAGGGCTTCGCAGAGTTTCAGGCCCAGCCGACCATCCCGCCGCACGACGTCATGGAGCACATTGATGGGCAGGCAGCGCAACCGCGTCTTGGCCGTCGCCTGCGCGTTGTTGGCGTGCCGTAAACCGACGCCGAGGCCGATCATATCGCCTGGATAGGCAAAGTCGAGAACCTGGCGACGACCATCTGCAACCATCCGATAAATACAGACATGGCCCGATTCGACGCGATAAACATGTGTTGCCTTGTCGCCCTCAAGGAAGAGATGCTCGCGCGCTTCGATGATGCGGAGTGTGCCAATGGACAGACTATCGGCAAGCATATTGCCGTCCCGCGGGACGCGTGACCTAGCGACTGCAGGAGATGCAGACGTTGGCGCAACGGCGATCTCAGATGTAATGGCGAAAGCGTCGGCCAACATGGTCTATCCTTCCTGTCGTTCTGTCTCGTCGGAGTGAACTGACGACACAAAAGCAGGCCTAGGTCCCTCGTGTATGCCGGGCACGTGACGAATTGTAATTGAGTGTGTAAGTGGGCTTGGCCGTCGCCATGGCATTGTCAAACCTATGATAATTTCAATTCAACGACCGAAAGTGTTGGATCGTCGGGGACGCTAACAACTGAAAAGCCTAATTCCCGGCACATCTGCAGCATCATCACGTTGGCACTCAAGACGTGGCCGAAGACCACTTCGATCCGCTCCTTGCGCGCATAGTCGATCAACCGCTGAACCAGCTGCCAGCCCAGGCCTTTACCCTTCAAGTCGGACGCGACAATGACCGCGAACTCAGCACGGCGATAGTCGGGGTCAGCGGCCAGCCGAGCGACACCGATCAACTGATCATTGGCGTCATCGAGCGCAATGAACGCCATTTCGCGCGCATAGTCGATTTGTGTCAGTCGGGCGATCATTGTGTGATCCATGTTGGGCCGTGCAATGAAGAAGCGCATGCGCAGATCTTCCGGCATTAGACGTTCGATAAAGGCTGCATAGAGATGCTCGTCGGAAGGTCGGATCGGGCGTAGGGTGACAGCGCCAATGGCAGGTAGATCGATGCGCACTTGCAGGTCGCCTGGATAGGGCCGGATCGCCAAGGGCGCCCTTCCAGTGCGGCTAACACGGATGCGCGCATCGAGGGCGATGACTCCGCTTTGATCGGCGAGCAGTGGGTTGAGGTCAAGTTCAAGAATTTGCGGATGCGCGATAATGAGCCCGCTGACCCGCATTAAGGTTCTAGCGATCGCGTCGAGATCAGCCGCCGGGCGATCACGATAACCTAACAGCAGATTATAGATGCGGGTTTGGCGCATGACGTCATGCGCAAGCTTCATATCGAGGGGCGGCAAGGCATTCGCACTATCGCGCAAAACCTCCACAGCAGTGCCGCCGGATCCAAACATGAGCATTGGTCCGAATGTCGGATCGACACTCATACCAACGATGAGTTCATGCGCGTGGGATCTGATGACCATCGGTTGAACGGTAAAGCCGTCGATGTGAGCATCGGGTCGGAGCCGGGTCGCACTCGCGATGATATCTATCGCAGCATGCCTTGCCGCATCCGTACTGTCCAAGTTCAATCGAACACCGCCAACATCCGACTTATGCGTGATGTCGCGTGAGAGCAATTTGACGACACAGGCGGCATGCGATTTCAGGATTACTCCCGCGCGGGCCGCTACCTCGAGTGGTGTGCTTGCGGTCTCGGTTGCAGCAATCGGAATGCCATAAGCGGACAATACCGATTTCGCCTCATGTTCGGTTAGTAACTCGCGTGCCTCGGCAATGACAGCGCTGATGATTGCATTTGCGCGCGTTGGATCATTGCCTTCACTCGTTGGCGACAGCGGCGGAACGGCCATTAACTCGTCTTGAGCACGCCGATAGTGCACAAGATGCATAAAGCCCTCAACTGCCGATGCAGGTGTATCGAATGTCGGAATCTGAGCGTTTGCGAAAGCGCTCCGCGCGGTGTGCGCTGCCGCGTCGCCAAGCCAAGTTGTGAAGAGAGGTTTTGGTGCCATCGATGACTTGGATTGCCGCATGTGGGCGCCGATCAGAGCGGCGGCTATGTCCGAACTCGATGCCAGGGCGGTCGGGCAATTCATGACAAGTATGGCGTCCGATGCGGTATCATCCATCACTTGTGTGTATGCTTCGACGTAGCGGGTCGCATCAGCATCACCGATGATGTCAATGGGGTTATTGCGCGACCAAGTTGGCGGCAGCAAGCCATCGAGTGTTTCTCGCAGCGCATCAGATAACTCGGCAAGGCGGCCATCGAGGTCAGTAAGACGATCAGCGGCAAGAACACCGGCGCCGCCACCGTTGGTCAGGATTATCAGCCGATCGCCCTCGAGGCGCGGCACGTGAGACAAGATCTCCGCTGCAGAGAAGAGGTCTTCAAGCTCTGCGACGCGGAGCACCCCGGCGCGGCGAAAAGCAGCAGCGTAGGCATTGTCTGCCCCGGAGAGTGCTCCGGTATGTGACATCGCTGCTTGAGCACCAGCGGCGTGACGCCCCGCCTTGAGCACAATGACCGGCTTGACACGCGCCGCCCGGCGGGCGGCCGACATGAACTTTGGCGCGTGTGTGATGTGTTCCATGTAAAGCAGGATGGCGCGGCTGGAATTGTCATCGGCGAGATAGTCGAGCATGTCGCCAAAGTCGACGTCGGCCATGTCGCCGAGCGAAACGACATGCGAAAAACCAATGTCGCGCCCTGCGGCCCAATCGACAATCCCTGTGATCAAGGCGCCCGATTGTGATACCAATGCGAGGCTGCCTGTCAGTGGCATGCGATGACAAAAACTTGCATTCAACCCAATGGCCGGCAGCATCAAGCCGAGGCAGTTGGCGCCCTGGATACGCAAAAGAGAGGGCCGCGCGGCGTCGAGCATCGCTTGGCGGATCGTGCTTGAGATGCCGGCGGTGATGACGACGGCGGCGCGCGCGCCCTTGTGAGCCAAGTCCGCGATCAATCCGGGTAGTGTCGCAGGCGGTGTGGCAATGACCGCGAGATCTGGGACGTCAGGTAGGTCATGAATCGTGGCGAAGCAGGCCTTGCCAGCCATACTGGTATGGCGAGGATTGACGAACCAGATCGACCCACCAAAACCGCCAGTGATGAGATTGTTGGCGATGACGCCACCGATACTACCCGCTTTGGCACTAGCGCCAATGAGCGCCACTGACTTCGGGCAAAAGAGGTGCTCAAGATTGCGGATCGACATGCCAGATCCAATGATGCCCACTGATGTGTCTGGACCTCTAGCGCAATGACCTTATGTCACTATTGACCCACAGCAAGAGCGTCTTTGGCGCGCTCAACCGCCTCAAGCGGAGTTCCGCTCGCATCCAATTCGGACCAGGTCATGCTTCCCAGGTCGTACATGAATTGCGCATCGACGATCTCCGGCGTTGCATCGGACGCGTCGCCACGTCGGGCGCTCACGCGCTGCAACAGGAGCTCTCGAGGAGCCGTGAGCCAAAGCCCACGGAATGGAACGCCAAATTCACGCGCCAGTTCTTCCGTCGCTTGCCGTTCGGCCGGCCTGGCAAACACTGCATCAATGATCACTGCATGTCCGGCGCGAAGCGCCGCGCGTGCCTTGTCGAGAATGCGGTTGTAGACCTGCGTTGCGGCCGCGGTAGAGTAACATGTCGCGGGCAGACGTTCGGTTTCGGCAACTTGATATATTGCCTTGCGCTCAAGATCACTGCGCAGGTGCAGGGCGCCTGGTGCCGCCCCTAACAGCGGAGCGAGCGCCGCCGCGAGTGTTGACTTGCCGGTGCCCGAAAAGCCGCCGACCGCAACTAACCGTGAGGGCTCGGGTGTCAGATACCGCAAGGCATGCTGCAGATAAGACCGCGCTTCACCATGCATTGGTCCGGTGCCGCAGCTCGATGATTGGGCGATCCGCTGCGCAATGACCATCGCGCGGATAGCGCTTCGGAGGCCCAAAAACAGTGGCAACGCGGTCAATCCATTCAGATCGATCAGACTGTCAGAACGCCAAAAATAGCGATTGAAAACGATGTTGGCGAGCGCCCGTTGGCCACGGTGATCAAGGTCCATGAGGAGAAAAGCCAGATCATACAGCGTGTCGATGATCGCGATATCGTCATTGAACTCGATGGCGTCAAACGGCGTCGGCATTCCTTTCAAGACAACGATATTATTGAGATGCAAATCGCCGTGGCAACGACGAATGAACCCGGCGGCAGCGCGCTGCGCAAGGCACGATCGACTGTTCTGCAATTGCAACCGAGAAATGGTCCGGAATGACTGACTATCCAGTGCATCGAACACGTCCTTGGAAGACTCAAACTGTTGAGTAATATCATCAATATTCCTCGCAAAGCCGGCGCTCGGATCAGGGACCGAGCGCCGGTCTAGGTTTCGGTGCATCCGAAAGACGATATCCGCCAACGTGACCGCCATCGAAGGAGGCATATTGCCTTGTTTGACACGTGCACTCAGAAGGTCGGCCTGATCAAAGCGCCGCATGTGGACACACCACTCCACCGGAACGCCGGCCCCATTGAATGCAAGCTGTCCGTCCGGCTCGCGCGTTATCGTCGTGGCGCCGAGATATAGCTCGGGCGCGTGCCGCCGATTGATGCGAATCTCAGCTTCGACCATCAAGCGTCGCCTCTCGCGCGTCGAAAAATCCATATAGGGGAAACGCACAGCGCGTTTGACTTTATAAGCATCCGCGCCAGCCAGAAAGACGATTGCACCATGCGTTTCATAAGTCTCGATACTTGTCGGAGAACCGGGATAGGACGCCGGGCGACTGAGGAAGGCGAAGATTTCGGCCTGATCCGCAACTGCGTTCGGCTGATGCGTCGTGGACTTATCTGGCATGGGGCCTCAATGCGACATGAAAACGGGGACGGTCATGTGCTCGAGGACGTGCCTCGTTGCGCCACCGAGGACAAGTTCGCGAAAACGCGAATGGCCATAGCAACCCATAATCAGCATGTCAGCGTTTTCAGCTTTCACGGCCGATAGGATCGCTGGTCCTGCGTCCGTGCCTCGCAGGCCCAACTCTTCGGCGACCGCAACGACATCATGGCGCATGAGCGAATCGGCCAACCGAGCGACTGATCCCAACTCCTCCGTTTCATACTCGCCGGCTTGCGTGAAGTGCAGAAGTTTAACATGCCGAGCCTGGCGTAGCAGCGGCAATGCATCAGCGACGGCACGGCTAGCATGTTGCGATCCATTCCAGGCGATAAGAATGCGCTCAATCGACGACGGAGACGTGAGATATTTTGGAACCAAGAGCACTGGACGCCCTGCTTCCAACATGAGCCGATCAATGATGGATGTTGGCGCGAACTTGTTCCAACTGCTGTCACTTTGTGCGGCAATCGCCACGTCGGCGGTTCGCGCCGCAGAAAGCACAATCGATGCCGGCGTGGTACGCGTCGCATCCTCAAGACGCCATTCTTGGGAGAAGCCGAAGAGTTTGGCTGCCTGCTCAAATCGGACGCGCATTATATCTGCTGCGCGGATCAGGGCATCGCGTTGCTCAGCAACGGTAACAAGATGGGGATGTCCTGGTGTGCCAGCCGGAAACACAATGGGCATCGGCAAAATTGCGAGGCCGATGACGTGGATATGCGCGCGCGCGGCGAGCATGCCCACGACTTCGAGCAGGTTACCCATGCACTGCTCGTTAGTAGCATTGAGGAGGATCGTATGGATACCCATCGGCTAGTCTCGTTTGTCCATCGACATCACACCCTGGAACCTATGCGGGGAGTATGGCGATGCTTGTTGGTCCGCGCAAAAACAGCATCGCCCCAACAAAAAGCATCAACCAAAGCACTGTGCCCGGGCGGCCTCGTCATCGTCACGACTTTCCCAAGCGCTCCTCGATTTTGCGCTTCTCCCATTCACGACCGAAAACCCGGAAAGGCGCATACACCAGAATGGCGTGAAATATGATGCCCATACCCCAACCCAGCAAAGGCCACTGAACCCACCAGACGGCACTGGTCAGCGAATTAAGCCCAAAAAGGCCGGACATGACGCAGGCAAATGCAATGGCGTGAATATAGAACCCCTTGAGCGCCGCAACGTGGTGCTTGGCTTCGAGATACCGTAGGTCATCGTTCATGACAGCCTCCATGGCGGCGTGCCCGAGCAGTCGACAGATATTCGCACTGATCGCATTGATCCAGCGCAGGTTGCTCCGCGACCGACAACGTCGGCCGATCATGGTGATCATTCGGATCATTGCCACTGTGCGCATTGCGCTCGATCAATGCTGTAGGCCCGCGGGGTGGCTATTGCGTTTGACCAAAGGCGATTGGCCGACTGCGGCCGGATCTTCGTGCCCATGAAAGATGGCAGCCACATGCAGCCAAAGCGGGGCCTGTCACAGGACGAAGCGGCGCGACGCTTGAGGACGTCGGGCCCCAACGAATTACCACAAGCTAAAGCGACCAGCGTCTGGAATTGGTTCTTTCGGCAATTCAAGAGCGCGCTCATCTACATTCTCTTGACTGCCATCGCATTGGACTTGGCGTTGTGGGTGCGCGATGGCGCGACCTCGATCCCGTTCGAGGTCATCGCGATCGCGCTCATTCTCTTGCTCAATGCGGCTCTTGGCGCCTATCAGGAGAGCAAGGCCGAAGCGGCGTTAGACAGGCTGAAGGCACTCGCTATCCCTTACGTTTGGGTGGTGCGGGACGACGGGCTTGTCACAGTTGTCGCCAGTCAGTTGGTTGTTGGCGACTTCGTCCGGATCGAGGCGGGCGATCGAGTACCCTCCGACGGACGTCTTGCCGAGGGTCAAGGTATACTGGTCGATGAGTCATTACTGACTGGCGAGTTGGTTCCAGTCGACAAAACTGCCAGCGACGAACTCTTCAGCGGAACTCTCCTGGTTCGAGGCAAAGGATATATCGAGGTCACGCGCACCGGGACAGCAAGCGCGATGGGGCGCCTTGCGACGATGATCGGTAGCATTGACACCAGCAAAACGCCGCTGGAACGGCGTCTGAATGCGTTCGGGAATCAAGTCGCAATCGCTATCCTCGGACTCGGTTTGATGCTGACAATCGGTGGACTGGCGATTGAAGGCGTTGGCAATCTTGGGCAAGTTGCGCTGTTCTCCGTCGCGCTGGCCGTGGCTGCAGTGCCAGAGGGTCTGCCTGCAGTGCTAGCCCTGACGCTCGCGATGGGAGTCGAGCGTCTAGCGAAACGTAAAGCCGTCGTGAGGCGCCTGAGCGCTGTAGAAGCCCTGGGATCCGTGACTGTCATTGCCACCGACAAGACCGGGACCTTGACCGAAAACAGCATGCATGTCCGTGGGATCGACGCACCCGATGCGACGCGCGCCCTGCACGCCATGATTCTCGCCAATGATGCCGAGATCGCGACGCGTGTCGGTGATCCATTGGAGTTGGCCCTCATCGCTTACGCCGAGTCAACCGGTACCGATGCCGCTCAAATTGCTGCGACCCGACCGAGGCTCTCAAGCCGCCCATTTGACAGCGCCGTCAAGTTCATGCGCGTCACCGTCGAGGAAGGTGGACAGCACATCAGCTACCTCAAGGGTGCACCGGAAGTCTTGATCAAGCGAAGCTCGATGTCGCCAGCTGACCGAGAGAGCTGGATCCTGAAGGCCGAGGCTCACGCACGCAATGGGTATCGGGTTTTAGCCCTTGCGTGGACGAACCAAGAGAGTGAAGTGAACGTCGAATTCCTCGGCTTGGTGATGCTCTGGGACCCGCCGCGCGCCGAAGTGCCGGAAGCGCTGCGTCGCGCCAAGGCGGCGGGTATTCGTGTTCTTATGATTACGGGCGATCATCCAGCGACGGCGGAGGCCATTGCCACGTCCGTTGGCATTGTCACGGCACACATCTTGACCGGCGACGACATCAACGCACTTAGTGCAGATGGGTTGCGTGAGGCCATCCGCACCGTCAATGTTTATGCGCGCGTCACGCCCGAACATAAACTCCTACTGGTCAAGATGCTGATCGAGCACGGAGACATTGTCGCCGTCACTGGCGACGGCGTGAATGATGCGCCTGCGCTCAAAGCTGCCGACGTCGGTGTCGCCATGGGACTACGCGGCAGTGATGTATCGCGCGAGGTGGCCGATGTTGTGCTGATGGACGACAACTTTGCAACCATCGTTGTAGCGATTGAGGAGGGGCGCAACATCTACGCGAATATTCAGAAGTTCATTCGCTTCTTTTTTTCGACGGATCTGGCGTTGATTCTGCTCATGACCGGTGGACTAGGCCTATCATTCATGCTCGGCATGAAAGATCCGTCAGGCGCGACCTTTTTGTTGCCGCTGACGGCCGTCCAATTGCTATGGATCAATATTGTTGCCGACGGTCCGCCGGCGCTGGCCCTGGCCTGGGATCGCAATCCCGGTGTGATGGCAAGGCCACCACTGGCGCCACAGTCGACGCTCCTGGACGACGTGTCTCTCCATTTTATCGCTGTGAGCGCCGGATTGAAAGCAGCCGTGGGACTGGCCCTTTTCGGCACTATGCCAGGATTGGGCTACACGAGTGAGGAGACGCGAACGTGCCTGTTCCTCTATGAATCCATCACCCAGCTTGTATTCGTATACCCGTCGCGCCGGATTGGTCACGCGCCAGCGCCCAATCGCTGGGTGCACTGGGCTGTCGGCATCGGTGCTGTTTTGCAGCTGGCAACCGTTGTGCTGCCTCCCCTGCGCGTACTGCTCGGCCTTGTGGCCGTCGACGGCCGGATCATGGCCACAACCTTCATGGCTGTCATCGTCACCTTTTCTGTCGCAGAGTTGTTTGTCCGACGACCGGTGCTGCACGCGCGTCATGGTAATGTTTGATACGCAACAAAATTACGTGTTACGAGCGATCAATGCGCACGTTCGGCGCTTGAGCCTGTTGCCAATTGGGCCAAACAGTCAACGACTTCGCTGTCAGACAACTGGTGGAAATCACCATAATGCTCGCCGACCGCACCAAACGGCGTCGGTGTCGACAGGCAGACTATGACATCCACGAGCGGACGCAATTCGGCAAGGGCAGTGGCCGGCGCCACCGGAACGGCTAAAACGAGCCGCTCCGGTGCCTTATGACGAAGTGCCATGATGGCGGCACGAATACTTGTTCCCGTCGCGATCCCGTCATCGACGACGACCAGTGTTCGGTTCTCCAATGGAATGCGTGACCGGCCTTTGAGGTAAATTTGCCGCCGGCGTTCAATTTCTGCCAGTTCTCTGCGTGCCTGAACTTTGATGTCAGCCTGATTCAATCCGGATTCAACCATGACGTCGTCGTTCATGACTATTTCGGCTTCGCCACCGTCGACGACGGCGGCGGCGGCCAGCTCGCGATGATAGGGTAGTCCGATCTTACGAACGAGAATAAGGTCCAGCGGCGCCTTCAGCATGCGAGCGACCTCTACTCCAACCGGGACACCGCCACGCGGCAACGCCAGCACCACGGGTTGATGGAGTCGCTGCTCGATCAGCCGCTGGCCGAGAGCTTTGCCCGCTGCTGTACGATCTCGAAATTGGAGCATTCGCTTCACAACGACCTCTGCCAGCAACATTTTACCAGACTATGACGGCAAGTCGCGGCTGGAGCGGCGCGAACATTCAGAGTAGTCGTCCAAGGCCCCGCTCCATTAGAAAGCGCCGCCACTCTCCCTAATGAGCCCCATCGCGAAGGCTGACAATGTAAGCAATCACGTCTTCCCTATCGCCGGTATCGATGGCGAAGTTCGGCATATTGCGATGCGGCGTTCGGAGCCACACCGATAGCGCAATTTCCGACATGCCCGGGGCATTGGCGATTTCTTGAAACGTCGCCAAGCCGCGCACTGGCGAATAGGGCTGGTTGCGGTCTATCGCGTGGCATTGTGCGCACACGAGCTGCGCATAGGTGCGACCTCTGAGTGTTCGACCAGAGTCCTGGGCTGGCACAGCTGTTGCGGCAACGCAGGCAAGGAGCGCACAAAGTGTGCAAATCAACAGCGGGCGAGCCCCAACCTCGACCGAACGATCGCCAATCGGCCAATCGGAGAACACTCGACGCAATGACATCGCGAGCTTCATAAAGGGCTCCCGCGTCATACTGCCGAAATGGGCAGTCGACCGACGATGAGATGGTCCTCCACCGCTTTCACGCCCGTCGTCTCTTCCACGAGGACGCGCAACGCGCGATGCTGAGCCGCCGTGTCTATGTAACCCCATAGCTCGACACGACCGTCCTCGACAACCGTATTCAGGTACGTCGCGCTGAGCCAATCCTGCGCTTTCATTTTGTCGGAAAGGGTTCGTTGAAGCGTTCCGTTGTCAACGGCAGCTGCTTTTATTGGCGAAGGCGCTTGGGTCAGAGCCTTGACCAGGTCGGAGCGAGCAATGAGACCGACCAGCCTACCGCCACTCAGAACTGGCACGCGCTTGATACCGTTTCGATCAAGCGTTGCGGCTACATCAGCTAGCGCGGTATCCTCAGTGACCGAAACGACCCTTCGAGTCATTACATCGGCAGCTTTCAAACCGTGCGACTTGGTGTACTCGGTTGCCAGACGATCTGGGTCCGAGAAGACGCGCAGCCACCATTTGTGCTTGGCCTCGGTGCGAAGTTCCTGTCGGTGTAAGAGGTCGCTTTGGCTGACAATGCCAAGCACTTTGCCATTGGCGACAACGGGCAAGCCGCTAATCCTCTTCTCCGTCATGAGCGCCGCGACCTCACGCACTGGCGTTTCCGGGCCGATTGAAATCACTGTTTTGGTCATAATTTCGTTGGCTTTCATTGCGGTACTCCAGAATTGATCGGAAGGATCATGAGAACTTGGCGCAGCTGTGGAAAGCCAGCCTTGATTGCCGTCAAATTCACTGAGAAGCATCAAGGACGATATCGATATTGCATCTGGAAATCACGCGGATGAATAGAGTCGTCGATAGGATTGATAAGATCACGCACGGTGATGCAGTCTGCGATGCTGCCATGCAGTGGCGGCCGGCCATCACTGCCCCGCTCAACGCTGCAACGTGCATGAGGATCTCTATGTCCGACAATGGTTCGCAGCGGCAGTCGCGCAGCTATCTCCTGGCCGTGGAAGATGCAACGTTCCTGCTCCGAGACGAGATGCGGCCCATACGGTTTGCCTTGGAATACGGCAAACCGGAGTTGTTACTGCGCGACTGGGGCGTCCGGTCAACCGTCGTCGTCTTCGGCAGTGCGCGCATCCCGTCTCCAGAACAGGCCGAGCGTCTGCTCAAAGATGCCAATGGGCCTGATGCGCTAGGAGTTGCCCGGAAGCGCGCCGCTCTTGCGCCGTGGTATGTCGAGGCTCGCCGATTTTCGCGCCTCGTGTCGGAGCGCGGTGGCGCCAAAACCGTCGAGAGCCAACTCCGCGACAATGTCATTGCGACCGGCGGCGGACCCGGCATCATGGAGGCGGCCAACCGCGGAGCGGCCGATGCCGGAGCACCGAGCATCGGCTTTAACATAACTTTGCCAGCCGAGCAGGAACCGAACAGCTATTCCACTCCCGATTTGACGTTCCGCTTTCACTACTTTGCGATGCGCAAGATGCACCTCGCAATGCGGGCCAATGCTCTTGCCGTATTTCCCGGCGGATTTGGCACGATGGACGAACTGTTCGAAATATTGACTTTGCAACAGACGCGCAAGGCTCCTCCCATGCCGGTGATTCTTTTTGGCCGCGATTTCTGGCGCAAAGTTGTCGACTTCGACGCCCTGGTGGAACTCGGGCTGATCGAGCGATCAGATACGGGATTATTTGACATCGTTGATGATGCCGAGGAGGCGTGGAAAGCAATGCTTCGCCGTGGGCTTAAGGCTCATACACCGGATACCATCGTCCGAGGCGTCGATACCTAGGTGTCGCGCTGGCCGCACATATCAGGCCGGCGCAATAGCATGCCTGCAAACGGGGGGCGTCGATCAGCGACACTGTGCTATATGTCGTGCGAAGCTCGTTGAGCCAAGTGTAAGGTCACTAGGAGGCTGATGACAATGCCCGTTGGTCGCGCGTCGCACATTCTGATTGTGGATGACGACGCTGCAGTGCGTACGCTCTTGCGCGACTGTTTTGAACTTGAGGGGTACAAGATTTCGGAAGCAAAAGATGGCGCTGAACTCGCGGCAATGCTCGCCGAGGCACCGGCTGATCTGATTACGCTCGACCTCAATCTCGGCGGGGAAAATGGCTTTGACCTGGCGCGACACGTGCGCACGACGAACAATGTGCCGATCATCATGATCACCGGGAAAGGCGATACGATTGATCGGATTGTCGGACTGGAACTCGGCGCCGATGACTATATTACGAAGCCGTTCCATGTGCGAGAAGTCCTGGCGCGCGTACGAGCGGTGCTGCGACGCTATGAAAACACTGGGCATGAGCCACAAGCCGAAGTCTCAGCGACAACGGCGGGTGATCGATACTTGATCGATGGCTGGTCGCTCGATTTCAGCCGTCGTGAACTACAGTCGGCGACCGGTGAGCTGCGCGACTTGACCACAGCCGAGTTCAACATGCTGCATATGTTTGTGCAGAGGCCGGGCCGCGTTCTATCGCGTGACAACATTATGGATCTGTTGAAGGGGCACGAATGGTCGCCGTTTGATCGTTCCATCGACTCGCTCATCGTGCGGCTAAGGAAAAAAATCGAGGCCGATCCGGAGTCGCCGCGACTGATCAAGACGGTGCGCGGCGTGGGCTACGTTTTTGCCGCAGACGTGCGCAAAACCTAACGAGACGACGACGTTTCCAATGCGCTGCGGAGTGCTTGGGCAAGTTCTGCTCGGTTGTAGGGTTTGCGCAATAGTTTTACGGCAAGGATGTTGCCACTGTACGTTCGAGCGACTTCGTCGGGGTATCCAGAGGTTAACAGCATTTTCGTATTCGGGCGATGCTCCATGACCCAGTGCGCGATGTCATAACCGGATAGGCCTCCCGGCATGACGACGTCGCTGAAAACGAGATCGATGGCGGTCCCAGGTATTTGTAGGACGTCAAGTGCCGCAGAACCTGTCTCAACCGCGCGCACGATATAACCGAGCGCTTCAATTCGCTTTGTCGCGATATCGCGCACGGCCGGATTGTCTTCCACAACCAGAACGGTTTCGCCGGAAGCGGTCTGGATGACAACGGATACAGGCTCAGAACGGGCCGCCTCGCCATCCTGCACAACGCGCGGCAGGTAGATGTTGACCGTTGTCCCGCGCCCAGGTTCGCTGTAGATCGTCATCTCACCACCGGATTGCTGAACAAAACCGTAAATCGTACTGAGACCCAGTCCAGTGCCCTTTCCATGTGATTTTGTTGTGAAAAACGGTTCCAAAGCACGCTGCAGAACGTCTGATGTCATACCGCTGCCACTGTCCGACACTGCGATCCGAACATAGTCGCCCGCGGGCAATCTTTTCTCGCTGCCAATCGCGTCATCGTCGAGTGTACAATTGGCGGTTTCGATAACCAATTGTCCACCTTTTGGCATCGCATCGCGCGCGTTGATGGCGAGATTGAGCACGGCATTCTCGATTTCACTGGCGTCGACACGCACCCATCCCAAATCGGGGGCAAGATTGGTTGAAAGCTTGATCTGCTCACCGATGGAGCGGCGCAACAACTCCACCATGCCGACAATCAGGTCATTGAGATTGAGTAATGTCGTTTGGAGTTGCCGGCGGCGGGCGAAGGTTAAGAGACGTCCGGTGAGGCGGGCACCCATGTCTGCGGCCTCCTGTGCGCGGCGCAAAAGGGTCAGATCCTTGGGATCTCGCAGCCGCATTTCAAGCAGCTCCTGATTGCCGGTGATGACAGTGAGCAGATTATTGAAGTCATGGGCGACGCCGCCGGTGAGTTGGCCATAAGCTTCCATGCGTTGAGCTTGGGCCAGTGCGTTCTGGCGCTTCAAATCATCGGTGATGTCGCGAATCAGGCCAACATGGCTAATAATGGCACCTGCATTGTCCCGAACGGCACTGCCGGATGCCATGGCGGGAAAGAGTGTTCCGTCCTTACGCCGGCATGTGACGGCGATCGGGCGCTGGATGCCCTCGTGCTTCCACTCTGCTCGGGCGACGGCGATTTGCTCAAAGCCAGCTGATGTTGCGTAAAGTTGACTTTCAGGCATGCCAACGAAGTCCTGCGCTGCGTGACCGAACAATTTGACGGCTGTTGCGTTGGCGCCGCGCAGGCGCCCGTCGACACCTGCTGTCACGATACCGTCGGGAACGGCATCAAACAACGCCTGCAGCTCGCCGGTGCGCTCGGCAACCCGTTGTTCAAGCCGTTCCTCGCTTGCCTTCAACGCCTTTTCCCGCGCAACACGGTCAGAGATGTCGCGCAAGACGACCGTGAATGTCCTTAAACCGCCTTGATCAAACTTGGAGATCGAGGCTTCTGCCGCGAATTCCTGTCCGTCCTTACGAAGTCCGTAGATCTCGTTCCGTTCGCCCATGCGGCGCGCTGTAGACTTCGCCTCCGAGAATTGCCCGATATGGGTGGCGTGACTCTTCCGGAATCGCTCAGGCAATAGAATGTCGAGTGGTTGGCCAAGAATGTCATGGCTCATGTGGCCGAAGATCGTTTCGGCTCCATGATTGAACATAGTGATTCGCTGGCGGTCATCGATGGAGATGATAGCATCGGCAGCAATCGACAGAATTCCCGCCAACCGAGCTTCCGAACTGCTCACGACGCTATAGGATCGGCGATGATCCTGTAGCGTCCGCGCAATACGAGAAAAATAGGACGAGATGCTTCTTCGAAAGTAAATTGCCATGCCAACGCCTGCTGGATGGTTATACGATGACTTCGACACAGTGACGCTCGACCCAAGCCGACGCGGCATGCCCACGATAAGCCTACAGCCGCAGAACCAACAAAGCGATTCCAAAGGCGGTTGCCTCGGACCCTCGTTGAACGATCTATTAATCGATCGATACCGATCTCGTTAACTTCTTTTTTTGCGTGCTTCCAACTCGCGCTCGACGTGCGCCAGGTCGTCATCAATCAGCGGCGCATACTTATCGCGCAAACGCTCAAAGTCTTGTTGGACAACTTCCAACTCCGCATCTGACATATGGTCGAGTTTTACGAGACCCGTCCGCGCACCTTCGACGCCGCGCAGGAGTTCGTCGAGTTTGAGAGCGACGATGCGCGTCTCCCTGTTTTGAGTATTCTGGATGAGAAAAACCATCAAGAACGTAACGATCGTTGTCCCGGTGTTGATGATCAGCTGCCAAGTGTCTGAGTACCGGTAGTAGGGCCCGGTAATGCCCCATACGATGATGGTCACCAGCGCCAACAGAAATGCCCATGGCGTCCCGACCGCGTGGGCCGTGCGTTCTGCCATGTGACGAAACAGGTCTCTCATGACTCCTGAACTCTCCCAATCCGATAACTGCACAGCTTTCCACGCAGATTTCAGTAACATTTTCTGTCTGGACGAGCAGATAAAAATTGATCCGCCGCAAAGGCGCGATCGTTCGAATGTGCTTCCTTGACCTGCAATTTTGGCTTCGAGCGCCTGGGAGGCAGACATGCAGGGACAGGATGGGTCATTGTCGACCACATATATGACATTGGCACTCGACTGGTGGCAGGGTGCGCGTGCGCGATGGGCGCGATTGCATGAATTGGATCGCTTGAGCAGCGATGAACTTGATCGTTTGGCGCAGGATGTCGGCATGAACAGCAGCGACTTGCTTCGGATCGCGACACAGCCGGACGGCGCCGATCAGCTGTTGCAGCGCCGCCTCAAGCTATTGAACCTGGACCCCGAGGACATTCGCGCACTGTCGCCACTCATCCTGCGCGACCTCGAGCGTACCTGCGGATTGTGCGGCGAAAAGGCGCGCTGTTCAGCGGACATGGCAGATGGTTCAGAGACTGTGGGATGGGAAAGCTATTGCGCCAACTCGGGCACGTTGCGCACCCTGACATAGCCGGGCGGGCAATGATACAAGCGCGCCCGAATGGGGACGGCACTCAGTGTTCGCAGTTTTATATTGATGAAGCAGAAATCGGAGTGGCGTCCAGTTCCTGAGTATGCCGGCGCGGTCGTCCGCCTGTCAAAGCGGGTTTGAGACGAGTGCTGTCAACACCAACATCAATGGCGTGAGTGTGAGCCCATTGAATGAGTTGGTTCATCTGATCAGCGCGGCGGGATTGCAGTATCGTGATGAACTTGCGCGCAATGGGATTCCCGCCTGGTTGGGGGGACGCGACGTCGCGGCTCGATTGTGATCGGATTGCCATGGCATGGACGGCCGACCTCGAACGATCATTCAAGGTGTTTCAGTAGCCAGCTACTAAGCCATCGCCACCCGTCAAAACCGGAGCCATAAACTTTCGTCAATCTACGCGCTCAGCAGGTCAATTTTCTTTGAGCGAGTTCGGCTTTTTTTATCGCGAGCATGCTGGCACTCTTCACCTTTTGCGACAATGGATTTTTGCGGCTGGGCCGCGTCTTGTCGCGCAGCAGACCCTCGACGCCGTCTTCGATGTAGCGCTTTAGCCAACGCCAAACGCAGGGCTTCGACTTGCCCGTGCGCGTCATGATGGCGTTCGTGCCGAGCCCATCGGCGGTTGCGATCACGATCTCGGCGCGCCACACGGCCTTGCTCGAACTGTTGCGATCCGCGATGATCGCCTCAAGGTGCGCCCGGTTCGCCGGGCTGACGTGCCTGCAGATGTCGGTGCGCCTCATCACCGCACTCTGACTGATGTGCAGCAATATGCGAACCAACTGTTAGGCGTGGAACACTAGCGCTTTGTCTCGGAGGCTGCGATGGCATTGAGCAGCTGAGTCTTCGCCGTCAACTCTCCGATCTTCCGGCCCATCGCACTAGCGACCTCGGTTGAAAAGCGATAATGGTATCCGGCGTAAATGCGCGCTTCGGACACCTCTTTGGCATAATCCTCCAGGCGTTTCCACTTTCGGGTTACACCACCGTTTGTCAGGGTCAACTCACCGACGTCGTTGCCACCAGCACGCATCAGCACCTCGGCAACAGCGGCCGCGACGATGCAATGCGCGCAAGGATACTCCGGATGTGGTGGTGTCGGTCCCAAAGGCAGCCACGACGCATCGCGGGGAGTTGCTGGGTTCGACGTGAGGTCGGCATTGCGGATGGCCGTTATCGGGCGCCAGAAGTTAAACGCGAATTTGGCATCGAAGACAGCAATGAAGGCATCGGCGCTCGCCATGGCGACCAGGGCCGAAAGCCGGGCCGAGTTCGACGAGGTCCAACTTCTTGCCGGTCCGCAATCTGCCAAACGAGCGGGCTATAGGAACGCGGCCCCGTCAAAAACCAGAAGCGGCCGATTGCGGTTTGTTCGGTCGGAGCGCTTCTTGCTTTGCAAGCTACCAAGTTCCCTGATTTCGTTCAGGTCTCTTGTCCATACCTCGGAGTCGAGCGCGGGCGGCGAGTCCGGACGGTACTGGGAGCCATTGTCCATGACCCAAGGTTTCAGGCCACCGCTGGTACTCTCGATCGGCACCATCGTCGGCACGTAAACGCCAGGCTTGGTCTGGGGCCGGTAGGTCTCCTTGACACTGATGCCGTCATTGATGCGCAGCGCGACAATGCCGGCGGATGCGTTCCGCCCAAGCTCGATACCTTTGGTTTTTGCATCACCGTCCGCAACGCTGGCCAGCGCGGCCTGCAGCGCCTGATCGAGCGCCGATTTCTGGTCAGGGAAGAGCTCCATGAGCATGGCGTGGGCGGCCGCGGCCGCGGCGGCTTCCCTCGACGTCGTCTTGTCGGCTGACAGATCCAGTTTGTAGGGCCGGTAGCGACGCTCCATGGCATTGACCGCCTCGAACATGGCGACATGCATCATCGCCAATCCGCGCGTAGCCGGCGCATTGACCAGCTGCTTTTCGGCGCCGAGAGCAATGGCCCTGGCACCCCAGTCGGACACAATATCGGCCCGAGCTTCGCCCTGCCATGGCGATATGGACGCAAGCACCGAGGCCGAAGCCGGCGACGGCCTGAAGGAGCACTTTGAGCATGATCACCTCCTATGGGAGACTATTTGTGCACGGAGGGCATCGCCCATGCGCACGTTTGCCAATATTGTCGCGCATGCGGTGACGGGTGCTTGGGGAAATCGTCACCAAACTCTCAGGATTTCGTCCGATTGTGCGTTGTGGCACAGTGCGACTCAGACTGGTTCTTGGAAGGGAGCGCCATGCGCTGGCTCTTCAATGAGTTTGTGCTGGATACGGATCTGCGCGAGTTGCGCCGCGCCGGTAGCTTGGTTGCCGTCGAGCCGCAGGTCTTTGACCTCCTCGCTCACCTCATCACGCATCGAGATCGCGTGATCAGCAAAGACGATTTGCTGGACGTGATCTGGCACGGACGGATCGTGTCGGACTCAGCCCTGGCCAACAGCGTCAACGCCGCCCGCATTGCCGTCGGTGACACGGGCAAACAAAAGACCCTTATTCGCACCCTGCCAAGGAAAGGCTTCCGCTTCATCGGCGCCGTGGCAGAGGAGGAACGGCGACCAATTCCTGCCAGACCAACGGACGGTCCGGTTCCAAGAAAGTCACTCATCCTTCCCGAACAACCGTCCATCGTCGTGTTGCCGTTCACGGACATGAGCCCAGAGCAAAATGAAGGGCATTTCGCTGACGGGATGACGGAAGACTTGATCACCGGACTGGCGCGGATCCGTTGGCTGTTCGTGATCGCGAGAAACTCCGCCTTCGTCTACAAGCACCGCGACATCGATGTGAAGCATGTCGCTCGCGATCTCGGCGTCAGGTATGTGCTCGAAGGAAGTGTTAGACGTTCCGCGAGACGCATTCGCATTACCGCGCAGCTCGTCGATGGCACCACCGGTGTCCATCACTGGGCCGAACGTTACGACAGGGAAGCAGGCGAGGTTTTTGCCATCCAGGATGAGATCACGAGCAGTGTGGCCGCGGCCGTCGAGCCGCAACTGCTCGCAGCAGAAGGGACGCGCGCCTCGCTCCTTCCGCCCGCCGATCTCGACGCCTGGGAACTCGTCGCACGCGCACAAAGCCAGTTCTGCCGGTTGACGAAATCCGACTACGACGCCGCGATCGAGAACTTGCAGCAGGCGATCGAACTGAGCCCAGATTATGCCGCGGCTCATGCGCTGCTTGGCTTCTGCATTGTGTTTGCAGCCCACATGGGTTGGCTGGACCCGGATCAAAACGTGGAGAGTGGTCGCCAGCAGGCCGAGCGCGCCATCGTCCTCGATGACCGCAATCCCTGGGGCCATTCCGCTCTAGGCTACGCAGCGATGATGCAAAGGCGCACGGAAGAGTTGATCGCGGCGTTCCGACGAGCAGTGGATCTCAATCCCAGCTCTGCTGTCGCGCATTGTGGTCTCAGTCACGGCTTCGCATTTTCCGGACGGTCGTGCGAGGCCATCAAACACGGCGAGATCGCAATCAGGTTGAGCCCGCTCGATCCGGAAATGACACGTTTTCTGGGCGGGATCGCCATTGCCCACTATACCGCTCGACGATTCGAAGAAGCGGCGCGTTGCACCGCAGAACAAATGCGCCTGCGACCCGGCTTTCAGGGAGGCCAGCGCCTCAGGTGCGCCAGCCTAGCGCAATTCGGCCGCTTCGACGAGGCTCGGGCCATGATGGCCATTGTCAGGCGCAATCATCGGCCCACGCTGACGATCGATTGGGTCAGGCGATACGTTCCCTACCAAACGCCTGAGCTCATGGATTTGTTCGTCGATGGACTTCGCAAGGCTGGCCTCGAGGACTGAACTTGCGGCCATTTGCTTCGATGGTGTTCTTGCGATTGCGCCGCGTCAAGGCAGCGAGCGTTTGCCGTCTACCCCAAGAAGCGACCGTGTTGCGGTACGTTTGATTACCCCAATGAGTGTCTCCTTCTGGCCCAGCATGCACCCTCAACGAACTATGCATCTGCTCTCACGACGGGTTTCGGCCTATCTCTTCCATCGCGTGGTTGCCACTCGTCGATTCCGACCCTCAACGACCCTCGTGCCGGTGCGCAACACTTGTGGTGCAATGAAGACCGCTGTTGAACGCCTCAGCATGTGCGCTGCAATATCCCGATCGTCAGGGCGCGAACGGACTGCTCGGCAGCTTCGCACCAGGGATCCTTTTGGTTCTCATTTGCACTCTGGGCAAATAGCGACGCAAGCCCGTGCCGGTCGCCAGCACGCGTAACTGTCGGTCGTGCGGTGGCTAGTGGACATGCGGATTGCGACATGGGGTCCCCCTCAGCTCCCTGGTTAGATGCGCAATCGTTCGATGATCGGCTTCCGCTTGGCTCGTTCGTGCCGGTTGCAGGTGATCGTCGCCTCAGGCGACGGCTTAACGCCATTGCCGCTACTGAGGGCATCCAACACACGCGCAAAGTGCCGTTGCTTAGTCGGATGCTGATAGAGTTCTGGCTCCTCGATTGCGAGGATGAGATCAGGTTCGGCAGTGTTCTCTTCGCTGCCTTGTCCCACCTCTCCCGGTTGCATACTTGCTGTTGCTAAGTGCTATAGCAGCGTCATGATGAGGGCGCGCTGATGTCCGTGGCCGGTGCGATCGACAGCGGACGAGAAGCCGTCGTCGCTCAAACGAATTGCTGCGTTGGGCAATGGAACCTTTAACGCGTCGCGTTGCATCCAATCGAGTTCGACGGCCGTGTCCGGATAGTACGTCTTGAGCGTGCCAGAGAGCGTTGCCGCAAGCCCTCCTAGCTCCGTCAGCTTTTCCGGGTTGGTGAGGGTCTGGTATTCAATCTCCACCTTCTCGCGAAAAGCCTTGATGTCTGGTCGCGCTTCGATGGCCGATCGGACACTCAGGTCCATCAACATTGTGATGGGCGTGCCTCTTCCCTCCGCAACGTCTTGCGCTGCATCCCATACAGCGGGAATGAAGACGAAAGCTGTTGCAGATGAGAGCTTGCCCTGCGCAACAGCCTCGAAGCCGAAGAACTGTCCATCGTCACGCATGGGCTTGCACTGATCCGGATGTGCCGATTCCCAAGCCGCGAGCGCTGCAGCAGTCGCCGCCCCGGTCTTTGCGGCTTTGTCGAGTTCAGGAAACTCAGTCAGCAGTTCCTTGTAGGCGTCCTGCTTTTCCTTCACCTTATCTGCGGATCTCACCTTTTCGAATGCCGAACATGCCATCTGCACGCCGTGAAATCGGCCATTGTTCTTGCCGCCAGCGGCAGAGAAGACGCGACTTACTCGCATTTCTCCGGCATCGGTTTGTGACCTTTAAAGATGTCCTTCTCAGTGTCCGAGAAGGCGGAGAAGGTCAGCGCAATCTCGATTTCTTTGGTCTTATCGCGGGCGAAGAAGTCGTCGCGGGTAACAGCGCGTTGCGATGAGGTGCGTCAGTCTAACATCGCTCCGCAGTTCAAGGTGCAAATTTGCTGAGCCGCTGCGCGAGGATGTTGCTGGCAGGACTGGGCGGACCTGTCCAATGGAGTTCCGACGTTGAAGCCGAACATCCTCTTCATTCTGTCAGACAACCTCGGTTTCGGCGAACTCGGCGTCTATGGCGGCGGCATTCTGCGCGACGCACCGACCCCGCGTCTCGATGGCCTCGCCGCCCAGGGTCTGCGGCTGCTCAACATGAATATGGAGAGCCAGTGTACGCCGTCGCGCTCGGCTATCATGACCGGGCGCTTTCCCTTGCGTTCAGGCACAGCCACGGTCACCCAACCGGGACAACCTGGTGGTCTGGTGCGATGGGAGAGGACGCTTGCAGAGTGTCTGCGTGAGCAGGGCTACGCGACCGGCCATTTCGGTAAATGGCATCTCGGTAACGTGTCCGGACGCTACCCGAGCGATCGTGGCTTCGATGAATGGTGAGGCATCGTCGAGACGCACGATACAGCGATGTGGCCGACCGCTGTCGGATTTGATGTCGAGCAATCGAAGCCGATCGAGGTCATGGAAGGTGTCGCCAGCGCACCGTCACGCGAACTGGGCACCTACGGGTTGGCCGAACGCGAGACCTTCGATCACGAGGTCTTCGTGCGCGCGACCGATTTCATTAGCCGGCAGGTCGCCGCCAAGCGCCCGTTCTTCGCCTACCTTCCGGTTGCGTTCCCGCACTTCCCATTGCGCACTCACGCGCGGTTCAAGGGCTGCACGGGGCATGGCGACTTTGCCGATGGCCTCGTGGAACTCGACACACGCGTCGGCGAACTGCTCGACACGCTGGATGCCCTTGGCGTCGGCAAGAATACGCTGATCGTCTATACCAGCGACAATGGCGTCGAAGAGACATTGCCGACGCGCGGCTGGACAGGTCCCTGGGGTGGCTCCTACTTCACCACGATGGAAGGCTGTTTGCGCGTACCCTTCATAGCGCGCTGGCCCGGGCACATTGCGGCGGGCCGCATCAGCAAGCAGATTGTCCACGCCGTTGACTTGTTCAGTACGCTGGCGTCGATCGGTCGCGCGCCCGTGCCGAATGACCGACCGATTGATGGCATCGACATGACCGATTTCTTTCTAGGTCGCTCGGATGAATCGGGTCGCGAAGGGTTTCCAGTCTACTTTGGCAACAACATCCATGCCGTAAAATGGCGGGACTGGAAGATGCACTTCATCAGGCAGGAGTACATGTTCGACCCTCCACTGACCTTGCCGATTCCGCGATTGCACAATCTCCTCGACGATCCGCGCGAGCGTCACGATGTCTTCCTGCCGGGCAACACGTGGGTGAAGGTACCGGTGCAGCGCTTGATGCGGGCATCGAATGACAGTCTCCGCCGGCATCCACCCATCCTGCCCGGCACGCCTGATCCCAACCAGCCACATGCCAATAGCAAACCGGGAACTCAAAAATAAACTTGCTTGGACCATCGCGTCGCCGCTTCGCGATTCTTACGCTCGCCATCTTGAGCATCGCATGCAGCCAGCCGTACGGCACATCAATGGCGGCTGAGACAACGCGGTTTGTCGTCGGTTTTCCTGCTGGCGGCTTTATCGACGGCGTCGCGCGCATCGTCGCCGAGGGAGCAACGTCGACGCTCGGCGGTACGGTGATCGTCGACGTGAAAACGGGGGGCGGCGGTCAACTCGCAGTCATAAAAGTTCGAAGCCTGACGGGACAACGCTGCTCGTGACGCCTGCAGCGCCTGTCACCATCTTTCCGCACAGCTATGCTAAGTTGAACTATGATCCAACCAAGGATCTGTCGCCAGTTGCCATCATCGCAAGCTTTGATCTCGCCGTTATAGTCGGCGCTGATCATCCCGCACGAACCCTGGCCGACCTTGCAAAATGGTATCGCGACAACCCGGCACGTAGTGGTTTCGGCACGCCGGGCGCGGGATCGGGGCCTCACTTCACCACCTTTGAAATCCTGAAGAAGCTCGGGCTCGAAACGCCATTGGCGCACTATCGCGGAGACCCGCCGCAGTTGCAGGACATCCTTGCCGGCGCGCTGCCCGCCGGCATTGTCGTCACCAGTATCGCCAATCGCAACAAGGACAAGCTGCGTGTCCTCGCGGTCTCCGGAAGCAAGCGCAATCCGATGTTTCCTGATGCTCCAACGGTCCGCGAGGCGGGTTCGATATGACCGTCGAGGAATGGCTCGGAGTATTTGCCGCTGCCGGCACACCAGCGGCAACGATTGCCAAATTGAACGCGGCAATCAACGAGAGCTTGAAGAACCCGGATACCGCGCAGCGTCCTGCCGGCCTCGGATTGGCGCCGGCCGGACGAACGCTTGAGGACTTTTTGAAAACGATCGCCGCCGATACGCAACGTTGGTCCGGGATCGTGAAGGCATCAGGCTTCAAGGCTGATTGACTGCTCCGTAAGCCGAGCACGGTATTGGCCCATGAAATCCACAACAACTTTGCGCTGAGCTGAAACCGGCATGTCGCGTTCCACACTCTACACGTATGTCGCGATTGGCCGCTTTCCAAAATAACGTCGCCTCGGTGTTCGACGCGTCGCATGGCTGGCGTCAGAGGTTCGGACCTGGATCATCAGCCGGCCAAGCGAGCGTCGTTGAAGGAGAAAGCGCCAAACAATGGTGCGCCAGCCGCTGGCGAGCATCAGACCAGATGTGCCGCTTGCAGGAGACGGCGACCGCTGCCAACGTAAGACAATGTCCGGGCTTGCTCATGCTCATGTTCGCCGACAACCTGAACACACGGGAGGTTCGAATGATGATCAGAAGCCAATCTGAACCCGGTAAATGGGCGGGCTGCGGCAATAACATTTTCGCCGTGTCGACGCTCGCAAAATTGAGGGATGAAGTGTCGGGCATTGAAGATGACGTCCATAAAAATTCAATAAAATCAATAAAATCAATGTTTTATGGATTGTTATGGCGGAGAGAGTGGGATTCGAACCCACGGTAGGCTTTCACCTACACACGCGTTCCAGGCGTGCGCCTTAAGCCACTCGGCCATCTCTCCTTGTCACAATCACCGCACACACTGCACTTGGATTCGATCGTCAGTTCAAAGCGGACGATCACAGCACGCGCGACGGGCCATTCTGCTGCCGGTTCAACGCGACCGCGAGCTGGCTGGCGCGCGGACTATAGCCATCAACGATCCGAGCGCAAGTTGCCTTTCGGGGCCGGGCGGATCGCGGAGCATTTGACGCAGTTCAACCGACCTGATTGGCGCAACATGCGAGGGAAGCCGATGCTGCCAGAACGGCCCCCAAGGTGCCGTTGCCGTCCATGCCCCGGTTCAACGGGCGTCGCAGGCCGCGTCGCGGACGCGCAAACGGCGTGGGGCGGGCAATCTCGCTCAGGCCGCCAACAGGCGATCGATTTCCTGGACCAGATCCTTGAGATGGAACGGTTTTGACAGCACTTTGGCATCTTTGGGTGCCTGCATGTCGGTGTTCAGCGTCACCGCGGCAAAGCCGGTGATGAACATGATCTTCAATTCAGGATCAAGTTCGCTGGCCCGGCGCGCCAGTTCGATGCCGTCCATCAACGGCATGACGATGTCGGTCAACAACAGCGTGAAAGGCTCTTGTTTCAGCCGATCCAGCGCGTCCTTGCCGTTTTCAAAGGCGATGACTTCATAGCCGGCCTTGACCAGCGCGCGCTCCAAGAAACCGCGCATGGAGTCGTCATCCTCTGCGAGCAGGATGCGCTTGGCGGGCAGTTGGGACGGCTTGGCGGTCATGTTCGGACACCAGTGAATGACGAAAAAGTCTTATGAGGCAAACACAGCAAGTTTCGGGCCGACTTATAGTCCCATCGTTCGGCCGAGTCATTGTCCCCGCGAATTTGGCTTAGTTTTGGTAAACGAGTGATGAAAGTATCAACGCCTGCGTCGATTTCGGTCAACAACCAAATTGCAGCGATCGTTTTGCCATGTTTGCGATTGGTGGGTTTACGACGCTGGATCGCGCCGCAGAGGACGGCATGACGGCACGATATTGAGGTCACATGCCCGCAGAATTCCCTATTGCCGGAATGGACAGTGCGGTGGCGGCTTGGCACACTCCGAAACGAGATGCGCAGCAGGCCAATGGGGCAGCAGCTGGTATTTTGTGAGACTCTTCATGAATATAAATTGGGCAGCTCGTTGGGGAGCAACGTGTGACGCGCATCGGACCCCCGGGGACACACCGAACCATGCATGGTGACGAACGGAATTGGATTGCAGCTGAACTCAGTCCTCCAATCGAACTTCGGCGTCCAACGCGGCAGACGGCAGGTGCGGTCTTCTGTTCGCCACACTCGGGCCGAGTTTATCCAAAAGGCTTTCTCGCCGCGAGCCGCCTCAATGCCCTGGGCTTGCGCAAATCGGAAGATTGTTATGTCGACGAGCTGTTCCAAGGGGTCGTCGACCTTGGCGCTCCGCTGTTGGCGGCGCGATTTCCGCGCGCTTACATCGATGTCAACCGAGAGCCCTTTGAGTTGGACCCGGAATTGTTCAAGGAGCGACTGCCGGCTTTCGCCAATACACAATCAATGCGGGTCATGGGTGGGCTTGGGACAATTCCGCGGATTGTCGCCGATGCCGACAACATTTATCGCGAGCGTCTATCGCTGGCCGCCGGACTTGAACGGATCGAACAGCTCTATCGGCCGTTTCATGGTGCGCTCGCGGATATGCTGGCGCAGACTCACCTGCAGTTCGGCGCTGCGATACTGATTGATTGCCATTCCATGCCATCGGCGTCACAAGGCCAATCGCCGAGCCAGCGGCCCCATTTTGTGATTGGGGATCGATTCGGAACAGCCTGCGAGCCGACGCTGACACGGCTGGTCCGCGATACGTTGGAAGGGCTCGGGTATGATGTGCAGTTGAACCGGCCCTATGCCGGCGGATTCATCACTGAGCACTATGGGCAGCCGGCGGCCGGCGTGCACGCCATCCAGATCGAGATCAATCGAGCGCTCTATTTGAACGAGACGACACTGCAACGGACGAGCGGGTTCGAGCGCCTGCAGCGGGATCTCATGCGCTTGGCGCAACGGCTCGTCGCCCATGCCCCGATTGCTGGTGTCCGCCGGATCGCAGCGGAATAAAAAAAGGCCGCCCTTGACAGGCAGCCCTTGAGTTTAGGGAGGAAACGCCCAACTTGGGCTACGGCCCTGTCGCCTGAGCGGCAGTGCCGTGAACTGAATCTATGGTGCGATGCACAAAATTTCAAGAGGGCGTTTTGGCCGGCTGAAGGCGTTCAGCAACCAGCAACCCTCACGCGGCACAGAAAAAATGCCGTCTGGCATACGGGCGCGCGCAAAAAAAAGACCGCTCGGGTTAGGAGCGGCCTTAAGTTTAGGGAGGAAACGCCCAAGGTGGGCGCAAAAGTCTGGAGGACGAACCTCAAGACCTCACGGTTTAAGATTTAATGTGCGCCGCACAATAAATGAAGTGTTTTTTGTGCATCGCAGAGCAGTCATGAATGCATAACGGATGCGGGTGGCACGGCATTTTGCGCTGGAATGCGGCAAATGCGCTCGTTGGGCGCCGCAAAAGCGCGCAAACCGACCAAAAAAAAGGCCGTCCTAAGAACGGCCCCCGAGTTTAGGGAGGAAACGCCCAATGTGGGCATGGATCATGTCGGAACCAACCAACCTGATCTGCCAGGATTGGTGTGCTGATTTGCTGAGCCCGGCAAGTCGCACGTCGAGACCAGACTACGGACGATCGGGTTGTGTTGTGGAATGACCACACTTCCGCAGTGTCGTCGCTCGCTGGTCGCCGCAACCGCTCCGTCGGAACGCGCGTTCCGCCAGCCATCCGGAACCGGCGGTTCGTCGCCACTCAAAACATCGCCGGATGAACGCGGTCGGGCGGCGTGTGGCCGTCGAGAAACGTCTTGATGTTGATGATCACCTTCTCGCCCATGTCGATGCGGCCCTCGATGGTCGCCGAGCCCAGATGCGGCAAGGCCACGACGCGATCGGAGTGCAGCAGCTTGGGATTGACGGCCGGTTCGTTCTCGAACACATCGAGCCCAGCGCCGGCAATGGCGCCTGCTTCGATCATGCGGGCGAGTTCGTTCTCGTCGATCACTTCGCCGCGTGCGGTATTGACGATATAAGCTGTTGGCTTCAGCAACTTTAGTCGCCGCGCCGAAAGCAGGTGGTAGGTGGCGGGCGTGTGCGGGCAATTGACCGAGACGATGTCCATCCGCGCCAGCATCTGGTCGAGCGAATCCCAGTACGTCGCTTCGAGCGACTGCTCGACCTCGTCGGCGACACGCCGGCGGTTGTGATAGTGGACTTGCAATCCGAAGGCCTTGGCGCGCTGCGCGACGGCTTGGCCGATGCGGCCCATACCGATAATGCCGAGGCGTTTGCCGTAGATGCGATGTCCGAGCATCCAGGTCGGCGACCAGCCCGTCCATTGCGATTTCGGCGCTTTCAGGAACGCCGCTCCCTCTGCCAAACGGCGCGGCACGGCGAGAATCAGCGCCATGGTCATATCGGCCGTATCTTCCGTCAGGACGCCCGGTGTGTTGGTGACGATAATACCGCGATTGCGGGCGGTATCGAGGTCGATATTGTCGACACCGGTGCCGAAATTGGCGATCAACTTCAATTGCGGCCCAGCTTGCGCCAGCACCGCACGGTCAATGCGGTCGGTGACCGTCGGCACCAGAACAGCGGCAGTTTTGACCGCTTCGGCGAGTTGCGCCTGGGTCATCGGCTTGTCGTCGAGATTGATCCGCGCGTCGAACAACTCGCGCATCCGCGTCTCGACGACATCCGGCAATTTGCGCGTGACGATAACCAGCGGTTTTTTGGGGGTTGTCGGCATGGATCCGAGTGGCCTCACGTAGTTCGGCGCAGGGTGTCGCTGACAGTATAGCCCCTGCACCGCATCAAAAGATCGAATTTTGTCTTCTGTATCAGAGCTGGCGGCAGATTCAAAAGCCGATTGCAGCGGGTGATGGACAAAAGGTGTCGAAACGGTCGCGGGACTTGCTGTTGGTATCCAAATCATGGTTCGGATGAGCGATGAATGGAATGCGGCAATCCATTGCGCGCTTTTGGAGCCTAGAGTGCTTCCGGGAAAAGTGTGAGCGGATTTCCCGACAAGAAGCACGACAAAACAAAGGGCTAGGGTCGTTCATTGATTCAATCAAAACCGGAACGACCCTAGCCGTCGTCGGCGTGCTGGCGTCGGGGCTTGGTGCCCCGCCGGGGGCCGCGTTGGGCCAGACAGCGGGCACGGACCGGGGCCAAAGGACCGCAACAGGATTGCCGTTGCCGCGATTTGCCAGCCTCAAGGTCGATCGGGTCAATCTGCGCCAGGGGCCTGGCACCGATTATCCAACAGCCTGGGTGTTCCAGCGCGCGGGCTTGCCGGTCGAGATCCTCAGGGAATTTGAGGGCTGGCGGCAGATCCGTGATGCGGATGGGACAACCGGATGGGTGCAAGGCGCAGCCTTGTCCGGCCGGCGAATGGCGTTGATTGCGCCGTGGGATAGCAAAGCCGCAGTGACGGCGGCGCCGAATGCGTTACGCGGCGATCCACGCGATGATGCAGGCGCCATCGCTTATCTGGAGCCCAACGTCGTGACCGCCATCACCAACTGCGATGGACGCTGGTGTCGGGTTGCAATCGGCGAAATACGTGGCTTTATCGAACAGCCGCGACTGTGGGGCGTCTACCCCGGCGAGATGATCAAGTAGCGGGCCGAGCTCTTACTCTCGCCATCAGAGAGCAGGTGTCAGACGCTTGCGTCTGACACCTTAGCTGGCACGAAACGCGAGGCGAACATGCCGGCGAGCATCGCCGCGATGAACAGCCCGAGCATCGGCAGATCGGCGCCAATCAGTGGCAATGCGGTCAGCGCCGGGCCAGGACAAATACCGGTCAACCCCCAACCGAGGCCAAACAGCGCGCTGCCGGCAACCAGCGGCATGTCGATGTCGCGGCGGGTCGGGATTTCAAATCGCTCAGCGAACGCCGGTGCGCCGAGCCGGCGCTGCCACTGGTAGGCGGCGAACATCACCGGCAACGCGCCAACAAAAACCAACAGCAACGTCGGGTCCCAGCGTCCTGTCCTGATCGCCGCAACATCGAGAAAGTTCAGAACCTTCAAAGGATCGACCATCTGCGCGACGGTCAAGCCTGCGCCGAACAGCATGCCAGCGACAAGCGCAATGAGGATGGGCATAGTGGGAACACTCCGGTTCAAAGAACGTGACGGACAGCGAAAACGGTGAGCGCCGCGACGGCCATGAAAATACCAGTTGCGGCGAAGGAGCGGGCGGAGAAGCGCGGCAGGCCGCAGACGCCATGCCCCGACGTGCAGCCGCTGCCGAGGCGCGTGCCGAACCCGACCAGCACACCCGCGATGACGACGATGGGCCATGCGCCGCTGATGGCAATTTTCGGCACCAGCTGCGGCGCGATGAAATTGATCAAGACAGCGCCGGCCGGTAGACCCAGCAGATAGGACAGGCTCCAGGCGAAGTTCGGGTGCTGCGGCTTCAGTGTGTTTTCAAGAATGCCTGAGATGCCAGACATGCGGCCGCTGGCGAGCAGGAAGAATGCCGCCGACAACCCGATCATCAGACCGCCCGCCAACCCGTGCCACGGCAAAAAATTCTGCATCTTTATGATCCTCACATACCAAGTTGAATAGGTTTTTGGGCGTTCAACCGGCGGCGCTAGTCAGCGCTTGCGTGACGGCCGCGCGGAAATCGGCTGGCGCAATTGACAGCATATCGGGCTTCGTCGCGGCAAAGAAACGATCGACAGCGGCGCCAGCGTCCGTCACGGCAACACCGCGCAGGGACGCTTCAAGATCGAAGATCAGGCGCGGCGGCGTAACGAAGAAATCACCCGTCAGCAAGACCTCGCGAATGCGCGGCGCTTTTTCGGGCCCCTCGACACGGACGAACGCTGAGACCGTGCCGCCAGGGCTGGTGACGCTCGCCTCGAGCACGCCGGCCTCCCGCGGCTCGTCGATCGCAAAGACGAACTCATCGGTGCCGATTTCTTCGTCGTGCAGCGTTGCAGCCAACGCCAGTTCGCCGGCGGAAATGGCTTCGGGCGTCGTGGTGATGGCTAGCTTTTCCTGCAGGCCTCGCAGGATGGCCGTGTGGACGGCCTCAACCGCCGGCGCCGTGCCGAGCAAGGCCTTCAGCGTGGTGATGCGGTTCTCCGCCTTGTCGAGGTCATGCTTTTTCAACTTGGCTTCGGGGATATTCAGATACGAGACGACGCGGGCCGGATCGACGTCGACCAGCACGGTGCCTTGATAGATCAGCGTGTCGCCATCAAAGAACCCGCCGGTGCCGCAGATCTTGCGGCCACCCACCTCGATATCGTTGCGTGGACGAAAGCGCGCGTCGATGCCGAATGCCAACGAGAGCCCATGCGCGACCGCCTCGCAGATCGCTTTGGTGTAATCGCCGAGTGCCGGCAACGGCAGCCGCTTGCGCGACAGCACCAGTTCCCAACCGACCTGGTTCTCGTCGAGATAGATCGCGCCCCCACCCGTCATCCGCCGGACCATGCCGACATTGTCGGCGAGGCAATCCTCAACCTTGATCTCGTGCCACATCGCCTGATGCCGGCCGATCAGCACGGTCGGCGGAAAGCGCAGGAAGCGCACGGTGTCAGCGACCTTGCCCGCCCGATGCAAGTCGATCAGCGCCGCGTCGAAGGCGATTTGCAGACGCCCGTCGCGGACGCCGCTGTCAATGGTGCGAAACGAGAGTGTCATGGGACGGACCTGTGCAGGGCAATTCAAATCAGCGTCGGTGTCGCCGCACCTCCCGCTGTCGTCCCGGCATTTATTGCCGGGATCCATCGCGCCACACAAGCAGGCCTAAGTCTCCGGCACAATGGGTCCCGGGAACAAGTTCCGGGATGACATTTTTGTATTGAAGCACCAAGAACTGAGAAGCTTAGAGGACCTATGGGGGGAAAATCTAAGCGAGCGCGCCTCCCCCTAGGGACCACTTCAAGACTTGAAAACACCCTTGATGGTGTCCCAGATCGAGCGAACGCCGCCGCCCATGTCGGCTTGCGCGACCTGGGGTTTGACGACCTCCGGCTTGATACCGGGAATGTCGGGTGCGCTGGTCGGCAGTCTGATCTCCGGCATGGGTATGACGATGTCGGGATGCGACGCCGGGATCTGGCTCATCTTGACCGTCGCGGCGGTGATCTCCTTCAGCAGCTTCATATGCGCGAGCGTCACCGGCCCTGCAACGCCATCGGCTTCAAGCCCGTTCTCCTCCTGGTAGGCTTCGACCGCTTCTTCCGTGTCGTCACCAAAGACGCCATCGGCATCGAGGTCGAGTTTGGCCTGCAGCTTTTTGACGAGATCACCTTTGGTGCCGTTCTGCAGCAGGATGAGTTCAAAGAGCCCCATGGCGGCAAAGGTATCAGGACCAGCGATGCCATCGGTCTTGAGGCCTTTTTCCTTCTGCCACGCTTTGAGCGCGGTTTCGGTGCCAGCGCCGAACTGCCCGTCGGCGGTGACACCAAGCTTGGCTTGCAAGCGGCGAACCGGTTCACCGGACAGGCCCTTTTTCAAAATCGCCATCAGACATCTCCTTTGGAATGGAAGTCTTGCCCCCGGATTGCAGGTCCTCTCTCCCCAAAGTGAAACTAGGCAGCCCTACCCCCAGTAGCAATCGGCGAAACAGTGTCCGGAGAGCGAACAATGCAGGAACTTGAAACAACGGGCGTCGCGTCAGGGCGAAACGTCGATGTCGTCGCCGTCCTGATAGCGCTCGCCCGGCTTTTCCATCGCGAGTTGTTGGCGGATTTTGCGGATGTCGACGGCCGCCGGTTGGAACGGATAGCTCGCGATGTTGCTCGGCGGTGAGTCACCGTAAGGGCGATCGCAGGCGGAGATGTCTTCCTGGATTTTGCCGGGGCAGCCTGACGTGCGGAAGGCGAGCCCTTTGTCGATGATGCCATCCAGTTCGCTCTTGGAGATGCCGAAATCAGCGACGCGCCCCTGCTCATCGAAACGCATGTGCTCGACGCGGACGCCCGCGTAGTCGATCAGATAACGGGCGAGCTGCACGCGGCGCCATTGATCGCGCGGCGTTGCGGGAAGGTGATCCATCAGCGAGCCCTTCTCGGGGAAGAAGCAGAACATGTGGCTATGCCCGCCTATGTCGACTAGCCGCTGCACGAGGGCGAGCGTGTCGTGTTCGGTTTCGCCCATGCCGACGATGATGTGCGCGCCGAATTTTTGCGTCCCGAAAATATCGCGCGCGTCCTCAAGAATCTCCCAATATTTTTGCCAGCTGTGCGGCGAGGCGACACCTTTGCCGCGCGTACGATCAAAAATGTCCGGCGTTGCCGCATCGAGCGCGACGGTGAAGATATCGGCGCCAAGACCGTGCAGTGTTTTGACGTCTCCGCGCGACATCGTCGTCGGGTTGGAGAGGATTGAGACGGGCACGGTGGCGGGGTCGATTTTATCGGTCCATTGCTTGAGCACCGTCACCGTATCGGCGTCGGATTTGGGATGCGTGATCATCGAAATGCACATGCGATGGAACGGTGTGTTGGCGCCGTCTGCAGAGACCTTCTCGACGATCGAGGCCATTGGGACGGCGGGCCAATCGACGCGAATGAAATTCCGGTCGGCATAGTCGCGGTCGGCTTCGCGGTGACGCGCGAGGCCACAATAAGCGCAGTTGGCGCGGCAGCCTTCGGGATACGTGAGCAGGAGATTGAGGCAGCGCGTGCAGCCACAGCGATGCATCCTGCCGGGCATGACGCCGAGCGTGATCGCCGCCGCCGTCGACATCTGCACATACTCTGGACTCCGCATGGCGGGCGTCAGCCGATTGTTGTTCGGCAGGTAGACGCCGGCCGGCGGAACGTTGGCGTGCTTGACACGGCCGCCATTCTTGGCGTCCTTCGGCGTCGCACCGGGCGCGCGCGGTTGCATCGCCACTGCGGGATTATGATCGAGGCCACCGGGTCCCGTCCGCGAGGGCAACGCGGTTTCGCGCTTGAGACAGCTCATGGTTGGTTAAAGTCCGTGTTTCTATAAAAATTGCAACCCGCAGGCGAAGCGTCACTGCAGATAGGGTCTGGAAGGCTCAAATTTGACCCGCTGATAGCCTGGACGATGCCTTCCGCTACCCCCCTAGCCAAGACCATGACAAACGCGCCCACGATGCTCTAAACGCGCCAAAACGCATTAACTCGATTCTCGCCAAAAAAGCGCCTCCAAGCCCCGCAATCCCCGCCAGTTTCGGTGTGCAGTCGCGACACGATGGCATGCCGCAAAGCCGAGGTAAATGCGCGGCATGATGCAAACCGGACAATCCGCCAGGCCCCACACCGAACATCCTCACGGCCGCTGCAGCATGCGGCCAACCATCTCGATCGCCGCGACGACGGGCACGAACACCGTCGCCTGATCCCCGGTCGGCGTCGTTGAGGACAATCGCAGCTTGACGAATTTTTTCCGCGATGTGGTCACGCACATGTAGCTGTCATAGGGCGGCTGGGGTTGGACGCCCGGCTTGGCCGCGAGCCGGATGACGAAGGTGCGGCACTGAAAAATCGGCGGCTGCGCAGTCGGCGGCATCGCGAATGCTGCGCCCTCGTCGATGCGCGCGTAGTGGCCGAGCTTCTTCGCCTCCTGGATATCGGCGACGGAGAGATCGAGTTCGCTCTTGATCTGCGCGGGGTTCGGCGTGTCGGCAAGGTCAGTGCGGCGCTTGTCGTAGACGTACATCGACATGCGCCAGCCCTGGAACGTGTATTGGCCGACCTGGCCGAGGCCTGGGTCCTTGGCTTCGAAGTCCTCGACGTTGGCGAGTTGGGCGATGCCGATCTTCTGCGGAAACGTGTAGCCGGTTTTGGCGTCGCCGGCTTTGGGCTCAGGCGCACGTTGCTGGGCGAATGACGGTGAGTTGGCGAGAATGAGCGCGGTTGCGAAAACAAGCACCTGTCCAAAATTCAAGACCGGCATGCGACAAACTCCGATACAGCAGTGCATGGCTCATCTCCCTCTCCCCGTTCGTCACGGGGAGAGGGTTGGGGTGAGGGGCGGCCAAGACTAACGTCTGCCCCTCATCCGCCCTTCGGGCACCTTCTCCCCGCTTGCGGGGAGAAGACATTCCATCATGCCTTCGCGATTTTCTCCAATCCGCCCATGTAGGGCTTGAGCGGCTGGGGAATCGTAATGCTGCCGTCGGCGTTCTGGTAGTTTTCGAGCACGGCGATCAGCGTGCGGCCGACGGCGAGGCCGGAACCGTTGAGGGTGTGGACGTAGCGCACCTCCTTGCCGTCGCGGGTGCGATAGCGGGCGCTCATGCGGCGGGCCTGGAAGTCGCCGCAGACGGAACATGATGAGATCTCACGATAGCTGTCCTGGCCGGGGAGCCAGACCTCGATGTCGTAGGTTTTCTGCGATGCAAACCCCATGTCGCCGGTGCACAGCAGCATGGTGCGGAAGGGCAGGTCGAGGCGTTTAAGAATGGCTTCGGCGCACGAGGTCATGCGCTCGTGTTCGGCGAGCGAAGTCTCGGGGGTAGTGATGGAGACGAGTTCGACCTTCGAGAACTGGTGCTGGCGGATCATGCCGCGCGTGTCTTTACCAGCCGCACCCGCTTCGGAGCGGAAGCAGGGCGTGTGCGCGGTGTAGCGTTGCGGAAGTTTATCTTCGTCGATGATTTGTTCGCGCGCGAGGTTGGTGAGCGGAACTTCGGCGGTGGGGATGAGGTAGAGCGGCGTCTCCCCCTTGGTTGCACTTATAAATCCTTCAATGACGCGGGGCATCAACTCTGGTGTTTTTGAACCAGTCGCAAATTTTGTAACATCATGCTCCACCGATCAGATCTCGCATCTGGCCAATGTTTCTTGGTCTTTGGCCAATGTCGAATGCCAGGCGACGCGCTGTATTCGCCATCCAGCGCAATGCTGACGTTTGAAAGGTCGAGTGCGAACTAATTCTGGTCAGACTTCGGCAGGTTCGCCGTACATAGCGCTGCGATCGCGCACGAGCATCGGTGGGTTGACTTCGGTGTAGCCGAACTCATCGACGTGCATGTTGAGCATGAACTGGGCGAGCGCGCGTTCGAGCCTCGCCAGCGCGCCCTTCAGATAAACGAAGCGCGCGCCGGAAACTTTCGCCGCCGTCTCGAAGTCCATCAGCCCCAACGCTTCGCCCAACTCGAAGTGCTGCTTCGGCGCGAAATCGAATTTTCTGGGCGTGCCGACGCGGCGGACTTCGGCGTTGCCGGTTTCGTCCGTGCCAAAAGGGACGTCGTCGCGGGGCAAGTTCGGGATGACGGCGAGCATAGTCTCGATCTGCTTTTCGAGACCGACTTGCTCGGCTTCCATCTGCGGCATCTGCTCTTTGATGCTGGCGACTTCGGCCATCAGCTTGCTGGCGGTCGCCTCGTCCTTGCTGGCCTTCGCCTTGCCGATGTCCTTGGAAGCAGCGTTACGCCGGCTTTGCGCGTCCTGCAGTCGTGTCTTCACACCACGGATTTTCTCGTCGAGATCGAGGATGGCTTTGGCCGAGAAATCGGTGTCGATGCCGCGGCGCTTGAGGCCGGCGTCGAAGGCTTGCGGGTTGTCGCGGATTGGCTTTGATGTCGAACATGGTCGGGCTTCCAGAAAAATCCAAGTGATTTGGATACTCACTACGCCATTCGGAGCGCGGGGGAAACCCTGGGCGCGGGATTGTGGGGCAACGGCAAAACAGTCGTCATGGCCGCCTCCGCGGCCATGACGGAGCGCTTGGAGGCGCCGGTGCCAAATGTCTTGGACGGAACGCCATCGCATCCCCCGCGCATTGTGCGTTGCCGTCCTGCCGCGCGATGCCTACAGCCGCACGCTGAGGCGCAACGTCGCCGCGGCAAAACTAAACCCCAACCCCCAGCATCAGCCCGATGTTCTGCACCGCTGCACCCGACGCTCCTTTACCGAGGTTGTCGAGCTTGGCGACGAGGATGGCCTGCCGGCGCGCTTCGTTGGCGAATACACGCAGCTCGAGTTTGTCGGTGCCGTTGAGGCTTTCGGCTTCGATGCGGCCACCCTTGGTCGCCGCGTCGCCCACTGGAACAAGCGACACGAGCGCCGAGCCGGCAAAATGTTTCGCCAGCACTGCTTCAAGATCGCTAGCCCGTGGCTTGCCCTTGAGGGTGTCGAGGTGCAGCGGCACCGAGATCAACATGCCCTGGCGGAAGTTGCCGACGCTCGGCACGAAGATCGGCCGCCGCGTCAAGCCGGAATAGAGTTCGAGCTCCGGCAGATGCTTGTGTTCGAGCCCCAGACCATAGAGCTCGAACGACGGCGCCTTGCCGGCCTCATAGGCTTCGATCATCTGGCGGCCGCCACCGGAATAGCCGGAGACGGCATTGACGGTGACCGGATGATCGGCAGCCATCAGCCCTGCTTCGATCAGCGGCCGCAGCAGCGCGATGCCGCCCGTCGGATAGCAGCCGGGATTGGAGATGCGGGTTGCGCGCGCCACTTTTTCGGCATGCCCCTTGGTCATCTCGGGGAAGCCATAGACCCAGGCCGAATCGACGCGATGGGCGGTCGAGGCGTCAACGATTTTCGGGCTCGCCGAACCCAAATCATTGGCGAGCGCGACGGCCTCTTTGGCGGCATCATCAGGCAGGCAGAGGACGACCAGGGCGACCTCCCGCATCAGCGCCTGACGCGCCTTCGCGTCCTTGCGCAATTCCGGCGCGATGCTCTTGACCACGACGGTATCGAGCTTGGCCAGTCGCTGGCGGATTTCGAGGCCGGTGGTTCCGGCTTCGCCATCGATGAAGATGGCGGGCTTCTTGATATTGTGGCCGAGCTTGGCGGCAGATTGTTTGGCGGCAGTCATGGACGTGTCCTCGGGGCGGGGCATGGGACGAAAACGCGCGGGAGAAATGAAAAAGCCGCGCGAGTGGCGCGGCTATCGACGATGGATTGACCTTTGGTCACACCTTCATCGCGGCCGCACGAGCGAACGCTCGCGGCGACGTCGAAGGCCGGCTGTCATCATCCCGATCATGACACCTATATGCTTGAATTGCGTGTGTTCGTCAATTCCCTGAACTTTTTCTGGCGCCTTCATCGATCCAGCCGCCGCCGGCGCGGCAAAAAACAAAAGCCCGCATGACGCGGGCTTTTGTAGTGTTCGATAAACCGAGCGCGCTTAGCGCTTCGAGAACTGGAAGCTGCGGCGGGCTTTGACGCGGCCGTACTTCTTACGCTCGACGACGCGACTGTCACGGGTGAGGAATCCGCCCTTCTTGAGGACGCCGCGCAGCTCCGGCTCGAAGTAGGTGAGGGCCTTGGAGATGCCGTGACGCACCGCGCCGGCCTGGCCCGAGAGCCCGCCTCCGAGCACAGTGGCGTGGATGTCGTACTGCTCAGCGCGGGCGGCCGCCTGCAACGGCTGACGCAGCAGCATCTGCAGCACGGGACGCGCGAAGTACTTGGTGAAGTCCTTGTTGTTGACGACGATCTTGCCGGCGCCGCGCTTCAGCCAGACGCGCGCGATGGCATTCTTACGCTTGCCGGTGGCATAGGCGCGGCCGAGCTTGTCGAGCTTCTGCGTGTAGACAGGGCCGGTCGCGACGACGGCAACGACGCCTTCGCTCTTCAACTGGCCGAGATCACTGAGTGTCTTGGTTTCGGTCGACATCCGGTCAGACCCTCACATTCTTGCGGTTCAAGGACTTTACATCGAGCACTTCGGGCTTCTGCGCCTCGTGCGGGTGGGTGGCACCGGCATAGACCTTCAGATTGGTCATCAGGCGGCTGCCCAGCGGCCCGCGCGCGACCATGCGCTGGACGGCTTTCACCAGCACGCGCTCGGGGAACTTGCCCTCGAGGATGCGGCGCGGCGTCGTCGTCTTAATGCCGCCGACCCAACCGGTGTGATGATGATAGAGCTTGTCTTCGAACTTACGGCCGGTCAGCGCGACCTTGCCGGCGTTGATGACAACGATGTTGTCGCCGCAATCGACGTGCGGGGTGTAGCTGGCGCGGTGTTTGCCTTTGAGGCGCATGGCGATGATGGTGGCGAGGCGGCCAACAACGAGCCCTTGGGCGTCGATGATGATCCACTTCTTTTCCACGTCGCCAGCCTTGAGGAAGGTGGTGGTGGTCATGAGGACCTTGTCCTTTTGCGGGTCATTCTTGCGTTTCAGGTTTGGGCAAGAGGCTGTGCTCGCCCAGCGCCGGCGCATTCATAGTGCGCGACTCCACCGAAGTCAAAACAAAAAAATCAATCAAATCCAATATTTATGCAGCAAAATCAATGCTTTGAAATTGACGGTATTCAAATACCGCAATAGCGGTAACATTTTACCTGTTACTTTCGGCGGGCAAAGCATAGCTGGCAACAGCATGGGCGACCATGTCGTCGCGCGCGTCCGAATAGATCTCGATCTCGGCTACCGCGACCCGCCGGCCGAGTTTGATGATGCTGATATCGGCAACCATGCCCTGGGCCTCAGGCCTTTGTAAAAACGTCATATTCAGGCTCGACGTGACGGCCTGCAGCGCGCCCTCGCCGAGCGTTCCCAGCAGCGTGGCATAGGTACCGTAGTCGGCCAGCAGGAACATCGCCGGTCCCGACACCGTATTGCCGGGCCGGAGAATGCGGTCATGCGCCTGTAACCTGATCCGTGCGGAACGCTCCGACAGGGTTTCCAGAAACATCAACTTCCCACCGACATGCGCCTGGGGAAAATGAACATCGATCAACGCCTCGACCTCAGCGATGGTCAGCTTGGCGGGCCGGACCTCGTGACCGCGATTAGCCTGTGGATGACTTTTCATGCGCGACAGCGTCTCACTTTTGTCATTTGGCAATCCTATGCCGGATTCCTATTTAATGAGAATACGATTGATTTGGGGAGTGCCTGAACAATGACACGACTTCGATGGATGGCCCGGACGCTGGCGCTGCTGGGGTTGCTTGGTACCAGCCTCGCTCCGGCCGGCCCGGCGCAGGCGCAAGACGTGATCAAACAGGTCAAGCTCGACGCCAAGATGATCGAAGGGTTCATCGCTGCACAGAAGGACATGGCGGCCGTCGCAGAAAAAATGCAAGGCACCGCCGCTGACAAGCCAGATCCCAAGATCCAGGCTGAATTGGAAGCAGCCGCCAAGAAGCACGGATTCAAAGACTTCAACGACTACGACGATGTCGCCGCCAACATTTCTATGGTGATGGCCGGCATCGATCCGCAGACCGGCGCCTTCACCGATCCCATCACCGCGATCAAGAAGGAGATCGAGGAGGTCAAGGCCGATAAGACCATCGCTGAAAAAGACAAGAAAGCGATGCTGGAAGAACTCGCCGAAGCGTTGAAGTCGACGCCGCCACTGCAGTTCCCGGAGAATGTCGAACTGGTCAAGACCTACCGCGCCAAGATCGACGCCGTCCTACAGTAACCACTGTCGCACGACGGAACGACGGGCGGGGCTGCGTTCCAATTGTTCATGATGCGGTCAGCTGCAGCATCGCATGACTGATACCGACCAATGAAACGATCAACCCGTGTTCCCCGAAGCGACGGGTCGGATTCCGCGCACGGGGTTGGTGGGGCGGCCGCGCGCAAGAATAAGAGCATACCGGCCCACAGTCGGGCGATACGAGTCGAAGCTTCTGCGGGCCGGTATGATGTAAGCAAGACTGATGTGCATGCATGTGATCCACGCTGAACACCGACAACACAACGGAGGCCCCCCCAATGTTGAAACCAATGTTGCAACCGACTGTGAATTCCCTGTCGCATACCTTGCGCATGCTCGTCGCCAGCGCGGTCATCATCGTGTCCAGCGCCGCCGCAATGGCGCAGGGCCAGCCACCCGCACCCAAGCAGGTGCCGATCACCGATGCCCAGGTCCAACAGATGCTGGCCGCGAAGGGCGACCTCGATGCCATCGACGCCAAGTACGGCAATGATAAATCCGAAGCGGCCGACAAGAAGGCGATGGCGGAAGCCGAAGTCGCCGTGCAGAAGGCCGGCTTTAAGGGCGGCCTCGCGGAGTTCGACAACGTCGCCTTCAGTGTCGGCGTCGTGCTTGGAGCGCTCGACGAAAACAACACCATGATGAGCAAGGACCAGATCGTCGCGCGCACGCGGAAGGAGATCGAGACATCGGCAATGCCAGATGCAGAAAAGAAGAAAGCGCTGGTCGAAATGGAAAAGAGCATTGGCGAGATCGAGACGCCATTGGCCGCCAATATCGAGATCGTCAAGAAGCAGTCGGCCAAACTGCGCCAGATGCTGCAGTAGTTCTTCATTCGACACAGCTTGCGTCACCGCCACTGACGCCATACGGTCCGAGGGAGACGCAATCACACGTGTCTCCCTTTTGCGTTGCAACTGCTGAGCGAGAGCCCGTGCCGACACGCAAACCCAGCGCCGCGCGCGCGCCGACCGAGCCGTCCCTGCTTGCGATCGAGCGGCAGCAGGCGATCATGATCCTCACACTCAATAACCCGAAAGCGCGCAATGCCCTGTCGGAAGCGATGATCAACGCGCTCCACCGTGCGTTCGACGAGGCGGCAGCTGATCAAACTATTCGCGCGATTGTGCTTGCCGCCAACGGCCCCGCCTTCTGCGCCGGGCATGACTTGAAGGAACTTTCCGCGCGCCGCAGCGATACCGACAAGGGCGTTGCCTATTTCACCGACATCATGGCCCGCTGCGCGGCGATGATGCAGACGATCGTTGCTTGCCCCAGACCAGTCATCGCCTCGGTCGAAGGACCCGCCAGTGCGGCTGGCTGCCAGTTGGTTGCAACCTGTGACCTTGCCGTCGCGTCAACAAGCGCAACATTCGCGACGCCCGGCGTCAACATCGGCTTGTTCTGCTCGACACCCATGGTCGCACTCTCGCGCAATATCGCGCGCAAGCAAGCGATGGAAATGCTGCTGCTCGGCGAGATGGTATCCGCCGAAGACGCCAAGACATTCGGCCTCGTCAATCGCGTTGTTCCGGCAGGACAAGCCCTCGGCGAAGCCTTGCGCCTGGCGGAGACGATTTGCTCGAAATCGCCGCTGACAGTCGCCATCGGCAAGCAGGCCTTCTACGAGCAAGCCGAGATGGGATTGGCCGACGCCTACACTTATACCGCCGAGGTGATGGTCAAGAACATGCTGGCCCGCGACGCCGAGGAAGGCATCGGCGCCTTCATCGAGAAGCGCGAACCGAAATGGAGTGGGGAATAAGGAATAAGATGTTGCAACCTCGCCTCTCCCTCGTCACCCTCGGCGTCGCCGACATGGCCCGCGCACGCACGTTCTACGAAAAGCTCGGCTTCACCGCATCCCCAGCAAGTCAGGCGAGCGTGACGTTCTTTCAGTTGGGCGGCATGGCGTTGTCCCTTTATGGCCGCGCCGCACTCGCCGAGGACGCGCACGTGGATGACACAATACCCGGCTTTTCCGGAATCACGCTGGCCTACAATTGCCGCAGCGAAGCCGACGTCGACGCGACCATCGCACACGCCATGGCCTGCGGCGCCACCCTCAAAAAGAAAGCACAAAAAGTGTTCTGGGGCGGATACTCCGGCTACTTCGCCGACCCCGATGGCCACGTGTGGGAAGTCGCGCACAATCCTTTCTTCCCCCTCGACGCCGAAGGCCGGATGTCCCTGGGATCGTGATAGAGCCATATCGCATGCGCCTTCGATGGATGATTGTCCTGCTGGTTTGCCTCGCGAGTCTCAACCTCGCGCGCGCGTCGCTCGCCCAAGAACCCATCGCCATCTTCGACGCGCATCTGCATTACAACTGGGAACCGAAACCATACCTCACGCTCGACGACGTGCTCGCCCTCTTCAAGAAGCATCATGTCACCGGCATTCTCGCGACTAGTCGTCCGAATGATGGCACACATGCGCTCGTCGCCGCCAAGGCGCAGGGATTATGGGTCGTGCCATTCATTCGGCCCTACCGCATCCGCGCCGACATCGGCACCTGGGGCCGCGATCCCACCATCACCACCTTGATCGAGGACGAGTTCAAGCGCAGCGGCTATCGCGGTATCGGCGAATTCCATTTGAGCGGGCAAGCAGCTACCGCCGATGGCGTCAAGAAAGCCGTCAATTTCGCCGTCGCCAACGACCTCTATCTGCACGCCCACGCCGACGAAGAGGCCGTCGAGATCCTATTCCAGCATAACCCCAAGGCCCGGATCATCTGGGCACACACCGGTTTCTCGCTCGCCCCCGACCGCGTCGCAGCGTTACTGGCGAAATATCCGATGTTGTGGGGTGAACTTTCCTATCGTTCCGGCATCACCGATGGCGGGGGCAGATTGACGGCGGAATGGCGTGGGCTGTTCGAGCGCTTCCCGGATCGGTTCCTGGTCGGCTCCGATACCTGGATCAACGAGCGTTGGGCGAGCTACGGCGAAATCATCGCCGGTTATCGGCAATGGCTCGGACAATTGCCGCCGGCGATCGCGGTAAAAGTCGCCCACGGCACGGCGCAGACCCTGTTCAGTGGACCGGCAGCAGCGCGAAAAGACTGAGAATGGCTCCCAAAACCGCACCCAGCCCAAAACCGCACCCAGTATGAGTGCTTTCGCACGTTTCTGAGGTTTTGGCGGCCCCAGCCGGGTCCGGCCCGCAACGCCACTCGTTTTTTAGCCGCGAAGCACCTATATTGGTTCGGTATCGCCACCAAGGTCCAAAGCCCATGAGCACACCAACGCCCCGCCCACGCCCCAAGGTGCTCTCACTGACACCGGCCGCTGCCGCGCGTGTCAAGGCGATCATGACGTCGAAGGGTACGGGCATCGCCGGACTCAAGATTGGCATCAAAAAGGGCGGTTGTGCCGGCATGGAATACACCATGGATTGGGCCACCGAAGCCGGCAAGTTCGACGAGATCGTCGAGGTCGACGGCGCGCGCGTCATCATCGATCCGAAGGCCGTGCTGTATCTGCTCGGCACCGAGATGGACTACGAGGTCGATAAGCTCTCAGCCAAGTTCGTGTTCAAGAACCCGAACGAAAAGAGCGCCTGCGGCTGCGGCGAGAGCGTCAACCTGGTGCCGGTCGGCCGCGAAAAGCTAGAAGCGGTGAAGTAAGCCGCACCGCAGCTCAACCTGACAGCCGCGCGCGACCGGGCAACGCTCACCGCGAAAACGCCACGAAATGCATGTCCCGCTTCTCCAGTCGCTCGCTGGCGACCGGCAGCAGCTCGTGGCGGTCTTGCCAAATTGCCCCATCCGCCAGTGTCACCAGCGTCTCGACCAAGACCGGCGCACCAGTGACGGTGCTCGACCAGCGCCGCGTGATGACGTGTCCCTTGGCCAACGCCTGCAGGATCGGCATGAACACGGCGAGGCTTTCCACCTTGCGCGCTTCATACGTTTCAAGCCCCAGCGTGATGTCGAACATCTGCGCGCGATAGAGGATCACCTCGAAACGGCAGGCATTAATTGCATGCGGGTCGACGCGCCCACGCCAGAACCCGCGCGTCGTCTCATGATCGATGGCTGCGACATCCGCCAACGCCCGCATCGCCGTCTCGAGTTCGGCGATCGTCTTGACGTAGCTGCGCTCGAAAACGTCGTTCGGCTGCATCGGGCGTCCTCGTGTCGAGATCGGGCGGCGCCGAATCACTCAGGCACCGGCATTCCTTCATGCCTCGCCGGCTGCAGTTGGCACAAGATGGTAACGGCACGCGGCCCCGATCATCAGTGTTCGGGCCAGCCCATCACAGTCGCGCGAGCCGGCAGTGATGGCCGGACACGGCCTTGTGAGGTCAGTCCAGAATCCGCAGAAATCATTCGGAAAATTGCCCGTTTCGATCACGCTGATGTCGCGCGGCTTCAAGCGTCTTCACCCCTGCGTGAGAGCCCCTGGTCCAATCAAGCCATCGCGCCATATCCCCATCACGCGCCGGAACACTCCGGCTCTGACAATTGAAACTCCGACCCCAGCGGGTCCGTATCTCGAACAAGCAACAAGGAGACTGATCATGAAGACCATCGCATCGGCACTGCTCGCCCTCTCGGTTCTGACGGCCATCGCACCAGCCGCCAACGCCTTCGACGCCAAGAGCTTCTTCGACTCCCAGGAAAAAATCCGCCGCTAAGCACGCCGGACACCGAAGGCTTACGCTCTAAATTCCCAAACATCGACCAACCCCTGGAGACTTCGCCATGACCAAATCCATCGTATCGGCCCTGCTTGCTCTCTCAGTTCTGGGCGCGGCTGCAGCCCCCGCCGCCGCGTTCAACTCGAAGCTCAACGTCAAGGCATTTTTCGAAAAGTTGGAACGCGAGCGCCGCTGATCGCAGCAATCAACCAACGAGGCTCAGTCGCACCATGAACATCAGGAGGTCCGCCGTGAAAGCATTTGTCGTCGCGACCTTGCTGGCGCTCGCGCTGATTGTCGCCATCACGCCTCATCGCGCCGTGACAACAGTCAGCGCCGGATCGCTGCAGTTCGAGACGGAGTATCTGTAAAGATCGGCCATCTCGATCAGTCGGAATCGTGACCACCAGCGTTCATGCCCCGTGCCCCTCGGCGCACGAACACCTGAGTGTCACGTAAAAGGCCCCGGAGCCGATGGCTTCGGGGCCTTGCGCTTATTTCGCTACAAACGTGTCGCCGCCAGCTTATACTTTTTTCGGCGGAATCCGCACGATTTCCAGCGGCGTTGGATAGTAGCGATAGCCCTCACCCGACTTTGCCAGATTGCCATAGCCGGGCCAGGGGAAGTGGAACGCCAGCATCGGCACCTTCTGCGACGCCAGCATGTCGAACACCTTCAGTCGCGATTGTACCGCCTGCTTGGCGTCGCTGTCATAGGCGAACTCGGTGCGCGGCTTCTCGGTCAACAGGATCTGGTGATGCGTCGTATCGCCGGTGAAAGCGAGCGTCTTGTTCTCGCTCTTGATGATGTAAATCGTGTGCCCGATCGTGTGGCCGGGCGCACTCATCGCCTCGACGCCGGGAATGACGTCCTTACCGTTCTCGACGAATTTGATGCGATCCTTGTAGGGCAACAGGTTCAGCCGCGCGTGCTTGACGAACGCGCCGAGGTCCTTGTCATTGACCTTCTTCTCGTCGGTCCAGAAATCGAAGTCGGCCTTCGATATGTGGATCGTCGCATTGGGGAAGTAGCGCCGGCCCTTGGCCGAGGCGAGGCCGCCGATATGGTCGATGTGCGCGTGGGTACAGATGATGTCGTCGATCGCCGAGGGATTGATCTTGGCTTCCTGCAGGCTCGCCAGCAGTCGACCCGTTGTGCCCGCCGAACATTTTCGACGTGCCCATGCCGCTATCGAACAGCACGAGCTTGGTGCCGGTATTGAGAACGAGGCAATTCTGCTCCAACACGATGCCGTCGGTCGGCAGGAAATTGTCGGTCAGCGCCTTGCCGATCTCCTCCTTGGTGATGCCCTTCATCGTCGCCGACGGCTCGCCGAGCGGCAACGGGCCGTCCGACACCACCGTCGCCTGGAATTTGCCGACCATGAAGCGATAGAAGTAGGGCACTTGGCTAACGGCCAGCGGCGCACGTGCGTGCGCGAGGGGCGAAATTGCGATGGTAGCGCCTACGGCACCGGCCGACGCGCCGATCAACGCCGTGCGGCGCGACATCAAGCTGTCTGACATGCGAGCGAATCTCCCTTTGAAGTTGACTGTCGGGAGCCAAGCCCGACACCCCGATCGCGCATCTGAGCGCAAGGTGCCAAGATCTTTCAACGCTGGAAATAATCCATGCTCGCGTTAACCCTTGTCCGGCGATAGCTTTCTGCTACCTATTCGGGGTATCGGCCGCGCAAGCAAACGCGGCCAACGGCGGCTTTTCTGCGTCGCCGCGTTGAGAGAGGGAGTGGATGCATGCTTTCACGTCGTCGACCTCGGCCGCATGGCTGGTATTCTCGCATTGACCGGCTTCGCCCTTCCAAGCGTCAGCGTCGCCCAGCAACCGCCGGTCAAGGTCGGCGAACTCAACTCCTACAGCCGCTTCGCCGCCTTCGCGGTGCCCTATCGCAACGGCATCCAACTCGCTGAATCCGAGATCAACGCCAAGGGCGGCGTGCTCGGTGGGCGCAAGCTTGAGTTCGTGATTCGCGATGACGGCGCAACGCCCGGTGATGCGGTGCGCGTTGCCGAAGAGCTGCTGACCCGCGAGAACGTCTCGTTCCTGGTCGGCACGTTCCTGTCGAATATCGGCTTGGCGGTCGCCGACTTTGCCAATCAGAAGAAGACGCTGTTCATCGCCTCCGAGCCGCTAACCGACGCCATCACCATGGCCGCCGGCAATCCCTACACCTATCGCATTCGTCCCGGCACCTTCATGCAGACGCGCATGCTGGTCGATGCCGTCAAGGCCAAGAACGTCAAGAAGTGGGCGATCGTCGCGCCGAACTATGAGTATGGCCAGTCAGCCGCGGCAAGCTTCAAACGGCTGATCAAGGACGCCAACCCAGCCGCCGAAATCGTCGTCGAACAATATCCAGCCCTCGGCAAGGTCGATGCCGGCGCCACCGTTTCGGCGATCGCGGCCGCCAACCCCGACGGCATCTTCAACGTGCTGTTCGGCGCCGACCTGCCAGCCTTCGTCCGCGAAGGCAACACGCGCGGTCTGTTCAAGGACAAGACCGTCGTCTCGCTGCTGACCGGTGAGCCCGAATACCTGCTGCCGCTCAAGGACGAGACGCCAGCCGGATGGATCGTCACCGGCTACCCCTGGGAGCAGATCGACAACCCGGCGCACAAGGCGTTCGTCGACGCCTACCGCGCCAAGTACAATGACACGCCGCGGCTCGGCTCGTTCCTCGGCTACGTCGTGACCTACATGGTGCGCGACCTCGTCAACAAGGCCGGCTCGACCGACACCGACAAGCTGCGCGCCGCGTTCGACGGTATGGCCTTCGAGACGCTCGCCGGCAAGGCCACCATGCGTGCCAGTGATCATCAGTTGACGCTCGGCGCGTGGGTCGGCGAACTCGCCCAGAAGGACGGGCAAGGCGTGATGAAGAACTGGAAATATATCGACGGCGACGCCGTCATGTTCACGGAGGCTGAAGTAGCCGCCGCGAAAAAGAAATAAGGCGCGATCCTCGCTCTCCTCGATCGCGGGGAGAGCGAGGTATCAATCATGGATATTCCCTTTGTTCTCGTCCAATTTTTGAATGGTTTGGCCAGCGCGTCGGCGCTGTTCATCATCGCATCCGGACTGACGATCGTTTTCGGCGTCACGCGGATCGTCAATTTCGCGCACGGCTCGCTTTACATGCTTGGCGCCTATCTCGGCGTGACGATCATTCCGAAGCTGATTGCCGTCTCGGCGACTTTTCCGATGTTTCTCCTCGGCGTGCTGCTGGCGGCGCTGTGCGTCGGACTGCTTGGCGTACTGATGGAATTATTGCTGCTGCGCCGCATCTATCATGCGCCGGAACTACTGCAGCTGTTGGCGACGTTTGGCATCGTACTGGTGGTGCAGGATCTGGTGATCAAGCTGTGGGGGCCGCTCGATATCCTCGGGCCGCGCGCACCGGGCTTCAACGGCGCCGTCGACATTCTCGGCAAGCCGGTGCCGTCCTATGAACTGTTTCTGATCGCCATGGGCCCGATCGTGCTGCTCGGATTGTGGTTCGTGCTGCAGAAGACGCGGTTTGGCGTTCTCGTGCGGGCAGCGACACAGGATCGCGAGATGGTCGCGGCGCTTGGCGTCAATCAGGGCATTCTCTTCACGGCAACGTTGTTCCTCGGCGCGAGCCTCGCCGGCCTGGGCGGCGCGCTACAAACGCCACGGCTTTCCGCAACTCCCCAAATGGACATCGCCATTCTCACCGAAGCCTTTGCCGTCACCGTCATCGGCGGTATGGGCTCGATCCCCGGCGCGTTCATCGCTGCTTTCATCATCGGGCAATTGCAAGCGTTCGGCATCCTGGTCTTCCCGAAGAGCACGATCGTGCTGGTCTTCCTGCTGATGGCCGCCGTCCTGATTGTGCGGCCGCAAGGATTGCTTGGCCGGCCGGACACCGCCAACAGCCGTGTCATCCTGCCGGAAGGGTTCCTGCTCCTCAAGCCGCCGGGCCCGACCGCCCGCAACATAGCACTCGGCGTGATGGCCGTCTTAGTCCTACTGCCGCTGATCGCCGATGCTTACACGCTGAAAGTCGCCATCGAAGTACTCATCTTCGCACTCGCCGCTTTCGCCCTCAGTTTCCTGATTGGCAATGCCGGTATCGTCTCGTTCGGACATGCCGCGTACTTCGGCCTTGGCGCTTACGCCGCCGGCCTCGGCGTCAAGGCACTCGGCCTCGGCATGGTCCCGGCACTGATCCTCGCGCCCGTTGTCGGCGGACTTGGCGCGCTCGTCTGTGGCATTTTCCTGGTGCGTGCTATCCGGCATCTATCTCGCCATGCTGACGCTGGCCTTCGCGCAGATCGTGTTCGCCATAGCCTTCCAGTGGGATGCTGTGACGGGCGGCGACAACGGTGTCGTCGGTGTCTGGCCAGCCAAGTGGGCATCACAGCGCATCGTCTATTACTACCTGGTGTTGGCCGTAACGTCGCTCACAATTTGGGCACTCTGGCGCGTTCTTCACGCCCCGCTTGGCTATGCACTCAGGGCTACGCGCGACAGCCCGCTACGCGCCGGCGCCATCGGCATGAACGGCGCGCAGCTGCGCGTGATAGGCTTCGTCATCGCCGGTGCCGCCGCCGGGCTTGCGGGCGGACTCTATGCCTTCTCCAAGGGTTCCATTGACCCGACACTGCTGGCGATCCCGGTATCCGTTGACTTCCTGGTCATGATGCTGCTCGGCGGCATTCAACAGGTCGGTGGCGCGCTGCTCGGTGCCGGCGTCTTGCACGCAATCAAGGATTGGGTGATGCCGCTGACCGATTATTGGCGCGCACTGCTCGGCCTCGCCATCATGGCCATCGTATTGGCCTTCCCGCTGGGCCTCGCCGGAGCACTTGAGCGTCTCGCGGCGAAGCGGGGAATGCGGGCATGACGCTGCTCACCGTCGAGGGAGTCGACAAGCGGTTCGGCGGCGTCGTCGCTGCGCAAAACATCGCCTTCTCTGTGGAGGCGGGCGAACTCGTCGCGATGATCGGTCCGAACGGCGCCGGCAAATCGACCACCTTCAATATCGTCGGCGGGCAATTGCGCCCCGATCGCGGCACCATATCCTTCGACGGCCAATCCATCTCCGGCTTATCCGCGCGCGCCATCTGGCAGCGTGGTGTCGGTCGCACCTTCCAGATCGCCCAGACATTCGTTTCCATGACCGTTGCCGAAAATGTGCAAATGGCCTTACAGAGCGGGAAGCGGCAAACCTTCAATGTCGGCGGGCAGGCTCATAACCTCGGCCGGCCCGAAGCCCTCGAACTGCTGGCGCTCGTCGGCATGCACGGTGCGGCCGACGCTGCCGTCAGCACGCTCGCCTATGGCAACGTCAAGCGCGTCGAACTTGCCATCGCCTTGGCATCGAAACCGAAGCTGCTGCTGATGGACGAGCCGACCGCTGGAATGGCACCGCCCGAGCGCGACGCATTGATGGGACAGGTGGCGCGGCTGGCCCGCGAGCAACGCATCGGCGTGCTGTTCACCGAGCATGACATGGACGCGGTGTTCGGCCACGCCGACCGCATTCTCGTCCTCGTGCGCGGCGAGATCGTCGCGCGCGGTACGCCGGACGAAATTCGCGCCAATGCGCTGGTCCGCCAGGTCTATCTCGGCGACCTCGGCGCGGAAGTGGCAGCGGAGGCACGGCGGAAATGACAATCAGCGGCAATCTGCTGCAGGTTCGCAAATTGTCGGCGCGCTATGGCCTGGCCGCAGTGCTGTTCGACATGTCGTTCGCCCTCGACAAAGGCGAAGTCGTCGCCCTCGTCGGCCGCAACGGCGCCGGCAAATCGACGACGCTGAAAGCGCTGATGGGGCTCGTCACCGCACGTGCGGAGCACGTAATCTTTGCCGGCCAGTCCATTGCAGGGTTGCCCACCTATCGCATTGCGCAACTCGGTCTCGGTTACGTACCGGAAGAGCGGCGCATTTTCACCGATCTCACCGTCACCGAGAACCTGGAAGTCGGTCGTCAGCCGCCAAGCCACGGCCGCGTCGCCTGGACGCCCGACCGGTTGTTCCGGATTTTTCCCAACCTCGCCGAGATGCGCGGCCGGCAGGCGAGCCAGATGTCGGGCGGCGAGCAGCAAATGCTGACGATTGCTCGAACATTGATGGGCAATCCGCAAGCGGTACTGCTCGATGAGCCGTCCGAAGGGTTAGCGCCCATCATCGTCGAGCAGATGGCGGCGGCCGTCATCGCCATGAAGCAGGAGGGAATTGCGGTGCTGCTGTCGGAGCAGAACCTCGCCTTCGCATCGCGCGTCTCCGATCGTGCGATCGTCATCGAAACCGGCCAGATCCGCTTCACCGGCACCATGGCGGCCATGCTCGCCGACAAATCCGTGCGCGAGCAGTATCTGGCGGTGTGATGCACGTGCATGTAAACGCTTCGCTCACTCGTGGAATGAACCAGACAGGTGATCCCCAAGGCGCGCCAATCGCCATGGCCGCGGAGGCGGCCACCCAAGCAAGGTTCCATTGACCAACCGGCGACGCCTGTGCCGGCCTGACGCAATCAAAATTTCCGTCAACCTGCCTTGCTCACAATTTGTTTGCTTGGGTGGCCGCCTTCGCGGCCATGACGGAGCTAGTAGAAGCAGCGGAGCCAAGTGTGGGCTAATCCATAGGAAAGTAACCAATTGGATATCTAGGCGTTACATTCTCTGAAGCGCGAGCCGGTAGATTTGTGCGGACGACAATAACTTCTGCTTTTGCTCGCAGTCTCAGTTCTTCATCCTGTTGGGCACTCTGGAGGCGTGCGGCTTCCACGATTGCTGGCATTGAATGCCTGAGTGTATCCATCATGGTAGGATTGCTCCGAATGCTTCGTGGAAATCCATTCAGCCATGAAGCGTGCTGAATGCGACCAGCTTCCATCATTAGTAGTATTGAATTTTTGATTGTGTCCATCATGCGTTCAATCCAATCGCAATTTGCGAATCGCTGCCAATCTTAGCAAGAACTCACGCCCAGGGTTTCCCCGCAATCAACTGCTCAGCCAGCAACGAGGCTGCCACGTCGAGCAGCGTCTCACCCTTCGCCGCACTGGCCTTGCGCGCGTCGCCGATCACGCCGGTCGGGGTCATGTCCGTAAACGAGCGCCAGACGTTGAGCGGCGCGACGCCGCCGAGGCCACGCGTACTGCCCTGCGGGCCGTGGGCTTCACTGATGCGGTCCTTGCGCACGCAATCGGCAAAGGCCGCCAACATCATCGACGTCTCGGCTTCGCAGGCATGGCGCACACCCTGCTGGTCCTCGAGGATCTTGGCGTAGGCGCCGCTTTCGTGCGCGAGATTGTAGAGGGTCGTGGTCGCGATGGGCGCGTTCAATTCAAGCGTCAGGTCAGTGGTCAGCGCGTTGAGCGCTGCGATATTGCCGCCATGCCCATTGACGATCAGGATCGTCTTGAATCCAGCACGCAGGATCGAGCGGCAGAGGTCCCGCAGCAGCGCGTGATAGGTCGCAAGCGACAGCGTAAAAGTGCCGCCGAAGGCCACGTGGTGCTCGGACAATCCCATCCACACCGTGGGCGCAACGACAATGGGGCGCGACTTGGAAACCTGCACGGCCGTGCGCCGGCATCCCTCGCCGACCAGGAACGTGTCGACGCCGGTCGTCAGATGCGGCCCATGCTGCTCGATCGCCGCGACCGGCAACAGCACGATGGCATCGGCGGCAGCCTTCCCCCGCAATTCCTCCGCCGTCATTCGCGCCCACAGCACTTCACTCATGGCTTCCTCCTCGCAACGTGGTCCGCAGACCGGCCAACGATTGCAGCGTAAACTGCGGCGTCGGTCGCGCCTTCCGTGCCGTAGCACAGGATGCGCGACTGCTTGGTGATCCGCAATGCCTGGCGCATCTCCGGCGACCGCGCGATCGCGCTAAAGCCCGCAAGACCCGCGACACCGGATTCCCCGCCGACGATGCCGAAACCCGCCAGAGCCCGCATGGTGTTGGCCGCAGCCGCATCGGGTATAGCCATGAAGGCGTCGGCGCCTTGGTCGAGGATCTGCCAGGCCAGCATCGATGGCTCGCCGCACGCGAGGCCGGCCATGATCGTATCGAGGTCGCCGCCCATCGTCGTCAATGTGCCGGCGCGCGCGCTGGCATAGAGACAGGCCGCCTGTTCCGGCTCGACGACAATGAACGTCGGCCGCGCCGCGCCAACGGTCTCCCAATTGTACGCCAGGATGCTCGCGGCAACGCCACCGACACCACCTTGCACAAAGATGTGTGTCGGCGTCGCACCCTGCGCGTCGGCCTCGACCGCCATGACGGCGTAGCCTTGCATGACATCCTTGGGTATCGCCTCGTAGCCGGGCCACGAGGTATCGGAAACGACGATCCAGTCATTCTCTGCGGCCGTTTTGGCGGCCGCCCGCACGGCATCGTCATAGTTCCCGGCGACGCGGCGCACCTCGGCGCCAAAGGCCGCGATTGCGTCGGCCCGGCCCTCGCTGACGGTCGCGTGGATGTAGATGATGCAGCGGACGCCTAACCGCTGCGCACCCCAAGCGACCGATCGGCCGTGATTGCCATCGGTCGCCGACGTGATGACGAGCCCCTGCGTGCCGCCGCGCCGCGCCACCAGCCGCTCGATGGCGTAGGCGCCACCCAGCGCCTTGAAGCTGCCGAGCCCGAAGCGTTCGCCCTCCTGCTTGTAGAGAATGGCATCGACACCAGCCGCCTTCGCCAATTCGGCTAGCGCCAACATGGGCGTCGGAGCATAGCCCGGCCAGCGCTCAATGCACTGCAACGCTTGGCTTGCCCCTTCCAGCGACAGCATATTTTGAAACGGATAGGTGCACGCGCGATCAACGCGCGGATTGAGCAACAACGCAGCGGTCATGGCGCGTTCGCGAGGTCGAGGGCGGCGGCCAGCAACACATTGGCGCCAGCGATCACGTCAGTGTCCTCCGTGAACTCCTGCGGGTTGTGCGACAACCCTTTCACGCTTGGCACAAAGATCATCGCCGTCGGCACGACGGTCGCCATCATCTGCGCGTCGTGGCCGGCGCCCGACACCATCCGCCGCACCGGCAGGCCCAGCGCTTTGGCGGCGCCCTCGACCTTGGCAATGATGTTCGGATCAAACGGCTGCGCTGGAAAGCGCGCCAGATCGCGTTGGGTGATCGTAACGCCGATCTCGCGCTCGAGGTTCGTCGTGAATTCGCGCACCGCCACCTCGGCGCGCGCCAAGGCCCGATCATCAGGATGGCGGATATCGAACGTCATCACCGCCTGGCGCGGCACCACGTTGACGTTGCCCGGATCGAGTGCGACGCGGCCGACGTTGACGACCAGGCCGTTGATCTGGCGGGTCAAGTCATCGCCGAAGACCGTGATCCGCGCGGCCGCGAGCCCGGCGCTGCGGCGATAACGCATCGGCGTCGTACCGGCGTGATTGGCCTCGCCCGTAATCGTGATTTCCATCCAGGTGATCGCCTGAACCCCGGTGACGGCGCCGATGCCTCCACCCTCCGCATCAAGGATCGGACCCTGCTCGATATGCAATTCGAGGTACGCCGCGGCCTTCAGAAACCCAGGCTCCGCCGCGCCGAGATAGCCGATCCGTTTCAACTCATCGCCGACGGTTTTGCCGTCGAGGTCGGCTATCGGATAGCTCTCGGCGAGCGTCATGTCGCCGGTCCAGACGCACGAGCCGAGAATATCCGGCTGGAAGCGCGCACCTTCCTCGTTAGTGAACGCAATGACGGCAATTGACCGACGCGGACGAACGCCGGCATCCCGCATCGTCTGGATCACCTCCAACGCGCCGAGCGATCCCAGCGCGCCATCGTATTTGCCGCCCGACGCTACCGTATCGATGTGCGAACCCATCAGCACGGCCGGCGCGTCGGTCTCACCCTTCAGAATGCCGACGATGTTGCCGACCTTGTCGATGTGGACGTCGAGGCCAGCGGCCGTCAGCCAGGAGACAAAGAGATCACGGCCCTTTTTATCGGTATCCGATAACGCCAACCGCCGCGAGCCACCGTCACCGGTGTCGCCGACCAGGCGGAGCGCCTCAAGCCGATCCAGCAACCGCTTGCCGTCAATTCTGAGATTCGTTGGCATTACTCACGTCACCCTTGCGCACGATCAACACGCGCAGGGTTTCATGAGTTTCATGTTGCCGCAAGATGCTGAACCGCAGACCGGATCAGCGCCAAAGCTACTTCGTTGCGGCAGCCGTGAAGGCATCCAGCGCGCCGGCCATCGCAGCGAACACTTCATCCTTGTCCTTGATGCCGTAACGGACTTTCAAAGCGTCCGCCGACGTGTACCCGACCCAGGTCTTGCCGGCCTTGTCGCTCCAGGCGATGACGCGCATCGGTAGATCGATGCCGATGTGTGGGTTCGACTGCATCAGGGGAGTGCCAAGCTTCGGATTGCCGAAGAAGATTACTTCGGTCGGCGGCAAATCCATGCCGACCGCCTTGGCGCCAGCCGCATGATCGACGCGAGCTGCGACCTTGATGCCTTTCTCCTCAAGCACCTTCGTCAACTTGTCGAGCGTCTCTTTCACCGGCATCGGGCTCGGCTTGATGACCAGGCCCGCGTCTTGCGCGGCAAGCGGTCCGGCAAGCAGCGCCAAGGCAATGGTTCCGGCAACGGCGAGGACATGGCGCATGCGGCAAACTCCTGGAAAACACATTCGCGCAGCACCTTAAGCGATTGCAGCGTGTGCGCTACCGTCAACCAGCCCGCCCACGCACTTGTGAAAAGCCGTGACCGCCAAGCCGTTGCAGGGCATAATTGTGCAGCGCATCAATCAGCCCCATCAAAAAAGGCACCCCATGCAGTTCAAAGGCAAAACCGCCATCGTCACTGGCTCTACCTCCGGCATCGGTCTCGCCATCGCCCAATCACTCGCCCAGAACGGCGCCAATATCGTGCTCAATGGCCTCGGCACGGCGGAGGAGAACGCCAAGGTGATCGCCGAGGTCACCAAGCTCGGCACGCGCGTCGCGTTCGACCCAGCCAACATGCTGCGCAACAACCAGATCGCCGAGATGATCGCCAAGACCGAAAAGGATTTCGGCAGCATCGACATCCTCGTCAACAATGCCGGCATTCAGCATGTCGCGCCGATCGAGGACTTCCCGATCGAGAAATGGGACGCCGTCCTCGCCATCAACCTGTCGTCGGCGTTCCACAGCATCCGCGCGGCCGTGCCTGGCATGAAGGCGCGCAAATGGGGCCGCATCATCAACGTCTGTTCTGCACATTCGCTGACGGCCTCGCCGTTCAAGGCAGCCTATGTGGCAGCCAAGCACGGCCTCGCCGGCCTGACCAAGGTCGTCGCGCTGGAACTGGCGGAGGCGGGCGTCACCTGCAACGCCATCTCGCCCGGCTTCGTGTGGACGCCACTGGTTGAAAAGCAGATCCCCGATCTTGCGAAATCCGAAGGCATCACGGAAGAGCAGGCAAAGCGCAAAATCCTCGAGCGCCAGCCGACGCGGCGGTTTAGCGCACCGGAGGAGATCGGCGCGCTCGCCGTCTATCTCGCCAGTGACGCCGCCAGCAATGTCACCGGTACCAACGTCTCGATCGATGGCGGCTGGACCGCACTATGATCGACAGCGCCGCGCACGGGGTCCGATGCAAAAGCCAGTAAAACCGGGCGTCAAACGGATCAACGTCGCGCTGCAGGGTGGTGGCGCGCACGGCGCATTCACCTGGGGCGTGCTCGATCGACTGTTGGAGGACGAGGGCATCGAGATCGAGGCCATCTCCGGCACCTCGGCTGGTGCCATGAACGGCGTCGTCGTCGCCGAAGGATTGGTCGAAGGTGGGCGTCATCGGGCCCGCGCGCAATTGACCGAATTCTGGCAATCCATCTCGGAGGAAACGCTGGCCAGCCCGCTACGCCGATCATTCTGGGATGTGATGTTTTCGAGTTGGAGCCTCGATCACAATCCCGCGGTCGCGATGTATGACATGTGGACGCGACTGGTCTCGCCCTACGTGTTCAATCCCCTGGACATCAACCCGCTGCGCGATCTGGTCCTCAAGAAAATCGATTTCGAGCGCGTGCGGTCCTGCCGCTCGATGAAGCTCTTCATCTCGGCCACCGACGTGCAAACCGGGCAAATTCGAATCTTCACCGGCAACGACATCACGATCGACGCGGTGATGGCGTCGGCGTGCCTGCCGCACGTGTTTCAGGCTGTCGAGATCGACGGTGTGCCTTACTGGGATGGCGGCTTCGTCGGCAATCCAGCGTTGTTTCCGTTCATTGATCATTGCGCCTCCGCCGACGTGCTGCTGGTCCAGATCAATCCGATCCGGCGCGATGCGACGCCACGCACCGCGCGGGAAATTCTCGACCGCATGAACGAGATCAATTTCAACGCGTCGCTGCTGCAGGAACTGAGCCACGTCGATTTCATCAATCGGCAACTCAAACGTGGTGCACTCCAAGGTCTCGACTATCGCGAGATCCTGCTGCACCGGATCGGCGGTGGGGAGGCGCTGGCCGGCCTCAGCGCGTCGAGTAAACTCAACGCCGAATGGGACTTCCTGACACATCTGCGCGATCTTGGCCGCGCCGAAACGTCGCTATGGCTGGCGCGACATTTCGCGAATATCGGCCAGCGCAGCACATTGGATCTGGAAGAACTCTCAGGCGTCGCGCCCTCCCGCCGTCGCCAAAGCCTGTCCGGCAAGCCGGCCAAAGCCGAACTGGACCGATAATCCTCACGGTCAGGGGCGCGACTGCTGCTGACGTTCAGCGCCAGCCGATTGCGTGACCATCGCGCCACGCATATAGGCGGCACCGAGGAACACCAGCGCGATAGCCGTCAGAATCGCAGCCAGCGCGATCTCCCGTGTCCAGCGGCGGGCGCGCAGTCGGTAAAGCCGGTAGGTGCTGTCATGAATGAACCGCATGAGCTGCATTGGAGCAGCAGCGGCGGCCAGCCAGCCAGTCAGCGAATAGCCGCGCGACAGAACGGCACAGCTTGTACCGGCGCTGGCACAATAGCGACGGCCCGTTAGGCCTGCTGCGCCGTTTTGATTGGCGGCGCGCTCGCTGACGGCGCCGGGACCGGAACCTGCTGGACGAGCACCTTAGTACGTTGGCCAAAGATCAACCGTTTCAACATCATCAGCAGAATGAAGGCAACGAAGCCAATCAGTCCAATGAAAATGGGATGCTTCTCCCACATCAGCACCGGACTGACTTTGCCATCAACCACCAGTCGCGCGTGCTCGGCCACCATCCACGGGTCAGGAACCACGTCCGATTTCAACATCATAGCCACCGCCGCCGCTTGGTCGCGGCTCGCCACAACCGCTTCACGCACACCCGGTCGGGCCAAAAGCTGCATCCGTGACGGCGTTTGCGCCACCGCTCGCAACACACGCTGAGCTGATGATTTCTCGAGGCCGGCCATATACTGCGACAGCACACCCAGCTCGCTTTCGCTGAGCGCGCGCGCCAGCCCCTTCAAGTCGTCATTGCCCAACTCAAACAACGACGCGCGAACCTCCGGTGTTTGCGCCGCAACGCGAATTATCGCCAACTTGTCCTTGAGCCCGAGCAGCAGCTGCAAGCCGGCCTTGGTGAACGTCTCCGGCTTGGCACGGCGATGGATTTCCATATCCAGAACCTGTTGAACTTCATCGCCAGCAATGGCCGACCATCGCAACCCCGTTTCCAGTGAACGGGATCTCGCGGGCAATCTCGATCGCCGCCGCCGGCAGTTTATTGATGGCCAAATGAAGCGTTCCGTCGTCCAGCCGCTTAAGAATTGCGGCTTCGCCTTCCCCGGCGAGCACGAGGCCAACCACGTCGTCGAGCCGCGCCATCGCATCCGGCCGCACGCTGTCGAGGAAGCTCTTGAACTTGACGTTGGTCTCGGCCAGCTCCAGGATTTTGGCATGCGTGCGGCGGAACTCGTTCCAGATGTCGAGCACGCGATCGGCGGTTTTCACCGAGATCTCCCGCAAGTTCTCGCCGATCTGCTCGGAGATCGCCTTGGCCAGTTCGTCTTGGACCTTGTCTTTCGTTTCTTTAGATTTCATTTCAGTCGCGATGATGGGAAGCACACCATTGCGGAATTCCCAGATATCCTTGGCAATCAGCACGACACCGACGCCGCCTGCAACGACCGAAACGAGCCGCGATAGGACCGAGCCGACAACGCGCGCACCGATCCGCGATGCCAAGTTCGCCAGCTGCCGGCGAACGATCAGAATGACCGCGCCAGCCATACCGCCGCCGCTCTCGCTGAGCACCTTGCCTGTCGAAACCTCGGGCCCGGCCTTGTTGGCATTGATCGCATATTCCTTGCCAGCATCACGGCTGACGACGAGGGCGACGGTTCGACCATAGCGCGGCCCGAGGAACGCCTGCATGCACTGCATGGCAGGCTCTGCGGTTTCGTTGGTCGCGCCTTCGATGCGTTTGCCAACGGCGCGGCCGACGCCGGTTGCCAGTTGCTCCAGCGATTTCTTCAAGCCCTCAGATTTGAACACGCGTTCGGCGACCGTGGTCGCCAGTTCCTGCGCTCTTTCTTTGGACGCCAGCGACTGCAGCAGTTTGCCCCAGCTGGTCTCCTCCTTGACCTCATTGATCGCCTTATCGACTTCGCGGTCGATGACGTCGTCGAGATTGTTGCGCCGCCATTCCTCGCCAACGACCGCCCGATAATCGATGGTGGAAATGCCGCCTTGCAACCCTTTCAGCGTGACCTGCTCGACAGCTGCCCGGAACGCCGTCTCATTGCCGGCTTGGCACGCCTCATAGTCGGCACGGGTCATAACCGACGTTTGCGCCATCGCGACGTTCGGCGCCAATGCCGCCAATGGCAATTGGCCGAGCACCAACGCTGACGCCGTCGTCAGGGATATCATGCGCGTTACGCGGGATCTGACACCGGAGACTGGTCGCACGAAGATCCTCGCATCAGGGATGTTGTCATCTGGCCACCTGCGCAATCTCTAGGGTCGATCTCTAGGGTCGATACGCACGCGGTAACCGCCACTTTGCATTGGACGCGACAAATCAGCCGGAACAGTGGCCTAATCCGCGATCGTGATCCGCCAACATTACACAACACCATCGCGACGACGTTGACCTCTGGCGCTCTCGGATATCACATTGCCGTCACAATGACAGCAGGGTCGGTTGAATGTCGTAACGACGCGGCGCCACGCACAGAGTGCAGGAGACGGGCATGAATGGAGTTCTGTTGGCGATCATTGGCTATGTGATGGCCCAATTCGCAATTGGCGCCTGGATTTCGCGATCGACCGCCAGCGAGCAAGATTACATCCTTGCCGGACGTCAGCTCGGCATCACCCTCGTCTCATTTTCGGTATTCGCCACATTTTTTGGTGCCGAGGCGATTATTGCTTCGACCGCATCGGTGCATGAAAAAGGCCTCGCCGGCGCGCTGGTCGACCCCATCGGCTACGGCATCGCGCTGCTGATTGTCGGCATTTACTTCGCGGCGCGACTGCGGGCGCAGGAACTCGTCACGTTCGCGGATTTTTTTCGCACCCGGTTCTCGCCCGGCGTCGAGCGGCTGATCGTTTTCGTTTTGCTGCCCGGATCGTTGTTCTGGGCGGCGGCACAGATCCGCGCCTTCGGCCAGGTCATCAATGTCAATGCCGGCCTCGGATTGGGATCGGCAATCCTACTGGCAACACTGCTGGTCGCCGTCTACGCGGTGGTTGGTGGATTGCTCGCCGATGCCGTCACCGACGTCCTGCAAGGTCTTGTTGTCATTGCTGGATTGCTCGCCTTGGGGATCGCCGTGGCGATGCAGACGCAGGGTCCGTGGTTCGGACTGGGCGGGATCGAGACCGGGCGACTGAACCTGTTTGCAACCGACGATGGCAGCTGGATCGGCCACGTCGAGAAGCTGGCGGTGCCGATTTGCGGCACCATCGTCGCCGTCGAAGTGATTTCACGTTTCCTCGGCGCCAAGTCGCCGCGCGAGGCCGCTGTCGGCACAATGCTCGGTGCCGGTCTCTATCTGCTGCTTGGGCTGATCCCAATCTATCTGGGGCTCGTCGGTCCAAGCCTGCTCACCAACCTCATAGAAACCGAAGAGATTGTGCCACGGCTGGCTGAGGCGTACCTGCCAACCGCCGTCTACGTTCTGTTCATCGGCGCAATCATCTCAGCCATCCTGTCCGTCGTGCACGCAACCTTGCATGCGCCGGCGGCCCAATTGTCGCACAACGTCCTGCTCCGCATCCGGCCACAGGCGACCGCCCCAGCTCGCTTGTGGGCTGTGAGACTGACGGTCGCAGGCTTGAGTGTCATCGCCTACCTCCTCGCCAGCGCGTCAGAGAGTATCAAGGAGCTGGTCGAGACCGCGTCGGCACTTGGCAGTGCCGGCGTGTTCGTCGCCGCGCTGTTCGGATTGTTCACAAAAATCGGTGGCGCGCCAAGCGCTTATGCCTCGATCGCAGCCGGAACGATCATGTGGGCCTGGAGCAAGTACGTCTTCGGGATGAGTACACCCTATCTCCTTGCATTGGCCGCAGCGTGTTGTTCCTATGTCGCCGTCGCCGTCATCGAACGACATGAGAGTTCACAAGAGTGAGACTAGCCAACCCGGGAAATTAACCCTATTTGCAGTTTCGTGGGGTTGAACCTGAGACATTAGCGCGTGGCGCTAAACCATTGGGAAACGGGATCTGTGCCAAAGGCCGAAATGACCTGGAAAACCGCGCAAGCTGCTTTGGCCGTGCGCATTTCTGGTTCGGCCGATATTAACCTGTACGGCTGATCAGCGTTTGTGCTCGCGAACGGAGTGCCTACGTAAACGTCGGATGCCGCGCCAGTACGCAAGGTAAAAACTTATGAATTGGTTGGACATTCCGGAGGCTTCCGGGACTTGTCATGTGTTCGTGGACTTCGATGGCACGATTGCATCGACCGATACGACCGATGCGCTTCTTGAACAGTTTGCCGAGCCGGAATGGCAAGCAATCGAATCCGATTGGAAAGCTGGAAAAATCGGCTCACGCGAGTGCATGGTGCGACAGATTGCGCTGGTGCGTGCATCGCCGGATGCAATTGATCGCTTCATCGGGACAATTCAAATCGATCCTGGTTTTCCAGGGTTCGTGGCGGAGTGCGAACGTCGCAGCGTTGGCCTGACGGTTGTTTCCGACGGGCTCGACCGGACCGTCGCAGCCGTTCTGAAGCGCCATGGCCTCAACGTGCCTTTTCGCGCGAACCGGTTGCGCTGGTCGGGTGGTGATCGCTGGCAGCTGGATTTCCCGCATGCCAAGAGCGATTGCCGGGCGTTGTCCGGCAATTGCAAATGCAGGTTTGCCGATGCGCAGGCGGGTAGTCTGCGCATTATGGTCGGTGATGGCCGCTCCGACTTCTGCATTTCGGAACGTGTCGAATACGTTCTGGCGAAGGCGAGCCTACTGCGACACGCGACGGCACTCGCGCTGCCGCATGCAGCCTTCAACGACTTTGACGAAGCGACCACTCTGTTAGCGGCCCGGCTTGCCAATCTGCGTCCAGTCGCCATGGCGGTCCAAACCACGACCTCGCCCGTTCGGCCACTCAAACCAGCGATCTAGAGCGGACCTCCCCCGCGCGCTTGCGACACCGCCAACAACGACAGCCATGAGGATCTCCCGTGAGCACCGTGACAACATCAAAAAAAGTACCGATGCCGGCACCCGAACAGCAGATGCGCTCAGAAGCTGAACTCCTCGCGCTGGAGGCGCAGTACTGCTCGCATGGTGACACGGTCCACTACACCGACCCACCGAAGATCTTCACCGGCTGCGACGGTTCATTTATGTATGACGCGCAGGGACGCGAATTCCTTGATTTGCAGATGTGGTACTCGGCCGTCAATTTCGGCTACAAGAACAAGCGCTTCGCCGATGCTACGCGCCGCCAGCTCGACACCCTGCCGCAGGTTGCATCGCAATACCTGCACCGGGAGAAGATCGAACTGGCGATGATGATCGCCCAGGATGCGGAAAAGAAATTCGGCCAGAAGGGCCGCGTGCATTTCAACGTCGGCGGCGCCCAGGCGATCGAGGATAGCTTGAAGTTGGTGCGCAATTTTAAGGGCGGCAAGAGCCTGATGTTCGCGTTCGAAGGCGGCTATCATGGCCGCACGCTCGGTGCGTCCGCCATCACATCAAGCTACCGCTATCGCCGCCGCTACGGCCACTTCGGAGACCGCGCGCAGTTCATCCCGTTTCCCTACCATTTTCGCGGCATCAAGGGCATGTCGAAGGAAGAATACGGCGAACACTGCGTTGCCCAGTTCGCCCGGCTGTTTGAAACCGAATACTATGGCGTCTGGGATCCGAAGGCGAACCAGTCTGAATATGCGGCGTTCTATATCGAGCCGCTACAGGGCACGGGCGGTTACGTGCTACCGCCGAAGAACTACTTCAAGGGCCTGAAGAAGGTGCTCGATCAGCACGGCATCCTGATGGTGTCTGACGAGATCCAGATGGGCGTTTATCGGACCGGCAAGCTCTGGTCGATCGAGCACTTCGGTGTGACGCCCGATGTCATCGTCTTCGGCAAGGCGATCACCAACGGATTAAACCCGCTGTCCGGGATCTGGGCGCGCGAAGAGCTGATCAATCCAACGACGTTTCCGGTCGGCTCCACCCACTCGACATTCAACGCCAACCCAATGGGCACCGCCGTCGCGCTTGAAGCGATGAAGATGTTCGCCGAGAGCGACTATGAAACGATGGTCATGGAGAAGGGCGCGTATTTCCTGGCCGGCATCCAAGAACTCAAGAAAAAGTACAAAATCGTCGGCGATGTCGATGGCCTGGGGCTGGCGCTACGCATGGAAATCTGCGAAGCGCACGACAGTTTCACCCCCGCCAAGCGCTTGGTCGACAAAATGGTCGATGTTGGCTTGGCCGGAGAAATTGACATCGGTGCCAAGAAAAAATACGGCTGCGTGCTCGACATCGGCGGTTACTACAAGAACGTTATCACATTGGCGCCGAGCCTGCATATTTCCCGGGAGGAAATGGATCTGGCATTCAAGCTGCTGGATCGCCTGCTCGATCACGCAACACAGCACGCTGGATAAGCCTATCCGCGCTGGTCCACCCAGACAGTGGCCAACGCACAAGTTGGATCGCAATTCAACTAGGTACCTACCTAGGTGTGCCGGTTTCGCAAAACTGCGACACTCAATCTCGATGCCGACGCATTGGTTAACGTGTTTTCGACTGGTGCGTCCGCCCGGAAGGCATCACAAAGACACCGTTCGCTCAAGTAAACAGGACACTGGAACGCGCAACTCATGATCACCGAACAGAATAGCGACATCGTTGATCGCGGCGAATTTCTGCCGGGAGGGCGGACCGGGTTCCTGCTGATTCATGGTCTCGGTGGTACACCGATCGAATTGCGCATTGTCGCACGTGGACTCGCCCAGGAAGGCCATACAGTCTACTCGATGCAACTCGCCGGTCACGGTGGCACGCCGGAGGAATTGCGCCGATCGACATGGCGCGAATGGGTCGAAAGTGTTGAACGCGCCCATGACCGCTTGAAAGAGCACTGCGATACGATCATCGTCGGCGGGCTGTCGATGGGTGCCATCCTCGCCCTGCAGCTGGCGCAGACACGTCCTGAGGGCGTGCAAGGCTTGCTGCTTTACGCGCCGGCGTTGAAGCTCGATGGCTGGGCAATGCCTTGGTATGGCCGCATCATCAATTACATCCGGCCAACCCGGATTCCGCTTGAGCTGGACCTGCCCGAGCACGAACCATACGGCATCAAGGACGAGCGTGTGCGGGCACTCGTCGTTAATGCCATGCAGAGCGGCGACAGCAGTCAGGCCGGCGTCTTCTCGACACCCATGCGCTCCTTCGCGAATTTCAATGCGCTCGTCGCCCAGGTGAAGCGGCGCTTGAGCGTTGTCACCCAGCCCGCGCTCATCGTCCATCCGCGCGACGACGATATGGCGAGCCTGAAGAACTCCCAGTACCTGCAGACACATCTCGGTGGTCTGGTCGATACGCTGGTGCTCGATAACAGCTATCACATCGTAACGCTCGACCAGCAGCGCCACCTTGTCGTCGAGCGGACAAAGTCCTTTGTCGCGTGGCTCGAGCGGTATGTGCAGTCGACGCCGCGCCAGCGCGCTTCCGTCGAGCAGACCGGCCGAGTCGGCCGCGCACCCGAGACACGAACCTCGACCTGATCCAACTCCGGAGCCTGGGATAGACAGCGCCGATGCTTTCGCATTCTTGGTCTTCTCCGCCATTAGCCTGACGACGACGACTGCCGCCAAGGCCCCATTTCAGCAATCGATTGTCGGATCAAAGTGCCACGGCCCGGCACAGCCGCACGTTAACCATCTCCATCAACACATCCAAGTTGGACCATTTTGCACATTGCCCGGCGGCCAGCCGATGCGCATACACCCCCCGTCACACCGACTGCCGTTGGATCGCAGAGGTGATCGAACGACATTTCGATCAGCTCTCGTGATGCTGCCGATTGCCAATATTCGTTTTGACGCTTCCCTCCGCGTCCGGACTACTGCCGCACCGCATGAGACAAGAACCATGACAGACTATAGCTATTTCGAAGATGGTGGTCGCGTTGGCTTCCTACTGATCCATGGCTTGGGCGGAACGCCCGTGCAGTTTCGCTATGTTGCACGCGAGCTTGCGAAAGCGGGCTTTACAGTCAGCTGCCCGCAGCTTGCCGGACATTGTGGCACGTCGGAGGAATTTCGCGTCTCGCGTTGGCAGGACTGGTACGAGAGTGTCGAACAGGCGCTCGTCAAAATTCGCGAACGCTGCGATGTTGTGATCCCGTGCGGGCATTCGATGGGCGCCTTACTGGCCCTGCATCTTGCTGCCCAGTGCCCACGCGACGTCGACGGCCTGGCGTTGCTGGCACCGGCGTTCGACCTCGACGGCTGGGGCGTGCCAATGAAGCAGAAGTTGTTCCGCTTGGTCACGCAAAAGTGGTGTGCCGACATGTTCGACTTCAGCGAACGCGACACCTTCGGCCTCAAGGACGAGCGCGTTCGAGCCTTGGTGATGCGGGCCCGCGGCAACAGCGAAAGCAGCGCTGAATTCGGACAGCGCTATTTCTATGGCGGTGTTTTCATGGAATGGCGTTGGCTCGCGCAGGCGGTCAAACGCGAGTTGGGCGCGATCTCGCACCCCTCGCTGATCATCCATCCACGCGATGACGATCGGGCGAGCTATCTGAAGAACGCGGTCCTGCTCCAAATGGGCTTAGCAGGCCCCGTCGACACTTTGACGCTCGACGACTCCTATCATGGTGTCATTGTCGACAAGCAGCGTGATCTCGTCGTGCGCCGCCTGATCGAATTTGGTCACTCCAGCAAAAACTGGGTGAGCAAGGATGCAGCCCAAGACGGCGTTCCATCCAAGGGCGGATTAGGCGTCGCCTGATCCAGTTGCAGGCTCCGTGCCGCCAGCCATGGTCGGTGTACGCGGCCGTTAACCACGATTTGAAGCGGCATCGGACAGGCGCCGCGCCAGCCGTTAACAGGGCTACTTGGGGAAACAGACTTGCCATTTCGGCAATTTAATGAGTGCGGACCAAAGTGCATGTCGATTGTCGAGAGTAGTCCGAGTGTCCGGCTCGTACGACGCGTATCGTTAACCACGCGCACCTCGGTCTGGCACCCCCCAGCACTCGATCGATCGGCGATCGATGCCCATTGGGCACAGCGGTTGGCGGCCAATCCGAGCTTCTTCAATGGTGTTGTCTACGTTCTGGCTGACTACACCATCACCGACGACGCCTTCATCGGCACCTGCGCTCCGATCGCTTTCAAGACCTTCCTGTATTGGATGGATCATGGCTCGCCCGACGCGGGGTTCCGCGACATCAGCGGCGCAGCAATTGTTGTCTCGCGCGAGCACCACCTTGTTCTGGGCTGCAATGCCGGGCAAACATTGAGTGCTGGACAAGCCTCGTTCTTTTGCGGGTTCATTGATGCGCGTGACGTCACACCCGATCATCGCATCGACATCGACGGCAATATCGTCCGCGAACTCGCCGAGGAAACGGGCCTCGTCGCTACCGACATTCGGCGGGATCCCCGCTATTTCGTCACCTTCCAGGGGCGTGTCGTCTCGCTTGGCGTTGCCTTTTTGTCGCGCCTTTCCGCGCCGACGCTACAACGACGGATCATGGCGCACAGCCTGCGTGAGGACGCAGCCGAGATCTCCGATGTCCTCATCATCAAGTCGGCGGGCGAACTGGCCCAACCCGACATCCGCCCGCACGTCACGACAATGGGCACAGTGCTGCTCGAACGATTGGCCAAACAACCGTTGCACCGCGCCGAGGCTCCGATCAATCGCTCATTGCCGGCTAGATCGTCCCGCACCTTTTGAGATTGGCCGGCGCCCGCTTCCAAGTAAATGTCTCACTGAGGAACTTCAGGCCAGCATAGCCTTTGACTTGTAGCGTATCCGGGCCTCGCAACTGCAGCTCGACACTGAACGTGCCGCCATCTTCGGGATTGTAAATCCAGCCATTATCCCAGGTGCCATTCGGCTGCCGACTCGCATTGCCAATAATCTGGACGCCACACATCGGCTTGCCTCGCTTGGCCGGATCAGGATTGCGACCGTCCATCAACGCGCGGCCCATAGCGTCCAATGGTACTTTGATCCAGACAACCCGACCGCAGACCTGCGCACCGCAACCAAAGACCTCGACCGCGCCTTGTCCTGTGTGATCGATCCAAACTCCGGCGACATCCGGCTGCGGGGCAGGTGCTACCGCCGCAGGGGGAGCAGCTGATACCGATGGTAGTGGTGTCGCTGGCGGTCTCGCCGTCTGGGCATTGAGCGCTTCCGGCAAGGCCATCAGCATCGCCAGCAAAGCCAGTTCGGTGCTAAACTGACGGACGGGCAGTCCCTGGTCATTGGGTTGATCGCGTGTTTTCATCAGGTCAGAATGCCAAGGAAAATGGACACAATGTGGCGAACAGTAGTTCTGTTTTGCTGCTTATGGGCAAATGGCGCAGTAACTGCGACCTGGAATACATCGGCGTTTGTGTCGCCTTTACTTTACCCGCCTAACGTCGCAAATGAGCAGCGAAACTACTATATAAGCCTCAGCGGGATACGGGAAACCTCTCTTTTTAGCCATTCAGCACGTGCTTGCGCGAGCAACATTGGCCGCGACGCGGCACCGGCCGATCGCAGAATGGTTAACGCTGACATCTTCGTTGGCGCCGATATCCCGGGCAACTGATATTTGGCTCTCGTATCGGAAACAGAAGAAACGACGTCACGAAAATACTACCTTGGATCCGAAGATTTGAGGACTAGCATCGAAGACGAGTACTAGAAGCGCTGTAGCGAGTTGATTGCGTTCGCATGAAATTGACATTGGCATTCCGCAACCTGTTCCATGACCGTGTTCGCCTGCTGGTGACGCTGATCGGCATTCTATTCTCGATCGTCCTCGTCGCGGTGCAGCTCGGGCTTTACATGGGCGCTCGAAAAATGATTATCCAGACCATCGATCATGCCGATGGCGATATCTGGGTCATGGCCTATGGGACGAAGAACTTCGAAGAAGCGCAGCCCATCAGTATGCGCGAGAAATATACTGCACTTTCCGTCCCGGGCGTCGAGCGCGCGACACCGCTGGTAGCCTCGTTCACCGACTGGAAGAAGCCGACGGGCGGATCAACCCTCGCCGTAGTGATTGGTTCCGATGCCGAAGACGGGGGGCTTGCGCCTTGGAATATCGTCGAAGGCAATTTGTCAACGCTCGGCGCCCGCGACGCGGTGTTCGTCGACAAAACCTATTTGGCCGAACTCGGGCTCAAGGGCGTTGGCGATACGGCCGAAGTGCGCGGCTCGCGCGTCCGGATCGCCGGGCTCACCGATGGCATTCGCTCCTTCACCGTCACGCCTTTCGTTTTCACGACACTCAACCGCGCACGCTCCGTGTTGCAAATGCCAGCCGATATGGCGACTTACATCCTCGTCAAGGTGCAGCCCGGTGTCGCGCCGGAGACGGTACGTGACGCGCTGAAACTCAAAGTGCCCGACGGCGAAGTTCTGACCAAGGCTGAGTTCAGGACCCGCAGTTTGAACCACTGGCTGTTTGCCACCGGTGCCGGTATCGCGCTGATAGGCGGCGCTGTTCTCGGGCTCATTGTCGGCACCGTCATCGTCGCCCAGACGCTATACTCCAGCACCAAGGACCACTTGAGTGAGTTTGCAACCTTGCGCGCGCTCGGCTCGTCTTCGGGCTACATCCACACCGTCATCCTGGCGCAGGCCGCCCTCAGTGCCGTGATCGGTTACATCTGCGGTATGGCCATTGCCCTGCTCGTCGTATGGTCGACGGAGAATTCGGCGTTGCCGATCGTCATGACGCCGGGTCTTGCCGCGCTGCTATTCGCCTTGACCCTCTCGATGTGCGCGATCTCGGCGATCGCGGCCATTACCAAAGTCACGAAGATCGATCCTGCCATGGTGTTCAACCGATGACCGGCGCCGTTGTTCTAGAAGCCCGCGATATTGTCAAAGAGCTTGGCCAAGGTGCTGGCCGGGTGCGTGCCCTCAAGGGCGTCAGTTTGTCGCTGAATGCCGGCGAGCTGACGCTGCTGATGGGCCCGTCGGGTTCCGGCAAGACCACGCTGCTATCGATCTTGGGCTGTATTCTAACGCCAACCGCCGGGCAGATGTCAGTCGCACATACGCCAACCAGCAATCTGTCCCCCGAGGAATTGGCTGATCTGCGGAGACGGAATATTGGCTTCATCTTTCAGTCCTACAATCTGTTCCCAACGCTGACCGCCGAGGAAAACGTCCGCCTCGCACTCGACGTCCGCGGCGATCGTGGCTCGGAGGCAACCGTGCGAGCGCAGCGCGCGCTGCAACAGGTTGGGCTCGGTCATAAACTCAAATCCTATCCAGCCAACATGAGTGGCGGAGAGCAGCAACGCGTCGCCGTGGCACGGGCCATCGCCGGCGCGCCCTCAGTCGTTCTTGCCGACGAACCAACCGCGGCGCTCGACAGCGAGAACGGCCAAGCGGTCATGAAGCTTCTGGCCGAAATTGCCGCTGGGTCCAATCGCGCGGTCCTCGCAGTGACGCATGATCCCCGCACTATCCCCTATGCCGATCGCATCCTTCGCATCGAAGACGGCTTGATTGTCGGTGAGGAGCGTCGCCAGGAAACCGGCGACACCATTCATCCGCTGAACATCGGAAAGAAACGGAAAGCTAATGGCTAAGATCAGAAGCGACTCGAACATCAATACTTTGATCATTGCGGCTGCGGCGGCGATCGGGATTGCGTATTTTATTCCGCGCTATATCGCGGCGCCTGTCGTCGGCACACAACAGACAACGCCCACCATGAGCGCGACAGCTCCGGCGCAATCGCAATCGGGTGCAACCTCAGCCGCGACGTCTGCTACCCCGGCGCCGCCGCGCGCCATCTGGGCGGCGTCAGCGCCCGGCCGTATCGAGCCGAAGGGCGGTGAAGTGCGCATCACCACACAAATGCCGGGCCGTATCACCGACGTGCTGGCCGTTGTGAACGACAAGGTTCAGGCCGGCGATCTACTCGTCAAATTGGACAGCGGCGATCTCGAAGCGCGCGTTGCCGCGGCCGACGCCGAAGCCGCCGTGCGCCGTCGCGACCGCGATCAGGAGAAAGAAACGCTCTCGCGCGTTGCTGCCGAACGCCGCACCGCCGAAGACGCAACCGCCTTGGCTGAACGCCAGCTTGCCAATCAGCGCATCGATTTCGATCGCTTGACGAAGGCCAATCGCAAAGGTACCGCGACCGCCGACGACCTCAAAAAGGGCCGCGATCTAATGACCGCGGCCCGCGACAAAGTCGATCTAGCGCGCGCACAGCTGCGCAAAGTGCTCGCGTCCGACGGCTTGCCCCTGCAGACTCGCATTGAAGCCGCACTCGCTGCCGCCCGTGCCGAACTCTCCCTCGCCGACACATTGTATGAGCGCGCTCACATCCGCGCGCCGAAGACCGGGTCCGTGCTGCAAGTATTTGCGACTGCGGGTGAGGGTGCGCAACCATCGCCCGAAAATGTTCTGGTCATCATCGGCGATGTTTCTTCGCTGCGCGTTCGCGCTGAAGTCGAGGAACGCGACAGCGGCAAGGTCAGGATTGGCCAGACGGCAATCATGCGCTCCGACGCCGCCCCGGGCAAGGACTTCGAGGGCAAGGTCACATCGATCGCCCAGGCGCTGACGCCGAGCCGCCTTGGTGCCAAGGGCCCGCGCAAGGCAACAGATGTCGATATCCTCGAAATCTTCATCGATCTCGATGGGCAGCCGGCCCTGTTGCCGGGTATGCGCGTTGACGTTTTCCTGAAGCCGAACTCGACCGCGCAGGCGCTGCCGAAGACGAACTGATACGCAAGCACGCCGGGTGGTCCTGCCGGAGGCGGGCAAACTTGGTGTCGGCAAATGAAGGCGCAAGCACGAAATCGCGCGTTCTCTTGAATTTGAGAACAACGCGCTTTTGCCATTTGAACGGCGCGGTATTGACACCACACGTCCGCCGCTCAGCCGCAATGCCCGTCTAGAATGTACTTCTGTTGTGCGTATTTGCATAACCACAGGAGTATTCTCATGCGCCTTTATTCGATGCTGCCTACCGCAGCGGCGATGTTTGCGGCAGCGGCCGTCGTTGGGTCTGCCAGCGCCTCCGCCGCGACCGAGACACGCATCAGTGGTCCGCACATCCACGACAATCTTGCCGTCTATTTCGTGCATGGCCGGAGCGCTGACGGCCCGACACCACTGACGTTGGCAGAGGCGCTGGCCAAGGGAAGCGTCAACGTCATTGAAACCGGCAGTGTCAATGAACTGAAGATCGAAAACACCGGAACAGACGAGGTCTTCATCCAGTCCGGCGACATCGTCAAAGGCGGCAAGCAGGATCGCGTGCTGACCGTCAGCCTGTTGCTGCCAGCCAAGTCGGGCAAGGTGCCGATCGCTTCGTTCTGCGTCGAGCAGGGCCGCTGGACGTCGCGCGGCAAGGAAGATGTCGGCAAGTTCTCGAGTGCAGTCGAACTCGATGCCTTCCCGCACGGCCAAGCTTGCTATGAAGGCGCCGTCACAGCCAACGGCCGCGGCAGTGGCTCCGACCGCATCTGCATCGATCGGCACGACAAGCACAGCAGGCCGACAAGCACGTCAGCAGCTCACTGCAGACTATGGCGCAAGCGATTCGTCGATGCGGCAAAAGAAGGTATGGGACGAGGTCGCCAACGTACAGGCGGCGCTTTCGGCGCGTCTCGGCGCCACTGTTGCAGCGCCGCTGTCGGCGACCAGCCTGCAACTCGCGCTCGAAAACGATAAGCTGAAGGAGGCGCGTGCTGGCTATGTCAAGGCCTTGGCGGATGGTCCAAAAAGTCACAGCGACGTCATCGGTTATGTCTTTGCTGTCAACGGCCGCGTCAACAGCGCCGATGTCTATCCCTCCAATGCGCTGTTCGCGAAGATGTGGACGAAGTTGCTCAATGCCAGTATCACCGAAGCCATAGGCGAACGCACCAAGGCGGCGGCGGGGACTTCGCCTGGGACCGCTGACGTCGCGGCGTTCCTGGCGGCAGCCGAAGCCGGCAAATCGGAAGACAAATCGATTGCCGCCTTTATGCGGCAGGAAACGCGCGACGCCGACAAGGCGCTATACGTTGAAGCCAAGCGCGACGACGGCCGCTGGGTTCACCGCAATTATCTCGCTAAGTAATGCCGCAGATAGCCGGAGGATCACGAACACTTCTGGACGGTTGATGCCACACTCAAACGTCCGGCCTGGCCGGAATCTGCAGGTCCCCTTCGCCTGCGGGTTCCGGCCGTTACATTTTCGGGTATGATCGCCGCACAAGGTCTGACGTATGCTGGAGGGAACCGGCCTGCGGATGGGCATCTGAAGCGCCAGAAAACGCGCGTCGAAGTGGCATCTGAAGCGCCAAACAAAAATGCACAGGACCGCATGACCTTAACGCCGGATGAAATCGAACGCTACAAGCGTCACCTCGTTTTGCGCGAGGTCGGCGGTCAGGGCCAGCAGAAGCTCAAGGCAGCGCGCGCGCTAGTCATTGGCGCCGGCGGGCTCGGCTCGCCGATCATCGCCTATCTCGCTGGCGCCGGCATCGGCACGATCGGCGTCGTTGACGACGACCACGTCTCGCTGTCCAACCTGCAACGCCAGATCATCCACGACACCGCCAGTGTTGGCCAGCCAAAAGTCGAAAGTGCTCGCAGCACGGTGGCGCGCCTCAATCCGCATGTTTGCGTTGAAGCCCTTCCATTTCGAATCGATGCCGCCAACGCCTTGGGCCTGATCGCCCAATACGATATCGTGCTCGATGGCTCCGATAACTTCGCCACACGCTATCTCGTCTCCGACGCCTGCTATCTCGCCAAGCGCACGCTTGTATTCGGCGCAGTTGGCCCCTTCGATGGCTACGTCACCACCTTCAAACCGCACCTCGCTGGCGCAGATGGCAAACCCTTCCCGACATATCGCTGCATTTTCCCGCAGGCACCACCGCCCGGGACTGTCGCCAACTGCTCGGAGGTCGGCGTGCTCGGCGCAGTCGTCGGGGTCATCGGCACACTGCAGGCGACCGAAGCCTTGAAGGAATTGCTCGGTATCGGCACGACATTGGCCGGGCGCCTGCTGATCTACGACGCGCTGTCGGCATCGTTTCAGGACGTCAAAGTCGGTTGGGATCCTGACAATCCACTGTCCGGCGATAGCCCGACAATTACCGACCTGACCTTGCACGCGAAGGCGCGGAGTAGCGACGCCTGCATCGTCGACCCTCACTAAAGAGCAAGTGTCACTGTCCGACAGCCCGTGCGTTCACGCGCTCGTGATCACACGCGCCCCTGACGCCGCTGAAACCATTCCTTAACCCGCCCGTAACTTCGCCAGCTCCGCACAGAGCCAATCCACGAGGCCGGGGGTCGCCATGACCACACCACTGATCATGAAACTTCTGGTCGGATTGATCGTCGCGCTCACGAACGCCGGCCTGTGGCTGTCGCTCGTCACACCGCCGGCGATGCCTTGAGCCTGTTTTGATCATCATCTTCCGAGGAGTTTTTTTGACATGTCGACAATCTCTATCCTTCGTACAGCCCTGTTGGGCGCCAGCGCCGCGCTCGCGCTCGGTGCAACCGCCCAGGTTGCATCCGCTGCAACCGTCGTGGCACTCGCCGATTGGACCACGCTCGTCTGGATCGATACCGACAAGCTTGCAACCACCGGCACGGCAAAATTGGCCAACGGCGGCAAGCTCGTCGGCATAGATGTGCGCCCGGCTGACGGCAAGCTTTACGGAGTGACGCCCGATGGCGCGATCGTCATCGTCGATCCGAAGACCGGAGCGTGGACGGCGAAGTCGCAAATTTCGGAAAAGATCCCGACTGGCATGGATATCGCCGTTGACTTCAACCCGGTCGCTGATCGCATGCGCCTCATCTCTGCCGACGGCACCAGTCTCAGAATCAATGTTGAAGACGGCAAGGCGACGGTCGATGGAAAATTGCGTTACGCCGACACCGACGCCAACAAGGGCAAGATGGCGAAGGCAGGCGCCGCCGCCTACACCAACAGCGTTGCCGGCACGAAAGAAACCGCACTCTACGACATTGACATCGCCAACGGCACGCTCGTCAAGCAGGTGCCGCCCAATGACGGCATCCTCAACACTGTTGGCGCGCTTGGCATTAAACTCGACGGTGGCATCGCCTTCGATATCTGGGCCGACGGCAAGGGCATGAATTCGGCCTGGCTGCTGTCTGGTGGTGCGCTGCACAGCGTCGACCTCACAACCGGCGCCGCCAAATCGGTCGGTGCCATCAAGGGCCTGAGCGGCAAAATTGTCGACATGGCCATCCTCCCGTCGAACTGACACCTCGGGTCAGCTTCGGTGACGAGACGTCTTCGCTTGTTCCGGCCATCCTGTCCGGTTCAGGCGGAGGCGTTTCGCCGTTGAGCTGCCACTTGAGCGCGGTGCTCAGACCTGCGCATATGGCGTCGGCACGAAACGCAATCGCCAATAGGCAAAGGAATGACCATGGATCGGACGCTGAGAGACAAGGGACTTGCCAATCGCAAGAAGGTTCTGGGTGCGGCCTATGTCGACAAGTCGATGGCATCGGCCGATACGTTCAACGGGCCATTCCAGGAAATTCTCAACGAGTATTGCTGGGGCATGGCCTGGGGTGACGAGCGCCTGCCGCACAAAACCCGCTCGATGTTGAACTTGGCGATCCTCGCCTGCATCAATCGGATGCACGAATGGGAACTGCATTTGAAGGGCGCGCTCAATAACGGCGTTTCGCGCGACGAGATTCAAGCCATCATCCACCACGTCTCGGTATATGCCGGGGTGCCGGTCGGGGTCGAATGCTTCCGCATCGCCCGCAAGGTGTTCGCCGAAATAGACGCCGCGAAATAACTGCGCTTAGTCCGGATCAAGCAATCAACCGGCGCGCTTTTCCCTCTCCCCATTTTTCACGGGCAGAGGGTTAGGGGTGGCAAAAGACTTGATGTCGAGCCGTCGGGAAGCCGGCGAGCCGATCCAAGCGGAAACCGGACTAGCGGCAGCGCCAGACAGCTGTTCGCTTGATCTCGGCGTCTTCGAGCTCGCGTGTCACGGGCACGCGATACTCGACGGCTTGTTGGAACCGACCCTTCGGAAAATAATTTCGCTCGGGATCACCGACAAGCACCAATACGCCGGCAGCCGTGGCGGTCTCGAGCGCATGCAGAACGCGTTCCGCGAGCGAGCGCTCATAGAACAAGTCGCCGACCAGGATGACATCAAAATCGGCCAGAGTGCGATCCAGTAGATCAGCGGATGTGGTCGCGACAACGACGTTGTTTGCCTGTGCATTGACCGCGCAAGCGATCAGGGCGACGGCATCGATGTCAGCGGCGAGCGCAGACGCCGCCCCACAGCGCATGGCGGCGATGGCGACCATGCCAGAGCCCGTCCCGAGATCGAGCACGCGCTTGCCCTGCACCAAGGCTGGATTGTCGAAAAGATAGCGCGCCAGCGCCTGCCCACCGGCCCAAGCGAACGCCCAAAACGGCGGCGGCAAGTTCAGCGCACCGAGTTCTTCTTCGGTTTTACGCCAGATCGGCAGGCTCTCGATGGCCAGCTGCAAATGGATTTCTGGAACGAGCGGTGGCGACAGCAGGCAGGTATTGGCCCGAATGAAGACCGGCCAGTCTTGCGGGGATGTCGGGCGTTGAACGTCGGGAGAAAATGTCATCGCCGTCTATAGCTGCCAAACGCGGGCCCGCTCAATGAAATCCTCGACCAGCGGCGGTGTCAGCGGCGCCTCGTAGTCCTGCAGCAATTGGAAGGCGTGTGGTGGCCGCCGCGCACTGGTACGGTCGCCGTACAGCACGCAAACGCCGGCCCCCAGAGCTGTGTCGATGACCGAGGCGACGCGGATTTTCAAGTCCGGCTCATAGACGAGGTCGCCGATGATGACGAGATCGGCGTCGATGCTGGCGCCCAGAAGATCGCGGGTGGTGACGTCGATCGTCACACCGTTGATCATTGCATTGAGCACGGCGGCCGCGGTCGCGATCGGATCGATATCGGCCGCCACAACCGAGGCCGCACCCGCCATCATACAGGCAATGCTGCTGATCCCCGATCCCGAACCGATGTCGACAACGCGCTTGCCGCGCACGATGCCAGGGTTGTCGAGAATATAGCGCGCGAGACCCTGTCCACCAGGCCAAGCATAGGCCCAGTAGGGCCGGGCGCCGAGGCCACTGTCCATGAAGTGGTCGGCGGCGACGAAGATGCCGCGCGGGCTGGATGCCAATCGCAGTCGGATTTCAGGGACCAGCGGCGGCGCAACGATCTCGGTGTGCGCCACGACAAACGCCGCAAAATCACGCTTGACCGCATGCCCGCGCCGTTCTGCCATGTCAAAGACCGTTGTCATAAAAACCAGTGCCGCAGTGCTGGAGCCAAAACTTTGCGCGCATCAGTCCATGATGGCCCATCCCGCCTTGAACGACGACCGTGTTCGGAACATGGCAATGCCGCGACAACTCACTGGCGACCATCGGCATTACAATGATTTCAATTTCTTAGGATTTATCCCGCCCATCCGGCAGACCTCGGCCCATTCGTCGATGGTCACCGGCTGCACGGAGAGGCGCATTGACGTCACCAGGGGCATTTTTGCGAGTTTGGCGTTGGCTTTGACGTCGGCCAGCGTTACCGGCTTCGGCATGTCGCAAACGGCGACGACATCGACGCATTCCCACTTACCGGTTTCGTCGCCAGGCTCGGGATAGGCCAGCGCCACGACGCGCAGAACACCGACGACTTCCTTGCCGATGTTGGAATGATAAAAAAAGCCAAGATCGCCGACCGCCATCGCGCGCATGTTGTTGCGAGCGAGATAGTTCCGCACCCCCGTCCACGGCTCGCCCTTGGCACCCCGCGCCCGGCACATCTCCCACGAAAAGACATCAGGCTCCGACTTGAGCAGCCAATACATAGGCTGGCCCTCACGACGAGACGGAGTAGCGCTGGCTGAGACGGGTGATGGCTTCTTTTTATTCGTCATTTCAGATAGTTATCCAATGGAACCGACTCTCGTTCTGACTCATCCCGCCGCATCGCGCGTCACCGGCCCCGTGTGATGGGCGTGTGATTGGGGAATCGCGAAAAGGCCTTCAATCACACGGTCTGACGTTATCCTACAACGCCGGCAGGTTACATCATGGCTGGACTTACTATCCCCCAAATGAGCAGAGCATTCGGGCACTTACATGCCCGGCGGGCGCGCGCACGTCGTCTATCAACTCGAAGGCCTTGGCATTGCCGCGTTGAAGCTCTTCGTTCAAAAGAGCGGCGCAAAGCTTTGGTACTTCCGTTCTCGTGTGATGGGAAGCGCCCCGAAGGACATGCCCATCGGCTCTTGGCCCGACGTGTCCATTGCCGAGGCCCGGTCCCGCAAGGCCGAAATCGTCTCGGCCATCTCCAAGGGCGAAGACCCATGGCTCAAGCCTGCCGAGGTCAAGCGCCGCCGTCACTGCATCACCCTTGACCAGGTGTTCGAGCAATGGGCTGCCGAGGTCGGCTGCGTGAAACGCACCGTCGACCAGGACCGTTGCGCTACAGAATGAACCTGCAAGGCAGCTGCGAGTGAGTATAGGCTGCAGAAAATAAGGCCAATGGAGCCAGCTTGAGTGAAAACGCTAGATCCATGTGCATGCACCCCAACACAACGCACTGCGCGGTTTCGGCGCCGTCATACGTCGCTAAAATGCGTGCAATACGTTAACGCGTCGTAGACGATGCGACTGGACCTGGAATTGGCAGGCTATGGTTTTACGCCGGCCTCAATAGCTGCGGCTGCAACGCGACTGCGCTCGGTTGGTAAATCGGCGAAAATTGTCATCGCCCGGCTTAATGCACTTTTCGCTTGATCGCTTTGGCCCAACACTTGTCGCGACTTGATCAGCTTGATCCAACCTTCGGCATCCCTTGGCGCCTTCTCAAGTCGTTCCTGCAAACTATCCACCATGCCGTTGATCATGGCCTGCCGGTCACCGGCGCTCATTTTTTCAGCCGCTTTGACATCGTCGGCGCTAGGGCCGCGCTCTTTTTGCGGTGGGAGCGTTGCTTCCGTAGCATACTGTTCATTGAGCCGAGCCAAGATCCCGCCGGTCGCAGGACTTGTGCGCGCTGCTAATCGCTGCGACAGATCGATCTTCTGTTCAACCGCCAAGGCGCGGACACGGGTGTCCAACTCCGGTGCCCAAGCGTCATTGGGTCCGGCATCAGCGAGTGCCTGGACCCAGGCATCGACTGCTGCGGTTTTGTCGCCCGACTGTTCCAGCGCGAGACCTAAGCCATAGCGGGCCTGAGCGTCCTTGGCGTCCAACTAGCAGCGCCGCTTCGAAATCTGCGCGAGCCTCGGCCGAAACCTTGCCATCGGCGGCTCGAACGAATGCTTCGCCACGCGCTGTCCGCAAGGTGCCGATTGTCGGCTGCAGCGCAATGGCCCTGGAATAGGCCGTCGCTGCCTCCTGAAATTGCCCGATGCCCGCGTATGACCATCCAAGCATCCGCCAACCATTGGCGTCGTCGGGCGTTTTTGCCAAGCGGGCAACAAGGCCTTGAATCAAGTCCTCAACGCTCGCGAGGGCTTTCGCAGTACCGGGGGCGACGGGACCCGGACCGGGAACGACGTGTTGCGGTACTGGCATTCCCGCAGTGGCCTCGGATCGAACGCCAGCTTGCCGCGAGGCGGACTCGATCTCGGGGGAGCCGTTGACGCCGTAGAGCACGATCGAGCCAAGGCCAACCCCGCCCGCCAGCACCCCAGCTACAAATTTGCGCTCCACGAGTGCCAGGATGCGGCGATTCTGGGTTTGATCCGGCAACCGCCTTAGCAAGCGGCGTTTGACGTCGAGGCGTGCCGCGTCGGCCTGTGCCGCATCGATCAGACCCTCTGCCAATTCACGGTCGATTTCTTGCAATTGATCCCGCGTCATCTGACTAGCCGTCGTCGCTGCATCGACGGCGCTGCGGCCCTCGATGACAAATGGGCGAATGAGAAACGCGCAAATTGCGACGGTGAACGTCAAGAGAAACAGCCAGAGCAGCATGTCAGCGGCCTTTCTCAGAGAGTGCAGTGCTCAATCGACGTTCTTCATCCGAAGTCAATGGAGGATCAGGGGGCGGCTTAGTCGACAACGCGTGTGCGGGTGGCGGCGTTCCAGACAGAAAGCGGCGCAGGGCGAACAAGGTGGTGCCCAGCAGCAGAAACGGGCCGAACCAAAGTAACAGCGTATTGAATTGGAACGGCGGTCTGAGCAGGACAAAATTGCCATAGCGTTGGACGAGAAAGGCCTTCGCGGCTGCGTCACTGTCGCCAGCGGTCAGACGCTCTCTCAGAAGCGCTTTGAGATCCATGGCGAGCGGTGCCGTCGAATCTTCGATCGATTGGTTCTGGCAGACGACACAACGTAATTCTCTCGAAAGTGCCTTCGCGCGCGTCTCAATTGCCGGATCAGGCAACGACTGTGCGTTGCTGGCACCAATCCCCATGAGCAACAGACATGACAGCACGATGATCAACCTGGCGACAGCAAGCATCATGGGCGCTCCTTGCGTAGTTCCGCAATCAGCGGCGCGAATGTTGATGCCCAGACATCATCTGTCACCGGTCCGGCGTGCCGATAGCGAATGCGGCCACCCTTGTCGATCACGAACGTTTCGGGCACGCCCGTCACACCCAGGTCGATCCCAACGCGGCCGTTCGCGTCCTCGCCGATCTTCGAATAGGGATTTTTATTAGCGTTCAACCATTTCAGCCCATCGCCGGGCTTGTCCTTCCAATTGATGGCATAAAGTGGCGCGCGCTTTTCTGACGCGATGCGCATCAAAGTCGGATGTTCAACTCGGCATCCGGCGCACCACGACGCAAAAATATTGACGAGTTTAATATCGCTGCCGGCGCCAATGTCGGCGCTGCTCAGTCCAGGTTCGGCTACTGTCAATCCTTTTAAGGCAAAGACGGGTACCGGCTTGTCGATCAACTGAGACGGCATCTGCTTTGGATCATTACGAAGCGCAAATCCTAAGGCGACAAGAATTGCACAGAATATTGCCACCGGTGCGATACGCATCATCTGTTGCTGTGATTGCATTCTTAACTCCGGCAATGCGGTTTATTCAGCCGGCACGGCAGCCAATGACGATGGCGCCGCGCCTCTAGATGGCGCTCCCACACGCCAGCGGCGATCGGCAAGGGACACGAAGCCACCAAGGGACATAATCAGTGCGCCGAGCCAGATCCACGGCACAAAGGGATGATGATAGAAGCGCACAGGGTGGCCGCCACCATCCGTTTGCGGTTCGCCAATGGCGACATACAGATTGGCCAGGAGGTTCGTTCGAATTCCGGCATGGGTCGTCATTTGTTCGCGAACGGGATACCAACGACGCTCCGACATCAATGTTGTCACCGCTCGATTATTCCTCGTAACCGCAAACGTCGCCTGTTCGGCCTCATAGTTCGGTCCTTGCACGACCGTCAGCGGACCCATCGTCGCCGTATATCCGGCGAGCATAATGCTTTGTCCTGGTCGTAAGACGGCAGCGGTCTCCGTGGCCCAAGCTGACATCCCGGCAATGCCTATCGTCGTCAGGCCGACGCCGGTATGCGCGATCATCAGGCCCCAGATCGCAAGCGGTGTTGTTCGCGCAAGGTTGAGCGTCGTCTCCAAAGGCACACGTCCGACCCGCAGCCGCGTCGTCATCATCATCACCGAGCCGGCGACGATCCAGGCACCAATGGCAAAGGCCAACGCCGCGAGCCAGTGTCGCAAGCCCGCGAATAGAAGAACTCCCACCACAACGATCAGCGAACAAATGAACGCCGTGCGCATTTTGCGCAGCGCGTCCCAGGGCTCGTGCCGTTTCCAACGCAGCATCGGACCGACCGCCATAGCCAACAGCAGAGGGACCATGATCGGCACGAACGTAGCGCTGTAGAAGGGTGGGCCGACCGAGATCTTGTCTTTGCCGAACAGATCGATTAGCAGCGGATAAAAAGTGCCAATAAAAACGGTTCCTGCCGCCGCCGATAGGATCGCATTATTGAGCGTCAACGCGCCTTCGCGACTGACTGGCGCGAAGATCGAGCCGTTGCGCAATGAAGGCATGCGCAACGCGAACAGTGCCAAGGCACCGCCCGTTGTCAGCGCAAGCAGCCCCAGAATGAATACACCGCGCTCGGGATCCTGAGCAAACGCGTGGACACTTGTAAGCACGCCTGATCGCACAAGGAAGGTACCGAGCAGCGAGAGCGAGAAGGTAATAATGCCCAGCAGGATAGTCCAGGCAACCAAGGCATTGCGGCGCTCGACGACGAGCGCCGAATGCAGCAAAGCAGTGCCCGACAACCAGGGCATGAAGGAAGCATTTTCGACTGGGTCCCAGAACCACCATCCGCCCCAGCCGAGCGTGTAATAAGCCCAGGCGCTGCCGAGTGTGATGCCGATGGTGAGGAAGCACCATGCTGCAAGCACCCACGGTCGCACCCACCGTGCCCAAGCGGCATCGACACGTCCCTCGATCAAGGCGGCAACCGAGAATGAAAACGCCATCGAAAAGCCGACGTATCCAAGATAGAGAAACGGAGGGTGGATGGCCAATCCCGGGTCTTGCAGGATCGGATTGATTCCGTTGCCGTCGAGAGGGGCCGGTGAGACCCGCTCAAACGGATTTGACGTGAAAACGATGAACGCAATGAAGCCTAAAGAAATCATGCCCTGTACCGCTAGCGCATTGCATCGCAGCCCGTCCGGCAAATAGCCTCCCTTGACTGCCGCCATCGCGCCAAATAGCGCAAGGATCAACACCCACAGGAGCATCGATCCTTCGTGGTTCGCCCAGACGCCGGAGATTTTGTAGACGAGGGGCTTCGCGGTGTGCGAGTTGGCAACGGCAGAAGCGACGGAGAAATCGGATGTGACGAAGACATAAGTCAAGCATGCGTAAGCCAGCCCGATGCAGATAAACTGCCCGACAGCCGCCTGCCTGGAAAATCCAACCAATGCAGGATCCAGTGACCGCGCCGCGTACAGCGGGACGATAGACTGAGCCAACGCGATGAACATCGCAACGATCAGCGCAAAATGTCCGATTTCGGGGGCCATGTTAACTCCGAATTAGCCTCCAAAGAGGCAAGGTGCGAACACTCTGTTCAATTGTGGCGTCTCTGCCGCGCCTACCACCTCTGTCGCGCTCAAAGTCGAGGGGAGCGGCTTCTATCCACAGCCTCGACGCTTAGTTTGCTATGCGAAGATCAGCTTCCTGATAAAGTTTGGCTCAATCACGAGGTATGAGGCGCATGCGTGTGTCGCGGGGGTTGGAGATAGAAGCAGGAGTGAAGCCGGTTGCAAAGCCGCCACAGAGTGCTGATAGAGGCCAAATGCGACGAGACGGCGGCCGGCACGAACTGCGACACGCGTCCCGTCCCAAACACAAAATGGATTCGCAGAAAGAGTATATCGTTCATCCGATGCTGCGGACGTCCTATAACTTGTCCCGCAATTTGCTGCTCGAACTTGAAGTCCGCAAACGCTGGACGGTGCGCGAGTCCGTTCAAGATCAAGCCAACGAGTCCGATCTTCTTCGCCGCGCGGGGCGGCGCTACGATTTTCATAGTTCGCCCTTAACGACGGCCGCTATTTTTAAGTAGTCCACGATAATTGGGACGAATGCGGGGCTATCGCCTTTATCCGATTGCTGCCGCGCAGATGCGTGCAACGCTCGGCACGCACATCAAATGCAGAGTTATTTCAGTTGCGCCGCAATCGCGGTGTGGCCCGCCGAGATTGCCAACTCGGCCGCTGTCTCCCGTTTTTTATTGCGGAGGCCTCGGTCTGCGCCAGCCTGCAACAGCAGGGAAACAATCTCCGCATGTCCCTCCCGCGCGGCCAGCATCAGTGCCGAATGTCCGACGCTGTTTCTGCCGTTCAAGTTAGCCGAGTTTTTAATGGCGTATTGAGCCGGGAGCATAAGGCCGCGCTGAGCGGCAAGCATCAGCGGAGTATTGCCAGTGGCTGTTGGCCGATTGACGTCGCCACGCCTTTCGAAAAGTGCCATGGCGGCGGCACCGTGGCCGAGTTCCAATGCCCTCAGGAGCGGCGTCATTCCGTCCTTGCCTGCCCGTTCCTGATCGGCGCCAGCTTCGAGCAACGCAACCACGGCTGCGACATTGTCGCGTTCGGCAGCATACCAAAGCGCTCCTCGACCATGCGGGTCTGCTACATCAACGGACGCTCCTCCGCGAATGAGTGCGCGCACGATTGCCGGCGGGCAGATGGCACTGGCGCGCATCACAAACGTTGCGCCATCATGAAATGCGCCGTGGACACTGGCTTTGGCGGCGATCAGGGAGTTTAGCGCTGTAGCGTGACAGCCTTGAACCGCGTGTGCGAGCGCTGTATTACCGACAGCATCGGTGCGATCAACTGTTGCGCCGGCCGCGACAAGAGTGGGGATGCTTTCGAAATGTCCTCTGCTTGCTGAAAGCATCAGCGGCGTCATACCCGACGTGTTGGCGATATCGATGTGCGCACCGACGGCAATCAATTGACCCACCACTTTGACGTGTCCGCCATATGCGGCCAGAGCGAGCGCGGTGGCGCCGTCGTCATCAACCGCCCGATGATCAGCACCACCTGCCAGCAGTTGGGCAACAGCGCTGCTATGGCCACGCCATGCTGCATCCAGAAGATGTGGGCGGGCACCATTCGCGGGCTGGCCGAGGTACATTGCGGTCGGCCGCGGTGCGGATGTCTTCTTTGTTCGATCCGAAGCGTCGTTGACCGGTGGTGTGGGGATTGAGGTCGCCAACTCGATCAGAAGTTGCTTGGCATCGTCGTTTCCCTGCGCGGCGGATTTCGTCAGCCACGCCTTGGCACTGGCCGGACTGCTCAGAGTTCCGCGCCCGGCGAGATACATCTTGGCAATATTGAATTGCGCCTTCGCATGGCCTGCTTCGGCCGCGGCTTTCATCCATTTGAAGGCCTGGGCATCGTCCTGCTGAACCCCACGTCCCGCTCGATATAAAGTCGCAAGTTGGTATTGAGCCTCGGGTTGCCCTCGTCGAGCCGCGTCTTGAAGCAGCGCCGCGGCGGTATTGAACGCGCCGGAGCGAACCGCTGCTTCGGCATCTATCGGCACAGTATTGCTTCTGGCGGTTTGCGCGCTGATATCTCCGCTCAGCCCGACGGTCATAATTGCCGATCCCAACAGAAATGCAACGACATCACGCTGTGCCATATTTCGTCTCGATCTCGATTCCTGCGCTCTTCAGAAACTGCGTCGGTAGAATTCCACCGGCACACACAATCACCGCATCGTTGCGTAGCGTCATGCGACGACCGCTGCATTCGATGTCGAGGTCAAGAGCGCCAATGCGCTGGACCGAAGACTTGAAAAGGATCTTTAGCCGTCCGGCTTGGACTGCCGCATCCACGCGCTGGCGGTTCTTCAACTTGGCCCGCGCAAACGCATCGCTGCGATGAGAAAGAGTCACGGTCGTTCCTCGTTCATCAGCGAGGCTGGCAGCCGCCTCGAGCGCACTATCACCGCCGCCCACGACCAGGACATGCTTGCCGCGGTACTGGGCGGCATCGACCAGTCGATAGACAACTTTTTCTTGGTCCTCTCCATCGACATCCAGGCGTCGCGGCGTGCCGCGGCGGCCGATCGCCAGTAGGACCGTTCGGGTTGCATATTGTGCCTGCGTCGTCTTGACGACAAATCCGCAAGATGATCGGTTGATCGCCTCAACTCGCTCGCCGTAACTGATAGTCAGTTTGGTCTTGCGAGCAACACGTTCCCAATACTCCAGAAGTTTTTCCTTGCTGACCTCGCGGAAATTCATGGTTCCAACCAATGGCAGCGTCGCCGGTGTCGTCATGACCAGCTTGCCGCGAGGAAAATGTGCGACAGTACCACCGAAGCTATCCTGTTCAATCGTTCGAAACGAGAGCCCCTGCTCGATTGCAGCGAGGCTTGCGGAAAACCCGGCCGGACCGCCGCCGACAATCAGAACGTCGAGTTGGTCCCGGCGCCCGAAGCCATCGAGTTTTCGGATTTCGCACATTGCCTGGCGGCCCTGTTCGATGGCATTGCGGATCAGTCCCATCCCACCGAGTTCGCCAGCAATGAAAATGCCAGGCACATTGGACTGGAAATCCGGGCCGACGCGCGGCAAGTCAACTCCCCGTTGCGCGGTTCCGAAAACCAACGTTATGGCACCCTGGGGGCAGGCTGTGCGGCATGCGCCATGGCCGATACATTCGCTCGGTTCAATCAGTTGAGCCTTGCCATCGATCAGCCCGAGAACATTACCTTCGGGGCAAACGCGGACACAAGCGCCGCAGCCCAGGCATTTGGCTGGATCGATGATCGGGTGAAGCGACGCAGGTTCGTTCAGGCCGGCCGCCTCAGCTGCTGCAAAGACAGTTTTATTACGTCGTTCGGCGCTCTTGCGAAAACCGAAATAGACCATCCAGATTGCAATGAGGGGTGCGGCATAAACCGCGACGAGTGATGTCATTTTTGCGCCCTGTGCTTTACTCGATCATTGCGCGCACACCTGCCGCTCGACGACCCAGCCAAAGTACATGGTTGGGTCGTCGATAGAAGCCTGGTGCGGGTACCAAGCTCCGGCAAAGCAGTCCGTCAGTAACGCGTACGTTAGGGCAATCTGACGGTTGCAAGTGGCGCGTAGGGAACGCCACCTTGAGGTGCCCCAGTCCGTTGGAAGCACTCCCGAAGTCAACAACGGTCTGGCATCGCGCTTATTCCCAGGGTCTCCAAAATTGTGTGAAATCGACTGTATTGCGCGCCTCAGACGGCGTTCGAGCGTCTATGAGCGAGCCTCACTTTCGCCATGAAGAGGCAAGAGACAGTAGGTGTCCGTTGGAAGCATATCCCCTAGAATAATCGAGCATTTTTCGGTTGGTAACGGCACTAGCGCGGTCCAAGCCGAGCAGACGTTTGGGGGACATATGGGTAAAACGCAGGTGTCGTTTGCCGACCTAGACGCGGCAAGGCGTCGGGGCGGGCATGACGTCGTCGGCAGGCCGATTCAGATGCGCGGCCATGGCGACGCAGCGCGGGCGCCCAGCAAAACGCTTTCTAGATCTCTCACCGGCCTCGGTCGCTTGAGTTTCGGTTTAGTTGTTGCGGCGGTCTTGTTGATTGGATGGCTGCAAAGCGACAGCGGGCACCTGTCACCGGAGAGTGGCTTGGGCTACTGGCTGGGCATCGCTGGAGCAATGGCGATGTTGCTACTGCTGGTCTATCCATTGCGCAAACGGATGAAGGGCTTGCGTGCGATCGGTTCCGTCACCTTCTGGTTTCGCTTTCATATGGTGCTAGGAATTCTGGGCCCTTGCCTCGTCGTTCTACATTCTAATTTCAAGCTTGGATCGCTCAACAGCAACGTCGCTCTGACCACGATGCTGATTGTTGCGGCCAGCGGCATCGTTGGGCGCTATCTCTATGGCAAAATTCATGTCGGGCTCGATGGTCGCAAGGCCCACGTCGAATTGTTGATCGCGGACGCGGCCCGGCTGCAAGTATCGATCGCAGAGCATTTACCAGCCAACACGGCCATTGTCGCTGCCTTGAACGACTTCGCTGGCACGAGTATCCAGCGACGCCCCGGCGCCGTGTCGAGTGCTGTCGCTTGGTTGACTCTCGGCAGCCGCATCCGGTCGCTGCGGCGAAAGCAGCTACAGATTGCCGTCAACGCCATCGAGTCTAAGTCGCGGAAACAAGGGTGGTCGCGGCGAGAGCGCAAACATCGTATTGCGGAGATGCGCGTACTCTTGCGCTCGTTTGGCTCGGCAATCAACAAGGTAGCTAAGTTCGCTTTCTTCGAGCGATTGTTCGGCCTTTGGCACGTACTTCACTTACCGCTTTTTGTCCTGCTGGTGTTGGCCGCACTGGCGCACGTTCTGGCCGTGCATCTTTATTAGCCGGACGGGGCATCATGCGGCGGTATCTGGTCATCGTATTCGCGATTACGTGCGTCGTCGCAGCCGGGCTTTCGGAACGCCTAGCCGCACAAAACATATTTGAGCGTCTCGTCGTGCCTGGCCCCTTGATTGAGGGCCACGCGAACCTCGAAAAAGATTGCATGAAGTGCCACGAACCCTTCACGCGTCAGTCGCAATCCAAGCTTTGCCTCGATTGCCACAAGGACGTGGCAAAGGATCGCCAACAGCAACGGGGATTTCACGGGCGCAACAATGCGGCGCTCCAAAGTGATTGCCGCTATTGCCACACCGATCATAAGGGCCGGGACGTCGATATCGTTCAGTTGGATCGCGGTACTTTCAAGCACACCGAAACAAATTTCGCGCTCAACGGTGCACACAGCGCTGCGCGCTGCGAGAGTTGTCACAAGAGCGGCGTCAAATTCCGTGCGGCCCCGATCCGCTGCGTTGATTGTCACAAAGCGAGCGAGCCACACAAGGGCAGGCTCGGTGAAAATTGCCAGACCTGTCATACCGAGACGGGTTGGCGACCAATCAAAGTTTTCGACCATAGTAAGACAAAATTCGCACTCGATGGCGCACACAAGTTGGTCAGCTGCGCCGGCTGCCATGCCGGTGAGCGTTATAAGGATCTGCCCACGACTTGTGTCTCCTGCCACAATATCCACGATCGCCATGCTGGACGCTATGGTGAGAAATGCGACACCTGCCATCGCCCAGCGAAATGGGCGAACATCCAGTTCAATCACGATCGGCAGACGAAGTTCCCGCTGCGCGGCCAGCACGTCAAGGTGCTTTGCGATACGTGTCACACCGGACATTTGTATAAGGATAAGCTGGCGACGACGTGTATCTCGTGTCACCGCAAAAATGATGCCCATAAGGGCCAACTCGGGACGCAATGTCAAAATTGTCACAAAGAAACCGGCTGGCGCCAGCAGGTCGCTTTCGATCATGATGCGACGCGCTTCCCGCTGCTCGGACGGCACGCCGTCGTCACGTGCGAGGAATGCCACAAGACCACCGGGTTCAAAGACACCACACGAACCTGCGCAGGGTGCCACAACGATAAGCACCATAGCGGGCGGCTGACGGCCAATTGTGGACTTTGCCACAATCCAAATGGTTGGAGCCGTTGGCGCTTCGATCACGCCGTGCAAACGAAATTCCCATTGACCGGCGCACACGTCGGTTTGCACTGCCATGGGTGCCACAAGACGCCCAACGTAACCAAAATCTCACTTTCGCCGACTTGTTTCGGTTGTCATGGCCAAGATGATGCCCATCAGGGGGCGTTCGGTCGCAATTGTGAACAATGCCATGTAACGCAATCATTCAAACAGAAGGTCGGCCGGAGATGAGATTACCCAGGCCGCAATCGGCGCTCAATGGCCCCATTTCCCGTCACGCTGGAGGTGACCAGGGAATAACGGACGCTGTGCCACGTTGTCAGTCCGGACAAGATCGGGATCGCATGAAAGAGACGCTCCGTGATGACTTGGTTCGGCTGTTGCCGCGCCTGCGGAGGTTCGCCTATTCGCTGACACGTGACCCCGATCAATGCAGTGATCTCGTGCAGGAGGCCTGCGCACGGGCACTGGCAAAGCTTGATCAGTGGCAAGAGGGTACGCGGTTTGATAGTTGGATGTTCCGGATCATACAAAATATCTGGTTCGATAAGATCAGAGCGGAGAAAACTCGTGGTCCGTCCGTCCATATCGATGATGTCCCAAACCTCATTGATAGCGATGCGCGAGTCGTCGTCGAAAGCCGCCTGACGTTGTTTGAAGTTCTGAAAGGAATAGAAAAGCTTCCCACTGACCAGCAAGTTGTCGTCGCCTTGGTTTGCGTAGATGGAATGTCATACAAGGAAGCCGCTGAAGTTCTAGATATTCCGATCGGGACCGTTATGAGCAGGCTCAGCCGGGCGCGATTGACATTGTCTGCAGCAATATATGGCGACAACAAAGTCGGCCATTGAAGCGTTCGAGGGAAACTGTGGTTCAAGCGCACATCGAGTTTTCTGATGAGACGTTGATGGCCTATGCCGACAACGAACTCAGTCCCATGGAGCAGGCGCGCGTGGCGCTCGCCCTCGACACGCGGCCAGATTTGCAAGAGAGGGTGCGCCAATTCGAGCTGACGCGGCGGCTTATCCAAGGGGCCTTCGACGCCATGATGGATGATCCCCGCTACGGGACGCTCCCGCCAGCGATCCACCGTGTCGCGCCGAAGCCTGATAATAAACGAGAGTATGGATCCATTGTTTCGATGCCAGCGCGCCGATCCACTTCGGCGCACGTCGCGAAGCGGTGGCCCGCACATAGCTCGACACGCGGGCAAGCCCTTGCCATGGCAGCGTCGCTCTCGCTCTTGCTCGGCGGTGCCGTCGGCTGGATCGGCCATACGACATATTCAAATCGGGCACCGCATACAGTGTCTGTAGACCTCGCTAGTCCGGCTATGGCTCTGGCCGATGGATCGCTGCGGCTCGCCCTTGAGACGCGCGCGAGTGGGGACCCGGTTAGCGATGCTGCATCGCCGTCACTAAACGCACGGGCGGTTGCGACATTCCGTAGTCGTGACCGACGTTATTGTCGGCAATACGAACTGGCGAACAACAACGGACAATTTGAGGGACTGGCGTGCCGGGACGCGTCCGGTCGTTGGGAAATCCAGCATCATGCTCGCGCCTCTACGGGTAAGATCGGCCGACATACCCTGGCCCCTGCCGGAGCAGGAGCGTCACAAGGCCTCGATGGCATGATTGATCACATGATCGAGGGCGGGAATCTTTGATCCTGCCGAAGAGCGGCGCATGATCACGGGCCAATGGCTCGCATCTCGCTGAGACCAGTCTGACGGCCACCCGTTTGCGCGAAATTATCGCGATGCGGGAACGACTCCCAACGATACATTCGGAGCACGAGCTGGTGGCGCTGCCACCGCGGTCGGAGGTGCTGGCCGCGTATCCAATGCTGGGTCACATTGGCTCGGCGCCATAATGAGACCGCGACCATAGACGGCATCGCGACCAGGCTCACCAAGATCCCGGTATGTGACGGCGGTGAGCATCGCTTCTTTGGTCCTGATTTTCGACCGCCCATAAATCGTTGCCAATACGGCCGTAGCAAAAGGGACAGCATACGACGTGCCCGATTGAAAACCTTCCTTGCCAGCGGGGAGTGCCGTCCAGACATCGACGCCGGGCGCGGCAATATCGATGTAGTCTCCTCGGTTTGCACGCCGGAATGCCCGCATGTCGCGGCCGATCGCCGTTACGCCAATCACGTCCTTGTATGCCGCTGGATAGGCGGGCGGCGCCGACGGACCGTCGTTGCCCGCTGCCGCGACAAAAATCATGCCATTGCGCGCGAACGCTTCGATGGCCTGCTGCATCAATGGATCGTGTGGACCCGCGACGCTGAGATTAACAATTTTGACGCCCCACTTATCCATCCAATCAAGCGCCTGCAGCAGCGAAATGGAATCCGTCGCCATGGTGCCGGTGCCATCGAGATGGAAAATATCGGCCGCATAGAACTCCGCTTCGGGGACGAGTCCCGGTGTCCCGCTTTTCGGATCGCCTGCCAGCAAGGCAAGAATGCCGGTGCCGTGCGAAGGATCGACGACGGGGCGACCGGTTCGCAGGAAGCTGCCGACGTTGATGCGGCGCCCCGCAAATGCCGGATGTCCATTGTCGATTGCGGTATCGATGACGCCGATCCGCAAACCTTTGCTGCAGCGCGACAGGCTCGGCTGCCAGCCGATCAATTGTGCACTGTAGCATCGGCTAGGATCGCAACCGGTGCCGGGCGCTCGTGCTGTTTGGACAGAATTGGCAGCGGCGCCTTGAGCGTCGTTTGCCGTGCGGTAGGGCCGATAAACATAATTGAGCGCGAAACGATCTACCCCGGTGGACTGTGTGAGAAACTCCTGCGCGGTCATCGCGTCCATGCCAGCAGGAGGAGCCAATCGAACGATCGACAAACGAAGCTGTGCGAGATCCGTCGTGCGAACGACCTTGAAGCCCAAGGCGACGGCTTGCGCGATCGTCGCTTTGTCTGGATTTACAGTCAGTATTTCGCGCGGGACTACGTCACTCGCCATCAATGGCGGTAGGCCCACAGGGCGACTGGTTGCCTTCTTTTGCACCGGCGCGGTTAAACGCTTCAACCACTCAGCGACCGTTGCCGGGGGTTCTTGTTCCGGTTTTTCTTTCGTGGCCCTTTCGCCGCGCGGACGACTTCCGTCGTCGCGGCCCTTGACGCGATTATCATTGCTGTCGCGACTATCAGCGCGGCCGTCATTGGTGGTGTCATTGCGAGAACTCGTCGCGACGGTCGGAGCGATCGTTGTCCCGATTGCTTTCCTTTTTGTCGTCCTTATTGTCGCGTGAATTTCTCTCGGACTTCTCGCTCTCCCTTGGGTTTTGGTGTTTTGGCTGCTCGCGTGGTCGAGTCGCTGATCGGCTCTGTGCAATCGCCGAGCCAATCGAACTCTCGTTGATTGACCGAAGTAAACTGTCGGGCACACCGAATAGGCATGGCAGGACCAGAAGTCCTAATTGTGCATAGCCGATTTCGAATCGAACGCGACGCTGCTTTGGCGGTGGCATACACCGTGTCAAGTCAACGGCCATTGTGTCCCCCTATTCAATTCATTCGCGATGGTCCGGCCCCATATCCCGCGCGAGTTCCTCTCTGGAGCCCCAATGTGGAGAAATTGCGGAATAACTCTTTAACTCCACCGTTGTTATCCGCAAGTAGGTTCTGCCGTGCGTGACCGAGCCACGAACGAACGAAGGTGATTGTGGCTCGAAAGTGGCGGACGAGATCGGACGCACCGTTGCATGAAGCAGAGATGTGAAGCAGTCCGATACCGTTCGCGATCGACCGGGGGGATCGCGATGATGCGCCGTAGGCGAAGGCCGGAGCGGGGATCATGTGTCAGGGGGACGGGGCCAAGACGAGATGGCGAGCAACAAGCGACCAGTCTTGGCCTCCTGCTTTCTGCTGCTCATCAGTTGGTCGCTGTGCACGCCTGCGCTCGCTCAACAGAACTCGAATGCGCCATTCAACCATTTCACAACGGGCTTCCCGTTAACCGGGGCTCACTACTCGGTCGACTGTGCATCGTGTCACGCGAATGGACGGTTCAAGGGGACGTCTCGCGCCTGTGCATCTTGCCACAATGGCGCGGCCGCCATCGGCAAGTCCGTCAAGCATCCACAGACAAGCAATTTTTGTGAGGGCTGTCACACCTCGGTGACTTGGCGGCAGGTTCGCTATGATCACACACAGGCACCAGGTGCCTGTGTCAATTGCCACAATGGCACTTATGCGCGAGGCAAACCGACGTCGCATATCGCAACCAGCGCGCCGTGTGAAAGTTGCCATAAGAGTACATTGATATTTTCGGCGGCAAGTTGGAACCATGCAGGCGTTACAGGCAACTGCGCCTCCTGCCACAACGGCACGACCGCCAAGGGCAAGCCGGCGACGCACGTCGTGACGACGGCGGCCTGCGAGACCTGCCACAGAAGCACGACGACGTTCGCAGGCGCCGTGTTCAATCACGCCGGCATCACCACCGAACTGCGCCTCCTGCCACAACGGCACGACCGCCAAGGGCAAGCCGGCGACCCACGTCGTGACGACGGCGGCCTGCGAGACCTGCCACAAGAGCACGACGACGTTCACCGGCGCGGTGTTCAATCACGCCGGCATCACCACCAACTGCGCCGCCTGCCACAACGGCACGACGGCCAAGGGCAAGCCGGCGACGCACGTCGTGACGACGGCGGCCTGCGAGACCTGCCACAGAAACACGACGACGTTCGCAGGCGCCGTGTTCAATCACGCCGGGATCACCACGAACTGCGCCTCCTGCCACAACGGCACGACCGCCAAGGGCAAGCCGGCGACCCACGTCGTGACGACGGCGGCCTGCGAGACCTGCCACAAGAGCACGACGACGTTCACTGGCGCCGTGTTCAATCACACCGGGATCACCAGCGAACTGCGCCTCCTGCCACAACGGCACGACGGCCAAGGGCAAGCCGGCGACCCACGTCGTGACGACGGCGGCCTGCGAGACCTGCCACAAGAGCACGACGACGTTCGCTGGCGCCGTGTTCAATCACACCGGGATCACCAGCGAACTGCGCCTCCTGCCACAACGGCACGACGGCCAAGGGCAAGCCAGCGACCCACGTCGTGACGACGGCGGCCTGCGAGACCTGCCACAAGAGCACGACGACGTTCACCGGCGCGGTGTTCAATCACACCGGCATCACAGCGAACTGCGCCTCCTGCCACAACGGCACGACCGCCAAGGGCAAGCCGGCGACCCACGTCGTGACGACGGCGGCCTGCGAGACCTGCCACAAGAGCACGACGACGTTCGCAGGCGCGGTGTTCAATCACACCGGGATCACCACCAACTGCGCCTCCTGCCACAACGGCACGACCGCCAAGGGCAAGCCGGCGACCCACGTCGTGACGACGGCGGCCTGCGAGACCTGTCACAAGAGCACGACGACGTTCACCGGCACCGTGTTCAATCACGCCGGGATCACCACCAACTGCGCCTCCTGCCACAACGGCACGACGGCCAAGGGCAAGCCGGCGACCCACGTCGTGACGACGGCGGCCTGCGAGACGTGTCACAAGAGCACGACGACGTTCGCGGGCGCGGTGTTCAATCACACCGGCATCACCGGAAACTGCGCCTCCTGCCACAACGGCACGACCGCCAAGGGCAAGCCGGCGACCCACGTCGTGACGACGGCGGCCTGCGAGACCTGCCACAGAAGCACGACGACGTTCGCAGGCGCCGTGTTCAATCACACCGGCATCACCACCAACTGCGCCTCCTGCCACAACGGCACGACCGCCAAGGGCAAGCCGGCGACCCACGTCGTGACGACGGCGGCCTGCGAGACCTGCCACAAGAGCACGACGACGTTCGCAGGCGCCGTGTTCAATCACACCGGCATCACCACCAACTGCGCCTCCTGCCACAACGGCACGACCGCCAAGGGCAAGCCGGCGACCCACGTCGTGACGACGGCGGCCTGCGAGACCTGCCACAAGAGCACGACGACGTTCGCGGGTGCTGTGTTCAATCACACGGGTATCACAGCGAACTGCGCCTCCTGCCACAACGGCACGACCGCCAAGGGCAAGCCGGCGACCCACGTCGTGACGACGGCGGCCTGCGAGACCTGCCACAAGAGCACGACGACGTTCGCGGGTGCTGTGTTCAATCACGCCGGGATCACCACCAACTGCGCCTCCTGCCACAACGGCACGACGGCCAAGGGCAAGCCGGCGACCCACGTCGTGACGACGGCGGCCTGCGAGACCTGCCACAGAAGCACGACGACGTTCGCGGGCGCAGTGTTCAATCACACGGGTATCACAGCCAATTGCGCATCCTGCCACAACGGCGCGACAGCCAAGGGCAAGCCGGCGGGGCATTTTGTGACATCACAGCCCTGCGAGTCCTGCCACCGCACAACGGCATTTACGCCAGCCCTTGCCTACAAGCACGTATCGCTGACCTATCCCAATCACGGCACGAGCCTGAGCTGCAGCAATTGCCACACGACCAATTCGCAAGTCGTGCCGTGGAAGTCTGCCGCCTACAAGCCGGACTGCGCGGGTTGTCACGCCGGCAATTACAAAGCTGGGTCACATAAAAAATATACTACGCCTGCGAGCGTCAACTACACCGTCGCTGAACTCAAGGATTGCGCGGGCGCCTGCCACATCTACGTCGACAGTTCGCTGACCACAATCAAGACGCGCCGCACCGGACAGCATCGCGCCAACGGTGGGGGCTTCTAGTGCACACGACCAACTGGAGACATGGATTGCGAAAACTCATTCTTTCAGCCGCAGGTTTGCTTGCGTCGGTCGCGACACTGAAAGCCGAGCCGGTTCTGGATCGTGCCCTTGCCAGCGCACAGATTTTGGATAACCGCGGTTGCGCAATCCTCAAAATCGCATTCAATTTTCGCGTTCAGTACGTCGGGCATTTCCCACAACAGCGCAGCGATGAGCTGCGGGTATCCGTGCGCGCGATTGATCGGGCGCAAGCGGCAGCACTCGCACTCTTGCGTCGCGAAGCCCTACGCGCCCCCGAGAGCAAGACGGCAGTGATCAAGGCGATCGAGTTCGAGCTGATGGCAGGAGCCGAACCGGTCTTGCGGATCCAATTTGCCAATGCCGTCACTTATCAGGTGGCCCAGGGCCAGGACTTTGAAAGTATAGTCGTTGCTATTTCCGGTGCGGCACAATCGCCCGATTGCAGACCAGTCTTCCCGCGTGCTGCCGACGGAGGTTGGGGCGCCACTGTTGCTCGCGACCCGCAGCCGAGTTCTTCCTCTGCGGTTGCGCCGCGCAGCAAGGCGCGTGGAGCGGGAACGACGTCCGCCGCGGACTTGCGCGCGATTGCCGGTTGGATGGACGAGTCACGGGCGGCTATGCGCAAGGGGAATGCACCCACAGCGGTCCCGTTGCTCACCAAAATTCTCAAATTCCCTGAAAACGAGCACAGTAGCGAAGCGCAGGAGTTGCTCGGTCTGGCACGCCAGAAGATGGGCCAAATTGCAGAGGCTCGGGCCGAATACGATGATTACGTGACCCGGTATCCACAAGGTGAGGGGCACGAGAGGGTCCAACAGCGCCTTGCTGGTATTATCACGGCGGCAACTAGCCCTGGTGACAGTTTACGCAAGAGCAACGCTCAGGAGGGGACCGGCAGCCGAGGTCCGTACTGGTCCGTATCAGGCAGTGTGTCCCAGTTCTTCATTCGCGACGATAGCTTCCGCGTTATTCGCGATCCAACCTTGCCGCCTGACCCAAACCCCGACCCAGACGCACATCGCGTGCACCAGAACGCTTTGTTGTCGAGCTTCGATTTGTCGGCGGCCTGGGGTAACGATCAAATGAAATCCAAGTTCCGCTTTTCAGGTACCGAGGAGCACAGCTTCAACGCCGGCGACAAGGAAATCGTCGGAATCGCAGCGCTCTACGGCGAAACATCAATTAGGTCGCTTGATATGACTGCGCGCCTCGGGCGCCAAACTCGCAATGCTGGCGGCGTTCTTGGCCGGTTCGACGGCGGCATTGTTTCGTGGCAAGGAACACCGTGGGCTCGAGTCAATGTCGTGGCTGGATCGCCGGTCCTCAGTCGCAAGGATCTCCCGTTCAAGGACGACAAATATTTCGTCGGTGCCAGCCTCGACTTCGGCCCATTCCTCGGCGGACTTGAGACCAGTATATTCGCGATCGAGCAGCGCGACCGCAAACTCCTTGATCGCCAAGCGATTGGCACGGAGATCAAATATTTCGACCAAAGCAAATCGGCCTTCGCCACGATCGACTATGACGTCCATTTCCGTCAGCTCAACGCCGCAATATTCAGCGGATCGGCAACGCTATCCGACAAATCGACTGTGCATGCCGGCATCGACTATCGCAAATCACCGTATCTTTCGGCCTGGACAGCGCTGCAGGGGCAGCCCTTCCTCACCCTCTATGATATGCTCAAGCTGCACACGAAGGAGGAAATCGACCAGTTGGCTATCGACCGATCCGCGACCTTCAAATCGGCGAATTTCGGTTACGCGCGGCCGATCTCCGAGACGCTCCAGATCAGCTTCGACGCAACTGCCACGAACGTTGCGGGTACGATCGCATCGGGCAATATTGATGCGATGCCGGGAACTGGCACCGAGTACTATTATTCGGGACAACTGACTGGCACGAATTTCTTCGCACCGGGCGATATGTATATTGTCGGCTTGCGATTTGCTGACCTTCATGATTCGAATCTCTATGCACTCGATCTCAATGCCCGCTATCCGCTGACGAGCGACCTCAGGATCAATCCACGAATGCGGTTCGGCTATCGCAAGGGTGACACATCTGACCTGAGGGAACTGACCTTCCTGCCATCGCTGCTCTTGAACTACTATTGGACCAAGGAGCTAAGCCTGGAACTCGAGGTCGGCGCAAAATGGACCCGGCGCGATCAAGGTGGTGTGCAGGATCGCGATACCGAACTTTTCCTGACTGCCGGTTTTCGCTATGACTTCTATGCCGATGGTAAGAGCAAGTGTGCACCGGTCTCGATCAACTGCCGATAATCAGCTAAGTGCTTCGGCGCAGTTTTTGTTGACATGTCAAAGGGACGCGTATCATGAACTATGACACGGCCTTTCTTGCTTCGGTTGCCAAGGTAAAATCGGAAGGTCGCTACCGAGTATTCGCTGATCTTGAACGGATCGTCGGCGATTTCCCTTATGCGCGCAATCACGGCCCGGGCCCCGATCGGGTCGTTGTGTGGTGTTCAAATGATTACCTTGGCCAAAGCCAGAATCCGATCGTGTTGTCGGCATTGACGGAAGCCGCGCAGCGCATGGGCGCAGGATCGGGTGGGACGCGCAACATTTCGGGCACGCATCACCTTCACGTCGAACTTGAGCATGAACTCGCTGATCTGCATGGCAAGGAATTGGCGTTGCTGTTTACGTCCGGCTATGTTGCGAATACGGCGACCTTGGCGGCCCTCGGCGCAATCCTGCCGGGGTGCGTGATCTTCTCAGACGCGGCCAATCATGCCTCGATGATCGATGGCATCCGACAATCAGGTTGCCAAAAACGAATTTTCCGCCACAACGACCTCACACATCTCGAACAGTTGCTTGCCGAAGCGCCGAAGTCGGCTCCTAAGGTCATTGCGTTTGAAAGTGTGTATTCGATGGACGGCGACATCTCACCGATGGGCGCGATCTGTGATCTTGCAGACCGGTATGGCGCAATGACCTATCTCGACGAGGTGCACGCGGTTGGTCTCTATGGCCGCAGCGGCGGTGGCGTCAGCGAACGTGAAGGATTGGCGCATCGGATCACGATCATTGAAGGGACTTTGGCCAAGGCCTTCGGTTGCGTCGGCGGATACATCGCCGGAACAGCAGCAGTCGTTGATGCCATCCGCTGCATCGCGCCGGGGTTTATCTTTACCTCGTCGCTGCCTCCGCCGATCGTTGCGGCGGCGCTTGCAAGCGTCCGTCATCTGCGTAGCAACGACAAATTGCGCCAGGCCCATCAGGGCCGCGTCCTCAGCCTCAAGGAGTTGTTGCATGCCGCCGGGTTGCCGATAATGGCAAGTAAATCACACATTGTTCCTGTCCTTGTCGGTTGCCCGCAAGGCGCAAAGGCGATCACGGACTTGTTGTTGAGCGATCATGGCATCTACGTGCAACCAATCAACTATCCGACTGTGGCAAAGGGGACCGAACGGCTCCGGCTGACACCATCACCCTTTCATGACGATGCGCTGGCAAAACAATTTGTGTCGGCGTTGCTCGACGTTTGGAGACGCTGCGACCATCCCTTGGTTCAAGTCGCCTGATGCCATTGATCACCCATGTCAGTTCTCGGGTGTAGCCCTTGGATGCAGTTACCGTCACCAATTGAACCAACGAGTTTCAACTAAGTCCCTACTCCCTAACTCAAGGTGCTGGTGTGATCAGAACGACAAGACTGGTACGCCGCCGCAGCGCCTCGATCCGCGCCAGCGCCGACTGCTGACATTACTGTGCGACAAGGGCTCGGTGACGGCGGCGGAAATGGCCAAGCACCACTTGGGGCTTGCCCATCGCACACTCGTTGGTTTGGCGCGCGATTGGATCGCGTCGGGATTCCTCGAATATCAGAGTGCTGCCCGCAAGAACCGCTCCTACAAACTCGGGGCGGCCTATTTGTCACTTCTGCGATAGTTAGATCTTCCGGTCAGCGATTCACCGGGCGTCCATGCGATGCCGAGACCGGCGTCGCATTCAGCCTTGCTTTGGTCGATCAAGTGCATCAATGCGATCGTTTCCTCAGGCGTCAGGTCGAGTTCCTGGGACTCGTTTTCGATCATGTGACCAAGCAACAGACGGGCAGCGTCCTGGCGGTCTGGGGTGGCGATGGTCAGGCGCTCAAGGGCGCTCGCCAATTCGTTCGTCAGGGCGACACCCGGCTCGATCGGATTGCGGGCTTTGATGCGCACCGACAGCATACCCGGTGGCACGCCCCAGTCGCTGATCTCGGTCGCATCCACAGACTTCGAACAACGTCTTGAAGCTTGCATGCTGGGCCGCAAACGTCACTTCGGGGGAATCGAGCAGGGTCGTGATCATAGCGGTGACATCGCGTTGCCGCGCCTGTGGCAATTGCCTGATAATGTCGAGGATTTGGGTCAGCCGCGGGTCCATCGCCAAACTCTATCGTCTCTGCGTGTAATGGCCAAATCGGCTGTGCTGGTCCGACTAGGTTTCCAGGTGGAGCACCCAAGCGCCCGCTGGAACATTGATGATTCAGCATTGTGAATATGAAATATGGACCGAATGTTCGGCTCACCAGGCGGCGGGCGAGAAGAAGCAACATGCGCATGCAAAATCTGAGACAATCAAGCGATTGCAGAAACACCGGCGTATCGCATCTCCAATGGTGTCAATCAAAGCCGCCTCTGAAAGGTGACAACCGTGCGATTGGCAATCGATCTCGCTTCGAAAATTTTAGAAATGGATCATGTTTTCAGTTGCTTGGCTGGCTTCTCCGGCTTAAGCAGCCAAAACGAGAGCGTTGGCCAAATAATTGCGTATCCCTTGGCCATCTCTGTCTACTCTACACCGCCAGAACTTCAGGCCGCCGGCGCTTCATGAGCGAGATGGCACAACGCCGTCTCTCGCCCGCCCGCTATACACGGGCGTGCCTAAAATTTGGAGGCCCGGGCGCGAGTGCCGCGCCCCGGGCTCTATGCAGCGGTACGCAGTTAGTGCGCCGTTCGGCCAATACTGCGGCCGAGGGATTGCATTTGCTCGTTCGTCAGCGGCGCCTCGGTCTGGATTTGATCCCAGAACGGGCGCGGAGCCAGAGCACCGGACCGCCCAAATTTCAACGGTTGCATTTCGCCAGTGACTGCATTGATTCGTACTTCGTTGGTCACCGCCGTCCCGTCCCGGCGAACGCCGATGACCCGAATATCGATCACCTCTTCATGCGCGGCTCGTTCGCCCATCAGGACATCCGCTCCAACGAATGACAGCCAATCCGGCAACGGCCGGCCATCGGTCCGCTGGACTTTCCATTCGACCGCGCCGTCGCGCGATGTGCGATCCAGCATGTCCAATTGCAGGATCAAAGTCCGGTTGCGAACGAATGCCTCGATTTTTGTCGTACTGTCAAACTGAGAACTCACCATCTTCAGAGAGAACCCGGTCAATCCATGGACGTCGCCGGGTGCTATGGTTGAAGGTCCGGAATGCACGCCATCGAAACTGAGAACGTTCAGTCGCGCAACGGTATCGAGCACGATCGGGTCGGTACTGATCGGCAGCACATCTGCAGCGATAGTGCGGTCCGGCAACACTGTGGGCAGTTCGCCGAAACCAACGTGCGGCGCTGCAGCGATTTGGATCCGAACCACAGCGATTGCCTTTCCGCCATTACCGTCACTGATCTTATAGGTGACAATGTCGGTGCCGTCGTATCCTGGTGGTGGCGTGTACGTCAGCGTACCATCAGTATTGATGACCACAGTACCATGCTGTGCTGTTGCTGCCATGAGACGAAGCGGATCACTATCTGGTGCCGTATCATGGTCGTTGCCGAGCACTGCAATGATGATCGGTGTTCCCAACTCATTGACGTTTCCAACATCATCCACGGCCACCGGCGGCCGATTGACGATCGTCAACGTCACCGTCGTGGTGGTCAGCGCGCCATCGGGATCGGTGGCGGTGATGGCGATCAGATACTCGCCGGGATTGCCGGTGTTGGTCAGCTGCGAGGCGTCGGCCGGCGGCGTGCCGGTGATCGCGCCGGTCGCCGGATCGATCACCACCCACGTTGGCGTGGTGATGGGGTCGAGCGCGTAGGTGAGCGGTTCGCCGTCAGGATCAGCAATGAAGCTGCCAACGTCGATCGGTTGCAGTGGTCGGCCGTCGGTCGTTGCGACATCGGGGATGATGTTGAGCGGATCGGTCACCGGGACCGGATTGACGGGCGTGCCGGGGTTCAACGGATCGATGACCACCGGGGCATCGTTGGCGCCGGTGATGGTGATGACGAGGATCGCCGTATCGGTGCCGCCGTTGCCGTCGTCGATCGTGTAGCTGATCGTCTCCGTCGCGGTCTCGGTGACGTCGAGGCCGTTGTAGGCGGTGCCCGGCTCGAAGGTGTAAGAGCCGTCGGCATTGAGGGTCAACAACCCACCTCCGGCGGTGACGAACGGCTGGCCGAGCGTGATCGGGCGACCGCCCTGATCAGCCAGCGTGACGACCAGCGGATCGCTGTCGGGTGCTGTATCGGCATCGCCGGTCGCCGGATCGGTGATCAGATTACCGGAGACGGAGACATCGTCTTCGCCGACGCCGTTGGCGTCATCGACGGCAACGGGATCGAGATTGACGATCGTCAACGTCACCGTCGTGGTGGTCAGCGCGCCATCGGGATCGGTGGCGGTGATGGCGATCAGATACTCGCCGGGATTGCCGGTGTTGGTCAGCTGCGAGGCGTCGGCCGGCGGCGTGCCGGTGATCGCGCCGGTCGCCGGATCGATCACCACCCACGTTGGCGTGGTGATGGGGTCGAGCGCGTAGGTGAGCGGTTCGCCGTCAGGATCAGCAATGAAGCTGCCAACGTCGATCGGTTGCAGTGGTCGGCCGTCGGTCGTTGCGACATCGGGGATGATGTTGAGCGGATCGGTCGCCGGGACCGGATTGACGGGCGTGCCGGGGTTCAACGGATCGATGACCACCGGGGCATCGTTGGCGCCGGTGATGGTGATGACGAGGATCGCCGTATCGGTGCCGCCGTTGCCGTCGTCGATCGTGTAGCGGATCGTCTCCGTCGCGGTCTCGGTGACGTCGAGGCCGTTGTAGGCGGTGCCCGGCTCGAAGGTGTAAGAGCCGTCGGCATTGAGGGTCAACAACCCACCTCCGGCGGTGACGAACGGCTGGCCGAGCGCGATCGGGCGACCGCCCTGATCAGCCAGCGTGACGACCAGCGGATCGCTGTCGGGTGCTGTATCGGCATCGCCGGTCGCCGGATCGGTGATCAGATTACCGGAGACGGAGACATCGTCTTCGCCGACGCCGTTGGCGTCATCGACGGCAACGGGATCGAGATTGACGATCGTCAGCGTCACCGTCGTGGTGGTCAGCGCGCCATCGGGATCGGTGGCGGTGATGGCGATCAGATACTCGCCGGGATTGCCGGTGTTGGTCAGCTGCGAGGCGTCGGCCGGCGGCGTGCCGGTGATCGCGCCGGTCGCCGGATCGATCACCACCCACGTTGGCGTGGTGATGGGGTCGAGCGCGTAGGTGAGCGGTTCGCCGTCAGGATCAGCAATGAAGCTGCCAACGTCGATCGGTTGCAGTGGTCGGCCGTCGGTCGTTGCGACATCGGGGATGATGTTGAGCGGATCGGTCGCCGGGACCGGATTGACGGGCGTGCCGGGGTTCAACGGATCGATGACCACCGGGGCATCGTTGGCGCCGGTGATGGTGATGACGAGGATCGCCGTATCGGTGCCGCCGTTGCCGTCGTCGATCGTGTAGCGGATCGTCTCCGTCGCGGTCTCGGTGACGTCGAGGCCGTTGTAGGCGGTGCCCGGCTCGAAGGTGTAAGAGCCGTCGGCATTGAGGGTCAACAACCCACCTCCGGCGGTGACGAACGGCTGGCCGAGCGTGATCGGGCGACCGCCCTGATCAGCCAGCGTGACGACCAGCGGATCGCTGTCGGGTGCTGTATCGGCATCGCCGGTCGCCGGATCGGTGATCAGATTACCGGAGACGGAGACATCGTCTTCGCCGACGCCGTTGGCGTCATCGACGGCAACGGGATCGAGATTGACGATCGTCAGCGTCACCGTCGTGGTGGTCAGCGCGCCATCGGGATCGGTGGCGGTGATGGCGATCAGATACTCGCCGGGATTGCCGGTGTTGGTCAGCTGCGAGGCGTCGGCCGGCGGCGTGCCGGTGATCGCGCCGGTCGCCGGATCGATCACCACCCACGTTGGCGTGGTGATGGGGTCGAGCGCGTAGGTGAGCGGTTCGCCGTCAGGATCAGCAATGAAGCTGCCAACGTCGATCGGTTGCAGTGGTCGGCCGTCGGTCGTTGCGACATCGGGGATGATGTTGAGCGGATCGGTCACCGGGACCGGATTGACGGGCGTGCCGGGGTTCAACGGATCGATGACCACCGGGGCATCGTTGGCGCCGGTGATGGTGATGACGAGGATCGCCGTATCGGTGCCGCCGTTGCCGTCGTCGATCGTGTAGCGGATCGTCTCCGTCGCGGTCTCGGTGACGTCGAGGCCGTTGTAGGCGGTGCCCGGCTCGAAGGTGTAAGAGCCGGCGGCATTGAGGGTCAACAACCCACCTCCGGCGGTGACGAACGGCTGGCCGAGCGTGATCGGGCGACCGCCCTGATCAGCCAGCGTGACGACCAGCGGATCGCTGTCGGGTGCTGTATCGGCATCGCCGGTCGCCGGATCGGTGATCAGATTACCGGAGACGGAGACATCGTCTTCGCCGACGCCGTTGGCGTCATCGACGGCAACGGGATCGAGATTGACGATCGTCAGCGTCACCGTCGTGGTGGTCAGCGCGCCATCGGGATCGGTGGCGGTGATGGCGATCAGATACTCGCCGGGATTGCCGGTGTTGGTCAGCTGCGAGGCGTCGGCCGGCGGCGTGCCGGTGATCGCGCCGGTCGCCGGATCGATCACCACCCACGCTGGCGTGGTGATGGGGTCGAGCGCGTAGGTGAGCGGTTCGCCGTCAGGATCAGCAATGAAGCTGCCAACGTCGATCGGTTGCAGTGGTCGGCCGTCGGTCGTTGCGACATCGGGGATGATGTTGAGCGGATCGGTCGCCGGGACCGGATTGACGGGCGTGCCGGGGTTCAACGGATCGATGACCACCGGGGCATCGTTGGCGCCGGTGATGGTGATGACGAGGATCGCCGTATCGGTGCCGCCGTTGCCGTCGTCGATCGTGTAGCTGATCGTCTCCGTCGCGGTCTCGGTGACGTCGAGGCCGTTGTAGGCGGTGCCCGGCTCGAAGGTGTAGGAGCCGTCGGCATTGAGGGTCAACAACCCACCTCCGGCGGTGACGAACGGCTGGCCGAGCGTGATCGGGCGACCGCCCTGATCAGCCAGCGTGACATTCAATGTCTCGCCTTCAATATCGGAGTTGGCACCGGGTCCCACGGTGATGACGTTGCCGGTGACGGAGGCAGCGTCTTCGGAGACGGTTTCGGTGTCGTTGACGGCGACAGGGGCATCATTCACCGGGTCAACGTTGAATGTAAACGTGTTGGCCGACAGGTCAGTATCGACGCCGTCGCCAGTCTTCACCAACGTGATGTTATCCCAATTGCACGCGGCAGCCGTCGCGGAATATTTGAGGACGACCAGGTCGATGGCGCCGTTTGCTGGTGCCGTGAAGGTGAAGGAGACCTGACGCCAGGTCGGGGCCTCTCCCTGCCATGAACCGAGGTAACCGGACACCAAGCTTGTCGGCGATGAGACGTTGTAGTCGATCACACCGTTGAAGGCTGTGTCGTCGTAGACCTCGATCCCAAATACGGTTTGATCGCCGGATTCTGCGGTTGTGTAGTCCTGGATGATCGCCCAGCCGCCAACCGTATAAGTTGCACCCGGCTCCAAGCCTGTGATCGTTTGATAGACATGACCGCGGAAGCCAAACTGGTCACCAAACGGCGTATCGGTTGTCGCTGGATTGCCGTCGGTTTCGAGATTAGTGCCGAGCATTTCATAAATGGTGTCTGGGCCGACCTGATATGAGGTGACGACGCGGGTCCAGCCCTCAAGTCCGGCGGGATTGAGCTCGGCAGTCGTTGGCGGCGTGGTGCTGTTGTAGGCTGGGATCACCGTCGACGGGGAGCTAAAGATAGTATCCTCCAGGCTGCCGTTGACGACGAGATTCGACGTGTTGGAGCCGCCATCGTCGACCACCTGGAAGGTGAAGGACGCGATGCCGGTGCCATAAGCGTTGTGCTCGGGCGTCCAGACCAGCGAACCGATGTCGCCGACGGCGATCACCTGGCCAGCCACCACCGCTGCGCCGGCAAGCTCCAACGTGCCTGTAGTCGGCAGCGTGGTGATGATGAGGCGATCGAAGTTGTTTGCTGGATTGTCGTTGGGATCGGCAAAGCCGAAATCCTCAGCGGCGAACGTGTAGGTCGTGTCTTCATCGATGGTGACGGTAGTGTCCGTGCCTGCCGGCGCATCGGCGATCGGCCGCACCGTTACGGTGACGGTCTGCTCGACCGTCGTGGTGCCATCGCTCGCCGTGTAGGAGAACGTATCGATGCCGTTAAAGTTGGCCGCCGGTGTATAGGTGAAGCTGCCATCGGGGTTGATCGAAACCGAGCCGTTCGAGGGCGCAGTTGCGCCGGCAGCATAGGTGAGCGCGGCGCCATCGGGATCAAGCGCGACAACGCTCCCGTTCGCGAGAACATCCTCGTTGGTATAGATGTCAAGTGCGATCGGCTGCAAGGGATCGTCGATCGGCGTGACGGTGATTTCGACCACGGCCGTCGAGGTGACGCCCTGACCATCGGAAATGGTGTAAGTGATGGTCGGAACAGTGCCGTTGAAGTTCAAATTCGGATAGAGATTGATGCTGCCGTTTTCGCCGATGTAAAGATAGCCGACGCCGGGGATCTGCGTGCCGTTGCCGGCTGCAGTCGTTGCACCATTGACCTCGAACTCAGTGACGACGAGCGCGTCGCCGTCGACGTCGCTGTCGACGCCAGCGCCCGTGTCGTCGGCCAGAATATCGCCATAGAGGTAATTGTCCTCGTCGATCGTGTAGGTATTGTTAGTCGCGACGGGCGCGTCGTTGACGTCTCGGAACAGCAGGTCCGTGGTCAGCGGTATGGCGTTGGAGCCGGACGCATTGAGGGCCGGGACGCCTGCTAAGTTGAGTGTGGCTTGATCGCGGTTCTCGTCGTTGACGACGAAGCCGTCATTTGGCGTGCCGGCTTCAAAGATGTTGAGCAGGCCGTCCTTGTCGGCGTCCGTTGGCGAAGTGACAGACGTCACCTGCCCATCGCCGCGCTCAGAGATGTCGAGCTTCCCGTCATTGTCGGAATCCGCGTCGCGGAAATCCGGCGTGGTATCGGGTGTCGTGGCGCCAGCATCGGAATTGACGGGCGTCAGTCCCGTGCCGGCCATGCCGGCGGCAGCGCCCGCGGCGGTCGATGCGTCGTAGTTGTCGTCGAGGCCGTCGCCATTGACGTCGGTAATGCCTGAACTAACGCCCGACGGCGCGATATAGCCAGCCGTCGTCTGCGCCTCGACGTTGTCGGTGATGCCGTCGTTGTCACTGTCGATGTCGAGGTGGTCGAAGATGCCATCACCATCCGTGTCGCGGTTGGTGTACTGCGGCGGGTTGATGACTTCAAATCGGATATTGTCGACAGCGAAATCATTGCCGGACGACTGAACCGACAGGTTGACAAGGCGAACGATGACGTTGGCGTTGCTCCCGGAGTTGAAGGATGCCGTCCCCGTTACCCAGCTGGTATTCTGGGCAATGGGGCCGGTTGATGATTCTCCCAACAACACTGTACCCGTGCTGTCATAGACACGAATAGCAAGGTTCGGCGGTCCGGCCGTGACGAAGGCGGGGCCAGACCAGTTTCGTGCATCGACGCTGAGTTGAATATCGGCATTCGCTGGTACGGCGAGCGTCTCCTGCAGGAAGATACCTTGGCTGGTGGAACCGTTGACCAGCAAGTAGGCGTCATCGGCCGTCCCTGTGGTGTTACCGTTGAAGTTGACCCCGAAGGCGTTCCACGTGGTATTGGGTGAAGCGCCGCTGGTGACGGTGTATTGCCCTGCCGCAGTGTTGCCGCCAGGAACATAGGTATAGCCGGTCACCGGAGTCTGCAGACTGCGATGCCCGCTGGCCAAAGTGCCGAACGTGCCGTTGAACTCATTGGTGATCGCATTTTCGATCAGCGCGTGTCCCTCCGTGACATCCAACACGCCGTCGTTGTCGTCGTCGATATCGACGATATCAAAGACGCCGTCGTGATCTGTATCGCTGTCGACGCGCGCATCGCGATAATTCAAATCAACGGTCATCGGCGCTATTGGCAGACCGGCGGTGTCCGCATCGCTGTCGGGCAAATAAGCATTTGGCGTAGCCAGCGGATTGGCGATGCCATCATTAACGACATAGCCATCGTTTTTGGCGCCGTCGATGGCGCTTTCGTAGGCATCAAACAAGCCATCGCGATCGGCATCGTTTAGAGTTGTCGAAAGACCGCTGACCATCGCTACGCCAAGGCCGTTTTCCTGATTGTCGGTCAGTCCATCATTGTCGGAATTCAGGTCCAGATAGTCGGGATTGTCGGTACCATCGGTGTTGACCGGCGTCAGCCCCTTGCTGGCCATACCAGCGGTCGCGCCCGCGACAGTCGAGGCGTCGTATTGATCGTCGAGGCCGTCATGATTGGTGTCGATGAAGGCCGCGGTGCCGCCCTTGCCCGACGGCGCGATGTAGCCGACCGTCGTCTGCGCCTCGATGTTGTCGGTGATGCCGTCGTTGTCAGAGTCGATATCGAGACGATTGACGATGCCGTCCGAGTCGCTGTCTGCGGTGCCTTCGATAGCGTCGAGGATACCGTCGTTGTCGCTGTCGATGTCGAGGTGGTCGAAGACGCCGTCGCCATCCGTGTCGATCAATGCGCGCGGCGATTCGAAGACGAACTCGATGCCGTCACCGAGCGTATTGCCCGCATCCTCACCCGACGGCGCGGCCGGGAATTTGAGTGTCAGCGTCGAGGTAGCCCCGATGATATTGAGGCTGCCGGACGCCGTTTGGGTCGCGGCATAGTTCGATTCCCCGGCTTGCGCGCCCGGCGTGCCGACCGAAGCATCGGTTGCCGTCATCGACGTGACGGCAAAGTCAGAGGTGCCGCCGAGCCGGGTCCACGTCAGCCCACCGTCGATTGTCACCACGGACGCATTGTGAACCTGGCCGAATCCGCCACCGGTGGTACCGGTACCGCCGATACGATCCAAGTGCAGGATTGGATTTTCAACAGTGACGGGCTGCCCCGTTAGGGTGTCGACGAACCGGAACGTGATCTGACTGCCAAAGCTGAAGGCACCCTGCAGGCTGTCGTGTCCGGCGACGCCCGCCGTCGACCAGAACTGCTGGCCTGCCACGTCATCGCCGACCGGATTCATCTGCCCGTTCGAGAAATCGCCAAGGAAGGTTGTTCCGGAAACCGAGGTCGAGTTCGTCGTCGCGATGACGGTCACGCCATTGCCATAGTTATAGGTGGCCGTCTGCCCGGTGACGGTCCAGAATCCGGACAGCGTGCTTGGCGAACCGGCACCTTCTTCAACATCGGAAAGGCCGTCATTGTCGTCGTCGCTGTCGGTCAGATCCGATTGCGAATCGCCGTCGCTGTCGCGGTCGAGCGTGACGGTGGCCGTGGCGTTCTGGCCACCGGCCGTGATCCGATAATGGAAGATTTCACGCGACGGGATCGAAGTGGATTGCAGCACGCTGAGCCGGCCGTCTGCCAGCAGCGTGATCTGAGTGCCGCTGATCAGCGTGACACTACTTCCGGGACCGGCGAGTGCCGTTGAGACCCCATTTTGCGGGTCGATGACGGCCGTGATCGTGATCGCGTCGCCGTCGCTGTCGATATCGTTCGTCCGCGGATCGATGATTGTCGCGATACCGGGGCGCGTGACGAAACTGTCATTGGTGGCGCTTGGAGGCGCGAGCACACCCAGCCAAGCCGGCGCCGCAACAGCTTGGGTTTCGACCGCACCAACCTGGTCTTCCAGCACCCAGTCGCCGCCGAGAGCAGCTGCGCCGGTGTCGTCTGTCGATGCGGCGACGTCGGCGCCTGTCGCTTGCGCGAGGGCCGCAACGAACGCTTGACCTTGCAGGCCAGCGGCAACGTCACAACCATACACGAGGATATCGCCGTCGCGTCCAAGCGCCAATTGGATGACGGCAAGATCGTCGGCATGTTCGCCTGCGATACTCGATGTTGTGAGTTGCGATGTTCCAAGTTGTAGCGCGCCGGCCTGGCCATGCGACACGATGTGGATCGCATCGATATCCGAACGGCCCTGCAGGTGACTCGAGATCTGCGCGACGCCATCGCGGCTGGCTTCGAGGACAACGATTTCGGCGCCCGCCGGCGCGGCAGCCGCGATAACGCCTGGATCTGTGACGGCGCTGTCGATGAATACGACGATCGAGCGCTCGGTGGCAGCGCCAGCATTGAGGATACTGACGAGGTCGCGCATCGTTTCAGCGGTAAGGACCGGGACCGTCTCGGCGACCTCTGGCGAACCGACTTCAACAGGCGCCGCCTCGGCGACACTGTCTAGTGTGACAACCCCGGCAGCGTCGAAAGCAATGCGCTGCTCAAGCGCGCGATAGGACACGGACTGCGCCAGTTCCGCTTTCAACCGGGCAGCTCTTGCCTTGGCATCTTGATGGGAGGCGCCTGCGCTTTTGATGATCTTGCTCATGTCCGTGGATCTCGTTGTGGAAGAGTTGCCGATGGTTCCGAAAAAAGGCCGAAGATTCATTCTGTTATAACAACCAGTGGTTGCGTATTCGTAACTGAACTTGTGAAGAGATTGTAAAGATTGCCGTGGTGTTCGGCGTTCAATTGCCGGGATAAGCAATGCGCGCGAACGACAAGATTTTATCCATCGGCGCAGGAAGTTGAATAACAACATGATATAATTCGAATATCTTTGAAATAAGCCTGCATCGAACTCACAGTGTTGCAAAATTAAAGCACAACACGCAAAACGAGATGTATAAATTAAATACCCCTATAAAGTGCATCTTCAATTGATGATACTCAACTATAGATTGTATTGAGTCTCGCGGCGTCAAGCTGAGCCGTCATTGTGGTGACGCACGCACAAAACCGCGCATTTGCCCCTCGTTCCGCGTTCCCGAAAACTCATCGAAACAAGGAACCTGCGATGATCGATTATCGTCGCCGGCTGATGGTGCGCGCCTCGCTGGCTGCACTGACGGCAGCCGCGCTCTCTGGATGTGCCATAACGCCCTCGCCATTGAGCGAAACGGAACTGGCTCAAATCGCCGACAACACTTTGACTGGGGTCTCGGCGAATCAGGAGCCCGTCAAGACTGCCGTGACACTGCATGAGGCCATTGCCAGGGCTCTCAAGTACAATCTGGATCATCAGGTTGAACTGGCCGAGCACGCGGTTCGCGAACGTGAACTCGACCTCGCACATTTCAGCTTGCTGCCGTCCCTGGTTGCCAATGCTGGCTACACCGGTCGCGACAGTTTCAACGCTAGCTCCAGCCAGAACGTCTTAACAGGCGTCCAAAGTCTCGCCACGTCCACCAGTCAGGACAAGCGCGTGAATGCCCGCGACGCAGTGTTCAGTTGGAACATTCTCGATTTCGGCCTGTCCTATATCCGTGCCCGCCAGGCCGCCGACAAGGTGCTGATCCAGAACGAACTGCGCCGCAAGGTCACCATCCGCATCATCGAGGACACGCGCTCGGCCTTTTGGCGCACCGTCAGCGCCCAGAACCTTCTTGGCAAGTTGAAGGCCGTCGAGAACGAAGCGCAATCCGTCGAGCGAGAAGCCCGCCGCCTTGCCATGGACAAGAATACGTCAGCGATCACAGCGCTCACCTATGAGCGTGAGATTGTTGAAATCCAGCGTACGATCGGCGAACTGTCGCGCGAATTGAACACGGCAAGTGCCCAGCTCGCGGCCCTGATCAATGTGGCACCGGGCCAACGGATCACGGTCGCGGGTGGACAAGTAACCGTTCGCGCCCTGCCGCAAGGTGGCATGCAGGACCTGATCCGCACCGCGATGGCCAATCGGCCAGAACTCAAGGAGGTGACGTACCGGCAGCGGATCAATGAGCACGAGGCACATGCGGCGTTGCTCGAACTGTTGCCGGGGCTCAACCTCTACGCCGGCTCCAACTTCGACAGCAACTCGTTCCTGTTTGAGAATCACTGGCAGAATTGGGGCGCCAAAGCCAGTTGGAACCTGCTGAAAGTCTTCTCCTACCCAGCACGCCGGGCTGTCGTCGATGAGCAGGACGACATGCTTGGCAAGAAGGCCCTCGCCGTTGGCATGTCGATCATGACGCAAGTCTATGTCGCACGCATCCGCTATGCCCATGCGGCCAAAGAATACAACACGGCCAAACGCTACGTCGATGTGCAGCAGCGATTGACACGTCAGATCGAAGCGGAAGCCGCGGCCGACCGGGTGAGCCGTCAGACCTTGGTACGCGAGCGGCTAAACTTGCTGGTTGCGTTGGCCAAGCGCGATATCGCAGCGACACAGCTCGAAAGCGCATACGCCATGGTGCAGTCGTCGATGGGCATCGAACCAGAGCAGGCGTCCGACGCAAGTCTGTCGGTTCGCGAGATGTCGCGCGTCGTTCGCCAGTCGGCGATGGTTGCGCCGCCACCAACGCCTTGGGAGCCCACCAAATGAGCGGCTCGTTTACGATCTCAGCTGGCGCACGTCACAGTGCTGAACGTCCGCGAGTACAGGCTGGATGATGCACGTTGCGTTTAGAAGACGTCTGATCAGAAGGCTGCCTTACATCGAGGCAGCCTTCCTCGCCATGGCGCAACTGTGCATTTGGCTGATGCCTGCCTATGCGGAAGGGCCACAGCAGCCCTGGCGTGGCATTGTCCGCGCCGTTCAACTGGCAACACTGTCGTCAGACCTGGTATTGCCCGTGATCCTGGTTGGCGCTCGCGAAGGCGGCGGCTTCACAGCCGGGCAGACGCTGATCGAGTTCAATTGCCGGCGCCAGAAGTTCGAGCTGCAAGCACTAGCGGCGTTGGTGCGGGAAGCACACATCGCAGTCAACACGAACGAACACTTGGCCTCGCGCGGCGCTGGCAACCGCAACGATGTCGAAGTCGCAAAGGCCCGGCACGATAAATCGTCCGCCGAATGGGCAGCCCTCAACGAACGGCTATCTGGTTGCTTAATCGTCGCACCATTCAACGGCGTCGTGGTTGAACTCGCCGTCAATGCACACGAAATACCTCAATCGAATCGTCCATTGATGGTCGTCGCCAACACCGAGCAACTCGAGATCGAATTTATTGTCCCGTCGCGCAATCTCATAACGCTCGACGTTGGTGCAAAAATCAACTTCGCCATCGATGAAACCGCGAGCAGTCACGCCGCACGCATAGTGCGCCGGGCCGGTTCCGTTGATCCAGTCAGTCAAACAGCAAAGGTCTACGCGGTCTTCGATCCGCCGAGCGTTGGCGTCCTGCCGGGCATGAGCGGAACAGTCTCAGATCCACTGATGAGGCCATGACATGAACATCGGCCGCAAAAAGAGCTCACCCGCCGAATCCACTCCAGTACGTCAGGACCAATCGGCGGCGATAGCGCCGCGCCCGTCAGGACTGGATGGCGAATTGGCCGGCCTGTCGCTGTTGCTGCGGATTGAAGAGCTGGCCCGCCGCAGCGCCGATACGCTTGAACTCAGCCAGATCATCGCCAACGAAACCCGAAAATTCAATCGCGCCCGCCAAGTCTTCGTGATCGCCAACGAACGGCATGGACGCGCGCGGGTCTTGACGGTCTCCGGCATCGGCTCTGTTGACCCGACGTCGATCCTTGCTGCGAGCGTCGCGGACATGCTGGCCAACCTCGCCGCCGAGCGCGGTCTGGAACAGCCTGTATCCTTCAGCCTGCCGGCCTATTGCGGTGACGATTCCGAACTCGCCTCGGCCTATCCATTTCGAGAGTTGGCGTGGGTGCCCTTTCGTCACCGCAGCGGCCGCGTCTTCGGTGGCATGTTACTCGCGCGCGAGTCCATATGGACCGAGAATGATAACGCCATCACACTGCGGCTCGGCGAAACGTATGCGCACGCATGGCGAGAACTGAGCCCATCGCCGCCTTATCAGGCGATACGGGAGAAACTATCGCATTGGCGTTTGGCGGGCATCGTAGCGGCGTTGGCTGTGCTTGCCGTTCCAGTGCCGGTCACGACACTGGCGCCCGCCGAGATCGTGGCCAGATTGCCAATGCTGGTGACCGCACCGATCGACGGTGTCATCGACGCAATCGATGTCGACCCAGGCGCTGCCGTAAATTCAGGGGATGTCCTGATTCGCTTCGTCGATACGAACTTGCGCAACCGCCGAGAACTCGCCAAGCGAGAAGTTGCCGTCGCGGAGGCGCGCGTCAAGCAGATGATGCTGATGTCGTTTGCAGATGCACGCGGCCGTCATGAACTAGGACTTGCTGAAGCGGAATTACAGCTCAAGCGCTCAGAGCTGATATTCACCACAGAGACCCTCGATCGCAGTGTCGTCAAGGCGACCAAGAGCGGATTGGCGGTCTACTCCGACCGCAAAGGCATGCTGGGTCGCCCCGTCGCCACCGGTGAGCGCCTCATGGAGATTGCTGATCCAGCGGCCATTGAAATAAGGATCGATGTTACAGCCCCCGATGCGATCGCTTTGAAATCGGATAGTGACATCAAGCTATTCCTCGATGTCGATCCGCTCCACGCTTGGCAAGGACGCGTCGTCCGGTCCGACTACAAGGCGCGCGCCAGCGACACCGACGTGCTCGCCTTTCGGACATTCGCGACGCTGGAGAACTCTGACCGGGCGCCTCCAAGGATCGGCTTGCGCGGCACAGCCCAGGTCTATGGCGATAAAAGCCCACTCGCCGTCTATTTGCTGCGTCGCCCACTTTCGGCGGCACGCCAGTGGCTTGGCCTTTGAATGACCGTCGCAACTCCGGGCACACACTCAGCGCCAACATCGCCGTTGCCAGAACTGCGCGCCGAACTGCAGATTCTCGGCAGCGATGGCCAGGACGATGGCGGCGTCATCTTCGATCCATTCCGTCAGCGCTACTATCGCATCGATCGTCAGTCTGCCCAACTGCTGGCACTTTGGCCGCACTGCGGAACGGTCGAAGCGTTGACGGCCGCAGCCGTAGTGCGGTTTGATAACCCGGCTTCGCTGAGCGACGTCGAGCGCTTGAAAGCATTCCTCATCGGCAATGCTCTGGTGCTGCCGGCCACCGAGGGTGATTGGCAAAAGCTGACGAACAACCAACGCGCCGGCCAACAGCATTGGCTGGCCTGGCTGATGCACAACTACTTATTTCTCAAGATTCCGTTGCTGAAACCGATGCGTGCATTGGCGCGTCTGGCGCCATGGTTCGCGCCGATCTACACGCGCACTTTTGCTGGATTTATCGCTGGTCTTGGTCTCGTCGGCCTCTATTGTGTCTCGCGACAGTGGGACAGTTTTCTTGCGACATTTCCGCATGTCCTGACAGCCGAAGGCGCCGTTCTGTTCGCGACCGCGCTCGTCATCGTCAAGTCACTGCACGAACTTGGCCATGCCATAACCGCCGCCCGCTACGGCTGTCGCGTACCCTCCATGGGCATCTGTTTCATGCTCCTGGTGCCGATGCTCTACACCGACGTCAGTGACGCATGGCGACTGAAATCACTACGCCGGCGCATCGCCATCGATGCCGCGGGCATCGCCGTTGAGACAGGTATCGCCTGCTGCGCGACGTTTGTCTGGGTCTTCCTCCCGGAAGGCACGCCCAAGAGTCTGGCGTTCGCATTGGCCACCACGAGCTGGTTTCTGTGCCTCGGCCTGAACCTCAACCCGTTCATGCGTTTTGACGGTTACTACATTCTGTCTGACTTCACCGGAATAGAGAACCTGCAGCCGCGCTCGTTCGACTTCGGCGTCTGGAAATTGCGCGAAATGCTGTTCGGTTTGCGCTTCGCGCCTCCTGAAATGGTGACGGCGCGACAGCGTCGATGGCTAGTCCTTTACGCCTGGTCCGTATGGCTCTATCGCGCTGTCCTTTTCACCGGCATCGCGTTCTTCGTCTATCATCTTGCGTTCAAGCTACTGGGGATTGCCCTTTTTCTCATCGAGATCATCTATTTCCTCGCCGGCCCGGTCTGGCGTGAAGTCAGGGAGTGGTACAAAATGCGCGCGATCATCGCCGCTCGACGGCGCAGTTGGATTGTTTTTGGAATCTGCTCCATAATGCTTGTCCTATCGTTCTTGCCCTTATCGACGTCGATCACCATTCCGGCCATCCTTGAGGACCGCAGTATTGAGATGGTGCATCCGCGCCGCGCCGCGCGCGTCATCGATATTCATGTGCGCCATGGCGAACAGGTCCGCGCCGGACAATTAATCGTCGCGCTGACCTCACCCGAGCTCGACCAGGACATCCAACAAACACGGCTGCGTCTCAAGCTCATCGAAAAGCGGCTGGAGCGCCGCTCCGGCGATCCGCTGGAATTGCAACAGACGCCGGTGCTTGAGTTCACGCGCGGGAGTTTACTGTCTAAACTCGAAGGACTTGAGCGCGAGCGCTCCGAATTGCGGGTCGTGGCCCACCAAGATGCTGTTGTCGCTGAGGTCGATCCGCATCTCGTTGCGGGCGTGTGGATCAAACCCAGTGACCGGATCGCCATGTTGATCGGGGCGCGCGAGGCGGTTGCGCGGGGATACCTCAATGAAGCTGACGTGGCGCGCATCGATATGCGTCGACCCGCCACTTTCACTCCGGAAACACTCAATGATCCGAGCCGTCAGGTGACATTGGAACACGTCGCCCCGGCCGGCGCTGACACCATGGACTTGGTCGAACTCGCGTCACACTTCGGCGGCGGCGTTGCTGCGCGACCCACGCAACGGCCGGGCGCAGCGCGCGAACACGTCCCGGTTTCTGGTCAGTTCCTCGTAACCGGCAGCGTCGTCTCCAGCGGCGACAGCACGTCGGCCCGCGTCCAGCGCGGGTCACTGCACGCTCGCGGTGAGCCCCAGAGCCTTGCTGCCAAATTTTGGCTGCAGATCTTGAAGGTGTTGGTTCGCGAGAGCGGGCTCTGATCGACGACGCATGACGGCATGCCTAAACCAACGCAACGCGATGTTGCGCCGCTCGTGCGTCGGCCACGATCCTGTATCGCCAAGAAGTTAAATGTCGTGGATTTTCAAGAGGCAAGGCACCATTGGCATGGTCTTGTGGCGGCAACCCTGTTGGTGCGGTTTCAGGGCCGCGAGTTGTGCAATGGCCTTGCCATATGAAGTCCATGAAGTGATGCTTGTGCTAGGCTGCAACTGTGATTCAGGCGAAGGCTGGCAGCGTGGTTCGGCGAATTGGCATGATCGGGTTTGCGATGCTCACGGCGGCGCTGTTATCGGCGCCAGCCCTAGCGCAGTCTGTCACCATCCCGCCGGCAGTTGCCGAACGGTTGACGCCAGCGCAAGCCAAAAGCTATGCGCTTCACCTCGAGCAGCGCGGACACTACGACAAGCAGCACGAAATGTACTGGGCCGTGGTCGACGAGCGCCGCGATAACCGCCGGCGCAAGCATGCCGCCAAAGCGCCTTTCACGCCCGATGACTACGTGCGCGAATTGCCGCCGAAATACACCGGCGCTGCCATCCCGCCGGATGTCGCCAAGATCATCACCGACATGACGCCACCGCAGCCTGATCGGTCGTTGCCGGGTGTCGCCGATTTCCTGGCGTCCGCCAAAACGAATTACGACTTCTCGCCCTCGCCGACGACCGAGCGCGAGTTCAAGCGACGCTATGCCATCGAAGCGCTAGCCGTCGGCTTGTCGAAGACACAGGTCGTACGCGTCTATGCGCTGGAGACCGGCGGCCAGGGCACTTACGATATGCAGGCGGGCATCGATCCCCTAACCAAGCAGGGCCGGCCGATTTCGTCGGCGCTTGGCTATGCGCAATTGCTGCACGCCAACTCGGTCAGCGAAATCGTCAAACATGGCGATACGTTCCTGCAGCGACTGGCTGGGCTCGCGCAGCAGGCCGGCGCTGGATCGCCACGCGCACGCGAGCTGCAGGCCAAGATGGCATCGCTGCAGAAGATGCTGCGTGTCGCGCGGTCGGTGCCGAACGTCTGGCGCGAGCACGAACTGCTGTCGCGCACGCCGCCCGGCTACGGCATTCACGCACTGAACATGGATGCCGACATCGGCCCGTGGCTGCAGGTTCTGAAACTCAAGGGACTGTTGACGACCGCTGCGGCGGAGGCTGGGCGAACGTCACTGACTGGTGGCGAACTTGAGTTGATGAACCTCGCCGGTCCACGTTCTGGCCTGGAGATGATGCAGCCGATCGGCCGCACGATGCCGACATCAAATTTCTTCGCGCAAGCCGCCTACTATCGCAACACCATCGTGCGGGAAAAAAATGGTGCTGAATTGTTGGCGGCGCTTGACGAAAAGATGAACACGCATGTGCTGAAGCCGGGCTCGGTCGAGTTCGAGCAAGTCTTCGACGAGGTCAGCGGCGCTGGCTCGCGCGCAGGGCGACAACCGGCACAACCAGCCTTCGGACCGCAATCGATCTTCAACGCACAATAGGGAGCGCATGACCATGTCCAGAGGATTGGACCCGTTGATCCGCGATCTCGTCGAATGGGTGGGAAAGGAGCCGCGAACGGTCGCCGAGGTGCTCGAGGCTTGGCGAACGTCCTGTCCACGGCTGACGGTATGGGAGGACGCGCTAGAGCGAGGATTTCTGGTGCGGACGTGGAGCGATAGGGCCGGCGCGCATGTTGAGGTGACGCCGGCTGGCCAGCGCTTTCTCGCGACCTATGCCAACCATGATGCCAAGGCCGCTGCCGCATTGTCGCCATAACAGCCGCGACCTTAGCGGCCACGCCATACACTTTGCCCGTCCACTTTGAGAGCTGTCATGCCGTTGTTTCGCCGAACACCGACCGTTCCCGTCCTGCGGCTGCAGGGGCCGATTGGCATGGTGACGCCCTTGCGGCCCGGCGTTGCAATCGCGACGGTGGCCTCGGCCATTGAAAAAGCGTTCTCGGCATCAAAGACGCCAGCGGTCGCGATCGTCGTGAATTCGCCGGGCGGATCGCCGGTGCAATCGCATCTGATCTTCAAGCGCATTCGCCAGCGGGCCAAAGAGGAAAATAAGAAAGTCTACGTCTTCTGTGAGGACGTCGCAGCGTCAGGCGGCTATTTCCTGGCACTGGCGGGTGATGAAATCTATGCCGACCCATCATCGATCGTCGGCTCCATTGGCGTGATCTCCGCGAGCTTCGGCCTCGACAAGGCGATTGAACGCCTAGGCATCGAGCGTCGCGTCTACACGGCCGGACTGAATAAGGGCTCGCTCGACCCGTTCCTGCCTGAGAAACCCGACGACATCGAGCGGCTCAAGGCCTTGCAGCGCGACGTGCACGACATCTTCATCGGTATCGTCAAGGATCGCCGCGCCGCCAAGCTCAAAGGGCCTGACAGCGAGATTTTTTCGGGCGCGTTCTGGTCGGCCGGCAAGGCGCTCGAACTCGGCCTGATCGACGGGATTGCGGATGTGCGCTCGAAAATGCAGGACCTGTTTGGCGAGAAGGTCAAATTGCGGGTGATCCCGCTCGGCAAGTCTGGATTGCTGTCGCGGCTACGGCGACCGATGAGCAGCGGTCTGCCGTTGGGATTTGGCGCATGGGGTGATATATCAATTGGCGATGATCTACTGTCGACAATCGAAGCGCGGGCGCTCTGGTCACGGTTCGGGTTGTAGGGGTAGATTGGGAGAGGACGGATCGCATGCCGCATTTGTTCGCCATCGCGATTTTCGGTGCCGCTTGTTACACGGGCTATCGGATGCTGGCCAAACTCGGCGCGCAGCTGTCGGATGACCTGAAGCAGGCGCAGGACGAATTGCAGCGCCGTGCCGCTGCGGCCAAGGCGGAAGCATCAGGCGAGAAAGATCTCGGCGTGCTGGAATTCGATTCCACCAGCGGCGTCTATAAACCGGTCAAACCTGCGCCCGCGCAGACCTCGGATCGCTGAGCTTCAGCGCGCCAACGATCACACATCCGGTCAGATCTCATCGGCGCGCCAGCAGCGGACCGCGCTGCGATCGCCGGCGGCGACGAGTTCAGGCGCCGGCTCGCGACGGCAGACGTCGGCTACGAACTGACAACGGGGATGGAACGCGCATCCCTCCGGCGGCGCCAGTGGATTCGGCAGCTCGCCGCGTGCAGTGATCCGCTCGGCTTTCAAATGCGCGTCGGGGATTGCCGCGATCAGCGCGCGCGTATAGGGATGGCGCGGCCGCTCAAAAATCTCACGCCACCCACCGGTCTCGACAATCCGCCCGAAATACATCACGGCAACACGATCACTGACGTGCTCGACGACGCCGAGGTCGTGGCTGATCATGATGTAAGAGAGACCCAACGTCTCCTTGAGTTCGAGCAGCAGATTGATGATCTGGGCGCGAATGGACACGTCGAGTGCCGAGACCGGCTCGTCGCAGATCACGATTTTTGGGCGCAGAATTAGTGCGCGCGCAATGCCGATGCGTTGGCGCTGCCCGCCAGAGAATTCATGCGGATAACGGTTGGCATGTTCAGGGCGCAGGCCAACATGGGCCAGCATCTCGGCGATGCGATGCTCGATTTCGCTGGCGGCGTGGACGCCGTGCAGTTTGAGCGGATCTTCCAGCGTCCGGCGCACGGTCTGGCGTGGATTGAGCGAGGCGTAAGGGTCTTGGAACACCATCTGCACGGTGCGGGCGAGCGCCAAGCGGTCACGCTCGCCGGGTTGCGCGATATCGTGCCCGTCAAGTGCGATCGTCCCGCGCGTCGGTTTGACGAGCCCCAGAATCGAGAGCGCAACCGTCGATTTTCCACAACCGGATTCGCCGACCAACCCCAGGCACTCGCCGGGTTTCAGGTCGAAGTCGACGCCATCAACGGCACGCAGCAGGCGCGATGGACCACCGAACCACCCACCACCCATCGGAAAGTGGACGACCAGATCGCGGACTTTCAACAGGCTGTCATCACCGGGATCAGCCATGATGATGACACCTGACCAACCCACCGCCGCCGAGGTCGGAAACCGGCGGCTCCGTCGTCCGGCATATCTCGGTCATGACGCCGCAGCGCGGATGGAACCGGCATCCCGGCGGATATGCGGTGATGGCGGGAACGAGACCGGCGATCTCCTTGAGTTTTTGTCGGCCATGTGCGGCGCGGAGCCCGAGCCGCGGCAGGGAGCCGACGAGGCCGCTTGTGTAGGGATGCGAAGGCGTCGCAAAGATATCGGCCGAGGGTCGTTCCTCGATGATGCGGCCGGCGTACATCACCGCGACCCGACGGCAGACGTTGGCGACCAGGCCGAGATCATGGCTGATCATCAGGATCGCGGTGCCCTGCGCCGCGCAGAGTTCCTGCATCAGCTCAATGATCTCGGCCTGCACCGTCACATCGAGCGCGGTTGTCGGCTCGTCGGCAATCAGCAGATCAGGCCCACAGGCGAGCGCGATCGCGATCATCACGCGCTGGCGCATGCCGCCGGAGAGCTGGTGGGGATAATCCTTGACGCGGCGGTCGGGTGCCGGGACGCGCACGTTGTCGAGCGCCTGGACGGCGAGGGCATTGGCGTCCTTCCAGGACTTACCCTTGTGCAACACGAACATTTCGGCGATCTGCCGGCCAACGGGTGAAAGCGGATTGAGCGCCGTCATCGGCTCCTGAAAGATCATCGAGATGCGGTTTCCCCGCAGCTTGCGCGCGTCGGCCGCTGAGAGATTTTGGATCTCCCGGCCTTCGAGCCGGATACGGCCGCCACCGATGCCGAGTGGCGGCTTCAGCAGCCCGATTAAAGCCAGCGCGGTGATGCTTTTTCCGCAACCGGATTCGCCAACGAGACCGAATGTCTCGCCGCGCGCGATGTGAAAGGAAACGCCCTCGACAGCGGCGTGGCGGCCGTTTCGGCTCTCGAGATCGATCCTGAGGTTTTCGACCTCGATCAACGGCATCTGGCTCATGCCCGCCTGCTCCGCGATTGCGGATCGAGAATGTCACGCAGGCCGTCGCCGAGCAGGTTCAAGCCGAGCACGGTCAGGAAGATCGCGACACCGGGGAAGATCGACAGCCACGGCGCGGTGGTGATCTGATCGCGCGCCTCCGACAGCATGCTACCCCAACTCGGGTAGGGCGGGCGAATACCAAGGCCGAGGAACGAGAGCGCGGCCTCGCTGAGAACAGCTCCTCCCATGCCGAGAGTGCCGATGACGATGATCGGCCCGAGCATGTTCGGCAGCAGTTGCGTCAACATGATCCTGATGTCGCCGTAGCCAAGTACTTTCGCCGCCTGCACATAACCCTGACTCTTGAGCGACAGCGCAGAGGCGCGCGCGATGCGGCAAGTGAACGACCAGTTGGTCAGACCGAGTGCGATCAACAGGCTGACGAGGCCGGGGCCGAGGATCGCCATGATGGCGAGCGCGAAGATCAGCGATGGAATGGCCAGCATCAAGTTGGTCAGACCATTGACGAAATCATCCCACCACCCGCCCCAATAGCCTGCCGACAAGCCGAGGCTGACGCCGATGATCGTGTTGATGAGCTGCGAGACGATGCCGACAGTGAGGGAAATGCGCGCGCCGTGCAGCACGCGCGAATAGATATCCCGGCCCTGCGCATCGGTGCCGAACCACCATTTCCAGCTTGGTGGCTCTTCGGCGTTCATCAGGTTGGCGTCCATGACGGGATCGGTGTGCGCGAGCCAGGGCGCCAACACTCCGACAACGACGGCGACGGCGAACAACGTGCCGCCGATGATCAGATTGGCCCCGAGCTTCATGTCCCTCCCTTACGCATATTTGATCCGCGGATCGATCACCGCATAGAGGATGTCGACCAGCGTATTGATGGCGAGGAAGAACAGCACGATCACCAGGATCGAGCCTTGCACCGCCGGGATGTCGCGCTGCACGACACTATCGACCAGCAGCGAGCCGAGGCCCGGCCAGGAGAACAGTTTCTCGACGACGACGGCCTGCCCCATCAACGCGCCGAACTGCAAGCCGATGGTTGTGACCACCAGCACCATGGCATTGCGCATGACATGCCAAGTGACGACGCGCCTCTCACTCATGCCTTTTGAGCGCGCCGTGCGAACGAAATCAGCATTCATGATCTCGAGCACGGCAGCCCGCGTGGTGCGGGCGAGCAGCGCCATCGGCGAAACGCCAAGCGTGACGGCCGGCAGTGTCAAATAATAAAGACCACCGTCGCCATAGCCGAAACTCGGGAACCAGCCGAGGTTCAAGGCAAACAGGTACATGAGCAGGAGGCCGAGCCAGAACTTCGGCATCGACAATCCTGAAACCGCGCCGACCATCGATAGCGTATCGATCATGCTGCCGGGCCTCAGGGCTGCAAAGAACCCGAGCGGCACACCCAGCAGGATGGCGAAGGCCATCGACGCGAACACCAGTTTGACCGTCGGCCACATCCGCTTGGCGATCATCGTCGTGACTGGTTCCTGCGTCCTGAATGACTTGCCGAAATCACCAACGGCGAGTTTCGAGACGTAGCCGATAAAGCGCACGTGCACCGGATCATCAAGGCCAAGCTCCTTGCGCATTCGCTCCATCACCAGCGGGTCCATCGGACCGCGACCGTCATCGCCCATACTCGACGCGATCGAGCCGGGAATGACGCTGAACAGCACGAAGATCACCATCACGACAGCGAGGATGATTGGGATGGTCTGCAACAAGCGGCGAATGATGAAGGAGAGCATGGAGGTTCCCTCCCTCTCCCCTGCGCATGCACGGCATGCGCAGGGGAGAGGGTCGGGGTGAGGGGCAGCCACTGGTGCAATGCCCGATGTGAACGCACCGGAGCAAAATGCCGCCCCTCACCCTAACCCTCTCCCCACGCATGAAAAGGCGTGGGGAGAGGGAACAATCGTTTCACTTCGCCGGCGATGACGCGTCGACCCAGAGGTCTTCGGGATACTGGTGCGTCAACTCGGTGGCGTTGAGCTGCAGCCCTTTGATCCAAGGCTGCACCGCCATCACCGCCTTGTTGTAGTTGAAGAACCAGATCGGCGCTTCCTCGTAGATCAGCGCATCGGCCTTTTGCAGCAGCTGCACGCGCTTATCGTTGTCGTCGGTGGCGCCGGCTTCATCCATCAGCTTGTCGAACGCGGCGTTCTTGAAGCTGTTGTAATTGCAGGCAGACATCGGCGTCGAGGAATGGAAGCACTTCAGCGCCGCCTGCGGATCAGGTCCGGTGGCGGCCGACCAGATGAATGCCTGGAAGTCACCCTTGCGCACCGTCTCAGACAGCACAGCGGTTTCGATCTGCTTGACCTTGACCTTGATCCCGACCTTGTCGAGCATCGGAATCACGGCTTCAACGATCGGCAGGCCCCAGCTTTCATTCTGGCTGGTTGTCCATTCAAACTCGAAGCCATTGGCGTAACCGGCGTCAGCCAACAGCTTCTTCGCCTTCTCCGGATCGAAGGCATAAGGTCTTGTCGCCTTGTCGTAGGCGGGCGACGTCAGCGGCAACCAGCTGGTCGCCCGATAGGCCTTGTCCTTCACCAGACGCTTGATGATCAGATCAGTGTCGATGGCGTGATTGATGGCCTGCCGCACGCGCTTGTCGGCGAATGGTTTGTGCGCAGGGTTCATGCCCATGTGGCGCGTGAACACTTCGGCGACTTCGACGACGGTTCCCTTCAGCGCGGGATCGGCGAGATACGCGACATACTGCGCCGGCCCAAGGATCGACATGTCGATTTCCTTGTTGCGGAATGCGATATCGCGCGCCGGCGCCTCACCCATCACCTGGATGATCACTTTGTCGGCGTAGGGCTTGCCGGGCTTGTAGAATTTCTCCCAGCGCTCGGCAACGAGGCGCGATCCCGGCACATGCTCGACGAACTTGTAGGGGCCAAGGCCGATCGGCTTCTGAATGAAGCTTTCTTTAGCCGCTTCGTCAGCGGGATAGATCGATGTTGTGCCGGTGAAGAAATAGAAACCGGGATTGACCTTTTCGGTCAATGTCATTTCGAGCGTCTGATCATCGATCTTCTTGAGGCCGGAGATGGTTTGTGCGGTGCCCTTTTCAACGTCGGCGGCGCCTTGGATCAGGCGGACATAACGGGCGCCGGGAAACGCCTTCTTGCCGTCCATGATCCGATTGAACGTCCAGATGATGTCGTCGGCCGTCATCTTGCGGCCGTGATGGAAGTAGGCATCGGTGCGCAGCTTGAAGGTGTGTGTCAGTCCATTATTGGAGACGGTGACCGCGGTCGCCAGTTCCAGCACCGGTTTCTGGTTGGCGGAGTCCCAATTGTAGAGCTGGCGATGAATGACCTTGGCGTAGATGTCGTCCTGCGCACGCTGCGTAGTGTGAATGTCCATGCTCGAGAAGCTGGAACCATAAGGCGCCGTCATGCGGATGGTACCGCCGGTGCGCGGCGTCTGAGCATCCGCCACGCTGGCGAGCGTCAGGGCCAAGGCGGTGGCGAGGGCAAATCTCTTGATCACGGGGTCCTCCACAGTTGCATCAACGGCTGGGCCTCAGTTGATCACTCTACCCATGCGCCGCGCAAGCCCTTCATCCCATTCGGGAGATGATCTTTTTGATGTGGCAGGGTTTACGGGCCGGGCGGCGCAGTCCCGTGTCAAATTCTCACAAGTGGCGGATTGGACTTTGAATCGAGGACCGCCCCGACTAGAAATCCAAGGCAACAGAAGTTCTCAGCAATCGAGCTCTCGCATGTCGACGAACGCACCCGTCCCGCAACCCGGCATCCTGGATATCCTGGCCTACGTTCCCGGCGAAAGCCATCTGCCCGGCGGCATGACGCCGATCAAGCTGTCGTCGAACGAAACGCCGCTCGGGCCGAGCCCAAAAGCAAAGGCCGCGTTCCAGGCAGCGGCCAGCGACCTCGAGCGCTACCCCGACGGTGCTGCGACGGCGCTGCGGCGGGCCATCGGCCGGGTCTACGGTCTCGATCCGGATCGGCTGGTCTGTGGTGCTGGGTCCGATGAACTGATCGGGCTGATCACGCATGCCTATGTTGGAACCGGCGATGAAACACTGTTTCCTGAACATGGCTTCCTGATGTATCGCATCGCCACGCTCGCCAACGGCGGCAAGCCCGTCACGGCGCCGGAGAAGAACCTGCGCACCGACGTCGATGCCCTGCTGGCGCGCGTCACACCGCGCACGAAGCTGGTCTACCTCGCCAACCCCAACAACCCCACCGGCACCTACATCCCGTTCGAGGAGGTTCGCCGCCTGCATGCCGGATTGCCGAAAAATGTCATTCTCGTGCTCGACGCCGCCTACGCCGAGTACGTGCGGCGCAACGATTACGAAGCTGGCATCGAACTGGTCGGCCAATCGCAGAACGTCGTCATGATGCGGACCTTCTCAAAGATCCACGGCCTCGCGGCGCTTCGGTTGGGTTGGGCCTATGGGCCGGCGGCGATCATCGACGTGCTCAATCGGGTTCGCGGGCCGTTCAACGTGTCGGCGCCGGCCATTGCCGCGGGGATCGCCGCGATCGAGGATCGCGCCCACCAGGAGGCGGCGATCCAGCACAACGAGCGCTGGCTGCCCTGGGTTTCGGTGGAACTTGAAAAGATCGGCTTGAAGGTGACGCCGAGTGTCGGCAACTTCATGCTGATCCATTTCCCCGAAACCGGCGCCAAGTCCGCCAAGGCCGCGGATGCGCATCTTAAATCGAAGGCGATCATTCTGCGGGCGGTGACCGGCTATGGCTTGCCACATGCCTTGCGGATGACGATCGGTACCGAGGCTGAGAATCGCGCGGTGGTGGCAGCGTTGACGGCATTCATGGCGGCTTGAAAGCTCGGCGAACCCTGACTGGAACAGCCGTTTCGCAGATCTCGCGACCAACACCAGCCACGCGGCAAATCTATTCAATGTTTGGCATTAGGATCACGCGATGGTGCGGGATGGACCGGGCCAGATATCGCGCCTGTATCAATATGAAGCATTTTGGATATTTGTTTTGATTTCATTAGGGACGTCGTTATTAAAAATATTATAATGGCAAGCGCAGTATTCAAATTTTACCCATTATTCAGCAACGCACGCTAATTTCGAAAGATACGTCCCGTATTGCGTTGAGAGAGCCAATATGCGTTTCGAAATCAAGCGAGCCTTCGCCCGCGCCGAGCTTGCCACCCGCCGGCTGCGCCGGAACGAAGATGGCGCCACCGCCATGGAATTCGGAATCATTTGCGTGCCGTTCCTGATGCTGCTGTTCGGCATCATGGCGGTCTGCTTCTTCTTCTTCAAGACCTACACGGTCGAGAATGCCGTCTGGGTCGCCACCCGCGACATGCGCACCGGCGCGATGCAGACCGGATCAGGCACTTATGCGGCGCTGGATATCTGGGTTGATGCCACGGCAACTCCGAAAGTCATCGATCCCGTCAAATTGAAGCGCGTATTCAAGACAACCGTCTGCAGCAAGGCGATGTTGAACACGACAGATTGCGCCAATGACATGCGCGTGCTGGTGCAAGCCAAGAATGATGCAGACATCACGGCCGGCCTCTCGGCGCCACAGTGCCTGACGGGAACGGCACTCAAATCGGAAACAGACGCCGAAGCCGAGTTCAACGCCGGCGGCGCCAGCACCGTGGTCCTGGTTACAGCTTGCTATCAGTGGACCTTTGCCAAGAACCTGCCGTTCCTGCGGATGTCGAATATGGCCAATGGCGCGCGGCTGATCCAAGGCTCCGCCGCGTTCCGGACTGAGCCGTGGAATTGACACCGACCAAGCCCAACAACTGATCCGAGAATAGCGAGAATTGCCATGGTTACCCTCAACCTTTCGAAGCGCATGCGTTATGTCGCAGCGCGAGCGCGCCGCCTGACCAAAGCCCAAGAGGGCGTCGCCGCCGTCGAGTTCGCATTGATCCTGCCGATCATGTTCTTCATGTTCATGGGCGCCGTCGAACTGAGCCAGGGCGTCACCGTCGACCGCCGCGTCAGCCAGGTTGCCTCAACCGTCGGCGACCTCGTCGCCCGCGCCGAGACCAGCATTCTGAAGGATCAGGTCGAGGACATCACGAAAGTCGGCAGTTATCTCATTGCCCCCTTCACATCGCAGCGCCTGAAGATGACCATCCGGAGCGTCTCGTCATCAAGCACCAGCGCGACCGACACCAAGGAGAAATGGCGCTGCATTTCAGATAATGCGACGGGGACGCCAGCATTCACCTGTGAGTGCGTGAATGTCGGCGGTGGCGGTACGGCATTCACACTACCGACCGGCCTCGTCGGCATCAATGATAGCGTCGTGATCTCCGAGGTCCAATATGGCTACCAGCCGCTGCCGACCTTCGACAAGTTCTTCAAGTCGGCCTGGGGCGCGGGCACGGGTGGGGTCTATACGTTGAAGGACACCATCTACCAGAAGCCGCGTGGCCTCGCGGCGAAGTTGAAGTTGACAGCGACATCGACGCCCTGCGGCTAGTTGCTTGACGCGTGATTTTGCCCCCTTTCACCAACAAAACCCTGTCCAAAAGGCCGGGGTTTTATCGTTGGCGCCAGCCGATGCACCATCATTCGTCGAGCGATTTTGCGGAACGCTGTTGATTTATGACAGCTTGCGGTACTAAACATTGATCACTGATAGTCCCGCACCGAGCATCCGGACACCATCATGGGCCGCCGTTCCACCCATACGCCACATCAATTGCGCGATCTCATCCTCGAGGCAGCGCAAGACATTATCGTGACACAAGGCCTCGCTGGCCTCTCAGCGCGCGAGATTGCACGCCGCATCGGCTACTCGCCCGGCACGATCTACAATATGTTCGAGAACCTCGACGACGTCGTGCTGCATGTCGAAGCGCGGTTGCTCGATGCTCTCGATGCGCGACTTTCGGCGGTGCTGCAGGAGGGGCGACAGGGCGACAACGTGCGGCTGTTGGCGCAGGCCTATTTGGCATTCACGCATGAACGCCCGAAATTGTGGAACCTGCTGTTCGAGCATCATCTCCCCGTCGGGACCGAGTTACCGTCCTGGTATCAGCAGAAACTCGAAGGCCTGATGGCGCGCATCGAAAGCGCATTGGCGCCACTGTTCGGTCCTGGCCGGGATAGCGATCGCCAGCGCACCGCGCGCGTATTATGGGCCGGCGTGCATGGCATCACGTCGCTCTCGACAGCCGACAAGCTCTCGGTGGTGACGACGGAATCTGCCAGTAAGATGGTCGACGAACTGGTCAGCGTCTATCTCGCCGGCCTCGCCGCGCAGTCGGCTAAACGGCCGACTTGATTGGCTCACTGTTTCGGTGTGTCTGGTGCTTTTGGTTTTTCAATTGAGCCGGTAGCCAGCGGATTGGCGACCGACAGGTCCGCTGCCGCCTTGGTGGCTGTCTTGCGCGTCCAGGCAGCGATATTGCCAAGATCGACGCCGAACCAGCGATCGCGTTCAGCCGGCAGCAGCCGGCTGTGCAATGCGGCCCAGAGGGATTTGGATGAAGCTCCGTCAACGAACGTCTTGGTCGATGGCGTCACCAGGAAGGCCAGCACCATCGCCGCCGCCATCGCCGACGTCTGCCCCCAGTGTTTCATGTCGACCAACTTCAATGCGGTGCCGAACGATTGCTTGATGCGGACATCACCGACATCGACCGAATAGAGTTCATCAAGCACCAGATGCGTCATGAATCCGGCAAACATGAAAGCAGCGGCAAGCCACGCCACGCCCTCGTGGCGGCCAAGAATGTGCTTGTAGGCCGCTGCTGTGACGAAGGCGCTGAACAACGCGGCGAGCACCGAATGCCAGATGCCGCGATGATAGCTGAACTTGTGAAAGATCGTTTTGACGCCGTAGCGAACGAAAAACAGCGTACCGAGCCACATGATCAACATCTCGACAACCGAGTAACGGCCGGCAACGGTGAATAGCACCACGAACGAGAAGAAGACGGCGAGGCCGGAAAACATGATCCGGCTCGGGCGCGAGTCTTTCAAGTCGATATCGGGCAGAACCGAGCCGAGCACGCCAGCCAAGGTGACGGCAATGAGATTTTCAGGTGCGACGACGTCGGCCGCCAGCGTCACGGTCGCGAGCCCACCGCTGACAATTGTGCCGATACCGATATGCGTTGGAAAATTGGCCATCGTGAACTCCTCAATTCCGCGCGGAAATCAGGCAACACGGCCCCATCGCGCATCAGACTTGCCAACATGCAGCGCAGAGCTAGCGACCGATTCGCAGCGCCGCGGGAGTGGCACATCGTGAATAGGTGTGGATGAGCCCCGCTTGCACCGCCATTTTTTCCGTGACGCGCGTCAACGTCGCATGTCATGACGCGGGCGAACCGTTCCAGACATGTGGGCTCCATGGATCAACGTCATGTCACGACGCGCCGCATGGCTTATGCCAGCATCGCCGTTGCTACGATTGTGCTACTACTGAAATATCTGGCGTATCTGCGCACGGGCAGCATCGCGCTCTATTCCGATGCGCTCGAAAGCATCGTCAATGTCATCACCGCCATCGTCGCCTTGCTGGCGTTGTCGATGGCCGCGCGTCCCGCCGACCGGCACCACCAGTTCGGGCATCACAAGGCCGAATATGTGGCAGCCGTCGTCGAGGGCGTGCTGATCGTGTTAGCCGCCATCCTAATTCTCCAAAAGGCTTTTGGCGCGCTCTCGCATCCCCAACCTTTGCTGGCGCCAGCCCTCGGCCTCACCCTCAACGGCATTGCGACGGCCATCAACGCCGCATGGTCCTGGGTACTGATCAAACGTGGCCGCGCCGACCGCTCGCCCGCATTGACAGCGCAAGGCTGGCACCTGATCACCGACGTCATGACATCGGTCGGTGTGTTGGTCGGACTATTGTTGGCGGCGCTGACCGGATGGCAGGTCCTCGACCCGCTGCTCGCCGCCGCCGTTGCCATCTACATCTTATGGGCCGGCGGGCGCATCGTCCGAGATTCGGTGAGCGGGTTGATGGACGAAGCGGTAACGGCCGACGTCGCCCGCGAAATTCGCGCCGTCATCGCATCGACGGCCGGTGGCGCGCTCGAAGCCCATGACATCAAGACTCGCATGGCCGGGCCCGCCACCTTCATCGAATTCCACTTGGTCGTTCCTGGCTCCATGAGCGTGGCGCAAGCGCACGACATCACCGATCGCGTCGAACTGGCGCTGAAGGCTGCGATCCCCGGCTGCGAAACGCTGGTGCACATCGAGCCGGATGAAGAAGCCGGTAAGCGCGGTGCGGTGGTTATTTAGCCTTCCGGATTTGCTCCGACTCACCGCGCATGATTGGATCGCTGGCGCGCAACAAGCGCGAAGGCGACGTTGACCATGGCATCAAGCAATATGACAGCGGCGACAGACCAAGATCAGGATACGCATGTTTGGACGGTTCGCATCGTCCTCGGCCTTGTGACGCTGACAATTCTCGCGCACAGCGCCAGACTCTTTTCCCGGCATACCTTCTGGTACGACGAGGCGATGCTGCTGGCCAACATCGCCGAGGCTCGCTTCGGCGAACTTTTCGGACCGCTGCCGTTCTATGATCAGGCCGCGCCTCAGCTTTACATTCTCTTGCTGCGGGCGCTGCACGCGGTCTTTGGCGTCAATGAAATCGCCTTGCGCTTACCATCGTGGATCGCCGGCAGCGCGGCGGTCTGGATCGTCGCGCGCAGCATGCCGGGCTTGACCCCACTTGAACGGGCCGCATCGGCAGCGGTCCTGGCCGGCGGCATCACCTTCGCCTACCTGATGACCGAGGCGAAGCAATACACCGCCGAGATCCTCTGTTCCTGCGCGCTCATGGCGTTTCTGCAGCAGCCCGGAGCAACCACGCGCGCGCACCTCGCACGCCTTGGCATCCTCGTGCTGGCGATGCTCAGCGCTTCGACATTTCCGTTGGCGGCGTTCGCGGTTGGCACGGCGTTCATGCTCACCGGTGTGCGGCGTCCAGCTGATTTGCCGAATGCCATAATCGCGAACCTGCGCTCCGGTGGATGGATTTTTCCGCTCGCCGGACTGATCTATGTCCTCTACTACGCAGCCCATATCCGAGCAGCCTACGAGGCGCTGCTGCGCAATTTCGGCTATACCTATCAGGGCTTCGGCTTTGTGCGCGGCGGCAGCTATCCCGTCTGGCTCGCGGGCAATCTGTGGAGCACGATTGAAAGCCACTATGGCATTCTGGCAATTCCCATTGTCGCTGCGGCGCTGGTAGGCGGGTGGCGCTTGCTGAAACGGGACTTGCCCTACCTGACGCAGGCCGCTGCCCTCGCGGCCGCCATGATCGCGCTCAACATCGCTGGCATCTATCCGCTGCTGCCCGCGCGCTTCAGTATGTTCGCGATGCCGTGGCTGGCGCTGCTGGCGGGGTGCGGCATGGCTTTCGCCCTCTCGCGCATTCAAGATCGCGGCATGCAGATGATCGCAGCAGCAGCGGCGACGGCGCTCGTGCTGTTCCCAGCCCTCGTCTACATCAACGCGCCGAGCGAACATCAGGCGCGCCGGAGCATCGAGCAGCTGCAACGCGCGGGGGCGACGCCGGTGATGGTCACCGTCAGTTCGCAGCCGGTGTTTGATCTCTATCTGCGACCGCGTGGTCCCACCGCTGCTGCGGATCGTTGTCGCGCGCCCGGGATCATCGGCTACACCAACCGATGCCGGGCCTTGAAGGCTGACGGCGACGGCCGCGCGGTCGACGCCAACACGAAATGGTATCTGCTGAACTACGCGGCGATCATCGGTCGCGGCGTTGACCCGGTCGGCTTCCCCGGACCCGATCCGAAAGCGTTTGCCGGCGCCTACGTCGACTGGCTGGTGCGCCAGCTGCCCGCGGGCCAACCGATACTGCTGTTCACGGCCCCGCATACGCCGGGGGATACCGACGGTGATCCGTTGCAAGCGCGGCTCAAGGCAGTGGCGAAGGTCGAACGGCTGCTGGATGAACGGCGCAAGCCCGACGCCTCGCGCAACGGATTGCTTGACCAGGTACAACGCTAGAGTGCTTCCGGGAAAAGTGTGAGCGATTTTCCCGAAAGAAGCACGACCAAATAAAGGCCCAGGGGCGTTCCCTCATTCAACTAAAGCCGGAACGTCCCTGATGCGCTGGCCGCGTGCGGCCATTTTTTTGCCATTTGCGCGATTCGCGCGCTAGGGCCCCTAGGAAGCTCGTACGTGCGTTAATCATCGACTTGGCTAGGGGGCCCTACCCCCGATTGGTAAACGCCTCTCCAGCCCCCTCCCACGCGCTTTAAAAGGGTATCCCAGAGATCGACCACCCCTGGGTTGCAAAATTTGTGCTCCAATGCCGTGGCCGGCATGGCGGTGGCGGATCACCCGTCGGCTATGCGTCGCGGTTAACGAGAGATGGCGCCGCCGACGTGGCCGGGGTGATGATCCGCCACCCCGCGAAGACTTTGCCGTGCCGCTCCGTTTAAGGTGATCCATGGCGCAGCCTGATTCTCTCAACCGTCGACGGCCCGCGCCCAAGCGAAAGGCCAATTCCCTATGATCGGCAAACTCAAGGGCAAAATCGACGCCATCGGCGAAAGCCATCTGATCATCGACGTCGGCGGTGTCGGCTATGAGGTGCAGGCGTCATCGCGCACGCTGCGCAATCTCAAGACCGGTGACGACGTTGCGCTGACCATCGACACGCACGTCCGCGAAGACGCGATCCGCTTGTTCGGCTTCACCAGCGAGGTCGAACGGACCTGGTTCCGCACCCTGCAGTCGATCCAGGGTGTCGGCTCGAAGGTGGCACTCGCCGTGCTCGGCACATTATCGACGCAGGACCTCGCCAATGCCATCGCGCTCGGGAGTTGGCAGGTTGTCGAGCAGGCGCAAGGAGTCGGCAAGAAACTCGCGCAACGGATTGTGCTGGAGTTGAAGGATAAGGCACCAGCCTTGTCGATCGCATCGGTCAATGCGTCAACGGGTGGGAAGCCAGGCGAAGCCGTGAGCCTGGCGCCAGCCGTCGGCAACGCAGCAGCGGAAGCCATTTCGGCACTGACCAACCTCGGCTATCAACCGCTGCAAGCCTCCGCTGCCATCGCCGCCGCATCGAAAGAACTCGGCCCCGACGCCGACGTCGCCAAACTCATCCGCCGCGGGCTGAAGGAATTGGCGCGGTAGAGTGCTTCCGGGAAAAGTGTGCGCGGTTTTCCCGAAAGAAGCACGGGCAAACAGAGCGCGGTTGCTGGTGGGCAACTGAAGCGCCAAGAAAAGAGCGCGGTTGGTCCTGCCGGAGGCGGGCAAGCATCGAGTAGGCAACTGAAGCGCCAAGCAAGAGAGTCTGACCATCATCCCCGCTGCCGTCCGCCGTTAGCATCGAACAGCGGTGTGACGGCGACGCGGGCACGGCGAGCTTCGCCGAAAATCAGGATCGACAAATCAGTGCCGTCCGTCGCGTAGGCGGTTTTGACGTAGCCCATGGCGATGGATTTTCCGGCCCAGTGGGCATAACCGCCGGAGGTAATCTGCCCGACTGCTGTCTCGCCACGCATGACGCTCTCGTAGCCGACGACTTCGGTGTCGGTATCAACGATGAGCGTCACAAGTTTTTTCTCCGGCGCGCGCGCTAAATCCACCAAGGCCGCAGCCTTGCCGACGAAGGCGACCGGTTTGTCGTAAGCGATGAACCTGTCGAGCCCGGACTCAACGGGCGTATAATCGGGCCGGAACTCGCGGAAGAACGCGCCATATCCCTTCTCCAGCCGCAGCGACATCAACGCGCGGTTGCCGAAGTGGCTGAGACCAAGATCAAGACCAGCCTCGATCAATTGCTCATAGAGCGTCACTTGATAATCGGGTGTGCACCAGATTTCGTAGCCGAGATCGCCGGTGTAGCTGGCGCGGACGATGATCGCCGGCACCAGTCCAACGGCCATCTCGCGCACCGCGAAGAATTTGAAATTGGCGTTCGAGATATCCTCGCGCACCAGCCGCTGCAAGAGCTCCCGCGACTTCGGGCCGGCGATCATGAACCCGGTCAACCCGCCGGGCATCGGCCGGATGGCGACGGTGTCGGGAATCCCCAAGCGCTCGAACCAGCGCATATGGAAAATCTCGGCGACGCCCGAGCCAATCATCAGGAAGCGATCATCCGCGAGGCGCGCCAGCGAGAAGTCGCCCATGATGGTGGCGCGTTCATTCAGCATCGGCGCCAGCACCATGCGGCCGACCTTTGGAATTTTGCAGGCAAGCACCCGATCAAGGAATCCAGCGGCGCCGCGACCCGTAACCTCATACTTGCCGAAGCCGGAGATTTCCATCAACCCGACGGCATTGCGGACGGCCAGACATTCCGCGCGCACGACCGGAAAAGCGTTCGAACGGCGATAGGTCGGCGTCTCCACCGGCTCCATGCCTTTCGGCGCATACCAGAGTGCCGCCTCAAGCCCGAAGTTCGCGCCGAAGACAGCGCCGCCCGCCTTCAGCCGATCATAAACCGGCGTGCGCCGCAGCGGCCGCGCAGCCGTCAGCTCCTCGTTCGGATAGGCGATCCGGAAGCGCCGCTTGTAATTTTCCTGCACCTTGATGTTGGTGTATTTGTGCGTGGCGAAGGCCCCGAACCGCGCAACGTCCATGGCGAAGATATCTGCACCCGGATCGCCGTCCACCATCCAGCGCGACAGCGCCAGGCCAACGCCGCCGCCCTGCGCAAATCCAGCCATCACCCCGCATGCACTCCAGAAGTTCCGCAAGCCGCGCACCGGCCCAACCAGCGGATTGCCATCCGGCGCAAAGGTGAAAGGACCGTTGACGACGCGCTTGATGCCGGCCCGGCCGATCGGCGGAAAATGTTTAGCCCCGATTTCAAGATGTGGCGCCAGGCGATCCAGATCATCGGGCAGCAATTGCATGTTGAAGTCCCACGGTGCCGTATCCGGCGACCAGACGCGGCAATCCTGTTCGTAGGTCCCAAGCAGCGCGCCTTTGCCTTCTTGGCGCATGTAGATCTCGCCGAAGTAATCGGTCGTCGGCAGCTGTTCCTTCGCGACATCGGCGAGTTCGGGGATAGGCTCGGTGACAAGGTACATGTGCTCCATCGCCAGCACCGGGAGTTCAAGCCCGGCCATCCGCCCGACCTCACGCGCCCAAAGGCCTGCGGCGTTGACGACATGCTCGGCGATGATCGTGCCCTTGTCAGTGACGACCTCCCAGGACCCGTCGGGCTGCTGGTTCAACGCCTGCACCATCGTAAAGCGATGCACGGCGGCGCCGGCCTTCTGCGCACACTTCACATAGGCATGCGTAACGCCGTTGGGATCGACGTGTCCGCCATCCGCGCGATAAAGGCCGCCGACAAAGCATGTCTCATCGATCAGGCAGTTGAGCTTCTTAGCTTCGCTCGGCGTGATCAGAGCCGTCTCCATGCCGAGATAGCGCGCACGCGAATGCATCAGGCGGAGATTGTCCATGATCTCGGGCGTCGCCGCGAGCACCATGTTGCCGGTTTCGTGGATGCCGCAGGACTGGCCGGAGATTTGCTCGATCTCCTTGTAGAGGTCGATCGTATATTTCTGCAGCCGCGAGACATTGGCGTCGGAATTATAGGTATGGACGCCAGCCGCAGCGTGCCACGTCGAGCCCGAGGTCAGTTCATGTTTTTCAAGCAGCACCACATCGGTCCAGCCGATCTTGGTCAGGTGATAGAGCACCGACGCGCCGACGACCCCACCACCAATGACAACTGCGCGCGCGTGTGATTGCATCTCCAATAACTCCCCAGCATGCTCGGAGCGCTATCTGATGCGCAATCGCGATGGATCACAAGCCGGGAATGGTGTTCTCAGGGCATAGCCGACATCGGATTTTGAATAGCGATGAGCGGCCGCCGCCTCAGCCTCGACGCAAGGCCGGATCGTTGTCGTCCAGCACGCGGGCTTCGTCCGGCAGCATGACCGGCACGCCATCGCGGATCGGATAGGCAAGCCTGGCCGCCCGGCTGATCAACTCCGCGTTCTGGCGATCATAGGTCAGCACGGATTTGGTCAGTGGACAGACCAGCAGTTCGATGAGTTTTGGATCGACCAATCCCGATTGCGACCCGCTTTGCGGCGGTCGCAGTCTGTTTGCGTGATCGTCGTTGCCCATCGTCCCGTTCTCACTCTTTTTATCTCGCGCTTCAGATGCCCACGCCGCATCCACGCTCTTGTCTCGCGCTTCGGATGCCCGCTCGTGCGCTCCGAAAAGTGTATAGCGGTTTTCGGATGAGGCGCACGAGCCAGAAAGCAAGTGCGGACATCCTCGCCTATTGCAGCGTCGACCCAGCGCCCGTCGGGCCGGCGGCGATCTCCATCTCTGCCAGCGCCACCAGCACATCACCCCGTGTCTTAAGATCCGGCGCCTCCAACAGCGCTTGCTTTTCTTCCGGTCCATAGGGGCTGATGATCGACAGCGAATTGATCAGCGTCTCGCTCGACGACCGCGCAATCGCCGGCCAGTCGGCATTGAGTTCGCGTGCTTCGAGATACGCCTTGAGCGCCTTCAGCAGCGCGTCGCGATCGACATTGTCCTCGCCGGCGCCGGAGATGAGGTCGGAAGCGTACCGGCCATACCGCATGCGGAACGTGCGATAGGGGTGTTCGGTGCGAATTTCACGCACCACTTCGCAGCGCGCGATGCCGGTCAGCGACACGATCATGCGGCCGTCATCGAGTTCCTGAAACGCCGTCAAACGTCCGAGGCAACCGATACTGCGCACCGGCACCGCCTTATCGCTGGGGTTCTCCTTGCCAGTCTCGTCCACTCCTGACGATTGCGTGGGCTGGATAACGGCGACCAGTCGCTTACCACGCAACATGTCGTCGAACATCTGCAGATAGCGCGGCTCGAAGATGTTCAGCGGCAGTGTCGCGCGCGGCAGCAGGATGACGCCGCGCAGCGGAAACACCGGCACGTCTTCCGGCAGGTCGGCAAGCGTGCGGTAGCGATCCATTTGTCTCATCCGTTGCCGGCTCATCCCCGAACGCTGCGCCAATATCAGGCGAACAGCACCGACGACAGCTTCTTGCGGCCTTCGATGGCGGCCGGGTCCTTGAAGCCCCAGGCCTCGAAGAATTTCACCAGCTGCTTGCGCGCCGCTTCCTCGTTCCATTTGCGATCGCGGCGGATCGCCTCGATCAACTGCGTGACCGCTTCATCCTTCTGGCCACCTGCGGCCAGCGCCAACGCATAATCGATGCGGGCCTGATGATCAGCGGGATTGGCATTGACTTGCGCCGCCAGCGCCGTCGCATCGCCGGCTTGTCCTGTCTGCTTGGCCAACTCGATGGCCGCCACGATCGCCTTCACCGCCGGCGTCTCGCGCATGTTGGGTGCCACCAGCGCCAAGGTCTGCTCGGCCCGCTCGGTATCGCCGCTCTGCAGATAGCAGCGTGCCAGCCCCGCCAGGGCGATCGGGTTTTGCGCCTCCTGCTGCAGCACGGCGGCATAGACTTCGGCGGCGGTCTGCAGATCACCGGCCGCAAACGCCTCCTCGGCAGCAGCGAGTGCCTGCGCCAGATCATCGCCGGCGTCAGTACCGAGCAACCGGTCAATGAAGGCTTTCACCCCGCTCTCCGGCTGCGCGCCCTGGAAGCCATCGAGCGGCTTGCCATCGCGGAACGCATAAACGGTCGGGATCGATTGTACCCGCAATTGCCCGGCGATCGCGGGATGCTCGTCAATGTTCATTTTGACCAGCCGCACTTTGCCGCCGTAACCCTTCACCACCTTCTCGATGATCGGCGTCAGCTGCTTGCAGGGACCACACCACGGCGCCCAGAAATCGACCAGCACCAGCGCCGATTTGGAGGCTTCGAGCACGTCCTTGGCGAACCCGGCCGTCGTCGTATCCTTGACCAGGTCACCGGCGCCGATTTGGCCGGGTGCTGCTGGCGTTGCGGCCGGCGCGGCACCCGGTTTGCGAAATCCGAAATCCATAACCGTCTCCATAGCAACCCAAGCGCCCGTGCAACGGATATCAGGTCCGCACCCGAGAAATGCAAGATCAGTGTTCGGCCATCGCAGCAAGATCGCAGATAGCCGGTTCGTGCCCTGTTGCGCGCAGGAAATTCAGCAGATCGTCACGCGCTATATTGGTCGTCGCCGTATTGACCAGCGGATGGCAGTTGATGGTGTCATAGCCCATCAAGGCGCGGTCGACCACCACCGAGACACGGCGTGTCGGATCATTGATAACGGCGAACGCCGTCACCGAGCCCGGCGGCACGCCGAGAACCTCCGCCAGCAGGTCCGGCTTGCCAAACGACAGCCGACCAGCGCCGATCACCTTATGCAGCGTCTTGAGATCGACCACCGTATGGCTCTCCGCAACAACCAGGAACAACCGGCCCTTGGCGTCCCTTAGAAACAGGTTTTTGGTATGCCCGCCGGCCAGATTGCGCTCTATTTTTTCGCTCTCCGCCACCGTGAAAACCGCTTCGTGCTCGATGGTCGTTGTTTGCAGGCCAAGCCCTGCGAGGCGAGCCATCAGGTCATCACGTGTGCACGGCATAGTCGGCAAAATCCCCAATTTGGGCGGCATTGGTTTTTTTATCGCGCGACACAACAGCCCTGCCGTGCGCCGATCGCGCACGCAGCGTCCAACCAAACGGCGCTTACCGATAGACCTAATCAGAGTTCTCAGGGGTTGCAATGTCCTTTGCACGGCCCCGGCAATATCGCAGTATTTCAACCGCTTGGCCGCCCATGGAACAACAAAAAGCCGGCCCTGCCAACGCCGCCGCAGTAGCGCTTGCAATGGGCGAAGCTTTTGTGCATAAGACGGCTTCCGGTCGCCTAGCGTGGCCGTTACCCAGTATGGATGCGGGTGTAGCTCAGGGGTAGAGCACGACCTTGCCAAGGTCGGGGTCGAGGGTTCGAATCCCTTCGCCCGCTCCAATATTATCAAGCACTTGTCCGGTTTCTGACCGGATCGTGGTTGAGCGTTGTGACAGATTTGTGCCAGAATTTTTGATGGCGGCACTGATCTGGGACTTTTCAAGATGGCCGTAATGGTCGCTGACCATGAGCGCGGCCTTCCAACTGCCGGCCTCCTGCACCAGTTTTAAGCTGTGACCGTCGCGCAGCAGACGCGCCGCGAAGGCGTGACGCCCGATTCTGTGGCTCGACATATAGGGCGCTTGCGCACGCTTGCATGTGCGTTCGATGGCCTGATTGACGCTCCAGCGCGCCGCATAGCCAAAAACGCGCGCGGCGGGCGCAGGCATCGACGAGCGGATCGCTTGTAGCGCGATTGAAACTGGAGCTGCCAGATCCGCGACGCGCGACGTGCCATTCATTGTTTCACGCAGCAGCACCTGCGTACGTTCCAAATCCACGTCGTCCCACACCAAGGTGCAGGCCTCGGTCACACGTGTGCCAGTCAACGTCAAAAATAAGAGGATGGCCGCCAGGTGCGGGTTGCAATGCGGCAGGACCTTTTGGAACCAGGCGTCATCGGCGTAGGCAATGGGCTTGCGGCGGATCTTTGGTTTTTCGAACGCAACCAGCGGACAGAGCCCCGCACGCGCTGCGCAGCAACCATGCCGCCGCTCGCCGTCGTGAGCCGCACGCCAGCGCGCGATGCGTCGACAGAGACGACGTCGTGAGGCGTATTGAGCCGCGCACCGAAGCGCCGGGCTGCCCGAAGACACCCGGCGGTGAGTTGGGTAGGGTTCAGGTCCGCCGCACCCTGCGATAGAATGGCTCCGGTTTTTTCGATGCCGAATTTTGAGCGAGTGTGGCAGCTGGAACAAATTGCGAGGGTAACCCGCTTTTTGCGCGATACGTCGCTTCTGTCTGCAGCGCCCTCCAGCCCATCGCATCGCCGGCGAGATAGAGCGCCTCGCGCTGCGTCCACGCACAGGCGATCGCGTGCCGCTGGATGAGCTGTCCGAGGTTCTTCACGGCCCGAAACGAACGCCGATATGCGCGCTCAGCTGCACGATAGCGAAGCGCAATATGGGCGCTATCAGCCCACACCGATCGCCCGCCACGGAGGTCTTTCTTTGTTGTCAGCATGGCTCGCGACCGTCTAACGCAGTGAACGCATTCGGTTGCAATCGAAACGCTCCGGTCCGGTGCCATTCTGGCGTTAGCCAGCCCCGTTTGCGACCGCACATCCGTCTCCGGTGGACTAGATCAGTCCAAACACTTTTAGGAGGACGATGCCCAGAATGGGAACACCTGCTACCCACAACACAATTGGCTTCATCATGGTCGGCTCCATCTCGGTGACAGAATTTGCGGTCAGTCCGCTCATACGCGATTGGGTTTCGATCTGGTCTTGCACGCGCTGGTCAGCTTGGAACGGAAACGCCAATTGGCGGTTTTCGTTCCATGCGCTGAATGCCATCGCCAGCGCACTATCAGTGCCGCGCGGCCAACCCTCGCGATAACACGCTCAAAGGTGTGAACGCGTTTGTGCCCCTTGCATGTTGTGATCGGGCAACTTGTGTGCCCAAGAAGCACCCAATCCTGCGGCGGATCGTTCCATTTGTTCACATTGGTCTTGCTCTCGTCAGGCCAAACTGATCGGGTTTCCTTCGATCATGCAACCGGGGGGCGCATTGCGATGCAGAGACTTGGGAAAGTCATCGGGGTCGCTTGGATTGGGGGAAGCGCACTGTTTGCGACCGTAATTGCGCATGCGGAACCCTATCGCCATTTATCGATCGAAAGGGTCCTTGTGCGATGGCAACCCCCCGCCGCCAACGGCCGCATCGTACTGCGCTATGCCTTGGCGAAGCAGCTTGTTGTGACCAAGGACGCCGTAAACTGTGGGCGGATCCGCCCGGTCACCGCACTGTTGCAGAACTCCGGGATAGATCCAGAAGCGTTCAGACGTGCGGCTGCTGCGGCTTTTCAACGGTGGCAGAACGTCGTCGACATTACGTTTATCGAGGTGCTCGACGATACAAGCGCTGATATCGTCATCGGCGAGCAAGCTGATCCTTTAGGCTTCGCGTACACGAACGTCGTTATCGGTTCCTCGCGCGATCCAACCATCAGCCCGATTTCCAGTGCGCAGATTTGCCTTAATCCGCAAAAACGATGGAAGATTGGTTTTAACGGCGACCTTAAAGTTTACGATCTCGTGCATACGATCAGTCACGAAATTGGCCATGCGATCGGCCTCGACCATCCCGACGAGCGCGGACACCTGATGTCGTTCCGCTATCATGAGACGCGCGCCGATCTTTCTGACGGCGATGTGCTCGGGGCTATTCAAATTTATGGAGGGCGCTCAACACGCCCCTCAGCATCCGCTCTTCCCGACGGTCGCGGCGGTTTGCAGATCGAATAGCCGGCACGCACAAATCGCACCACGAGCAGTTCAACGGCACCTGTCGTGGAATCGATGTGCCGGTTCGCGCGTTGGGAACTATTCCCGCGCGCCGCGGTTTATAGATCAAGGGCTGCCCTTGTGGCGTGCCCGGACAAGCTCAACAACAACTCACATTGGAGTGCGGTCATGAAATTGATCACGCCAGTTTTCGTCTTTACGACACTCTTTGCAACGAGTGCGTTCGCGCAGATCGTGCCACCGACCAATACGCCGGGAACAGTGCCACCCCCGACGACGACCATCGAGAAAAATGTGCCGACGGCACCATCCACGACAATGACACCACCGAGCGTCACCGCGCCGTCCTTCTCGTCGACATCGCTTACGTTGACCGACGCGCAGGCCAAAGCCTGGATTGACAAAGTTGTCTACAGTTCCGACGGTAAGAACCTTGGCGAAGTTGCAGCGTTCGCACGCGAACTCCTCTGGCAAGGTGACCGAAATGCACGCCGACATTGGCGGCTTCCTCGGCATGGGTGAGACCCGGGTGCGCTTGATGCCGTCAGACTTTCGACTTGGAGAGTCAACCGTCACGCTGACCATGACGGCGGATCAAGTCAAAACGCTACCGCCAATTGCCAAGTAAATCGGCAATCACCAGACGTAGTGTCCCTCGGGGTAGTTCTTACCCCGGGGGATGCGTCGTGGTGCGTTCGTTGTTCGGTCAGACCGCTGAACGATCATTGGATGTGGTGCCAGTTGGCGAGTCCGGACTTACGGTCGCGCAACAATCCGCGAGTCCGTCGTCGATGCGGCGAGGCAGTCCTGATGGTGTCTATCGCCTGACGACGATCGAGGTGAGGGCCTGAACAAGCTGGTCGGGTCGGCATGGTTTTTGAATAAAATGTGCATCCGGAAAGGGTCCCCGGTGTTGCTCGGGTGAATACCCCGAGAACACGATATAGGGCACGCCGAGTGCCGACAAAGCAGAAGCTGCGGGACTTGCGCTCACTCCACCAAGATTGGCATCAACGATTGCGGCGTCATATTTGGCCGAGTCAATCAACGCGAGGGCCATAGCAAGCGTTCTGGCAGTGCCAGCCACCGCGAAACCGGCGTCGACCAGCGTGTCCTCCAGATCAAGCGCGAGGAGCGGCTCGTCCTCAATGATGAGAATGCGCGCTGGCGGTCGGGTGTCGATTGGCAAGTTATCAGTAAGCATCGACGCGTCGCCTTTCCAGCGTTTCAGCGACGGGCGATCGCAAGGTCCAGGACAATCCATTTTCCTCGTAATTGATTTCGACGGTACCCTCGACCGCCGCTTCCGCCATACGTCCGATCACCGTCTGGCCGAAGCCCTTGCGCGTTGGGGGTGCGACTTTAGGGCCGCCCTCCTCAAGCCATCGCATCGCGAAGTTGGCCTCCTTTTCAGCGGCGATGTGCCAGGAAATATGAACGCGCCCGTCGCCATTTGAGAGCGCTCCATGCTTGGCGGCGTTTGTGGCCAACTCATGCAATGCCATGCCAATTCCCTGGGCGGCGGCGGGTGTGAGGCGCGCGCGCGGTCCACCGAGAAAAACCCGCGTACCAATCAAATCTCGGAAAACAGCCAATTGTGCCTGGATCAGGTCTGAGATCTCGACACCCCGCCACTCATTCTTGATCAGCAGGTCCTGGCTGGCCGCGAGCCCGTCGATGCGATCCGACAGGCGGCTGACGAAGGTTGCCGGATCGCCATTACGCGCTGTTTGCCGCGCCACGGCTTGGACGACGGCAAGCAGGTTCATCGACCGGTGATTGACCTCGGCCATCAGCAGCGCGTTGTGCTTCTCCGCCCGCTTGCGTTCGGTGATATCCACGCCAGACGGCACCAGCAGCGTCACGGCGCCGGCGGCATTGCGAACCGGCGCCAACATGAAGTCGACATCCATTAGCACGTCACCCGCCGCTCGTATAACGACGTCGTAACGCACGGTCTCGCCAGCCGCAGCGCGCGCAATAGACTCCTTCAAGCGCGCCACTTCCGCCACGTCGTGAGACCATAACCCGGCATGCCAGAATTTCCGACCGACGAGGTCCTCCCGCGTACTGCCAGAGGCCGCCAGCGCTGACGTGTTGACTTGCAGAAGCGTGCCCTCGTTATCCATGAGGCCAACAAACGCGACGGTGTTGTCGAGAATGCTCCGAACATGGGCTTCGCGTTCGGCCAGAACGTCGCTGGCCCGCTTGCGTTCGGTCACATCGTTGAAATAGCAGACCACGCCGAACTGTCCATCTGCGAGGATGACGCGCTGCGTCTCCCATTCGTAGGCTTGTTCCACTTCGAGATCGTGGCGCTTTGCATGGAACTGTGGCGACACATGGCGTTCACCCGTTGCCAGCGTGTTCCGGAAAACATCGACGATCGGGTCACCAATGTCACGTCCCCAGAGGATGCGCACGATCTCCTCGAAGTCGCGACCAATCACGTTTTGTACAGTGGCGAAGACCGGCAGCGCTCGAGCATTTATTTGCAGCATGCGAAACTGGGCGTCGATGACATACATCCCGCTGGGTGCCTGTTCAACGAGTGTGGCGAACAATGCTGCATTCTGCGCTGCCAAGGCTTCCGCCTGCTTACGCGCCGTGATTTCGCGGATGTTGCATTGGATGACGGTGTGGTCGCCCTCATCGTAGAGATTCGCCACCACTTCGACTTGCTGATGCTGTCCCTCTTGACTTTCAAGCGGCAAGTCTTCGTATCGGATTTGGTGCGTCTTCTTCAGTTTTTCGACCATCTCCCTGCTGGCGACTTCATCCTTGAGCAATCCAATCTCGAACAGCTCCTTGCCGATCAATTCGTCGCGGGAATAGCCGAGCAACTCAGTCATGAATGGATTGGCGTCAATAATTTTGCGCGTGTCAGGGGCGATGATGAGTACGCCGTCGTGGGCTGCTTCAAAAAGTCGGCGATATCGCTGCTCTGATGATCGAATCTCTGCTTTCCAGATTTTTGCGTTCTGAAATATCGGCGACGATGCTAACGACGTGATGGGCTTTGCCATCCGACGTGCGCGCAACAACCAGGCCATTGCCCGAGATCCAGCGGATTGCCCCGTCCGACCGGACGATGCGATATTCGGCCGAGAACCAATCTTCCCGATCCGCTTGCTCGTGGAATTGCTTGACCAGATGGCGGTCCTCAGGATGCATCACAGAACGATATTCGTCGGCGTCCCCACCAACCTGACCGCGACCATCCGGAAGGGTCAACCCGAATAGCGCCAAACTTTCCTTAGTCCAAGTTCTGGTTCGCGCAATAAGATCGGTCTCCCAAGTGACCATTCCTCCTGCCGCAAGCGCCGAACGATACCGTGCTTCACTCATGCTGAGGGACGAGGCGGCCTCCTTTCTCTCGGAGATATCGCGCAGCGCGAGCACAGCCGATGTTGCGCGCCTGGTGCCTCCCGTTTGAGGTTCTGCAAATTCCACTTGCTTGCGCACGGCAACCCAACACACCGAACCATCAAGCCGCACAATTCGATGTTCTACCGCCACAAACCCGCTGCCGGTCGGGTCAAGGGCTGCGGCAATGCTCGTCGCAATGATGGACGCATCATCAGGATGAATGCGGGTATGTACCGTGCTGCGCGGGATCGGCACATTCGCCGGCAGATCGAACATGGCGGCGGCCATGCTATCCAACGTTATGCTTCCTCCAACATAGTCCACCGTTCCTATCCCTACGCCAGCGACGGACATTCCGAGCCGCAACTTTGCGTCGTTGGAGCGGATCACCGACTCGGCCTGACGCCGCTCAGTCAGATCGCGAAAGATGACCGAAATGCCCGATACCTGGTTGGCATGATCGAACATCGAAGAGGCATTGATTTCGACGGCAATGAGGCTGCCATCTTTCCGGCGGCGGTTGGTCTCTCTCAAGGGGGAACGTCGCCCCTCGCGCAAGGCATTATGGATCAGTGTCAGTTCCTCAACACAGTCGTCCGGGACAATCAGCGTGACAAGATTGCGTCCGACCACTTCAGCTTCCATATAGCCAAACAACCGCTCAGCACCCATGTTCCAGGTGCATACGACGTGATCGAGTGTCGTGCTAACGATGGCGTCATTGCTCGTTGTCACGATGGCCGCGAGCTGTGCGGCGCGGAGTTGCGTGAACGGGCGCTCGGGCTGGTTCATCGGTTGCCTCCTTTGCGCAAGCCGTATCTCGGGACAAAACTAACATATCGTGGCTGGCGAAACCCGGCACGGATCACTTTACTGACCCTAGCTGGCTATGACGTTAGCGATCGCGCCAATGATGATAGTGTCGGCATGCGATGGAGCACTGACGGGCTGCGCGCGCGCGGTACGGCACTGCTGCAACCATAATCAATCAGATTTGGAACCAGCCGTGCAGATTTGGAAACTACTCATAGCCCCCTCACCGTTGCGGCGTGTTCATTCGGCGTATTGGCCTCTGGCTCGCCCGCGGATGTGCGGCTCGTGCTGCGGAAATGGCCCGAACGCTCGACGAGACTGACCATCTCCGCCGCAGCATGGATGGTCAACGGATGACGGGTAAATCCGGGCCTGGGCACAATAAACGCCGCCATGTCGCGGATACGGTTGAGTTGTTGATCCGAAGCATCAGCGAGCAATGCGATCAGAAGGTTTTCGAGCGCAATGACGCGGATGCGCAGCTGCACCAATTCGGCATTGGTGAGGGGCAATTCCTGCGATTGTCCGTCCTGCAAGTCCGCGCCTTCTTGCGGGCCGCGAGGTCCGGCACCGCCCTCATAGTCCCACCGCGACAGCGCCATTCGCCGGTGTTGTGACGGATCAGACATTTGCGACTCATTCTCAGCCATTAGGGTCTCTCCGGGAAGGTTACCTCCCGCATCGTGCTCATCGACAACAGGCAATCGGATGGTGCTGACTCCGGCCGCATTGCGACGACGACGATTGTCATAAGAAATTTGAGCGACACACGAGAGCTTGCCACTCGAGCCGTTTTCCGCCGCGCCGACCACACTACCGCTCCTGTGCCGAGTTTTTTATATAGCGAGCGCATATCGGCGTGCAGACTCGGAATTTACGCAGAGACAGCTTCGAGGCATAGCATTGGGTAACGCCCGCCAGTCTTGACAAGCGCGTGCGACCGAGCGGCTCCGTCGACCAGTCCCATGGCGAGCAGGACGGTCTCACGGAACGTCGATCTGAGTAGTTTCCGAGTCTATCGCTGACATTTTGTGACGGACTAAGTTTGGCTGACAAGTTCGTCGGTCCGGTCGGACGAATGTCCAAGATGCGGACGCCCGCCGCCCGGCCACTCCGAGTGCATATTGCTCAGCCACCAGTTCGGAGAGGTTCATGCTCAACGCACAAATTCCCCATTCGCAACTGACGTCCGTGACAGTCGACTTCGGAGATCGCGTGCATCAGTTTCAATTGGCGGGAGGCGCTACGGTTACAGAGCTCGCCGACTTCATCAACGATCTCGGCATACTGCACGGTGGTCCACCAGTTTCGAACCAAGTCGCGTTCCAAAGGCCCATTACGCGATTGGAACGTCGATCGCATCGTTATGAACGTCGCGCTCACTGAACCTGCAACCGACGCCAGAACCGGAGAACTGACCATGGTCGACAAAAATCGCATTAAGGGCGCTGCCCAAAAAATCAAGGGGCAGATTAAGACCGCCGTCGGCAAGATCGTCGGCAATAGAAAAACTGCGGCTAGCGGCAAGGTCGACGAGGTTGCGGGGGGCGTCCAAAACCCGGTGCTGAGGCAAAGGATGCTGGCCGCGCTGCGAAGAGCCGTTGGAAATAAATCGTAGAAACATCATCGAACGCATCGGTGCAGCAGGTCGCCGCAGCTGTTGCACCCGTCATGAGATCCGACAGCTTCCAATTGTCTTGGCGCGATCACAACTGTGGATGGCGCCAAGCGCGTGCATTCCGAATCAGAGACGACCCGAGCTTCGCGATAGTCCGCGAATTGATATTGCGCAAGCCGTTGTCGGCGCGGGCGCTCGTGCGGGATCGCGTACAACAACGATCGCTCGTCACGTCGGGGCCGAGCGCCCGAGCGCGCAGTCAATAGCTCCAGCAAGATCCGGGACGCGGAATGGCTTCTGAATGGCGACGGCGCTTGGCCGCAAGGCTTGGATCTCCCGAGATATCGCCGCTGTAGAATACGTGCGGGACGAAGCCCGTTTTGAGAATTTCTTCGACGGCCGCAATGCCATTTCCAGCAGCCAATTGGACGTCGACGAGCATTAAGTCTGGTTGCAGCGGTGCGCAGCGGCCACGGCCGCGACCTCAGTCGCCTCGATCGCACAGACACTATAACCCATGCCTTCGAGCACATCGACGAGCAGCGAACCAAGTAGCGTATCGTCCTCTACCAATAGACCCGGAGTGCGCTCATTATTTCAGGTCGCCTGTTGGATGCAGATCACTTGGAGGTACAGTGCGCGATCGTGTATGCTTCGCTTGTCTCGGAACGCCGGTCGCGTATCGATTGCAAGTCATCACTGTTTCAATGCGCCTTGAATATCTGTGATCGAAGCTTTGGTGAGCGTCTTGGCGATCTCAGACACCAGCCGTGTTTGAACCTCCTTGTGAGTAACGAGCGGATCTGTCCCAAGGTCTGCGGATCGGCGATCAAAACAAGGGCCTCAAAATCTCGCGCTTGGGCACGGCGATAAAGTTCGTTGGCCAGCTGTTTCGCGAAGGTCGCCTCGTCCGTCTCATGGCTCGACCGCTCCGGTGGGTTCTTCCCCGCCGGCCCGTCGTCGCTCAATCTCTTTGGCTTCAGTCCACCATCGTCAGACAGCTCAATCTTGCTCTCGTTGCCCGAGTTCCGGAAGTAGCGGGCGCCTGCGCCGTCCGCGACGACAATCAGGGCGCGGTGCGGAATTCTGTGCGACATCGCGTTGGATTTGCTCATTTTCAACTCCTTGTTCAACATTCGGCCTACCGAAGACGCGCTCGGTCACTATGGCCAAGCGATTGGCGGTGTCCGTGGTCGCTCTGACACGTTCTAGGCGAGTGAGTTCGCAGCCGCGGCTGCCGTTCCGGTCATTCGCAATTCGACGACATTGGGTTTCGCGATTTGGGTGCTGCATGCGATCTGACAAACCAAGTTGCTTATCGATGCCGCGTGAGATTTCGGTAAACATATCGGCGGTATCGACATCGCCATAGGTTGTCGCACGGCCGATCGCATCGCGCGCGGATTGACCAAATGCGGCCAGCGCCGCCGACACCGCAAAGACGTGACTGCTCTCGTCAGCGATACCAAGATCATAAGGGATGAGGAAGGAGCGTTCCGTTGCCACTTGAATGGTGCCATGCGCCGTTCCGCCGAGGCCGCCCGCACGCTCGGCAAGCATCTCCGGATATTTCTCGACGTCCTCGGCGACGTTGTCAAAAAGCGCATGGATGGCAATGAACCCGGGTCCGCGCACGTTCCAATGCGCCTGTTTCGCTTGCGCATGGAGGTCGATCGCCGCCGCCAGATGCTTGTTCAGTAGCTCAATCGACTGCGCCCGGATGTTTTCGGGCAACGTGTTGTGAGTCGGGTGCATGGTTCACTCTCCAAATACAAATGAAATGCGGCCCGATGGTCCGCGGTGAAGCTGCAAGTTTCTGCTCGTTGCGCGTAAGAACAGCAGTGACCCGCCAACCATGGTGGACAGCGACGATTATAGTGCGTGGCGGACGGACAATTGCAGCCTCGGAAACTACTCATCCTCATCGAGGCGCCCCTTTTTGCGATGTTAAAACACCACCGCGCCTACCGGTCGGCAATGAACCGATGGTCGGGAAAAAGCGACGGCTCAGTGCATTGCTGCGATGCCAGGGGCCGACACGATGATGACGCCTAGGTATTTTCCGAAGGTATCCACCGGCAATGGACCGTGGGAAAGTATCCGCAACAGTCATGTCTCGATCCGTTGTCAGCGGGTCGATAGCATTTTGTGATACACCCAACCTTTCCGGGAGAATTGCCATGCAAGTTGAAGCCATCCTGATTTTGTTACTCATCGGCGCCGTTGCTGGCTTCGTGGCCGGCGTTATCGTCAAAGGCTACGGCTTCGGTGTCGCCGGCAATATCGTGGTCGGGATCGTGGGTGCTCGATTGTGGGCGCCGTGCTGCCGCGCCTTGGGCTGTTTCCGGGCACGGATATGATCGGTCAGATTATCCTGGCCACTCTAGGCGCGGTGATCCTGCTCGTCCTTGTCGGGGTCATACGCCGTGTCGCCTAGCATGCGCGCATTGTTCGACCGCTCGATATCGATCGAGTTGCATACAGTCATGGTCCGCGGCGATTCCGTGCGCTGTCACAGCCTGACGTGTCGACGAAGTTTTTCCGACGCGCAGGCGCTCGATGGTCGCGTCGGCGATTGTCGTCATTTCTAGAACATTCTTAAGGGTTCGGGGTTTCTTTGCAAAATGACTTAGCATGTCCTGAGTATTAAACTGCGAGGCTCGGCGTAACCGTGTTACTCTCTGCTTTGGCTTCTTGCGTGGAAGCAACCAGATCGAGCACACATGTCGGAAAGTCGCCCGCCGAGCGCCGGAACTGCTCGTTCACGACCGATCCAGGTCGACGCATCGCGACGGGGTTCGCCACGCAGTGGTCCGATAGAACCACTTGACGTCACGATCGTTGGGATCGGCGCCTGGCCGGTGCCGGAGGCGTGCCGTAAGCTTGTGGCGGCACTGCCCTTAGGCAATGGCATGGCTTTCATTCTCGTAGCATCTCGATCCGAGCCACGAAAGTTTGATGGTCGATCTGTTGGCTGGGAACACTCACATGGCGGTGCGGCAAGTCACTGATGGAATGTCGATCGAACGCGAGCATTTTTATGTCATTCCACCCGGCACATATCTCTCGGTCGACAAGGGAGCGCTGCGCCTTTCAGTGCCGGAGGCACGGCACGGCCAGCGGTTACCCTTTGATTTTTTGCTGCATTCGCTGGCAGAAGAGTGGGGATCGCGGGCGATCTGCGTGATTTTTCGGGGACCGGAACGATGGCAACTTGGACTGAAGGCCATAAAGGAAAAAGGCGGATTTGTAATCGCTCAAAGCCCCGATGAGGCCGGCTTTGATGGTATGCCGCTGAGTGCGATTGCAACGGGTGCCGTCGACCTCGTTTTATCTGCAGCAGACATTCCAGGCGCACTCATTGGTCGCGACCAGGTATCGACCACCAAACTCGCATGCCGATCTGACCGAGAGCAAAACATCGCCAAGCTGGTTGCCGAAAGTTGTAGAACTGTTGCGCGCCAATACGGCGCACGACTTCCGGCTCTACAAGCATGGCACGCTGCAGCGGCGCATTGAACGTCGCTTCGCGCTGCGGGGCATCAATGCTGACGGCATCGATCGGTACCTCGACATTCTGCGGAGTTATCCGGTTGAGCTCACTTGCTGGCGAAAGACATTTTGATCAACGTCACGAGCTTTTTCCGCGATACCGCTGTATTTGATCTGCTCGGCAAAACAGTCGTCCCTCACCTAGTTCGCAATCAACCGTCAGAGCAGCCGCTCCTACTCTGCATTCCGCCGCAGCACCGGCGAGGAAGCCTATTCGCTAACGATGCTGTTTCGAGAGGCAATGACTGCGGCAAAAAGTGATTTGAAGCTGCAGGTGTTTGCTTCCGATGTGGATCCTGACGCGATCGCGCGTGCCCGAGATGGCGTCTATCCCGCTACGATCGAGACGGATGTTTCACCAGTGCGACTGGCGCAATTTTTTACGAAAGAGGACACTGGTTATCGCGTATCACCTGATCTGCGAGCGACGGTCGTCTTCACCGTCCAGGATGTCCTCGCCGATCCGCCATTCTCACGGCTGGACCTGGTGTCCTGCCGCAATCTGCTCATCTATCTCGGACCCGAGGCACAGTCGTAAAATTCTCTCACTGTTTGATTTCGCCTTGCGCGAGGCGGCATTCTACTGCTCGGACAATCCGAGACGATAGGCAACATCGAAGACCGCTTCGAAATTGTTTCAAAGCAGGAGCGGATTTTCCGGCATATCGGGCGCGCGCGGCCACGATTGATCGGCTTGTCGACCGGTCCTGGAGAGAGCCTGCGGTTGCCGATGCGGCAAGGCCAGGGTCACGGTCCATCACGCCAGGTCGCATCGCCGAATTGTGTCGGCGGCGCGTCCTGGAAGCCTATGCACCGGCCACGGTTCTCATCAATCGCCAGCACGAATGCCGGGATTCTCTCGGACTAATCAACTGTTACCTGCATATGGCACCGGGGCATCCGACCCACGATCTGTTGGCTATGGCGCCAGATGATCTGCGCATAAAACTCAGGTCGGCAATCCAGCAGGTCGGTCAGGGTGAAAGGCCATTCGTCGTCGCCGGGGGGCAGTACCATCGCGATGGCATTGCCGTGCCATTTAATATCGAGTGCGGCTCCTTGTCGGCGAGGGCGAGGAGCTGCTGCTGATTTGCTTCGCCGACGCACCGGTCATCGCAGCACGGCCGACCCATGCCGTCGTTCCGGGCAGCGTACCGCGCATTTCCGAGTTGGAGCAGGAACTCGCAGCCGCTCGGACAGAGTTACAAGGGGCTATTCGGAAGTCTTGAGTACTCAAGTGATGAGCAGCGCGCGATCAACGAGGAGGCTCTGTCCATCAATGAGGAGTTCCAGTCCACAAACGAAGAGCTTCTGACCTCGAAGGAGGAACTTCAATCCCTCAACGAAGAGCCGACCGCGCTCAATGGCCATCTCCAGGAGACTCTGGAACGCCAACGGACGACGGCCGATGACCTGGAAAACGTGATGGACAGCACCGACGTTGCCACGCTGTTCCTCGACAGGAACCTGAACATCCGGGTCGTCACGCCGGCCACATGTGCGCAATGCCACGTATTATTCCGAGTGATATCGGCCGGCCGCTGCCGGACCTCAACTCACTGTCGGCCTATTCGCGCACTGACGGATGATGCTGAGCCGCCCTGGCCAAGCTGGAACCGATCGACCGGGAGATCGAAACCGAGAGCGGCGTATGGTTCATCCGCCTGGATCATGCCCTACCGTACCGTGATGACGGCGTGGAGGCGTTGTTATTACATTCACTGACATTACCGAGCGCAAGCGAAGACCCACGGCGCTGGCGGAGGCGATGCAGCAAGCCGAGCGGGCGACAATCGCGAAACGACGCTTTCTCGCCGCAGCCATCACGACCTTCGCCAGCCGCTTCAGACGTTCGCGCCGCTGCGGGGGCTGCCGGCGAAGCTCGTCGAGGGCGATAAAGCCAAGAAGCTCGTCGCAGGACTCGACGATACCTTGAGCGCGACGACCGGCACGCTGGACGCTCTGCTCGACATCAACCGGATCGACGCTGGCACGGTCACCGCCGAAAAGGTGGATTTCCCCATCAACCACTCTGCTCCTTCGCATGCAAAGCGAGTTTGCAGTTCTGCAAAGGCGAAAGGCCTTGATTTGCGTGTTGTACCTTGTCACCGCGTCTATTCGCGGTGACCCGCGCCTTCTTGAACAAATGCTCAGAAATCTGCTGTCAAACGCCCTGAAATATACCGAACACGGCAAAGTTCTCCTCGGCTGCCGTCGACGTGGGGGCGTGCTCAGCATTGAGACTTGGGATACCGGGATCGGCATTCCTGCGGCAGAACTACACGCGATCTTCCAGGAGTACCACCAGCTCAACAACGCCGCGCGCGAGCGAAGTCTCGGCCTTGGTCTTGGATTGTCAATTGTGCAACGCATGGGGAATTTGTTCGGGGCGCACGTTCGCGTCCGCTCCCTGCTGGGACAAGGCTCGGTCTTTATCGTTGACGTGATGCTCGCCGCACGCAAATCCGGACCGGTGACAGATGATTTGCAACCCGTAACGAAAGACAGCAAGATTGCAATCGTCAATCGCGATCGCCGCACTGGGTAAAGGGGGGATTTGGTCGTGGACGATGACCCCGACGTTCGCGAGTCTCCTCGAACTTTTTCTTCTTAGTGGCGAGAACCACCAGGCAATAACCGGCGCCGATGGGCTCGCGGCGCTTGGACATTGTCGCACGAGGCCAAAATCCAGCCCGAGCTCATTCTGGCTGACTACAATCTTCCGAACGGCATGAACGGGCTACAGTTGACCGCAAGACTGCGCGAGCAGCTTAACCGTCAGATCCCCGTCATCATCTTGACCGGCGACATCTCGACGGAGACGTTGCGCGAAATTGCCCGTCAGGACTGCGTGCAGCTCAACAAGCCGGTGAAGTTGCATGAATTGACGCGAGACCATTCGAACGGCTCCTGGCAAAAACGCCAGAAGGCGAGCACCCGTCCCTGCCGCGACCGATGTAAACGCATGCCTCGTCAGGGGACTCCCGTCATCTCACGTGGTCGACGACGATGACCGACTGCGCGCAGCTGTTCGTAGCGTGCTGGAAGACGACGGACCAACGGTCGCGGACTATGCGACTTGCGAGGCGTTCCTGGCCGCTTATCGTCCAGATGGTGATGCCTGCGTTCTGATCGATGCCTATCTGCCCGGAATGGACGGACTTGAACTTCTGCAGCGCTTGCAGATCAGCGGGACATCGGCTTCCGGCTATCATGATCACCGGGGATAGCGATGTGCCGATGGCCGTTCAAGCCATGAAAGCCGGTGCGTGTGACTTCATCGAGAAGCCGATCGGCCGCAACGAATTACTTGGCTGCATCGATCGCGCACTGGAACAATCGCGCGATAGCAGCAAGGCGTCGGCTTGGCGCCACAATGCAGCGAAGCAATTGGCCGGCCTCACGTCGCGAGAGCATGAGGTCATGGTGTTGGTCCTCGATGGACATCCAACAAGAACATCGCCGCCGATCTTGGCATCAGTCAGCGAACGGTCGAGAACCATCGCGCCTCGCTGATGAAAAAGACCGGTTCGAAGTCGCTCCCGGCATTGGTCCGCTTGGCGCTTGCAGCCGTCGCTCATAGCAACGCCGAGGTCGCCGTGACTACCCACGATGGCCTATCAGCGTCGCAAAAGTCTGATAACCCAACGCAATCGACTATCGACGATCCAGGATAAATCGCGAGGGACCAACGCCGGCATCTCGCGGCGTTGCCGCGTGTGCCGGTACTAATGTGCTGGCCACTGCCATACGCGGTCTATTCGAACGCTCGTCTGATTTGCGCAGTATGATGGACGCCGGGTTCACGCGCTCGGAACTCGCATCCCGAGACCTCTGCGAATCTCGACGAGACCCAGAAGGTACGACAAACCCACTCCGCACCCATGTTCTCATTGGGTCGATCGGGATGCAGCCCGTCCATGCAACTGCCGGTTTCCGGATCGATCAGCGCGATTCGCAAATCGTTGTCGCCGAGGAACCAACGAAATGCCCGCCATGCCTCGCTTTGCCACGCGCCATTGGGATCGACCCGATGCGCTGCGAAACAGGCCGAAATCGATGCTGCGGCCTCGACGCCCTGTTGATCAAATGGGTCCGGTGGTTGACGAAGTTTGCCAAGCTGTGGGACCCAACCGGCCGAAAGCAGCCTGACGGTGCGGTCTGCAGTTTCATGAGCCAACGCAGTGATCGCAGACCCACGTTGGTATAGGACGTTTCCTCGGTCGACCCACCGTTTTGGATCAAGGCCTGGAAAAGACGCGCATTGTCATAAGCCAGCCCATCCTCGAACCATGCCCAATCGTCTGATGCATGTGCGGCGAATGACGTCATCAACCGATGAGCTAAGTGACGGCGAATTCGCTCGGCAACGGGCGCTTGTAAGGTGGATTTGCAATAGGCATCCAATCCGAGCAGCGTGAACGCCCACGCACGCGGCGAAGAAAACGCTTGGACCTCGGGAAGTGCGGTTTCAAAGAGCGTGGCTGCCCATTTTTTCAGTGCTGGGTCGCTCTGACCACTGGCGCACTCGCCCAAAGCCCAAAGCGTTCGTCCGTGACTATCTTCAGAGCCCTGGGGTTCGAGCCACCGTCGATCGTAGCTCATAAAGTTTCGGAAACGCCGCGTATCCGAATTCCAAGCATGTTGCACGAATGCCGCGAATTGTGCCGTCTGTTTCGTCGATAGCTGCGGTTCACCTGCCTTGCTTAGAGCGCAAGCCAAAAGCAATGCGCGCGCATTTTCATAACGCGTGACCATACACTTATTCTAGGACACTGTAGACAGCATGCTCCATACAGGCCCCGTGCTCCGCACATCGACGGAAAATATTCGTCCGTCCGGTGCTGCTGCGGGCCGCTGTCCCAGTTGCGTGGTTCCGCTCCCCGGGCGAATATCGCTTCCCAGTTTCCGGAGTTGCACAGTTCTTCGATCTGATCGATACTCGACGTTGATGCCGTGAGCTGGACGTATTGTCGGCTTGCGCCGGCGCGACTCGAGCCCGAGCTGGTGAGAACGTCTCGCGCAGCAGTCCTCCTTTGACTGGGCTCACAGCGGAGTAAACGTCGCAAGGTAGCGTTTCGCTGTTTGCGCCCAAGTCATTGACCGGCTTGAGGCGTGTGCACACTTTGCATCGCGTGGCGCCGACTATCGTCGGTCAGCGGCGCGGCGATCTCGGAACTCAGCGCATCGGCATCCGCAAACGGCACAAGAATACCACGTCCGTCAGCCAGAAGTTCTTTAGCGTCCGATCAGGTGTCGAGACGACTTCCTTACCCAGACCGAAACTGTAAGCGACGTTCCTGAGGTCATCTGCGCGACGTTCTGATACGGCGTCACGTAGACATCGCTCGTCGAGATCTAGTCCAGCAGTCTCACTTGGTCAACGAACTGATCAAGAAAGACGACATGGTTTTCGATGCCGAGTGCCGCCACGTGGCTTTCAAACCCTCGCGGGAGATCTTCTGCTCTGAATCAGATTGGGATGGGTCGCTCCAAGGATGAGATAGACGGCATTCGGACAGGCTTTAATAATGCCCGGCATGGCATCCAGCATTGTCGTGATGCCTTTGTTCGGCGACAGAAGTCCGAACGTCAGTATGACCGTTCTGCCGGTGAACCCGAATTTCGCCTTTGCGTGATGTGTATCGAGAAATGGGAAATCAGGAATTCCATGCGGAATAACGTCGAGCTTTCTGGCCGGCACGCCGTGAACCGCAGTGAGGAAATCGCGACCGGTTTCAGACATGACATCGAGTTTCGTCGATGCGTCGATGATGCGGCTCATGACGTTGTGTTGCGCCGCTGACGGCTCGGGCAGGACTGTGTGCAGTGTAGTCACGATCGGCATGTCGAGGCGTGTCAGGAGTTCCAGAATGTTGCCGCCGGCAGCGCCACCGGAAATTCCGTACTCATGCTGCAGTGACACAACATCAAACCGCTCCCGGTCAGATAGTGGGCTGCCTGAATTAGTCGTCGCCCACGTAGTCGCGGATTTGGACACGGACGGGATCGGCGTAGTCGTACTGGCCCCGCGGTCCGTCATGGCCACCACAGCCGTCCTCAGCTCCGGTCGCGACATCGCCACGGCACGATGCAAATCATGAGTGAATGTCGCGATCCCGCATCGTCGTGGAAGATGATTGCCTACAAAGGCGACACGCTGGATAGGCTTCATGGTCTTGGCTCCGAATACGATTGAGTCGAGGATACCGTTGCCGGTGATCCATGGAACGAAGGCAGCGCTCTGGATTCGTGCGCTGCGTTTTTTGGGTTTGACAGTTGACGCGTTGCAGCAGGTTTGGAACGGTTCCGACGCCCGTGTAGGCCACGAGGCCGGTCAGCCCGCGTGATCCGACGCGGATGCCGATCCTGTCGGATTGCGCGACAATGGCGTCCCCGGAAGCGACAACAATGAGGCCGCAATAGCGCTGCCGCTGAGAACGAGAATCCATGTCTCCCGCTCAGCGTCCAGCCACCAAGTCGAGTCTGACGCCAATTCGATCCGCTCGAAACGAAGTGGGTATTGGACAACAGAAGAGTCGCTCCTTGGTCAACCGATTGGGTTTGACCTGGAATTCGGCTGGCTCCGCGTTGCGACCGCGATTGCATCGTCCATGTGGAGATCACGGTTCCTGCCATAGTCAAACAGGCGGAACGTTATTTCGTGCGTTGTTCGACTTCAACAATGACAAGTCCTGCCCCAATAGCGTGAATCGTTCCAGCGGGGACGAATAGAATGTCATCAGGTGACACAGTTTGCATACCACTAGGTTCGCAATTGATCCATCGTCGACCGCTCCACGTAATTGCTCGCTGTTAGTTTGCTGCTGAGGCCAAGCGCGACTTTCGCCCCTGGTGTGGCGCTCAAGACATACCAAGCTTCGGTCTTGCCATTCGCCAACCCCAGGGTCGCGGCATAGGTGTCGTCGGGATGAACCCGGATCGAGAGGGCCTCGCTCGTGAACAGAAGTTTGAGCTCCAATGCTGACGTCGATACGTCGTTGGCGGGCCGCTCGTACGACAGTCACCGATCTTCGACCCCGGTCGCGCTGCGATACTCCAGGGCCGTAAATCGACGACACCCCAAGGCTTCGCATGAGTCTGCACGCGTGCAAGTTCGATCGTCATGACGCTTAACCTCTTCGGTAACTTTGTCCTTGGCACACGCGCAATCGAATGACACGTTTCATCGCTTTAATGGTAACGATAAACTGGCGACTTTAGTTCCCTGGAACTTGACTGAGCCAATCAATTTTAAGCGGCCCGGCACCGATAGGTCGAAAGTCAGCGCGGCTAAACCGGACGAGGCTAACGTCGGCGAGAAAAGCATGTCTGGCAAAATCGGCAGGCATCGCCGGTCGCTCAGCGAAGCACTGCAATTGCTTTGTAATGAGTGATGGATTTCGGACCGTCAAATGACGCTCGATGGCATTCACCGGGCTCGTCAAAAATCCTGGCGGCCCGATGTTATCCGATCTTCTATGTCTTGTCCTTACCTGATCGTGCGATCGGGTTGCGATAGATTGTCGACGCGGTCTTCGAAACGGTTCCAGCCGTCCCGACGATAGTCTTCCCTACGCTGTTCCGGGTCGACGGGACCGTATTTGCCCATGATCTCCGTGACTGTGGAGCGCGGCAGCTTCCGTCCGGACCGACACCAATGTGCCGCCACGATTGATCCCTTCCGCGTAGACGTGCGCATCGTCCTCGCTGACTCCAGATCGGTCAACGACCCAACGATGCTGCCGGCGGCGAGACCGGCTACGGCGCCGGCCGCGGTCGCGGCAGCCAACCGCAGCCACAACCGGACCAATTCCAGGTATCGCCAGGACACCGAACCCGGCAAGCAAACCGGTTCCCGCGCCAAGCATTGATCCGACGGTGGCGCCGGTCGCGGCACCCGATGAGGGTTCGCTGATCGTATCAATACCATTGGTTGCTCCGTCACCGCGATTGGCGATAATGCTAACCTCTTTCGTTGGTACGCCTGCGGCTTCGAGGTCGCGAACGACAGACGCTGCGTGGTCATCGAATCATAAAGATGCGTCACAGTGTTGGTGGCGGTAGCCATGTGCATACTCCAATTCAGGTTACTTCAGTCCGACGACAATGTTGCCGCGGAAATCCATGGAGACATCGTGTGTTGTGCCGTCTTTGTTGGCTTTACCCCGCCAAATGCCATTCGCGTCCTTGGCGAGGCCATTCACGTTGGTGTATCCGAGTTGCTCGATGCGTGTGCGTGCCTGCGTTTCGGTGAAACTGTTGGCACCGGACAACGGAGCGCCAGCGTCAATCGTCGGCGTTGTGGCATTGGGCGTGGCCGGTTGTGCGGTCGGCGCTGTCTTAGCCGCTGGCACTTGCGCCGGAGCCGTTGTTGTTTGGGCCGCGGCCGGAGAAACAAGTACCAAAGAGGCCACGACGACACAGAGTTTTTTCATGTCAGACTCCAATTTTAGTTGCTAAACGTGATGATAGCGATGGCACGAGCATTGGTCGGCTCTTAAAGCCGAGACGTGACCGGCTTCTGGCGGTCGCCGGAGTTCCGTTTTCCGGGTTCGGCTTCTTGGTTGTCCGCATGCTTTTTGTTCGGACTAGCAGACTGTTCGCCCGCGTCGGCATTCATATTGATCTTTGCCAAAGCGAGCACCGATAGCTTCGCATCCGCTGACTTCTCTTCGGCCAGAGTCAGCTGGAGCAGGCGCGCCGCATCGCCCAAACCGAGTTCATCGGCCCACGCGCGAAGTGTTCCATAGCGGGCCATTTCGTAGTGTTCGATCGCCTGACAGCAGGCAAGAACCCCGGCGTCGAGGACGGCGGCATCCGGCTTCTCTGAGATGAACTCGTCGCCTTCCGCAATCAATCCCTCAATCGCGTGGCATTGCTTGCCGGCGGGCTTGACGCCGAGCAACTGGAAGACCTCCTCCAGTCGTACAATTTGACCCTCGGTTTCGGCCAGATGTGCAGTCAGCGCGACCTGCAACGGCTTTGCGCTGGCCGCCTTAATCATCTTCTGCAACGCCTTAACAATCGCATTCTCGGCGTAATAGACATCTTTCAATGTGTCTTCGAACAATTCGGACAACGTATCCATAGTTGAACTCCGCATCAGTTGGTCAGTTGATTCCGATGATAACGCGCCGACCAGCGGGAGGTTCCGCAAGAATCATGTTGGTGTTGTATTGCCGAACTCCTGCAGCGACGTGACAATGGAATGCGCCGTTAGCATCCCGGGGGAAAATATGATCAAGGACATCATGGAGCGCTGCCCAACGTGATTGTCGGACAGGCGCGCTCTCAGGAATTGTTGTCAAAGCAGAAGCGGTGCAAAGCAAACTGGCCGCGCGCTGCGTGATCAATTGTCTGGCCGTCAACAAGGCACGGAGGATCGTCAAGTAGAATTGTTGACCATGGCGCTGATTGAGCCGGCGCAACCCGCGCGTCACACACGGACCGCGCAAAAGAAAACATAGAGTTATGAAGGCGCCGGAGTTGCCATCGGTCGCGCCGATACCGTTGCTGCGGGGCCGCGCAACGCACCGTACTCGCCGATTTCCCCCCAAGCCCGACGCCTTCACCCTTCGATAGGACCACGGCCGGATCGCGCGCGTCTGTTGTCAACACAACAGACGGCTGAGTTATTTGTTGTCGAGCCAAATACGTTTCGTTTGCTCGCGTACTGAAGCATAGCATTCACAGGCAGCGCCTTCTAAACCGCGTCGATCTTGAATATCAATGAAGCCACGCTGGTAGCTGATCAACTCGGCTGACTGCAATGCTGCGGCGGCCAGTGAAACAGTGGTTCGATTGGCACCCAGAAACTCAGCAATGAACTCATGCGTCAACGGCAGTCGATCATTAGCGGCTCGGTCACTCATTTCCAGCAGCCACCGCGAGAGACGGGCTTCTACCGGGTGCAACGCATTACAGGCAGCTGACTGTTGCACCTGATAGATGGTCGCTTCAGCGTATCGAATAAAAATTTCCCGCAAAGCCGCACTTTGATCCAGCTCGGTTCGCAGTCGTCGGACATCGATCCGCGAAACCTGCCCACCGAACTGGACCATGCAACGGCTGTAAGCCAGCTTGCTGCCCATGCTCGCGAGCGCCCCGAAAGCACCTTCTTGGCCGATCGTGGCGGTCTCGATCTGTGTCCCGTCGATCAACACCGTCAACAGTGAAAGAACACAAGTTTCGGGAAAATAGACATGCTGCAGGATCTCTCCGGCTTCGCAAAGAATTGTTCCACGTTGCAACGGAACCGACTCAAGCGAGGCCTCGATTCGCGTTCGGGCGTCCTCGTCCAAGCGCAAGAGGAGTTGATTTTTCATTGGATCAATATGATTTCGTAAACTCGCGACAATGCTACACCAGCGTTCGTGCGTTCCCGCTTGTCGTCCGCGCCGCCACGATACCGGCGCTGTACCACTAACAGGAACGCGGCACGCGGCGACGAGTTCCACTTCTAAGCACGGAAAGTCGCTTTGCAGCGAGCCGATCGACAGGGCGGCAGAGGATAAAGCTCCACACGATTGCCAGCACCGGGCACGTTAGCGGCCCGAAGAGCACAGCAGACGCGTGCCCGACGACAGGCCACGCCACATTCGCACACGGGGAACTTTTTCAGCGATCCAGTGTTTTGTATTTGACCAACATTGAGATGGAGTGTGTTTTGATCGATCCAAGGCGACTTTGGCTGCCCGCGTTAACAGTCTTCAGCATTCTGGTGCCTTCCGGCTCTCTCTTGGCTACCAGTCCAGCGTCGTCAGCCTCCGTGAGCATTAGGTTGGCACAGGCCGAAACCGGAAAGCAATCCGGCGGAGCGCCACCGGCCGAGGGGCGCGGGAAAGCGTCCGGCACCGTTACAGCGCCGGGTGCCAAGGGCCCAGCAGTTGGTGGACAAGGCGCTGGTGCAAGAGGCAGCGGCAGTGGACGTGATAGCGAAACTCGAACGACGACGCGTCAGCGCAGTGGTGGCGACGTTCCCGCGGCGAAGGGTGCGGTCGAGCGGCGCATCACCCGCGACCGGCAAGTCGATAGGCCCGTTGCGCCACCCCGCGTCGTCGAAACGCCACGCGTACGCTCCGATGGGCAACGCGCACGTGTGAACAATGATCGCGACCGAGACCGCAACCGCCGCAGGGGAACGCGCTTTTACTGGGGTCCAGGAGCGGAGTACTTTTTCTTCGATGGCTACTATCATGGTGATTGCGCTTGGCTTCGGCGCAAGGCGCGCGAGACAGGCAGCCGCTATTGGCAGCAACGCTATCGCCAATGCCGCGAGTGGTAATAGAGAGCGGTCACCACCGCCCAGTAAGCCGCAATGGCTTTCTGGGCAGCGTGCTGTCTGGACATCCTGATCACGTGAGACGGCCAACTCAGCCGTTGATCACATGAGAAAAAAATCCGCAATCGCTGATCCACGACTTTTGCACACGGTCACATGAGTTGGTGTTTGCTGACGCTGCTCAGCGCTTGGCCGCAAGTTTCGAAGTAAAATGACGTAGGCCGCTGTTGTCATTAGTGGTGATGACGCAGTGCTGGACGCTAGATGCCCTGCAGATAGATCGAGACGATCGATGCCGAGAAGATCAGCAATGATAACGTAATTTCGATAATCAGTGTCATCCGATCGGTTGCCGCGTCGCTACGCGTCGCTCCGGACAACATCACTTGTTCATTTGAACGTCGGCGTCTCACAACAATGCGGTTAGCAGCCATGGCATGCATCCCAATCGAGAACTCGATATTCTCAAACGTGGTTGTGATGGTTTGGTTCCGCGCCTCCGCGGATTAACCATTCGAAGCCACAACCTGCAACCATTGGTGCCGCCGAGCGTTGTCGCTCCACGCTGCGTCTCCTCCCTCAAGGCGCAAGCGTTAGATCCCGGTGCTCTCCCCCGACGCCGGTGATCACTTAGCGCACTGCGCCATACCCCCCGGCGCGGACGCCACCCAACCCACGCGCAATCGGCCAACCCGAAACGCCGTGGGTTGGGTTTTTCTATTGTGCGCGCCTCTCTGCGTGGAACGAAGATCCAACTTGCGCGTTCAAACTCTGCCTCGTCTAAAGTTATGGAGAATGTTTCATGCACGGAATCATTTATTTGGTTGGATTGGTCGTGGTCATCATGGCTGTTCTCAGTCTCTTAGGTCTGCGCTGAATTCGAATGACTGCGAGAATGGGAGAACACCATGAGTAATCCAGCAATTCACGACACCACGACGTCGCCATCGGCACGGGACGGCTCTTACGTCGATTGGTCATGCGCGATGGCGGGAGCGGTCACAGCGGCCGCCATCTCGTTCGTCCTGCTAACATTCGGTTCCGGCATTGGCTTGTCGATTGTATCGCCGTGGAGCGGAAGTGGGCTGTCGATCGTGACGTTTGCGGTGCTGACGTCACTCTGGGCTCTCGTTGCGCAACTAGGCGCGTTCGCCGCCGGAGGGTATCTGGCTGGCCGGATGCGAAGGCCGTGGTCGGATGCGACGGTTGAGGAAGTTGAGTTTCGAGATGGCGCCCATGGCGCGCTCGTCTGGGCTGTGGGTGTTGCCTTCGGTGCGTTTCTGTTCGCATCTGCTGTCGCCGGAAGCACGCGCATGGTCGCGACCGCTGGCACCGGGGCGTTGTCGACCTCGTCATTGAGTGATAGCAATAATGCCTCTATTGATGCGCTCTTTCGCTCGACCCGAGCTGCCCAACCCGATGGAAGCACTGCGTACCGCGCTGAAGCAGGGCGGCTCCTGGTTGGCGGAATGAGTTGCTCAGACATGCCCGCAGCCGACCGCACGTATCTCGCCCAACTCGTTGCTGCACGGACGGGATTGTCGCAACCAGAAGCCGAGCAGCGGGTTGACCAAGTCATCACATCAGCGAAGGCGGCAGCCGATCGCGCCCGCAAAGCCGGCATCGTTGCGGCCTTTCTGGCTGCGGCTTCTTTGCTGGCTGGATGCGCGGCGGCCTGGAGCGCCGCACAACTCGGCGGGATGCACCGCGATCAAGGACTGATTTGGCGCGGCTTCGGGCGAAAAGAGCGCACAATTTTGCACGCCGCATCGCCGCGTATTTAAAGTGCATCTGAGCAAAGCGAATCAAGTGTTTTAGTCGACCCCGACAGGAACTTCTGTCGGGGTTGGAACGGGGGCTAAATGGTCGCGAGTTCGCTCTCTGCAAATGCATTATCCAGCTGGGAAACGGCCGCGAGTTCGGTGTCGACCGACCAGACAACGCCGTCGGGTTCATAACGCAAATCAATCGTCGCCTTCAGGGCCTGTCCGATCATACGCTCAATGACGGTGTGTCCAAACCCCTTCTCGGCAGGAGCGGTCACACGCGGGCCGCCGCTCTCGCGCCATTCCAGAAAGAATCGTTTTTCGGCGGGTTCACAAGCGATGCTCCAGGATATCTGGACCTTGCCATCAGCATTACTCAAAGCGCCGTATTTCATAGCATTGGTGGCGAGCTCGTGCAGCGCCAAGCCGAGCGATTGCGCAGCGTCAGGTTTGAGGATCATGTTTGGCCCAATAACTGCAAGGCGACCTCCGACGTCCTCCGCAAACGGGCGAAGTTGTGCGCGCACCAGCGCCCCGAGATTAACCCCTTGCCAGTCTTGATTGACCAGGAGGTCCTGAGACGTCGCCATTCCTTGCAGACGTTGGCTGAAGCGTGTCTGGAACATATCAACCGACCGGCTTGTTCTTGCTGTTTGCGTCGCTATAGCCTGAATAATCGCGAGCATATTTTTTGACCTGTGTGACACCTCTCGCAGCAGAAAGCGGATGTGCTCCTCCTGGTCCTTGCGGTGCGTGATATCGAGATTTGTTTCGATCATCCTCACTGGGTTTCCGGCACGATCGCCAAACGTTTCGCCATGAGCGGATATCCAGCGCAATTCGCCATTTGGGCGAACAACACGAAATTCATAGGCGAATGTCCCGACACGCTCGACTGCCTGTTGCTGCGCGGTAGCCACGCGCCTACGATCGTCAGGATGCGCGCGGTTCACGAATTCCTGAAGACCCTTTGAAAGATCCCCGTTCGGCAGGCGAAAGCCAAAGATCTCCTCAAATGTCTCAGAGGCAAAAACAACTTTGGACGTCAAATCGGCAACGAGATACGTCAGTCCTGCAGTCCTTTGTGCAAGAACAAGACGCTGCTCACTCTCGCGAAGGCTGGCAGTCCTGGCCGTCAGTTCGACGGACGCGGTGCGCAACGCCGATGCAACATTGTTCACTTCGATAACAGGTGACGCGAGAAGCAATGGATCATTGTTCGCATCTTGAGAAACAACCGAAGCAGCCAACGCCTGCAATGGTGCGTTGATCCAATACGCGAAAATTGTTGCCAAGGTCACGGCCAGAGTAAGAAGGGCCAAACCACCAACGACGAGCGACCATTGTGACCGGCGGATTTCAGCATCGACAAACGATTGCAAGACATTCGCTGACACCAACCACCCGGAGACCTTCGACTGCGTAACGGCGCGCAAGGTGGGTGCGCCCTCGATGTCTACGGTCGCGAATGCGATTGTCCCTTGTCGGCTGGCGTCAAGAAGGTGTCGAGGCAATGCCTTCCCGACGAAAGCGGTATGGTCTTTCGAACGGGCGACAATGATACCGCGCCGATCCGAGATCCCGGTCAACCAAACGGTAGGCAATTTCTGGCCTGCCATAAGCTTGAGCCAGTGTTCTGCGGGCATGGCCAGGATCATTGTATGATCACCCAACCCTGGAATGGTCAGTGGCAAAATAATGTTGTAGACGTGCTGCTGGACCACAGCGCCAAGTACCAGATTGGAGACTACAGGCGCTTTGTTGGTATGCCCCTCGCGGACAGTTTCCGGGTCGGAGATCCGAGGCAGCGGCGTTCCGTAGGGAACGCGCGTGTTGATCAACTGCTGCATCGACGGATCGACGACTAGAATTGTCGCTCCCAACCGCCGCATAGCAGCCGTCGCTTGTGCATGGAACGTCGCAAAATCCCGCTGCGCCAACGGTTGAGATTGCGCAAGCGTATCGAGCAAAGACAGCATCCGCTCGAACTCCCGGTCTACGGAGTTGGCAAGGTCAGCCGCCACCTGAATAAGGCGTTGTTCGACCTGCTCTCGGTGCATGTTGGCGGATCGCAGAACGAGATGGGTCGAGAATCCCAACGCAGGCAGGATCAGCGCAAGTGACATCAGGGCTAGCAGCGTGCGAACGGGCCGTGGTCGCAGCAATCGTTTCACAGTGCGGTTATACAGAGTTGGCAGTGAGGTTTCGGTTGCCGAACGCATAAGTCATTCCCTTCCTTCGCGTTCGATGGTCACAGTTGCGATGGAGCGTAAACACGATCGCGGTTCACTGCAATGGCGCTGGTTTCTGGCATTTGGTGATCGTTCGGCCAATTGAAGTCGGGGCAGTTATGGCTCAAGACTTCGTTGGCCGGCCAAGCTCACTCAACTCCAGCACGCGCTTACTGAGGACACGCAACGCTTTAATCGGCCGTGACACGCCAGCGCCGGTTTGATTTGCTGTCAGTCGGCCCCCGCGTCGATGTCTCGTCAACGTCAGACCGCGCGTGTGCAACGCGACGAGGCCGGGTCGATGACCGACACTGATGACGGTTGTCTCTGGGAGTGATTTAAAAAGCCGGGTCAGGAGGGCATGTTCACTCTCGACGTCGAGTGCGGCAGTCGCTTCGTCCATGACAATGATGCTCGGACGGTCAATGAACAACCGAGCAAATGCCACACGCTGTCGCTCACCACCGGACAAGATCTGGTCCCACCGCTCATCGGTGTCGAGACGCAAGATCAGATAGGTCAGGCCGGCAAACCACAGCGCAGTCTCTGCGTGTTCTTTGCTCAATGTGTCACCGCCACGGGGGTATGCCAGTGCATCACGAAGGCTACCCAGCGGCAGATACGGTCGTTGGGGCACAAATGCGATCTTCGTATCTTTCGGCAACAAGATGCGACCGTTCCCCCAAGGCCATAATCCAGCAATCGCCCGGATCAGCGTGCTCTTGCCGGTCCCAGAATCCCCATCAAGCAGTATGCGCTCGCCAGGGGAGACAATGATATCAGCGTCCGCGATCACAATGCGACCGTCCTGATGTACAATCGACAGATGATCGAGGTGCAGGCTGTCGTCGGGGCTTTCACCGAGTTCGATCGACGACCGGGCGCTGCCATCACCATTGACACCATCGAGTGACCGAAGGGCACAATCGAATTCGTTGACGCGCCGTGCAGACGCGGACCACTCCGCCAGGCGGACGAAATTATCCACGAACCAGTTCAACGCGGAAAGCACAGCCATAAAAGCGGCGGCAATCTGCATGACTGCGCCGAGCGTCAATTCACCGGATAGATACTTCGGTGCCGCAAGCAGAACCGGCAGCATCGGCGCAAAGAAACTGTTACTGTTCGTGACCCAAGTCAGTTGCGCATTCTGCCGAATCACGTCGATCCAACGCGCAACGGTCGCACTAAAACGTTCCATCAAGCGACCGCGCTCATCAGCGTCACCCTTGATCAATGCAATGCTCTCAGCATTCTCGCGCACGCGGGTCGCTTCGTAGCGAAACTGGGCTTCGGCTTCGTTTTTGGCGCTTATCAATCCGACAAGTCGGTGGCCAACACCAAACGTGACCATAGACATAGCCAAGGCGTAGAGGATGGCGGCGATGGCTAAATATCCCGGGATGGACCACTGCGTGCCCGCGACAGTTACAGAAAGCGAGCCCCCGACCAGGAATAAGATGCTGACAAATGTGATGGCGGCGAGCAAAGCATTGATGAAGCCGATGACAAATTCGACAACCGGCTCCGATGCCAGTCGGACGTCTTCGGCAAGACGATATTCGGGGTTGATTTGGGCTTCATCTGTGATGGCTAGTCGATAGAACCGCTGCTCGCTCAGCCACCGCTTTGTGAGTTCGCCGGTAATCCATTCGCGCCACCGCACTTGCAACGTCATACGGCATTTGACCATGGCAACGGCAAATCCAGCACCGATCACAATCAGTCCGATGAAGACAGCGACCGCCGATAAAAGTGTGCTGCCGTCTTTGCGTTCAAGTGCATCGTAGAACCAGCGGTTCCAACTATTCAATCCGATGTTTACCAGCAGATTGGCAAAGATGAGCAGCAGTGCGCCAGCGCTCCAGGTCCAGGCCAACCGACGTGTTGGTCCCGACCAGAAGCCGCGAGCGAACATGATAAAGGCCCACGCGGATGGGTCGGTGTGTGGTTGGGGAATCAGCGGAACATCGGGCGCGTTAAGCGGGTCGGCGGTGTCTGAGCCCATCATGAACACCCCCACGTGTTGCGGTTCGTTGTCGCTCGGGTCTCACCGAAGCACGGTGGGCACAATCTCCTACTCAACACGATGCCAAAGCCGATTTGTTCCACAGTTCGAACGGCGCCCTCACGCTATTGGATTTCAGCCATTGGACGGCACCGGAGCGCGACGCGTGCACTCATTCGCGCTCCGGCAAAATGCTGGCTGACGTTACTTGATCTGCTTCTGCACGGTCGCATCACACGCCGACAGGAAATCCTGCTTCTTCACTCCGACTTTTCCGGCAAGCGAGATCGGAATGATGGCATTCGACGCTGTCGTTTCAGCACTATCGAGCATGCCGTCGCCATTCTTGTCCGATGCCTTCCAGTTGGTTTCGCAATCGACCATTGTCTTTGCCGTTCCGGCCGGCGCCGTACCGGCAGGCGCTGCGGGTGTGGTTGTCTGCGCCATCGAGAGGGACGTCGCAGCCAGAAGAGCCACGACTGTAATTGGAATAATGGTTTTCATGATGCTACTCCAGGTCTGGTGAATAACGATTGCAGCGCAACGGGGGTGTTGTGCGGCTTCGCATGGAGTGACAACGTCCGAGCTTCACGATCAGTTCCGAACTTGATAGCGCGATCCACTGCGCCGCGGTCCAGATATGTCGGCGACGACATGCCGGAACGAAATATGGTTTTGATCGTTTCCAACCAGGACGAGGCCGGCACCCTCCCTTGCTGGTTTCGACTCCCGCCTGCGGCGCTTCCGCATAGAGCCGCGGGCGGTTTTTTTGACTACGCCGTTGCAGCCCGTCGCCCTGGCAAGTGCGCGCGCATCGAAAAAAACAGCGCCTGGCTGATCACCGCGCGGATGGTATTCGTATCGAACGGCTTCGTGATAAGGAAGGTCGGTTCGGGCCGTTCGCCGGTGAGCAGGCGCTCGGGGAAAGCGGTGATGAAGATGACGGGTACGTCAAACCCCATCAGGATTTCGTTGACTGCATCTAGGCCAGAACTGCCATCGGCAAGTTGGATATCAGCCAGGATGAGCCCCGGTCGTTTCCGGCGGACAGCTGCAACCGCCTCGCCGTGCGTGCGGGCCAAGCTCGTTACGCGATGTCCCAGTCCCTGCACCAGACCTTCGAGGTCCATGGCTATCAGAAGTTCATCCTCAATGATCAGGACATCGGTCGCGACTTGCTCTGCAATTTCCTGGCCCGCCTGAGTGAGCAAGTCTGTCACCGCATCGGGAGATTGCCCGAGGATGGCAGCCGTCTGCTGCGTCGTGAACCCCTCAACCGAAGTCAGCAAAAACGCTTGGCGTGGCAAAGGCGTGATGGATCCAAGCTTTCGGCCGGCGCCATCGCCGTCGGCACTGGATTCGGACGGCCCATGGTTCAGGTCGACGGAATTCCATATTCTGAGAAAAGCCCGGTACAACACAATGCGCGGCGGCTCACCGGCAGGAAAACTGTTTGGATCAGCCACCAACGATTCCAACACTGCAACAACATAAGCGTCGCCACTCTCTTGACTGCCCGACAAGGCTCGCCCGAACCGGCGTAGATACGGCAAATGTGGAGCGATTCTTGCGGAAATCGACATTTGGTCCACCCTTCAATGCAATGACGCGCTGGACCCGAAACACTCTCCCCAGCAAACAACTAACGCAGTAGCGTTTAAAAGGTTCCGCACGGACTGGAACTTTTCCCAGCGGCAAACGTTAGGCTGTTGTGGTCAATAGGAATAGTCGCTTCCGGCCGATAATGTCGGCGGCCGGGCCTACACCGATGGTTGGTATTTTGGGGACCTTGTCCGCGTGTACGTGCATTGTTCTTTTTGGTAGTGATGGACGCTTTGATGACGAACAATGACAGACAATCCAAGACGAGTGGCCAGTTGGCGGCAATCATCGCCGGGACATTCACGGAACATCGCGGGGGCGACCGGACGGCCATGCAGAATGAGAAGCAGAACGATAAAGCGACCGAGACCGACGGGCCGGAGCTTGTGCCAAAAATGGACCAGAGCATCCAGGACCATCTTGGCCGCAAGCTGAGAGCCGTTTACGACGAAATCGTCAGCCAACCCGTCCCGGATAAATTCCGCAAGCTGTTGGAGGAACTCGAACGGCGGGAGAAGACCGAGTGACCGGTCCTTCGCCAGCGCTTCGCGATGAATTGTTGCGATCCATCCCAAACTTGCGTGCTTTCGCGATGTCGCTGTGCGGTGATGCCAGCAGGGCCGACGATCTGGTGCAAGAGACACTCGTTAAAGCTTGGGACAATCTGGCGTCTTTCCAGGAGGGTACCAATCTCAAAGCGTGGTTGTTCACGATTTTGCGGAATTTCTTCTTCTCGGAACATCGCAAGCGCCGGAGGGAAGTCGAGGATGCCGATGGCCATCTGTCAGCTCAGCTTTCGGTGCAGCCCGAACAACTCGGGCACATGGACTTCGAAGACTTCCGCAAGGCGCTGCAGAAAATTCCCACCGATCAACGCGAAGCGCTCATCCTCGTGGGTGCAGAAGGGTTCTCCTATGAGGAGGCAGCGGTCATATCCGGATGCGCGGTTGGCACCATAAAAAGTCGGGTCAATCGGGCGCGTGCGCGCTTGAGCGAGGACCTCGGCCTGCAAGACGAGGAAGGCTACAGGGCTGACCCCAGTGTCGACCAACCGGTCGTTCCGTCAATGGCAGCGCGGGCTAAGTAAGTGTTCTGTGCTCGGAACCGCAGTGTTCTGCTCGGCACAACCCCGCGTGGAACTTTCTGAGCACGGATGCGTTGTCGCAGTGCAAAACAACTCAGACTACGTCTCAACAATGCTGCAAAATCTCCGAGGTACAGTCGCTCAATCTCCGAACTTTATAGAATCGACATTTTCCAGCATCGGCATCGTTTTTTGGCGCAGTTCATTCCGCTACTTTCAATCCTGTTCTTGCTCGCGACGAACCAGCGAGTGAAGGACGTCACCGTGGTAGTGCAGCACGTAACGTCTGATGTCGAATAGTAAACGTCCCCAATTCGGACTGGTGCCTAGGGATCAGAGAGTTCCCAGTCAAGCCGATGCCGACGTTCTCGCAGGCACTTGCTTCTTGTGATCAGCATCGCCGCTCTTGAAGGCGCGCCTAAACGCCGTTTTCGTGCGGCTACAAAACCAGTTGAAGGACTCACTGTAGTGCCTTTGAGTGGGTTCTGTTTCGCTGTCGATTGGCGTCGACACACGCATCGGCTCAGACGTCATGTAAAAACGCCTGCCTGCCGAGCCGTTGAACAAGTTTGTCGACGCGATCGGGAACAAGAACATGCGCTCAGCGTTAACAACATAAGGCCAGCGAGCCAACTGTTCGCTCAGGCCTTGTTCCGATGGACAATAATAGGAGACATCTCATGAACTGGGATCGTATCGAAGGCAATTGGAAAGAATTGAAAGGCACCGTGAAGGAAAAATGGGGCCAGCTTACGGATGACGATCTCGATGTCGCCGCCGGCAAGCGTGATCAACTCTCCGGTGCCATTCAGAAGCGCTACGGGCTTGCCAAGGATGCCGCCGAAAAACAAGTCGATGATTGGGCGCGCGACTACAAGGACGCCATGTAAGGATTGCTCACTGCAGCCTAAAGCAATCCACAGTTTGGCTGGTCCGAACTGTGGATCTTTGGTTCTGGGGTCTCACATGACAGTTTCAACCATTGTGCTCGTGTTGCTTGTCCTTGTTTTGCTTGGCGTGTTGCCGTCGTGGCCGCACAGTCGAAGCTGGGGTTACGGACCATCGGGTGCTGCTGGCACCGTGCTGGTCATCCTGCTGGTTCTCATTATTCTGGGACGCATCTGATCGAGCCATCGAACAATCGCGATCCGCAGGACCCGGCGTCTATCCTGCGCACGCTGTTGTAGATGTCAGAAGTAGGGGCCAACTCATGCCAAGCCTTGGCCAAGGCTGGCCAAGCCTGGAATGAGGTCCTGCATTTGCATTGCCCATTACTTGGTGCGGCTGCAATGGGAGCAACCACTGATGGTGGTGAGTTTCTGGACTAGAATCGGCGATTTTGGCTGCCCTCGCCAACTGTCCGCGCCTGTCACAATGTCCCGTCACGTCCGGCTCACGATGGAGCTACGGATCCATTTCAAACAGATCGATCAAACGATCATTTTCCAGTGATGTTTCCACGCAAAGTATTCAACCAAGCACCGGCCTTTTCGAGTGCTGGGGTCAGCGTCGCCTTCGTATCCAGTGACGAGACGGTGTCGACAACACGTTCGAACGCCGACATCAAGGGCGTGCCGGACGTAATCTTCGAGGCCGAGCGTTGTACGTTTCCAACCATCTCGTGCAGATCATGGCGCGTTATGCCGGGTGACCAATCGCTGATGCGTGTCGCAAGTGAGCGAGGCCGCCGGGCGCCCGACGTCAGCACAACCGCTGCAGTAACGCCGATCAGCGTCGCTATGGCCATCGATGAAATCGGATACGCGCGGATTGTGCCGCGCGTCGCGTCTAGGCCCAATTCCGCTGTGTCCTTCGCGGCAACGGCCCTGGCTGCAACGACCAGTTTCACGTCAGACACCAGGGACGCGAGATCCCTTCTCAGTTCGGCAAGCGTCGCATCTGGATCATCTCGATCGTTGATCACCGAGCGGTTCGAGATCCATGGGTCGATTTATCGGACGTGAGCATCTTCGTGTCCTCCCTGCCAGCGGCAAGACCGCGTGCACAATTGTAGAAAGACAATGCGCCAGCGCTCAATTGGTTCCAGTACCGTGAAATGGAGCGAGCCATGGATGGAACCAATTCCGCCCAGGGCCGTTGTTCAAGACGAAGGTTGGATGGTTCGCTAGAAAACGAAGGAGAGAGTTTCATGGCTGCACCGGGTATAGCTTCTCAAGACGCGCATTCGACGATCCAAAGCGGCGCAAAGAAGGCGGTCGCGGATGATGTCGACGCACTGCGCAGCGACATTGCCAGTCTCGCGAGCTCTGTGAGCAAACTCGCGAGCGAGACGGTTGGGAGCACGGTCGGCGACGTGCAAGCCAAGGCCGGAGAAACACTCGGCAGCCTCGAAACGGCCATTCGCCGGAACCCAACGCAATCAGCCATGGTCGCGGTCGGCGTCGGATTTCTGTTTGGCCTGCTGGTGACGCGTTAAACAATGACCCGCGTTCGCAAAAGAGATCACAAAGGAACGGTATCATGACCAACAGCAACGACCGATACGGTAGCTTTACCGCCTCAAACGGCGAGCGCTCCGCAAAACAGACTGCCGCGGCGATGGCCGGTGCAGCTGGTGAGCAGCTTGCGGATGTTGCGGGGCAAGCGCAACACGTCGCACAAGAACAACTGGACAATCTAGCCGCTGCCATCCGCCGCAAACCGATTCAGGCGGCGGGTATCGCCGCGGGCGTCGGCTTTGTTCTGGCAATGATCGCTCGCAGATAACTGAAGACCCCAGGGGTGGACTATGATCGGTAATCTCATACTGTACGCAGCCAACCGCGCGACACATGGCGCGGTTGATAACGTCACACGCAAGGCGTCCTGGGGCGGCTTTGCCGTGTTCTTGCTGCTTGTCGGCACAATTTTCAGCTTGATCGTTACGTTTTGGATGCTGAGCGAGCGCTACGATGCGCCCGTCGCTGGCGCGATCATCGCAGTGGGTTGCTTTGTCGTCGGGTTTTTGTGCCTCCTGATGCCACAATACCTGGATTGGCTTGAGGCCAAGTCCAAGGCTAAGACGACGCCATTAACACCTGCCCAGGAGACGGTCAGCGCCGTTCGAGAAGAGGTTGCAGAAGCCGTCGATTATTTTGGCCCAATCCGCGTGGTCGGCAGTGCGTTCATGCTCGGACTTGGCATTGCCAGAAGTATGAAACGTTAGCGCTTTTTTATCGCGCTCGTCACCGTGCGACCCGCGTTGATCGCCTGAGACCAGAGTTTGCTCCAACTCCGACCATCCGCTCCGCGCAGGCGACGGACCAATTGCGCGTGCTTTGCGTCTGGTAGCGCCTGTGCAATACGTATCCAGACATTTTCAATATCGGTTGCGCGCTGATTGTCGGGCACGGATACTGGGATGACGCTATCCGCAGCGATCGCAAGCTCGATCGATACCTGTTCCTTGGCCTCGACGATGGTTCTGGCTTTTTCGGTTGTGGGATTGGTCAGATCGTATGGCGGCGCCCACTCCTGCGTTGGGCGCAAGCGATCGATGTGCGTCATGACCGCTAGGATCGGCGGCCGGCGGCGATCCGGACGCGAAGCAAAATATTCGCGAACTGCGTCCAATGCAGCGCGATCCAATTGCCGATCGGCACGGTTGGCCGCCGTCACCCAGATCACAAGATCGCTGGCACCGGCTTGGGACGCTAGGCGATCAATCGTCGCTGCATCGTCCTGCATACCAGGACTATCGATCAGCAGAATTGGCGGCAGCGTTGGATCGTTCAATGCAAATGCGGTGAACGCGCCCGTCGCTGGAAGGACATCGACAGTCGCCTTGATTTCTCGCAGAAGAGCATTGATCAAGCTGGACTTGCCCGCGCCAATCTGGCCAGCGATGAGCACGCGCAACGGTTCTGCAATCTCGGGCGTTTCTCGGTCCCGTTTGGTTGCATCGCTGATGTGCTCGGCAAGATTTTTGGTGGAGACACGAAGACGCCCACCATACAAATCAATGGCTGCGCGCCCGACCTCGCGTACGAAACCTTGCGTTAATCGCTTTGCCAATTCGTCGCGCACACCCGCGTACAGTTTTTTTGTCAGTCTCTCGCGCGCTTCGTTGGTGACCGCAGCAACAGGATTGAGGACGCGCACGATACGCCAGAGGTCATAGGCCTTTTCGGCAACATCAATGGCCGATCGCCACCGATAGATTTTCATCACTTGCGTCACGGTGAGCTGGTCGCCGAGCGGAATATTGTCAACGATGAAGGGTCGCATATCGCGACTGACGCGTTCGATCAGCGCGAGTGCTTCTGGCACCGTAAAGCGCCACAACGGATCAGCATCGGTTGGATGCATGCTGCGGGCTACAGTTTCGATCGTGCGCAAGGCAAGTGCAACAATGGCTTCGTGGTCGGTCATTTCCATTGGATCGGCCTTGGCGGCAAACGCTTCAACTGCGTTCCAAGCCGCGATCTCCTGGGGTGTCCATGACGGGTTATGGTCAGCATCCGCCTGCACGGCGGTATCGCCGATGAGTGGGGCGCTGGCGGGGCGGACAAGCCAGAGCTGTACAAGGTAGCTCGCCGTCGATAGAGCCAATGCGGCACCGACCCAATACAGAAGATAACCGTTCTGCCACAGCCAGAGCGAACCGAGTGGAATGAGCGACAGCGCCGGCAACAGAACGGCAGCAGCGATCATTGCGGTTCGCAAGTAGCGCGCAACTGTCCGTTTGCCTGTCATGGTTTTGGTTCCGGTCTCGAAATTTCGGCCTGCCGGTTGTGCGCAAGCCCTAACGCTTGCTGCAGCGCATCCCGGTACACTTGATCGACGTCTGTCGGAACGGCCTCACCAAGCCGCCTTTGCCCAAGGAAGTATGTGGCAGCCTTGCCGACTGCATAGGTCGTCGTAAAGCTGGTGACGGCCGCCGCCGCCGCACCTACCGACTGTCCGTACACCGGCAGCAGTTTGACGAGTTCTCGTATTCCGAAAGTTGATAGCATGCGCACCATGGTGCCGGTGCCGAGACATCCAGCGAACTGTGTAACGGTCTGCCGATCCCATGGCACGCCATAGGCCGTGGCGAGGTCGTGCAACAGTTTCGCCTGAATGCCGGGTACGGCAATCGCGCCTGCCACGGGAACGATATCGGCGGCGGCGGCGGCCGTCGCGTATCCTAGGATTTGGCTATGCGCGCGCGCCGCTCGTGTCCTGTTTGACGCAGTCCGTGCGTCGCGAATGGACGCAGCGATACTGGCCGGAGCTATCCGTTGCAACGCAGATATCAATGCACCAAGACCGTAGTCTTGAGGTTGATAGCCGTCGACCGTAAGAGTGAAATCAATCGGCACGAAGGCAATGCGATCGCGACCCGGCACCGCGTCGAACAGGGCACGCTGTTTGACAAGGCTTCGGGCGAGGTCAGTTGGAACCCCAGCCAGTGTCCATTGCGAGGGCGACAGGTGGTCGTAGGGATACGGCAGCGAATGATGCGCCCCACTCTCATAACCCTCATGCAGTGTGGTTTGAGCAACTACGATGGGCCATTCCGGCCTGCGACGGCGCACCGTCTCAATGACGTCCAGGACGGCCGATTGCTGGTGGTCGAGCGCCCGCATAACGACCAATAGCAGGTGCGCCTGCTGCTCACAGGCAGCGATATCAGCGGCGGGGTCATACATCACCTCGCCCAGCCCGCGCGTGTCCAAAAACCTGATGAGCGGCGCGAATTCGGGGTAGTTAAAGATCCGCGCGGTTTTGGTGGCAGCCTTGAAGCCGTTGCCGATCTCAAGGTCGGCATGGCCCGTCAACGTTCTGATGATGGAACTCTTGCCAGATTGCACTTTACCAAGCAGCCAGACGACCGGCGCACTGACGGTGACGGCTGTTGTCATGTCACGCGGCTGGTCTCGATTGGGATTATCAGGCGCATCCGGCACGTTCTAACCCTCCTGCGGTGTGAGAACGATGTGGTTTGCCCGCGGGAATGGTGCACTGCGGCTTTGGTGTTGGTGCGAACGGCTGTGTTCGGTCCTCGCTGACGCGGCAGCTATCCATGCGGTATCCGTCGTGCACAAGGTCACGACGTCATGGAGCGATGATGCGAATTGATCACCATCGCTCGTGTCTTTGATTTGCTGCACCTCTGGATCAGCCGCGCGGACGGGCCAAAGACCGATCATGATTTTTGCTTTGGGAAAGATCCGCCGCGTCCGTCGGACCATGAACCGGACCTGAGTTCGAGCGAGCCGTGCCGACATACGATAGGCAGATGAGAGGGACATCGGGATAGGTCTTTTCCGTAGTGGACAGCCCTTGTGGGCCATGGTCGCTACCAAGCCGTGCACTGACACCGGCACGATCTAGAACTTGCACAAGAAGTGCGGCCGCGGATTGATCGATAAACCCGCGACCCGCTATGCAGAGAACTCTCGGCTCGGGCTTTGCTTGCGATTGCTCGACGTTGCCTCCAATGCCCACATCGTCCGGCGCCATTTCAGTGCCCGGTTCGGGGACGGCGATATCCTCGGTAAGGGGATCCTCGCTGTCGGACAATCCATCGACGAGATCCATGACACCGGAATACAAGAGCGCCTGTCTTTCGCCTGTCAACTCGCCACTGTTGGCGTCCCGTTGAGCCAAGGCAAGTCCCTGCATCGCGACGTCATCGTAGTAGGCAACGAGCGGCCGGTCCTTCAGTTGGGTTTCGGCTTGCTCGATGATCTCAATCGCGTCTCCCGCGATCAGGCGCTGATAGAAACTTTCTGCGGGCGTCAGCGGTGGTTGATCTCCCAACATGACATGCAAGAATTCAAGCCGAGTGGTGTATTGACCAAGCAGGACCAGGCACAACGTCAACGGCGTTGCAACGATCAGCCCTATTGGCCCCCAAAGCCATGTCCAAAATGTTGCTGCGATCACGATCGCGATCGGCGAAAGTCCGGTCTGCCGACCAAACACCATTGGCTCGATCAGATGTCCCATCACCGGCTCACCGATCATAAACAAGGCCAATGTCCATAGAACCATGGACCAACCTGGGTCGACGGCGGCAGCAAGCGCGACGGGGAGCACCGCCGCCAACACGGACCCGATGTATGGAACGAAGCGCATCAGCATCGTAAAAATACCCCAGAGCAGCGGACTGGGTACGCCGATCACCCACAAACCGAGGCCAACGATCAGGCCAAATCCAGCGTTCAGTGCTGTTTGCAGCAGGAAATAACGGCTCAGACGCGTCGCGGCCTCGTCCATCGCTTCCGTCGTCCGATTTAACGCACGTGTCCCCAGAAGCTTGATGACGCGGTCGCGCAAATCCTCGCGCTGCAAAAGGATGAAGATGACAAACAGGACAACGAGGCCGGTGGTTGCGAGTGGGCTGATAATCGGCTGTAAGAACTCCGCAGCAACCTTCAACGGGTTCGACGTCGATGGCCGGATCTCCACGGGGATTGGCGCAGCATCCCTCGATCCCAAGGGTTGTGTCGCCGGCGATGTTTGAGACGGCTTGCTGCCGGAGATTTCGCGCCCGATGTCCTCGATGACCGAGGTGGCGCGTGTCGCAACGGAGCTGTTGGTCGCGCCCTTCAGCGTGCGAATTTTCTCGCGGATGTTCGCCTGGTATTGCGGCAACTGCTCGGCCAGTTGGGAAATTTGCGTCGTCCCGAGTGCACCGATGCCAAGGATCGCGCCAAATGTCAGACCGACGACGGCTACCACCGCCGGCACCCGGGGCAAGCCAAGCCGGCGTAAGGCCCGTGCCATAGGCGCAAGAACAAAACTGATCAAAATGGCCAACGCCAGAGGGATCAATGCATCGCGGGCCAGGTAAAGAACAGCAACAACGATGACACCCGACAGCAGCGATGCGAGTGCCGCCAAATCAGGAGCCTGGGTCGGCCGGACGGGCGTCACCAGTTCGCTTCGCATGTCACCCCCTGCTTTTTTGGCGGTAGCTCCAGAACTGATTCCTGGTCCGATGTCGCAATAGCCTGAATAGAGCGACGCGTTTAACCAACGCGTCAGCTCTGCTTTCGTTCCGGGGCAAGACTTAAAAATAATGTCTGGAACGAAGCGACCGATGGCGCGTTGACTGCAAATAGAGCTGGATCGCGCAGCGTATGGACGTCGAAGGAGCTGCACCGATGGGCGAAGTCGTCAATTTGAACGTTGAGAAGGCACGATTGGAGCCAGACGCGGTGTTTGCGCGTCCGCTCGATATCGTTGCCGAGCCCGGCCTGACACGCGGCCAGAAAATCGCGACTCTGAAGCGATGGAACCAAACGCTACTGGATCGCATGCGCGCGACCAGCGAAGGGATGGCGCCACCGCCGGGCCAAACGGCACAAGAAGCAGCGACGGTCGAAGAAATCGCAAAGGCGCTGGAATTTCTCGAAGATCCCGCGCCGACAACACCGCCAGCGTCGGCAACCTAATGAGCAGCCTAAACTCTCTGCTTGCATAGGCCCGCGAGGCTGCCACTCAACTGGGATGAAGCTCTGCGCAGCGCCAGACCGAAACATCGGTCGTGCACCGACTGCGCCACAACGAGTCTCAGTACCATTTCAGCGCCCGAACAAACACGCGAACCACTCCGCATATCTGGACCAGTCGGTGCAACAGATAATTTTGGCAAGCGTTGCTGACCTGAAATGGCGATTCAGGCGCGGACGACATAGTAGTCCAGCACTTGGCGCTGGCGATCGTCTGCAAAACGGATCTGCAATTTTTCGCCCGCGATTCCTAAGATCACACCAGCCCCAAACTGTGGGTGCTCGATGTCATCGCCTATTGAGAAATCGCTCACATACGATTCCGCCGGCGGCGCGTCCAATGTCATGACAGCTGCCTTAGCTTTCGGTGACGCTTTGGCGCGAACCTTCGCCGGCTTCTTGACATCAGTCATTGTCGGCACCTCGCTCTACATTTGCCGAACAAGCAGTCGATGGACCCCACTGCAGCACAGCGATGGCAACCCTGTTATTTCGTGTTCAAAGTGGTTACGCCGACATTGCTCGCCGAGCGCACATCCGCGGTGTCGATCGCGGAACTGATTGCGATCGGTGGAATGTTCGTCAACGCAAGAATGATCGCGATGCTTAGTGCTCCGGCTGTGGCCGAAACGATTAAATTCGGCCAAGTAACGCGCAGACCCATGACTTCATCATCCATGCCAGATGGCTACTCAACCGTCAGCGTGTATCGGTGCGGTCCTACGCATTTGCACGCGGACAACTGTTTTGAAGCCAAACCGCCGACTAGAGTACAATGCGCAGCGTTCGAATTGGTTCCCTGTCGCATTGGCTTCGTAAAAACATGCAGCTTCTGTCGGCACCAATCATCACCGGCACTTGGTCTTTCCAAACCCTAATTCTTCAACGCGTCGGCAGCATTGCCGAGCGGGGCAGCCATCGCTAACATCGTGCGGAGCGAGCGACATTGCAGAGCTGGAAGCGACCGCGTGACAAGCGTTATTCGGGCCATTCGCGTCATAGCGCACGATTTGCGTTCGCATCGCCGGTATTGTGGCAGCCAGCCTCGGAACCATAGTTTCATCATCCGCGTTGGACTGGTACGGCTGCGTCGAACGTCGAGGTCAGCATGCATCAGCTCACATGGTCACACCCCGAACTGTTAAGCTCAAAGGCGACACCTTGGCGTCTACAAACTCGCGAATTGGTGCGCATCGGTCATACGACGGCCAAGGCGATAATTGGTCTTGTCGCTGGCATTGGGTTTCTCGCGATCGAGGGCGCATTGGTCACAGGCCTTTGGCTGCATGGGGTTGAGCCTGACGTGGTCAGTTTCTTGATTGGCATCTCAATCCTGCCACTGCTTTGGATGGCACGGCAAATCTGGCGGTTCACGACGCGCGTTCTATGGGCGCCACCGATGGGTCGCCTGTTGCACAGCGAAGGTCTGCTTTGACGCTGACGTTGGATGGTACGGATTGAGGGACGGTGGTTCGTGTCATGCACACAGGCTGATTCCAGGATAACCGACGCGGACTTGGCCAGACAAGCGGCTCCCATGCGACGTCAGATCGGTTCACGCCGGCGGATTTACCCGGTTCGACGTTGGTAGTGTCGGCGAACGTGTCGCGCTGCGCGCGTTTGGTTGTTGTCTCGGCGCGGGTCATTCGGCCAGGTCCAGCGGTGATGGCTGACGCGGGCTGCGGGAGTCAGCGCGTTGATCCATTTTTGGCACGGACTGTCCTTGGTCATCGGCGACATCGAGATTGGAACGATATCGGCGGCTTCGGCGTTCAGTTGAGACACCAACAAACGAAGGACATGGCACATGCGCGCGACTGCACTCTTGGGTGGACTATCCGCTCTATTGATCTCGACGGGAGCGTCTATGGCGCTGCCTTCGACGAACACTTTCAACGACGACGGCCCACCTCGCCTCGGCATCGAGTATATCAACGGAAGCCATTCGTCTTGTAATCGCGGGCCGGCTGGTTGGCATTATCACTCTCGCGGCCAGCGTTTGGACTGTGGCAATCGACCTTCCGGCAACTATTGGGGCTGGACTTGGCGCGAAGGCCGCTGGGGTTGGTGGCATTCTCGAGATCGCCGCTGGAATTGATCATTTCTGCGCCGAACGTCGAGGCTGGAGCCAATTCCGGCCTCGACGTCGTCGATGCGCCACCCATCGAACCGCTCATGTGACTACCATTGCGATCGTCGAACCCGCGACGTGCGCGGATCGCTTTCAATTCAAATTCCATCGTCGGACATGTCCTTGATCTTGTGCATCGGGAGAGTCGTTCGCGATCGGATCGCCTCGCTGATACTTTGACATGCCTAGTGAAGCACTACGCAACTGCCACCGGAACCAATTGCGGCTTGATGGGTTCTATCATTAAGCGGCGTCGCCGCTCCCGAACAACCGCACCAAGGATCGCACCATGAACGTTATTATGAAGCCAGTTATGGGCGCATTGGCTTGCGCTGCTTCTCTATGCATGACTATGACATTCGCCGCTGCGCAGCCTGGCTTTGGCGCGACTTCCGCCTTTGCGACCACGACGATCCGGTCAGAAAGCGTCGAGCAAGTTCAGTATCGCGGACGGTATTACAACCGCGGAGCTGGAGGCTATCGAAACTATGGCTACCGTCGCAATAACGGAAGAAATTTTGCTCTAGGCCTCGGCGCGGCGATCATCGGCGGCATTGTGCTCTCGCAGGCCGGGCGAGCAGAACATCGTCGCACACATTCGAGCGATTGGGATCGGTGCAGTCAGACCTATCGGTCGTTCGAACCAGATACGGGCATGTATACCGGCTACGACGGCGTGCGTCACACGTGTCCATATTTGCAATAAAATCGACCATCGCGCATACAGCGTTGCTCATGCAGCGGATTGATGTGGTGGGCGTCCGGCAGTCAACCCGGCCCACCATAATCACCTGACTTGGTCGACTGAGCGGAGCCATCCGGTGGTATCGGTTGGCTGGGTGCGATTGTGCCGAGTCCTAAAGTCGCGTCAGCGGCCAAAGCCACGGGACCAAAATGATGGCGATCGCATAGATCAGAACTGTCAGGGGCATGCCGACTCGAAAGAAATCGGCAAATCGATATTTGCCTGGCCCATAGACCATCAGACACGATGGCTCGAGCGGCGTTAGATACGAGCAACTGGCTGCGACAGCCACCATCATCCCGAACGCGCGGGGATCGACCCCAAGTTGGATCCCAGTCTGCAGAGCGATCGGCAGCACTACCAATGCGGCGGCTTGGTTCGACATCGGTTGGGTGAGGGCGACCGTCAGCACGAAAAAGCAACTGAGAAGTCCGTAGTGGTTGTCTGAACCAACGAGAGTGATCAAATGCTGAGCCATGAATTTTCCAGCACCACTCGCATCCATTGCCGCTCCGAGCGATAGCAGCGCGCCTATCAATATCAGTGCTTTCCATTCAATCTGTCGATAAGCTTCTTCAGGCGACAGACAGCGCGTGAGAAGCATAGCAAATGCGCCAGCCAAAACGGCCACCGGCACCGCTGCAAGTTTGAGGGTCGCCGCGATAATGGCCAACGCGAAGATCGCAGCCGCCAGCGGCGCGCGCGCGCGGTTGAGCCGACCGAAATTGACGTTGCCGAAGATGTTGAACAGGTTTCCCCGTTCCAGCGCCACGACGTTCTCCGGCTTACCCTGCAAAAGCAAAACGTCGCCCAAGCGCAAACGTGCCGCGCTGATGGTTGCAGGGACTCGGCCACCGCGATGCAGCGCCAACACTTGCAATCCGTAGCGCTCCTTGAAATCCAGGCTTTTGAGGCTCTGGCCAATCAACAGGGACCGCGGGAGCAACACACCCTCGACGATCGTCAACTCTTCGTCGTTGGTGTCCGGGTCGGACAGGAGCACGTCAGCCTTGAAGTCGAGGCCCTCGAAGTCCTTTATTTTCAAGAGATCCGCGCGCAGCCCTTCGATGATCAACTCATCACCCGTCTGAAGTTTGAGCGTGGCTAATTCCGCCGCGCCGCTAATGGTCACACCGCCGCGAATGAGTTTCTCAGTCGTCAACCCATGGTCTTGATTCAATTTTGCTTCATTCAGCGTTTTGCCGATCAGTGGACTGTTGTCGACGACCAAGACGTCGGCCTGGTATTTTCGTTCACCGATCGTCTCTTCCGCGTTCTGATTGTCGCGGTGTGGGATCAACCGCGTCCCAATGAGCCACATGTAGAGTATGCCGACGACGGCAATCGGAATGCCGACGGGTGCCAGTTCGAACATGCCCATCGGCGGTTGCTGATAGCGGGTGAGAACGTCGCTCACCACCAGATTGGTCGACGTACTGATCAGCGTGACCGAACTCGTCAAAATGGATGCAAAAGCCACCGGCAGCAGGAAGCGCGAAGGACTTTCGCCGATCTTACCCGCGTAACCGATCACCAGCGGCACGAAGAATGCGGTGGCAGCCGTGTTGCTCATGAATGCCGATACGACCGCCACAGACACCATGATCACAGGCAAGAAGATTGCCGGATTGCGCCCCGCAAATTCGAAGACAAACCGGCCAGCGATTTCGACGACGCCGGTCTGGATCAGGCCCGCCGACATGATCAGCAATCCTAGGATCATCATGACGGTATCGCTGCCGAAACCCGCAAAGGCTTTGTCCGCTGGGAGGACACCGGTCAGAATCACCGCCAACATGACACCGAGGGCGATCACGTCAGCGGCTACGCGATCCCACGCGAAGAGCAAGATCGCCCCCACGAGAATGGCAAGACAGATTGCGATGTCGGGTGTCATGGGTTCCCGGATTTACAATGGTGTGGAGGAAACTTTCGAGTGGCAGGCGGAGGTTGCCGAACCATTCTCAATCTCTGATCGCAGCCAACAGATCGTCGATGCGGATCGTCGCGAAAGTCGAAAACGTGTCAGAGATTGCGTAGGGCAGGATGATGCGATCGCGGTGGCGCAGTGCGCCGCAGGTATAGACGACATTGGGGACGTAACCCTCCCGTTCTGCAGGTTCAGGACGGACTAATGGTTCGCGTGATCGGGCAAGAACTTTGGATGGGTCAGTTTTGTCGAGCAGAACCGCTCCGATGGCATATTTGCGAACCGGGCCCACTCCGTGCGTCAACAGCAGCCAGCCCTCATCAAGTTCGATCGGCGAGCCGCAACTCCCAATTTGCACAAATTCCCAGGAGTGGGCTGGTTTGAGGATCGCTTGTCCGCCGCCGTCCCAGCGGTAGAGATCATCAGAATAGATCAAGTACAGGTTTTCGTTGTCCTGACGCGCGATCATCGCATAGCGGCCGTTGATCTTGCGCGGAAACAGGGCCATCCCCTTGTTGCGTGCTGCGGACCCAGATAGCGGTGTCATGCGGAAGGACCTGAAGTCCTTTGTCTCGATCAACTCAGACCGAATCGCTCGGCCGCTATAGGCAGTGTATGTCGCATAGAACGTCGCGCTTTGATTGTCAGAAAATGCAACGAACCGAGCATCCTCAATGCCATTGGCTTGAGCATCCGTGATGGGGAATATCACCCGCTCACTCAGTTCTTGCCCATCGGCGAACGTGACCTCGACGTCGTCGCCGTCGGAACGCGACACTTTGCTTGCGACTGTTGGTACACTGGCTAGCCGCGCGGTCGGATCGATTGTGATTGATCCCTCCGCATCAAGGCTTCCCGATCGGAAAGTGAGTGACGAAATATGGCCTTCTCCCACCGCGCGCAAACTGAGGATAAACCGGCAGCCATTTGGCGGGGCGCCTGATTGATCGGGATGAAGAACGATGCTCGGGTTGAATAGCGCTGACGCCTCGAACGAATACTCATGTAAAAAATAGGCTCCCACCAGACAGCGTTGCGTGCGGTTCAGTAACGCGTGGGGTGCCAGAGCGTCTTCCATCTCGACAGCACGTCGGTCGAAGATATCCAGCAGATTGCGATGTCGTCCCTCGAAATTTTCCAGCACTTCGCTCAGCAAGTGGGCCGCTTGTCCCGGCTCGAGCGAGAGAACTCTATCGACGATATGGTTGGCCCGCGTCTTATCGGTCGGATTGAAATCACGAGGCTCGGTTGCAGGTTTGAACGGTCTGACAACCACACGTGAGGGATCGGGGCGAAGGAAAAGCGGTTGGCGTTGCAGGACATGAGATGGTGACAATGCGGCCCCCTTATTTTTTTGACGCAGTGCGCGCGATGCTGTCACCAAGCAATGTGATGACGTCCGGCTATTTGAGTGGCGACGGGTCGGATCAACCTGCCGTTCTCCGTCAATCCGTTGCAGAACATGTGGTCGTCACACATGTCGCATCGACGACAACACCGGAGTGCACACAGATCGCTGCCCTAGGCCCCGACGGTCCGATCGCCTGTACGAACCAGTCTGTAATGGGCAAATGACAATCGGCAACAACCGACGACTGCGTAACGACCCGGTCAGCCTCATCGTCATCGTTCCACGCGGTGCTCTATCCGACAGTGACCGCATTCGGTTGATCGTCAGCGACTTTGCCCGATCAGACTCGACGCCGTAGAAGCGCTGCGCGTGCCGGACAGCATTCGTTCCATGCCGCTGCTACCGGCGCTTGAGCGCACCAGCTTGACGATGCGGGCGACAGTGGCCGCAGGATGGACTGAAAGATGACCCGGTGGGTACGACATGGGTTTGCTCGAGACGAGGTACGGCACATTGCGCTCGAAGAGCAGATCGCCGAGCATTTTCTTTTCCAGCGGCGAGTAAGCGGCATTGATGATCGCGGCTGACAGGTGCGATTTTTCGGCGTGCAGATAAGCCCGCTCGAATGTGTACGCCGTCCAAATGCGCGCGCCTGTTTCCGCGAGCGCGTCCTGGAGGTCAGTCGCAGCCGAAATATCGGTCTCGATGATCAGGACGGAATGGCCGCATAGCAGCCCGCTCAAAGCGGTATCGGTTTTCATGGTTGCCTCCTTTGTATCGCAAGCCCGGGCGCTCGGTGTCATTGCCCTGTGGGCGCACCAAGCCTTAACGTGGCAGACCCGTATTGAGTTCCCCGCAAGAGCCGACATTTGTCGTGTCGCGGGTATTGAGCGGCTTTACGCATCCGTTGACCTCGAAGCAGGCGGCGCCCGTTCATTTGGACGATGACATATGTCCCCGGCGAGCCGCAGTTTGGCGCGGGTGAGCGTTGCCGGGGCTTGATCGGCCTGGAATCATCCCCCTGCCGCATGGACACGCGCGAACTGAGGCACTATCGAATCGTGTGGCACATTGACTGCGCGCGCTCGCGCTGCTGGGCCGCTGTCGAACTCTGAATTAGGCGGCTTACCTCCAAATCGCATCTCTGTGGGATCTCCGCCAAGACCCGCGCTGCGCGCCAGAACCGGCTGCGCATGCTCAATCGCGATCTTTGGCCACCGAAAAGGCATTGAGCCATATTCTTCTGGGATGCCTTGTGTCCGTTTTGTGCCAGGCATGATACTGCGTTCACGACCTGAACATGCAATGTTCTCACTTTTGATCAGGGGCAGAATGCGTAGAAGCACCCGGAATCAGGCACTTGATGCATCGTCATCGTTCTCCGGCTCCGCCTTGCCGAGGTCGGGGTCGAGCGTTCGAATCCCTTCGCCCGCTCCAATTTATCGCAGTCAATCCGTGACTTAGGTGGCGCGATCCGAGTGGGTCGCCGTCCTGGAGTTGTGCCTGGATAGCACATGGGTAACACCGAATGTGGCACAGGCGCAGCAGCGTCGTTCCCTGGATCATTCCGCGAATTCACACGCGATCGTCTTGATCGTCGCGCGCGTCATCGCAAGCAAACCGCTCACCTCACGCTGCCGCCTGATCGCGTTCTTGGCGCAATGGCCGAACCAATAAGCGCCGTTACGCATGCCCAACGGTGCGCCGTTCCCATGCGCCACCGCCACGCATCCGACAGCATGCATGACCGGCGACGGTTGCCGGCCGACAGGGATTCCGTTGCCGGGTTATCGAGCCGCATGTGTGGAATGGGCTGAGAATGAGGGGGTGATCGTTCGCCCTTTGCGCGGGGTTCGTTGCGGTTTTCATGCGTTCCCCCCTCCTGGGTGGCGCCACTGGCGCCGGTGACATCGAAGCGATCAGCATCCGACGTCATCGTCATGATCGAACGAAGCGGCGAGCGCTGCACGCCGCGTCACGCCCTGACCGCCGCCATCGCAGTAACCGGCAACTACGATGGCAAACAGAGCCTACGGTTTAGCCACTGAGTTGCACTTGAGATTGGGAACCGCCGAGAGAGCGAGCTTCCTCTGCCTCGACATTTGATTGCGCGGCATAAGGTCGTGACGAAACATCAAAAAAGCCGGGCGGTTCGGCCCGAACGCGCAGGCGTTCATACCACAACGTGTCCCGCCAACGGGAGCGCGAGGGCTGGCCCTCGCTCGCGTAGCGAGTTCGCGCCACAGCCAGCATGCACTCGAACTAAGCCGCCGCCTCGTGCCGCTGGCGCATGGTCTCGCCGCGATAGCTGAGCGCTTCGGCGATATGCATGCGCTTGACCTCGTCGATCCCATCGAGATCGGCGAGGGTTCGTGCCACGCGGAGCACGCGATGGAACCCCCGCGCTGAGAGTTGCAGCGCGCCGGCCGCCTCCTGCAGCAGTGTTACGCCGGCAGGCTCTGGCCGCGCGATTTCATCAAGAACATGGCCTGAAGCGTGCGCGTTCATGCGGACGCCGCGCACTTTCAAGGCGGCAAAGCGCGCGCTTTGGCGTTCGCGGGCGGCAACGACACGGGCGCGGACCTCGGCGCTTCCCTCGACCGGCGGCGGTAAGACGAGGTCGGCAGCGGAAACAGCGGGAACCTCGATTTGCAGATCGATGCGGTCGAGGAAGGGGCCAGACAACCGCGCCTGATATTCGATCGCGCAACGCGGCCCTCGCTTACACGACAGACCGGGGCCACTGCCACCGCATTTACAAGGGTTCATGGCGGCGATCAGCTGGATGCGAGACGGGTAGGTGATGCGGTGATTAGCGCGCGCGATCACCGTCTCGCCGGACTCGAGCGGCTGGCGCAAGGCATCGAGCGCGTTGGCCTGAAACTCCGGTAACTCATCGAGAAACAACACGCCGAGATGGGCCAGCGACACTTCGCCGGGCTTTGGCCGTGTGCCGCCGCCGACGAGGGCTGCCATGCTGGCGGAGTGATGCGGCGCACGGAAGGGACGAGCCGTCGCGAGCTTGCCACCGAGGAGCGCGCCGGCGAGCGAATGCACCATCGAAACTTCGAGCATTTCTTCAGCCGTCAGCGGCGGCAGGATCGACGGCAACCGCGCGGCGAGCATCGATTTGCCCGAGCCGGGCGGCCCGACCATCAGCAGGTTATGCCCACCGGCCGCCGCGACTTCGAGCGCGCGCTTAGCCGTCTCCTGCCCACGCACATCCCTGCAGATCCGGCACAATGCCAAGATCACGTTCGACATTCGGCTCCGGCCGTCCGCAAGGTCTGCATGGCCCTTGAAATGATTGATCAGCGCGAGCAGATGCGGTGGCGCCAGTACGTGGAAATCTTCCCCCGCCCAGGCGGCTTCCCCGCCGTTGGCTGCGGGGCAGATCAGCCCCTTACCAAGCGCATTGGCGCCGATCGCGGCGGGCAGCACACCCGGCACGCCACGGATCGACCCATCCAGCGCCAGTTCGCCGACCGCTGCGAACCCCTCGATGGCATCGACCGGGACGGCACCCATGGCGACCATCAGTGCGAGCGCGATCGGCAGATCATAGTGGCTGCCCTCTTTGGGGAGATCAGCCGGCGACAGATTAACGGTTACGTGTTTGCTGGGAAGCCCAAGGCCCATGGCGTGCAGCGCATTCCACACCCGCTCGCGGCTCTCAGCCACCGCCTTGTCGGGCAGGCCGACCATGGCGAACACGAAGGCGCCGGAACTGATCCGGACCTGCACCTCGACGTGCTTGGCCTCGATACCGACAAACGCCAGCGTGGAAATCTTTGCGAACATGATCGACCCCAAACCGCACTGAAGCCAAGATTAGCCAGCACACGCCCAAGGCGTCAAGAACAAATTAAGAACATTGACACTTCGAACAAAAGGCGGGCGGGCTGGCGGGTGTCCCGCCAGCGGGGTCTGGGGCCGGCCCCAGTCGCGAAGCGAAATCACGCCGGTAAGAACCACCCCATCACACGCCGCGCCGTTTCCGCTCAATCGCATCCCAGATCAGCGCCGCGATATCGGCGCCACCAAACGCCTTCACCTGCCGGATGCCCGTCGGCGACGTGACATTGATCTCGGTGAGATAAGGCCCGATCACATCGATGCCGGTGAAAATCATGCCGCGACGCTTCAGTTCGGGCCCAAGCCGCGCACAGATCTCCTTGTCGCGTCGTGTGAGTTCGGTCGGCGTTGGCGTACCCCCGACGTGCATGTTGGAGCGCGCTTCGCCCTCGGCCGGCACGCGATTGATGGCGCCGGCGATCTCACCATCGACCAGAATGATCCGCTTGTCGCCGCCGCGCACTTCAGGGCGATATTGCTGCACCATCAACGGCTCGCGATTGATGGCGTGGAACATTTCGATGAGAGACGCCAGATTGCTATCGCCCGGCTGAATACGGAACACGCCGGCGCCGCCATTGCCGAACAGCGGCTTGACGATGATATCCCTGTGGCGGTCGCGAAACATCTTGATGTCGTCGGCATTGCGCGTGACGAGCGTCGGCGGCATCAGATCCTGGAAATCGAGCACCCAGAGTTTTTCCGGCGCATTACGCACCTCGCGCGGATCGTTCACGACCAGCGTCTTGGCCGGTGACGTCAAATGAATGCGCTCGAGAAAATGCGTATTGGTGATGTAGCTCATGTCGAACGGCGGGTCCTGCCGCAGCAGCACCACGTCCCATTCCGCCAGATTGATCGTCCGGCGCGGACCGATCGTCACGTGATCGCCGAGCGTGTCCCGCACCGTCACGTTCGTACCGTGCGCGATCAAGTCCGCCCCGTCGAGGCTCAGATCCCCAACCGCATAGACAAACAGTTCATGCCCGCGCTTCTGCGCCTCGAGCAGCATGGCAAACGTCGAGTCGCCGCGGACGTCGATTTTATCGATCGGGTCCATCTGGCAGGCGATTTTCAGGGGCATTGCGGCACGGCTCCGTCAAGGTTCAGGCACCGGCATGCAAACGATGATAATCGGCCGCTGTCAACGCCGTCGTTGCCGATCATTGAGGCGCCAGTCAAGTGCGCCGCGCTGCAACGCATCTGGCTGATAGATAGGAAGTTGCCAGGGCAGCACCAGCATCACATCGAGGCCGATATCATAGTCGCCATAACCGCGCTGCTGCCCGACCCAATAGTCTGCCGCCCGCCGGATCCGTTCGATCTGCCGCGGCCGCATCGCGATCTCCGCCTCATGGCGCGTCGCCCGCCACTTCACCTCGACGAAGGCAAGCCGCCGACCACGCCGCGCAATCAGGTCGATCTCGCCATAGGGCGTACGGCAACGCCGCGCCAGGATCCGGTAGCCGCGCAACATCAGCGCCGCGGCAGCGATCCACTCGGACCGGTGGCCTTGCACGTAACGCGATCGTCGATCGGGATCAGGCGTTTGAGGCGTCATCACCCATCGCGCTCCCGCTTCATCGCAAGCGCCAGATCATAAACTCGCCCGCGCGCCACGCCACACGCCGTTGCCACCGCATCAGCGGCGTCCCGCAGGCTCATCCCAGCAAGTGCTGTTTCAAGCCGCTGTCGGATATCGTCATCGCTGGCGGCAACCTCGGCCGGCGGTCCGATCAGGATGACGAACTCGCCCCTCGGTTCGTTGGCCGCGAAGTACGCCTCGAGTTCGGCGGCCGACCCCCGCCGTGCCGCCTCATGTAGCTTGGTCAATTCGCGCAGCACCGCCACTTCGCGCGGCCCCATCACGTCGGCAATGTCAGCCAGACACTTCACGACCCGCGATGGCGCCTCGTAAAGCACGATCGTCCCCGGCACGCCCGCAAGGTCCTGCAAGCGCGATTGCCGCGCCGCTGATTTAGGTGGCAGAAAACCCGCAAAAAGGAATGTGTCGGTCGGCAAGCCCGATTGCGCCAGCGCCGCGATCACCGCCGATGGACCAGGCACACTGGTCACGGCGTATCCGGCTGACAGAACCGCATTGACGAGTTTGTAGCCCGGATCGGAAATCAACGGCGTGCCGGCGTCGGAAATGAGCGCAATTCTCGCCCCGCGCGCCAACGCTTCCAATATTTCCGGCCGCGCCGCATCGGCGTTGTGTTCGTGATACGTTTTCAGCGGCGCGCTGAGCCCGAAGTGCGCCATCAGCGTGCGGCTGTGGCGCGTATCCTCACAATAAACGACATCGGCACGCGCCAGCGTTGCGATCGCCCTGAGCGTGATATCGGCCAAATTGCCAATGGGTGTCGCCACAAGATAGAGGCCCGGCGACAACGGCGCGGCCATCGCATCGTCCAGCAACCGTGCAACTACCGCGCCTGGCCGCGCCAAATCCTGAGGTCTTGCCGTCATACTAACAATTCTCTTTGCTTCGCAGTGATGTCATCGCGCTATGAACATCTTGCCATCCGCCGGACATCCCACCTTATATGGCAAAGGCATAGCCCGCACATACCTTGCAACGAGGGTGGATTCCATGCGTCTGACGATCGTAGCGTCCTTAGCGTCCATACTGATCGCAGCAACCCCACCAGCCCTCGCGCAAACCTATCCCGATCGAGCCATCAAACTGATCGTGCCGCAACCGCCCGGCGGCGGTTTCGATACCGTTGCGCGCGTGCTCGCCGATCGCATCTCGCCCTTGCTCGGCCAGCCGATTATCGTCGAAAACCGTCCTGGCGCCGGAACGCTGGTCGGCACCGAAGCCGCAGCCAGATCGCCGGCCGACGGCTATACCCTGCTGCTCGGCGGCCTCTCGAACATCGCCCTCAATCCTGGCCTCTATCTGAAACTGCCCTATGATCCGCTCAAGGATTTTACCGCCGTTGGCCTCGCCGTCAGCTGGTCCTATACGCTCGTCGCCCGCAACGACTTGCCCTACAAGGACCTGCACGAATTGATTGCCGACGCCAAAGCCAACCCTGGCAAGATCACCTATGCCTCGGGCGGCCGCGGCTCCGGCCAGCACATCGCCTTGGCGATGGTCGAGAAGTTGGCCGGTATCAAGCTGACGCACGTTCCCTACCGCGGCGCCCAGGCCGCCTATCAGGACATCCTCGGCGGCCGCATCGATCTGTTCTTTGACATTTCATCGACCGCCCGCGCCCAAGTCGACGCTAATGCCGTCCGCGCCCTGGCGGTGTCATCAAAAGCCCGCCAAGCCATGCACCCGACAGTGCCGAGCGTCGCGGAAACCGGTGTTGCGGCCCTCGACATGGAAAGCTGGTTTGGCTTGTTTGTGCCGGCTGCCACACCCGAACCGGTACTGACCAAACTGCGCGAAGCCTTCACTAAAGTCGTCGCCACGCCGGAGACCGCCGAACTCTTCGCCAAGACGGGTGGGACCACATTGCGACTGACGCCGGCCCAGACGGATGCCTTCGTCCGCTCGGAAGTAATCCGCTGGACCGCCGCCCTCAAAGACGCCGGCATCACGGCGGAGTAGAACAGAGCATAATCGCTTTGGGGTGCATCACAGCACAGCAAGATTAAGTCTTATGCGGCACGCGACCCAAACGTTGCCGCCGGAATTCCCATATCGTGTTGCAAGGATGCGCTGGCCGGGTCGACCGTACCGGTCTACCAAAAGCGAGCAGAAAACGACCGCGCGCATCGGCCAACATCCGGTATCGCCAACCACATTGGCCTTGAGCGCAACCGACTGGGAGTGACGTGCAGCACATGGCCGGGCGTTGGTTTGCGAGCATGGAATTGGGTCCCCGTAGTCTTCGATGGGCAAGCATTGCCCTATGTACCTTCGGATTGACCGCCTGCTCCGTTTCCGGTCCAGGCCATCTCCAACCCGGCACCAATCAATCACCGGCCCAGCAGACCGACAGCGCAACGCCCGGAACGGCTTCAGCCGATCTCTCGCCTGCTACAGGCCCAGCCAAACGCCAACGCGAGCCCGTCAAAGTTGGCTTGTTGCTACCCTTGTCCGGCCAGGGCCAGACTGCCGTTCTCGCCGAAATGATGAAAAAGGCCGCCGAACTCGCCATCACCGATCACGACGCAACCCACGTTCAACTCCTTGTCAGGGACGACCAGGGCACGCCCGAAGTTGCCAAGACAGCATCGGAAGAACTGATCGGCAATGGCGCCGAAATCATTCTCGGGCCTTTGTTTGCCAAATCCGTCACCGCCGCAGCCTCATCGGCGCGCGCGGCCAAAGTACCCCTGCTGGCCTTCTCGACCGATCGCCAAGTCGCCGGCCAAGGCACGCATCTCATCAGTTTCCTGGTCGGCCCGGAAGTGCAGCGCGTCGTCGCCTACGCCGCCGCTCGCGGCAAGAAGCGGTTTGCCGCCCTGATCCCCGACGATCCCCTCGGCAAGCTCACCGAAACAAGTTTTCGCGAGGCCGTCGCCAAGTCCGGCGGCACAATTGTCGCCCTCGAACTCTATCCAGCGCAACCCAACGGCATGGTCGAACCAGTGCAGCGCCTGCGCGATGCCATGCGCGGAATCGAGGAACATGGCGACGCCATTGATGCGCTCTTCGTGCCTGGTGGCGAGGACGTCCTGGTCTCGCTCGGCCCCCTGCTAAAGAAAGAGGGCATCGACCCCGCCAAGATCAGGCTGATCGGCACCGGCGGGCTCGACTACCCCAACGCTGGCCGCGACGCGATTCTCGTCGGCGCCTGGTTCGCTGGCCCCGACCCGCGCGGCTGGAAGGATTTCTCCGAGAAGTTTGCCAAGGCGCACGGCCACGCTCCGCCGCGCATAGCCTCCCTAGCGTACGACGCCGCAAGCCTTGCCATCGCGCTATCGGCAGGCCAGCGCGGCACCCGCTATAACCAGCAGGTTTTGCTGCGACCGAGCGGCTTTACCGGAGTCGACGGCGCTTTCCGCTTGTCGCATGACGGCACCACCGAACGCGGGTTAGCGGTGCTCGAAGTACAAAAGTTCGGCGCGACCGTGATCGACAACGCGCCGACGAGCTTGGCGCCAGGCTGATACCGGCCAACGCAACGATCGACTTGTGTTCTTCCATCTCGATGGGCCTGTGTCCGCGCGTGGGGTTGTGGGGCGGTCGCGCCAGATAAAGAGCATGCCGGGCCGCAGTCGGACGATCCGAGTCGAAGTTTCCGCGGGCCGCTATGAAACGCTGTGCGGAAGCAATGAAAGGGGCACGCCCTAAGCCGCCCCTTCCACCATTCAATCAAACCACAACACTTGCGTTCACAGTTTGAACGGCACGACCTTCTGCTTCTGATCGCCAAGTCCCTCGATACCCAGCGACATTACATCGCCGGCCTTCAGGAACACCTGCGGTTTCATGCCGAGACCGACGCCAGGCGGCGTCCCCGTCGTCACCACGTCGCCTGCTTCCAGAACCATGAATTGGCTGATGTAGTGCACGAGATGCGCGATGCCGAAGATCATCGTGGCTGTTGATCCGGTCTGCATCCGCTTGCCGTTGACATCGAGATGCATTGAAAGTTTTTGCACGTCCTTGATCTCATCTGTCGTGACCAGCCATGGCCCAAGCGGACCCGATGTCTCGAAGCACTTGCCCTTCATCCATTGACCGCCGCGTTCAGCCTGGAAATGCCGCTCGGACACGTCATTGCAAAGTGCAAAACCCGCGACATACGACAGCGCATCTTTCTCTTCGACGTAGCGCGTACGGCGCCCCATCACGAACGCGATCTCAACTTCCCAGTCGAGCTTCAGCGAGCCCTTCGGGATCATCACATCGTCATTCGGCCCGACGATGCAGTTCGCGAGTTTATTGAACAGAATTGGCTCTTTCGGAATCGGCGAGCCCGTCTCCTTCGCGTGATCAGCGTAATTGAGCCCGACCGCGATAAAGTTGTGCACGCGGCCGACTGGCGACCCGATGCGCACGCCCACCGGCGCTTCCGGCAGTGTCTTAGGGTCGATCGCCTTCAACTTGGCAAGGCTCTGCGGCGACAGAACGTCGCCGGTGATGTCCTTCACGTGCGCCGACAAATCGCGAATTTTTCCGTTGGCATCGACGAGGCCCGGTTTTTCAGCGCCGGGCGCACCAAATCGCACAAGTTTCATGAGACTGCAGGCTCCTTGGAGGACTATGACCACATGCGTAAAAGGCGGCAGCGCACAAGTCCAGCCTGACGATACGCAAGTTCGCGCATGGCAGCCCAACACGCTGCGCCGCGCATGGCCTGGGTCAACGACGACAAAATTGGCAGCAATCCGAAGTAACTGTGGCCCGAAGCACCATCATCGACAGCCGTCAACAGGCGAGCCACAATTCACTGGGAGGCGCAAGGTTTGAAGGCGCAAGGACAGCATGCGCAAGATTGCGAGATGCAAAGTTGCGAGATGCAAAGTTGCGAGATGCAAAGTTGGGAGCTGCAAGAACAGGATGCGCAAGGCAAGCCGGAGCAATGATCCAGAAGTGGCAAAATCCGCGCTGCGCGCAAAAAGACCCCACCGCGTTATTGGCCAACAACGGACCAACAGCGGCACCACCAGGACCAACGCCCACACGCCCGAACCAATTGGACGTTAAAGGCCCAGCGTCAGCACGTACGCACCGACACCGAGAAACGGCGCCACAGCACAAGCTAACGCCATGAAGATAAATGACTTATCAAGCATGATACGACCCGCATAACTCAACCGCACCAAACGATGCTCTCCCCTCAGAGATCACCGTCGTGAACGCCCCGCCCAGGGTACTCACATGGCCAAAGTAGACCGAAAGCAGAAGTTTTGCACCAAAAAACGAAGATATCAACAGTCAAAATCTCAATCGACTTGACGGAGCGTAGGAAACCGGGCTCGGCGGAAACGGCATCATGGGACGACACGGCACTGCATCAATGTCTTACGAACGACGGCAATGGCATCGGTCATAGCCTTGTCACGTCGCTGCACGATGGCGAGTTTTCGCAGCAGCTTTGGCTTCAATGGGTGCACGGCAATGCCCTTGGAAAGTTGATCACCCTGTACCAGCACGTGCGGCACAATCGAAGCACCAATGCCCGCTGCCACCGCTGCTTTGATCGCCTCCAAATGGGTGAGCTCCAACACACTTTCCAGATTGATCCCGCCATCCCGCAGCCATTCCAGCACCATGGCGCGTAACACCGCCGCACGATGTTCCAACACCAACGGCTGCTCAGACATGTAGGCCGGCGTGATCTGGGATGGTATCCCCGTCCAATCAGCCGGTAAAATCGCCACCAATTCATCTTCCAGCATCACCGCGCTGGCGAGTTGGGCCATGTCAATTGGCAAGGTAACGATAGCCAGATCCAGATCGTTATCCCGGACCAGATTAGCCAGCTCCGGCGACGTCCCAACGGCAACCGAGACCTGCAGTGTCGGATGCTGGCGACGCAACTGCCGCAAGGCGTCGCCGGCTAGATAACTCAACGTCGTCGTACTCATACCGACACGCACCCGGCCCAAAGCGCCATTCTTGTGCCGTCGCATCGTCGCCAAGGCTAAATCGTTTTCGTGTGCAATCCTCTTGGCATGCACCAGCAGATCCTGCCCCGCCGCCGTCAATGTTGGACGCCGCCCCGTGCGCTCAAGCAACGTCAACCCGCAACGTTCCTCAAGCTCCCGAATCTGGATACTGACCGCAGGTTGCGATAGGCTGAGGCGGCGCGCGGCGGCCGTGAAGCTGCCTTGCTCGACAACCTCGGCCAGGGCCTTAAGTTGATCCGGGTTAAAGCCGCGCATGCTATAAAAGTTCCAAATGGCTCCAGCAGGAATATCTCATTGGTACAATACAGAGGAAATGTGCAACAGTCCTTTTATTGGCCCTGGTAGGTACATCTCTGAATGCAAGTCAGTGATGTCGGACACCATCGGCTAAAATTGTTGTCGACGATATTGATCAATTTTTAATGCCACTGAATTGCCGAACCGGTCAATGGATGCTCCGATGCAAGGCGGCGCATCCAGGACCGGTTCATTTGTTTTTGTCCAGTCACGCCGGTCCCAGATCCCTGCAAACCCGCACGATCACGTCCCTCGCGTTCACAGTCCCTCGCGATCACGTCCCTCGCGATCAACTGAACAACCGCAACTGCTTCTCGTCCTGGCCCTTGGTCTCGCGCGCCAAGTGCTCAATTCTGTCAAAAGGCACCTGTTCCGCGTTGATCAGCGACCGATGCGCTCGCATGGCGCGCACCAGGCCTTCTTGCACCAGATGGAACTCACCAACGGTCTGATGCGGCAGCACCACCGCGGGATCGAGGCCACTTTCGCTTTGGAACGCCGCCTTGAGCTTACGCAGTGCCGTATCTTCACGCACACGCCCGATGAACCAACTCGTGATCTGATCACGGCTCTTGTAGTCGAGATCGCCCGGCGATTGTGTGGCCAGCATCATGCCGAGGCCGGCCGAACGGGCACGCTTCAACAGACTTTGCAGCGGCTCCGCCGTCGCCGGTTTGGCGGTCGCCGGAATGTAGAGATCGGCTTCGTCGAACATGACGACAGCTTGCAGCTCATCATTCGGATTGCGTTGGCAGAACCGCAGCGCTTCCGACAGGAACTGCGCCACCCAGAACAGGATATTCTCGTTGTCGCCAAGGAAGCCCGTATAGATGATCGACAGCCGCGTCCGCCCATCGGGCCGCCGGAATGGACCAATTCCGAGCAACTGCTCCATGCTCAAGGGTTCACCGCTGCCATCAAACAACGAGGCATTCCGATGTCGCAAGCTATCCAGCTGCGCAACCAGATCGCGCCGCAACTTACCCGAAGGATCCATGCGCTGCGTCGCTTCCGCCAGCTCCGGATCATCCTCCTCAAGAATGTGAATGAGATCGGACAACATCACTTGCGTCGCTGAGCGTTGCCCGAGCAGCTTCAAGGCGACCGACAGCGTCCCCGACTGTTTCTGATGCGTCGCCGAATTTTTCAGATGCAGCATGTCGCCGAGCGCCGCCGACGAGAGATTGGCCAGCAACTGCTGCTCATGCTCGGGAAGCTCGCGAATGCCATTCGGCAGCAGCGTGATCGAGATCGGCCGGCCCGATGTTCGCCCCGGCGTATAGACCGCGACATCGATCGAATCGGCGAGTTTCTCCCGCTCGCCGCGTCGATCGCTGAAATCGGAATCGAGCGCCCGCCAGACATCCGGATTGGCATAGCTGCACAGATCGCCTTTGCGATCGATCAGAATTGCCGGAATGCCCTTCAGCAACAGCTGCTCGATGATGCACAGGGCCAACGTCGTTTTGCCCGAACCCGAACCACCGAGCACCGCCGCATGGCGCTTGAGGACACTTTTGTTCAGCGTCACGGCCTTGCCGGTACGGCTGACCCGGCCCGCCATGATGCTCCCGAGATCCTCGCCATCTTCGTCAAGAATAGCTGACAGCGGCAGCCCTTCATCCAGCGGAACCTCTGATGGCGCCGTGGCGTCAGCTGACGCATCTCCAACGCGATCGTCGCCAAGATACTGCACCGGCAACAACCCGATCGGCGCGCCACCTGCCGACGGCAGCGGCTCGCCAGCACGCGCCGGATGGCCTTGCGCAAACGCTTTGCCAGCCGCCTCGACAACCGCTGTCAACGCCGCCTTCGCAACACCATCGACCTTGGTCACGTTGCGATTGAACAGATCGAGCCGCAGCAATTGCACGATGCAGCCGATGCTCGACAGCAGTTTGGATTGCTCGAACCAGTCGCCGAACCCCAGATCATTCTTGTGATGCGCGTGGAACTCCCTGACCGTCATCATCCGTTCCCAATCGGCGTTGGGTACCACCAGCGGGCGACCACCGCTTTCCCGGAACCGCCGGAACGACGCCGAGGCCTGATTCTTCTTCGAGATCGTCGGGAAATCACTGGCCCGCAACATGAAGCAGGCCTTAGTGCCCATATGCGTCAGGGCGCTATCGAGCTGCCGCTTGAACGACCCGCCCTGCATTTTACGGTTGCACAGGAAGATCCGGCTCTCCGTCGTGAACCCCGAGCGATGCTTCAGCGTCATATCGATCGCCGGGACATCTTCCCCGAGCGATAGCGCGACGATCGAAACATCGACCACCCCACCCCACTCGTCGCGCCCGAGCAACATCGCCGCCGAAAGGATATTCAGCAGCTCTTGATCATCGGCCGAAATTTCCGGCGAAGCGTCGGCGCTGAATCGCTCCCACCGCTCCCGGAAATCCGATTGCTGCGCCGTTTCCGCAACCGCCGGCGTCGGCGCATCGCCAACGAACAACGATCCACCCAGCGCCGCCACCAGCGCGCTCATGAAGCTCGGCGGCGCATCCGCCGCGCCCTCCGGTTGTTGCGCACTGATCTGGCCCGCCATCTCCCGGCAACGGGCCTGCGCCAGCTCCAGCAGTCGCCGCGTCGAAAGCCCACCGAGATCATTGAAAAACTCGGCCCCGAACACCTGCATTGGATCGGTTTGCCCAACATACGTGCCAAGCGTCACCTGATGCTCCAGGCGGCGGCTGATGATCAGTCGCGCTTCCTCGATCGTGCGCGTATCGACCAGCGGCACCGGACCCGATTTCTCGATGCGATCGACGTACGATTGCGCCAGGACCTCCCGCACCTTGTCGTAGAAGTCACCGAGACACGAGATCAGGATCACCGACCGTGGCAGCCGGTTGGCAATCTGGATCAGATCGCGAACCGCCTTCTGAAAACGATCCTGAAAGTCATCGAAGAAGCGCAGATCCTCCACCTGATCGATGGTGAAGACCAGCGCTGCGCCGTCCACCATCCACATCAGCCGGCCGAGCCCCTCGATGATGTCGAAGGCCCGCCCATCGCCACGGTTGGGATCGAGCGCCGCCACCGCCGGCCGCGCCAACTCCGTCAACTCGCGGCCATAGAGATACTGCCTTACCCGCTGATCGATCCGCGGATCGGATCGCTGCAGATAGAGCAACGCCCTGATGATGTTGATATCGATCTCTTGGCCCGCGAATTTCGGGCTGACGACGATCTCATCAGCGAGCCTTAACACCAGCTCAGCCAACTGCTGATCATCGAGATTGGCTTCGCGCAACTCCAGCAACGCCGCTTCACTCAGGATCTGCTTATCTCCGACCATCCGATCGGTCAGCCGCTGCAGCGCCGTTTCCCCGCCGATATCTGGATTGTACGGTTTCTCAAGCGAGTTGATCAACCGCCGCAGAAAGTAGTCGGCATAGTTCGCTACGTCCGGCGTCATCTGCGCATAACCGAAGTAAGCCTTACCGGCACGATGCGCCGAGGTCCTGAGCGCCCGGATCAAATGTGTCTTACCGGCCCCCGACTGGCCATGGAACAACTGGATCCGCGCTTGCATCTGCGCGCCCGCATCGCCCGTGATCAGTTCCAGCAGGTCGAGAAACTTCCGCCGCGCCTTCGCATGCACCAGTTCAACATCAACCGGATCTGCCCGCCAGATGTCGTCCTCCCACGTGATGGAATGCTCGAAGGCTCGAGAAGCGCCGTCCGTTGGCGTCGGCGTCTGTGGTGACGCGATGTGAGCCTGGGAATACATGAAACCTCTTATGTCCAAGTCGCCGCAAGAACCAAACCAACCGACCGCTCAGCAGCAGCGGCGGAGCGTGCTCATCCATCCGCGCGAATAAAATGAAAGATCGTGTTCTTGAAGGCGATCTGCGATTCCTGCACGTCTTTGAGCGTCTTGCTGTCTTTGAGATCGGCATGCGCCAGCGCCAATCCTCCTGCACGATGCGCTTCCGTCAGCATCGCCTTGAACTCGATCTCCGACAGCCCCCATTCCGGCCGCTGCGCTTGAGTCACCCGCCAGACACGATTGATGAAGGCCTTCCGATTGCCCGGCCACCCCTCGGCCACACCGTCAGCCAAGCGGCGCACTTCTGCCGTGAAGGCATTCAAATCCGGACGCGCGATACTGACCGCGCGTTCGACTGGCACGCGGACCGTCACCGGAACCGGTTCAGCGCGTTGACCACCGAACAGTAGATCCAGCTGCACCGGCGCCTGATAGTCACCACGGCGCCGCACAGACCGGCGTCGCCGCTCGGGCTTCCGCTTGCCAGCCGCCGCGAGCATGTCATCTAAAACTTTCTCACCAAACACGTAGTGCTGCAGCACGGCGCTTTGCAGGCTGGCAAAATCTCCAGCGATTGCCCGCGTCACCTGAATGGCCAATACCGCGATCAGGCGAGAATCCGTACCATAGTTGCCCTGCTCGGCCGTGAGTTGACTGGCAAGCTTACGCCCGTCCTTGGCCGACAACCCGGTTTTGCGCGCCGGCGACCCGCCGCCCGACTGCCCAAACGCCCGCTCCAGCGCCACCACCGCAAGCCCGGCTCTGAGCCGCGACGCTGTCACCAGCCCACGCAACGACACCCCGAATGCCTGTTGCACGATTGCAGCCTTGAGGCCATCCGCCTTCAATAGCAACTTCAGCCGCGCGCTCGAAGCATCGTCAAGACCAATCGCCCTGGCCACCAGCCGCACGTCACGTGCTTCACGCCACGACTTTGGCAATGCGCCTTTCCCGCCAAGCACCATCTGCGCCCGCTTGCGCCCGGCATCCGTCGCCAGCACCGCCACCGTCCGCAACGTCACCAGCCCTGCATCGGCCAACGCGGCGAGATTGCGGTCAACGGCGTGCCGGCACTCCGTTGCCGACAGCCTTGCACTCACGATGGTGCTGATATCCTTGGCGATCTCCGCACGCGACATGTCGCGCGTTTCCACGGCCACGCGCACCAGAATGATATCCCGGATGCGAGCTGGATCGATCACCCTGACTTTGTCGGATGGCGCGAGTATCACGGCGTCCATATCTGACGGTTCCCCGAACAGTTCCCACAGTTCGACCAGCCTCTTGGGCCTGCCGGACGATGCTGCATGGATCCGGACGCGCGAATCACCGGATGCTGTCCCATCATCTCCGATGACGGACCCCGAGTCCAAGGGCCCACCTGGCGGGCAACCATTGGAAATGTACGTGTTGTAGAAGCGCACCGGTGCGACGAGCCTGCCAAACCGCAGCAATCAGCCGGCACTAAACATGCGATTCGGCCGTCCTCAACCTGCCGCCACAGCGCCCCGCTGATTGTGCTTGCGCTTCATGAAGTCCTTGGCGGTTTCAACGGTCACCGCAGCGTCGCGGCAATAGACGTCGGCACCAACCGCCTTTGCAAAATCCGCGTTCAACGGCGCGCCGCCAACCATCACCGTGTAGTTGTCGCGAATACCCTTGTCCTTCAACGTATCGATCACGACCTTCATATAGGGCATCGTCGTCGTCAGCAGCGCCGACATTCCGAGAATGTCCGGTTTGTGCGTTTCGAGCGCTTCGAGGAATTTCTCAACCGAAGTGTTGATGCCGAGATCGACCACCTCGAACCCCGCGCCTTCCATCATCATGCAAACGAGGTTCTTGCCGATATCATGGATATCGCCTTTGACGGTCCCAATCACCATTTTTCCGATCTTCGGCGCTCCTGTCTCGGCCAGCAGCGGCTTCAAGATCGCCATCCCGGCCTTCATGGCATTCGCCGACAGGAGGACTTCGGGAACAAAAAGGATGCCATCCCGGAAATCCTCGCCGACGATGCGCATCCCTTCAACCAACGCGACCGTTAGAACTTTGTAGGGCGTCCAGTCCCGCCGAAGCAGGATCGTCACACCCTCGATGATCTCGTCTTTGAGACCGTCATAGAGATCATTGTGCATCTGTTGGACGAGGTCGTCGTCGGCAAGTTCGGCCAGCACGATATCATCAGACGCCATGCGTAAACCCTGTAGTGAAGTGCAACGAGCCAATGCCATGCACCGGTCCGGCCGAAAATCTACCGCGTTCCCGCGACGATTACCAAGGGAACGTTGCCATTCCCGTCAATTCGCGAAAATATTGACCTTGCGCCGCCGTCGGCCAGCAAAAGCCAATAGAAAGCCGGCGAGCCCGAACAACGCAAACGCCGGCAGGCGCAGCACGCTCTGCACGCCATAGTCCCAGATCGCCGGATGCGTGGCTTTGAGGACTGCAGCCTTCGCTCCCGCAAGACTGTGCGGCGCCATGCGTGACCAATAGTCAATCGTCGTCGTGAACACGACACCCGCCCCATTCACAATCCGCGTCCCATCAGCGACCAGTGCCAGCATCGCGATGATCAACAGCGGAACCGCCAGAAAGCGCGCCAACGGCAACAGCACCGCCGCCAGGAATCGCCTGATCATCATCAGCATTTCGATTGAACCCTCCCAAGCCCGGCGCCAGGCGCCGCGTCAAAGCTACTTTTTCAATGCGGTGCCGCCCGCGCTTAAGACCACGCGACACTCCGGTGGCAGCGCTTCGAGTGTCATGGGTGGTTTCGGCGGCTCGGCAGTTTCCGACGGCGGCCGCTTCAATAGCACATACCAGTCATCCAACTCCTTGCCACACCCATCATCGCCCGGCGCCGGCGCCTGCACAACGCAGCCCGTGTACCCGGCCGGACAACCGATCCGCACGTGGAAATGATAGTGATGCCCCCAGATCGGCCGCATCTTACGCAGCCATGTCCGATCCTGATCCCCAACCGTCGCCTGGCAGATCGCCTTCTTGATCGCCGGATGCACAAGAACCCGTTCCACCTCGGCAATCGATGCCGCCCGCTTCAGCAGACGCAGATGCTTGTCGGTAAACAATTTCGGATCGACCGACAACTGATCCGCCGCCAGCATCGATGTCGCCGAAAGGTCTTCGCGTTCCTGCGCGGTCAATCGGCGCGGCGGCATCGGTGTCAGCCAGATATCCGCGTCGAGGCCGATCTGGTGACTGGCGTGCCCCGTCAGCATCGGCCCACCGCGCGGCTGAGAAAGATCTCCGACCAGCAATCCGGGCCACCCATCGAGCGTCCGTGCATCCTCTGCCAGCCGCTCAATAATGCTGACCAGGGAAGGATGCCCCCAGTTACGATTACGCGATAACCGCATCGCCTGCCATGCCGGCCCATCGACCGGCAACTGCCGCGCTCCTGCCAGACACCCCTTGGCATAGGATCCGATCGCCCGCGCTTCGAGCGGCGCCGGCGAACGCTGTGCGCCAAACAGCTCCTTGGCGGCAACCGTCGGCTTGCCAACGGCCGGCGATTTAGCCTCTGGTGCGCCGACAGCTGGCGCACTGGAGAAGGCGGGAACGGCAGCAGCCGCAGGAGCGGGAGCGGGAGTTTGCGCCTGTGCCGCGGTCAAAAAAGCCGGCCCCAACAGCAGCGTCCCAATCGCTGCCGCGAATCCAAACTTCACCTCGGCTCCGGCCACGGCAATCATCGATCAGTCCCTCCGCCGCCAGGCGATTCGGTCAGCGTCGCGAATTTACGCGCGCGAGAACCGCCGGTCGAGACCCAACTCGATATGACATTGTCGGCATTATTGCGGCTGAACACGCCTACCCAACAACCCGGTCAGTTGTCCCGGCGTTGCGCCGTAAACGGCAGCTTCAAGCTCCATCCGAGTTGCGCTGGAGACTCGTCTTGATACGCCGGCAATCCGATCGTCATCCCTTGATGTCCTTCCGCCGGCTGCTCGACCAGCGTTCCGAACAACCGGTCCCAGATCGACAGGTTAAATCCGAAATTACTGTTATGCTCAAGCGCACGCACCGAATGATGCACGCGATGCATGTCGGGCGTCACCACCAGCAGCCGCAACACCCGGTCAAGCGCGCGCGGCAACGTGACATTCGCGTGATTGAACATCGCACAAGCATTGAGAATGATCTCGAACAGCAGGACTGCGATCGGCGGTGCCCCCAGCGCCAACACCCAAAGCACCTTCCATAACATCGACAGCCCGATCTCCACCGGATGAAATCGCAACGCCGTCGTCACATCGAAATCCCGATCGGCGTGATGCACCTGATGGAACGACCACAGCATTGGCATCACGTGCGCCGCGTAGTGCTGCAGCCAGATCGCGAAATCCAGCACCACGATCGCAATGACGACGTTAGGCGCATGCCCGAGCCCGATCGCCGGTAATAAGCCCCACCCCTTACCCTCCGCCAGGAACGCCGCCGCCAGCGCCACCAGCGGCGCCGCCGTCAAACTGGCGATGGCCCCGAGCACACGCACAGTCGCTGCCCCGAACCCGACGAACGCCAGATTGGTCACCCAGCGTTGCGCGCGGCTGAGCGTCAAATCCCGCCGCGGCCGCAGCACCTCAAGCGCTGCCATCACCACAAACACGGCGGCAAATGCGCTAAAGCGCAGCGTCATTTCTGACCATCCGAATACCGACATCGCCAACCCACATTTCCCTTACGATCGCAAATGCGCTAATCGACATGGCACACTACCACAGCCGCATCAGTTCAGCGCCAATCATTCCCAGACCAATAGCGATACAATGCCCGAGTTCCTGATCGACGGACCCGACGACGCATCGACCACGCTGCTGTTGGCGCACGGTGCCGGCGCCGCCATGGACAGCGCCTTCATGAACACTATCGACGGCCCTCCTCACCGAGCGCGGCCTGCGCGTCGCACGCTTCGAATTTGCCTATATGGCTGCGCGTCGGCACGGCGGCAAGAAACGCCCCGCACCCAAAGCCGAAATCCGTCATCGGCGAGTTTCGCGATGCCGTCGCCGCCCTGCCGCGCACTGCCGGAGCATTTTCCGGCGACGTGGCTACCGGTTCGGCGAAGAAAATGCGACCAAGCAAGGAATCGAGAGCGCTTCTCCGATCACCTCCGATCGGAAAGCGCTCGACATCGCGCCTCATCATCGGCGGCAAGTCGATGGGCGGGCGCGTCGCCAGCATGCTCGCCGATGAGCTCTTCAACGCTGGCACGATCGCCGGCCTCGTCTGCCTCGGCTACCCGTTTCATCCACCCAACACGCCGCAGAACCTGCGCACCGCCCACCTCGAACGCTTGGCCTGCCCAACGCTGATCGTGCAAGGCGAACGCGATCCCTTCGGCACCCGCGCCGAGGTCCAGCCGCTGCCGCTATCGCCAGCCATCGCTATCCATTGGATCGGCGACGGCGATCATGATCTGGGACCACGCGGCGCCTCCGGGTTCACCCGCAAAGGTAATCTCGCCGCGGCAGCCGAGGCGATTCAAGCGTTCGCCGAAAAACTTTAACTGCCGCGCGTGCGCTCTGAAAAGTGCATTGCGGTTTTGGGATCAGGCGCGCGCGCCTGCAAAAATGCCGGCAACTGCGCGGGCAACTGGGAAACGATCACAAAGATGATCGCCGCGGCCACCGCCAGCACGCGAAACAACATGTCGAACCCGCTTCGCTCATAGATCAGCGCAATCATCGGCAGCGCCGCCGCCAGCACCGAAAAACTCAGCACGTAGCGCAAGCCATAGACGCGCGCCCGGAATTCGCCTTGCGCCATCTTACCGATCATGAAGTCGTTGATCGGAATTTGCCCGAACGCCGCCAGCATGAACGCCAGCGCGCACAACAGCGCCGGCCAATCACGCAACCCCGGCATGACGGCAAAGAAGACGAGCTGCACCACCGCCACCACCATGAAGACGAGGCGTGGCCCCACCCGATCAAGAAAGTATCCAACAATCAACTGTCCGATCGACGCGACGGCGAACACCAGGAACGCCAATTGACCGAGCACCGTCGCGGAGGGCGCAATCCCCTGCAGCCGCTCGGCGAAGACTTTCGGCAGCGCGAACGTCGTCGACTGGAAGATGATGCTCGAGACCGCCGTCGTCAGGAACACGATGATCGAGATCCGCACCATTGCCGACTTCATCTCCGGCACAAGTGTTGTGGGCGCCACCGACGCCACTGGCCGCGAGCCCTTGGCTTTGCCGGAAATCTCCGGCCAGAAGGCAACCGTATAAGCGAGCCCCACCAAAATCGACAGCAGCCCCGGAGCAATGAACGCCGCCCGCCATCCCCCGTGGTCGATGAAGTACCCAGTGATCAACGCCGCGCTACCGACGCCGAAATTCCCCCAAACGCCATTGACCGCGAGCCGCATGCCTGTGTTACGCCAACGCTCCGTCACTATTGCCAACCCGACAGGATGATAGATCGCCGCAAAGATCCCAACCACGAACAACATCACGCCGATCTGCAACGGCGTCGTCGCAAAGGCCGTCGCGGTCGACGCGAGACCAATGCCGACGAAGAACACCGCCATCATGCCCTCGCGGCTCCACTTGTCGGCCAACCATCCTGCCGGCAACGAAAACGCGCCGAACGCGAAGAACCCTGGCGTCGCGATCTTCAAAAGATCCGCATAGCCAAGTCCCCACTCACGCGACAACGCCACCGCCGCCACCGTCGCAAAAATCAGCGTGAAGAGATGGTCGAGAAAATGCCCGACATTGAGAAACCCAAAATGCATTTGATCGCGTGTCAGCATGGACTTTCTTCTCCGTCATTCAGCAACGACGCCGCCAATATCGACAGCTGAGGCTCTCGGTGTCATCCCGCGCGCACTGCAAAACGTCGCATCAGCGGCGTTGTGAAGTACAGACGCGGAACCCTGCGAAACGCCCATGCGGAAGGTCCCGTGTCTGCGCAGCGGTACTGCGCGGTTGCTGGTGGGCAACCGAAGCGCCAGAAAGAACGCACCGCAGCGCGCACGGGATGACAAACGCAACCACCCAAATCGCTGCGACCCTCGGAAGCACCTAAACCGAAGCCTTCAACGGCAGATTGGTCAGCAGATTCTGCGGCTTCATTTTCAGCGATCTTGGACTTTCGACATCCCGAGCCCCAGATAAATCGGCTTGCCGCGCACGCGATCGATCACCAGCCGTTCATCGGGGATCCGCATCCGGAACAGGGCAACGATCTGCGCCATCTCCTCGAGCCCGACCGTCTTACCATCGTAAAGTGCATTGAGCACCCGCGTCGCATCCGCATCGAGCCCGATATGCCAGCGCCAATCCGCATCATCGAGCTTCGGCCTCGGCTCCACCGCTAACCTCAACCCCAGCCAGATGCTTGAGCCACGCCTCGATGACGCGCGCGAACGCATCCAGCGCCGGCTGCTCGAAGCGAAAATCGACGACCGTATCGAAGCGGTCGGAGCGGCCCCAGTAAATATCTTTGTTATCCTCGTCGAGCACGTCGAGTTCGACCGATTTGATCGGCGTCCCGCTTTCAGCCAGCAGTTGCGCAAGTCCAGTCTCACCACCAGCCCGCGCGTGCATATCGACGATTTCCTCGTCCGCCAGCATGATCCGCCCGCCATCGAGCGACACCGTCTGATCGCGAAAGAAAATCTCCGCCGCCCTCAGCCGGATCGGATCACGGCAATCTTTCAGGATGTTGTGCAGTATGAGATGCACGAGCTGATCGATGAACACCGGCGGCAACTGCAACGCCCCACCCGCGCATCAACGCGAGATAGGCGCCCTCGATGGTGCTCAGCCTCGCGCAAACGTATCGCGAAAGCCGAGCACGATGCGATAAGTCTCGATCGCATCGGGATCAGCAACCGCCACGATCTCCGCCTCACTCACCGGCCGGAACGGATCGGCGAGCAATGCTTCGTGCAATCGAATTTCGTGCGCGTTGCTCTCTTCGACCGGATGCACCTCTGGCCGCGTATAATAGGCGCGCAGAAAATCCGGCGTCACCGCCAGCCAGCCCTCGGGCGACGCCGCCAGCAGATGCATCCCCGCCGATTTCCAGAACTCACGCCTCATCATCAACCCGCCAGATCCGCGCATGCATCGGCTCACCCGACGGCGGCCTGATCGTCCGGAACTCCTCCTTGATGCGCCCCTGATCGTCAAGCACGCGGCGCACCGTGAACACGGTATTGATCGGCGCCTCCCGGCACAGATCGATCACGAACGCCACCTCCGCCTGTGCCGCCGGCAGCGCCGCCTGCAGCGTGGGGGCGCCATAGCGTTCGACGAAATGATCGGCAAGCCGCGACTGAAGCGCACGCTCCGCCGCATCGGTCGCCTCGCTCACCGTCGCAAATGTCGACCAGCCAAAACTTTCCGTCCCCAGAAATCCATTCGCAAACGCTTGCCGCACTTTGCCTTTCAACGCCTCCGGCGCGATGTCGGCGAAGGCGAAGCTTCCCGAGATCGCCCACTCGTCAGCCGCTGCCGCGACCGCGAACACCTTCTCATCCGACGCATCAAAGCGGATCGTGCGCAGCAGCTTGATCATGCCGCGCTCCCGGCCGGCAACATCGTCACATGCGGTCGATAGGCGATCGCACGGGCGGGACCATCGGCCGGCTTCAGAATCACAATTCGCCTCCTCGTCGAGCCCGAGAACACGCCCGCGGCAACCCTCGATGACGATATCGCGCTCGCGGCCATCCGCACGAAACAGCCACTGATCATGGATCGGCCGGAACCCGTCCTCGCTCCACGTGTGGATCCACGCGAGAAATCGCGGCGCCAACGCTTCGATGACATCCGTCCGTGTGATCTCCGCCGCACCTTCTTCTGCGAGCGCGGTCTGCTCCGGCCGCTCGCCCGGTTCGGCACTGCGATCCGTTCGCACCAGGTCAATCGTCACGCCAATCACCATCCATGCCGGCGGGACGTCAGCGACACCTAGCGCCGCGGCCAGCCGAACCACGCCCGCCGTCGCGCCATTGACCAGCACCGTGCCCGGCCAGCGAAATTCAACACCCAACTGCGGCGGCGCGAGAAATCCGAGCGTCTCGGCAACCGCCACGCATGCCAATGGCCCCATCTGCAGTGCGCGGCTAAGACCGACCTCCGGTTCCAGGATCAACGCCAGGTCAGCCCGCGCCGTATTGCGGCTCCACACCAGATCACCCGCACCAAGCACTCGCGCCTGCGCGCGCCTGCACGCTTCCTCGAACGGCTGCACGGGCGCCTTCACGGCATGCCCCGTCAGCATCGGCGGAAAAATCGGATCACGAAGATGCAAACCTGAAGGTCCAATCGGTTGCGCCAGTTCGACTTAGCCAGTTCAACTTAGCCAGTTCAACTTATGCCAGTTCGACGATGCCAGTTCGACTTAGCCAGTTCGATCACGGCTGCGCGGCCTGCCGCTCAAGTTCAGTGTCAGGCCGCCCGAGCGAACACAGCACCGCTGTCCGAACCGCCACCACGCCGAGCCCATGATGCTCTTGATCCGTCGCACGCGCCTCGATCACCACCGCATGATGGCCGCCAGCTTTCACTTTGTCGCCAAACCGCTTCTGTTGATCAAACGGCGTCCGCTTGTCCAGAACATCACCGATCACAAAAAACCGCCGCGCCGCCGCTTTCGGGATCTTTTGCGTATTGCGGCTCACGTCGTAGAACGGCCCGTAGTCAACCGAATCGAGCGCTGATTTCGGGATCGGCCGGCCGCGCTTGCGCGCCGTGCGCAACACATCGTCCAGCAGATCAAACCCTCCCGACGCCCCAACCGCACACGTCACATCAGTGCGCCCGAGCGTCAGCAACGCCGCGACCGCCCACGCCCCGCCGGATTGCCCAGCCAGCACCACATCCTTGAACCCATGCCGCGCCTTGATCGCATCAACTGCTTTGTTCAGCGCATGCGCCTCGGCGTGACTGCGACGAAATCCGTGATTGCCCGACGATCCAAACAGCCCCGGCCGCGACACGTAAAGCAGCGGCACGCCGGTCCGCAACGCAACTGCATCGAAGGCCTGCCGCACGCCGGCAAAATAGTCATCGGTCTTCTTCCGGTCCCGGAACATCTCCGGCGTCACATCGCCGTCAAAAAACAAAACCGGCGTCTTGCTGGCATCGATACTGGGCGTCACATAGTACGCGATGCAGTGCGACCCATGCGCATGCCGGGCGAAAACGCGGCCACCGGTCAGCTCGCACTTCGGTTGCGATTGCGCCTCGACGCTCAGTGCCGTCGTATAATCTTTTGGGTTACCGAGAATGCGTAACTCAGCCAGCGCGCCAATGGCAAAGCTGCAAATCGCCATCCAACTGACGACGGCCGAACAAACCAACGATCGAACGCAACCCACAATCATTGCCAAACGCCGTACCTGCTGAGGGTCCAATCGATCCGCCCGACATGCGGACACACCACACGTCAAAGCCGAACGTTGGCCCGTTCCTGGAAGACATCGGTCGACGACATCGGCAGCATCCGCAACGACAGCGCCGCGATCATTGTGATCGCCAGCATCGCGGCAACACCCATCGCAAAAGCCTTCATGGCAGGTCTCCTTATCGCCGCGGACTCTGACCGGGCTTCGGTGTTTCGTCAATCGCCGGCACCGGTGCAACCGTCGCCACCCGCAGAAAAGCGATCAAGGCATCCCGCTGCGCCTTATCCGTCATCTTCTGCAGCGGCATCTTCGATCCCGGCGTGAACACGTCCGGCCCGAGTTCGAACAGTTTGGCAACCGTCTCCTCCGACCAAACGATATCCAGCGATTTGAGCGGCTCCGAGAATGGATAGCCCGGCAACGTGGCGATTCTGCCGGCCAAAGACCTTGTGCAGCGTCGGCCCGGCGCGATTTTTCCCGTCCGCCTCCAACGTATGGCAGATCGAGCACTTGCGCGCGAACTGCAACTCGCCCTGCGCGACAATATCGTCGGACCGGCCGCTCACCTGGAAGCGCCGCGGATAGGAACTATCCATCGCCTCGAAGCTCTCGCGCGGCGAGATCTTCCACAGCGTCACGAAATCATCGAGCCCACCGTAGTAGAGGCCTTACCGTCCGGCGGAAGGCCAGCGCCCACACCGGCCCATAGGGATTCCGTATTCCTCGACGATCGAGCCATCGCTCGCATTCATCACCCGGATAACACCATCGCCGCCACCGGTCGCAATCAGCCCGCTCGCCGCGTTGACCGCGACCGCCAGCACCGGCCGATCATGCGATGGCAATTCGCGCACCACATCGCCACTCGCCCCATCGATGATCGCAACGCTGCCGTTGAGTGCGCCGAATACCAGGTTGTCGCCGCCCGGCAATCGCGCCAGCACATTGATACCCCAGCCATGCTTGTAAATGGAGCGATCCAGCGCGCCCGTCGCCACATCGAACGCGCGGATCTGCCCGTCGGCGCTGGACGTGAAGACACGCTTGCCATCCTTCGAGAACGCGACTCCGTTGACGGGGCCCTGATGACCCTCAAGAACTGGACCCGCTTTCAAAGTCTTCAAATCCCAAAGCCGCGCCGTCCGATCCCAACTGGCGGAAGCGACTGTCCCGTTCGGGGTTGTTGCCAGGCCAACAATTTTGCCTGTGTGTCCCGCAAATCGATGAAAAGGTGCGAGAGGTCGATTTGAATCCCAAACTGTAATCTGCATGTCATCACCGGCAGACATGGAATAGGACACATCTTGAAGTGTAATCGTTCCATCCTGCTTGCCGAACACACCAAAGGCGCCAAACGAGACAGCATTCACAGCCCCGCCGTGATTGTCCCAACGATGGTTCACCCGCTTCAAGTCACCACCAACAGGGCTCCATTCCATCAAGGCATAGTCGAATGCCCCGGTGAGAACGCGGCCAGTGAGCCAATCAACCGTAATCGCCTTCACCGGCCCGCCATGCCCAACGAGGTTGCCCGGCCGCGATCGCCGCTCCGCAGCATTCCCCTTCGGCGATGGTGGTGTGACTTGACCTTGCGGCAAACCCGGATCCGGTACCGGTGTCTGCGCTTGTGCAGAGTAAGACCCTGTGCCGAGCACCACGAGAACCACGATCCAAGTCAGCAGCCGCCGAATCGAAAATAGCCCAGCAACCCGGCCAACCTCAGAAATCCCATATTGAACAAAAATTCCGTCATGGCCGCGCAGGCGGCCACCCAAGCAAGCCAATTGTGCAAACGATGCTGGCAGCGCGGCTTGATCTTGAACCTGGCAACAGTTGGGGAAAACGTCGGCAACGGCTCGTGCGGATGTTTGCTTGGGTGGCCGCCTGCGCGGCCATGACGATGGAGGGTGCGCGCAACGATCCTGCTGCAACGCCATCACCACGCCTACTCCGCCGGCTGCGGTCGCGCCGCCTGCCCCGTCAACGTCGGCGCGACATTGAGCTTCGCCAGTTCCTCATCCGCCCAGACCGAGTGATGCTCCTTCGCCCAGTTCACATCGACTTGGCCCGAGCCCATCGCAGCGAACGCGCCTTCCATGCCAATGGTCCCGATATAAACATGCGCGAAGATCACGCACACCAGGAAGATCCCCATGATCCCATGCCACGCCGTCGCAAACTGCATCTCCTGCATCGGCGTCGCACCCGCCGGTACGCTGAGGCCCAGCGCGCCAAGGAATCCGAACGTCTTCGAAAACATCTGCGTCTGGAACGGGAACATCATCGCCAGCCCCGACATCGAGATCGACACGCCGCCGAGCATGATCATCCAGAACAGGATCTTCTGACCCGGCATTGAATTTCTTCGCCGGCGGATGCGAGCCCTTCGCGAACATGCCGCCGCCCGCCAGCAGCCACTTCACGTCGTACAGATTCGGAAAATTGTGCCGCACCCACATCACGAACGTCAGCAGCCAACCCGGCCATGAACGCGAACGCGACGTAGTTATGCAGCCACTTCGCAAGGATGCTCAAGCCCGCGAACGCCTCCTTGCCGATCACCGGCAGCAGCACGTACTTGCCATAGAGCACATTCAGTCCCGTCAGCCCGAGAATGATGAACGACACCGCCATCAGCCAGTGCCCCATCCGCTCGAGATCAGAGAACCGCTCGATCGTTCGACCTGAAAAGCCATGCTCAATCCGGATGCGCCCGCGAATGAGATAGAACAGCGCCAGCAAGCGCGATCATGCCGCCCATCGCATAAGCGCCATAGGTCGGCAGTGGCCCGTTGCGGAAATTGCGCCAGAGTTCCCCGCCCGACTGCACAAGCACGCCGGCCTTCTTGTCAGGAATGGAAACCTGCCCCTCAATGCCGCCGCGGATTTTTCGCCACATCTCGACGTCGTAGTTGCCGGGCTTGTCGGGATTGACAGTGTTCGGGCCTGTCGCCGGCGCCGCATTGCCAACCGCATTCGCCGGCGGACGCACGCTGGAACCGGAATCCTGAGCACCAGCGTTGCCCATCAGCAACGTGGCGATCATCAGCGCGATGCCCAACGTCACCGGAACAACTCGGCTCAGCAGCTGGCTCAACACGGTCATGGCATTCGATCCCCAACAGTCGTTACAGTTTCGCGTCACACTTCTCTTGTGTCGTTACAGTCTGCTTTCAGATGCCCGACCATTTTGAATGCCATCCCTCAAACCGTGCATCGATGAACCAATCTACGGCGACCCCGAGCATCAGAACAGCCCCACCGATCGTCGAACGTCGCGACTCTCCGATCTACTTTTGCAATTGGCCGCGCTGCTCGAGCATCTTGAGTTGTGACCCCGTCAGCGCCGGCGGCGTCTCGCCTTGGTAGACGCCCGGCGTCAAGTGCGACGGCCGGTTCGCGTCCTCCTTGCGGCACCCGGCATTGCCGATGCTGGCGATCGCAACCATGGCGAGAATTCCCAATCGAATCATGTCGGCCTTCTCTCCGGTTCCCTTGCTCCGTTTTGCGGCGGAGTGCAGGTCAATGCAAAACAATCGCCGTCGATCGGGCGGCGCCGTTGCACGGCCTGAACCAACGGTGCGCCACTGACTTCGCTCAACCACCAACAAGCCACTAAATTTTAACCGCAACCGTGCAATGCGTTCTAAGGCCCCTAGGAGCCTCGTACGCGCATTAATCATGGCCTTGGCTAGGGGGACCCTAGACCCGTTGGTAAACGGGCTCCCTGAGCCATCCCAAGCGATTCTAGGGGCATTCCAGGACGAAGCCAACCCTCGGTTGCGAAATTGAAGCCGGACGCGATCTAAGAACGCCCCAAAAGCACCTCTCTGACCGCCCCGATTGCATCCGAAACCAAGGCCCGGCCGCCGGCCGAACAACGCCGGCCGGCCACCCTCGAACAGCAAATCTCAGCCCGACTGTCCCGGATAGGCCTTGCCCCAACCCCAGGCACCCGAACCGAACCCGCGCGTGACCACGCGTTCGCGATAGATCGAGGACACCACATCGCCATCGCCGGCCAGCAGCGCCTTGGTCGAACACATCTCCGCGCAAAGCGGCAGCTTGCCTTCTGCCAGGCGATTGCGCCCGTACTTCTTGAACTGCACTTCCTCGACCTTCTCCGGTCCACCCGCGCAGAACGTGCACTTGTCCATCTTGCCGCGCGAACCGAAGTTCGACGCTTGCGGATACTGCGGCGCGCCGAACGGGCACGCGTAGAAACAGTAGCCGCAGCCGATGCACAGATCCTTGTTGTGCAGCACCACGCCGTCGTTGGTCTGATAGAAGCAATCGACCGGGCAGACCGCCATGCACGGCGCGTCCGAGCAGTGCATGCACGCGACCGAGATTGAGCGCTCGCCCGGCTTGCCGTCGTTGATCGTCACGACGCGCCGGCGGTTGATACCCCACGGAACCTCGTGTTCGTTTTTGCAGGCGGTAACGCAGGCGTTGCACTCGATGCAGCGCTCAGCGTCGCAAAGAAATTTCATGCGTGCCATTGTGAAGATCCTCGTCCCTTATGCCCGCGAGATCTTGCAGAGCGTGGTTTTCGTTTCCTGCATCTGCGTCACGGAGTCGTAGCCGTACGTCTGCGCAGTGTTGGTCGCTTCACCCAGCACATAGGGGTCAGTGTCCTTCGGATATTTGCTCCGGAGATCCTTACCCTGGAAGTGTCCGGCGAAGTGGAACGGCATGAACGCAACGCCCTTGCCAACGCGCTCCGTGATCATCGCCTGGACTTTCACCTTGCCCTTCTCCGGACCTTCCACCCACACTTGGCTGCCGTCCTTGATGCCGAGGTTGTTGGCGTCCGTCGGATTGATTTCGACGAACATGTTTTGCTGCAGTTCCGCGAGCCACGGGTTCGACCGCGTCTCGTCACCGCCACCTTCGTACTCCACGAGCCGGCCCGACGTGAGGACGATCGGGTAGTCCTTGTGCACGTTGTTGGCGATCGCCGCCTTCTGGATCTTTTCGTACAGCGCCGGCAACCGGTACATCTTGCGATCGGTGTGCGTTGGATACTTCGCCACCATCTCCGCCGATGGCGAATACAATGGCTCACGATGCAGCGGCACGCCGTCCGGGAAGTTCCACACGACCGCACGCGCCTTGCCGTTTCCGAACGGCGCCAGCCCGTGCTTGATCGAGACGCGCTGGATGCCGCCGGACCGGTCGTTCGCCCAGCTCACCGCATCGACGGCATTGCCGCCCTGCTTGGTGATCGAGTCGAGTTCCTTCTCCGTCAGATCCTTGTCCCAGCCGAGCTTCTTCAACATGCCCATCGACACCGGTGGATGCCCGGCCTTGAGCTCGTTGCCGACCGGATACGAATCCACCGCCAGCAGGCTGTCGAGCTTCTCGTCGTTCTTCGTCCACTTGTCGTTGGCCTGACCCTTGACGGTCAGCCCCCAGTTGACGCGGAAGTTCAAGCCGCCGTCCTGCACGTGCTTCGAGGTATCGTAGAGGTTCGGCGAACCCGGATGCCCCTTCTTGCCCGATGGCAATTCCATCTCGGCATTGCCCCAGCACGGCCACGGCAAACCGTAGTAATCGCCGTCGGCCGGACCGCCATTGGCCTTCAGCGTCACCTTGTCGAAGGTGTGCTGATTAGCCATGTGCAGCTTTAGCCGCTCCGGTGACTGACCGGTATAACCGATCGTCCACATGCCGCGGTTCAACTCGCGCGTGATGTCCTCGACCACCGGCTCGGTCGTTCTGCCGACCAGCTTGATGTTCTTGAACATCTCCTTCTCGTAGCCGAACTTCTTGGCGAACAGATACATGATCTCGTGATCAGGCTTCGCCTCGAAGAAGGTGAAGATCTTCTCCCGCCACTGCAGCGACCGGTTCGACGCCGTCACCGATCCCGATGTCTCAAGCTGCGTCGCCGCCGGCAGCAGATAGACGTTGTCCGTGCGATCATGCATCACCGCCGACGCCGTCGGATACGGATCGATGATGACCAGCATTTCGAGCTTCTCGAACGCCTTCTTCATCTCCGGACCGCGCGTCTGCGAGTTCGGCGCATGTCCCCAGAACACCATCGCCTTGATGTTGTCGGGTTGCTCGACGTTGGCCTTGTCTTCCATCACGCCGTCGATCCAGCGCGACACCGGAATGCCTGACGTCTCCATCAGCTTCTTGTCTTTGAAGCGCGCCAGCACACTCTCGTACGGCACGTCCCAGACCGCCGCCCAGTGCCTCCAGGCGCCTTCAACGAGACCGTAATATCCCGGCAGCGAGTCGCACGTAACACCAAGGTCCGTCGCGCCCTGCACGTTGTCATGGCCGCGGAAGATGTTGGTGCCACCGCCCGCCACGCCCATGTTGCCGAGCACGAGTTGCAGATTGCAGTACGCACGCACGTTGGCATTGCCCGTCGTGTGCTGCGTGCCGCCCATGCACCAGATGACGGTGCCCGGCCGGTTGGTCCACAGCGTCTTGGCGACGCGGCGCAACTGCACGCCGGGCACGCCTGTCACTTTCTCGACTTCCTCCGGCGCCCACTTCTTCACTTCGTCACGCACGAAGTCCATGCCCCAGACGCGCTGGTCGTTGAACGTTTTGTCGACCCAATCGTTCTCGAACAGGTGCCACATGATGCCCCAGATCAGCGCCACGTCGGTGCCGGGCCGGAAGCGGACATATTCAGTCGCGTGTGCCGCCGTCCGCGTGAACCGCGGATCGCAGACAATGAACGGCGCGTTGTTCTGCTCTTTTGCCTTCAGCATATGCTGCAACGAAACCGGATGCGCTTCCGCCGGATTCCCACCGATCAGAAAGATCGCCTTCGACTTCATGATGTCGTTGTACGAATTCGTCATGGCGCCGTAGCCCCAAGTGTTCGCAACACCGGCGACCGTTGTCGAATGGCAAATGCGCGCCTGATGATCGACGTTGTTCGTGCCCCAGAACGCCGCGAACTTGCGGATCAGGTAGCACTGCTCATTCGAATGTTTCGCCGAACCGAGCCAGTAGACCGATTCCGGTCCTGCCTTCTCACGGATGCGAGAGCAGCTTGTCGCCGACTTCCTTGATCGCCACATCCCAGCTGATGCGCTCCCATTTGCCCGCGACCAGCTTCATCGGATATTTCAGCCGCCGCTCGCCGTGCGCGTGCTCGCGGATCGCCGCGCCCTTCGCGCAATGCGCGCCCAGATTGAACGGCGAATCGAAGCCCGGCTCCTGGCCGATCCAGACCCCGTTCTGCACTTCCGCGATCACCGTGCAGCCAACCGAACAATGCGTGCAGATCGATTTCTTGATCTCGATCTTACCGGCCGCTGCGGCAGCCTGCGCCTCGGCTTTTTCCACCCGCCCGCCGCTCAGCGTCGCCGCCGCCGTCAACCCGCCAACCGCCAGCCCCGAATTGCGCAGGAACGCGCGCCGGTCGAGTGCCTGATGCGTCGGCTCGCCGAAGGCCGACGACAATCGCGCGGCCTTCGCGACGCCATTCGTCTTTTTCTTGAGCATGCCTCTGTCCTCCCAGATGTTGACTGGCCTGCCATCCGGCAACAGCCAGCGATATTCCGTCGACCCGTCTCAGCGCGCGAGTTCGTAGTAGCGCTTCACATGCGCCGTTTCGCGATAGTCGCCGTCCCCGGCCTTCGCACCAACGGCCGGCGCAGCACGCACACCGCCTGCACCGACAACCGCCGCTGTTCCAGTCACCGCACTGGCACCGGCAAACTTCAGAAAATTCCGGCGATCCGCAATCGCTGCTTCCGTTTTGGCCTTCATCACGCATTCTCCTTAGCTCGAAGCCCGGCGTCCCGGTCTCCACAGTGCTCAGTCACAAAATTGCCAAAGGAAAAAATGCTGGAATACGTCAGGCCATTGCGAAAGCGTTGTCCTCGATATCGAGGAACACGCGCCCGACCGAGCCCAGCGCCGAATAGAAAACCGACGCCTCGGCTCGCTCTAGATCACCAAAGAAAACCGGCATCCACGCGCCGATGTGTTTGGCGAAAAACGTACTTTGCTCGGCAACACTGAGCGGCGCACCGAACGCACCATCGATCAGTCCGGCCATCATTTCAAGTTCCGAGGCCACGTGATCTTCCGGATCACTGACGGCTGCATCGCGCCGAATACCCAATCGCACCATATCCTGCCGCAACTTGGCCAGCGGCTTTTCCTGCAGGAAACCGGTGAGGTAATAGGACCCGTACGGCACCAACTCGCCACGCCCGAGCCCGATGAACAATGTTTGATACTCTTGCGCCACGGTCGATGCGTTCGACCCGGCCGCGATCGCCGCCAGCGTCTTGATCACCGCCCCGAACGGCCCAGTGCCGCCCGACAAGGCAGCAATTTCATGGAGTTGATCCGCAGTCGGAGCCCGCGACAGCGCGCGGGACAACAAGCGATAGACGTTCGCCCGGAGTTGATCCTCCGCAGCAACGCCTGCATCCAGTTCTGCGACTTCCCTTCGGAGGGCCGTCACGGCGATTCTCCCACCCTTATCGCGCTTCTGAGACCAGTCTCGACGCGCGAACAACACGTCGTGTACAATCAATCCCGGCGCATACCCTATTTGTGGCATACAACACCGAGTCTGCACAAGATCGAGGCACCAAAAAAGCGCATCCCGTGCAGAATGATGCAGAGTTGTGCAGATTGGCCCACCGATACCACCGGACTAGACGCCACCGCTGCGAGCATGCAATTTTACAAACAGCGTCCCCCGCCCTGCGTAAGTTGTTGAAAGATTGCCCTGTGTCCGAAGTCCCGTCATCCAGGCCCGCCATGATCGACCCTTTCGGGCGCGATATCAGCTACTTGCGCGTGTCTGTAACCGATCGCTGCGACTTCCGCTGCGTCTACTGCATGTCCGAAAACATGTCGTTTCTGCCCAAGAAGGACCTGCTGACTCTCGAGGAACTGGACCGACTTTGCTCGACCTTCGTCGCCAAGGGCGTCAAAAAGCTACGCATTACCGGTGGCGAGCCGCTGGTCCGCAAGAACATCATGTGGCTGTTCGAGCGTTTGGGCCGCCATCTCGCAGCAAGCAGCCTCGATGAATTGACCCTGACGACCAACGGCAGTCAGCTGCCGAAATACGCAGACCAACTCGCCGCAGCCGGCGTCCGCCGCATCAACATCTCGCTCGATACCCTGAAACCCGATCGCTTCAAGGCCATCACCCGCTGGGGCGATTTCGCCAACGTCATCGCCGGCATCGAAGCTGCTGAAAAGGCCGGCCTCGCCATCAAGATCAACGCCGTCGCCTTGAAGGGCGTCAACGAGGACGAAATCACCGACCTCGTCCGCTTCGCGCACGGCCGCGGCGCCGACCTGACATTGATCGAGACCATGCCGCTCGGCGACATCGACGGCGACCGCACCGATCAATATCTCCCACTCTCCATCGTCCGCGCCCGCCTGATGGATCGCTTCACACTGGAAGATATTCCCTATAAGACCGGCGGCCCCGCGCGTTATGTGCGCATCAAGGAAACCGGCGGCCGCCTCGGCTTCATCACCCCGATGACGCATAATTTCTGCGAAAGCTGCAATCGCGTGCGCCTGACCTGCACTGGCACCCTCTACATGTGCCTCGGCCAGGAAGACGCCGCCGACCTGCGCAACCCGCTGCGCGCCAGCGCCGATGACACAATGCTCAACACAGCCATCGACGAAGCAATTCGACGCAAACCCAAAGGCCACGATTTCATTATTGATCGCCGCACCAAGCGCCCCGCCGTCGGCCGCCACATGAGCGTGACAGGCGGTTGATCGAGCGCTTCTGGAAAAGTGTGTAGCGGTTTTCCGATAACAAGCGCGAGAACGATAAAGCGCCGGTTGGTCCTGCCGGAGGCGGGCAAGTATCGAGTGGGCAACCGAAGGCGCCCGCTCGTGCGCCCCAAAAAGTGTGTAGCGGTTTTTGGGCAAGGCGCACGAGCCAAGAAAAGAGAGTCACGCCCCATGGTCCGACTGCCCTTCGGTCTCTTGCAGAACGCCGGCGTCACCCGCCGCATGCTCTTGGTCTTCACGATTTTATCTGCCGGCCTGAACGGTCTCGTCACCGCGTCCGTCGGCGCCTGGCTTGCGCAGAAATACGCCTCCTCCCAGCAGCGCCGCGACGCCGTCAACGGCTTGTCGCAGCTGCTCTACGAACGCCGCATCAAAGCCGGCATGGTCGTCTCATCGCTGCGCCGCGGCGCCGAACTCGATGAAGTCAAGGATCGCAAGCGCGGCTATGACGCCGCCTACGTCGATTGGAACAAGAACATCCGCCAGAACCTGTTCATGATTCGCGAAGTGATGGGCGAAAGCCAGTTCTCCGACCTCGAGCAGGATTTCGAGAACCTTTTGATTGCCTCACTCGCCCAGATCGACTCCTGCCTGACCCGCGCCTATGACCAGCGCATCGCGCTGCAGGATCCCAAGCCCCAGCTCGAATCTTGCAAGATGGCGGAACACTATCAACTGACGCTCGACTGCGGCGCCGCCTTCACCAACGAACTCTATAAGCTGACCCGCATATCCCTGATGCCGTTCCAGGGTGCCAGCGGCTCCGACCGCAATCTCGCCCGCGCCCGCATCAACAAGGCCTGCACCCGCGCCGCCGCGCCCTGAATCCATTCAACCGTCCACGCAATTACATGTGTGTCATGCAACGACCTCGCTGGCTTTGCGCAATCGCCCCGCGTATCCAATCAGGACGAACCAAGCGCCGGCTGGTCCTGCTGAAAGCAGGCAAGCATCGCGTGGGCATCTGAAGGCGCCCGCGCCGGGTGCCCAGTCGGCACCTGAAGGCGCAAAAAGAAAGAGAGTAGCTGTGCCGTATGATGGTCGAGCCGGGATTGTGGCAGCACTGACCGCCCGAACGAACGGCCTCACCAGCAATGCACGCGGCATCCTCGCGATGCTCGCCGCCATGGGCCTTTTCATCTGCGGCGACGCCGTCATGAAGCTCATCGGCGCGTCCCTGCCGAGCGGCGAAACGGTATTTCTTCGCGGCATTGTCGCGACGATCACCATCTGGACGATCGCCATTGCGTCCGGCGCGTTCTATCAGTTCAAGCAGGCCTGCAACGGCTACATGGCGTTACGCTCACTCGGCGATTTGATCGGTATCACCTGTTTTCAGATCGGCCTCTCGCGACTGCCGTTCGCCGACGTCAGCGCCATCCTGCAAATCAACCCCTTGATGGTCACCGCCGCCGCCGCGATCTTCCTTGGCGAAAAAGTCGGCTGGCGCCGCTGGAGTGCCACCGCCGTCGGCTTGATCGGCGTCCTCTTGATCATCCGCCCGGGCTCCTCGGCGTTCAATCCGTGGAGTTCTGATCCTGATCATGGCCTCGGTCGGCGGCACCATCCGCGATCTTGCAACACGCAAGATCGCGGCCGACGTCCCGCTCGTCCTCATCATCGCCATCTCGACCACCATCGTCACGCTGTTGAGCCCCGTGACCTTGTTGTTCGAGACCTGGCGCGCTCCTGAAGTCACGCAAACAGCTGCACTCGGCTTCTCGGCGCTATGCATGCTCTCCGGCCTCTATCTCGTCGCCTACTCCGTCCGCACTGGCGAGATCGCCGCCGTCGTCCCCTATCGCTATTCGTCGATTCTCTGGGCCATCGCCTTGAGCATGCTGATCTGGGGTCACTTCCCCGATCGTTGGACGATGGCCGGCATCGCGATTCTGATCAGTGCCGGCCTCTACACCTTCCATCGCGAGCAGGTCCGCCAGCGCGAAGCCCGCGCCGCGCGGGCTCAGGCGGATTCGCAATCGGACACTCAGTCATGAGCGCGCCCGCTCGTGCGCCCCAAAAAGTGCATAGCGGTTTTCGGATGAGGCGCGCGAGCCAGCAAAAAGTGGGAAACTGAAGGCGCAACAAGAATGAAAGACAATATCCGCGCCATATCAGCCATGACGCTGTCCATGTTCTGCTTCACCCTTGGCGACTCGTTCGTCAAGGTCGTCGGCCGCGACTTGCCCGTCAGCCAGATCATGTTTCTGCGCGGTGCCTTTGCCTCGCTCATCATCCTGGCCGTCTGCATCGCCACCAGCGCACTCAGCCAGTGGCGCCAGCTCCTGACACCGCTGATGGGCTGGCGCACCGTCGGCGAAATCGGCGCGACGGTGTTCTTCTTCTCAGGCTTGATGCGCTTGTCATTCAGTGATGCGGCGATCATCGCGCAGATGACCCCGATCGCCGTCACCGCCGCCGCCGCGATCTTCCTCGCCGAACCTGTCGGCTGGCGGCGCTGGAGCGCAACGGCGATCGGCTTCCTCGGCGTCCTGCTGATCATCCGGCCCGGCACCAGTACGTTCAATCCCGCCGCGATCTTCGTCCTTCTGGCGGTCGCGGCGATGGTCCTGCGCGATCTCGTCACCCGCCGCATCGGCACCGCACTGCCGATCATGCTGATCACCGCCGCGGCCTCTATCTCCGTAATGCTCGCCGGCTTGGCGCTGGCCCTATTCGAAACCTGGAAAGTGCCGACTGCAACACACTTGGCCGGTCTCGCCGCCGCTGCCAGCACAGTCATCGGCGGCTACATCTTCACCATTCTTGCGACCCGCGCCGGCGACATGTCCGTCGTCGCGCCGTTTCGCTACACCAGCGCAGTTTTTGGCGTCGCCATCGGCATCTTCGCCTTCGGTGACACCATCGACACCATCACCGTCATCGGCCTGACGATCGTCATCGCTGCCGGCATCTATATCTTCGCCCGCGAAGCCAAGCGCCGCACCGAAGTATCCATCAGAGCCGCGTCATGAACACCGCCGTCGAACCGCCAGCGCTCGCACACGCCGACACCATCGGCGGCATCCTCGCCATGCTCGCCGCCATGACCTGTTTCATTGTTTCCGATGTTTTTTCAAAACTCGCCTCGGAAACGCTCCCCGTCGGCGAAGTCATCACCATCCGAGGCCTGTTCTCGATCGTCTTCGCCGCCATCCCGGTACTCATCGCCGGCTCGCTGCCGATCCTGCGCGCCAACTTCAACGCGCCCTGGCTCGTCCGCGTCGGCGGCGAAATGTTGGCCGCCCTCGGCTTCATCTCGGCCCTCGCCCACATGCCGATCGCCAACGTCGTCTCCATCACCCAGACGATCCCCCTTGCCATGACCGCCGCCGGCGCCATCGTCTTCGGCGAACGCATCGGCTGGCGCCGCTGGACGGCCGCAATCGTCGGCTTCTCCGGCGTCCTGCTGGTCGTCAAACCGGGCTCCGGCGATTTCTCCTGGTGGTCGCTCGGCGCACTCCTCTGCGTCGCTGCCGTCACCGTCCGCGATATCGCCACCCGCCGCCTCGAAGGCGGCATCCCCGCCACCCTCATCACCTTCACGACCGCCATCGGCGTCACCATTGCCGGCGCCGGACTCGGCATCATCGAGCGCGGTTGGTCGATGCCTTCACTCGCTGCCAGCCTTTATCTGGCCACCGCCGCCGCCACCGTGTCTGCAGCCTACTACTTCTCGATCCTCGCCATCCGCAAAGCCGCGTTGTCCGTCGTAGCGCCCTTCCGCTACACCATCATCCCGTTGTCGCTGATCGCCGGCTATCTGGTCTGGAACACCGTCCCCGACGCCATCGCACTTCTGGGCATTGCCATCATCGCCGCGACCGGCCTTTATACGTTTCTGCGCGAACAGCAGGCCCGGCAACGACAGGCAACATCATGAAACCCAATGCGATGAAACAGCAATTCGCCGCCGGCAAGCCAAGCCTCGGTTGCTCACTGATGTTTCCCTCAGCCCAGATCGTCGAGATGCTTGGCCACGCCGGCTTCGACTGGGTGCTGCTCGATTGCGAGCACGGCTCACTGTCCCTCGCCGACGTCGAGATCATGAGCATGGCCGCCGACGCCGTTGGTATCACGGCCATCGCCCGCCCGCGCTCCAACAGTCCAGCCGACATTCAAAGCGTCATGGATCGCGGCGTGATGGGCGTTCAGATCCCGCACATCAATTCAGCAGACGACGCCCGCCGAGCCGTTGCCGCCGTCAAGTTCGGCCCGGGCAATGGTCGCGGCCTCGCCGCCGGCACCCGCCCCGATCGCTGGGGCTTAGGCAGCAAGATGGCGCATTTCACAACCGAGGCCAACGCACAGTCCCTCGTCTGCGTGCAGCTGGAGCACGATGAAGCGATCCGCAACGTCGATGACATCCTCAAAGTCGACGGCATCGACGTCTTCTTCATCGGCCCCTCGGACCTCTCGCAATCCATGGGCCATCCCGGCAATCCGAAAGCCCCCGCCGTCGCCGCCGCCATCGACGCAACGCTCAAGAAAATCGTCGCTGCCGGCAAGACACCCGGCATGCCCGCCACGCCGGAAAACTTGGGCCACGTCATCCAATCCGGCTGCCGCTATATCTACACCCACCTCCCCAAACTCATCGGCACCGGAAGCCGCGAATTCCTGCAAGCCCGACCAAAAATGTAGGCACTCTTAAGCGCCTCACGCCCTCACCGCCGTCCCCGCCCGCCTCTGCGCCCGCCGGCGTCACCCGTCGCCTTGCGTGCCGGCAAATCAACCGCCGCCGACAAGTGTGGAAACGCATCGACCGCATTCGGCAACGCCATCGCCGCGACGAAATGCTCCTGGAAGCGCGGCTCCATCGCCGTCTCGATCTTCTCGATGCGTCGAACCAACGCCTCGACGTCGCGCCGCATGCCCCGATTGAGCAGCGCCATCCGTGCCCCCGTCCCCGCCGCGTTCCCAACCGACGACACTTTAGCCAGATCACAATCCGGAATAAGCCCAAGGATCATCGCGTGCTTCGGATCGATGTACGACCCGAACGCACCCGCAAGCTTCACGCGGTCAACCGTCGCAATCCCAAGCTTGTCCATCAACAACTTGGCACCCGCATAAAGCGCCGCCTTCGCCAGCTGGATCGCACGCACATCGCCTTGCGTCACGCGGATCTCCCCGCCGGACGTCCCCGTCCCCCGCCACAACACGTAGGCAAACGTCCGCTCCGTCGCGACCACGCGATCCGAACGCGCCGCCAACGCTCCGTCAATGACGCCATCCCCGGCAATCAACCCGGCGAGAAACATCTCCGCTACCGCCTCGATGATCCCCGACCCGCAAATCCCCGTGACGCCAAACGCTTCAATACCCTCTGCGAACCCCGCTTCGTCCGACCAAACGTCCGTCCCGATCACCCGAATGCGCGGCTCCAACGTCACCGGGTCAATGCGCACCCGCTCGATCGCCCCCGGCGCCGCCCTTTGCCCGCTTGAAATTTCCGCCCCCTCGAACGCCGGCCCCGTCGGCGATGACGCAGCCAGAACGCGATCTTTGTTTCCAAGCAGAATTTCCGCATTGGTCCCGACATCGATCACCAGCGTCATCTCGTCGTGATGCTGCGGTCCCTCCGCCAAAGCCACCGCCGCCGCATCCGCGCCGACATGCCCGGCAATACACGGCAACACATACACCCGCGCCGCCGGATGTAGCCCAAGACTGATCTCCCGCGCCGGAAAGCGCTGCGCCCCCGACACCGTCAATGCGAATGGCGCTTGTCCCAACTCCGTCGGATCGAGTCCGAGAAACAGATGATGCATGATCGGATTGCCGACGAACACCGCTTCCAGAATATCGGCTTCGGCCCGCACGCCACCCTCGGCCGCCACCCGCGCGATCAGCGTCGTCACCGCACCACGCACCGCCTCTGTCAACGCCGGCCGCCCGTCGCGATTCATCATCACGTACGACACCCGCGACATCAGGTCCTCGCCAAATCGGATCTGCGGATTGGCCGTCCCCGCCGACGCAATTGTCCGCCCGCTCATCAGATCCACGAGATGGCACGCAATTGTCGTCGATCCAATATCGCAGGCAATCCCGAACAACTGTTCCGAATATCCAGGCCTGAGATCGATCAACCGTGGCGCCGCACCCTCATCCGTATAGACCGCCGCCGTCACCTTCCAGTCCTCGGCCCGCAACACCGATTGCGCCGTGGCGAGCACCGCCAGATCACACGTCAGATCCGGCAGATGGTGGGTGCGCTGCAGCGCCGCAATCAGCCGATCGACATCGCCAAGCGGCTTCTCCATGTCCGGCGGCTCGACCTCGACATAATGGAGATGCACCGCCAGATCGCGCGCGATCTCCTTCGCCTCCGACCGCTTGCGCACCAGTTGCCGGTTGATCGCGACGTCGACCGGCACATCGATCACCACGTCGCCAAGGATCGTCACCGAGCATGACAACCGCCGGTCGGCCGGCAGCGTCCGCTTTTCCGCGTAGCGCAACTCCGTCTCCGACGTCGCCGACAGATGCGCCACCGCCGAGGTGATGCCGTGCTTGGCGAACACACCCTCCGCCAACTGCACCTGACAGCGCCCGCAGATGCCGCGCCCACCGCACACGCTCTCCACGTAAACGCCGAGCGACCGCGCTGCATCGAGGATCGCCGTCCCGATCGGAAATCGTCCGCGCCGTCCCGACGGCATGAACAACACCATAGCGTCTCCCAGCGCGTCCGGCATCGCGTCAGGTTTGGTCATACCCATCCCCAGCAATCATCCGCGCCAACCGCGCATCATCGTATGTCGCTTCGATCTCGGCCATGATCCGGTCAGCCTCGGCGTTAGCGTCGCCAGCAACCGCAATCGCGTCCCCACGCCGCCACTGCGCCAGATATTGATCGCTATCCCGCGCCCCAACCCGCATCGCACAGCGATCAATCGCCGCGATGAAACGCTTGGAAAGTTCGCGTTTCGAAGCCGTGCGGCCGCGCCCGACGATCACCTGCGCCGGAATATCGCGCCAATAGACGATGGTGGCTTGGGACATGCGCCTCGCGTCACAATGCTCGGTTCTGGACAATGCGCCGCCTTTATCCGACAGTTCGCCGCATTCGTCCAATGGCGACGTCCCCTTTCCATCAACAGGCTTGATGCATGCTCGCCAAACTCCTCGCCGAACGTGTGTGGCTGCTCGCCGATGGCGCCACGGGAACGACGCTGTTCAACATGGGCCTGACCTCCGGCGACGCCCCGGAGCTATGGAACGAACTGCATCCCGATCGCATCCGCCAGCTGCACCAGGGCTTCGTCGACGCCGGCGCCGATATCATCCTGACCAACTCGTTCGGCGCCAACCGCCGCCGCCTCGCCCTGCACAACCTGCAAGAACGAACACACGAATTGAACCGCCTCGCTGCCCTGCGCGCGCGCGAGGTTGCAGACAAATCCAGCCGCAAGATCGTCGTCGCCGGCTCCGTTGGCCCGACCGGCGACCTCTTCGCCCCCTTGGGCGCACTGACCGAGGAAGACGCCGTCGCCGTCTTCATCGAACAGATCGAGGGCCTCAAATCCGGCGGGGCCGATGTCGTCTGGATCGAAACCATGTCGGCACTTGAGGAAATCCGCGCCGCCGCCAACGCCGCCCAGCAGGTCGGCATGCCCTACGTCGCCACCGCCAGCTTCGATACCGCCGGCCGCACCATGATGGGCATTCCCCCGGCGGGCCTGCCACAATTCACGGCCACCCTGTTCCCGCCGCCATTAGCCGTCGGCTCCAACTGCGGCGTCGGCGCGTCCGATCTGCTAGTCTCCGTGCTCGCCATGACCGCGACCGATCCCGACCTCGTCGTCGTCGCCAAAGGCAACTGCGGCATTCCCGTCTTGAATGGCGAGCATGTGCACTACTCCGGCACGCCCGAACTAATGGCCGAATACGCCCGCCTCGCGCTTGACGCTGGCGCCCGCATCATCGGCGGCTGCTGCGGCACCAGCGCCGAACATCTAGCCGCCATGCGCAAAGCGCTCGACGGCTACCAACGCCGCGAACGCCCATCGATCGAAATAATCGTCGCGGCGATCGGCCCGATCCTCGCGCCACCACCCGCCGCGGGCGCGCAAAAACGCACCAACCCGCGCTCCAGCAACAAGCGCGAGGCGTAGCACCCCCGCCATCGCGCACGCGCGGTATGGTGTCATACCGCCGAGCGAAATCAAATACCTGTCATCCTCACTCGCTCGGCGAGGCCGCGACCGCGGCTCAGGCAGCAAGCGCCGCAACGCGAGAGTTCCGACCGCTTCAGGTCGGAACTCTCGCACGAAGATGTCAGTCGCATGCGTCTGATACCAGCGAGCGAAATTTTCGACCTGCACAACCTTGTTCGTCATGGCCGCGAAGGCGGCCACCCAAGCCAGTCAAATTGGCTCAGGATCTCTACGCCAGTCATCCCACCCATCATTCGACCCCATGCGACTTCTTCGACTGTGACCACTTACAGCCGGCTTGGGTGGCCGCCTTCGCGGCCATGACGAATTTTACGGTGCGGTCAAAACAAGGGCTTGTTGGTATGACACCTTGATACTTGATCCGCTAGCGTTTCGGCACCGATACAGGCGCACCATTCGCGAACGCATCGGCAAATGACGTCGTCGGCGCCGTCAACACGTCGATCGCGATCCCGCCGGCAACCAGCAACCCCACAACACCAACCAACGCTTTCATCCAACGGCGATGACGAACTCTGAGGGCCGCGATCTCGGCCTCCGACAGCGCCACATTGTCATCCGCCGTCGAGACCAATCCCATGACCCACTTCGCCGCCGAGCGCCGCACAACGCCGCGATCCGCGAGACTGATCCCCGCCCGCGCCGCGATTGCGGCGCCGATCTCCGGAAACGGAAACGCTTTCTCTGGATTGCCTTCGTTGACCGCTCCGAGCACAATCGTCTCTCCGCCCCGCGTCGTCAGCCGCGTTGACTTCAGCATCACCGGCACCAGTCGACCGCCATAGACCTCGCAACGTGTCTCGACCGACCGTATCTCATCGTAAGGAATTTCGCGTTTCATGAAGCTGAGCGTCGGCACCCCACGCCGCATCCTCGGCAGCGTGAATTGAATCGACGCATCCGATAACACCACGCGCGAACGGATCGAATGCACGAGCTGCGCGCCGATCAGCCCCATCAGCCCCGCAAAGAACGCCGCGAACACCATCAACCCGCTGACATCCGTCAGCAAGCCGTGGCGGTAACGCTGGAACAGCATCGGCCCAAGGCTCAGAAAAAACGGCAGCAACAGCAGGAAAGCCGCTGCAAGAACAACCCGCTTGCCATGTCCCGCCTCATAGACAGCGCGGGGCGGACGTCCCGGCGTTTCGATCATCCCATTTTCCTTTGCATAAACAACGCCGCCCACGACGATGTGATCCCATCGCCTTCTGGTAACACGTCGACTATCGCTTATATCAGCGCTACCATCAAAGCTCCCCACCCAGCATCGGACCTCCGACCATGTTCTTCAAGAAGAAGCCCGAAATGCCAGCCGCCGGCGCCGCACTCCCGGGCCGCGCGAGCCCCCTCCCAACCGCCGCGACGCATCATATCAGCGGCCGAGCTCTGCAAGGCCCTTATCCCGCTGGCCTCGAGCAGGCGATGTTCGGCATGGGCTGCTTCTGGGGTGCCGAACGCAAATTCTGGCAACTGGGCGATGGCATCTGGATTACCGCCGTCGGTTATTCGGCTGGGCAAACGCCGAACGCCACCTACGAGGAAGTCTGCTCCGGCCGCACCGGCCACAACGAAGTCGTCCTCGTCGTCCACGACCCGAAAATCATCAGTTACGAAAAGTTGCTCAAGACCTTCTGGGAAAGCCACGAGCCGACCCAAGGTATGCGCCAGGGCAACGACGTTGGCACGCAGTATCGTTCGGGCATCTACACGTTCTCGGACGCCCAACGCGCCGCCGCCGAAGCATCAAAAGCTGCTTACGGCCGCGTCCTCTCGGCCAACGGCTTCGCCGCCATCACCACCGAAATCCAGTCCGCCAGTGAATTCTATTTCGCCGAAGCCTACCACCAGCAATATCTCTCCAAAGTCCCACACGGCTACTGCGGCCTCGGCGGCACCGGCCTCTCCTGCCCCATCGGCACCGGCATCAACGCGCCGGGTGCCTAGTCGGCACCTGAAGCCGCCCGCTCGTGCGCCCCAAAAAGTGTGTAGCGGTTTTTGGACAAGGCGCACGAGCCAGGAACATTGGTCGGCAACCGAAGGCGCCAGAAAAAAGCGCCGGAGCGCTGCCGGAAAAGCATGCCCTCGGGCTTGACCCGAGGGTGGCAACCGGTTTTCCGATTCCCAGTGCGACCAAGCAAATTGGGCAACCGCAGCCGCCGGCGCCAGATGCTGTCATCCCTCTCCCCGCCAGCGGGCTACGGGATTCACACATCTCGGACGGCCATAGCAAGGGCGAAGCCGTCGAGGCGGTCTTGGAGTCGTCGCCAGCCGGCGGCCATGGTCTTGGGGCCAGGAGGCTTGTAGTAACAGTTCCAGCCGCCGAGCCGCGCCGCCACCCAGGACACCGCCGCAAGCGAGCCTTTAGGATGCGGGTTCTTCTGTCGCGCCGTATTGCCTTCGAGGCTCGCCGATATGATGGCAACGGCCTCGATCTGGTCGCCGTCGATCACGTCGGTCGCCGGCCGCGGACCGCCGTCGCGGGCGTCGACCAGCTGCATGATCCTCGCCGCACCGATCAGCCCGAACGCCGCCAGCTTGAACAGCCGGCGCGCATCGGTGACCTGCGATGCCTCGACGTCGAGGCCGTCCGATTTCAGCGTGCGGAACAGCTGCTCGATGCGCCAGCGCAGCCGGTAGAGCTTTGCAACCTCGTTGGCCTCGGCCAGCGTTCCCACAGGCAATGTCGTGAGCAGCCGCCACATGAGCGGCTTGGTGCCGGGCGGCGGCGCCACCTCGGCGATCTCGACGAGCCCGAGGGAGATCGTCGCCGGTGTGCCCGCGACCGCGGCAAGTTTGCGTGGTCGGACGATGTCGACGCGGCCGGCCGTTATCGTGACCTCGGCAATGCGTCCCTTGTCGCCGGGGCCGCGCGGGGGGACATGCACGCTCGCCACACCGAGCAGGCGGAACGTCTCGGGCATCTCGAACAGCGGTGTGCCAAGCGTCGTCGCGCGGTCGTGCCGAGCTCGCACGATCATCTCCACGTTCGCTGGCCGGGCCGCGAAGTGCTGGTAGATGTCGGCCTCGCGATCAGCGACCGAGACCACCTTCGCTGCGACCTCCGCGACGCCGGCGCAGGCCCGCGTCGCCGCGAGCCAGCGGGCGCTCTCCTTGTCCGCGATGGCGCGCTTGGCGCGGTCGCCGACGGGCGCCTCATCGCGCGTCCAGATGTCGGCGTGGACGAGCCCCAGCACGGCCTCGTGCTCGGCATCGACCAGCAGCAGCGGATGGCAGAAGAAGCCCGGGCTGACGCCGTCGCCGGCAGGCCCCAGGCCCGTTCGCCGCGCGGCCCTGTCCTTGAAATTGACCTCGGTCGTGTCGTGCACGGCCAGCACGTATTGCCCTTTCGCGGCGGCCAGCGTGCGCGCGGCCGCAGTCGCCAAAATGGCGGGGACGGTAACATCGTCGTGGTCGAGGAAGCGGGCCGCGCCAATCTCGCCGGCCCGGCCGCCGCCGATCGTGCGCAGCACCAGACTGCCCGTCTCCACGATCGCGTCGAGCACTTCGTCGCCGCGCCGTTCGGTCCGGATGTCCTTCGCCCCCCACGCCATGATCACCTCCGATTCGGTCGAGCTACGATCTTGAATCAGAGACGCCTTGCCCCCGCCACCCACCCGAGTCACTCTGCCGCAGACATTCACCCCATCACCTCATTGCAAAGCGGATGTGTGAATGCCGTAGCCGCCAGCGGGAGAGGATCCCCGCAGGGGCGCGCCGGTTGGCACTGGGCAACCGACGGCGCAAGCGGACAGCGCCACCCCAACAATTATTTCCAGAAAACGCCGGCCGCCATCAGCGCGAGCCCACCGAGCAGTCCAACCCATCCAGCGAGCCCCACAACCTGCGCAATGAAATGCCGCGCCGCATAGCCCGCCGCCTTCTTCGCCCGCCCGACGTTGGACCCTTCATCCTGGAATTCCTGCATCTTGGACTTGAGCTCGCTCGGCATGTCGGGAACTTTCCGCCCCTTGACCGCCTGCCACGCGGCCCCCGTCGCCGCCCCCGTGACCATGCCCATCATGTCGTGCCGCGACGCCCAGCGCCGCAGCAGCCAGCCCATCACAAAAATGCCGAGCCCCGCCAGCAGCAGACCCGGGCGATGAATGGTCGGAAGTGCCAGCATCAACAACTCCGTTAGCAACAGATCGAAGACCACAACATGCGGTGGAAACACGCGCGAGACAAGTTCGCCCGTTACGGACAACCGCGCCCAACCCGGGCCCGCGCGCGAAAGCCCGTGATGTGATAGCCACGCTCACATGAAGACCAATCTGATTCGCATCATCGGCATCGATCCCGGCCTCCGCCGTACCGGCTGGGGCATCATCGAATCCGACGGCGTACGCTTGTCCTATGTCGCCTCCGGCCTGATCACCTCCGACGCGGACGACGATCTCGCCTATCGCCTGCGCTCGCTCTTCGAGGGCATCACTTCCGTGCTGGTCGCCTGGAGTCCGGCCGAAGCCGCCGTCGAAGAAACCTTCGTCAACGAGAACGCCAAGGCGACGCTGAAACTCGGCCAAGCGCGCGGCATGGCCTTGCTGGCGCCGGCCCTCAAAGGTCTGCGCGTCGGCGAATACCCACCGAACCTGATCAAGAAGACGGTCGTCGGCGCCGGTCACGCCGACAAAAAGCAGATCCAGATGATGGTCGCCATGTTGCTGCCCAAGGCGAAATTCGAGAGCGCCGACGAGGCCGATGCACTCGCCATTGCCATCTGCCATGCCAATCATCGCTCAAGCCCGCAAGCCCTCGCGCTCCGCATCGCCGCCGGCGCGCGTTGACTGATATCAGCCAACGAAACGATCGCCCCCTGTTCCCCGAACTCGACCGGCCGGTATCCGCGCCCGGGGCTGGTGGGGTGGCCGCGCGCCGGAGGCGTGCATACGCACGACGCGCAAGAAAAAGAGCATACCGGCCCGCAGTCGGACGCTACGAGTCGAAGCGTCTACGGGCCGGAATGATATCACAAATTACAGGTTTGCCTGGTGCTCGATGCTATACGCCCATAGCGACCAACGACACACCCACCGCACTCACGACACGCGCCGTGTCGTCGCCGCCCTGTCCGCGGTCGATGATGCCGGCCGTCCGAGCAGCACGAGGCAGGCTTCCAGCTCGGCCATCATCGACTTGATCAAGCGCTGCCGATCATCGCCAGTTGGTCCAGCACGTGGCCGCCCACGCGCCGGCTTCCCATCTGCCGGCGCCGCCGCACTTTTGCCCAATGGCGGCGCTTGCTTCTTGCCAGCACTTGCCAGTTCCGTCCCGAACACCTTGACCGCGTCGGCGCCCTGTTCACGCAGGATCTTCTGCACGCCCTTGATGGTATACCCAGCCTGATGCAGCAGATGCCGGATGCCCCGCAGCAGTTCGAGATCTTCCGGGCGATAGAACCGCCGCCCGCCGCCGCGCTTCATCGGCTTGATCTGCGGAAACTTCGCCTCCCAGAATCGCAAGACGTGCTTGGGCACACCGAGCCCGTCAGAAACCTCGCTGATCGTGCGAAATGCTTCGTTGGCCTTGGCCATGATGTCGAGCCCTCTCGTTGTGCAGCGACCAGCAAGGCTAACAGCTCCACCGACCATGCGATCGACCATGCGATGCCATCATCGGCACAACACGCGTCAGACATCCGCCGCCTGACAACCTCGCAATCGGAACGCATCTACTCGAACAAGCGAGCGCTATTCCGCGGCCGACCGCCGCGCCAGCGCATCATTGATACGCTCCTTCATGATGTTACTCGGCCGGAACACCAGCACACGCCGCGGCGTGATCGGTACTTCCTTCCCGGTCTTCGGATTGCGGCCCACACGCTCTGCCTTCGACCGGATGCCGAAAGAACCGAACGAAGATAGCTTCACCGCCTCGCCATCAGCAAGACTGGCCGAAATTTCATTGAGCACGAGTTCAACGAGATCCTGACTCTCGTTGCGTGGCAGCCCGATCTGTTGGACCACCGCCTCGGCTAAATCCGCACGCGTCAAAGTTTTGCCGCCCATAAGCGTTCCAGCCTCCCCGAAGAAACGAATGCATCATGTTACCGCCCGCGCTGCGACCGGTCAACGGCCCTGCACGTCAACAGGCTGAAAAAGAAGAATATTCCAAGCAGCGGTTGATAGTTTGTTTGCTGGCGGGCAAATGAACGTAGGCTGGTGCTAGGCGGTTCAGCGAAGCCCTGCAACATTGTGCCCCTGAGCTTCGGCCAAACGAGCCTCGGCACCAGCCGACGATCCAAAGCGTCGCCCGCTCACACATTCACCAGCGCGCCAGCACGGCACCCCAGCTGAGCCCGCCGCCAATCGCTTCCATCAGCACCAGACTGCCTTCTTTGATCCGATGCTGCTCGAAGGCCACATTGAGCGCCAGCGGAATTGATGCCGCCGACGTATTGCCGTGCATGGCGAGCGTCGACACGATTTTCTCAGGCCCCACACCCAACTTCTTCGCGATGCCGTCGAGAATGCGCTGGTTGGCCTGATGCGGCACGAACAGATCGATATCGCTGGCCGAATAGCCGCTCGCCACCAGCGTCTCTTCGATCACCCCGGAAATTTTCTGCACCGCATGCCGGAAAACTTCCCGCCCATTCATGCGCAGATGCCCGGTCGTTTTCGTCGAGCCCGGTCCACCGTCAACATACAGGAGATCCTCGAAGCGGCCATCAGAGCGGATTTTCGTCGCGATGATCCCGCGATCCGTCGTCTTGCCGGATTGCGGCATCGCTTCCAGCACAACCGCCCCTGCGCCATCGCCGAACAACACGCACGTCGAGCGATCGCTCCAATCGAGAATGCGCGAGAACGTTTCCGCGCCGATCACCAGCGCGCGCTGAAATTGCCCTGTCCGCAGGAACGTATCCGCCGTCGCCATGGCATAGACGAAGCCCGAACAGACCGCCTGGATGTCAAACGCCGCGCCCTTGGTGACGCCAAGCCCCGCCTGGATTTTCACCGCCGTCGCCGGAAACGTCCGGTCGGGAGTAGTCGTCGCGCAAATCACCAGATCGATATCGACTGGATCAATCCCCGATCGCACCAGTGCCTGACGCGCCGCGGCGATCCCGAGGTGCGACGTGAATTCTCCCTCCGCCGCGATATGCCGTTGCCGGATGCCGGTCCGCTCGACGATCCATTCGTCCGTCGTATCGACCAGCTTCGCCATCTCGGCATTGGTCACGACACGCTTGGGTAGCGCCCCGCCAACCCCGCGAATGACCGATCGAATGACTGCCACCTGCCACCTCGCCTCATGCCTCGAACCTGAGGCCAACTCCGCATCCTTCACCCCTCACCAGGGCTTCAGAACCATCCACACCCGTCTAACCGCCAGATGCAGCAGCAATAGCGTCAATTTTCCCATGGAACGCGGCAATTTCCGCTTCCAGGCGAGCAACGATCCCAGCCGCCGCCATGGCGTAGCCCACTTCGATCGCGCTCGCAAAGCCGACCGCATCCGTCCCGCCGTGACTTTTGATCGCAATCCCGTTGAGCCCGAGGAACGTCGCCCCATTCACCCGCCGTGGATCAATCCGCTGCTTCAGCACGTTGAACCCGTCGTTCGCCAGCAGCGCCCCGACTTTCGTCTTCAGCGAACTGTTCATCGCTTCCTTGAGGTAGACGCCGATCTGTTTGGCGGTCCCCTCCGCCGTCTTCAACGCGATATTGCCAGCGAACCCTTCGACGACGACCACATCGACGACGCCATGACCGATCTGATCACCCTCAACAAAACCCCGATAGTCGATTGGCAGATCGCTCTGCTTCAGCCAGCCGTTCGCCTGCCGCACCTCGTCGATCCCTTTGACTTCTTCAACGCCAACATTTAGCAGCCCAACCGTTGGCCGTTCTATCGTATAGAGTGCACGCGCCATCGCCGCCCCCATCAACGCGAAGTCGCACAGCCGCCGCGCATCCGCGCCGACATTCGCCCCGACATCCAAAACGACGCTTGGCCGCGTGATCGTCGGCCACTGCGCAGCCAGCGCCGGACGGTCGATACCCGGCAGCGGCCGCAACACCATCGTCGAAATCGCCATCAACGCGCCGGTATTGCCGGCCGAGACCATGAAATCCGCCTGTCGATCACGCACCGCTTCAAGCGCATTCCACATGCTCGAACCTTTGCCGCGCCGCAACGCCTGGCTCGGCTTCGCATCCATCGCAATCACCTGCTCGGTATGATGCACCGTCGCGCGCGACTTGAGTTGCGGATGCCGATCCAATTCCGGCGTGATGACATGGGCGTTGCCATAGAGCAGCACCTGCAGATTGGGGTGACGCTGCAGCGCCAGGGCAGCGCCCGGCACGACTACCGCTGGACCGTGATCGCCGCCCATGGCGTCAAGAGCAAGTGTCCGTGGCTGTACCATCCGCTTTTTTATGCCTTACTCTGCTCGTCGTGTATTGAGCGCGTTCCAATGGGCGTCCCTGTCGACGTCGCACGCGCCAGTATCATCCAGCGCCGTTGGTAGGCGAAGTGTCTTGCCCTCACAAGCCTCACGATCGCGGTCTCACGAAAGACTGTTGCAAAACAACGCACCTTTGACGGATCAATCGCCCCCGTTTACAAACCGATTATGCGGATTTCTCCCTCAAATCCAAGCCATGGCAACGACATGACCGCCGAGATCATTAACCTACGTGCCGTCCGCAAGCGCCAAGCGCGCGAACAGAAAGAGCATATCGCCGCTGAGAACCGAACCCGCTTCGGTCGTTCCAAAGCCGACAAGACGCGGCTCGCCGCCGAACAGGCGCTAGCTGACAAACGGCTCGACGGCCTCCAGTGCGACGACAGCAGCAGGGCCACCGATGTCCCGCCAAACGACCAAACCCGATGAAACCGGCCAAGCGTTCCTTCACGATCGCCGGTCACAAGACCTCGATCAGCTTGGAGGCCGCTTTCTGGGACGCCCTCAAGGACGCGGCGAGCACCAAGCAGATGTCGGTTGCCGAACTCGTCAGCAACATCGACACCACCCGCGGCGACGCCAACCTCTCCAGCGCCGTCCGCGTCTGGGTCCTCGAATACTACAAGCAGCGCTCCTGACGCCAGCGCCGGGTGCCGACGTGCTGTCGGAAAAGCGGCCACCGGCTTTCCGATCGGCAGCGCGACCAGAAAAGAGCCGGCAACCGACAGCACCAGTCAAAAAATCCCTCTTAACCGCCGCCGCCGCCGAACAGTTTCTTCATTTCGTCCGGCGACAACGCCTTGAACTTCAACGACGGGTTGCCCGCCGCCGGCACGCTATCCCGCGGCACGGCCGGGATCGGCCCCTGCTGCAGGACCGGCACATCAGGAATGGGCGTCGGTGTCGACGCCGCGTCTGGAATGACCGCCGCCGGCACCGGCACCACCGTCATCGTTCCGAACCCGCTTGAAGGACCGATTGGCAACACCCCTTGGCCCGCGCCGGATGGGGTCTGGCTCTGTCGGCGCCGTTCCACGTCCTCTTTCGCGCGTTCATCGTCGAGCTTGCGCAAGCGCTCCAGTTCCTCGACGTCGCGCTCGATTTTACGAACCGTGAGTTCCTGTTCGAGCTGCTCACTACCGAGGCTCGGTTCGATCCGCCCGAACCCCGCCAGTGGCCCGGCATAGGTCAGCACGACCGCTGGCAGCACAGCTGCCGGCTTGTTCGTTCCCGCAGGTGGCGCCAACAACGCTTCGACGCGCCATTCCCCGCCAAAGGCGAGACTAACCAGATCCGCTTTGACTTCGGCAAAAATCCGCCCGCCGTTCTGCTCGATTGCAATCGGTCGCAGCCGGACAACGCCCTCCGCCAGATCGAACGGCATCAGCCGTGGTCCGAACGCGATCGTCGTCGCCGACCGGTTGGCCAGCAGCCGTTGCCGCAATTGCGCGCGCATCGACTCAGCCGGCGCGCGCAACGCGTGATCGACAGCGGCCGCCGCGCCTGACGGCGTCATATGTGCAAAGCGCGCTTGACCGAGATCGATACTGCCACTCCCCGTCAGGCCAGCAATCAATCCGCGCGGACTGAGGCCGCGACCGGTAAACGTCATGATGCCGTTGAAGACTCCGGCGCTCGCAGCGTCATTGGGCGGCAACGCGTCGAACAGCGTCTCCGCCCGCCCATCGTTCACCCGCAGCAATCCGGAAACAGTCGCACCTTGCGGCACCGCCTCCAGTTTCAACGCTCCACTCCAGCGCCCACCGAGCGCAATACCATCGAGACCGCGCAATTCAACCAAACCGGCATTAGCGACGATCTGCATGCGCGCCTGATGCAGCGCCAGCCCATCCGCCAGCAGCAACCGTCCAGCACGCACGTCGATCTCAGCCGCCACCGACTTCAACATTGAGAAATCAAAAATCCGTTCCGGCCAAGCCTCCCCGCGCCCTGACGCCAGCCCCGCCGCGACGTCACGCAGTGTCCCGCCATCCCCGATGAACGGCCTGAACATCGCTCCGGCCAACACTTCATTGAGATCGAGTCGTCCAGAAATCCGTTGCCGAAAATCGTCACGCGCGATCGCCAGATTGCCCGAAACCGTCGCCGGACCAACCTGCAGCGCAAGCCGATCGAACCGCGTGGTCCCATCCTTCACGATCACGCTCGCAGTGCCATGGAACGTCGCGCCCTCAAGCCCGATCCGTGGCACCACGCCAAGCAATACGGCAACCAGTCCGCCATCATTGGAACGGGCCGTCAGGTCGCCGGCCAGACCAAGGCCGGAAGCGCCCGACGCCAGCGAACCCCGATACGACATGACCGTATCGCCGGCCTCGAGCGTTATCAACGTCGCAAGCTCTTTCGACGGAATACCAATCGCCTTGGCCTGCAACCGGCTGGCGATCTTCTCAAGTTTGACGCTGCTTGAACCGGCCCCGGTCAGCAGTAGAATTCGCGCCGGATCGTCGGCCTCCAGCGTCAATGCGCTGTCCGCCGGCTTCTCCCGCCACGACGCCAATCCGCCATCGAGCCGGCTCGAAAACCGTACCCGCGCGCCGCTCGCCGTCCCATCAGCTGCAAGTTCAACACCAGCCGCGCCTTGCTGTCCAAAACCGATCGACCCGGCCAGCCGCAATGGCGCCATCGCGGCCTGCTGACGCAGCGATGGCCGCAAGTCCTGCGGCCAGTCGATCATCGACCAGAGTTCTTCGAATCCGGCCGTCTGTTCCACTGCAACGAAACCGCGCAGCGCGCCTTTCGGGCGGGTGGCCAGATCCGCGACATCCCCTTCAATCTCCAAACTGATTCCGGGATCGGCGGAGAGTTTCACTTTCTCGATTTTGAGGTTTCGATTCTTGACGTCGAAGTCAGCATGCACATTCCGCAGCGTATGCCCCGGCAGCATCAGCTGCCCCGTGCGCAACCGCACATTCAGATCGATGTCACTGGCAGCAAATGTCCCGTTGATCAGCGCAACTGCATCCGCCAATGCAAACTTCTGCTTGAATGCGGAACGCAGATCGATCTGTGGTCCCTCAAGTTTGGCCGTGAGTTCCCGGCGGCCCCGCCAATTGAAGCCGATATCGCCTTGGATAGCCGTACCGATCAGCTCGCCGACCAAATCGTGCGCCAGCACCGAGCCGGTCTCGGCATTGATCTTGGTACGCAGAGCAAACGCGCCATCGCTGGCAGCGTCAATGACCAGTGCACCAGCCGTTGCCCAGGCCGCCAGTCGCGCAAAACTAGTCCCACGCAAAGTCGCATCGCCCTCAAAACCGGTTGTCTCCCCTGCACCGATCAAGCGTCCTTGGATGTCCGCTCGCGCGCCACCAGGCAGTCCCAGCCGCAATTCTTCGATCCGCGTCACACCGTCGATCACTTTGACCGACAGCGAAACGCCACTGACCGACTCACGACCGAGATTGGCTTGTTCGACTTTGATGACCGTTGCCGATCGACCAACCCCACCGTTCAACCCGTTGAGATCGGCGGTAAAATCAAACAGTGCCGTCAACGGGCTCTGGCCATCCGCGATGCCGATCAATTGATCGAGATCGAGCCAGCGCGTCGACAACGAAGTCGCCATCGCCATGCCGCCACGCCATGTGACCTGCGCTTCCCCGGCCAACTCCTGTGGTTGCCCGCGCTGTTCGAACGCCAGCGTGAGCTCCGTGAAGCGCGCCACATCGAAATCGGCGGCGATGCGGCTCTTGATCTCGATCGGCGGCTCAATGACTTTGCCAGCCGTGCGGCGGCGTGGCATCGGCATCTGCGCGCTGATCTCGCCATCGATGCGTGGTATCTCGCCAAGGCCCGTCAGGCGACCGTCCAGCGACACCGTCGTTCCCCGGTCGGCACGTTTTACCGATGCCTTGAAGCGAACCGCCCCTTCGGCCTCCGGTTTGGCCGTAGCGAGCCGCACTTCGCGCTCAGTCCCTTTTGGCCCAAACGACCCCCGGAATCGATAGGGTCCATCCATCGATGGCGCACCGAACTCGCCCTGAATGTGATCTAAGCGGACGCGCTCGCTGGCATCCGCCTCGAACACCGCAATGGTCCCGTCCGTAATGCGCACGGACTGTAACGCCAGATCACGCGGCACGAAAGGCAAGTCGACATCGCTGCCACGCCCGAGTGTTTGCCAATTACCGCCGCCCTTGCCATCGAGGGCCAGTCGAATGACCGGCCGCAACAGCTCGATTTCGCTGGCCTCGACGACGCCGCGCACCAGCGGCGCTAACGACAGTCGGATATTGGCACTCTCGGCGCGAAAGAACGGCTCCCCGCTCGACGTTTCACTGTCGGCAACCCTGATCTTTTCAAAACTGAGGTAAGGCGTTGGCAGCAAACGTAAATTGACATTTCCACCGACCCGCACGTCGCGCCCGACCATGCGCGAGGCTTCTTCTTCGAACACCCCACGATAACGGTTCCAATCGACAAAATGCGGCACTGCAAACAGCGCGCTGAGCACTGTCATCAGGAGAACGCCAAGACCGATCAGGACGTTATTCACTTAATGTTTGCCCAAACTACGCAACCGCTGACCAAACAAACCGAGCCACCACAACCGCTGCCAACCCCAGCGGGAACGTGACCGCTCCCCGTCGCAGCACCCAGCATCATGGCGCTAAGCACAAGCACTCGTGGCCGCCAAAGCCCTCAACGGCCTCAAAGGCCTCAGCGACCGGCACCATCCCAGACTTATGCCACAGTCAGCTGCCAATTTGGATGCCAAATCTGTCACGAAACAGTGTTCCAGCACGTCGCACAATATCCGTAGACCTGTGGGTGATACAATTGCTGCAATTGATCCAGGTCACCCCATGCTATAGTTGCATGGGATGACACAGAATCGCGCCTCTGTTCCTCGTCAGTTCTCGCCGGCAAGCGCCGTTGCCGAGCCCGCCGCTGACGTGCCGGAGCCTGCCTCGCCCACAAACCGACCATCGATCTCGCAGCGCGCCATCAGTGCGACCGCCGCTGCCAACGCCCCGCCCTATCTCGCCGGCCTGAACCCCGAGCAGCGCGAGGCCGTCGAAGCCCTCGATGGCCCGGTCCTCGTGTTGGCCGGTGCCGGCACCGGCAAGACTCGCGTGCTCACCACCCGCATCAGCCACATCCTGGCCTCCGGCAAAGCCTATCCGTCCCAGGTCCTCGCGGTCACCTTCACAAACAAGGCCGCCCGCGAGATGAAACATCGCATCGGCACCCTGATCGGCGGCGCCGTCGAGGGCATGCCGTGGCTTGGCACCTTCCACTCCATTGGCGTCAAGATCCTCCGCCGCCACCATGAACTCGTCGGCCTCAAATCAGGATTCACCATCCTCGACACTGACGACCAGATCCGCCTGCTCAAGCAGGTGATCGAAGCCGAAGGCATCGACAAGGACCGCTGGCCCGCCCGCCAACTGGCGGGCCTGATCGACAGTTGGAAAAACCGCGGCATTACGCCCGACGGCGTCGCCGCCGGCGAAAGCTTCGCCTTCGCCGACGGCAAAGGCGCAAAACTTTACGCCGCCTACCAGCAACGCCTGAAAGATCTCAACGCCTGCGACTTCGGCGATCTCCTGCTCGAGTGCCTCCGCCTCTTCCGCGAACACCCCGACGTCCTCGCCGACTACCACCGCCGCTTCAAATACATCCTGGTCGATGAATACCAGGACACCAACGTCGCCCAATATCTCTGGCTGCGCTTCTTGGCGCGCGGTTCGCCCAACATCTGCTGCGTCGGCGACGACGATCAATCCATCTACGGCTGGCGCGGCGCCGAGGTCGACAACATTCTCCGTTTCGACAAGGACTTCCCCGGCGCGAAAATCATCCGCCTCGAACGCAACTACCGCTCCACCGGCCACATCCTCGCCGCCGCCGCCGGCCTGATCGCCACCAACTCCGGCCGTCTCGGCAAGACACTCTTCACCGACGACGAACTCGGCGCCAAGGTGACCGTCACCGGCGTCTGGGACGACGAGGAGGAAGCCCGCATCATCGGCGAGGATATCGAAGCCGCGCAAAAACGCGGCCACGCCTTGAATGAAATCGCCGTCCTCGTCCGCGCGTCGGCGCAGATGCGCGCTGTTGAAGATCGCTTCATGACCCTCGGCCTCCCCTATCGCGTCATCGGCGGCCCCCGCTTCTACGAGCGCCAGGAAATCAAGGACGCCATCGCCTACCTCGAAATCGTCTACAACCCCGCCAACGATTTGAAATTTGAGCGCATCGTCAACGTGCCCAAGCGCGGCCTCGGCGATACGTCCGTCAAACGCGTCCACGAACTCGCCCGCGCGCGCGGCATCCCCATGGTCGAAGCCGCCCGCATCATGATCGAGACCGACGACATCTCGGGCAAAGCGCGCAAGGCACTCGCCGATCTCCTCCGCCAGTTCGAACGCTGGCGCGCCACCAGCGAAACCATGAAACACACCGAACTCGCCGAGTTGATCCTCGACGAGAGCGGCTACACCGCCATGTGGCAGGCCGACAAAAGCCCGCAAGCCCAGTCGCGGCTGGAAAACTTGAAGGAACTCGTCCGCTTCATGCACGCTTTCGAGTCGCTCGCAGGCTTCCTTGAACACGTTTCGCTGGTGATGGACACCGTCTCCGGCGACGACGGCGATCGCGTCTCGCTGATGACCTTGCACGCTGCCAAAGGCCTCGAATTTGAAACAACCTTCCTGCCTGGCTGGGAAGAAGGCCTGTTCCCCCATCAACGCGCACTGGATGAATCCGGCCTCTCAGGCTTGGAGGAAGAACGCCGCTTGGCCTACGTCGGCATCACCCGCGGCAAGCGCAACGTCAAAATCTCCTTCGCGCAGAACCGCCGCATGCGTGGCCTCTATCAATCGGCGACGCCATCGCGCTTTGTCGATGAACTCCCCGAAGCCCACGTCGATGTCGTCGAAGCCAAGAGCCCTTACGGCGGCGCCAACAGCAGCTTCGGCGGCTTCGGTCGCCAGAACCCCTACGGCAAAAGCCGCTTCGACGAAGCACACGCCGGCCTTCGGCAGCGCCAACTACGACACCCCAGGCTGGCAACGCGCCAAGCAGCAACAGTCGGGCAACGCGAGCGAAACCCGCTTCACCGGCAAATCCGAGAGCCGCCGCCGCCACCCGCCGCAAAATCCCGCTGCAGATCGAAGGCGAACTCGTCGCCTCCTCGGCTGCACCCGGCGCGGGCTTCAAAGTCGGCGATCGCATCGTGCACGAAAAATTTGGGCGGCGGCACCGTCGCGATCGTCGACGGCAACAAACTCACCATCGAATTCGACACCGCCGGCCGCAAACGCGTCGTCGATAGTTTTGTCGATAGGGCGTAGCGCGGCGCGTGGCGGATGCTCTCGCAGGGTTGACACCTCGCGCGATACAAAATGCGTATTGGCAATCACTGGACGATCGACATGGCAAGCACGACGCCAAGCCTGAGCGACCTATTCGAGAAATTGTTCACAGAAATTGGCCATCCAGAACATCAACATCAGCCATTCTTTGGATTCAAAGATGATAAAGTTTCTGAAGAATACGCATTTCCGTATTTTCTTTGGGCTCACTCATATCTCAACGCGGCGGCACAACTCGCAATCAAGACCGAAATCGATGGCTTGACCGATCTGTATCGGCATCTTGTCGTCCTCAACTTATGCCGTCACGCAATCGAGCTGTATTTGAAATTCGCAGTCACTGCCATTCGTAAGATCAGGCCGACTGCATTGAAGAAACCCCATAATCACCAACTACTTCAGCTGTGGAACGAGGTTGACGATTGGGCTTCATCGACACCGGAACTCAACAAATACAAACCATACCAACTGAATGCGAAGGCAGCCGTCGCCGACTTCGCTGAGCTCGACAAAAGAAGTGATCGTTTTCGGTACCCGTTCGATAGGGAATCGCGAATGATCGGGGATAATACAATCAACCTCTATCGAACACTTGCCGCTGCCGTCGAGGTTTTTTACTGGCTGAACAGAGTTGAAGAACACTTTCAGTATCTCGACAGACGGGCCCATCAGCAGGATGTGACCTGCTCATGATTTTTCATGCCATTGATACTCAAGCAAACTGCCGCCCCTCACCCTAACCCTAACTCTCCCCCGCGCGCGGGGAGAGGGAATGCGAACGACACTCCACGTCCCCAAACTATACCACGACCAGCACCACCAACCCGGCTCATTCCCTCTCCCTGTTGTCCTTCACAACGGGAGAGAGGGTTAGGGTGAGGGGCGGCAGCGAGTGGACGATCACCGCTGGCTTCGTTGGCCTCGATAAAAACCAGCAACGTATCGAGCACGCCGGATAAGTTATTGGCGATTTCAGAGTTGTGCGCGCGAAAAACACGAAAGCCCAATTGCGAGAGCGCCGCCGTGCGCGCCGCGTCGCGGGCAATTTCAGCGTCAGTCCCGTGAGTCGCTCCATCAATCTCAACGATGACTTTACGCTCGCGGCAGACGAAGTCCACAAAGTAGGGACCAATCGGGCATTGCCGGACAAACTTCAAGTCATTGAGCCGACGACCACGGAGGGCCTGCCAAACCCGATCCTCTGCGCTGGTCTCAGCACCTCGCAATACGCGGGCCCTATTGGTCAACCAGGGTTGCGAACGCCGCATGAAGTATTCTCCGGCTCAATTGCTTCCCCTTGCCGCCCCTCACCCTAACCCTCTCCCCGCGAAGGGCAGGGAGAGGGAATTCGTTCCGGCGCCCCCACCCCCCTCACCCCAACCCCAGCGCCTTCACCGCGTTCTGCTTTAAAATCAGATCATGCACCTCGGGCTTGAACCCGGCATCCTGGAAGCTCTTGATCCAGCGATCCGGCGCGATCAACGGATAGTCTGATCCGAACAGCATCTTGTGCTTCAATTGCCCGTTCGCATATTGCACCAGCTGTGGCGGAAAATACTTCGGCATCCAACCGGACAAATCGATGTAGACGTTTGGCTTGTGCAGGCAGACCGACAACGCCTCGTCCTGCCACGGCCATGACGGATGCGCGATGATGATCGTCATGTCGGGAAAATCCACCGCCACGTCATCGATATGGATCGGATTGGAATACTTGAGCCGTAACCCGCCGCCACCCGGCATCCCCGTCCCGATCCCCGAATGCCCCGAATGAAAAATCGCCGGCAGCTTGTGCTCAGCAATCACTTCGTAAAGCCCATAGGCCAGCCGGTCGTTCGGAAAAAATCCCTGCACCGTCGGATGAAATTTGAAACCCTTGATGACGCCGTCCTTGATCAGGCTCCGCGCCTCGCGCACACCCATCCGGCCCTTGTGTGGGTCGATACTGGCGAACGCCATCATGATATCGCTGTTCTCAGCCGCCGCGTCTGCCACTTCCTGATTGGGAATGCGCGTGTTGCCGATCTGGAACTCGCTATCGACCGTGAACATCACGAGCCCAATCCGCTTCTCACGGTAGTAGGCAATTGTCTCCTTGATCGTCGGCCGCTTGCCAACCTTGAAGTATTTGTTCGCGGCGTCCTCGTAGGGCTGCCACGCCTCGTCATGCGGTTGTCGGCACGACACCTCCGCGTGCGTGTGAACATCAATGGCAACGAGATCAGCAATCTTCATCGGAAGCCCTGCGCGCTTGATAATCCATCACGCAGACATAGAATGCTTACGCAAACGCGTGAAGCAAATTCCCGACATGAAGAACTCAATAATGAGAGAATGTGGGCGCAACATCAACACCCCGCACTCCGTCATGGCCGCGAAGGCGGCCACCCAAGCAAGCCTCGCTTGCACACGAGGGGGAGGCAGAAGATTGCGCGAAATCGCATCGGCTTTGGTGTCGCGGTGCGGATCTTGAACCTGCTCGGGTGGCCGCCTTCGCGGTTATGACGGAGAATTTGGAGCTACCAGTCACGCAGCCAAGTCAACGCTAGCCCGCCGCCGGCCGCAGCGCTTCAACCGGCGCCAACGCCGTCGCATAGGCGCGCAGCAATTCCGCACTATCACGATCCCAGCGCAACACCGCTGAAGCGCGCGCCTTGCCACTGTCGATCAACCGCTGCCTCAAGTCCGCATCGTCACACAGCAGCGCAATCTTCGCCGCCAGATCAACAGGGCTATTATCAAGCGCGTACAGCGCCGCCTCGCCCGCCGTCCGCCGCGTCTCCACCAGATCAAACCCAACCACCGGGATCCCGAGTGTCATGTACTCGACAACCTTGTTCATCGAGCACTTGTCATTGAAATCGTTCTTCGGATCCGGTACCACGCCGATGTCGAACGTCGAATACGCCGACAAAAACGCCGCCGGCTCCAGATATCCAGCGAACGTCACGTAATCACCAAGCCCAAGGCTCGCCGCCAACCGCTCCAGCGCCGGCTTCTCGGTCCCGCGTCCAACAATCACGCACTGCACGTCACGCCGGCCCTGCACGTTGACGATGGAGTCCATCGCCTTGATCAACAGATCGACGCCATCCTGCGCGCCCATCACGCCGACATAGCCGACGACATGCTGCCGGCCATTTCGCAATTCAGGCATCGGCGCACAGCGCTTGAACCGCGTTAGATCCGGCGTCGAGCGCACCACGAACACCCGCGACGGGTCCATTCCACCACGTCCAACCGCAATATCCCGATACGAATCATTCGTCGCGATCGACACGTCCGCCGTCTTGAACGTCAACCGCTCCAGCAGCAACAACACGCGATGCACGATCCCGCGCCGTCCGAACTTGGCCACAAACAACTCAGGGTTCACATCGTGATGATCGAAGACGAACCGCGTCCCCGTCAGCATCTTCCAGAACAGCGCGAGCAGGAAAATCGTATCCGGCGGATTGCACGCCTGGATAACGTCAAACCCGATGCGTGCCTTGACCTTGATCGTCAGAAGGAATTCCCAGAACAGCGCTGTCGAGTATTCGAGCACGTAGCCGAGTGCCCCATCGGCTTCGATCGGCAGCGGATGCCGGAAGATATGGATGCCTTCCAATTCCTCATACGCGGCCGTGTATTCCCCGCCGCGCGGGCAGATCACCGACACCGTATAGCCGGCATCGCGCAACGTCCGGGCCTCCTGCCAGACCCGGCGATCGAGCGGAACCGTCAGATTTTCGACAATGATGCAAACGCGGGGAGAAACAGACACGGGACCGGATCAACGCTGCAAGGGTGAAGACGCCATCAAGCCGCAGGCTGAAACCCCGGCTCACCCCATGATCCTGCCCGGCTTCAGTAAAGGATTGCCCACAAAAACTGCCCAACAGGCGATGACGCCCTGTGCCAAATCGGAACACTCAAGCGCCTCAGCGGGCTTGCACGCTTCTTGCGAGGCAAGCAGCAGCCCTTCCGCCGCAATGCCCGGAGAAACGCCCGTGTTCCGCCACCCGCCGAGACAGCCCCGCGTCCCCCTGCTCGACCTTGAGACCGTACGCGAGACGCTTTCCTACATTCACGACGACCTGAAGCGCACACCCGGTTTTGAAACCGCCAGCGCCCGTCTCGCCGAAGCCATTTCCGCCATCAAGACTGCCGAACAGGGCCGGCAGGTCATTCCAAGCAATATCCTGACCGCGCAATTCCTGCGCCGGCCGCGCAATTGATTGCAACACACCTCCGAATAGCAAAAAGCCTCGCCATTCCGATCAGGAACAGCGAGGCTTTTTTGATCGTCGGTCCACGATAGTGGCAAACCGGATGACCGGCTTTTACTTCTTCGCAGCCGGTGCTCCGGCTGGCGCCGCCTGCACCTTTTCGGCTTCAACTGCCTTCTTCACCTGCTCATCGATATACTCAATCTTCGCCTTCTCGCGCAGCCCCGACCCAACCGCCTGCGCTTTCTGATGTACCATCGACGCGATGATCCGCTCCTTGACCGAATCAAACGCCGGCAAGGGCTTGTTCCGCTTCTCTTCCAGCTTGATGATGTGGAAACCGAACTGGCTCTTCACCGGCGCTGAAACCTCACCCTGCGCCAATTTGAATGCCGCTGTCTCAAACTCCGGCACCATCTGCTGGCGTCCGAAGAAGCCGAGATCGCCGCCGTTCTCCTTGGAACCCGGGTCCTTCGAGTGTTCCTTGGCCAGTGCATTAAAGTCGCCGCCCTTCTTCAACTTGTCGGCGAGATCATTGGCGAGCTTCTCGTCCTCGACCAGGATGTGCCGCGCCCGCACTTCCTCCTCGGGCTTGATGCCTTTGACTTGCTCGTCATAGAACTTCTTCGCGTCGTCTTCCTGAACTTGCGCCCGCACCGTCTTCTCGAAGTAGATGTCGCGCAGCGTCCGCCGCCGCCAATACTGCATCCGTTCGTCGAACGTTTGCCCGGTTGCCAGTTTCTGCCCCTCGGCCGCTTCTGCAAACAGCTGGTTCTCGATCAGGTACTCAATCAAAATCCGCCGCCGCGCGTCAGGCGGCAACGATCCGAGATCCGCCCCGATATCCCCCTCCGCCAACTTCACATCAGCCTCGGTCAAGGTCTTGCCATTGACCACTGCGATCGGCTTGTTGTCCTGGGCCAGCGCGATCACGGAACTCACTGGCGCCATGCCGAGGCAAAGCCCCAGACTGAGCGCGATCAAGACGACGCAGTACCGCATGAATTGAACGTAGTTCACAGATCACACCTTTTTGCAGGACCCTTACCGGCGAACGCGCGTCGGCGGCAGGGCCGTTGAAGTGAGGGCTAAGGCAAGTTCATTTCTCAAACCCGGCCGCATCTATCGTGTTCGTACCGGGCAGCCAAGTCACCATTATGTCACTGGCCGATGCGAGCGACCAAATTGCGGCACAGATCGAACGGTCAGCATCACCGTGCCGTGAAAGGAGAGCCCCAACCGCGCGACATCGCACTGCGTTGACAACGCCTAGCCTCGCTCCTTAAGTGTGCGCCGATCAACACGGCCGCAGGCACGCGCGGTCCGGTTCAGCCCGTCGGCGACGATCCAGGCATTTCGGACAATGGAAAAGCGCGTGCGGCGCCACCACAACTAGCCGGGCCTATGCGGCTCTGTACCCCGTGGCAATCTCGCGGGGCGCATTCGGATTTGAGGAACGCTATCCATGCTGTCTCTGGGGACCCTAGCGTCCAAGATTTTTGGTTCATCCAACGACCGCAAGGTCAAACCGTTCCGTCCCCGCGTTGGCGAAATCGCTGCCCTCGAGCAGGACGTCTCGGCCCTTTCCGACGCTGATCTCAAGGCCCGAACCGCCGCCTTCAAGAAGCAGATCGAAGACGGCGCCGAGGTCGACGATCTCCTGGTCCCAGCCTTCGCCACCGTCCGCGAAGCCGCCAAGCGCGCCCTTGGCCAGCGCCACTTCGACGTCCAGATGATCGGCGGCATGGTTCTCCACAAGGGCAACATCGCTGAAATGAAAACCGGCGAAGGTAAGACGCTGGTCGCCACCGCCCCCGTCTACCTCAACGCCCTCGCCGGCCGCGGCGTCCACGTCGTCACCGTCAACGACTATCTCGCCAAGCGCGACGCCGAATGGATGGGCGCTGTCTACAAGTTCCTCGGCCTCACCGTCGGCTGCATCGTCCACGAACTCGACGACGACCAGCGCCGCGATGCCTACGCCTGCGACGTCACCTATGGCACCAACAACGAGTTCGGCTTCGACTATCTGCGCGACAACATGAAAATGCGCGCTGCCGACATGGTCCAGCGCGGCCACGCCTACGCCATCGTCGACGAAGTCGATAGCATCCTCGTCGACGAAGCCCGCACGCCGTTGATCATTTCAGGCCCCGTCGAAGATCGCGCCGAACTCTACAACGCGGTCGATGCACTGATGCCGCTGCTGACGCCCGAGCATTACGACCTTGACGAGAAGCAACGCCAAGTCGCCCTCAACGAAGCCGGTAATGAATTTCTCGAGAACGTGCTCCGCGAAAAGGACATGCTGAAGGGCGAGTCGCTCTACGACATCGAGAACGTGACGATCGTCCATCACGTTACCCAGGCCCTGAAAGCCCACAAGCTCTTCCAGCGCGACAAGGACTACATCGTCAAGAATGATCAGGTCGTCATCATCGACGAGTTCACCGGCCGCATGATGCAGGGCCGCCGCTATTCCGAAGGCCTGCATCAGGCGCTCGAATCCAAGGAAAAGGTCGAGATCCAGCCCGAGAACCAGACGCTCGCCTCGATCACCTTCCAGAACTATTTCCGCCTCTATGAAAAGCTCGCCGGCATGACCGGCACGGCGGCCACCGAAGCCAACGAATTCATGGACATCTACGGCCTCGACGTCATCGAGATCCCGACCAACGTCGACGTCGCCCGCCTCGACGAGCACGACGAAGTTTACCGCACGCAAATGGAGAAATCGCGCGCCATCGTCGCCGAGATCGCCGACTGCGTCCGCCGCGGCCAACCTGTTCTGGTCGGCACCACGTCGATCGAAAAATCCGAGCAGTTGTCGGCCCTGCTCAAGGACCGTCCGTTCATCAAGGACCTCGCCAAGTACATCCGTGGCCATGCCGACCAGATGAAGGATGGGCAGAAGGGCGACTCGCTGCAAAACGCCGAGGATGACCTCAAAACCCATCTCAATCGGATCGCCGAATACCTTGAGAAAGCCGCCGCCAAGACTGGCAATGCCGACGTCATCCCGCATCAGGTCCTCAACGCCCGCTTCCACGAGCAGGAAGCGCTGATCATCGCCCAGGCCGGCGTCCCCTCCGGCGTCACCATCGCCACCAACATGGCCGGCCGCGGTACCGACATCCAGCTCGGCGGCAACGTCGACTATCGCCTGCGCGGCTGGCAAACCGAGCGCGAAGCCCAAGGCCAGACGCCGACCGACGCCGAAGTCGCCAACGAGCGCACCAACATCCAGGCCGACGTCGCCAGGAAAAAGAAGGAAGCCCTCGACGCCGGCGGCCTCTACGTCATCGGCACCGAGCGCCACGAAAGCCGCCGCATCGACAACCAGCTACGCGGCCGATCAGGCCGCCAGGGCGACCCAGGCCGCTCGAAATTCTATCTTTCCCTCGAAGACGACCTGATGCGCATCTTCGGTTCCGATCGCATGGACGGCATGCTCCAGAAGCTCGGCCTCCAGGACGGCGAAGCGATCACCCATCCCTGGATCAATAAGGCGCTGGAAAAGGCTCAGCAGAAGGTCGAAGCGCGCAACTTCGACAGCCGCAAATACGTCCTCAAATACGACGACGTCATGAACGATCAGCGCAAGGTCATCTTCGATCAGCGCCTCGACATCATGGGCAACGACGACGTCAGCGATACCATCAAAGACATGCGCAGCCAGATCGTCCATGAACTGGTCACCGAAACGATGCCCGAGAACGCTTACGCCGAACAGTGGAACACCACCAAGCTGCAGGAAGAGATCCCCCGCATTTTCGGCCTCGATCTGCCAATCAAGGATTGGGCCGCCGAAGAAGGCATCGCCGATCAGGAAGTCCGCGAACGTCTGATCAAGGCCATCGAAGAGAAGGCCGCCACCAAAGACGCAAGCGTCGGTCCCGAGAACATGCGCCAGATCGAGAAAATGGTGCTGCTGCAGACACTCGACCACCTCTGGCGCGAGCATCTGATCACCCTCGAACACCTCCGCCAGGTGATCGGCTTCCGCGCCTACGGTCAGCGCGATCCCGTCAACGAATACAAATCCGAAGCCTTCATGCTGTTCGAAACCATGCTGGCGCGCCTGCGCGAGGCAACCGTCGGCCAGCTCATGCACGTCGAATTGGCGCCGCAAGAGCATGTGCCTTCGATCGACGACATTGCCGACGACCTACCGCCGATGGAAGCCCACCACATCGATCCTTTCACCGGTCAGGATGAACTGGCTTTGGCGAATGCGGCACTCGCCGCCGAAGGCCGCCCGCAAAGCCCGGGACGTGCGCCGATGCAAACCCGCCGCACCGATACCGAACTCAATCCGCAAGATCCGGCCACCTGGGGCAAGGTCTCGCGCAACGCCGTTTGCCCCTGCGGATCCGGCAAGAAGTACAAACACTGCCACGGCCGCCACGAATAGGCACGCACGCCCCAGTCTGCTGCGCATGATCGGCTTCGCTTTCGCTGCGCCACTAGCGATTGCCGCAATCAACGCTTCCGCGCGAGACTTCCGCCATCGGCAAGCCGTCGAACATACAACTTCATCTTGAATTCCAGCCATCGAGACAGCCGCCCGCGTGATTGCTATAAGCGCGCTATGCGCAGCAGTTTCATCATAGGCGGCACCGAGATCGGACCCGGCGAGCGCAAGCTCGTCGATCTTCCCGTGTCGAAATTATCGAATCACACCCCCGTCACGCTACCAGTACACGTGCTCCACGGGGCTCGCCCCGGCCCGACCATGTTCGTCTCGGCGGCGATTCATGGCGATGAACTCAACGGCGTCGAAATCATCCGCCGTATTCTGCGCACGCTGCAGCCCGGCAACATCTCCGGCACCCTGCTGTGCATCCCCGTCGTCAACGCCTACGGTTTCATCGGCCGCTCGCGCTACCTGCCCGACCGCCGCGATCTCAACCGCTCGTTTCCAGGCTCTGCCACGGGCTCCCTCGCCGCCCGCCTTGCCCACCTCTTCCTCAATGAAGTCGTCCGCCGCAGCCAGTACGGCATCGATCTCCACACCGCCGCTGTGCATCGCGTGAACCTGCCGCAGATCCGCGCCCAGACGCTCAACCGCCCGCGCTCGCGTGAGTTGGCCGAAGCCTTCGGCGCAGACATGATCCTCGAATCCCCCGAGCGTGGCGGCTCCCTGCGCAAAGCCGCCCGCGAGATGGGTGTCGACGTGCTTGTCTACGAAGGTGGCGAAGGCCTGCGCTTCGACGAATTCGCGATCCAAGCAGGCGTCGATGGCATCGCCCGCGTCATGCTCAAGACCGGCCTCTTGGAACTCCCCGAAGGCGTTGATACGCTTCCGTCAGGCGATGCCACCGGACGCCCACCAGTCTTCGCCAACGTGTCGAAATGGGTTCGCGCGCCCGATGGCGGCGTCTTCCGCACCACCAAGCGCATCGGCGAAGCCATCAGCGAAGGCGAGGTCATCGGTTTCGTCGCCAACCCCTACGAAGACAGCCAAACCGAAATCCGCGCGCCCCGCCGTGGCATCATTATCGGCCGAACCACCCTGCCGATCGTCAACATGGGTGATGCGCTGTTCCATATCGCCTGGTCCGATGAATTCGAGCGCTCACAGCCGAACCGCGAGGCGGCCGATCCGATCATGGACGAAGACGAGATCATCTAAAGTACGTCCAGGAAAATGTGAGCGGTTGTCCGGAAAGAAGCACGACCCTGCCACCGGCGGCAGGTTCCCGAAGTGGAGTCCCCACCGAACAACAGAAAAGCAAACGGCCTGTTCTGGGAACAGACCGTTGCTCATTTCAAAGTCGTGCTATGCGCTTCAATCGGATCAGCGGAAGCGGCGATGGCGCTCGCCACGCGGTCCGATCCAGATGCGATTTTCATAGCGCCAACCGGCACCAGGGTTGCAAGAACTCCAGTTGCCATACCGCCCGCTGCGATGCCAGCCCCGGTACGTGCTCCATTGACAGGCCGTATGCACACCATGCGTCTTCTCAATCATCGTCTGTTCACTCGCAGCGCCCTTAAGCGATTCAAGTGCCGGCAGCGGCCCCGCCATCACCGACGAGAGCGAAAGCCCTGCGGCGAGCACGGTACCGGCAACGGCAGCAATTGCGTTCTTCATCATGGAAACGACATCTCCTTGTGTGTCCGGCGCCTGACGCGCCAGTAAACGACAACGTTGCCAAACCTGACGATCCGTCGCTGAACCGGATGTGAACGCAGCGACGAGCTCAAACCTCAGATAAATCATGCAATGCGAGCAAATGTCGGCGCAGCCGGCCAGAAGATCCGTGCGATGGCATTGATCTGCACCGGATCACCTGTCGTCAGCAATCGCGACGCCGCATTGCCAACGCTGTCACCGCGATAGCTCGGATGCCGCACCAGATAGTCTTCCAGGCTGTCGGCCACGATCTCCGGCTGCGACAGTAACCGCGTCGACGCCGGCAGATGACGGCGAAACAGCCGCTCCACCAGCGGAAAATGCGTACAGCCGAGGATGGCCTGATGCGGCGCCTGCCCGCTGGTCTGCGCCAACAGCCCGTCGACCCCGACCTTGACCAGCCGATCGAGTTCCCCCTCCAATCGCCCCGCTTCAATCGCCCCCGCGAGCTCGGCACAGATCTGCTGCACCACCACCACCTTCGGGCAGCGCTTGCGGATCTCTTCGGGGTAAACGTACGATGTGATCGTCCGCGTTGTCCCAAACACCGCAATCAGATCCGTGTTGTACTTCTGCGGATACTGCGGCGTCGTCACCGCCCAGGGCGTCTGCGTCGCAGCCTCGACGGTCGGCGCAACAATCCCGATCACATTGCGCCCTGCCCAAACGCTGCTTGGCAGCCAGTCCCGCTGCAATGTCCGCGCCGCCACGCAGGTCGCCGTATTGCACCCGAGCAGCACAAGTTTTGCCCCACCCTTGAACAGCGACTCGACGCCGAGTCTGCGTCAGATCGACCACCTCTTCCGATGGCCGATTGCCATAAGGCGCGTTGGCGTGATCACCCAAATAAACAAACGACAACTCCGGATAGCGCTCGACGAGCGCCTGGAAAACCGTAAGGCCGCCATGGCCGGAATCAAAAACGCCGATCATGACGATATCGATGCCACGATCAGCGCTGATCCGCAATCGGAGGAGTGAGGCGTTGTCAACGCTGTGGTGTTACTCCGCAGCCTCGGGTTTCTTGCCAGCCTTCGCGATAATGTCGTCCTGCGCCTTCAAGGCATCCAGTGTCGGCATCGAGACGACACTGTAGCCGCAATCGACGAAATGCACTTCACCCGTTACCGCGCCCGACAGATCCGACAGAAGATACAACGCCGATCCGCCAACTTCGTCGAGATGCGGCGTCCGTCGCAGCGGCGAATGCGCATGCTGGTAATTGAAGATCACCCGCGCGTCGGAGATGGCAGCCCCCGCCAACGTCCGCATCGGCCCAGCCGACAGCGCATTGACCCGAATACCCTGCGGACCCAAATCAGCCGCGAGATAGCGCACGCTGGCTTCCAGCGCCGCCTTGGCAACACCCATGACGTTGTAGGAAGGAACCACCCGCGTCGCGCCGCCATAGGTGAGTGTGATCAGCGATCCACCTGTCTTCATCAGCGGCGCTGCGCGCTTCGCAATTTCCGTGAACGAGAAGCACGAGATCACCATCGTATTGGTGAAATTCTCCCGCGACGTGTCCGAGTACCGGCCACCCAATTCCTTGCGATCCGAAAACGCCAGCGCATGCACCACGAAATCGAGCCCACCCCAGGTCTTGCCAATCCGATCAAATACGTGATCGACACTCGCCAGATCGTTGACGTCGCACGGCTCGATGATCTCGGAGCCGACCGATTCCGCCAGCGGGATCGCCCGGCGCCCGAACGCGTCCCCTTGATAGGTGAAAGCGAGCTTGGCGCCTTGGCCCGAAAGCACGCGCGCGATGCCCCACGCGATCGAACGATCATTGGCGACGCCCATGATCAAGCCGCGTTTGCCGGCCATCAGCGGGCCGGGCTTTGCGATATCGGTGGCACTCATCGTTGACATCCAATCATGCTCGATGTGGTCCGGGGCGGACCACGTCAAAGGACTTTGCTGGCCATGAAAGGCCCATGCCGTCTGTAATTTACCCATCTATGACCACCGAACACGGTTGATCGCAGGGGCAAAATCACCCCTGGCTTCAAGCACCGACCCGCTTGAAAACCAAAGTCGCATTTGTTCCGCCGAACCCGAAGCTGTTCGACATGACACAGTTAAGATCCGCATCTTGACGTTTCCGCACAATCGGAACATCGGCAAAAAGTGGATCGATTTCTTCGATATGCGCGCTCTCGCAAACAAAGCCGTTATTCAGCATCAGCAGCGAGAAAATAGCCTCCTGCGCGCCGATCGCGCCGAGTGAATGACCCGACAGCGACTTTGTTGATGAAATCGCCGGAATTTTGCTCCCGAAAACGTCGCGAATGGCCTTGATTTCCCGCTCATCGCCAACCGGCGTTCCCGTGCCATGCGGATTGATGTAGTCAATCTTCGGCGTACCATGCCCGTCGAAGCCCTTCATCGCCGATTGCATACACCGCACCGCACCTTCGCCCGACGGAGCGACCATATCAAACCCATCCGAGGTGGCGCCGTAACCTGCGACCTCGCCATAGATTTTTGCCCCACGCGCCTTCGCCCGCCCATACTCTTCCAGCACCAGCACACCCGCCCCGCCAGCGATCACAAAGCCATCGCGGTTCTTGTCATAGGCGCGGCTCGCCGTTGCTGGCGTCGCGTTGTACTTCGAGGTCATCGCCCCCATTGCATCAAACAAATTGGACAGCGTCCAATCCAGTTCCTCGCATCCCCCGGCAAACATCACGTCTTGCTTGCCCCACTGGATCAATTCCGCGGCATTGCCGATGCAGTGCGCACTCGTCGCGCACGCCGACGAAATCGAATAATTGACGCCCTTGATCTGGAACGAAGTCGCCAGGACTGCCGACGGCCCCGAGCACATCGCCTTTGGCACTTCGAACGGACCAATCTTTTTTGGCCCGCCGGACTTCACCGTCGTCTCAGCCGCTTCGACGATCGCTCTCGTCGAGGGCCCACCCGAGCCCATGATGATCCCGGACCGCTCGTTGACGACATCGCCAACTTCAAGACCCAAATCGCGGATCGCATGATCCATCGCCACGTAATTCCACGCCACACCAGGATTCATGAAACGTTTCGGCTTGCGCGGAACCTGTGCCTCCCAATCGAGCTTCGGCTCGCCATGCACCTGGCACTTGAAACCAAGTTCGGCATACTTGTCGGCGCGTGTAATCCCGGATTTTGCTTCGCGCAGTGATGCCAGCACTTCCTGGGTCGAATTCCCGATCGAGGATACGATCCCCATGCCCGTCACGACGACACGTCTCATTGTCCGATCCTCAAAACCGCTGCATCCCGCGCCAAGGGCGCGCTTCAATAACAGGCATGCTGATCGTGCTCAGCCGGCCGCGGCATCCGCCGGCTTCAACAGCACGCGCATATCTTTGGCCGTGTAAATCACCTCGCCGTCGACCTGGATCGAGCCGTCGGCCTCGACCAGCTTCAACTTGCGCGCGATCACCCGCTTCACGTCGATCGTGAACTCAAGTTTCTTGATATCCGGCGTGATCTCGCGGGTAAACTTCACCTCGCCGACGCCCGAAGCGCGCCCCTTCCCCGGCAGTCCAAGCCAGCCAAGAAAGAATCCCGTCAACTGCCACATCCCATCCAGCGGCAAACAGCCAGGCATCACCGGGTCCCCCTTGAAGTGGCACGCCCACATCCAATCGAGATTGGGATTACCCGCGACCTTCAGCTCAGCATTGACGACGCCCTTGCCATGTGCGCCGCCTGTTTCGCTGATCAATGTGATCCGGTCCATCATCAGCATCGGTGGCAACGGCAGCTGCGCGTTGCCCTTCCCGAACAATTCCCCGCGGCCGCAGGCAAGCAGGTCTTCATAGCTGTAGTTTGAACGGCGCTCACTCATGGTCGTTTCCGCATCCAATTCCCCGTCCGCCATGCTTCCAATGACCCGAAAGCGCGGCAATTCCATAACCATCGGGTTGCTTAACACACCAATCTGAGCCGTCCAAGACTACCTCTTGCCCCTGTTGGCGAGGACACTTCCACGCCACTGTCTGAAGGCATGGCACACCCGTCATTGCAAGAGGCTATCTCTTTGACCTATAAGGGATCAGCAAAAGAACATAACGTTCCAACTGACTGGCCCAATGACCCAACACACGCAGCTCGCAACGGCCGATACCAAAACCGCCGAACGTGTCTCCGGCCTTCTGCGCCAAGCAGGCCTGCGTCCGACGCGACAGCGTCATGTCATCGGCCGCCTGCTGTTCGGCGGTGAAGATCGTCATGTCTCGGCTGAGAGCCTCCACGCCGAAGCCGTTCTCGCCGGCGAGCGCGTATCATTGGCAACGGTCTACAACGCTTTGCATCAGTTGAAGCAGGTCGGCTTGCTGCGCGAGTTGGCGATCGACGGTCAACGCACCTACTTTGACACCAACGTCTCGAACCATAATCATTTCTATAACGAAACAACCGGCGCCGTATTCGACATCCCCGCCGACCAGATCCGGGTAGACGGCCTGCCACAGCCACCCGACGGCATGAAGATCGCGCACATCGATGTCGTCGTCCGCCTCGTCAAGGCGTGAGTGTCAGAGCCGATCGTGCTTGGCGACAACGCCAGCAGTCTGCACCGAACGCGACAACAACTGCGCGATCTGTGCCGCAACCGAGACCGCAATCATCGCCGGCGCTTTGCCGACAATGCCATCAATGCCGATCGGCGAGACCAGACGCGCCAGCGCCACGTCTGCAACACCACCGGCCCGCAAGCGTTGCACGAACCGCGCCCGTTTCGTCGCCGACCCGATCAATCCCAGAAACGCAAACGCACCCAGCAAAACCGCGCCACAGATCCGCTCGTCGAGGTCATGCGAATACGTCATCACCAGATGCAGCGCATCGGCCGGAGCCGCCGCCGCCACCCGTTCGGGATGATCGGCAACAACGACGCTGGCATACGCCGGCACTTGCTCCGGAAATCGCGCCCGATCCGTATCCACCCACGTCAGATCGATTGGCAGTCCTTCAAGCACGCGCACGACAGCGCGTCCGACATGCCCCGCTCCATAGAGAAACACCGGCGTTCGCGCGAGCGTCCCCGGCTCGATGAAAGCGTCATCGTCGATCAGCAACGCCTCCATGCGCCGCGCCCCCGACAGCATCCCTCGAACCGCACCGATCACAGCAAGCGGCCCCGCAACGCGCGCTCGGCGATCGCTGACGAGCTGCAAACCTTCGCCACTCTCCAACGGATGCACAATGACAGCCAGGCCCGCAACCGCCGCGAACGCCTCCAACACCCGCGCGTCATCGGCCAAAAACCGCTCAAAGAGCAGCGTGACAAACCCGCCGCAGCACTGATTGAGTGCTGGTCCCAACGGATACGCGCGCACCGCCCGCAAAAACGCTCCGTCGCCCGCCGCCAGCAGCGCCCGCGCCTCCGCAATCGCCTGATACTCAAGCGCGCCGCCACCGATCGTGCCCGACGTCGACGCCAAACCGACCAGCATCGCCGCACCCGCCTCGCGCGGGCTCGACCCCTCCGCCCGGATCACCACGACGCGCACCACCGGCTCGCTTCGGAGCCACTGACGGACATCATTAACCCAGTCGACGGTCAGCACGCAGCCCCTCCCCGACGCACCCGCTCGACCGCCGCCAGCACGCGCTCCGGCGTCGCCGGCGCATCGAGCGCCGCATAGATCGACCCGTCGCCGCAAGCCGCAACCGCGTCCGACAACGCCGCCAGCGCCGATATCCCGAGCATCAGCGGCGGTTCACCGACCGCCTTCGATTTATAGATCGTATCTTCCATGTTCTCCGACCGCGCGAACAATGCAGTCCGCATCTCCAGTGGCCGGTCCGAAGCACAGGGTATCTTGTATGTCGACGGCGCATGCGTCAGCAGCCGCCCCTTCCCATCCCAGACCAGCTCTTCGATCATCAACCAGCCAGCACCCTGCACATACCCGCCCTCGATCTGTCCGAGATCCAGCGCCGGATTGAGTGAGCGGCCGACGTCGTGCAGCAGATCCGCACGCAGAATGCGGTTTTCCCCGGTCAACGTGTCGATCGCCACTTCCGTCACCGCGGCGCCGTAGGCAAAATAGTAGAACGGCCGCCCTCGCGCTTTGGCCCGATCCCAGTGAATTTTCGGCGTCGCATAGAACCCCGTCGCCGACAACGAGACCCGCGCCATGTAGGCTTCGCGAACGGCGTCGGCGAAACTGATCGACTGGCCCTTGACATGGAACGCATGCGGTACGTGCGCGACCTCACTGGCTTGCACACGATAGTGCTCCGCCAACGTCGACTTGATCCGGATCAGCAATGTCTCCGCCGCATTGCGGGCCGCCATGCCGTTGAGATCAGCCCCCGACGACGCCGCCGTCGCCGACGTATTCGGCACTTTCCCCGTCGTTGTCGCCGTGATCTTGATCCGGTCGAGATCCACCTTCAGCACCGACGCGACAACTTGTGCGACCTTGGTGTTGAGCCCCTGTCCCATCTCCGTGCCGCCGTGATTGAGCAGGATCGACCCGTCGGTATAGATGTGCAGCAGCGCGCCCGCCTGATTGAGAAACGTCTTCGTGAACGAAATCCCGAACTTCACCGGTGTCAGCGCCAGTCCGCGCTGGATCACCGAGTTCGCCCGGTTCCAATCCGCGATCTCCCGCCGCCGCGCCGCGTAATCCGATGTCCGCTCGAGTTCACCAACGATATCTTGAATGATGCAATCATCGACATTCATGTGATACGGCGTCATCCGCCTTGGACTGGCAACGTCATCCTTGTGTGCGTAAAAATTGACCCGCCTGACATCCAGCGCATCCTTCTTCAACACCGACGCGATATGATCGATCACCCGCTCCGCCGCCACCATCCCCTGCGGCCCGCCGAACCCGCGAAACGCCGTATTCGATTGCGTGTGCGTTTTGAGGCGATAAGACGTGATCCGCGCCGCCGGCAGATAGTAGCAATTGTCGCCATGAAACATCGCCCGATCGGCAATCGGCTGCGACAGATCGAACGACATCCCGCAGCGCACCGCCTGCACCATGTCGAGCCCGAGAATGCGCCCGTCGTCATCGAAACCGACGCGATAATCGATCCGGAAATCATGCCGCTTTCCCGTCAGCATGAAGTCATCATCGCGATCATAGACGCACTTCGCCGGCCGGCCCGTCAGCCGCGTCACAACCGCCGCCGCGCATGCCGGCAAGTTCCCTTGGCTCTCCTTGCCGCCGAACCCGCCACCCATCCGCCGCACGTCGACCGTGACCGCATGGCTCGCAACGCCAAGCACCTCGGCAACCTTGTGTTGAATTTCGCTCGGATGCTGCGTCGACGAGAAAACCGCGACCTCGTCACCTTCGCCCGGAATGACCAGCGCCGCCTGCCCCTCCAGATAAAAGTGCTCCTGCCCGCCGATTTCGATCCGCCCGTCGAGCCGTCGCGGCGCCGCAGCGATCGCGGCACTCGCATCGCCGCGCGCCATCACATACGGTGCTTCGAGATAGGATTTCGTTGCTACGGCCTGCGCAATGGTAATGATTGCCGGCAGGTCCTCGTAATCGACAATCGCCAGCGCCGCCGCCGCGCGTGCTTCGGCCATCGTCTCCGCCGCCACCGCGAACAAGGCTTGCCCGTGATAGTGCACCAGCCCATCGGCAAACAGCGGATCGTCATGCGTCGGCGTCGGCGCGATATCGTTGACACCCGGCACCTCTCGCGCCGTCACCACGCAGGCAACGCCGGCCGCTGATCGGACCGCCGCAACGTCGAGCCGGGTCACCCGCGCATGCGCCCGCTGGCTCTGCGCGATGTAGACCTGCAGCGTTCCCGGCGGCTCCGGCAGATCATCGATATAGCGCGCTTCCCCCGTCACATGCAGGCCGGCGCTGTCGTGTGTGATCGCTTCGCCAACGCCGCCGGCGATCCGCGAGCGATCCGGCACAGCTGTTGATTGATCGTTCGCCATGCTTCACCCGAATGCCGCGTTGCGCCCGGCAAGTCGCGTCGCCGTCGACGGCTGCGACCGCTCGATGAACGTCTTGCGTAACATCGCCTTGGCGACCCGCAATCGATAATCGGACGACGCGCGGTGATCAGAAATCGGCGCGAAGTCCTCCGCGAATGCGGTCAGTGCCGCCGCGATCGTCGCCTCGGTCCAAGACCTGTCCACCAGCGCCGCTTCGACCGCGCGGGCCCGCTTCGGGATCGCCGCCATGCCGCCGAACGCGATCCGCGCCGCCGCGATCCTGCCACCCTCTACGCGCACATTGAACGCGCCGAGAACCGCCGTGATATCGGAATCGAACCGCTTCGAAACCTTGTAGCAGCTGAGCGACAGCGGATCGGCCAACAGCGGTACCGTGATCGCATCGATAAATTCGCCGGCCGCCCGATCCTGCCGGCCATAAGCCAGAAAAAAATCTTCCAATGCCAGCGCCCGCCGCCGATCGCCGTGTCGCAAATGCACGGACGCGCCGAGCGCAATCAACGCCGGCGGCATATCTCCGATCGGCGATCCGTTGGCGATATTGCCGCCGATCGTTCCAGAATTGCGCACCTGCTGCCCACCGATCCGCCGCACCAGTTCGCCAAGATCGGGATAATGATCAGCCAGCACCGGCTCGACCTCGCAATAACGCAGTCCCGCGCCGATGCGCAGCACGCCACCCGCGATCGTCATTGTCTTCAAGTCCTGCAAGCGATCGACGTGAATGACGCAATCCAGTGCCCGATGCTGCTTGGTCACCCACAGACCGACATCCGTCGCCCCAGCCACAATCGTCGCCTGTGGGTGCGCCATCGCCAGCCCAGCAAAAGTATCGACATCGCCGGGACTGAAGGCACGCGCGTCATCGCTAGCCAAAGCAACTGTCTCGCGATGTTGTATTGCGGCGAGTGCCGCCGCATCGCCCGCCCGCCGTGCGACATCCCAATCCGGCCGCGCCAACGCATACATCTCCTCACCCGCCGTCAGAATTCCACCATACCCCGTGCAACGGCAGAGATTGCCCGCCAGTAGATCGCCGAGCCGCCCGCGCGTCGGCCGCGGCTCCGACAGATACGCCGCATAAAGCGACATCACAAATCCAGGCGTGCAGAACCCACACTGCGATCCATGCGCATCGACCAGCGCCTGCTGGCAGGGATGCAGCATCCCGCCCGGCCCCGCCACATGTTCAACCGCAATCACTTGTCGGGATTCCAATTGCCCCATCAGGAGGATGCAGGCATTGACCGCGCGATACCGCACGTGCCCATCCGTCAATTCCCCGAGCACCACCGTGCACGCGCCGCAGTCACCTTCCGCGCACCCTTCCTTGCTCCCGACCATTCGCTTCCGCTGCCGCAACCACTGCAGCAGCGTCATCGTCGGCGCGATCGCGCTGACCTTCTGCACGTCGTGATCAAGCAAAAATGTGATGTGATCCCGCATGCGCTTCGTCGCAGCCCTCGATTGTCCGTCGAAACCACCATCATGCCCGACCCGGCCGCTACCAACAAGCCAACGACCGACCCAAACGTCCCATTTCGAGACAGCCGTTTACGGTTTCCGAAGACAAGGTCTTCAACCCCGCGCGACGCGCCGCTACAGTCCTTCACGCGGGGCATCGCCCTGCGCGTTGGATCGGATGGATGTATGCGTGGTGTTTGGCGTCTAGGTGCCCTGGTCATCATCGGGCTCGTGGTTGGAACTTTCCCCGGCCGCGCCGCGCGCGACGGCGGCCGGCCAGCCCCGCAATCCGGCCTCGAAATGCTCGTCTTCGAGCGACAGGCTTGTGTCTATTGTGATCTGTTCCGCAGCGAAATCCTGCCCCGCTACAAGGCCTCGGCGCCTGCAGTCCGCGCGCCAATGCGCTTCGTCGACATCGATCATGTCGATCTGGAAAGTCTCGGGCTTCGCACGCGCCTGACCACGATCCCGACCGCCGTGCTCATGCAGAACGGCACTGAAGTCGACCGCATCACCGGCTACACCGGCCCCGAGACGTTCTTCCAGATCATCCAGCGCCTGCTCAGCCGCGCCGATTAAATCGCAGCCTTTGCGACGCCCGCAGCACCCAACCCATACTGCGACGCCAGCACCGGCGGTCCGCAATAGAATCCCTGCATATACGTGATGCCGGCTTCCCTTAGTAATTCAACCGTTGCATCATCCTGCACCCACTCGGCCACCGTCTCCATCCCGAACGTCGTCGCCAGGTCACGCAATGCGCGGATGAAAACGATATCGTGCGGATCGGTCGCCAGATTGCGGATGAACGCGCCATCGATCTTGACCATATCGACGTTCAAGAGCTTCAGGTTCTTGAACGAGGTATAGCCCGCGCCGAAATCATCGATCGCCACATGGCAGCCGAGTTCCTTCAACGTATCGACGAACGCAATCGTCTGATTGATATCGTTGATCGCCGCCGTCTCGGTGATCTCGATGATCAGCCGCTCGGTCAACGCCTTGCGCCCGCCGGTCAGCCGATGCAAAGCGACCAGCCACTCGTGATTGTTCGCAGTATAGCCTGAAACGTTCAGCGCCAGGCTCAACTCCGGATGCTTCTTCAACAGCGCAACCGCCAACTCAAGCGTCCGCCGGTCGATCAACCGCGACAGTCCGAGCTGCTCGGCGACCGTGATAAAATCTCCCGCCAGCGTCATCGAACCATCGGGCTTCTCGAGACGCAGCAGGCACTCATAGTGCTTCGCCTCGCCTGTCTTCAAGGAGACGATCGGCTGCAGCGCCAGCACCATGCGGTTCTCATCGAGCGCCGCGATCACTTCATCCGCGATCGCAATGTTCCGCTGCCGCATGCTGTCCTGATGCGCCGCCGGCTCATAGCACATGAAGCAGTCAAAGCGCTTCTGCTTGGCCTGATCCAGCGCCTGCAGCGCATGCCCGAGCGCTTCGTTTGCATTCCGCGCCTGATCCGGCAGCAGCACGCCGCCGATCGAAACCGTTGCCGACAGCTGACACGCGCTTGTTGAAATCGTCGCTTCGCGCACCGCCTTCATGAACCGCTCGGCGGCGATCCGCATCGCGCCGGGTCCGCAATCATTCAAGATGATGCCAAACTTGTTCGACGAGTAGCGCCCGATCGTATCCCCGCCTCGCAGCCGTCCCTTGATGACTTTGGCCGTCGCCGATAAAACTTCGTCACCGACCTCAAAGCCAAATGTCTCGTTGATCAGCGCCAGATTGTTGACTGCCACCATCAGCACCGCGCACGACTGCCGGCTACTCTTCGCGCGATCGCATACAGCAGCGATCGCTTCCGTCAAACGGATCCGGTTGAGTTGGCCCGTCAATTCATCGTGGTCGCTGCGATAGAGCAGCCGTTGCTCTTCCTGATAGCGCTCGTTGATCACCCGGATCACTCCGCGCGCTCGCACCGGCCGCCCATCGGCGCCGGGCCACCAGCGGCCATGATCTTCGAGCCAGATCGAAATATCACTGCGCCGTCCTCCCGGAATGAACCGGAACTGAACGCGATAAGCGATCCCCGCGCTGACGCCGGTCTGGCGGCTGCCCGCGATCACATCATGCCGCCGCGCGATGTGCTCCGGCGCAATCAAAAACTGAAATGCCGAGCCGGATTGAACGTCCGCGAGGCTGCGCACGCCGAGCACCTGCGGGGCGTTGCTTTCCCAGGCGATCCGGTCCGATGCAATATCCCAGGTGTACGCGGTCTCTTCGACGGCTGAAAGAATGCCAACGAGGTCGAATAAATCACTCTCGACCGGGATCGTGACGCCGGCTTGATCGGAAACCGCAGTCAAATCGGGCATCCGCCTTGCGACCGGGTTCTCAACAACCGGTTCGGACCAGACATCTCCCAGCATCGAGCGACCACCGTTACCATTTTCTCGCGACGCGCTCACGCTTTTGCCCCGCATACCAACATAAAGCCTGCCAACAAATGCTCTGCCAACAAAACACACGGCGGCTGCAGCAGATGCAACTCACTGTTTCCATCAATCAACAAACTACGTCTAAAGTGCTAACAACTCTTGAACCATGCCCGTTCAGCGCACGCGTCGCGACGCGTTATCCGCGCGCTCGGCATCACCAAAACACGAAAAAAGCGGCCCGCTTTCGCCAGCCGCTTAATGGAACTCCAATCGACCTGTCGACCGGTGATTGACCTCCGCACGACGGTCCGACGCCATGCGGCTGTTATAAGCGCGGATGCACCATGCCGCAGGCACGTCACTGAAACGACGTAGGCATCCGAAGCGCCGCGAAAGTGCTTATTCAGTGCCGATATTGAGATCGCGCCGCGCCGTCCGGATGCCGATCATGAATCCGGCCACCACATCGATCAGCGCGGCGGTCATGACAAAGAAGAAGACCGACGTCTGCGCGGTCGGCGTGATGATGAACTGGATTAAGCAGGCGATAAACACCACCATCGACAGTCCATGATCGATCATCGAGGATTTGGACGAACCCGACGATTTGATCAGCTCGATGAACAGTGTGACCATCGTCACCAGGATGATCAGATCGCCCCACGAGAAACTCCAGCCGTTGGGGTTGTTCATCATCGGCAGCTTGAACAACACGCGCCGGAAGACTTCGTCCACCGCCCCGCCACCGCCCATCAGCGCGATCACGTTGTACAGAATGAAGGGAATGATCATCAGCGGAATGATGAGAATCGACATGCTAGTCCTCCCGTTGCACAGCCTGGAATACAGCGTCAGCTGAGTACTCTGGCTGAGAATTGTGTTGCTGATCGGTCCTAACGCCAACGCCGCACGATATGCCGCGGGCACTGCCCGTTCGAACTTTTTGTCAAAGGAACGCGAAGCAAACAACTGCAACACCCGCCGCAGAGCCACCAAGGCCGCGCCAGCACGTTCAATCCAGATCAACTTTCGGCGGCAGGATTTGACGGCCGCGATACTTGCCGGACTTCAGATCGATGTGATGCGGCCGGCGCAGGTCGCCCAACTCCTTGTCTTCAACGTACATCGGCGCCGTCAGTGCATCAGCGGAACGGCGGGTACCACGCTTCATGCGCGACACTTTCTTACGAGGAACGGCCATATCAAGTCTCCAGAAACAGGCAACGACCACCCAGACTGCTCAGCCATCAGCACCAAGCATCGAATGCGTCGGAAAGGGTTCCGAATGGGTTCGCGAAACTCACGCCGCGTCCCATTGCAGGACGAGGCCAGATCGCAATGGCGGCGCTTATAACCGCAATCGGTGGCGATGACCAGTACTAACCCCGCGTGCCCCCTGCCTGTGATTTGTCAGCTGCCGAGCACACGCCGACATGATCGCGCGGATGAAATTGTCGACGACTGTCACCGATGGCCAAGATGCATCAGCGCCAGTCGACCGAACCCAACGAGCAAGATTGCTGATGCCATGCCACTCGCATTGCCGTAGAAGTCGCCGCAAGTGCCGTCTAACAGGGCAAACACAGTTAATCGCGACAGCGCGCTTTAGAGGCACTTTACAGCGCTCAATCATGAGCTAGGCTAGGGGGGTAGCCAACAATCCTACAAACCTATCAGGCGGCCTTATCTGGCCCGGCAATCGCTATCCTAGATTGCGACCGACGATCTCCGGTTGAAATATTGAAATCCTGGCCACTCCCCGCACCAACTGCCTTACTGAACATTGATCACTCCACTCGGTGCCACGTCGCAACCCGGCCACCACCCCTCGCCAAAATGGCCTTTGCATTTGTCGCGGTTACGGTCATCCATGACGCAGGCAGGAACGAGACCCCATGGACTTTCAGCGCCAGCTTGCGGACGCGGCCACATTGACCGAGGCTCGCCTCGAGCATTGGCTTGGCACGAATGGAAAACGCCACCGGCCGACGGCCATCCCATCAGCCGACAAAGGACCACCACGCCTCGCTGACGCCATGCGCCACGCCGTCCTCGGTGGCGGCAAACGCTTCCGTCCATTCTTGGTTTTGGAAAGCGCTCGCCTGTTCGATATCGATCCTGACACCGCCATCGAAGTCGCCGCCGCCCTCGAGTGCGTCCATTGCTATTCGCTGGTCCACGACGATCTACCCGCTATGGACAACGACGCATTGCGCCGCAGCAAGCCAACCGTATGGAAAGCCTACGATGAATATACCGCCATCCTCGCTGGCGACGCCCTGCTGACACTCGCCTTCGAAATCATCGCCCATCCAACACAACGCGTCGCGCCACGCATCCAGATCGAACTCATCCACGCCCTTGCCCGCGCTGCAGGTCGCGCTGGCATGGTCGGCGGCCAGCAGCTTGACCTCGACGCGCAACGCCGCTCCACCAAAACATCGCCAACCCCAGGCCACATCAAAACACTGCAAGCCATGAAAACCGGCGCGTTGATCCGCTTTGCCTGCATGGCCGGCCCGATTCTCGCCGACCGGCCACTATCCGATGACCAGGCACTCGCAACATTCGGTGAGCAACTGGGTTTGGCCTTCCAGATCTCCGATGACCTGCTCGACGCCGAAGGCGATGTCAAAATCGTCGGCAAAGCCGTCGCCAAGGATGCGAGCGCCAACAAGGCGACGCTGATCAATCAAGCGGGCATCAAGGCAACCCGCACCCAACTCGCATTGACCATCGACGCCGCGCTGCTAGCTCTGGCACCTTACGGCCGCAAGGCGGATGGCCTGCGTGACGCCGCGCGCTTCATGGCCGAGCGCAAAGCCTGAGCAGCCTGCCCCAAGCGAGCGTCATCGCGGCGCTGCAATCGCGTTCCTAATTCCGCCGGACCGGCGCGAATCCACTTGGCAAAGCCCCAAGCCAACAGCTAGGGTCGGGCAAGTCTTCTATAAGAATAACGCGCGGAGGAAACCCCTATGACCAGCACAGTCGACATCCCCATCTCCATCGAGCGGCGCAAGTTTCTAGCGACATCGGCGCGCTACGGCTTTTCCGTTGCCGCCGTCGCAGCCACATCCGGCCTGCTGTTCGACAATACGGCCCTGGCTCAACTGGCCGCCGACGAGACCAAGAAGGAAGCCGACGCCAAAGTCAAAATGCAGTTTGCGACCGAGTACAAGCTCGAGGACTACGTCAAATATCCCGTCATGCAGGCGAAGTTCAAAGAGAACGTCGAGACCGGCTCGAAGGGCGAAATCTTCGTCAAACTCTTTCCTGCTGGCGCACTCGGCATTGGCGCCGCCCTCGCCCAGAAGATCCAGTCCGGCACCATCTCCGGCGGCGCCGTTTCACTGTCCAACTTCTCGCCCTTCACCCCCGTCGTCGACATCATCAACATTCCATACTGGTGCGGCGAGAACCAGAAATTCGCCAACCTCGTGACCTCGCCCGCCTGGAACGACGAGATCACGCCGAAGGTCGTGGAAAAGGGCTATCAGCCCATGTTCTATTACACCGTCGATCCCCGCACGATCGCCACCCGCAAGGGCTTCAAGGCGATCAAGACACCGGCCGACATGGTCGGCATGAAGATGCGCGTTCCGCCTTCCGCCATGCTCCAGCAGATCTATAAGCTCGCCGGGGCCAACCCCACCGTCGTCGCCTGGGGTGAAACCGCCGCCGCCATCAAGCAGGGAGTCGCCGACGGCCTCGATCCTGCCATCACCGCGCTCGCGACGTTCGGCTTCCACGACATTCTCGGCAACGTCACCTTTGTCAAAACGGTGCCCGACGCGCAGATGTTTGCCTGCAACGCTGGCTGGTACAAGTCGCTAAGTGACGGCCAGCGCAAAGCCTTCGACGACGCCTCCGCGAAAACCCAGATCGAGACCTTCGCGCAGATCGAAAACGCACGCAAAGAATCGATGAAGATCATGGCCGCTAACGGTTGCGCCTTCCATCAGTTGAACCCAGCCGAATACAAGCAGTGGGTCGACGCCTGCGGCGAGCAGAAGACCGAGTGGAATGAGTTCAAGGTGAAACTGGCTGGCTCCCTCGACAGCTTCGAGAAATACAAGAAGGCTGCCAACACCAAGGGTTCCATCACCGTCACCGATATGTAAAGGCGATCGTGGCGTCGTTGGGTCAGGCATGCGCGCGACCCAACATCGCCGCCGCTCGTGAAATGTTGGGTCGCGAGCGCCATGGCGCCGTTGCCCCAAACGACCAGCACGGCTGCACGCAGCAGCATGGCCTGCTCACGGCGACGCGGTACTTTTTGTGTTTGAAAGCGATCGCCCATGCGCGGCAAATCCTGGCTTCTGATCTCATTCGCCCTGATGCTGGCTTACACCAGCTACATCCTCTGGGCCAAGTTCGCGAAAATCATTGGTCCACCGCCCATCCAACTCAGCGAAACCGGCGAGTTCGGGCTGTTCTTCGCCGCAATCCTCGCCTTCGCGATCCAAGTCTTCATTGAAGACGCAAAGAACGATCGAGCCAAACAAGACTTAGGACTTAAAGAATGAAGCGCGTTCTCAACGATCTCGATCGCAACCTCGAACGCTACTTGATGCTGATCTGCTATGTCTTCTGCTGTGCCGTCATCATCCAGGACGTCGCCCGCCGTTTCATCATCAACTACTCCGCCGCCTGGAGTCAGGAAACAGCCCAGTACGCCTTCATCTATCTCGGCTGGATCGGCGCCGCCTACGCCGTGAAGGAACGCGCCCACATCCGCTTCGACATCCTGCTCAACAGATTGCCCGAGCGCCTACACGGCTATATCTATCTCGCCGGTGAAATCGCGACCATCATCTTCGCGATCATTGCCTTGCGTTTTTCGATGCACACCATTGGCACACTCTGGCAGTACGGCGGCGCGACGCCCGTCTTGCGCGTCTCGAAAATCTGGGCCGAAGCCGCCGTCCCCCTTGGTTTCGGCCTCATCATCATCCGCTCGATCCAGGCCATGCAGCGCGACATCACCGACATGCGCGCCGGCCGCCCCGTCTACAAGGGCAAGGCCCTGTTCGAGGAATGAGCCCATGACCGCCGCCGCCATGGCTTTGCTGAGGCCGCTTGAACGCCTTGCCATGCAGGCAACCAGCGTCCGCCCCACCGAGGTGCGGGCCCTGCTGGCATCGTTCGCGACGTTCTTTGCCGTATTGACGGCCTACTACATCGTTCGTCCGATGCGCGAAGAGCTCGGCACGATGTTGACCGACACCGACAAGGACGCCCTGAAGTCCGTCTTCGTGATCGTCTTCCTTGTGATGTTGGCTGCCGTTCCGATCTTTGGTTGGGTCGTATCCCGCTTCCCCAAGCGCCACGTCGTGCCGATCGTCTATCTCTTCTTCATGACGCATCTCGCAATTTTTTGGGCGACGCTCGGCGGTCATCCCAGCCGCTTCATGGCCATGAGTTTTTTCGTCTGGGTCAGCGTTTTCAATCTCTTCGTCGTTTCCTTGTTCTGGTCGGTCATGGCCGCATCCTGGCACGGCGAACAGGCAAAACGTCTCTATGGCGTCATCGCTGCCGGCGGCACAATCGGCGCACTGACTGGCCCCTTGATCGCGCAGACCTTCGTACAAGTGATTGGTCCGAACAATCTGCTGCTGGTCGCCTTGTTGTTTCTTGGTCTGGCACTCGCCGTCGCTGCCACTTTGCCGGCGCTCAGCGCCGACGCTGTCGACACCCGCGAACAGGCCGTGACATGGTCGAGCATCCTCGATGGCGCACGCCGCACCTGGAACCATCCCTATCTCTTCCGCATCGCGTTCTGGATCCTGCTCGCCAATCTGATCTCGACCTACTTCTATTTCGAGCAGGCCCGCATCGTCGGCGCGGCCGTCACCGAGCGCGCCGCCCGCGTCCAACTGTTCGCCCGCATGGACCTGGCGGTCAGCGCCCTCACCATCGCCGCCCAGATCTTCGGCACCGCCAAAGTGATCGAGAGATTTGGCCTCGGGCTCACCACTGCATCACTGCCGATCGCGGCCATGCTCGGCTTCGTGGCGCTGGCCGTCGCCCCGACACTCGCGGTGATCATCGCCGTCGTCGTCATCGAGCGCGCACTCCATTTTTCGTTTTCTTCGCCCGGCGTCAAGGTGCTGTGGACGGCGGCCGATGCCGACGACAAGTACAAGGCGCAGAACTTCGTCGACACCGTCGTCTATCGCGGTGGCGACGCCGCTTCGGGATACTATTTTGACTGGCTCGGCAAGACTCTTGGGCTCGGCGCCGGCGGTCTTGCGACCGTAACGCTGCCGCTGGCTGCGATCTGGTGCTGGTTGAGTTTCGATCTGGCACGCCGCTTTGAAAATCACGACAATCGTGCGGACAAACACTGATCATGGCCATCACTCTTTCCATCCTCCTCGCCGTCGTCCTCGTCATGATCGGCATTCCCTTCTGGATCAGCCTCGGCCTCGCGACGGCGGCGCTCCTCTGGTCGACCGGCGTCATGCCGATGCAGTTGATCGGCGAAGCGCTCTTCGACGGCGTCGACAGCTTCGCGCTCATTGCCATTCCCCTTTTCGTGTTGACCGGCGACGTCATGGTCCGCTCCGGCCTCGCTGTCCGGCTGCTCAACTTCGCTGAGTCGAGTTTCGGCTCATTCCGCTCGGGCTTCGGCACCGCCACCGTCATGGGCTGCGGGCTGTTCGCCTGCATCTCCGGTTCCGACGCCGCCGACGCCGCCGCCATCGGCCGCATCACCATGGATAAGCTGCAGGAGAAGGGATATCCCAAGGCCTACGCCTGTGCCCTGGTCGCATCAGGCGCCTGCACCGGCATTCTCATCCCGCCCTCGATTGCCTACATCATCATCGGCCTGGTTTTGGGCATCTCGTCATCGACACTGTTCCAGGCAGCCTTCGTTCCCGGCGTCATGATCCTCGCCGCCGTCATGATCACCAACGCCATCATGAACCGCCTGCGCGGCTATGAAAAAACCACTGGCCGCTTCTCCTTGACGCGCTGGCTGATATCGCTGGCCGACGCCAAGTGGGCCTTGCTTATTCCCTTCATCATCCTCGGCGGCATCTATTCCGGCATTTTCACACCAACCGAATCCGCCGCAGTCGCCGCCTTCGTCGCCCTCGTCATCGGCATGATCCAGAAGCAGATCACGCTCGCCGATTTCCCCGCCATGCTCGGCGCCTCGGCCCGCGTCTGCGGCGTCGTCCTGCCGATCATTGCCGTCGCCCTCCTTTTCGCTCAAGCCTTGACTGTCGTCGACGTGCCGCAGAAATTCGTCGCCAGCATGATGACCTTCGCCGGCTCGATTCCCCTCGTCGATCAGAAATCCGCTGTCATCATCATGATGCTCATGATCTGGGTCGTCGCCGGTTGCTTTATGGAAACCGGCCCGAACATCGTCGTCCTCGGCCCGCTCATGCTGCCGCTCGCCAGGCAGATCGGCATGGACCCCATCCACTTCTGCGTCTTCATGATCACCACCCTCGGGCTCGGCTTCATAACGCCGCCCTTCGGTCTCAATCTCTTCGTCATGAGCGGCCTGACGCGAACACCCGTCACGGCCATCGCCCGCGAGGCCCTGCCCTTCGTCTTGGCCATGATCATTGTTTCAACCCTGATCGGCTTTATTCCTTCGATTTCGCTCTTCACGCTCCGGTAATCCGTCCATGTCCATCGACTATCTCAAGAAAGCCGCGAAATCCCCGGAGACAGAGACCGGCACCGCCCGCAAGGTCGTCGCTGAAATGCTGGCCACCATCGAAGCCGGCGGCGAACAGGCCGTGCGTGACTACGCCTTGAAACTCGACAAATGGGCCGGCGACATCATCGTCACACTAGCCGAGGTCGAGCGCCGCACCAAGGACATGGCGCCAAGCATCAAGCGCGACATCGAATACGCCACCGCCCAAGTCCGCCGCTTCGCCGAAGCCCAGCGCGCCAGCATCCACGACTTCGACATCGAAGTCGCGCCCGGTCTCACCGCCGGCCAGAAGCTCATCCCCATCAACACCGCCGGTTGCTATGTGCCAACCGGCCGCTACGCCCACATTGCCTCGGCCTATATGTCGATCGCGACCGCCAAAGCCGCCGGCGTCAAAACCGTCATCGCCTGCTCGACACCCTTCAAGAATGCCGGCATCCACCCGCAAGTCCTCTACGCCATGCAAGTCGCTGGCGCCGACGTCATCATGACCCTCGGCGGCGTCCAGGCCATCGCCGCCATGGCCTATGGCCTCTTCACCGGCAAGCCTGCCGACATCATCGTCGGTCCCGGCAACAAGTTCGTCGCCGAAGCCAAGCGCATGCTGTTCGGCCGTGTCGGCATCGATGTCTTTGCAGGTCCCTCCGAAGTCGCCGTCATCGCCGATGACACCGCCGACCCGCGCATCGTCGCTGCCGACCTCGTCGGCCAAGCCGAACATGGCCACGAAAGTCCGGCTTGGCTGTTCACAACGTCGCGCAGCCTCGCAGACCGCGTCATGCAAGCGATGCCCGGCCTCATCGACGATCTGCCGCCGACCGCCCGCGACGCTGCCGGTGCCGCCTGGCGCGACTACGGCGAGGTGATCCTCTGTTCGACCCGCGAGGAAGTCGCTGAAATCTCGGATCGCTACGCCAGCGAACACTTAGAGGTCCACGCCGCCGATCTCGAATGGTATCTGGCCAATCTCACCAATTACGGCTCACTCTTCCTCGGCGAGGAAACCACCGTCGCTTACGGCGATAAAGTCTCCGGCCCCAACCACATCCTGCCGACCAAGGCTGCCGCGAAATATTCCGGCGGCCTCAGCGTCCACAAATTCTTGAAGCCACTGACCTGGCAACGCATGACCCGCGACGGCAATCGTCAGGCAGGCCAAGTCACCGCCCGCATCTCCAGGCTCGAAGGCATGGAAGCCCACGCCCGCACCGCCGACGACCGTCTCGCCAAGTACTTCCCCGCAACCCCCTTCGATCGCGGCGACCCCGTCAAAAGCTAATGCCCCCCGCACCTAAGGTTTGATACCCACGATGTACCAACAATGACCGTCATGGCCGCGAAGGCGGCCACCCCAGCATGGATCCGCGAATGTCCGCGAATGGTCTTTCTGCGCAATACTCCATAGCCTGCAACAGACAGAAACCCACGGGTCGATTTGTTGTTTCTGATGTTTGCTTGGGTGGCCGCCTTCGCGGCCATGACGGAGAATTTGCAAACAGCGGTACCAAGCGTTGGACGCAAATCACAAGTCTCCCTTAAAAACGGGTTTCAAAAGGGCCATGCCCTTTTGCGGGGTGCAGGGGCAGAGCCCTTGTACAAGCAGTAACGGACACGATTCCCATGCCCTACCTCACATCCCTGTTCTCACTCGCCGGCCGCACTGCCCTCGTCACCGGCGCCTCCAACGGTATCGGCCGCCGCATCGCCGAAGCACTGGCCCGCGCCGGCGCAGCGATCGTCCTCGTCGCCCGCCGCCAAGCCGAACTCGACGCCACAGCCGCCGCCATTCAACAAGCCGGCGGCCAAGCCCACGCCCTTGTCGCTGACCTCCTCGACCTCGATAAAATCCCGGCACTCGCCGCCGCTGCGGCCAAACCCTTCGGGCCGCCCGATATTCTCGTCAACGCCGCCGGCGTCAATCTGCGCCGTCCCGCCGACGCCTGCACGCCCGCCGAATGGAACCAGACCCTGACCCTCAACCTCTCCGTCCCATTCTTCCTCGCGCAAGCCCTCGTCCCCGCCATGCGCGCCAAGGTACAAGGCAACATCATCAACATCGCCTCGCTGCAAACCTGGCGCGCATTCGAGAACGGCATCGCCTATGGCGCATCCAAAGGCGGTATTGCTCAACTCACCCGCGCCATGGCCGAAGCCTGGTCGAAGGACGGCATTACAGCCAACGCCATCGCGCCGGGCTTCTTCCCGACCGAACTGACCGCGCCCGTCTTCGCCAACCCGGAACTCAGCCAGCGCCACGCCAAGGCAACCGCCATCGGCCGCAATGGCCACCTCGAAGACCTTGACGGCGCAGCCATCTTCCTCGCCTCCCGCGCCAGCGCCTATATCACCGGCCAGATCCTCTCCGTCGACGGCGGCTACACCGCGAAGTAGTCTCGCCGCTTGACAGCCCACAGCAACCCGGATCGAACGATCGCATGCGCATCTCTGCCCCCGACAGCTTCGGCTCTGTTCAAGTGCGCACCCCGCCGTGCGCACCGCGCCAGCGCATCGGCTTGCTCGGCGGCTCCTTCAATCCCGCGCACGAAGCCCACCGCCTCATCACTCAGATCGCACTGAAACGACTGCAACTCGATCGTGTCTGGTGGATCATCACCCCCGGCAATCCACTGAAATCGAAGAACCGCCTCGTCGCCCTCCCAACCCGGATGGCAGCCGCCCGCGCCGTCACCGGCGGCGACGCCCGCATCATCGTCACCGATTTCGAAAAGGATCTCGCTAGTCCCTTCACCGCCGCAACCCTGGCTTTCCTCCAGCGCCGCCACCCCGGCGTCGACTTCATCTGGTTGATGGGCGCCGATTGCCTGATCGAGTTCCACCGCTGGCGCAATTGGCGCGCGATCTTCGCCACCATGCCCATTGCCGTCATCGACCGGCCTAGCTGCCACCTGCCGGCCCTCGCTGCCCCCGCTGCCGCCGCGTTCCAGGACTACCGCCTGGATGAGAACCGCGCCGCCGCCCTGATCGGGCAAAAGCGCCCCGCCTGGACGTTCCTAACCGGCCCCCTATCCGCCCAGTCATCCACCGCCATGCGCGCCAAAATCAACGCTTCCGTGGCCAAACCGACACGCTGAGGGCCACCCGCAACAGTCCGCCAATTATTGATCCGGACGCGTAGACCTTGAAATTGCCCCCTTGAATCCTTTAAACTGCTGTCATGAACCGATGCGTAAAGTCGGCTTCGCTCACAGGTGCCGCGTTTCGCCAACATCGAAATCGGCGGCAGTCCCGCCTCCAAATACCCTTTCAATGGGTCCAACGGGGTTGATGACGAAAGGAAACCAAAGCAACGATGAGAAGCACATCAGGGGCTGCTGGCACCGCCGCGCCTCAAGCCGAACGCGTGTCTCAAGACCATGCGAACGGCTCCACGCTCGATCAGATCCTCGTTTGGCTGGATGAGGCTAAGGCCGAGAAAATCGTCACCATCGATATTCGCGGCAAATCATCGATTGGCGATACTATGATCGTCGCCTCCGGCCGCTCGGACCGCCACGTCGGCGCCATCGCCGAGCAGGTTCACAAGAAGCTGAAAGAACTCGGCTACGAGGGCGTGCGCGTCGAAGGCCAACCACAGTGCGATTGGGTGCTGATCGACGCCGGCGCGATCATCGTCCATGTCTTCCGCCCGGAAGTCCGCGAGTTCTACAAACTCGAAAAGATGTGGCAAGCCGATCGCCCAGCCGACACCACGCATTGATGGCGGCCTTCTAACTCTCCTCCTCCCGACGCACTGTCTGGGAGGAGGAAGCCCAGCCGTTGGAAACAGCCGCCACTATGCGCATCACTGTCGCCGCCGTCGGCCGCCTCAAGGACGGCCCCGAGCGTGAACTCTTCAATCGCTACTGGGATCGCTTCGGCGCCCTTGGCAAGAAGCGCGCTCTTGCCCCGCTGAAGCTCGTCGAGCTGCCGGAAAGCCGCGCTTCCTCCGCCGATGCACGCAAGGTCGACGAAGCCAAGCGCCTCCTCGCCAGCGCAGCCGACAGTCAGATCATCGCCCTCGATGAAGGCGGAAAATCCATCTCCAGCGCCGCATTTGCCCAGTTCCTGCGCAAAGAGCGCGACGCCGGCAACAGCGGCCTGGCGTTCTTAATCGGCGGCGCCGATGGCCACGGTGAACAGGTGCTCGCCAACGCCACGCTGCGTGTATCGCTCGGCGCCATGACACTGCCGCACGGCCTTGCCCGCGTCATTCTCGCCGAGCAGCTCTATCGCGCAGCCACAATCATCGCCGGCCATCCCTATCATCGCGATTGAGTCTGGCTGGATGCGCAATCAGCCTTTCTGCGCGAGATACTTTTCCAACCAATGGATGTCGTACATGCCGTTCTGGATGTCGGGCTGATTGATCAGGTCCTTGAACAGCGGGATGGTCGTCTCGATGCCGTCGATCACGAATTCCGACAACGCCCGCTTCATCCGCATCAGGCATTCGTTGCGGTTCTTACCGGCGACGATCAGCTTGCCGATCAAACTGTCGTAGTAGGGCGGGATCGTGTAGCCCTGATAGATACCGGAATCGACGCGGACGCCGAGGCCGCCAGGGGGATGCCAATAGGTGATCTTGCCGGGCGACGGGCGGAACGTGACAGGGTTCTCGGCGCAGATGCGGCATTCGATGGCGTGGCCGGAAAAGGTCACCTCGTCCTGAGTGACGCTCAGCTTGCCGCCGGATGCGACGCGGATCTGTTCCAGCACGAGATCGAGGCCCGTGATCATCTCGGTCACGGGGTGCTCGACCTGGAGCCGCGTGTTCATCTCGATGAAATAGAATTCACCGTCTTCGTAGAGGAACTCGACGGTGCCGGCGCCGCGATACTTGATCTTTTGCATCGCCTTGGCAACGGTTGTGCCGATCTTCGAACGCTGGCTCGCATTGAGCGCCGGGCTGGTAGCTTCTTCCCAGACCTTCTGATGGCGGCGCTGCAGTGAACAATCGCGTTCGCCGAGATGCACGGCATTACCCTTGCCATCGCCGAATACCTGGATTTCGATGTGGCGCGGTTTGGTCAAGTATTTTTCAAGATAGACGCTATCGTCGCCAAAGGCGGCTTTGGCTTCCGCGCGTGCGGTCTTGATGGCGCTATCGAGTTCTTCGGCAGAGCGAGCGACCTTCATGCCGCGTCCGCCGCCGCCGGAGGCCGCCTTGACGAGCACCGGAAAGCCCATCGACTTGGCGACTTTCATCGCTTGCACTTCATTGGTGATAGCGCCGTCGGACCCTGGCACGACCGGAATGCCGAGGCTTTTGGCGGTTTTCTTGGCCTCGATCTTGTCGCCCATCGTACGGATGTGCTCAGAGGTCGGGCCGATGAAGGTGATGCTGTGCTCTTCGAGAATTTCGGCGAAACGGGCGTTTTCGGATAGGAAGCCGTAGCCGGGATGGATCGCATCGGCGCCGGTGATTTCACAGGCAGCGAGCAGCCTTGGAATATTCAGATAGCTTTCAGACGCCTGGGGCGGGCCGATGCAGACGCTTTCGTCGGCGAGCCGGACGTGCATGGCGTCGGCGTCGGCGGTTGAATGAACCGCGACGGTGGCGATGCCGAGTTCCTTGCAGGCGCGCTGGATGCGAAGTGCGATTTCGCCGCGATTGGCAATGAGGACCTTGTCGAACATTCTTTATCGTCAGTGGCGCGTAGCGCGGGGTGTAAGATGAATGATCCTGTCACTCAGCGTCGACCACGGCCTGCCCGCCCCTCACCCTCTCACTCGATAATGACCAGTGGCTCGCCAAATTCGACCGGCTGCTTGTCGTTGATAAAAACCGCCGTCACCACACCAGCGCGAGGCGCTGGAATATGATTCATGGTCTTCATGGCTTCGATGATCAGGATGGTCTGACCCTGGCTGACCTTGGTACCGATATCGACAAAAGGCGGGGCTCCTGGTTCGGCGGAGCGATAGGCAGTGCCGACCATTGGTGATTTGACGGTGCCGGCGTGGCTGGCAGGATCGGCTGGTTTGGCAGCGGCAGGAGGCGTCACAATGGCGGCTGCTGCCTGCACAGGGGCCGCATGCTGTACAGCGGCGGCGACAGTCACTTGTCGCGCGACGCGAACCCGCAGGCCGGCCTTTTCAATCTCGATTTCAGACAGTCCCGTTTCGTTCAGCAGTTCCGCAAGTTCGCGGATCAAGCCGCCCTCGGCACTTGCCTTGTCTTTGGTTTCTTTGGGCATCGGACCCTGCAACTTCCCCGTCAATGCGCTTCATCCCAGCGAACTCAATCCAGCCAAGCGAACACCATCGCGTGCCGCACCCGCACTGGATCGCAGATTGCGACGCAGCAAAGTCACGAAAATGATCACGATGGCAATCGAAGAAGCCCTGGATCGCTTAATCCAAGGCCCCGTGTAACAGCTTTCAACGATCGAGAAAAGGCCAGAAAAATGGGCTTTGATCGTCGTTCAGCAAACTTTACAACCGCCGGACTTGCGGACCTCATCAACGAGTTGCGCGATTCGGCCGGAGAGGTCCTCGGGCGCACCAGCGATAACCCGATCAGCGACCAGGAAGTGCGGCGTTCCCTGAATTCCCATTTTCTGGGCGAGTTTCCGTGTGTCGTCGATCTCCTTTTTGACCTCGGCGGAGACCATGTCCTTCTTCAAGTCTCGGGATATCCAGCCCAACTTTTTCAGCGACCTTGAGGGCAGCGGCCTCATTGGCTTGCCCTGGTGCCTCTAACAAGGCGCGGTGGAATTCCCAGTACTTGCCCTGCATCTTGGCGGCGAGTGCCACTTTGGCGGCCTCTTCCGATCCTTTTGATAGAATTGGGAATTCCTTCAGGATGACCTTCACGTTACGGTCTTTCTCGATGACGGTCGCCAGATCGGGGAACGCCTTCTTGCAGTACCCGCAATTGTAGTCGAAGAACTCGATCACCGTGACATCGCCCTTCGGATTGCCGGCGATCGGCGCGGAGGCCGACTGGAACAGCTCCTTGGCATTCTCCTTGATCGAGACCTGCATCTTCTCGTTCTGGATTTTCTCCATCTTCGATTCGAGCGACGTCTGGATCTCGACCATCACTTCCGGATTGTTGATCAGGTAGTCCTTGATGATCGCTTCGATGTCACGGCGCTGCTCGGGTGAGAACGCGTTCTTGGCCGTTGCGGAGGGTGATGCGGCCGGCGCGACCGGAGCGGTTGTCGCTTGGGCGATCTGAGCGGGCCTTTCGGCAGCGGCGACAGGCGCATCGCCGGCTTTCTTGGCGACGGCCAGCGACATGCCGGCCAGCAACAGGGCGGGGAGCACGAGTGCCAAGCCCTTGCGCGACGTCAACGCAGCAACAACGCCGCTCAATTGAGGTAATGACATTCCATTCTCCTTGTTCAAAACGATATCCAGAGGTGCGGCACCTGATTGCTGTTCAGGACGGCTCTTTGTAGCTGATGATGTCTTCCGACTTGATCCACTCAGGCGACCCTTTCGGAAGTTTTGTCTGGGCGCGTTTGGCGAAGATCTGTGCCTGCTTGACGTTGCCTTCCAGGAAATGCGCTTGCGCGGTTGCCAGGTCGGCCTGGGGCATCATTTCCTTGCGTGCGAAGGCGTTGGCCAATTGCCGGTGCGAGGGCGCAAAATCCTGGTCCATCAGAGTTGCCTTGCGCAACAGCACGATGGCCTCGTCGACGACCTTGGGATCTTGCGTTGCGAGCAGCGCTTGCGCCAGGTTGACCTGCATCAACGGCGCATCGTCGATATTGATCAACGTGAGCGCCTTGCGGAAATACGGCAACGCTTCGGTATTCTTGCCGCTGCGCAAGTGCAGATTGCCTTTGAGTTCCCAGAAGAACGGGTTGTTCGGCTGTTCCTTGAGCAAGGCGTCAACTTCGGCCAAGGCCTGGGTGCAGGTGCCGGAGCAATTGCGGGCGATGGCGCGGGCGTAACGAGCCGGCAGGCTGTTGTCGGTTGCTGGATAGCGATTGAAGACGGTCTGCGAGCGATCCATGTAGCCGGAAATTTTGGCGCGCATCATGTCGTGCCGCAGCTGCAGGGCTGGGCGGATCCAGTGTCGTTGAATAAGGGCTTTTCGCGACACGTTCGCGAAGCTGGGCCAGCCGCGTCGTCGCCACGGGATGGCTGCGCACGAAGGGATCCATGTGCTGTTCGGAGATGAATTCCTGCTGGGCAAAGCGCTCGAATGTCGCCAGCATGCCTTTGCCGGACTGCTTCGTTGTCAGCAGCAGTTGCAGGCCGGCCTGATCGGCAGCGGCCTCCTGCGAGCGCCGCTCGGCCAGCAGGCCACGCATAATGACGTCGTTGCCGCCCAACATCACGCCTTGGCCAAGGCCGCCAAGTTCGCGCGCATTTTGGTTGTTTGAGGAGGCTCCGGCTATCATGGCACCGATACCGAGAACGGTGACCAACATGGCCTTAGTCTGATCCCTGGCAATACGCGCCCGAAGCTGGGCCAAATGCCCACCCGTGATGTGTCCGGTTTCGTGGGCGATGACACCGATAACTTCGTTGGGCGTTTTGGCAACCGTCAGGGCACCGGAATTGATGAAGACGTTGCGGCCATCGGCGACGAACGCGTTGAAACTGTCGTGGCGGACGATGCGCATCGAAATGTTTTGCGAGCCGAGGCCCGCTGCTTTGAAGAGCGGTCGCGCATAGTCTTTGAGAAGGAGTTCAATCTCAGTGTCGCGAATCAGCGGAATTCCTTGAGCAGCACTCGGGACTGCGCTTGCGAGCGCCGTTGTGACCACCAGTGCGCTCGCGAAACCAGCACGCAAGACAAAACGGAGCGTGTTGGTAGGTCGCGGCTTGATCAATTTGCTCGGATTCGTCGCCACTGGTCGTCCCCAGTTGAATGGCTCAGACGGCTGCCTGATGTTTTGCCTATGCCGATGCTCTCGCACGTCGTTCCATTCTCAGGTCAGCAACTGATACTTGGCGCTTAAGTCTAGCCAATGTGAAAGCGGCTGACTATAAGCCGAATGATACCCTGACGACCAACAGCTTAGCGTACAAAACACCGTGATTCCCGGCTTTATGGTTCGTTGGAAATGCGTGCGGAATGCGGCGCGACCAAGGCACCGCAGTCAAGGGCTACCTGCGAAGGGAATGCGACGATGAATGACGCTGCAGCCAAGGTTGAGCCAGAACGCATGTTTCGGGCAGCAGCGGTCCGCGCGGACATTCCGAGCTTTATCGTCATGGATGTCATGCGCGCGGCGGCAGCCAAGGAGGCAAGCGGCGCAAAAGTGATCCACATGGAGGTCGGGCAACCTGCGACTTCGGCGCCAAAAGCTGCGCGTACGGCTGTGTCCGCGGCGCTCGATCGTGACACGCTCGGCTACACGTTGGCGCTTGGATTGCCGCAACTGCGTCAACGGATCGCTGCTCTCTACAAGGCTTGGTATGGCATCGACATCTCACCTGAACGGATCGTTGTCACCAATGGCTCGTCGGCGGCATTCGTGCTGACGTTTCTGGCGCTGTTCGATGTTGGACAGAAGGTCGCGCTGCCAAACCCGGGGTATCCCTGTTATCGGCATATCCTGACGGCGCTGGGTGTCGAGCCCATGCTTCTCGAAACAGGTCCGGAAACCCGATGGATGCCAACCGTCGGCGGGTTGCAGGCGGCGATGGAAACGGCGGGCCTTGCCGGCTTGCTGATTGCGAGCCCGGCCAATCCTACAGGGACAATGATCGAGCCGGACCGGTTGGCGGAACTCGTCGACGTTTGCCGCCGCAATAAGCTGTGGTTCGTGTCGGATGAGATCTACCACGGGCTGACTTATGCGCTGCCGGCGCGGACTGCGCTGCAATTCTCGGACAATGTGGTGGTCATCAACAGTTTCTCGAAGTTCTTCTCGATGACGGGTTGGCGCGTCGGTTGGATGGTGGTGCCGGAAGGCCTTGTGCGCACTGTCGAACGGCTGGCGCAGAATCTCTATATTTCGCCGCCTGCCGTCGCCCAGGTGGCGGCTATCGGGGCATTCGACGGACAGGACGAACTCGAAGCCAACATTCGTGTCTACCGGACAAACCGCGATCTTCTTCTCAAAGCATTACCCGATGCAGGTCTCGGCAAAATTGTGCCCGCGGACGGCGCATTTTATTTGTATGTCGATGTCGGCGAATACACGCAGGACAGCCTCGCGTTCTGTCGCCAAATGCTTGATGAAACGGGGATTGCCGCGACGCCCGGCGTTGATTTCGATCCCAGCCGCGGCCATCGCTTCGTGCGTTTTTCCTATGCAGGGTCGACGTCCGATATGGCGGAAGCGGCGGACCGCTTGAAATCTTGGTCCCGTCTCAAGCGATGAGTTGTTGATTGTCAGACGTTCCCGGAGCCTGCCAATGACGTCGCCGCGCCAACTGAGAGCTATCGGCTGCATATCCGGAACGTCGATGGACGGCATTGACGTCGCCGTCATCACAACGGATGGTGTCGATCATGTCGAGGCCGGTCCCGGTGCGACGTATCCTTATTCTAGCGATCTCGCGCGTGACTTGAAGGCCGTACTGGCTCGCCCAGCGATCGCAGAAACTGATCCGCTGACGGCGCTCGAGCAACGCGTGACGGAAGCGCATACGGCGGCCATTCAACGATTGATAACTGATCTCGGATCAATGCGCGATCCATCGACGTTATCGGCATGCATGGGCAGACAGTCTATCATCGACCTGAGAAGCAGTTCACACGGCAGCTCTGCGATGGCGCGCGCGCTGCCGCAATGCTCGGTCGCGATGTCGTTACTGAATTCCGGCTCGCCGATGTTGCTGCTGGAGGCCAGGGCGCGCCGTTTGCGCCGCTCTATCATCGTGCGCTTGTCGCGGCGGGTGGGCTCCCGTTGCCGATTATGGTGCTCAATCTCGGTGGCGTCGGCAACGTCACCTATATTGATGGCGAGACTGTTATTGCATTCGATACGGGACCGGCATCGGCGCTGATCGATGATTTTGTCCGCCGTCGCATGGGACTGGAGTTTGACGAGGGAGGCAGCATCGCGGCGCGTGGTCAAGTTGATGGCGACCTGCTGGCAGCTTTGATGGCCAATCCGTTCTTCGATGTGCCGCCACCAAAGTCGCTCGATCGCAATGATTTTCATGCCCGTGCAAGCATCATAGAGCGTCTTTCAGATGCCGACGGTGTGGCGACGCTGGCTGCATTCACGATTGCGGCCACAGCTGCGGCCCTACGCCATGTTCCCAGCAAACCTATCCGATGGGTGGTAGCCGGCGGTGGGCGGCTCAATGGCGCGTTGATGGCCGGTCTGCGTCAAACTCTCGGTGTACCCGTTGATTCTGTTGAAGCGATTGGTTGCAATGGGGACATCATCGAAGCGCAATGTTTCGGCTATCTAGCCGTGCGTTCGCTTGTCGGACTGCCGCTGAGTTTGCCGACAACAACGGGGGTTCCCCGGCCAATGCCGGGCGGACGGCTCTATCCGGCGCCGAGGCATGCGCAATAGTCGAACGCAAGGAATTTTTGCGCTCCTCGACTCATTTCGGTGGATAACCTGTGGAAGCTTAATTTTGCCCCACCATCGCCCCTTCTTCTCCGTATGAACACTCGACTGTTCGAGTTGTGGAGCCCAGACGGGCAACACATTCGACGCTTCGGCCAGCATGTGGGTCCAGGATTTGGGTCGGTCGAGGAGGATGCATCCCGTGAGGGCGGGAGCGCATCACGGTCCTCAGTGAGTACGAGTATGCGTAGGAGGATGTGAGTTGCGGGGCAATCATTTGAAGCCGACCCAGGCCACGGGTTCGGCAGGTGACGGGGTTTGGCGCAGGCGCTTGCTCGGTCGATTGAACGATATCGACAGTCAGGAATTCGCTGACGGTCTGGGTTTGAAGACCGACTATACTGGCGCACCGCAGGGCTTCGATCTTGAACATGCGGCGATAGTGCAGCCAGCGCATGCGCCGAGCTGGCCGGTTCCCGCGCAATCGTCCAATGCGCTGCTGCTCGCGACCATTACCGGGCAGCTCCCCGACAAGCGCCCGCTCGATCAGGTTTCCAGCGAAGTCGTTGACGCTTGGAAAGATGTCGACGCGCGACGCGAGAAGCTTGTGCTTGCGCGGCATTCGGCGATGCATCTGGCGCAGCGCTCGCAGATGAGCCTGTTCACGGCGGGGATCACGGGTTTGCTCGGGATCAGCACGGCGGTCGGTATTGGTGTCCTGCAGGTAATGTCGCAAAGCGACGGCGAACCAAGCCTTGTCGCCAAAGTCTTGCCGCACCGGGCGACGCTGGGTGAGAAACTAGGGATCAACTGGGCCGAAGGCATCGCAACGAGCGCGAGGCCCATGGCTGAGGCCGCCAGGGTTGCGCACAACGCGGTACCGTCGAGTATGTCGCGATCGGCGCTGGCCACGGTTGCACCGGTCAATCAGAGTGCAAGCAGCACGGCGGCGGGGCTGCTTGATTCCAGCACGCGCATCAAAGATCAGAATGTCCTGCCGGAGCCGAGCAAGCTCAGTTTCCAGGTAGCCTTGGATGGCGCTGGCGAGCGGACGGCGCTATTGCCGCTTCGGCTCAGCGACGCGTCGCCTGAAGATCAAGAGAATACGATTGTCGTCCGAAACATGCCGCCGCAAGCGTCCCTGTCGGCTGGCGTGCGCCTGAAGTCCGGCGAATGGGCGCTGCAATTGGCCGAGTTGGCCGATCTGCAGATCTTCCTGCCGAACGGGACGTCGCCGGTTGTCGATCTGGATTTGCGGGTGGTTCGCCCGCGTGGGGAGGTTGTCGCCCGGACTCAAATCTTGCTGACGACCGAGGCCGTTCCGGTAGCGGCAGTTGCGGCGGCAGCAATAGCCAAACCTGTCATGCAGGCGTCACTCGGACATGCCCAGTTGATTGCGCCACCGGCGCAGGAGCCAGCAGCCGATGTAATCGCCAAAGCACGCAAAATGGAGGCGCCGAAGACTGTGGCGGCGGCCGGATCGAAATCAAAAACGGAGACCCATGCTGCGTTGCCGAATGGCAAAATTGCAAGCGAGGCTGCGATTGAGTCGGCAGAGAAAGCCCGTCGCGTAGCCGCTGGCAAGCATCCGGCGGCAAAGAAAGTTGATGAGTACAATGCGCTCGGCGCGGACTTTGCCCGGGCCGACTTTGCCCGGGATGCCCGGCAACGTGCGGAGCATATTGAAACCAAGCCAGATGCGCCAAAATCCTGGCTTGGAACATCGCCTAAAAAAATGCCGGATTGGATGCCAACGTCGGCGAGCAACCAATAGACACGCGGACGATAGTCACGATTGAGTTTCCGGGTCCCCCCTAAACCCGGATCGCGGGGGTTCAGCTATATGCCCCGAGAACGTCGGTTCTACGACCCCGATCGTTCTTGACGCTGACCCCCGCATTTTTCTTTCAACCGCAACGGCCAGCGTCGTCATGCTTGGCCGTCAAGCGTAGTGCCCTAACGAGGCTATTTGCGATGCCCAAGATTCTTGCAGGAATTCGCCGGATTGCCGACCTGGAGCCAATCCCGGCGATGGCATTGCCGGTGCCGAACTATGGCGACGCCGAGGTGGGTATTGGTAATATCGCAGCCGGCACACTTGAGCTGGTTCCGCCATCCCAGCAACCGAATGCCGGCACGTCCGATGCCGCGGATGCTGGCCATGACGATGCCGGTGATGGCGCACCTGCGATGCCTGCTGTGATGAGCATCCAGGAACCGATCCAGGCATTGATTCAGGTCGAGTCCGAGCCAACAGAATTGGTGCCGCTGTTTGCGGCACGCCTTGAGCCCCGCCCAATGACCGAGCGAGCTGCGACCGTCGCGGAACCCTTTTTCACACACCAGCGCGCGCATGACGAGATGTTGCGCCGGTCGGCCGCCACCATGCCGACCCTGGTGACGCCAGCCGTTGCGATACACGCTGTGGTCCCAACACAACAAGCGGCTATGCTTTATGACCAGATCGAGCACGCCGACAGCGACGAAGCAGCGCCCAACGATCGACGATCGCCGACCGAAGGTCAGAGCTACGAAGATGAGTTTTTGACGGCGCTTGCGGAGCAGGAGCGAACGCGCGAGGACGTACAACTACAGTTGCACAATCAGTTTCTCGCCCATCAGCAGGCACATGAGGACATGCTCCGTCGTGTGGCGGCGATGACGCCTGTCGCTGCAACAGCGATGGACGATTCGGTTGCATCAGAGGATGCTGGAAACACCGGCAACGGCGGTCAACTGTTGATCGCACCGCCCGCAACCCTGGAACGTGTCACGTTGCGCGAGGCCTCGGCTCCGCTACCGCTTGTGCAGGCAACGCTTGCCAGACCTGACCCACTGCATGCTGGGGACCCCGGTCAAAGCGTCGATTGGCAGCCGACGGGCGGGATGCGTCGCCCAATCAAGCGGGCGCCGCCGCTGCGTCCAGTGATGGCATCGCCCCGGCGACCGGTGTCAGGGCTGAAGCGAACGGCCGCCACACTCATTTTTGCGAGTGGCGCCTATTTCGCCATCGACGGCGTGACCGAGCAGCGCGTCGATGCCGTGCGCTTGACTGTCGCCGGGCTGATCGATGATCACGGTGGCAAGGTTGCATCGATGGAGCGGAGCCCCGAAGCTATCCCACAGCCGGCGCCGGCCATTGCTGTGCCGCAAGCGGTTTTGGCGATGCCAAAAGTTGATTTGCCGTTGTCAGCGCAAGGCGTGGAACGACTGGCGACATCGCTGACGGTAGCGATGTTGGCGAAGGCAAAGCCCGAGCACCCGAGCGTTCCTACGGCGGATAAAACAGACATTCCAGTGGAACGTGTGGCGATTGTCGCAGCGCCACCATCGCCAGCGACTTTGATCGATAATACGGCTGCGAACATGCCAATACGCGCGATCGCCGCGCCGGTGCCGATCGAAATCCGTACGGGAATTTTGACGGCCTCGCAAAACGAAACGATTACCAAGCTCGTGCATCCGCCAGTGCTGATCCATAAGCGCCAGCAGATTGCCGCTGCTATGCGACCTGGGGAAGGCGATACGGATGCCACGGCGTTGCGTTCGCCCAGCCGATCGCTGGCGCTCAATGTCGAGCACGGTGCGGCGGCGATGGCGGCCATCGTTCCGCCGAAGCCTGTGTTAGTACGTGAGTCCCTTGTTCGGACTGCACTTGCAGCGTTGCCGCGTGCGCACTTCTCGGATGCAGCGATCACCACCAGTGCCGACCCGCAACGCCCGGACCGCACTCAACGCATCGCCAAGCGCGGTGTGCGCTCGCCATCCACGCGTGTTGCAGCACTCGATACAACGCGGGGGAACTCGACGATGAGCGATGGCGGACGCCGGCGTGTCGATACACATGCCATCGTCGGCATCGAAGCAAGCATGAAGACGGCGTTGCCGGTACGCCAGCGCATGCCGGCATTCGCGGCAAAAGCCTGGCAGCGCGGCGAGGATCTCTATGCCAGGGCGACGCTTGGCCGTGGACAACATGCGCCGGAGCGCGCGTTCGCGGGCGAGGGGCCGCATGCTGCGGTCGTCGGGCAGCCCGATGCCTACATCAGCGTTCTTGGGTTCCGCGTGCGCCGCGTGCAGCCGGTCTGGGCATCGCAACTCTTCAATCAGCGGCAGTAGTCGCCCGCTCTCGATCGACAAGTCTTGCGACGTTTGACGAACGCGCCGCAAGATTGTTGTCGAGGACTGCCGCCTCATTTTTTATCGGCGTTGTTCAGCCGGGCAATGAGGCTGGATGTATCCCAGCGGTTGCCGCCCATCTTCTGCACTTCTGAATAGAACTGGTCGACGATCGCCGCGACCGGCAGGCTGGCGCCGTTCTTGCGGGCTTCGTCCAGCGCAGATCGATCAAGTCCTTGCGCATCCAGTCGACCGCGAAGCCGAATTCGAATTTGCCATCGGCCATGGTCTTCCAGCGATTCTCCATCTGCCAGGATCCGGCCGCACCCTTTGAAATCGTCTCCATGACGGCCGGGATATTCAGTCCAGCCTTTTGCGCCATGTGAATGCCTTCGGCGAGGCCCTGGACGAGGCCCGCGATGCAGATCTGGTTGACCATCTTGGTGACCTGGCCGGAGCCTGACGGGCCGATCAGCGTGACCATGCGGGCGAAATGATCGAGCACCGGCTTGGCGCGATCGAAGATCGCCTGATCACCGCCGACCATCACTGTCAGGATGCCGTTCTGGGCGCCGGCCTGGCCGCCGGAAACCGGGGCATCGAGAAAGCCGAATCCCTTGGCCCGTGCGGCTGCATCGAGTTCGCGTGCGATATTCGCGGAAGCTGTGGTGTTGTCGATGAAGATTGCGCCTTTTGCGACAGTAGCGAAGGCACCATCCTTGCCGGTCGTGACGGCTCGGAGATCGTCATCGTTGCCAACGCAGGAAAATACGAAGTCAGCGCCTTCGGCGGCCTTGGCGGGTGTTGGCGCCGCTTTGCCTCCGAACTCCTTGACCCAGGCCTCGGCCTTGGCGCCGTTGCGGTTATAGACCGTCAGCTCGTGGCCGCCCTTCTTGCGGATGTGGCCGGCCATCGGGTAGCCCATCACGCCCAGTCCAATCCACGCAACCTTTGCCATTGTCATTCGCCTCGCTCGATCTTGTCAGAATGAGCGTCTTCTAGCGGATGCTAAGCGAGTTGTCAGGTGGGGGATGTCGCGAAGCGGCGTGCGAGGCGTGCAGAGCTCTTTTCAGTTGCTGCGGCGCGCGACATCGATCGGCATCAGAAAATCGACAGCCTCGCCGCCCCCAATGGGGCCGACGGCAATGAAGGCCGCACCAAGAAATGCGGCGCTGGCGAACGCGAACAGGAATGCGGATTTGAGGGTCATGGCGGCGGTTTCGCAAGTTCTTAGGCGATCCGGATCGGGGGACCGCCGTCCCATCTCTTGGCGCCAAAACTAGGCGCCAAAAGCTGAGCCGCGCCTGAACGGGGCATTTATCTCTTATTCATCGCAGCTTTGCCGGTAACAGCGATCAACCGCCGCTGAGGGTGCCGCCGAGACAGGGCCGGCCGCTGACCGAGCAATACCAACGCCGTTGCGCTGTGGCTGACGGGCAGCGCGTGACCTTGTTGGCGGCGTTTTTCCAATCGGCGTAGGCGCCGCCCGACTGTTGCGCGACTTTGGTTTCCCACCGTTGGATAGCAATGCGCATGGACCGGTCGCGGTTGCCTTTCGGGCGTTCGCTCGCAAGATTGCCGCGCGGCGATAGGGCCGAGGCCGATACCAGGCAGGCGTTGCTGGATTGGGCCTGTGCCGGTGGATTGAAGGCAAACATTGCCAGCGCGCAGAGTATCAATACGTGGGAGCGAAACATGATGAAACCTCAGATAAAATGGGCATGAAAAGTCCTTACTCCACGATCGAACCACGGATCGCGCCGTCAAACAATGCAGAATTTTCGTGGCGCGGACGGTTGGCTGACGCATTGCGCATGGCTGCAACCCCGGCTCGTTGTGAGCCGATCGTTCACAGCGGCAACATGCCTGAATGCTTCACCTGGGCCAGGGCAAAGCTCGATTCGATACTGGCAACGCCCTCGATCCGCGTCAGTGTCGCTTTGAGAGAGCGTTCGTAGTCGGCCAGATCCTTGGCAACGACTCGGAGCAGATAGTCGCAGCGATCCGGTCATCAGGTAGCAATCGAGCACCTCGGGGAACGAGCGCACGGCGGCTTCGAACCGCTGCATAGCGTCTTCCCGTTGTTTCTCGAGTTTGACGGAAATGAACACCGATACAGGCAGGCCAACCCTCGTCTGGTCGACGATGGCCTGATAGCCGCAAATAATGCCGGCTCCTCTAGCAGACGCACGCGGCGCAGGCAGGGGCTTGCACTGAGGCCGATGGCGTCTGCCAATTCGACATTGGTCATGCGGCCGTCATGCTGGAGGGCATTGAGGATTTTGCGATCGGTTCGGTCGACGGACATGGGAATTGGTGCAATCGTTGGAGAATTGAGGTCTGTTTGGACAGAGTTTGGCAGAATATGCGTTTATTCTGAGAGTAATTGAATACGCAAGGAAATCGCCGAATAATCCGACTTATTCTTTCCCGCCAGGACTATCGAGGACGCCATGGTCGACAGGAAGTCAGCCAAAAATCATCAGCCGGCGATGCGGTCTCGCTGGCCGATGTCGAACGGGCGGCGGCGGTCATCAAAGGTCATGTGCTCAACACCGATTGCGACCCGAGCCTGACGCTGGGCGAGATTGTCGGCGCCAACATCTGGCTGAAGTTCGAGAACTTGCAGTTTACCGCCGCTTTCAAGGAACGCGGCGCGCTCAATCGGCTGGTGGCGCTCAGCCCCGCAGAACGCCAATGTGGTGTCGTCGCCATGTCGGCTGGCAATCATGCGCAGGGCGTTGCCTATCATGCGAAACGGCTTGGCATTCCGGTGACGATCGTGATGCCGGTCGGCACGCCGATGGTGAAGGTCGAGAATACGCGACGACATGGTGCAACGGTGATCGTCACCGGCGCGACACTCGAAGATGCAGCGGCGGCGGCAGTGGCGCACGGCGAGCAATCCGGGCAGACGTTCATCCATCCCTACGATGATTCCGCTGGTCATTGCCGGGCAAGGGACGATCGCGCTGGAGATGTTGGCGGCGGTGCCTGAGATCGATACGCTGGTAGTGCCGATCGGCGGTGGCGGTCTCATCTCCGGAATGGCGATCGCGGCGAAAACAATCAAGCCCGATCTCCAGGTCATCGGCGTTCAAGCAGCCCTTTATCCCTCGATGTACAATGTCATGAAAGGTAAAACGCTGCCGATGCGCGGCGATACGCTTGCTGAGGGTATCGCGGTCAAGAAGCCGGGCCGCATCACAACCGAATTGGTGCGGCGGCATGTCGATGACATCGTGCTCGTCACGCGAGGATCAGATCGAGCACGCTGTCTCCTTGCTGATCGCCATCGAGAAGACGGTTGTCGAGGGCGCCGGTGCGGTTGGCCTTGCCGCCGTGCTGGCGCATAAGGAGCGGTTCAAGGGCCGCACCGTCGGGCTCGTGTTGTGTGGCGGCAATATCGATACGCGGTTGCTGGCATCGGTGCTGACGCGCGAATTGGCACGTGAAGGCCGTCTGTCGCAACTGGCGATCGATCTCGTCGACCGGCCCGGGCAATTGGCGGCGGTCGCGACGCTGTTGGGCGAGGCTGGTGCAAACATCGTCGAAGTCTCGCATCAGCGAACGTTCTCAGACTTGCCGGCGAAAGGCACGCTGCTCGAAGTAGTGATTGAAACACGTGATCGCGCGCATCTTGACGAGACGGTCGCGAAGTTACGGGCTGCCGGCTTCGAGGTCGAAGTACAGAGAAATCCCGGGGGAGATCGATGATGGACGGAACACAGGGTTCGGCTTCGCGCGCTGAAACACTCGCCATGTTGCGCGAGCTCGAACGTAAAGTGCTATGGCTGTCGAGCTACGTGATCCACAATGCCAACCACGAGCGCGAGAACCGCGACGGCGTCAAAGTTGGCGGGCATCAAGCATCGTCAGCGTCACTCGCAACGCTCATGACCGCGCTGTATTTTCATGTGCTGCGGCCGGAAGACCGGGTTGCGGTGAAGCCGCACGCCTCGCCGGTGTTCCATGCGATCCAGTATCTGCTCGGCAACCAGAATGTCGACAATCTGAAGCACTTCCGGGCGCTCGGCGGCGCGCAAAGCTATCCGTCGCGCACCAAGGACAAGGACGACGTCGATTTTTCAACGGGGTCGGTCGGGCTCGGCGTCGCGATGACAGGGTTTGCGTCGCTGGCGCAGGATTATGTGCATGCCAAGGGCTGGGTGAAGGACTGGCCGAAGGGGCGCATGGTCAGCCTGATGGGGGACGCAGAGATCGACGAAGGCAATATTCACGAGGCGTTGCTCGAGTACTGGAAGCATGGCCTGACCAACACGCTGGTGGGTGGTCGACTACAACCGGCAGAGCCTCGACAGCGTCGTCTCGGATCAGCTGTTCATGAAAGTCGCGGGACTGTTCGAGAACCTCGGCTGGAAAGTCGTGTTCCTCAAGTACGGAAAACTGCAGGAGCGAGCGTTCGCGTTGCCAGGTGGCGAGAAACTGCGCGGTTGGATTTCGAACTGCCCCAATCAGGTTTATTCGGCGCTGGTCTTCGAGGGTGCCAAGGGGTGGCGCCGACAACTCGAAACGGATTTGGTAGCCTTTCCCGAGACGCTCGCCATCATTCGCGACCTCGATGATGAGGCTCTCACGCGACTGATGACCAATCTCGGTGGGCATGATCTGGAAACGATCCTCGACGCTTTCGAGACGGCGCCGTCGGATCGACCGGTCTGCTTCATCGCCTACACGATCAAGGGTTTTGGGCTGCCGTTTGCCGGTCACAAGGACAATCATGCGGGGCTGATGACCAAGGCGCAGATCCAGGCTTTCCGGGAGAAGGAGGGGATCAGTGTCGGCGACGAATGGGAGCCCTATGCAGGCTTGGCCAAGGACCCGCAGGAGATTGAGCGGTTTCTGTCGCGGGTGCCGTTCAATGCCCGGGGCAAGCGGCGCTTCACGGCGGCGAAAATCGACGTGCCGGCACTGCCCATTCCCGAGGCGAAAGGGATGGCTGCAACACAAGCCGGCTTCGGACGCATCCTCGATGACATTGCCAAGACCGGTGGTCCCTTGGCCGACAGAATTGTCACGACGTCGCCGGATGTCACCGTCTCAACCAACCTTGGGCCGTGGGTCAATAGGCGCGGGCTGTTTTCGATGGCGAGCAAAGAGGACGTCTTCAAGCAGCGTGGTCTCATGAGCCCGCAGAAGTGGGAGATGAGCCAGAAGGGGCAGCACGTCGAACTCGGGATCGCCGAGATGAACCTGTTCCTGGTGCTCGGGGCATTGGGGCTGACACACACGCTGTTCGGCGAGCGGGTGATTCCAATCGGGACGCTCTACGATCCGTTCATCATGCGTGGTCTCGATGCGCTCAATTATGCCTGCTACCAAGAAGCACGCTTCATGGTGGTGGCGACACCATCGGGGTTGACGCTGGCGCCGGAGGGTGGTGCGCATCAGTCGATCGCAACGCCACTGATCGGCCTCGCACAGGACGGGCTTGCGTCATTCGAGCCGGCGTATGTCGACGAACTCTGCGTCATCATGAACTGGGCGTTCGAGTACATGCAGCGCGACGGAGTGGAGGACAAGGCGTCACGCTGGGTGCGCGACGAAAAGGGCGGATCGGTCTACCTCAGGCTTTCGACACGACCGATTGAGCAAATCCCGCGCACGCTGTCCGACGACATGCGACACGCCATCATCGACGGCGGGTATTGGTTGCGACAACCCAATGCGGCGACGACGTATGCCATCGTCGCGATGGGGGCGGTGATGCCGGAAGCGATCGAAGCGGCAGCGCATCTCGGCGAGGATCGGGCCGGTGTCGGCATTCTCGCGATCACGTCGGCGGATCGGTTGTCGGCGGGCTGGCATGGCGCGCAGCGGGCACGCGAGCGGGGCGATCGGGCGGCGCGGGCGCATGTGGAAACGCTGCTGGCGGCGTTGCCGCGCGACGCGGCGATCATCACCATCTGCGATGCCCACCCGGAAACGTTGTCATGGATCGGCGGGGTTGGCGGCCATCGGGTGCGTGCATTGGGCCCGGAACACTTCGGCCAGTCTGGCAGCGTCAGCGAACTCTATGCGCACTACGGCATGAATGCGGACGCGATCATTCGCGCGGCACGAGCCATCCGGGCGGGGCTGTAGGCTCAGTTTGCAGGCTGCATGGCCTCGGTCAATTCGAAGACCAGGCGATTGAGGACCAGCCGGCCAGCGGGGGTGGCGCGCAGGCGTGTCGCCGTCATGCGCTCGATCAACTGCAACTGCTGCAGTCGATCGAGGACGGCGGCATTCAGCGTGAGGCCGGCCAGCCGCTTGAGTTTTTCAACGTCTAGGCCCTCGGTCAGGCGCATGCCCATCAACAGTGCTTCCTCGGCTTCTTCGCGGGTTTTCAGGGCGGATAGCGTCGTGCGGCCGTGGCCGGTCGCGAGCACGCGCTCGGCCCAGGTCTCGGGGCGACGTTCGGTTTCGGTTGCATGCCGCACGCCCTGCAGGACGAGGCGGCCGTGCGCGCCGGGGCCGATGCCGGCGTACTCGCCATAGCGCCAGTAGATCATATTGTGGCGGCTCTCTTCGCCGGGGCCGGCATGGTTGGAGACTTCGTAGGCGGCGAGGCCATGTCGCTCGGTCAGTTCCTGCGTGACGGCGTAGAGATCGTGCGAGAGATCGCCGTCGGGCACGCGCAACTTGCCGGCGGCGTGCAGCGCGGCGAACGGCGTTTCCGGTTCGATGGTCAGCTGATAGAGCGAGAGGTGTCGCTCGGCCAGGGTAAGGGCTTCGCTGAGTTCCTGGCGCCAGTCGTCGATGGTCTGGGCAGGACGGGCATAGATCAGGTCGAAAGAAAATCGCTCGAAGGTGCGCCGCGCGACTGCGATGGCCGCTTTCGCCTCGTCGACGGAATGCAGCCGGCCGAGAGCCTTCAACGGCGCATCGCGCAAGGCCTGGACGCCGATCGAGACGCGATTGACTCCTGCGGCTCGGTAGCCAGCGAAGCGGCCGGCGTCCACGCTGCCGGGATTGGCTTCGATGGTGATCTCGGCGTTCGCGTCGATCGTCCAATGCCCGGCGATGGCGTCGATGATCGCAGCGGTTGTTTCAGGCTGCATCAGCGATGGCGTGCCGCCACCGAAGAAGATGCTGTGCACCATGCGACCTGGCGTCAATGCCGCCATCTCGGCAAGTTCGCGCAGGTAGGCTTCGCGATAGCGTGGCTCGTCCCAGCCGCCGGCACGGACATGGCTGTTGAAGTCGCAGTAGGGGCATTTCGAGGCGCAGAACGGCCAATGGACATAGACACCAAAGACGCTGCGTTCCGGGTCAGCGCGATGGGGCACAGCACGCCTTCACGAACTTGTCGAAGGCGCGCGCGCGATGCGAGATCGCGTGTTTAGCGCCGGGGTTCATTTCACCGAACGTTTCCCGGCCACCGTCGGGGAGAAACATTGGATCGTAGCCAAAACCCTGGTTGCCGCGGGGGGGCCAGACCACGCTGCCGAAGACCCGACCTTCGAAGATCTGATCGTCGCCGCCGGGCCAGGAGAGGCTGAGGGCTGAGACGAAATGCGCGCGTCGCTGTTCGGGCTTGTTCGCGCCGCGCAGCGTCAGTTCGCGTTCGACGCGCGCCATGGCGGCGGCAAAGTCCTTGTTCGACCCACCCCAACGCGCCGAGAAGATGCCAGGCGCACCATCAAGGGCGTCGACGCAGATGCCGGAATCATCAGAGAGGGCCGGCAAGCCTGCAGCGTCCGCCGCCGCGCGTGATTTTATTCGCGCGTTTGACGCGAACATGGTGCCGGTCTCGTCAGGTTCGGCGAGACCCAGTTCGCCGGCCGACACCGCGTCGAGACCGAACGGCGCGGATCAGATCGTTGATCTCGCGCACCTTACCGGCGTTGTGGGTCGCAACGATCAGCCGCATACCTGTTTCCAACCGCCGGTTCACGCGATCCTCAGGGGGTTCATCGCTCGCATCAAGCGACTGTGAGCTTCTGCAGGTAGACGAGTTCCTTGATGCCCTTTTTCGCCAGCAGCATCAGCTGATCGAATTGTTCCTGGCTGAACGGTACGGTTTCGGCGGTGCCTTGAACTTCGACGATTCCGCCGTTGCCGGTCATGACGAAGTTGGCGTCGGCATCGGCTTCGGAATCTTCAGCGTAATCGAGATCAAGCACGGCTTGCGCCGCCATAGAGGCCGCAGGAGACGGCGGCAACGCAATCGCGCAGCACACCGTCCTTGACCATGTCACGCGCCTTCATCCAGGCGATGCAATCGTGTAGCGCAACCCAGGCGCCGGTGATGGCGGCGGTGCGGGTGCCGCCGTCGGCCTGGATGACGTCGCAATCGATCGAAATTTGCTTCTCGCCGAGCGCCTTCAAGTCGACGACGGCGCGCAGTGCGCGCCCGATCAGACGCTGGATTTCCTGCGTGCGGCCGGATGCGTGTCCGACGGTCACCTCGCGCCGGGTCCGGCTCGAGGTGGCGCGTGGCAGCATCGAATATTCTGCCGTCACCCAGCCTTTGCCTTGCCCCTTGAGCCACGGCGGGACACGTTCTTCGAGGCTCGCCGTGCACAGCACATGGGTATTGCCGAACTTGATCAGGCAGGAGCCTTCGGCGTGCATGGAGACGGCACGATCGATTTGGACGCGGCGCAATTCGTCGGGTTTGCGTTTAGAGGGGCGCATTGATGCCTTTCTGGCGTGTTGACGGGACTGGTTCGCCCCGGCAAAACTGGGGCCCGTCGCTCTCAGGGCGTCATGGCACAGCAGCGCGGGGCTGGGCAAGCAGGTATGCTGGCGCTGACGTGATGACGGGCGCGAATTGGCACAGTAGGGTGTGTTCGGGATGTCGATCCTTCAAGGGCCTGTTGGTATGGACACGTTCGATGCGAATGATCCGTCTGACCGGAACAGTGGGCAGCGACCACCTGCCAACGGCGTTAAAGCGCTCGTCAAACGCATGGCGGCACAGGGCATTGACATGGTCATGCCGCCGCGGTGCTTCGTGTGCCAGCGCACGCTCGATACGCGCGATACGCTGTGCGGTGGTTGTTGGTCGGGCGTCCAGTTCATCCGCGAGCCATTGTGTGACCGGCTGGGAATTCCATTGCCATTTGCCGTTGGAGAGGTGATGGTGTCGGCGGCGGCGCTGGCGCAGTCCACCGGCCTATGATCGTGCGCGGGCAGTCGCGCATTTTAGCGGCACGATGCGAATCATGGTGCATCAACTGAAGTATGGCGATCGACAGGATGGGCGGGTTCTGTTGGGGCGGTGGTTGCAGGCAGCTGGGCGGGATCTGATCAAAGACGCGCACGTGATCGTTCCAGTCCCGCTGTCGCGAGGGCGATTGCTCTGGCGGCGGTTCAATCAGGCGGCGTTGCTTGGTCGGCAGCTCGCGCGGACGACCGGTGTTGCGTTCGCGCCCGACGCGCTGATCCGGCGGCGTGTCGACGCGGCCTCAGGTGGGCCTGACGCACGATCAACGCCGGCGGAACGTGAGTGGGGCTTTTGAAGTGCTGCGCGTCCGGTCAAACGCTGGTTCATGGTCGCAATGTGCTGCTGATCGATGATGTCATCACGACCGGGGCGACGGTTGAGGCTTGCGCGCAGGCGTTGCGGCGTGCCGGTGCCGCCCATGTCGACGTGCTGGCATTGGGCCTCGTGACCAACGAATCACGTGTTTTGGCCTAGTACCCACAATCACAAGGCCCTGCTAAATCTGATCGCAGAGGCCGGAGTGCCCGGCAGGCGCCGTCGCGACGCCCCCGGCCCACATCTTGGGCCGTCAATCGTACCAGGGACTTGTGATTGTGGGTACTTGTCTGAGAGTGAGAACCGGCCTTTGCGCAGGGCCGTCGAGACACTACATTAGTGGGTAGGCTGGAAAAGTCGGCGGCGTTGCTGACGGCTTGGGAGTTCGGATGCGGGATGAACAGTATCACCATTTATACAACGTCACTGTGTCCCTACTGCTATCGGGCGAAGCGGTTGCTCGACCAGAAGACGGCGGCGTACCGGGAGGTCGATGTCGGCGATGACTACAAATTGCGTGAAGAATTACGGGTCAAGGCTGGCGGGCGCACCAGCGTGCCGCAGATCTGGATCGGCGATGTCCACGTCGGTGGCTGCGACGATCTTTATGCTCTCGAACGTGCCGGTAAACTGGATGCGCTACTTTTTGCTTAGTCACCACCTGCAGAACGGTTCCACGACATCATGACACAAGCCTCAAGCCAAGACCGGTTTCGCGCAGCCCTGGTGCAGATGTGTTCCGGGCGTGACGTCGACACCAATGTCGCGTCGGCGACAGCGCTGATCCGGGATGCGAGTCAGGGTGGCGCCACGTATGTGCAGACGCCGGAGATTACGACACTGATGGAGTCGGAGCGGGTGAAACTGTTTGCGGCGGTTAAGCCCGAACAGGGCAATCCGGTGCTGGCGCACTTTGCCGACCTCGCGCGCGAGTTGGGGATCTGGCTGCATATCGGTTCGATGGGTGTGCTGGTCGCGCCCGACAAAGTCGCGAACCGCGGGTATCTGTTTGCACCAACCGGGCGGATCGCTGCTTCCTATGACAAGATCCATATGTTCGATGTCGAATTGCCCGGCGGGGAAAGCTACCGGGAATTGAAAAACTATCGACCAGGTGAAACGGCGGTTCTGGCCGATATGCCGTGGGGACAGCTTGGGCTGACGATCTGCTATGATATGCGGTTCGCAAGCCTGTATCGTGCATTGGCACAGGCCGGCGCCGACGTCATCGCGGTTCCCTCGGCATTCACAGTGCCAACGGGCAAAGCACATTGGCATGTGTTGCTGCGGGCGCGCGCGATCGAGACGGGGTGCTATATCCTTGCAGCCGCCCAGGCCGGGCGGCATGAAAGCGGGCGGGAAACCTACGGCCATAGTCTCGTCATATCGCCGTGGGGCGAAATTCTGGCCGAGGCTGACGGTGTTCAGCCTTCTGTAATCTTTGCTGATGTTGAATTGGCAGCGGTCCGGGAAGCCCGCCAACGCATTCCGGCACTGACCCATGACCGCGCATTCACAATTGCCGCTCCCCTGACAATAGCGAAAACCATAGCCACCCGATGATCAAGTTTGCACTTCAATGCCAGAAGGGCCACCAGTTCGAGAGCTGGTTCAATTCCGGTGCGGTTTTCGACAAAATGTCGAAACGCGGTCAAGTCGACTGTCCGACGTGCGGCTCGCCTAGGGTCACGAAGGCGTTGATGGCGCCGAACGTGGCGGTTGGCCAAGCGAAGCGGGCGCGTAAAGCGCCGGTGCCGCTGACTGGAGCGCCGGTCGCTGCCGACGAGCAGCAGCGCATGGTGATGCAGCGCGAGCTGATGGCGGCGATGCGCAAGGTCAGAGCAGAGGTCGAGGCCAACGCCGAGTATGTTGGCCCGAAGTTCGCCGATGAAGCGCGCAAGATCCATTACGACGAATCACCGGCTCGCGGCATTTATGGCGAGGCCAGTGCCGATGACGTGAAGGCGCTGCACGACGAGGGTGTTGAATGTTATCCGCTGCCGGTACTGCCGGAAGATAGAAACTGAAGCCACTGGGTGGTACTGCCGCGAGACATCATCGTTGGATTGGTTAAACGCTGATGTCCAGGTGTCCTGAAAGCGAACACGAGCGCGCAATTTTGACGTTTGATCGCAGCAATTGTTGCGACGTTATCAGCAAAATCTCAATGCTAACGTGCGATTGTGCTGACGTGGCGCGCGCTCAGGGGTGCGCCCGTTCGTACGGACGAATGTTCGGCTCGCAGTGTTGAGCCCGTCTGTACGCAACAAGCGTCAGGGGCGAACCGGCTCCAGCATCGGGAGACAGAGCGTGAAACAAGCAAAGGCCATCGTTGCTCCGGCCGCCAGCAAGCCGGCCAAATTAGGGACACGGGCGATCGTGTTCAATGCCGGCGCGGTTGTCGTCATGGTGGCAGGGGCCTACACAGGTGTCCGCACCTTGGTTTTCCCGCCGCAGTCCGAGACGTGCCTGACACGTTATGATCGCTCGACCACGCTGCCATTACAGATTGGCGGCAAGGAACGGACTGCTGCCGACTTCCAGGCACAGTCGAATGGGCGCGATGCTGGCATTCTTGAAAATATGACCATTCACGGCGCGGCCGGTGGTCCGGTCAAGGCTGCGATGCAGATCAAGTTCGCCGAAAACAGCGATGCGCCCAGCAACGACGGCAAGGCAGCGGGCGGCATTAAATTCCCCTGGGAATCGAAAATGTTTCAGGGCAAGCAGGCGGCGTGCCTGAGCTATAGCGTCTTCGTTCCGGCCGATTTCAAATTCGGCTACGGCGGGCAGTTGCCGGGCTTCATGAGCATGGCTGAAGGCCAAGCACTGGAAGTCAACGCTGGCTTTGATATTCGTCCGGTGTGGACCGGGCCTGGCACATTCGAGTTGTCGGCCTTCGTCAACAACCCTGAGAGCGATCTTCCGAATTTCCTGAAAAGGCGCGAGTACATGATTCCGCGCGGCCAATGGGTGCGTATCGATCAGGAACTGGCTTTAAATACACTGGGACGTTCGGACGGCATCAACCGGTTGTGGGCGGATGGAACTTTGATTGCCGAGGAAACCGATGCCTATCTCCGAAAGTCGGACGAAGTGCGGATCGGGCATGTCGGTGTTGATATCCACTTCGGTGGTCGCGGCATCGGTGGCACCTCGCCGCAGAACCAGACGATGTCGATCGGTCCGCTCGAGATCCGCTGGAAGTAGTCCGCGTCAATCTGCCAGTGCTTGCACGTCGGCGAGTAGTTTCGGATCGACGCTGATGCCACCTATCGCGGCGGCGGCGCGCAGTGCCAAGCGTCGTGTTCCCGGCAGGCGTGCGCCATGATCGGCGACGATCATAGTGGCAAGGGCCGCAAAGCGGTCGAGAAACACGTCGCGGCCACCAAATCCGTCCGGGTCAATCACGATCAGCAATTGCCCGACGCCGGGTGGGGTGCCGTCAGCATCGAAAAACGAACTCGCTTCGGCGGCGAGATTGGCGCCGGTCAATGCGACGGCCAAAACTTCGACCATCAAAGCCAATGCCGCGCCTTTGGCGCCACCAATGGGCGTCAAGGCGCCCTTCAATGCCGCCTTGGCGTCGGTGGTGGGTTTACCGTGTTCGTCGACCGCCCAATCGGCGGGGATCGCTTCGCCCTTCTGCGCGGCTGTCAGGATCTTGCCGCGCGCAACGTGCGACAACGCGAGATCGACGACGACGGGTGGCGCGTCGCGCTGAGGGGCAGCAAAGCCTATCGGATTAGTGCCGAAGACGGTGCGTCTGCCACCGGTGGACGCCATCGCATGCGGGGTATTGCCGAACGCGAGGGCTACGAGCCCTTGATCGGCCAGTCGTTCGACGTGACGGCCGACGACGCCGAAGTGATGCGATCGGACGAAGCCGGCGGCGGCGATGCCTTGCGCCTTGGCCATCGCCGGCAAGCGATCGATGGCAAGATCGAAGGCTGGGTAGGCAAAGCCGTGGCCGACGTCGATCATCAATGAACCCGGTCGGATTTGGCGCGCCACCGGCGTGGCGTGGCCATCGACTTTGCCGGAGCGGGCTTGGCCGGCGTAACTCGGTACGCGGCTGAGGCCATGACCTTTCTGGCCATCGATTTCGGCTTGCGTCAGGGCCCGTGCGACTGCCGCCGCGTTGGCAGCACTGGTGTTGGACATGGTCAAGGCGCGGGCGATCAATGTCTCGAGGTCGGCGCTGGCAATCACAATGGTCATGACGCGCTGGCCTGCAAGGCATTGAGGACATTCTCCACGGTTACCGTTGAGATCCGTTCGTTACTTTCGAGGGTCACGCCGGCAATGTGCGGTGTCAGGATGAGATTGGGTACGCCCTGGAAGACGGCGGCGCTCGGTTTGTCAATCGGTTCCTTGTCGAACACGTCCATGGCGGCGCCGCTGATCTGGCCGGCCTTCAGAGCATCGGCGAGTGCCTGCTCGTCGACGACGCCACCGCGGGCGGCATTGGTGAGAATTGTACCCTTCTTCATCGCCCTGAATTGAGCCGTGCCGATCATGCCGCGTGTCTCAGGTGTCAGCGGGCAATGCAGTGAGATGCAATCGCTCTCAGCCAGCAATTCGGCAAGCGTCACGCGTTCGGCCTCGTTCCATGCCGGACTGCCGGCTGGCACGTAATCGTCGAACGCGATGACGCGCATGCCCATGGCGCGCCCGCGGGCGCCGACGGTCTGGCCGATGTTGCCGAAGCCGATGATGCCAAGCGTCTTGCCGGCGATCTCCTGTCCGCGGCCGGTTTCCTCGCGCAGCCATGCGCCGTCGGCAAGACGATGCGAGGAGGTGAAGGCGGGGAAGCGCGAGAGCATCAGAATCGAGCCGATGACCCATTCGGCGACGGATACCGCGTTGGCGCCAATCGCCGGGCAAACCGTGATGCCGCGCGCCTTGCAAGCGGGCATGTCGATGTTGTCGAGACCGACGCCGAGGCGGCCGACGACTTTCAATGTCGGCGCGGCGGCGAGCAAGGCCTTGTCGACCTGTGTTCGATTACGGACGATGACGGCGGCGGCATCTTTGACCAGCGCCTCCAGCTCGGGGCGCTTGTTCCACAGACCGGTGTCAATATGGACGGCATAGTTTTTCTTGAGGACTTCGAGGGGACCTGGATCCAGGAACTCGGTGACGACGATATCAGGCACAGCGGGGTTCTCGCTTTTTTGGAAGTGTTGCCAGTCTTATTTAACTTCGATGCCGGCGGCCTTGATCAACCGGCCCCAGCTATCGACTTCGCGAGCCAGTTGGGTGGCCGTATCGCTGGGCCCGCGTTTGCCCTCGGGGAAGAGAAATGTACCGAGTTCGGTAAAACGGCTGATGATCGTTGCATCCTTTAGTGCGATTTCGAGTGCGGCGTTGAGTTTGTCGATCACCGGTTTTGGCGTTCCGGCGACGGCATAGAGTGCGTGCCAGACCGACAGATTGATCTGCGGCTGGCCGACCTCGGTCATGGTCGGAACATCGGGAATGCTGTGGATGCGAGCCGCCGAGCTGACAGCAAGCGCCTTGATGGTGCCGGCCTTGATCTGCGGGATCGTATTCGTCGTCTGATCGCAGAGTACGTCGACCTGGCCTGCGACGACGTCGTTCAATGCCGGGCCGGTGCCGCGATAGGCGACAAGCGCCGGCTTCACGCCGAGCGCCATCTGCATCATCACGTTGCACAAATAGGATCCTGATCCGACGCCAGCATGCGCGAGCGTCGCCTTGTCGGCGTTTGCCTTGATGTAATCGAAGAGTTCCTTGGCGGTGTTGGCGGGAAGGTCTTTTTTGACGGTCAGCACGTAGGGGCCATAATTGACGAGACCGATCGGCGCGAAGGCTGCAAGCGTCTGATAGGGCTTGTTGGGGTAGAGCGTGTCGCCGGTGGCCAGCGCCAGATGATGGATCAGCAGCGTATAGCCGTCACCCGGCGCCTTGGCGACGCGGCCGGCCGCAACGGTGCCGCCGGCGCCAGCAATGTTTTCAATGATGATCTGCTGGCCGAGTGTCGTCGACATGGATTGCCCGACGAGGCGGGCGATGGCATCGGATGGGCCGCCGGCGGCAAAGGGGACGACGAGCGTAATCGGCTTGTCGGGATATTTGTCCTGGGCGAGGGCCGGGTGGCTCAGCACCAGAGATGCCAGGGCCACGATGACAGTGCGAAGCGCGCGGTCGAGAAGTTGAGGGCGGCGTGCTGACATTGTGCGCTGATCCTTGGGGTATTTCACGCCTAGTTCTCAGGCGATGGCGGTTGGCGTCAGGATTTCATACCTGAACGCGGGGCCGATGCCATAGGGTTCGGTGTCGTACGCGTGTAAAAAGCGAGCGCCGTTCGCCAAAGCGACCTTTTGCGACGCGATATTCTCGGGTGTTGTCGAGATTTCAACGCGATCGAGGCCGACCTCGCAGGCTTCGCGCAGGATCAGGCGCAGCGCGCGTTTGGCGAGGCCATGGCCGCGCTTCCAGGGTACGACCGCATAACCGATGTGGCCGTGGACATAGGGCGGCAGCGCGTTCGTTCCTGGTTGCCAGCGCAGGGAAATAGTGCCGCAGAATTCGCCGTCCCACATCCAGCGGACGCGGTTGGGAAGCTTCGGTACAACCTCGCCATTCTCCAGGGTCAACGGACCGTCCTGGCGGTTGAGTTCGGTGAGGAAGGCCTTGGGGTCTTGGCGGAGTGCTGCGAGCTGCTCGGCACTGACGTCGACGGTTGAGCGCGGCGACCAGCCCTGTTCCAGCGCCGCGACATACGACGCCAGCATCGGCAGTTGCGGCTCGGCGAGACCGAAGAAGGTGAGGTCGCACATCTGGCACATCGGATCACGTCATGCCAAATGGATGGGGTTGCGGGCAAGTTCTAATTGACGATGCCAAGCGACAGGGTGGTAGCCCAGCACCCACAATCACAAGTCCCTGGTGCGCCTGACTACACCGATTTGCCGCCAAACAACCGCTTGAACAATCTACGCCGCCGCGTCCCTTCTTCGGTATCGGCCACTGCGGCCGTTGGTGACGGCGCCACCACCTCAGAGAAATTCCGGAAAAAATCGCCTGCCAGCTTTTTTGCCGTCGAATCGATCAAACGTCCGCCGAGTTGCGCCAACTTGCCGCCGACATCGGCTTTCACGGCGTAGCTGAGGATGGTATCCGCCCCGTCCTCGGTCAGCCGAACCCGCGCCTCGCCCTTGGCGAACCCCGCAACTCCGCCATTCCCTTCGCCACGGATGATATAGGCGTTCGGCGCATCGATCTCCAACAGCGTCACCGCGCCGGCAAACGTCGCCTTGACCGGGCCGATGGCGAGCGTGGCGGTTGCCTTGAACGCGGTATCGGAAACCTTTTCTAGCGATTTGCAACCGGGTATGCACTCCTTGAGCACGTCAGCGTCGTTCAGCGCCGCCCAGACGGCATCGCGCGGCGCAGCGATGCGCTGTTCACCGGTCATCTCCATCGTTGATTTCCCCGTCAGAACCGTGCTGCAACAATCCAAGGTACGAGCGCTATCAGCGCCAACACCGCGAGTAACACACTGGCATAGGGTGCCGCACCGGCAAAGATCTCATCGATCTCAGGTGCTGCCGGGTGGAGCGCCACCTTGACTTGGAAAACCGTCATGCCGAACGGCGGCAACAAGCTGGCACCGGCCAACGCCAACAGCGTCATGATGCCGAAGTGCAGCGGATCAAACCCGAACCTAAAGGCGATGGGAACGGCGACGGGCACAGCGAGAAGCAGGACACGCGGTGCATCCAACAACGTCTCGAGGATGATGATCAGAACGAACCAGAATGCCAGGAAACCCCAACGACCAAGGCCAAACGCGTGCAAGCGTTCAGCAAATGCTGCCGGCACGCCGAAGCCTTCCATGGTGCTGGCGAACAGGAACGCGGCCGCAACACCCGACACTGCGATAAAACTCTGCAGCAACGTCGAGCGGAGCATTTGGACAAAGCTTGTCCGCTCCAGGCCAAACATCACCTGCGTGGCGGCGAGGGCGGCAATGGCGCCGGCGAGGCCAGTCTGCAGTGGCGTCAGGACGCCAGTACACAAGGCCGCCACGATGAATAACGCGACCGCGATCATCGCGGCGGTCCCGCGCTCAACCGGCAAACGCGCTGGCGCTGTCCCTGTTGATCGTGGTTCCCCGTTTGGTCGTGCGAACCGCCATGACATGGCAAACAACAGCCACCCCACCACCACGATGGCGCCAGCCAGAAGGCAGGCTCTAGCGAACACGCTGACCGGCAATCCCGTCAGGGCCGCGTAGTAGAACAGCGGCAACGATGGCGGCAGCAGCATGGCCAGGGTTGACGCGCTCGCAGCCGCGCCGGCCGCCTGCCGACGGGGCATGTTCATCGCACTCAGTGCCTTGATGACCGGGCGGGCAAACACCGGTGCAGGTGCCGACATGAAGAAGCCCATCAGCGTCATCAACGCGTAACCGACGACCATCGCACCATCACCGCGTCCTGCCCCCCGTGCGAACGGACGCGCTGCCAGCGAGATCGTTGCGGCGGCCGTATCGGCTCTGCAAAGAACGCGACCCATCAGGATGAAGAGTGGAATAGCGAGCACAGCGTCGGCGGCAAGGATCTTGAAAAAGGGTGTCGCAAGAGCGTCCCATGCGCTCTGCAGGTCACCCTTCAAGGCCAACGTTCCCGCGAACGCCGACATCGCCAGCGCGGCCGGCACCGGAACGCCAGCAGCAACCAGCAATGCAAGCATCGCGATCAGCCATAGCCCGATCTGCAACTCAGTCATTGATGCTCCGCGATGCGCGCACCCGGGCACCCGATTGTTGAGACATTTGCAACCAACGGGGCTTACCAATCATCATTGTCGTGCCGGGGCCGTACCGAGCGCCGCCAGGATGCGCTCCGGCGTGAACGGCTGTGCGAAAACCTTCGCCTGGAAGGGCAACAATGCGTCGTTGATCGCATTCATGATCGCTGCCGGTGCGCCAGCCGTGCCAGCCTCGCCCGCGCCCTTGGCGCCCAACAGGCTCTCCTTGGTCGGCGTCTCGACATGACCGACGTCGATATCGGGCATCTCCGCCGCCATCGGCACCAGATAGTCGGCCATCGAGCCGATCATCAACTGGCCCTCCGGCGAATAGACACAGTGCTCATAAAGCGCGCCGCCGATCCCCTGCACGACGCCACCACGCACCTGCTCATCAACCAGCAGCGGATTGATGATTCGCCCGCAATCCTCGACGCACCAGTGTTTCAGCAGCTTGACCATGCCGGTATCTGTATCAACCTCAAGCCAGCTCGCTTGGATGCCGTTCGTAAAGGCGAATGGATATTGCTTGGTGATGAAGTGCCGCGTCTGCATCAGTTCACGCGGCAGATCCGGCGGCAGCGTATCGCCACGGAAATAGACGATACGGCCGAGTTCGGCGAGCGCCATACGCACCTCGCCCGTTGCTTTGCTGACGAAATTTCCGTTCACGAGATCGAGCGCTTCGGGCGCTGCCTGCAGCATAGCGGCGGCAACCTTGATGGCGGCTTCGCGGGTTGCAAGGCCAGCCTGCATCGCCGCTTCGCCACCGATGCCGGCTCCGCGACAGGCCCAGGTACCGCCGCCGTAGGGTGTCGTCAGGGTATCGCCGGTGATCACGCGAACCGTTTCGATCGGCACACCAACGGCCTCAGCAACGATCTGCCGGATGATCGCCTCGGTGCCTTGCCCCTGCTCGGTAACACCGGTCGCCGCAACAACCGAGCCATCGGGATCGATCCGCACCGTGCAGCCATCCTGAGCCGAGATGCGCGCACCGCCGATGCCATACATGAACGGCGATGGATTGGTCAGCTCGATGAAGCTCGCAAAACCGATGCCCCGATGGATGCCCTTGCCGCGCAGCCGCTCTTGCTCGGCGCGCAATCCCGGATAGTCGATCATCTCCAGCAATCGTGCCAGCGACTTCACATGCGACAGGCCCTCGAATTTCATGCCCGCCGGCGACGTTTTGGGATACCCGTCATCAGTCATCAGGTTCTTGAGGCGGAAGGCGATCGGGTCCATCCCCAATGCTTCCGCCGCGAGATCGACAAGCCCCTCGGTAACCGTCGTCGCGATCGGATGACCGACCGCGCGATACTGGCACGTCGGCGTCTTGTTCTGCAGCACGACGGTGGTTTTCGCACGATAGTGGGGAAAATCGTATGGTCCACCGATCAGGTTGACGACCTGATTACCCTCGACGGCACTGGTGCGCGGATAGACGGAGTAGGGGCCGATACCCGTGAGATCATCAATATCAAAGCCGAGAATCTTGCCGTCCGCATCGACGGCAAGGCGTCCCTTGATGCGATGATCGCGGGCGTGAATGTCGGACGAAAAACTCTCCAGTCGATCAGCGATGAACTTGACTGGTCGCCCCATCAGTTTCGCAATGAGCACGACGGCGACCTCGTCGGGATAAACATGCACCTTGATGCCATAGCTGCCGCCGACATCCGTGCAGATCACCCGCACATCGCCCTCGGGCATGCGCAGGTGTTTGGCAAAAACGCCCTGCATCATGTGCGGGGCTTGCGTCGAATGATGCACGGTGAGCTTGCCCGAGGCCTTGTTGTAGTCGGCAAGGATCGAACGCGGCTCAAGCGTGACGCCCGTGTGTCGGCCGGTGTGGAAGGTTGCTTCAACGATTTTGTGCGCGGCCTTGAAGGCGTCGTCGATTTTGCCGCTTTCGTTGACCCGCTCAAACACCAGATTATCGCCGAGTTCAGCGTGGATCACCGGCGTTGACTTGCCAAGTGCCGTCTCCATGTCGGCAACAGCGGGGAGCGGCTCGTATTCGACCGCGATCTTCGAGACTGCATCCTCGGCAAGCGCTCGGCTGTCAGCGACCACGGCAACCACGGCTTCGCCGGCCCACGTCGCCGTCGTCAGCGGCAGTGGATACTGCGGCGCCGATTTCATGCCCTTGAGATGCGCGAGCACGGCCACCCACGGATCGCAGTGCGGCGCCAGATCCTTAGCCGTGAAGACGCGGAGAACGCCAGGGATTTTCAGCGCATCGCCAGCATCAATATTGAGAATTCTGGCATGCGCGTGCGGCGAGCGGACGAACGCAACATGCGCCATGCGCGGCAACATAATGTCATCGACATATTGCCCGCGCCCTTCAACAAGCTTCTTGGTGTTCGGGCGTGGCACCGATTTGCCGATGTAGGAGTTCGGCCTGTCGACGGACTGGGGATCAATGACGCCGCTCATGAGTGTTTCATTCCCGCGCGATGTTTGGCGACCGTTTCGACGGCATCAACAATGGCGTGATAGCCGGTGCACCGGCAGTAGTTGCCGGAGAGATGTTCGCGGATGTGCTCCCGCGAAGGCACCCCGCCAGCCGACAGCAAATCTGCCGCCGTCATCAGCATGCCCGGCGTGCAGAACCCGCACTGAGCGGCATTGCGCGCGATGAATGCATCTTGCAGATCGCGGATCTCGCCGCTATCGGATAACCCTTCGATGGTCTCAACCTGTGAGCCGTCAAGTTGGACGGCCAGAACCAAGCAGCCGCGCACGATTCGGCCGTCGACGCGGATCGTACATGCCCCGCAAACACCATGCTCGCAACCGACATGCGATCCCATCAATCCCAAATCGAGCCGTAGAAAATCGATCAGATGCCGCCGCGCCTCGACACGCGCACGCACCGTTTCGCCATTTACCGTCAGCGCAATATCAACCATCGTACTCATGCCGCGCGCGCCTCACCCTGTTCCAGAATGCGTTTCAATGTGCGCTCCAGCAGCACACCAGCCAGATGCCGCTTCATATCGGGGCCACCATGCTGATCAGCCGCGGGCGACAGATCGGCCGCAACGGCCGTCTTGGCGACGTCGATAAGACCACGATCGATCGATTTGCCGGATAACGCCGCCATGGTCCGTTGTGCCAGCATCGGCGTATCGCCGACGCCGAAGAAAACGATGCGCGGCTCAGTGAGCACGGCGTCTTGGACAATCACACTGAGCGCAATGCCGGCCATCGCATAGTCGCCCGATCGGCGCGCAATCTCGAGGATCGCGACCTGTTGGCTGGCGCGCGCCACCGGGATATCAATGGCCTTGATCAATTCGCCCTCGCGCAATGCCGTGGCATAGAGGCCTTCGAAGAACTGCGCGGCGGGAATCGAACGGTCGCCGGCAGCACTGCTCGCAATGATGGTCGCACCCAACGCCACCACGCAGGCCGGCAATTCCGCCGCCGGGTCGGCGAAGGCAAGCGACCCGCCAATTGTACCCCGATTGCGAATCGCTGGATGCGCGATCAGTGGCACCGCTTCCGCGATCAACGGCACGTGCGACCGGACCAACCCGCTTGCTCCAAGGTCAGCGTGCGTGGTCAGTGCGCCAACGCGGATGCTGGCCCCCACCCGCTCGATGCCCTTGAGTTCGGCAACGCGCGAAATGTCGATCAGCGTCGGCGGCTCTGACAATCGGAAAGCGAGCGCCGCCAGCAGACTCTGCCCGCCAGCCAGCAGCTTGGCCTCGGGGCCATGCTCGGTCATCAGCCGAAAAACGTCGCCAAGCGAGGTCGCCCTGACATAGGCGAAGGGTGGTGATTTCATTGTGAGGCGTTTCCCCGGTACGAAATATCGATGCGACCGTTAGGCCAGTAAACCAGCGGCCGCGTTTCATTTTTCGGCAATGATAGGGATCGTTCGGGCGACCAACAAGGGCATTGTTGGACGACGTGAAGAAACGCTGTCCGGGCCTCCGACCAAGCCTCAACGCCATCGCTTAATTATTCGAAACCAAATCCCGGCCGCTGACCTCCGTGCGCTTCAAGGCAGCGTCGTCGAGGTCGAAGCCGAGGCCCGGCGCGTTGGAGAGAACCAGATCACCGTTGGTGTCGATATCGAGTGGTTGCGTCAACATGAAGTCGCGTCGCTCCAAGCCCCACTCTGGCGGGTCCCAGGGAAATTCGAGATAGCTGTTGCCGGCGATACCCGCGGTCAGATGCGCGTTGGCGGCGAGGCCAATGCCGTTGCCCCAGGTGTGCGGCGTGAAGTCGACGCCATGCTCCGCGCACATCAATCCGACCCGCTTCAGTCCCGTGATGCCGCCAACCGAGACGACATCGGGTTGGTAAACATCGAGGCAGCCGTCGCTCAGCAGATCGCGAAACTCGTGCCGCTCCCGATTGAGCTCCCCGCCGGCGATCCGGACGTCGAGCGCATCGCGCAGGCGCCGCAACCCCGCACGATCGGCGCGGTGCAACGGCTCCTCCATCCAGTAGATCTTGAGCTTTTCAAGTTCGCGCCCGATCGCCAGCGCATCCTTGTACGTCCAGGGCGCCATCGTATCCCAAGGGAAGCGCCAGCCTTGATTGCAGTCGACCATCAAGTCAAGCCGCGATCCGATCCGCGCCCGCACCGCCTCCAGGCCCGCGAGATCATCGGCGACAGCGCCACGGCGGAAGCGGATCTTCATTGCCTTGAAACCCTTGGCCAGCACACGCTCCGCGAGATCAGCGAGGTCTTTGGGCCCCTTCAGTGTACCGCTTGAGGCGTAGCAGGCGAGCCGGTCGGTGCGGCCACCCAACAGCTTCCAGCAGGGCTGCCCGGTGATCTTGCCGGCCAGATCCCAGAGCGCCAGATCGAGCGGCCAACAGCGGCCATAGTGAAAGGAGATGTGAGTGATGGCTTCGGCGTGGCGTTCGAGGCGCAGCGGATCTTGACCGACAAAGACATGCTCATGACCAGCAAAGCCCAGCATCTGATCGCCGGAACCGATCCCAACGTGGCCGGAGCTATCAAACACCCGCACGATCGTCGCGTCGAACACAACGCGGGGCTTCGACGACCAACTCGGATGAAACGGCGGCGCCAACGGCACTTGATGCTGGGTGATCGCGATGCGCGTGATCGTCATGCAGATGTCCCCAATAACGGGCTGGCGGCGACGGCGCTTTGACCTTAGCGTGACCAGGAGAACTGTCGAGCCCAGAGAAATCAACGGTCATGGCGAACGAGACACCCCCACCCGATCAAGCCCGTCGCGAGCGCCGCGGCGGCCGGGCTGGTCGTGCGGAACGCCAGGAGCAGGCGGGACCCATACAAAAGCCGTTCCGTCAGCCGAAACGACCGTTTCCCCCGGTCAACATCGTGTCGGCGGATGAACTGGAAGAGATCCACAATGCGTCGCTGACGGTGCTCGAAGAGATCGGCATGGACATCCTCGACAGCGAGGCGCGCACAATCTTCAAACAAGCCGGCGCCGACGTTCGCGGCAACGAGCATCGTGTTCGCCTGCCACGTGATCTTGTGCTGGCAAAAATCAAATCGGCGCCCGCGACATTCACGCTGCATGCGCGTAATCCTGCGCACAACCTGACGTTCGGCGGCAACAATGTCATCTTTGCGCAAGTCGCCAGCACGCCCAATGCCGCCGATCATGACAACGGCCGCCGCCCCGGCAACTGGCGCGACTTCGAGAACCTCGTGAAGCTGGCGCAGAGCTTCAACATCATCCACATGACCGGCGGCTATCCGGTCGAGCCGACCGATGTCCACGCGTCCGTCCGCCACCTCGAATGCCTCGCCGCCATTGCCAAGCTCACCGACAAGGCGTTCCACGCCTACTCGCTCGGCCGTCATCGCAACCAGGATGCTATCGAAATTGCGCGCATTGCACGCGGCGTTTCTGACGCGCAGATGAGAACCGAGCCCTCGCTCATATCTGTCATCAATTCGTCATCACCGCTGCGCCTGGATGCACCGATGGCGCAGGGCATCCTGGAAATGAGCGCGCGCGGCCAAGTCATCATCATGACGCCGTTCACGCTCGCCGGCGCCATGGCGCCCGTCACCATCGCTGGCGCGCTAGCACAACAGAACGCCGAAGCCCTTGCCGGGATTGCCTTGACGCAACTGGTGCGACCGGGCGCGCCTGTCGTCTATGGCGGATTCACCTCCAACGTCGACATGAAATCCGGCGCCCCGGCCTTCGGCACACCGGAATACATGAAAGCCGCCATGATCGGCGGCCAACTGGCAAGGCGCTATGACATTCCCTACCGAACGTCGAACGCCTGCGCGGCGAACAGCGTCGACGCGCAATCGGCCTGGGAAAGCGTGTTCTCGCTGTGGGGCGCCGTCATGGGCGGCGGCAACTTTATCCTGCACGCGGCGGGATGGATGGAAGGCGGGCTCACCGCCAGTTTCGAGAAAACCATCGTCGACGTCGACCTGTTACAGATGATCGCCGAATTCCTTGCGCCACTCGAGGTCACGGCAGACACCCTCGCCCTCGACGCCATGCGTGACGTCGGCCCCGGCGGCCACTATTTCGGGACGGCCCACACCCAAGCGCGCTACCAGACGGCGTTCTACGCGCCACTGCTCTCGGATTGGCGCAATTTTGAAAGCTGGCGCGAGGCCGGATCGCCAACGGCCGCGAGCAAAGCCAATCAGGTTTGGAAGGAAACGCTGGCCCGTTATGAGCCACCTGCCATGGATGCCGTTATCACAGAAGAGCTCGATGGGTTCGTCGCCCGGCGCAAATCCGAAGGCGGTGTCAAAACCGACTTCTGAGCAGACCCCATCACAGCGCCTCGACGGAATAGGTCACCGACAACGTGTGCGTCTCTCCCGCCGCCAGAACGATAGAGCGCGGCCCGCCAGTACCGCTTTCAATGCAGATAAACTGCTCATGCGCGCCAGGTGACAGATCGGCGAACGTCGGGGCATTCACCGCACCGGGATTCCACACGATCGTGCTCGCACTCCCTTCCTTCTCGATCCGAATGAGCCGTCCAAGCCCGGCGTCGATCAATGTGCAAGCGCCGCTGTGATCATAGATCCGCGTCAGTCCGCCAGCGTCGACAGAAACCGGTCCAGTCTGCTTTTTGATCGGGCCAAACGGCTGGCCAACGGCGCGCGGATCGGCATTGTCGGCATAGTCGCAGCCATCCAGTCCACCAATACGCAGTGTCTTCAATCCGCCAACACGAAAGTACGTGTGTAGTGCTTCCGTGATTGTCGTTGATTGCGTACCGAGGTTGGTCGTGATGAGCGACAGCGACAACGTTGCACCACCGCGAACCTCCAAGGCAACGGCCAATCCGCCGAGCACCGGCTCCGGCGCGCGCAATCGCAAGGCGCCATCCTCGTCAGATTCATCCTGATCCCATGTCACAGTGCGCACCAAGCCGTGCTGTGGTTGGTTCGGATCGGTCCGGTGCAGGCCAAACCAAGGCCAACAAACCGGAATACCGCCGCGAATCGCACCTGCACCAGCCAGCGTCGTTCGATCCGAAACCCACAACACGTCCGGCCCACCACGCGGAATCCAGCTGAGCACCTGCCCGCCCTTGACGGCAACGATTGTCTGACCTTCGGCATTCGCCGAAACGAGCAACGGCGCGCCGTCCATTGCAGCCGAATGCCAAGCCCCGGAACGCCCGCCGGCACCGGCACCATTGCGTAACGCTGAGAAATCCATGCCCAATACCTCCGGCTATGCAGTTCAACGGCGGGCAGCGCCGCAACAGATGCCCATACATAACACCTTTCGGCCTTTCAACGGCGCCGCCCCAATGCTAGCCATTTTCAATACGCACTGAAAATAGACCATCCGACAATCGACCGGAAAGCCTCATGCGCGGCGCCAAGATTTTTGTGACATCAATATTTGTGATCCTTGGCCTTTCGTTCATCGCCTCGACCGCGCTCTTCATGCACGAATTCCGGGACGTCGATGCCGTGTCGTTGGTGCTGACCCACAGCCATCTCTTTCTGTTCTTTCCACTCTTCGGCGTTCTGGCTCTCGCCGCATTCTGGTTTCCCTCCGTCATCTTCACCGACATGTATTGGCAGGGCTACGTCCGCTATGGCCGGCTCCGCTACAGCCTGGGGCTGGCCGGAGTCATCGTGATCGCCGCCGCCACGACATACAGTTTGCAATCCGGCAGTCCGCGCGGTGTCTGGGAAATCAAACCCGAAGCCCTCCGGGCCGACAAAGCCGAGCACGTCACTTGCGGCAAGGACAATCTGCAATGCACGCGCGCGCCGATGCTCGAAACCCTCAGCCGATTGCGCGAGGAAAGCACAAAGCGCATCGGACTATCCAAATTCGCACGTGTCTGCGCGGCCGACACCTTACTCGAAAAGCCGGTCGGATATGACAACCCACGCTTCTGCTTCCCAGCCTTGGCAATGTTGCCGACCGAAGCGTGCTGTGCCGTGCAACTCCGATTCAAAAAGGTCCTCGATGACCTCTACCAGAACCCCTCGAACCACTCCGATGCCGGACGCCTCGATACCCTGTTTTTGTTCGCCAAGACGTTTTTCATCGTCGTCATTCTCGTCATCGGCATCCTGCTGGTCATGCGCCGATCGATCATCGCCAATCGATACCAGCATCACGCGGCCGCCATCGAGCGGGGCTTGTTGGTCGGGGCCGCGGCACTGTTGATTTGGCCGATGATGGACTACGCCTATCACCAGACCGCGCTCGCCATGTTCGGCCGCATGCAGGACGGCCCGCATCTGCGTTTGAGCCTGGCCATTGCACCGTGGTTTCTGCTGCTACTGTTCTATTTCCTCTCCAAACTCGGTCGCAAAGTCGAACGCTGGGGCCAGGCCTTGAGCGTCGGCGCCAGCGCTCTCGCCCTCTATCGCTACGACGAAGCCAACGATGTTGCGGTCCGCTTTCTTGGTACCGGCGCCTCGCTGTGGGTGATCGCCGTCATGGCTGCCTGCGTCGTGGTCGGCTTGATCATTTTGCGTTTCCCCGGCCGCGAACTGCTCGCCAAGCGCCGGCAGGGTAAATTGCCGCCGCAATGGACTTAAGGGCGATGTAAGTCGTAGTGCTTGCTTGGCAGACAATGCAACATCGAGGGGACAATGCTCACCATCTATGACGTCGTCGATTGCGCGCTGATGAAGCGAGAGACTGGCGCAACGATCAACGACAATACCGTCTGGATCGACCTCTTCCGCCCCAGCCGCGACGAAGATCAATTCGTCGAAAAAGCGCTCGGGGTCTCCATTCCAACCCGCGAAGAAATGCAGGAGATCGAGGCCTCCAGCCAACTCTACGCTGAAAACGCCGCACAATTCATGACTGCCGTCGTCCTGCACCAGAAAACCGCCAGTGGGGCCGAACGACTGGCAGAAGGCATCCTGTCAACGCCGGTGACCTTTGTCTTAGCCGCCAACCGGCTTGTTACCGTCCGCTACGAAGAGCCGCGCGCATTCTCGATGTTCGTCCAGCGCGCTCAGAAGAAAGATGCTGCGTGCATGAACGGGGCACAAGTGCTCGTCGGGCTCTTGGAAGCGATCGTTGATCGCGAGGCCGACCGCGTCGAGCACATCGCCCATGAAGTCGACAAGATCGGCCACATCATCTTCGACAACAAGGGCGGCCAGCTTTCCCGCTCACGCCGCAACGACATCGCCATCAAGACGATCGGACGTGAAGGAGATATGACGTCACGCTCGCGTGACTGTCTGCTGTCCCTGGATCGTCTGTTGACGTATCTCGCCCACGTCCTGACCGAACGCAGTGACGACAAGGCCGTGCGTGCCCGCACCAAGACCATCAGCCGTGATGTCAGCTCACTGATCACCCACGTCAACTCGATCTCCTACAAAAACCAGTTTCTGCTCGACGCCACACTCGGGATGATCTCGATCGAGCAGAACAATATCATCAAGCTGTTTTCGGTAGCGTCCGTGGCGCTGATGCCGCCGACCCTGATCGCCTCGATTTACGGCATGAATTTCAAACACATGCCGGAGCTTGAATGGCAATGGGGATATCCAATGGCCGTCGCCCTGATGATCATCTCGGCAATCCTGCCCTTCGTCTACTTCAAGCGCAAAGGCTGGTTCTGAACGCAAGTGTGGCCCGAACGTGGCCCGTTAACCATACTCCAGCCCAGTGCTGGAAAATTTAAATCAACTGGCTGATGAAGCGCGCTTGCGATGGAAACCGACCCAAGGACCAGCCGGCATGAACGCGCGCCTCTCCCTGAAACGCCTGCCGGCCATTCGCGTCGTAATCGTGGCCGCCATCGTGACGAGCTCAAGCCTCGTGACGCCAGCCTTCGCAGTCAGTTCCGCCACCCAGAACGCCTGCCGAATTGACTACAAGAAGCTTTGCCCGTCTTACAAACTTGGTTCCTCTGATCTACGCTACTGCATGGAATCGCAAGCCCACTCGATCAGCGAACGCTGCATCCGCGCCGCCGTCGACAATGGTGACTTACCGCGCTCCAAGGCGCGCCAACTCGGCTACCGCTGATCTGGCCGACGGACGTTGGCGGCAGTCCCGCACGTCCCGGCGACGGAATTCTGATCAACTGAGCGTTACACCTTCGAATGCGCGCCCGTGGCAAGATTTGGCCAAATCATGCCATGGCTCTGCGCACCATGGAAACCGAGGGTTACAACGATGCAACAATACGCTCTAGCCGCAGCCCTGGCCGCGGTCCTCATCACACCATTCGCCGCGTCAGCCCAACGTGTGCCGGGCGGCAACGCCGCCTGTCGCGTCGATACCGCAACTTTTTGCAGCGGCATTGAAGCCGGTGGCGGCAAAAAAATGCGTTGCCTGTCGGACAATCTGACCAAGCTTTCGCCCGAATGCGCGGCCATTGTCACCGCGCGCCAGGACCGCCGCGCAGCACTCGGTGGGCCCAAGGAAACGCAGCTGGCCCAGAACACCCAACAGAACACTCAGCCACCCGCTCCGCAAGTCACCCCGCAAGCCGTACCCTTGCCGCCGGCAACCGGTTCTCCGCCTGCCATCAAGGCGCCGGTCGCAGCCGTTCCCGCAGCACCCGGCAATGCCAAGCGCGGCAACCGCGCCATGGCCAACTGCCGCGTCGACATGGCCACGCATTGTGCCGACGTCCCGACCGGCGGCGGCGCGCGTGTCCAGTGCCTCCGACAGAACCAGGCGAAACTGTCGCCGGAATGCGCAGCGGCGCTCAGTTCCGTTGAGCAGACCCGCCAGGACAAAAACGCCGAGAACAAGCAGGCCCGCAACAGTTGCGCCGCTGACGCGCAGCGACTGTGTGCCGACGCCAAAGGCCCAGCGCGCCGTCAGTGCCTGGACCAGAACAAAGCCCAACTGTCTACGGACTGCAGCGCGTCCCTTGAAAAGCGCGGCGACCTGCGCGCCAAGGCTAAAGCCAGCGCAACGCCAACCGCTCCGGCGGCGAGTGCCCCGGCAGCAGTTCCACCACCCGCACCGCCGAAGCAGTGAACACTGAAACAGGCACTTGGAACCCACAGACGTGGCGCAGGTCCCGGTCGGCACCCGAAGCGCAAACATAGCGCGGGTGCTGGTCGGCACCCGAAGCGCAAACATAGCGCGGGTGCTGGTCGGCACCGGAAGCGCCAACAATTAACACCGCCACGGCCTTTCCCCTGGCGGTGTTTCCAATGCGTGTGAAAAAAATCGAAAACGGCAAATAGTGCTGCTTTACCGCAGCGCGCGGCTCAACGCATCGTCGGCACGCTGATCGAGTGACGGCAGGCCTTCCGCAACGGCGCGCGCAAGAACGTCGCCACCCGCTGCGTTCGCAACGTGCTCAGGAACGACCCACAGCACATAGTCGCCGGCAACGATCGGGCGGCCGCAAGCCAGACGCCCGGCGGTGATACGGCATGAGCGATCAGCGGTGACGGTCTGCGGTTGCCGGCGATCATGGATCATCATCTTCATGTCAACCGGCTGCAGCATCGCCGTCCCGTTACCCAGATCGACATCGCGGAAAACGCATTCCAAGGATTGCCGGCATGCTCCCGCGCGCATACCCAGCGTATTGCCGAATCCCGTTGCCTTGCGTTGCGGCATCAAGCGCGCCGGCGTTGCAGTGCCCGTACTGACGTAACACCCAAGTTCGCTGCACAGGATCGGATCGGCGACCTTGTTCAACCGGCGAATCCCTTTTGAACCAGGTGTCATCACCAGCAGCACAGCCACCTTGTGACCGCCGCCGCTGATGTCGCTCGGCCGCGCGCCAAGGCTCGATCGACTGGACGCATCAAATTCGCCACGCTCCGGCAGTGGGCCAACCGCAAGATCAGGATTCCAGAATTCCTTTCGCTCCATCACCCGTGGCGCTTCGCGGCTTACGATCTCTCGCGAAGGCAGCGGCGCCGGCACGATCACCGGAGCTTCAGCCAGTGCCTTCTGTTCGGCAGCGCGCTTCTCGGCGAGTTTCTTGGCCTCGCGCGCTTCGCGAGCAACGCGCAACTTTTCAGCCAGTCGCTTGAGTTCAGCCTTGCGCTCGATTTCCTGTTCGGATGCAGCAGCCGGTACCGTCTCCGTCTTGACGTCCGCCGCTTCGCGACGTGCCCGCTCCAGCATGTCGCGCTCATCGGCCTGACGCCGTAACTCGACATCGATCTTCGGCTTCTGCGCGAGCGGCTTGGTTGTCGACTTTGAAGCCCCGTCGCTAAAGCGCTCCGCCAGCGCCTTGGCCGCTTCATTGGCGGATAAGGGGGCCGCACCAGACGAAACCAGTGCCATCACCGATGCTGTCAGTATGAAATGCCGGACGCTCATCATATGCCCCTCGTCGACTGACCCAACGCTCAGCAATCTTGGGTTGGACTATAGTTAACAACGTTCATGTCGAGCACGCAAGGACTTGATTGAACGTTGCTCAGCCACCCCATAACCGCAAACTGATCACTAAATGGCCACAGCGCGCCTGAACTGGTTCTGAACGGGCCGGTTCTGAACGGACCGGTTCTGAACGGGGACGTCAACCGTCTGTCACAATCGAAAGCAGCCCTTCACGATAGCTCGGAAAGGCCAGCCGCACGCCCAGCGCTGCTTTGACACGGGCGTTGTCGACGCGCTTGCACTCCGCATAGAAACTCGCCGCCATCGGCGTCAGCTTAGCATCGGCAAACGCAATGGCTGGCGGCAGCGGCAACCCCAGCAAGTCAGCGGCATATGCCACCACCTCTTCGGGCGGCGCCGGCTCATCGTCCGCGACGTTGTACGTGTCAAAGCGCGGTTCTGATCGCATCGCCGCCACCAGAACCATGGCCAGGTCGGCGACATGGATGCGATTGAATACCTGCCCCGGTTTGACGATGCGTTTCGCGGTTCCCGTGCGAAGACTTTCGATCACACTTCGCCCCGGCCCATAGATGCCGGGCAACCGGAAGATCTCAACGCGCTTGCCATGTTCGCGGCCAAACCGCCGCCAACTCTGCTCCGCCGTCTGTCGGCGCAAACTCCGCTCTGAGGCCGGCCGCACCGGACTCGTCTCATCGACCACCGCGCCGCGCGTATCGCCATAAACGCCGATCGTCGAGAGATAGCCGATCCACGTGAGGTCCGGCAGTGCGGCAATATCCACACCATGATGGCGCAACACTGGATCGCCCTCGATATCCGGCGGCACCGACAGCAGAATATGCGTCACGCCACCGAGCGCCGCAGCAACCATCGGCTCTCGCGCATCACCGCGAAAAGGCACGATGGCGATATCGGAAAATGCCGCCGCTCCCGCTGATCGCCGCGTCCCGGCGATCGCGACATCGGTTGGTGCCAGAACGTTAGCAACCGCTTCCGCCGTGTACCCGAACCCGAAACAAAAGATCTTCATGCGCACGGGTTCCTTGTCCATTCGGCCACCACATCGGCGTCGACTTCACGCGGGAGAAACCGCTCGGCCAGCGCCGTAAACTCATCCGCAGAAACCAGCCGCGACAACGCCCAGACCGCCATCGCCCGCACGATCGCTGCCTCATCGCTCAGATGTGCCTTGACAGCGTCAACGAGCAATCGATCTCCCGCGTTTCCCGCCGCGATCAGCGCATTACGCAGCATCCGTTTCCAGCCGGTCCGTTTAACAGGTGTCCCGCGAAACAACGCACGAAACGCTTGATCATCCAACGCCAACAGGTCGCTCAACGCAGGCGTTGCCGTCTCAACGCCGCCCCGAAAGCGGATCTCACGCGATGTTGCGGCAAACTTGTTCCACGGGCAGACCGCAAGGCAGTCGTCGCAGCCGAACACCCGATTGCCGATCGGCGCGCGGAATTCCAAGGGGATGTGCCCTTTGTGTTCGATCGTCAGATAGGCGATGCAGCGGCGCGCGTCGAGCTGATAAGGCGCCGGGAAGGCATCAGTCGGGCAAATATCGAGACACCGCCGGCAAGACCCGCAGTGATCGCTTTCCGGCGGATCCGGTTCGATCTCCGCCGTCGTCAGGATGGCGCCGAGGAACAACCACGAGCCATGCTCGCGCGAGACGAGATTGGTGTGCCGGCCTTGCCAGCCGAGACCTGCTGCGGCCGCCAGCGGCTTTTCCATCAACGGCGCCGTATCAACGAACACTTTCACATCAGCGCCGCTCTCCGCTTGCAGCGCCCGCGCCACACGGCTGAGCCCTTGCTTGACGATATCGTGGTAGTCACGACCCCGAGCATAGGCCGACACGACGCCATAGCCGGCCGGAACCTTGGTCGCAATCGGATCATCCGCTGGCGCGTAGCTGAGCCCCAGCATGATCACCGAACGCACCTCTGGCCAAAGCGCTATCGGGCTCCGCCGCCGATCGACGTGTCGCGCCATCCAGTCCATGTCGCCATGCCGCCCGGCTTCAATGAATTGGTCAAGCTGCCGCCCCGCCTCCCCGATGGCTTTGGGCGACGCGACGCGCACGGCGTCGAAACCTGCAGCTGAGGCTTCGCGGCTGATCAGGGATTTGAGGTCATAGGTCACGCTGGTTTCAGGCTATAGCATAGCCCACAGCCGCGCGAGACCATCGGGATAATCCGACAATGGCGGAAAACGCAAGGCAAGCCAATCCGCAGGCTCAGTCCACCGCTTGTCATCGTGCTCAGGCGACAACACGATCTCCCCGGCTTTGAGCCGGCCCATCCGAGCAACGATCAGTTGAAAGTGCCCCCCGTCGGGCTGCTGACGGACCCAGGTCACGGCGCGATCATCGAACGCAATGCGCACCAAAGATCCAAGCTCTTCTACCATTTCGCGCGCCAGCACGTGCGCTTGCGGCAGTCGCTCCTCGCCGACATCGATCCGCCCACCCGGCAGTTCCCAATAGCCGGTATCGGCCTCGCGCAGCAGTAGCAACCGGCCGTCGCGCACGATCGCCGCCTTGAGGCTGACTTGAAAAGTCTGGATGGCGCGCGTCATCGAATTGGTCCGTCTGATCATTCGGCAGCCGTCTGCTAGTGTGCCGGCACGCCGCAAGCAAGCTCAACAAAGTGCCCAAGCATTCAAAAACGACTCATCGGCTCTTTGAGAAACGCCGCTTCTTCAGGTGTTGTGGCACGTCCGAGAACGGCATTGCGATGCGGAAACCGGCCGAAACGGTCAATGATCACCTTGTGGGCTTCGGCGTACCGCGTCAGCTCCGCATCGCCAAGCGCCCCGATCAGCGCAACCGATCGCACCTGTATTGCCGGATTTTCACTGTGCTCGAACGGCAGGTACAGGAACAAGCGATGATCGCGGCTGCGAGTCTGGTCGAGGCCGGCGGCGACGGCGGCGATCGCCAGCCGCAGCGCCTTGTCGTCGGATGCAAAGGCTCGAGGATCGCCACGGAACATATTCCGCGAAAACTGATCAAGCACGATAATGGCACCGAGCGCCGTATCGGTGTTGAGCAGCAACGCCGCATCAGTCGCGGTTGCAGCCTGGGCATGAACCGGCGAAAATCGTTTGCGAATAGTCGCATCCACCGCATCATCCCTGCGAAACCACTGCGCGGGCGTGAGCTCCCGGAACCAGAACGCCAGGACGTTGTTCACCCAGGTCGGATTTTCCACTGCCATCCTGTCTCCTATCACCATCGCGACGCCCGGTCCGCATGTTATAGCGTCCTCGGAGCGAGGGCGACAAATTCCCTGGTCAAGTGCGAGACAACCATCCCATGCGGCGTGCGATCATCGCATTCGAACAGGACGACGAGAATTATTGGGTCGCCATCCCGGCCTGTGGCCATCGCCAGCATGTCCGCCACAACCCACCTTTTGTCGAGCGTCCCTGGGTCATCAGTCCCGCGACACGCCAAGCCATGCTGGCATATCCACTCGACTGCCCAAAGTGTCAGGAGCAAACGACGATGCCATCGCCCCCGATCGATCATGTGGTCATCACCATTCCAAATCTGGACGCCGCCGCAAAACAATACGAGGCGCTCGGCTTCACGCTGACACCCCGCGCCGAGCATCCCTGGGGTACGGCCAACAGGCTCGTGCAATTCGAAGGTCAGAACTTCCTCGAACTCCTCGAGGTCGATCGGCCGCACTTGCTCACCGCGCATGATCCGAACGCGACGCCACCGATTTTTTCGTTCGGTGCCTTCAATCGTGATTTCCTCGCCGACGGCCTGCAGGGCGCCGCGATGCTCGTCGTCGCCGGGACCGACAGCAAGGCCGACGCAGCGCGCTTTGCGGCAGCCGGCCTCTCGACCTATCGGCCCTTCGATTTCGAGCGATCTGCAACGCTGCCTGATGGACACAAGGTCAAGGTCGCCTTCAGTCTCGCTTTCGCCTCAGCAACGGAGCTGCCGCACGCGGCCTTTTTTTCCTCCCACAACAAGTTCCCCGAAAACTTCTGGAAGCCCGCGTTTCAAAAACACGACAATGGCGCCGCCGGCGTCCGCGAGGTTGTACTTGTCGCGCCTTCACCCGCCACACTGACGGGGTTCATTACCGGCTACACCGGCAGCACGCCGCAGCCCGTCGACGGCGGCATCGCCGCCGCCTGCGGACCGCACGCCCTGACCGTCCTCACTCCAGCGGCTTTCGCCAAGCGTTTCGACGGCACGACGATCGATCTCCGTCATGGACCGCGTTTCGGCGCGATCGTTATTGCAACGCACAGTGATCGCCGCGGCATAACCTGCGCAGCCGACGCGGCCGGCGTGGTCCTGGCCTGGCAACCCGCCTGAGGTTGCCTGCCTGAGGTTGCCTGCCTGAGGTTGCGACAATCCAGCAACTTGCCCCAAAATCGACGACGCAGCGCCCGCGCCTGATGTAGCGACACGCGCAATCACACGGTATAGGGAACGCCGTACGATCGCGCCTCCGGGTTCGGCGCACGCCAGATCCACGAGCGGCCCGAACGACAAGCGAAAACGCCGACCAGCGGAAAGAACCCAATGTTGCTGACACCAACACCACCGAAGCACATCCCGGCATGACCGCGACGGATCGCCCGCTGCTCAGCGTCCGACAGATCAGCCGAGCCTTTGCCGGTGTCACGGCTGTCGACGCCGTCGACCTTGACGTCAACATCGGCGAGATCCACGCCCTGCTTGGCGAGAACGGCGCCGGCAAGTCGACCCTCGTCAAAATGATCTACGGCATATTGCGTCCTGACGCCGGCACCATGAACCTCGATGGTGCTCCGTTCCAACCCAACCGCCCATCGGACGCGCGCCGCCACGGCATCGGCATGGTCTTCCAGCACTTTTCCCTGTTCGACGCTCTGACCGTCACCGAAAACGTCGCCCTCGGCGTCAGCCCCGAACTCGCCAAAGGCGATCTCGCAGGCCGCATCGTCACCGTCGGCGCCCGCTACGGCTTGCACCTCGATCCCAACCGCCATGTCGGCACGCTGTCCGTTGGTGAACGCCAGCGCGTCGAGATTGTCCGATGTCTGCTGCAGGGCCCACGCCTGATCATCATGGACGAGCCAACGTCCGTGCTGACGCCGCAGGAAGTCGAGGTGCTGTTCGAGACGCTCCGCAAGCTTGCCGCCGAAGGCCGCTCGGTCCTCTATATTTCGCACAAGCTCGATGAAATCCGCGCCCTCTGTTCGCGTGCCACAATCCTGCGCGCCGGCAAGGTTGTGGCAGCCTGCGACCCGCGCCAGGAAACGTCGCAAGGCCTGGCCCGCATGATGCTCGGAACGTCTCTGCGTCCACCCACCCGCGATCTGGGCAACCCCGGCGCCGTGCGCCTAAAGATCGAGCGCTTGACCCTGCCCGCCACAACACCCTTCGGTGTCTCGCTGCACGACATATCCCTCGAAGCACGCGCCGGCGAGGTCGTCGGCATCGCCGGGATCGCCGGCAACGGCCAGGATGAACTGATGCGCACCCTGATCGGCGAGCGGCAGGCCAAACGCGCCGACGCCATCCAGATCGATGGCACCCCGATCGGTCAGATGCACCCACAGCAACGCCGCATGACCGGCCTCGGTTGTGTCCCCGAAGAGCGGCTCGGGCATGGCGCGGTGCCGGCATTGTCGCTGGTCGAAAACACGTTGTTGACGGCCGCGACCAAGATGCGATTGATCAAGCGCGGCTTGATCGATTGGAAGTCCGCCACCATCTTCGCCGAGGACATCGTCAAGACATTCGATGTTCGCACCCCCGGCATCGCCAGCGCCGCGCGCGCATTGTCAGGCGGCAATTTGCAGAAATTTCTCGTCGGCCGCGAAGTTCTGCAAGTGCCGGACGTGCTGATCGTTGCGCAACCGACATGGGGTGTTGACGCCGGCGCCGCTGCCGCCATCCACCAGCAGTTGTTTGTGTTGGCGCGCGCCGGATCGGCCATCGTCGTCATCAGCCAGGACCTCGATGAGCTTTTCCAGATTGCGTCCCGCATCGCCGTCATCGCTGGCGGCCGCCTGACCGAAACCCGCGCGACCCAGGACTTGAACGCCGCCATCATCGGCATCGCCATGGGTGGCGCAACGCAAATCAAATCAGCCGAGGACGCAGCCCATGTCTAGAGTTGGATTACTCCGGCTGGAAGCGCGCCCCGAGCCATCGCAGACGGCGCTGCTGTGGACGCCGTTTCTCGCCATCGCCTTGACCCTCGTCGCCGGTTACGCGCTGTTTGCAGCCATTGGCAAAGACCCGCTGACGGCGCTGACCTTCATCTTCATCGCCCCTCTCACCACGCTGCGCGGTCTCGCCGAACTGACCGTCAAGGCGACACCGTTGATCCTCATCGCAACAGGACTATCGATCGGCTTTCGCGCCGGCATCTGGAACATCGGCGCCGAGGGGCAATTCACGATCGGTGCCATCACTGGCGGCAGCGTCGCGCTGCTGTTCTATCCCCTCGGCGGCGTCTGGCTGCTGATCCTGATGATGATCGCCGGCGTCCTCGGTGGCATGGCCTGGGCAGCGATCCCAGCCCTTTTGCGCAACCGCTATAACGCCAATGAAATCTTGGTCAGCCTGATGCTGGTCTACGTCGCCCTCCTCTTACTGAGCGTGCTGGTGCATGGCCCGCTGCGCGACCCGCAGAGCTTCAACTTTCCCGAAAGCCGCTTGTTCCAACCGGGCGCACTGCTCCCCATTCTGATCCCCAGAACCCGCGCCCACATCGGTTTTCCGATCGCCCTTTGCGTTGTCGCCGCCGCAGCCTTTCTGTTCAAGCGACACCGGCTTGGCTTCGAAGCAGCCGTGCTGGGACAAGCGCCTGACGCCGCGCGCTTCGCCGGCATTTCGGAAAAGCGCATCGTCTGGACGACGCTGTTGATTTCTGGCGGCCTCGCCGGTCTCGCCGGCACAATTGAAGCGGCCGGCCCCGTTGGCCAACTCGTTCCGTCGCTTCCCTCTGGCTTTGGATTTTCCGCGATCATCGTTGCTTTCCTCGGCCGCTTGCAGCCGGTCGGCATTCTGTTCGCGGGCCTCCTGCTCGCATTGACGCATATCGGCGGCGAGATCGCCCAAGTGGCCATGAGCTTGCCCAGCGCCACCACCCAGGTCTTCCAGGGCATGATCCTGTTTTTCCTGCTCGCCACCGACCTGCTGGTGAACTATCGCATCCGCTGGCGGACACGCGGTACCGGCATTGCCAGAATAGGAAATCCGGCCTGACCATGGAACTCCTGCTCAGCATCCTGACCGGCATCGCCATTGCGGCAACGCCACTGATCTTCGCCGCGCTCGGCGAACTGGTCGTCGAAAAATCCGGCGTCCTCAATCTCGGCGTCGAAGGCATGATGATCACCGGCGCCATCGCCGGGTTTGCCGTCACCATCGCCACCGGCAGCTACAGCCTCGGCATGCTTGCGGCGATCACCGCCGGCATGGCCATGGCGCTGCTCTTCGGTTGCCTGACGCAGGTCCTGATGTCGAACCAGGTCGCGACCGGGTTGGCGCTGACCTTGTTCGGCCTCGGCTTGTCGGCACTCGTCGGCCAGTCCTACGCGGGCAAGACGACCGGCACATTCCCGAAGATCACGCTGTTGGGCGCAGCCTCCATCGATGTCATGGTACTGATCGCGGTCGCCCTCGTGTTCCTTGTCACCTGGTTCCTCAACACCACCCGCTCCGGCCTTGTGCTCCGCGCAGTTGGCGAGAACCACGACGCAGCACACGCCATCGGCACCCCCGTTGTCGGCGTCCGCATGGCCGCCTTAGCTTTCGGTGGCGCCATGGCGGGCCTTGGTGGCGCCTACCTCTCGCTGGTGCAAACCCCGTTCTGGGTCGAGAAGATGACCGCCGGCCGCGGCTGGATCGCTTTGGCGCTGGTGGTCTTTGCCGCCTGGCGCCCGTCACGCGTGCTGGCCGGTTCCTATCTTTTCGGCGGCATCTCGATTTTGCAACTTCATGCACAGGGTGCCGGGCTGAAAATCGACGCACAGCTGTTGTCCATGCTTCCCTATCTTGCAACGATCGCTGTTCTGGTGTTCATCTCGCGCGATGCAACGCGTTTGAAACTCAATGCGCCGGCATGCCTCGGCCGCACCTTCACCGCGACACAATAAGCGACACTGCAACACCAGCGAAGCGCACGCGCGATATCTCAGACGATCAAAAGGAACAGACGATGTCCAAATTCATCCGAACCATCACCGCAGCCATGGCCGCACTTGGCCTCACCGGCGCCATGGGTGCAGCGATCGCGCAAGGCAAGACCAAGGTCGGCTTCGTCTACGTCGGCCCGATCGGCGACCACGGCTGGAGCTACCAGCATCACCAGGGCCTACTCGCCGTGAAGAAGGAGTTCGGCGACAAGGTCGAGACCACCCACGTCGAAAACGTTCCCGAAGGCGCCGACTCCGAACGCGTCATCGACCAGCTGGCAGCGCAAGGCCACAAGATCATCTTCACCACCTCGTTTGGCTTCATGAACCCGACCATCAAGGTTGCGGCCAAATATCCGGATGTGAAGTTCGAGCACATTTCCGGCTTCAAGCGCGCCGACAACGTCGCCACCGCCAACATCCGCTACTACGAAGGCCGCTACGTCGCCGGCGTGCTAGCCGGCAAGATGTCGAAATCAAACACCGTCGGCTACATCGCCTCGTTCCCGATTCCGGAAGTGATCATGGGCATCAACGCCGCCTACCTCGGCGCCAAGTCAGTCAATCCCGACGTCAAATTCAAAATCGTCTGGGTCTCGACCTGGTTCGATCCCGGCAAGGAAGCCGACGCCGCCAAGGCGCTGATCGATCAAGGCTCGGACGTCATTTTCCAGCACACCGATAGCCCCGCCGCCATGAAGATGGCGCAGGAGCGCAAGGTCTTCGCCGTCGGCCAGGCTTCGAACATGGAGAACTTCGGCAAGGATGCGCAGATCACCGCGCTGATCAACAACTGGGCGCCCTACTACATCCAACGCGTCAAGGCCGCCATGGACGGCAGCTGGAAATCTGGTGATGTCTGGGCTGGGCTCGGCACCGGCATGCTCAGCATTGGCGCCTACGGACCGAAGGTCACTGCTGAAGCCAAGGCCGCCGCCGATGCCGTCAAGGACAAAATCGCCAAGGGCGAGTTCCATCCGTTCTCCGGCCCGTTGAAAAAGCAGGACGGCTCCGAGTTCCTCAAAACCGGTGAGACCATCAAGGACGGCGACCTCGCCGGCATGAACTTCTACGTTCAAGGCATCGACGGCACCCTGCCGAAGTGAATACCGGCAGCGGGGCAGATCACACGCGATCTGCCCCCACGCGCCGCCAGTCAGCCATCGCGGCCAATTACAGTTTTAACCCCGTGTGCACGCGCACAAATTTAACAATGTCAAAGAGCCAATGCGTGTTCGAACACGCAACGTGGGCTCGATCATAAGGCCCGTGGCAGCCCCGGGAGTTTGCGCCGATAGCGTTAACGGCCGCGACCGCCGCACCAACGCAAGCGCTCACGGATTGCTGTCGTAGAACACATTCGTCAGCCGCCAGCGCAGGCCCTGCGGCTCAAGGATCGCGATCATCCGCCGCTCCGGCTTGCGCGGATCCAACACCTCGATCCGGAACCGCGTCACATTCTCGAAAAACGCCCAGCGCAGGCGCCGCGGCGACGTCATCTGGTCGATCTCGTCATCGGCTTCCGCAGTCTCGGTCTGCGGCAGCGGCACACGCGCGCCACTCTCACCCTGCAACTGCATGCGCCGCTTCAGAAACCACGCCATCCGCGCCGGCGTCACCGACGTATCGATCGCCCGGTCGGCGAGTGCCGGCACGACGCGCTCGGTCACGTTACGGCGAAACCAGGACTTTGCGGGTTCCGCGGTCAGATTGCCGCGCACCGTCGCCTTCAGGTTGTGCCTGAGCGCCACCCAGTCGACACAAGGCTCGATCCGCTCCGCGCTCCCCGAACGCAACGCCAACCGTAGCTCCAGCGCCGACAGCATCGGCCAACCATAGAGCGCAACCGTCAATCCGAAAGAGATCAGAATGATCCGGCGCATCAACGTGACCTCGCACACAACAGCGCGCGGTCGCAGGATCGACGGCACGCTACACAGAGTGCACGGGATAAATCGGCGCCGTCAATTCACCTTCGACCGACAGATGCGCAATCAGGAAGCGCGCCATTCGCGCGTCCGCCACCGGTGCCAGCAGCCCGAGCGTGCCTACTTTCAGCACCGCGTTCTCGATACAGAACCCAACGAACACCAGCTTCGGCAATCGCAGTTTCAATCGCGCATCCTGAAACACGATGCCGGACACCTGATGCTCAAGCCACGCCCCTTGATAGGCGGTCGCCAGCAACGCCAGCGGCAGCACCCCCGCCATGGCAATCAGTACGCCCTTCGTCGCGACACCCGGCCCAAGCAGCGGTCCGAGACTGAGCGTATCCGTCGCGGCGATGATCTCATGGCCGATCACCAGCCCGAGCGTGAAGACAGTGGCGAGATAAATCGTAATCCCGCCGAACCAGAACAGCGCAAAAGTCGCATAGAGGCTCTTCACCGAATGCACCGCTCCGAGCATCCGCGTGCCATGCCGCGTCTCTCGGGTCTTGCGCTTCTCCAGCGCATGCGCCCGCCAGGGCGCTGCCCACCCCAGCGTCAGCGGCACCAGGAACGCCGTCCAGAAATGCGTCCACGCGTAACCCCAGGCCTGCCCATTGAGATCAAACCGCTGCCCGGCCCACCACGTCCGCCGCAGAATATGTTGCCGCTTGCGATAGGCAACCGAGCCGAGCAGGAACACCAAGGGCAAACTGATCGACAGTCGCTGCCAGCGGAACGTATTGCCGATGAAGCCGGCACCACCCGCATCGCCGCCAGCCAGCAGCGCCGGCTTCACGAAAAAGAAGAAAGCCTGCATCATGACAACAGCCGTCAGCGCCGCGATCACGAACGAGATGAATGCTTCCTGCCCCGTGCCCGAGTAGTCGAGCGGCCGCCCGCCGACATGAATGCAGCGATGCAATTTGCGCCGCGCCTCGGCGCGCGCCCAAAACAAATAGAGCCCGCAGGTCGCAAAGATCAGCGCAATGTGCCGCAATGTCAGCTGCAGGAAGCTTTCCGACGGCTCGATCCAGGTGATCCCGGAGGCTGCACCAGCAACAGCGCCAGCCGAATTCATGCCAAGCGGGCGCTCTGAGGAGAGCGCAGGAAACGCATCAAACATTACGCGGAACACTTTATGTTGACGGACAGTCCAGATCAGTGTCCCACACCAGCAGTCGCAGCTGACCCGAGACACTAAAAATTGGTAAACCGAAATCGTTAGCAAACCGTTAAGGCGACGACATCGTCAATCAATCGCAAAAATCCATCACAGCGCCGCGCCGACGACGCGCACGCTGACCAGCTTCCAGCAAAAATCCTTGAGCGCGAATTGCGAAACATAACGCCGTTCCGGCGTGTGCCGATCCGCAATCTCGAATTCGACCAGTCCCGGCGTCAGGAACACCGCCCGCCTGATCCGCACATAAAAACTGACGAACCGATCAAGCGCCGTGCCAGCAAACGACGTATCTGCCAGCGCCAATTTCGGCGCCGCCAGACCAACCGCCGGCCTGACCGTCTCCCGCCAGCTCTCGCGCATCGCAAACGCCTGCGGCAATCCTTGTGGCGTCACGTACTTATCAACGAAACCGTCGATCAAACCGGGCGCAAACGAGGCTTTAATGCGGGTCCAAAGCGACGGCGGCACCGCCATCCCGTGCACGTCTCTACCACCATCCACGACGGGCGCCGTCTGTAGCTCGACCAACGAACGCTTCAGGCTCGCCCGAACGCCATCCCATTCGACGGCCTTCTCAAGCGCGGCAACATCCCCCGCCTTGACCGCCTGACCGAGTCCATAGGCAGCGACCACCGGCGATGCCAGATAAGCAACGCTCAGACACAGCGAAACGCCAACTCCCCAGAACCATATCCGTCGCATGCGATGACTCCAACACGCGCAAACCCCATCGTGCCAGCCTCGCCGTGAATTGCGGCAATGATCGGGACGCCATTGCGGCGCTACTCAGAAAGAGTAATGCTAAGGCGTCTACAACGGAGTGAATGTGATGAGCGGCACGGGCGACAACACACGGATCGCGCCCGCATGACCAAGCCGATCCGCTTCGCCGGCTGGTCGGTGGTCTGGGTGGCGTTCGCCGTCGCCACCTGCGCCTGGGGCATCAGCTTCTACGGCCCGTCCGTCTTCCTGCAAACACTCCACACCACCCGCGGCTGGTCCATCGCGACCATATCGACCGCTATCACCGCCCACTTCCTCTTTAGCGCCGTCATCGTCTCCCAACTCCCCGCCATCCACCGTCGCTTCGGCCTCGCCGACGTCACTAGCGCCGGGATCGTTGCCTCCGCCCTCGGCATCATCGCCTGGGCCAGCGTTACCGAACCCTGGCACCTCTACGGCGCAGCGATGTTGACCGGCGCCGGTTGGGCCCTGACCAGTGGCGCAGCGATCAATGCCATGATCTCCCGTTGGTTTGATGCCGACCGGCCGAAGGCGCTGAGCATGGCGTTCAACGGCGCCAGCGTCGGCGGCATCGTCATCGCCCCGCTCTGGGTGTTTCTCATCGGCTGGCTCGGCTATCAAAACGCCGCCGTTCTGATGGCCATCGCAATGCTCGTCATCGTCGTGCCGCTGATCCAACGCCACTTGCATAGGAGCCCGGTCGATCTCGGCCTCGCCGTCGATGGCGGACTCATCACCACCACCACCTCCACCATCAAACCGCCCGCCGCACTGACTCGCTCCGCCCTGCTCGGCGACCGCCGCTTCCTCACCATCTCGGCAGCCTTCGCGCTTGGCCTGTTCGCCCAGATCGGCATCGTCTCGCATCTTATTGCGCGATTAGCACCCGACATCGGCGCCGGTCTCGCTGCATCCGCCGTCAGCCTCGTCGCCACGTGCGCCATCCTTGGCCGCACCGTCCTCGGCTCTCTGATCGGCAATCGTGACCGCCGCATCGCCGCCGCACTCAATTTTCTGCTGCAGGCCTGTGGTGTCGGCTTGCTCGCCATAGCGACCGGCATGCCGGCCTTAGCGCTCGGCTGCGTGCTGTTCGGCCTCGGCGTCGGCAACCTGATCTCGCTGCCCCCGCTCATTGCCCAGAAAGAATTCGAACGCGGTGATGTCGCAACCGTCGTCGCGCTGGCAACCGCCATCAATCAAGCGGTCTTCGCCTTCGCCCCGGGCATCATCGGCGCGTTGCGCGACGCGACACTGAGTTACACGCTGCCGTTCGCCCTCGCAGCCTGCGTCCAAATCGTCGCCGCCCTGATCATCGTGCTGGGTCGGCGACCGCGCAATGTCCGCGAACTCAAGGAATAACGCTGCCGCAGATCCCGCGCAGCGATTTCCATTCCTCGTCCGACAGCGACGGCCGCGACGGGTAATCCGGCACTGCTTCGATTTTGGCGATCCGTTCGGCACTCTGGGGATGCGACGAGAAGAGATCATTGGCGCGCATGATGCGGCCCTTGGTCGTCGTCGGTTCGGTCTTGTCGATTTTGCGGAAGAACCCGGCGAACGGCTTCGCGGAGATTTCGCCGGCCCTCAGCATGTCGAGCGCGCGCGCATCCGCTTCTCGCTCGGCGTCCCGCGAATAACTCAGTTGCGCCAGCGTACCACCGATATTGCCAAGCGTCCCCGGCGATCCCGTGAACATGATCTGCATCGCCGTCCACAGACCGATGCCGCGCACCAGACCTTGCTCGGGATGCAACTCTTGCCCATGCCCAAGTTCATGCGCCAGCACACCCGCAACCTCGTCCGGCGAAATCGCCTTCTCAAGAATCGCACGCGTCAGCACGACGCGCCCGCCGGGAACCGCGAACGCATTGGTCAGCGACCAATCAACCACCGTCACCGCCGTCAGCGATGATTGTCCAGGTTGTAGCCGGTCATGCAGCTTGCGCAGCGCCGCGACACCTTTGACATCCGTGCATCGCGCACGACCCGAGATCATACTCTCAAGCGCTGCGTCACCCAGCGCCACACGCGCCGCCTGCGGCATCAGCCGCGCAATCCCCTTGCTCGGCGACAGATCGAGCAGCCACACCGACAGACCAGCCGCCAGTGCGATTCCGCCGACCCACAGGCCCGGCTTCAACGCACTCCAACGCTCGGCCTTGGTCGTCAGATGCGGCGCGCGCTCCACCAGCGCGGCAATGGCCACCGCATTCTGCACGAACAGCGTTGCTCCCGGCAGCGAAGCGCGCGTGAACACCGCTACAGCTGCCCGCGCATCGATCTGCGTTTGCGTGCGAAGCTCGGCAATCGGCCAGTCGATGGCCGTCCCATCCTCGAGCACAATCGACAATCCCGCTTCGCCAATGTTCACCGTCGCGGCAAAACGCTCGGCCGTCTGGCCATTGCTGTAACCTGCCGCGAACGGCGCCACATCCTGCATCACGTCAGCCCGCACTCCATCAGAAGGCATCGACATCGAAGGCTTGCGCCAACCCTTCCCCGCTCTTGCTCATCGCCGCCTGGCTCTGCGCGATTCCCCGCACATCCACGGGTCCATCGAGACTGAAGTTTGCGACGAAATATCGGGCCGTCCGCGCCATCGCCACCGGTCTCAGGATGCCCAGCGAGAAAATCGTGATCAGCGTGTTGACCAGCACCAACCCGATCAATCCCATCGCCGTGACAGACAAATGGAACGGCTGCCCCTCGTACGTCGTCATCGAAGCAAAGTAGTTGGCCTCAACTGCTTTGTACCACGCAGTGATCACCGTATAGATCAGGAACGCAATCGCCAGGATCGCCAGCGACCCCAGCAACTCTGCTGTCTCCATCGGTACTGGCGGCGAGCCCGGCGCATTGGCCGCCATGAACTCCGCCATCCGCTTTTGACCGAGCCAAAAATAAATCGCCGCCGGCGTCGCGATCGCCAGGATCAGCACGCCAATCCAGCGGGCGATGAAGCGCAGATACAGCGGCTTTGACGAACCTTCGAACGCAAACGGCCGGCTGCCGAACGCCATCTCATTGGTGATGTGGCGGTTGAGCTTCGTCGTCCGCCACGGCACCAGCAGCAGATAGAGCACGATTGCGCCAAGATAAGCCGCAATGAACCAGGGAATATATCGTTGCACGATCATCGGCGCCGCCGTCGCCGGCATGCCGCGAAACATCGCCAGATAAATCCCCCCGCCGACGACCAGCGCCAGTGCCGGCACGATCATCATCGTCCAGAAGTTGGTCCAGCCGTAGGCCCACGAACTGCCTTCCAGCGAACCGCGTATACCCCGCCAATTCGTCCGCGACAGCCGATAGCGGCGCGCCCGATAGATTGCGACACCACCGAGAAAGATGAACACGATCGCCGTCACGATCTGCGCAACCACTTGGCCCACCGGACCAAATGCGACGATCGCGCCGATCGTGAAAAGCAGCGTCGGCAGCAGCACGATCCCGAACACGATCAGGAAACCGACGAACAACTCTTTGCCTGTCCCCGTATAAGCCAGCGGCTCCCCCGCCAATTGCACCGACGACCAGATCCGCCGCCGCACCTCGGTCCGCCCCCAGAACCCGTAAATACCCAAAGTAATGATCGACAGAAAGAAATTGATGAAAGAAAGCCCCGTCAGGCTCCACGGGCTGCCGCTCCAGCTGATCGGAATGAGGCTGCCAGCAGCGGGCGACGGCGCAACGCCGCCACCTTGCATCTGTGTGTTCATCATCGAATACCCCTCGCTAGAGCAGCCTATGCCGCCAAAGTCCGTACCCAAAAAATTCCACGCCATGGAACCATCAACATGGAACCATCAAGATGCGACGAAGTCGAGACGAAGTGGCTAGATTTTCAGCCCACGCCAACATCATGGCAAGCAAGTCGGTCTCGTTGGCGCGGTTTTGGTACAAAACGGACAAAGCGCCGCCACAGACCGGCCCTCCGCCAGCCGCGATCCACCGCTAAAGGCTGCCCAACGCACGATGTGGCCGTCGAGCCAAGCGATAGCCCGAACCTCACGACAGCGACAATGCTCCGGATTGAACCAAACCTCATGTTGCTGATGCGCCACGCAACGGGTCATCTCGGCAACTCGGACACGATTCAGCCTCAAAGCGCTTCCAAATCTGTCAGGCGAGGCCGGGTTAAAGCAGTCGTGTGGACGATCGACGCGCGTTTGCGAACCACGTTCACGAACGACTGATGCAACCCTCGAATGCGGCAGCTCCATTGAAGAGGACAACCGGCGGGGCACAGTATGCCCCGGCTAAAGGGCTGGTGAGCCACAGTCCCTTGCCGGGACAGCCTCACGTGGGTCCTGATGACTACGCCGGCTCTTCATCATCGCGAGCACGAAAGACTGAGCAAATGAGCGCGAAGAGGTTCGACACATCGAAACTACCCAGCCGTCATGTGACGGAGGGTCTTTCGCGCGCACCACAGATCATGCAGACCTTGACCGAAGGCGGCCTGCTACACGTGGATTGCCTTGCCCTCAACGGCAAGACCATCAGCCACGATCGCGAAAACGTGAAGTTCAATACATATCAGAAGGTTGTTTATCCCGTTTCCAGCCCCATATCACCATTGGGTGGTGTCATCGGTCTCAAGGGATCGCTGGCACCCGTGGGGGCGATCGTAAAGGTCGCCGGTATGAAAACGATTGTCGTCAAGGATGCTGCTCACTGCGTTGACAGTGAGCGCGATGCCTTTGCCGCCGCTGCGGCAAAAAAGAACAAAGAGACTAAGAGACTCAAGAGACCAAGAAGTGCGAGGTCATTGTCATCCGCCACGAGGCCCGCAAAGGCGGCCCCGGCACGCGCGAGATGCTCTCGACCACCGTGGCCTGCGACGGCCATGCCCAGGACAAATCCGCAGCCCTCATCACTGATGGACACGTCGATGGCGCGACCCGTGACGGCATCTGCGTTGATCACGGCGGTCCGATCGGCCACTTCAAAGACGGCGACGTCATCATAACCGACGCCATCACGGGCGCACGCAACATCGATCTCTCGGCGGCCACGGTGGCCAAACGCCGGAAGACTTTGAAGCCGCAAGCCAAACCCAATCAATCCATTGTACAGCGCAAATTTGCAGACCAAGCTGGACCGGCGCGCCAAAGCGCCGTCACCCATGCTGGCGGAAAGGCCGAAGTTGTCTGTTAAGCCAACATTTTGCCAGGCATTCAACGGGTCTGGCAACCGGTCAGGCGCACGCCGCGTCGGCATGGTCGCGTTCGTAGTCGCCATGCTGGGGGCTGCCACCTGCTTGAGCGGGACCACCGTTGCGCGCGATTTCAAATTCGCATCGCCCCAAGCCGCCTATGAACAAGGCTTCAGCGCCTACAAGAACGGCTTCTACGAAATCGCGATTCCAGCGTTATCGTCGGCTGCCACCACACTGGAGCCCTCAAAACGCCTGTTCGCCGAGTTCTATCTGGCCCAGATTTACGCCGACAACACCGGCACCCAGACCGACCACACCAAGGCCTACACACTGTTCCGCAGCATCGTCGAGGCACACGCCGACATCGATCCCGACGATCGCCTGCGCGCGCCCTTCGTCGCCCGCTCACTGACCGCCGTCGCCAATTATGTCCGCCGTGGCATTCCCGATTTCGGCTTGCAGTCGGACCCCGAAACCGCGCTCGATTTCTACAACAAGGCCGCCACTTGGTTCGACGAACCCGACGCCCAGTTCGAACTCGCTAAACTGCATCTGATTGGCGAGGGCGTGCCGCAGGATGTCAAACTCGGCCTCCACTATCTCCAGAAGCTCGTGCATCAGAGCCACGCACCGGCACAAGCCTTCCTCGCCGATCTGCAGTGGCAGGGCAAGATCGTGCCGCGAGAGCCGGACAAGGCGCTGGCGCTGATCCGCATGGCGGTCGAAAACGCCCATCGCACCGATCGGTTATGGATCGACGACATCTATCACAAGGTCTATTGCGGCACGACTAAGGACGTCCGTGCCAACTCCGATGGACTTGTCATGCGCTGGAAGCAACTCTTCGCCCGGCCCCGCTTCGAAGAAGCCCCAAGCGCCTTGGGCGTCGGCGACTTGAAGCCGAGCCGCATCTGTCGCAACGGCGAACCGCTGAAGGAAATCGAACGCGGCGCCAGCGGCATCGGTGGCGGCATCGTCGATGCTATCAACGCCTTCTCGGCCCCACTGACGCCCCGCGCCGACACCCGTCCCATCGGCAGCCCGGCGCCGCAACGCTAAACGGCGATCCCGCGCAACCGGTACACGCGCACCGCATTGTCACAGAACAACTTGCGCCGATCACCGGTAGAGAGGTCTGATGTCGCCGCCTTGAAGCCGGAATAGATCGTGTCGAACGATCCGGTGATCCCATCGACCGGGAAATTTGACGCGAACAGGCAGCGATCCGCGCCGAATGCGTCGATGATGTCGCGGATCACCCCGCGATTGTCGGCGAGCGACCACGGTCGCCCCTTGAGACCGATCCCGGAAATCTTGATCTTTGCTTGCGGAATTTCTGCCGCCCGCTGCAACGCCGCCCGCCACCCCGCAAGCGCATCAAGACTGCGATCCGCCGGCAGAAAGGCATGATTGATCACGACCGGCGTCGCCGGAAACGCCGCCACGAGATCGATCAGTTCGTCGACATGCCACCACGGTGTTTGCAGCTCAAAATGCAACCCGAACTGCGACAGCAACCCATAACCGCGCCGCCACGCCGGATCGCTCATCGACCCCGGTGCACCCCGCTCGATCGTAATGCTCGACACCGCCGCCACCGGCTTATGCCGAATGCCACGCACCAGCGGATAGGCCGCGTGCGCAGCCAAAACAGTCTCCACATCGCCACGATGCAATATCGCCCGCGCCACGTGCGCGGCGGGATGCCCATGTAGCCGCGCCACCGCCGTCATCCAGCGACTTTCCTCCACCGGATCATCGTCGTCCCATTCGCCTTCCATCGTCACACTCGCAACCACGCGATGGCCGCGCGAAACCGCCGCATAATCCGCCGGCAAGAAGTCGCGCTTGATTGAAGAGTAGTCACCATACCGAAACGGAATCACCGCTTTGGGCGCAAGCCACGGATGGCGGCCCAGACTCAGATCCCAGAAGTGATGATGCGCGTCGACAATCGGCAAATCATCGTCGGCCATACACGATGCCTCTGAACGTTAAGGGCAGCGGTCCCAGAGGGTCCGAAGGGCAGCTCAATTCGTCCGCGTGCTCGCCACAAAACAGGTGCCATCCCGGCATTGATTTCCGGGATCCATTACGCAAAGTTCACCGGTCAAAAAATTTTCACGATGGTTCCCGGGGACAAGCCCCGGGACGACACGAGCGGGCGCGCAAAACAGTGAATTGAATAAGCTGAAAGGAACCACGCCATGACTAGCAATCACAGCTATTTCGCCAACCCCAGTTCCTTCAGCAGAACACTCGCCGTATCGGCAAACTTGCCCGCAAACGCTTTCGCATCCGTCGACAATTCCCAGACCGGCGTAATGCCGCGTTCCTTCATCGGCCCTTGCACGTCGGCGCGCGCATGCGCTTTTTGCGCGGCCACCACCAAGCCCGCGCGCACATCCCCCGGCACGCCCTTCGGCAGCACCAGCGCGAACCAGTTGACGAACTGCCAATCGAGGCCCGTCGCTTCCTTCAGCGTCGGCACATCCGGCATGCTCGCCATCCGTTGACTGTCCATGACCGCGACCACCTTCACTTTGCCGCCATCGGCCAACGCCTTCGCCTCGATCGGCGATACCGTCAAGACGTTCATGCCGCCCGCCGCCAGTTCCTGCAGCGCCGGCGCGCCACCCTGGCTCGGCACATACTTGACGTGATCCGCCGCCACGCCCGTCGCCTTGCTCATGCCGGCCAGCGCGAGATGCCATGCCCCGCCCGGCCCCGTACCCGACGCGAGTAACGAACCTTTCGGCGACGACTTGATGGCGGCGATAACATCCGCCGCCGTCTTGTAAGGCCCGTCCGCCTTGACCGTGATCCCCGATGGGATCGTCGTCACCCGCGAGATGATATCGAAACTGTCCGGCGTGATGTCGGCGAGACCGATCACCTTGTAGGTCGCGATCTCCGATGTCGCGAGCCCGATGGTGTAGCCATCCGCCGCCGCCGTCATCATGCCGGAATGTCCCGTCACGCCACCACCGCCGGTCCGATTGACGACATTGACGGGTTGGCCGAGTTCCTTCTCAAGCCCATGCGCCATCAGCCGCGCAACCGTATCGGCGCCCCCGCCCGCCGCCCACGGCACGATCAGCGTCACCGGACGATCCGGAAATTTCTGCGCCGCAACGGGCATCGCGAATGCAAAGCCCGCCAGCGCCGCAAGTGTCGAAGTCACGAGATAACGTCGCGCAATCATAACCATCCTCCCATCAACGCCATCACGGCGCCATGCCAATCCCATACGTCAAACAACACGACGCGCGGCCGAAGATTATCGGCCAATCCGCCCAATGCAAACATGATTTGCGCCAACCTGGCTTGCTATTTAACCGGCAAGCTCCACCCACACCGGCACATGGTCCGATGGCTTTTCCCAGCCGCGCGTGAAACGATCAACACCCGATGCCACCAGCCGATCCGCCGCCTGCGGCGAGAGCAGCAGGTGATCAATGCGGATGCCGTTGTCCTTCGGCCAGGCCCCCGCCTGATAGTCCCAGAATGTATAGACGCCACTTTCAGGATGCCCGGCCCTGAGCGCATCGGTCAGACCGAGCGCCAGCAATTGGCGATATTTCGACCGGCTCTCCGGTTGGAACAACGCATCCTCCGTCCAGTTCGCCGGTATCTTGGCATCGATCGGATCGGGAATGATATTGTAGTCGCCAGCCAGCACGAACGCCATTTCCTCCGCCAGCAACTGACGGGCATGCGCCGTCAACCGGTCCATCCACGCAAGCTTGTAAGCAAACTTCTCGGTCCCGATCGGATTACCGTTCGGCAGATAGAGGCCGCCAACCCTGACCGACGCGCCGCCATCGGTCACCGTCGCCTCGATGTAGCGCGATTGCGGGTCATCGTCGTTGCCGGGCAGCCCGCGCCGAACATCTTCGAGCCGGTATTTCGACAGCAGCGCAACGCCGTTGAAACCCTTCTGACCATGCACCGCCACGTTGTAGCCGAGCGCCTCGATGCCCTCCGCCGGAAACCCTTCATCAACACTCTTGATTTCCTGCAGGCACACGACATCCGGCTCGGTCTCCTTGAGCCAGGTGATCAGGCTGTCGATACGCGCTTTGACGCCATTGATGTTCCACGTCGCAATCTTCATGTCGCCCGCCCATCGCACCCGAATACCGGGTCTTGTCCAACTCGTGATCGTCCGTCCAAGACAGATTTTAACAGTGCATTAATCACTCCGGACTACACTCAATCCCAGGAAGATAGACTGTCTTGTGATCTGACGTGGAATCGATCCGATGTCCGTGACGCTCTACGATACCGCGCGCCAGCACAACCGCACTTTACTGCGCGCGTTGATGATGACCAATATTGCGTTTGCAGCCCTGGTCCTTGGCGCCTGGACGGTGACCGCGATGGTCATTTCCGATCCCATCTCCTGGGCGACGTGGCGCACCATTGGTGGCGCTAGCGGCTGGGAAGAATTGATTCAATACCCCTACATGATGCTGTGGTCGCTTCCCCTCACCGCCGTCCTTGCCGCATGGATCGCCGTCCAGGCGAGGAAATGGCGGTTGGCCCTCGGCATCGCCATGACGCCGATCTTGTTCCTCGGCTTGACCATCGTCCTCTACTACGTCCTGCCCAACGCCAGCATCTGACCCGTACCGAGCGCCCGCTCGTGCGCCTCGAAAAGTGTGTGGCGGTTTTTGGATGCGGCGCACGAGCCCACAAAAGTTGTGGGCAGCTGAATGCACCGGCAAAGAGCGCGCGCCCTTCGACAACATTTAGATCGAAAAACTGGTCCCGCAGCCGCACGACGCCGTCGCATTCGGATTGGTGATCTTGAACGACGCGCCGATCAAATCGTCGACAAAATCGATCTGCGAGCCGCCCAGGAACCCCAGCGAGACCGGGTCGATCACCACCTTCGCGCCCGAATTCTCAATCGTCAAATCATCCGTCTCGGCAGCCGGAATCAGATCAAACTTATATTGAAACCCCGAACAACCCCCACCCTCGACCGAGACGCGCAGCATCGTCGGCCGCCCCTCGGCAGCAGCGATCTCAGCGATGCGGCGCCCAGCCCGATCGGTCACAGTGAAGGAAGTCGCTGTCATGAAGACCTCTTATGCTCCGCCGACCCTGGCCTTTGCAAAGCCGATGAATCGTATCCCATGAAGATAGGCACGCCGACCCGCTTGTCAAACCCGCCAAAAGCCTGTTTTTCGTCTAAACAGCGCATTTCCGTCGGCCATCGCTCAGGACCCCCAATGATCGCACGCCCAACCGGGACCAGGGAACGCGCCATTTACGCCGCCGACGCCGCCCATTCAGCCGGCCGCGCCATTCGCGAACCCGCCTGCCCGATGCGCACCCCCTTCCAGCGCGACCGCGACCGCATCGTCCACGCCACCGCCTTCCGGCGCTTGACCTACAAGACCCAGGTCTTCGTCTTCCACGAGGGCGATCACTACCGCACCCGATTGACCCACACCCTCGAAGTCGCCCAAATCGCCCGCGCCATCGCCCGCATGCTAGCCCTCGACGAGGACCTTGCCGAAGCCCTGGCGCTCGCGCACGACCTCGGCCACCCGCCATTCGGCCACGCCGGCGAACGTGCGCTGCACGGCTGCATGGCCGGCTACGGTGGCTTCGATCACAACGCCCAGAGCTTCAAGGTCGTCACCAAACTCGAACGCAAGTATCCCCAGTTCGACGGTCTCAACCTCTGCTTCGAAACGCTCGAAGGTCTCGTCAAGCACAACGGCCCCATTCTCTCAAGCAACGGCCCAGCCAGTGCAAGCACGTCGATTGAAAGCATGTCGAATGAAAGCGGCGGCCATGGCGTGCTGCTCGCAGCCATCGCCGAAGCCGGATTGACCGGCGCACTCAACCTCACCGAATACGCCTCCGCCGAAGCGCAAGCCGCCAGCATCGCCGACGATATCGCCTACTCCAACCACGACATCGACGACGGCCTCCGCGCCGGCCTGATCCATCTCGAAGACCTTCGCACCGTGCCGCTCGTCGGCGCCTTTGTCGCCGGCGCCCTCGATCACGCCAAGATCGATCGCAACCGCGCCATCTACGACGTCAACCGCCGCATGATCACCGCCATGATCGCCGACGTCGCAACTGAGACCACCGCCCGCATCGCCTCGCACCAGCCGCAAGACGCCGCCGCCGTCCGCGCTGCCGGCCGGCCGCTGGTCGCGTTCTCGCCCTCACTCGCCAGAGATCTGGTTGCGCTCAAGGCCTACCTCTTCCAACACGTCTATCGTCATCCCCGCGTCATGACCGTCATGGCGAAGGCGGAAACCATCGTCGCCGATCTCTTCCACCACTACATGACCATTCCCGCCGATTTGCCGGAGCCACGCCGCGCCGCCGCATTGGCTGCCTCCAGCCCGGCGCGCGCCGCCATGATCGCCGACTTCGTTGCCGGCATGACCGACCGCTACGCCATCGCCGAACACCAGCGCCTATTCGACACGACGCCGAGGCTCGGGTAAGAGCTCCCGACTGCGTCCCCCGCGTCACCGAGTATCTGACACCCTTCGACAACCGCGCTCAACTCGGGTATTATAGCGCCATGAACGACCCAAAACAGCGCATCACATCCGACCCAAAAATCATGTTCGGCAAACCGGTGATTATCGGCACGCGGATCACGGTTGAGCACGTGTTGCGCTGCCTAGCGGCCGGCGAAACACCAGAGGCGATCGTCGCTGATTATCCCCCGCTGACCATTACCGATATCCGGGCCGCGCAAGCGTTTGCCGCCGATCATCTGGCCCGCGAGGCCGTGTTCGCGGCCGAATGATGGTGGCATTCCTCGTCGACGAGTGTTTCTCCGGGCCATTACTCCGTGCCAGGCGCAATGGCGGTTTCGACGTCATCAGGTCAGCCGATACCGAGCCCGCCGCTTCGGACGATCGGGTGCTGGCCCTTGCCTTCGAGCAAAATCGCATCGTGCTGACTGAGGACAATGACTTTGGTGACCTCACCGTCCGGCTTCAATTTCGCACGCACGGTGTCATCCGCGTCAACCTCAAGTCGCTCGATCGGACCGCGCAGATGTCTCGGTTCCTGAGTGCGTTGACCGAACTCGGCGACAAATGTATCGGCGCCCTAGTCACAATCGAGTCGACGCGAACACGTATTCGACGTCCGGACACACCGATCGCGTCTTGACTGCAAACAATGGCCACGCGAGCTGCGTGTTGCGCTTTTTTTTGGCGAGGACAAAGGGCATGAACAGCCAAGTATTTGCCTAAGCGCGTCAAACTTGCGGAGGTTCTCAAGCTTGCCGGCATGGAAGACATGCTCATAAAACGCTGTGGCGGCACGACGGGCTTGCTGGGAAAAAATGGAGCCGCAGAGTTTGCCGCTCGACGGCTCTGACATCAAGACAAGTGCCAAAACCGCCAACGATATCGAAGCCGTGCGCGTAGGCCGCGCACAGTGATTGCGCGGCAATTCTCGATCCCGATCTGCCAAATACCCCGCTTCCCTGCCCCTTGACTTCCCCGCCACCCGCGCAATAACCCCGACAAGCCCCACGACAAGGACACGAACATGCGCACCTACAAGATTGCCGCCATCCCCGGCGACGGGATCGGCACCGAAGTGATCGCCGCCGGCGTCAAAGTGCTCGGCGTCTGCGCCGACTGTGATCGCGGCTTCAAGATGACGTTTGATCATTTCGACTGGGGCGGCGACTACTACAAGAAGCACGGGCGCATGATGCCGGCGAACGGCCGCGACCTGATCAAGAAGCATGACGCCATCCTGTTCGGCTCGGCTGGCCACCCCGACATTCCCGATCACATCACACTGTGGGGCCTACGGCTCGCCATCTGCCAGCCGTTTGACCAATATGCGAACGTCCGCCCAACCCGCATCCTGCCCGGTATCACCAGCCCACTGCGCAATGTCCGCGGGCCAGAACTCGACTGGGTGATCGTGCGCGAAAATTCCGAAGGCGAATATGCCGGCGTCGGCGGCCGCGTCCACCACGGGCTCCCGCTCGAAGTCGCAACCGACGTCTCGATCCTGACACGCCCGGGTGTCGAACGCATCATGCGCTTCGCGTTCAAGCTGGCGCAGTCGCGTCCACGCAAACTCTTGACCGTCGTCACCAAGTCCAATGCCCAGCGTCACGCCATGGTCATGTGGGACGAGATCGCCAAGGAAATCGCCGCCGAGTTCAAGGACGTGACCTGGGACAAGATGCTGGTCGACGCCATGACCATGCGCATGGTGATGAAACCGGAAACGCTCGATACAGTCGTCGCCACCAACCTGCACGCCGACGTGCTGTCCGACCTCGCTGCGGCGCTGGCCGGCTCGCTCGGCATCGCGCCAACCGCCAATCTCAATCCCGAACGCGTCTTCCCTTCGATGTTCGAGCCGATCCACGGCTCCGCCTTCGACATCATCGGCAAAGGCATCGCCAACCCCATCGGCACCTTCTGGTCGGCGGTGATGATGCTCGAACACCTCGGCGAGCAGCCCGCAGCCGCCCGATTGATGCGCGCCATCGAACGCGTGACCGCCGATCCCAAGCTGCACACGCCCGATCTCGGCGGCAAGGCCCGCACCGATGACGTCACCGCCGCCGTCTGCGCAGCACTATTGGGCGATAACGCCTGAATTCGAACGGATAGAACCGGCCATCAAGCCGGACAACCCACTGCAGTAACAAATCGACTACAGGAGAAATCAATGTACATCGATCGCCGCCACTACCTCGCCCTTGCAGCCCTCGCCCTCGCCGCACCGGCCATCGCCACATCAGCCATCGCACAATCCGCCTATCCCAATAAGCCGCTGACCATCGTCGTCCCCGCCGCCGCAGGCGGTCCGACCGACACCGTCGCGCGCCTCGTCGCGGAATCCATGGGTCGCACCTTGGGCCAAACCGTCCTCGTCGAAAACATCGGCGGCGCTGGCGGCACCGTCGGCATGGCGCGGGTGGCGAAGGCCGACCCCGATGGCTATACCCTCGCCGTCTGGCATATCGCGCAAGCGACAGCCCCCGCGATGTACGACAACCTCAAATACAACGTCGTCGAAGACTTCGACACCATCGGCCGCATCACCGACGTACCAATGACACTGGTGTCGAAAAAGACACTCGAGACCAAGACCCCCGCCGAACTCATCGCCTGGATCAAGACGCAGAAGGACAAGGCGACCTACGGCCATGCCGGCGTCGGCTCGGCGTCGCACCTGTGCACGTTGATGCTGATGAAAGAACTCGGCGTGCAGATGACCGGCGTTGCCTATCGCGGCACCGGCCCCGCCATGAACGACCTGCTCAGCGGCCAGTTCGACGTCATGTGCGATCAGACCACCAACACGACGACGCAGATCAAAGCCGGCACCATCAAGGGTTATGCCGTCACAACCAAGAGCAAGGTCTCATCGCTCCCCGAATTGCCGACACTCGATGCCGTCGGCATGAAAGGCTTTGAGGTGTCCGCCTGGCACGCGATCTGGGCACCCAAGGGCTTGCCCAAGGACGTGACCGAGAAGCTCGTCGCAGCGCTTCAAGCCGCATTGAAAGATCCGAAAGTCATCGCGCGGTTTGCCGATCTTGGCACCGAGCCGGTCGGCGCCGACCTCGCAACACCGGCGGCACTCAAGGCGCACCTCACCGCCGAAATTCCCAAATGGGCCGCCGTCATCAAAGCCGCCGGCGTCAAGGGGAACTGAGGCACCCCCACTCTGGCTAAAAGGTGTCCCGGCCAAGCGCGACTGCGGGTGGGCAGCTGAGGCGCTCGTGAAAGGATCTCGCCGGTCGGGACACTCCAGAAACTCATGACACCCCTGGGATCGGCGTCTCTGGGAATGGCGTCTCTGGGAATGGCATGGCCCTGACTTGCAACGCTACACGCCGCCAATTTTGATCGACAACCGTGGCGTCGCGTTCGATCATGGACATGCTGCAACCCCCGCCATAACCCGCCATGACCCGATTGAAATCCCCGCGTGCGCTTCTTTTATCCCGACATTCCCGAAATACCGCTGCCGCCTGGTCACCGCTTTCCCGCCGGCAAATATCGGCTGCTCAAGGAGCTGGTCCAACGCGAGCGCGCCCTGGGTTCCGCCGACCTTGCCCCCTCGCCCATCGCATCGCGGGAACAGTTGCTGGCGGCCCATGCCCCCGGCTACGTTCAGGCCATGCTGGACGGCACGATCGACAAGGACATCGTCCGCCGTATCGGCCTGCCCTGGAGCGAGATCCTGGTACAACGCGCCCGCGCCACGGTCGGCGGGTCCCTCGCCGCCGCCCGCGAAGCGCTCCAGCACGGCATTTCCGGACAACTCGCCGGCGGCACCCACCACGCCCACCGCGACTTCGGTTCGGGCTATTGCGTCTTCAATGATCTCGCTGTTGCCGCCCTGACACTGCTTGCCGAGCGCGCCGTCGGCCGCATCGCCATTATCGATCTCGACGTCCACCAGGGCGATGGCAATTCAGCAATCCTCGGCGCCGATCCGCGCGTCTTTATTCTCTCGATCCAGGGCGCCAAAAATTTTCCCTTCCGTCGCGTCGCCTCAACGCTCGATGTTGATCTGCCCGATGATACGGGCGACGACGCCTACCTCGCGGCGCTCAACGACACGCTCGAACCGATCCTCGCCTTCCGCCCCGACCTCGTCCTCTACCTCTCCGGCGCCGACCCACTCGCTGAAGATACCCTGGGTCGATTGTCGCTGACCCACCAAGGCCTCGCCAGACGCGACCGCGTCGTCTTCGAAACGTTCCGCTACCGTGCTATTCCGGTCGCTGTCGCCATTGGCGGCGGCTACGCTCAACCGATCACCGCAACAGTCGAAGCCTACGCCAACACCTTCCGCGTCGCAGCCGACGTCTACGGCTTCTGACGACACGCCCACCGCAGGAACAATCATATGCGCATCGATCTCAATGCCGACATGGGCGAAAGCTTCGGCGCCTGGACCATGGGCGACGACGCCGCCATGCTCGCCATCGTCTCCTCCGCTAACGTCGCCTGCGGCTGGCACGGCGGCGATGCCAACGTCATGTATCAGACGGCGACCCTCGCCAAGAAAAACGGCGTCGCCATTGGCGCGCATCCAAGCTTCAACGACCTCGCCGGATTCGGCCGCCGCGTCATCCGTGGCGACAGCATGCGCGAGATCGAAAACATGGTCGCCTATCAGATCGGCGCGCTGCAGGCGATCGCCACGACGGCCGGGCACGCCGTCACTTACGTCAAGGCGCACGGCAGCCTCGGCAATCTGACCAACGAAGAAGACGATTTCGCCATGGCCGTCGGCCGCGCGATTCATGCCGTCGACCGCAACCTCATCTACATGGTCATGCCCGGCCGCAACACCGAAGTCGCCGCCGAAAAACTCGGCCTCAAGGCCGCGCGCGAATTTTTCGCCGACCGCACCTATGACGACCACGGCCAACTCACCAGCCGCAAAATCGCGGGCGCCGTTCTGCACGACGCGAGCGCCGCCGCCGAGCGCGTGTTGCAAACCATCGAGAGTGGCACAATCACCACTGCCTCCGGCAAACGCATCAAAGCTGCCATCGACACCATCTGCGTCCATGGCGACAGCCCCTCGGCCGTCGCCATGGCCTCCGCCGTCCGCGCGCGATTAGAGGAGGCGGGGCACGCGATCAAGCCGTTTGCATTTCCGACGTCGGTGTAGTCTGAATCAACGCCGCCACCGGTCGCCTGATTGCCACCGGCCTAGGCAGCCAATCGCTCGGCCAGGAAATCAATCATCGCCCGCACCTTGGCCGGAGGGCGGCGGCCGGCGGGATAGATGGCAAAAACGCCGTCGAGTTCGACCGGCGGGTGATCGAGCGCGAGGGACACCAACGCGCCCGTGCGCAGCGCATGCCCGGCCATAAACACCGGCTGATAGATGATGCCGAGCCCCGCAACGGCCGCCGCAAGCAGCGCATCGCCGTTGTTGGCTTTCAATGCCCCTTTGACCGCCACGCTCGCCTTGCCCTCGCGGCCGAACGACCACCGATCGGCACCGACGGACCGCGACAGCGTATAGCCGAGGCAATTGTGGTGGCTAAGCTCGACGATCGTTGTCGGCGTGCCATGCGCGGCAAGATAGGACGGTGCGGCACAGACGATCATCCCGCATGGCGCGAGGCGCCGCGCAATCAAACTCGAATCCTGTAACGCACCGATCCGGATAACCAGATCCCACCCCTCCTCGATGAGATCGACGTAGCGATCGTTCAACCCGAGATCGATTGTCAGTGCTGGATGACGGCGCGACAGTTCGGGCAACAGCGGCGCAATCTCGCGGATACCGAATGAGACCGGTACATTCAACCGCAGCGTCCCGTGCACTTCGACGGCGTCGGCGGTGGCTCTCGCGTCCGCATCCTCAAGATCGGCGAGAATGCGCTCGCTGGCATCCAGATAGCGCCGTCCGGCTTCGGTCAACGTCAGCCGCCGCGTCGTCCGATGTAGCAGCTTAGTCCCGAGCCGTCCTTCCAACGCCGCGACGTGTTTGGTGGCCATGGTCTGCGACATGCCGAGCGCGCGTGCCGCCGCCGAGAGGCTGCCGAGTGCAGCAACCCGGGCAAACACCTGCATTCCAGTCACGCGGTCCAGCATCGCCCCGATCTCACACCAGAAGTGTGATCAACTAGCACAAAAATGCGAATTATCAAACCAAGGGAGTTCAGGCATATACGGGGCAAGCAACCCCATGGAGTTTCCAATGATCGACAACCGCACCGCTCCCTATGCCACCCTGCTGCTGCGCGTCAGCCTCGGCGTTATGCTGCTGGCCCACGGCCTACTGCTCAAAGTGTTCACTTTCTCCATCCCCGGCACCGTCGGATACTTCCAAAGTATCGGCTATCCCGGCGCCTTCGCGTATCTCGTCATTCTCGGGGAAATCGCCGGCGGCATCGCCCTGATCCTCGGACTTTGGACGCGCCAAATTGCCGTCCTGATGCTGCCGATCCTGATCGGCGCGACGTTGCAGCACGTGGACAACGGCTGGGTGTTCTCGGCGGCGAAGGGCGGCTGGGAATTCCCCGCCTTCTGGACCGTCATGCTGGTAGTTCAAGCTCTACTCGGCGACGGCGCCCATGCCCTCGGCCAGCTATTCGGTTCGTCCTCACGACCAGCCGCAGCACACTAAGAGTGCTTCCGGGAAAAGTGTGAGCGGTTTTCCCGAAAGAAGCCCGCCAAAACAAAGATCGAGGGGCGTTCCGTGATTCAATCAAAACCGGAACGACCCTAGGTTAAACGTGAGTGGTCAGTGGTCAGTGTCAGTCGTGAATGGTAATCAATAGCAGCGGTGGCAAAAAAACAAAGGCAACCGTCAGATGACAGCCATCGGCGCACCGCTGACCACCCCATGTTTATCAACCGCCGCACTCTCCTCCTGACCGGAGCCTTCGCCATGACCGCATCAGTTTTGCCCGCCAGCGCCGCCGCGCCGGATCGTCTCGACCCGATCCGCCCCGGCGTCCCCACTTTGATCGTCCGCGATCTCGAAACCGTCGCGCGGTACTATCAAGAAACCATCGGCCTGCATCTCATCGATGCCACGCGCGACACCGTGCGACTTGGCGCCGGTAGTCATATACTACTTGTGTTACGCAAGCGCGCCGTCGACCTGGAGCCGTCAGGCTTCGCCGGCCTGTTCCACACGGCCTTCCTGATCCCGACGCGCGCCGAACTCGGCCGCTGGCTGCATCGCGCCATCAACGCCAATGTCGCGTTCGACGGCGCCTCCGATCACAAGGTCAGTGAAGCCCTGTATCTCACCGACCCCGAAGGCAACGGCATCGAGATCTACGCCGACCGGCCGCGCAATGCCTGGGTGTGGACCGGCGATCAAGTGACGATGACAACCGATCCACTCGACGTTCAAAGCCTCGTCGAATCCGGCGGCGCAACGGCGCCCGACACGGCGCGCGTACCCGACGGCACGATCGTCGGTCACATGCACTTGCGCGTTGGCGGTATCGCCGAAGCTGAAAACTTCTATCGTGGCGTACTAGGCCTCGACGTTACCGCGCGCCGACATGGCGCGACCTTCTACGCCACCGGCCGCTACCACCACCACATCGCCACCAACATCTGGCAGAGCCAAAACGCTCCAAAGCGCTCCGGCACGACCACCGGCCTCGCCTCGTTTGAATTGCTGGCCGCTGATCAAGCAGCTTTCGACACCGCAGCCGAGCGCCTGCTCGCCGTCGGCGCCAAACGCACCGGCAGCGTCATCGAGGCCGCCGACCCCTGGGGCAATCTCGTCCTGCTCAAGCGCGGCTGAATCTGGCGCAGCCAGTTCCAGAGCACGCGATCCATGGTCCAGGTCACGGCTAGCGAACTGTTCCCGCGCAACCAGACCGGAGTTCAGACTGCCGGTCAATTGACGAGATTTGTGGAATGGCTCCTGCCACCGTGCTCCGCCGGCCACACCTTCCGCCATTCATTGAACAGTCATCAGAACAAGGCGAGATGGTCACATTCCCAACCAATCCTCGCCCAACTGCGATGGTGCACTAGGCGCAACAGAGAAACGAGTCGGGCTGCAAGTGGGGCAGCCCCGCCTAAGAGGGAACCTTCGCCATGATCCGACCAGTCTTGCGCCGCCGCCTGCTCCGCGCCTTCGCCGACTTCGCGCTCGGCCTCGTCCTGTTCTCGGCCCTGATGGGCTCGCTCTCGGTGCCGCAAAGCGGTGCCTTTCCCGCCCCCCCGCCGTCGGAATTGATCAGCATCGAAGATCGCAAGTTTGCCGATCGCTTGCCGGGCTCCGTCACAGCGGATGCCATCGCCTTCAAATCCGCGGCAGCACGAACCGACAAAGCCGCCGACCGCCAACCCGTCCATTTGGCCATACTGGCGCTTGTCCTGGCGGCACTGACCGCCATCAACCTTTGGATTTTCCGCCATCTCCGCGTCGCCTACGCCGCCGAGCGACGCAAAAAGAGCGGGAAAAACGTCTAACCCACCACCCGACACCTCCACAACGGCCAGGGCAGCCCCTATATCAAACTCAGTCGATCAGGCTTGCGGAGACCATCGATGCACTTTCTGTCGTCGAACACGAAACTGGGCGTCCTTGTCGTTGGCGCAGCCGTTGTAACCTTGGCGTTCGGACTGGCGACGCCCGAAGGTTGGGTTCAATCATCGGCAGCCACCGAACCACACACGAATGCAATAGCAAGTCCCGAAAAAGCCGCGCTGCAGGTGCCGGTCACCTTCCAAACGGCTCCAGCGTCAACGCGCGCTGGTGATGAGGGCTATTGGCTCGGCCGCGCCAATCCCGAATTACCGCCCTTCCTGATGCCAGGCGTCACGGTTGGCGATCGCATCACGATCGGTGGCAAATCCGGACCGATCCGCGTCCTTGAAGTGATCGACATCAAACCCTTGCCGTCAGGACTTCTGCCGATCGCCACGGCCAGTCCGCCGTTGCAAACCGCCGCACCCCAGTTCTCCCTGGTGACGGCCAAGATTGTTGGATCGGCAGGCCCCCTGACCCGCTTTGTCATTGAGAACGCACCCGCCGGGCCAGCAGGCCTGCAATCACCGGGCAATAAGGCCTTGTAATCATTCAGGCTGGCGCGTGACGAGGTTGTTTGGACCGGTTAGTGTTCCCAGCGAGCAGTCAAGGTGCGCGTCGCACATCGTCGGACCAAGTCACCGCCATGCATCTCAACTCGCCATCGTTATTCATTTTTCTGACGTCGCTCCTGCTCGCGGCGCTCGCCCTGCTGTCGAAGTTTGGCGCCATCGGCATCAACCTGCCGCGTTTTCTGCCCCATCAGGAATATTGGCTGGCCATGATCGCTTATCTGGTGCTGATGATCGGCGTCATCGTCCGCGGACTGTGACCACCAAACCATTGTACAAGACGGACTTTCACTCTTTTTCCCACAAAGGTAGACAATCCCGTCGTCCGTTGGCAGTCTAAAACCAGCGTGGGTTGGGGTTTAGGTCGTGCGCGTTCTGGGGCTGGTAGCAAATTCGCACGACAGTGGCGCAGCCCTGCTGAGCAACGGCAAACCAGTGTTCGTGCTCGAAGAAGAGCGCTTCAATCGCCAGAAGCATACGCAGCAATTTCCAGCACTCGCCCTGGCGGCGGGCTTCAAGTTCGCCAACATCAAGCTCGCCGATATCGACGTCATCTCCACCCCCTGGGATGTCCGCCGGCTCCGCCGCACCGTCCTGAAGACGATCGCGCGCGGGTTCCCCCACAGCCTCAATCTGCTGCACAGTCGCGCCCACCCCGCGCAGCGCAATCAGATCGTCATGCTGAACCAGTATTTGGCGCGCGGCCTCAAAGCCCAGTTTAACACCGCGACGTTGCCACCAATCGTCAATGTCGGCCATCACGACAGCCACGCCGCTGCCTACTTCGTCTCGCCGTTCGACGAGGCCTTAGTGCTGGTAATGGATGGCTATGGCGACGACGCGGCATCGAGCGCCTACCTCGGGCGCGGCAATCGTCTCAAACGCATCTGGTCGACCGATGCAATGAATTCTTTAGGCCTCGTCTACACGTTCGTAACAGAGCATCTGGGATTCACCGGGTTCGGCGACGAAGGCAAAGTGATGGCGCTGGCGGCTTTTGGATCGGACGCCCTCGTCGAGCGCTTCCGCGATGTCGTCGCCTTGACGCCGGATGGCTCCTACCGCGTCAACATGGATTACTTCAGCTACCCGGTTTACGGCCAGCTCCGGCCAACCAAGCCGAAGTTTGCGCAAACCTTTGGCCCCAGCCGCCGGCCCGGCGAACCATTGACCGATCACCATCGCGATCTCGCATGCGCGCTGCAAAAAATCACCGAAGAGACGATCCTGCATGTCGTCCGCCATCTGCTGCAGTGCTATCCGGTGCGCAACGTCATTTTGACCGGTGGCGTCGCCCTCAACTGCGTTGCCAATGCGCGCGTTCTCGCTGAGGCCGGCACTGAGCGACTGTGGGTACCGCCGTTCGCCTCCGATGCCGGCGCGCCGCTCGGTGCAGCACTCTGGCACACCCACCAAACGCTCGCTCGCCCCCGCGACTATGAATTGACCTCGCCTTATCTTGGTCTCGCCTACTCCGACATCGAAATCGAACACGCCCTGAAAACCGCAGGCCTCAGTTACCAGCGCTTTTCCGATGCCGCATTGGTCGGCCAAACCGCCAAAGATTTGGCTGCCGGTCGCATCGTTGGCTGGTACCAGGGCCGCTTTGAAATCGGCCCACGTGCTCTCGGCAATCGCTCGATCCTCGCCGACCCGCGCTCAAACGCCATGCGTGACCGGATCAATGCGGTGATCAAGAAGCGCGAATCGTTTCGCCCATTTGCCCCCGCGATTCCCGTCGAGTGCGCCTCCGAATTTTTCGAGATCACGCAACCCGATCCCTTCATGACGCTGGCGCCGCATGTCCGGCCCGACAAACGCGACCAGATCGCCGCCGCCGTGCATGTCGACGGCACCGGCCGCATTCAAACCGTCGATGCCGCCACCAACCCCCGCTATCACGCGCTACTGGTTGAATTCGGCCGCCTGACCGGCGTCCCGATTCTGATCAACACCAGCTTCAACGAGCAGGAGCCGATCGTCACAACGCCAGCGGAAGCCATCGCCTGCTTCCTGCGCACCGAAATGGACACGCTCGTCCTCGGCAACTGCCACGTCACGCGCGCAGCCCTCAGCATGCTCCGTCCACACGTATCCAATATCGTTCGTCCTGCCCGCCACGCCGTCACCAGTGATACGAGCCGGCGGGCCCTTGGCGCGACGGGCGCAACATCGTAGAACGCCGCATGGCACAAAAACCGAATATTCTCTTCATCATGGCCGACCAGCTCCGCTGGGATTATCTCGGCTGCAGCGGCCACCCGCATATCAAAACGCCGAACATCGACGCACTTGCGCGGCGCGGTGTCCGCTTTGATCAGACCTTCATCCAGTCGCCGGTCTGTGGCGGCTCGCGCATGTGCTTCTATTCCGGCCGCTATAACGTCACCCATGGTGCGACGTACAATAACTTTCCCCTGCGCGTCGACGAGATGACCATCGGCGATTATCTGCGCCCGCTCGGCTATCGCGTCGCCCTCGTCGGCAAGACGCACTTCAAGCCGGATCTGGAAACAATGCAGCGGCTGGGCCTCAGCGAAGGCATCAATCCCGGCGTCCCCGCCATGCACGCAGGCTTCGAGCCCTTCGAGCGCGACGACGGCCTGCACCCAGAGCAGGCCGAACCCGGCAACGTCGCTTACAATCTCTGGCTTCGCCAGAAAGGCTATGACGGCGACAATCCCTGGCACACCTGGGCGAATTCGGTCGAAGGCGACAACGGCGAGGTCCTCTCGGGCTGGTCGATGCGGAACGCGCGCCGCCCCGCCCGCGTCCGCGAAGAGCATTCCGAAACCGCCTACATGACCGATCGCGCACTGGAGTTCATCGACAAGGCCGGCGAACAGCCGTGGTGCCTGCACTTGTCCTACATCAAGCCGCACTGGCCCTACATCGCGCCCGCCCCCTACAACAACATGTATGGCCCAGAACACGTGCCGCCAGCCAATCGCGCTGCGACCGAGAAGGCCGATCCTCATCCCGTCATCGCCGCGTTCATGCAGCACGATGAAAGCATCAACTTCTCGCGCGATGAAGTCCGTGACACCGTCATCCCCGCCTACATGGGGCTCATCACCCAGTTCGATCATCACATCGGCCGCGTCTTCGCCCACCTCGAACGCCAGGGCCTCGCCGGCAACACGATCGTCATCGTCACCTCTGACCACGGCGACTATCTCGGCGATCATTGGCTCGGCGAAAAGGACCTGTTCCACGACGAAATCGTGCGCATTCCCTTCATCGTCATGGACCCGCGCGCGACCGCCGATGCGACCCGCGGCAGCGTTTCGAGCGATCTCGTCGAGACCATTGATCTGGCACCAACCATGCTGGATTGGGCTGGCGGCGCACCGGCTCCACATCGATTGGAAGGCGCATCGTTTGTCCCGCTGCTCGCGGGCCTAACGCCGGACGATTGGCGCGACGCCGTTTTCTGCGACAGCGATTTTGCGCTCCGCCACGCTCGCCGCACCTTGGGCCTCGCCGCCGACGAAGCACGCGGCTTCATGGTCCGCACCACCAAGTGGAAATACGTCTACTTCGAACGCTTCGCGCCGATGCTGTTCGATCTCAAAGCCGATCCGCAGGAGCGCAATGACCTCGGCCGATCGTCAGCGCATGCGGCTATCCGCGACATCATGAAGGATCGCCTGTTCAGCTGGTTCGTCAACCGCAAGACGCGCATCACCGTTACGCAGGAGTACATCGAACGCGTCACCGGCAAGGCACGCGATCGCGGCATCCGCTTCGGCGAGTGGTGACGCGCCGATCCCGTCTCCAACCACCCACAAATGAAAAAGCCCGCAGCGACGTCCGCACGGGCTTAGACATAGTCGTGTGGGTCGACCGCGCGTAACGCGCGAAAGCCGAAATCTCAGTTCAGCGAGCCGGTCTGCAGCGCCTGTCCGACATCGATGCCGTTGCTCTGACGCTGCACGTCCAGCGGGTTCTCGGAACGCCGCGATTTGCCCTCGAAGTAGGCGCCCTGCTCGATGGCGAGGGACTGATGCACGATATCGCCTTCAACTTTGCTTGACGCCTGCAGCGTCACACGATTGCCGCGGATCGATCCCATCACCATGCCCTGCACGACGACCTCGTCGGCGACGATGCCACCGGTAATGCGCGCTTGCTGTCCGATCACGATGCGTTGCGCTTGCAGATCACCCTGCACCTGTCCATCGACAGTGACTTCACCATTCGATTGCAGATTGCCAACGATCACCAGATCAGCACCGATCACCGATGATCCACCGGACGGCGCCGTTGCCGCAGCCGCCATGCGCGTCACCGGACCAGCAGCCTGACTAGGCAGCGATGGCGGCGCGGCAGTGGGAGAACGCAACGGGTTCAGACTGAGACCGGAAGTGGCCGCGCGTGCCGCTTCCAATGGGCTCAACGTGTCCGGCTTTTTCGAGAACATGAAACGCAGAACTCCACTCATGTGACAGCGCCGCAGCCATCGCCGGCAGTGTCTATTCCCCCAGGACTGAGCTGCCCCTGTCGATGCCCAACAGGCAGCTCGCGATCATCAGTAGCACAACGTGCCCGCGAGTTCATTACAAAGCATTGCGGCGAAACTGGCGCAATCGATGTGATGGTTACGATGATATCGATCGGTCGAAATGGACACCATAGGCCAAGAAGTGGCCCAAATGACAGCCGCGTCCTGCCCGTCGATTGCCCCTACCGCGGCGCACCCAATGCCGACAGTGGCTTATAGAACCCGGGCGCCAACCCCGCTTCCGACCGCGCCTTGTCATTGAAGGGCGGTTTGACCGGGCCCCGAAAATACTGCCGCACCAACTGATGAAACGTCGTCTCCGGTGCCAGGCCCTCACGCTCGCACAGAAAGCGAAACCACTTGATACCGAACGCAACGTGGCGCTTTTCGTCGCGATAGATGATGGCGATGATATCGGCCGACGTCTTGTCGCCAGCAACCGTCAAGTTATCGATCATCGACGGCGTCACATCGAGCCCGCGCGCCTCCAGCACCAGCGGCACGACCGCGACGCGCGCAATCAAACTGTCTTTTGTGGCCTGCGCCGCCTGCCATAACCCATCGTGGGCGGGATGATCGCCATAGGCCGCTCCCAATTCCTTCAAGCGCCGCGCCAGCAGGTCGAAATGCTTGGCCTCCTCGAGACCGACTTGCACCCAGTCGTCAAAGAATGGTCGCGGCATCGGCGCCCGAGTAAAACGGCCAACCAGATCCCATGTCATGTCGACCGCGTTCAACTCGATATGCGCCAGCGCGTGCAGCAGCGCGATCCGGCCACGTTCCCCACCCGTCGATCGCTTCGGCATATCGCGCGGCAACAGCAACTGCGGTCGATCGGGCCGGCCGGGTCGATCGGGCATCGGCGTTGGATCACTCAGATGGCCAAGCGCCATCCGCCCGCCAAACCACGCCTTCGCCGAGACTTTGGCAAGCCGGACTTTCTCGTCGGTGTCGCTCGCCGAGACAATCGCCCGCGCCGCCATTGCGAGGCTGGGTAGCGCCTCGTCCGCGGTCGTCACCAGGTCGGCTCTCACGCCTTCAAAGCCTTGACCGCTTTCAGCACGTCGTCCGCATGGCCGGGGACTTTCACCTTCCGCCACGACATCGCGATTTTGCCAGCCTTATCGACCAGAAAAGTCGAACGCTCGACGCCCATGTACTTTTTCCCGTACATCGATTTTTCCACCCACACGCCATAGGCTTCGCAAGCATTCTTGTCCTCGTCCGCCGCCAGCGTGATGGCCAGATCATGCTTCTTGCGGAACTTCTGCTTGCTCACGGCGCCATCCGGCGAGATCCCGATCACCTCGGCGCCGGCCGCCTTGAACTGATCCATCAGACAGGAAAAATCTTTCGCCTCAGCAGTGCATCCCGACGTGTCGTCTTTCGGGTAGAAGTACACGACCACCGGCCGACCCTTCAGTTTGGAAAGTTTGATCGTATCGCCAGCATCCGACTTCAAGCTGAAATCAGGGGCCGTTTTGCCGTCCTCAACCATGCTTCAGTGCCTTCCTTTGGTCGCTTTTCGCGTGTCCGGTCCAAGGCAGAGGGTGCCCGAGGTTGCATTGTTTCTCAAGGCCTTGATTTGGCCCAAGGAATCAGGAGTGTGAGAGTCGATGACAGGCGCTGCACGCTGTACAGCTTAGACTTTGACACAGAATACCGCGCCGGGGGGCGCGATCGACGCATGTGTCAGCACAATGGTATGGGCCAGCGCAATGGTTTGGGGATGACGTGACTGAAAAGACGGTGCGCACCGCTGGCGCCGGCAAGACTTCGCAACCGCGACCCAACACCGTCCGGACGAAGACGGGAAAGCCGCGTCAACAAAAACCAGCACGAACCACAATCTCTCGCCCCGCATTGATCCTGCGCGCGCTGGCCATCACCTTTGTCACGATCTGCTTGGTCTTGGGATTGGCCGCTGGTCTCGCCTACGTTCGCTTGCAGCACGGCCCGATCGCCTTGACCCCGCTACTCTCGACCATCGAATCAGCGATGTCATCCGAACTTGGCGGCAAGACCTTGAAGGTCGGCGCCGCCGAGTTGCGCCGCGCCGAGAGCGGTCGCTACGAATTCGGCCTGCGCGACGTCCAAGTCCGCGAGCCCGACGGTGCGGTCATCGCCATCGCCCCCGCAGCAACCGCCGCCCTCAGCTATCGGGCGCTCCGCCGCGCGCGAATCGCACTCGAACGTGTCGATCTCGTCGGCCCGCGCTTGCAGCTGTTTTACGCCGACGACGGGTCACTGTCGGTCAGCATGACACCGAGCCTGACCCAAAGTCCGCCAGACAACGTTCGCTCCGCGCCGGCATCAATGAACCCAGCGCAGCCGCTAGATCCCGCGACCTCGCCGCCAGCCGATCGTCAGGGCCGGATCAATGTCATCAAGGCCTTGGCACAAGCTGGCGATCGCGCCCGCCGACGCGAGGACTCTTCCGCCTTCTTGCGCGAATTCGGCTTGATCAATGCCACTGTCATTGTCGACGACGGCAAACGCAAGAGCATCTGGCGCCTGCCGGATCTATCGATCGACCTTGCCCACAATCGCGCCAGCAGCGTCGTCGAAGGCAAAGCCACGATCGCAGCCTTTACCGGTCCGTTTGACGTTGCCTTCAGCCTCGTCGAATCCGGCCAGGCCGAGACGCTGCAGCTGGCCCTTCGCGTATCGGGCCTGGTGCCGCGCGGCTTGGCACGGACTATGCCACAGTTCGCACTGCTCGATGCCATCGATGCGCCGTTGAACGGCGAAGCGCGTTTTGATGTCTCCGCCACCGGCGCCATCCAGACCGGAACGATGCGTCTCACGCTGGCGCCGGGCCAGATCCAACTGCCGGGCGCCGCACGCACACCGTTGCCGTTGTCCGGCGCCGAACTCAACCTGACCTACAACGCCGCCGCCAGCCGCATAGAATTGCAACCCTCGCGCCTGGCATGGGCCGAGAGCGAAGTCCGCTTGGCGGGTCGCGCGACATACAGCCAAGACGCCCGCGCCGCTGCCGGCTGGACTTTCGAGATCGGCGCCATCGACGGGAGCATCGGCGGCGAACCCGGGCAACCCGCGCGCATTCCCATTGAACGATTCAATGTCCAAGGGTCCGTCGCAACCGACCCCGGCAACATCCAAATTTCCCAGTTTCAATTCAAGGCCGGTGGCGCTGACATCGCCGCCGAAGGCAGCGTGAGCGATTTTGATCAAGGTCCGGGTCCCGCATCCGGCAGCATGCCGCGCATCGACATCAATGGCCGGATCAGCCCGATGCCGGTCGCCGCCTTGAAAACGATCTGGCCGGCAGCCCTAGCACCAACCGCACGCCAGTGGTTGCGCACCAACCTGACCAAAGGCCAGATCACCAAAGGCACGTTTAGAATAGCAACGCCGAGCCCAACCGGCAGCCCCGCCAATCGACCAGAACCGAAGCTGTCCCTGAGCTTCGACACTGCGGGCACGGAAGTCCTGCTCAACAAGGGCCTGCCGCCGCTCGATATCCCGCGCGCCACGCTGCGGTTCGAAGGCCAAGCTCTCGAGCTGACCGCCGCCGATGCCTTTATCGGCGCCGGCGAAACCAAGCGCCTCAACGCCAAGGCGATCCGCCTCACCGCAACCGACTCGACCGGCGCCGAGCAGCCCGCCGCCGACATCGCCTTTCGCCTCATCGGACCATTGGCCGGCGCCGTCGATCTCGCCGATCGCGATCCGTTCAATCTCTTGAAGGCCTCCGGCATTGCTATCCCCGGCCTCGAAGGCAAAATCGACGGCACGGTTCGCATTCAGGTCCCGCTGGTCGACAACCTGCAAATCTCCGAAATCAAAACCGACGGCCGGATCCGCATTACCGATGTGCGCACCCGCCAAGCCTTCGGCAATTACGACGTCAACGGCGGCGCCATTGCCATCGACCTCAACGACAAGGCGATCGACATCAAGGGTGATCTGCTGGTCAAAGGCGTTCCGGCCAAACTGAGCGCTCAGTATCTGCTGAACATCCCCGCCGATCGCCAGCCGCCGTTGCGCGTGACGGCCGTGCTCGACAACGCCGATCGCACCCAACTCGGCTTCGATATCAACGACATCGTACAGGGTGAAATTCCCATCGAAATGACGGCTTCACGCGAGAAGTCCGAAACGCAAATCCGTGTCCGCGCCGATCTCAGCAAATCCGAATTACTGCTCGAGCACCTCGCCTGGCGCAAACCCGCCGGTCGGCCGGCACTCCTGCAGTTCGACGTCGCCAAGGGCCAAGGCCAAGGCGCCGCCGCCCGCACCGAATTGCAGAACATCAAAATCGCCGGCGATGACGTCGCCATCGAAGGCTTCATGGCCATCGGCCCCGACAATCGCCTCCGCGAATACTTTTTTCCCGAGTTCTCGATCAACACCGTGTCGCGGCTCGAAGTGCAGGGCAAATTGCGCGGCGACAACGTCTGGGACGTAAAAGCCAAGGGCACGACGTTTGACGGTCGCGACTTCTTCCGCGGACTATTCAGTCTTGGCCAGCTCGCTCAACGCAAGACGCCACCCAAACACGCCGGCATCGATCTCAACGCCGAAATCGACACGGTTTTGGGATTCAGCGAATCCTCGATCAAATCCGTCAAAGTCCGCTCGCAGACCCGCGGCGAGAAGATGGTGGGCCTCGAAGCCACCGGCCAGTTCGAGCGGGGCAAACCGTTCCGCGCCATTATCCAATCCGAGCCCAATACGCCGCGCCGGCTGCTGGCCGAGTCGCAGGACGCCGGCCAGATCTTCAAGCTGGTCGGATTTTATCCACGCGCCGTCGGTGGCATCATGAACCTCGAAGTTGATCTCGATGGCAGCGGGTCCGCCGAAAAGACCGGCATTCTCTGGGCCAGGAACTTTGCCGTCCTCGGTGACTCGATCGTCGGCGACGTGCTCCAGAACGCCGATACCGGCCAGCCCGCCATCGCCGGCAAGAACCGCAGAAAAACGTCTCAGGAACTGATCGCCTTCGACGTCATGAAAATTCCTTTCTCCGTCGGCAACGGGCAATTCGTCATGAACGACGCGCAGATCAAGGGCCCGCTGCTCGGTGCACCCTTCCGCGGCAAGATCGACTTCAAGGCGCAAACCGTCGACCTCGGCGGCTCCTACATCCCCCTGGCCGGACTGAACAGCGCCATCAGCGGCATTCCGATCGTCGGTCTGATCCTCGGCGGCGCCAAGGGAGAGGGCGTGTTCGGCATGCCCTTCGCCATTCAAGGCGCGCTGGCCAATCCGCAAGTCACCGTCAACCCGGCAGGCCTGGTTGCACCCGGCATCTTCAAGGACATTTTCCAGCTCACGCCGGATACCTATCGCATCGATCCCCGCCAACCCGCCGCGCCAGCCAAGTCTCCAGCCAAGGCCGAGCCGTCCCGCGCATCGAGCTCGACACCAGCGGGATCAACCCCTGCGCCCGCCCCCCCGGCGAAGACACCGGTCCAGCGCACCAAGCCCGAAGTGCTCGGCGACTGGTCCACCGAGACACAGGGGTCAAAGAAAAAATAACCAGTTCATTTGCAATGCGATCCGTATTCGAATGAATTAAAGCGACGTTTACTCCCCGCCGGCACAGTACCCGCAACAAGCCACGAGCCCTGACCACTGCCAGCAACAAGCCGCTGGCCATTTGAGTTGGGCCGGGAAACAGGGACCACGTCAACATGGCACGCGCTGCCGCCATCGAGCTCATCACGCCGCGCTATCAACGGCCAGCGGACATCGAACCCGCCACACCACCGGCTCGGGGCCCGCACGAGCGCAAGACCTATGACTGGTCCGCCATCCGCTCTAGTCTAGTGGAACCCGAGCAAGTCCTCGCAGCCGAACCCGAGATGCTGTTCTTCTTCGCCGATTGATTCAAACCGGCCGCAACAGCACATGCCGCTTTTTGCCGAGCGAAAGCTTGATCACGCCATCGGGACCAATGTCGGAGACGCGCAACTTCGCCTTCTCGTCGCTGACAGCGACATCATTGACCCTGAGCCCGCCGCCCTGCACCTGCCGCCGCGCCTCGCCGTTGGACTTGACCAGCCCCGACGTGACGAACGCCGCGAGCAAACTCAACTCATTTTCGATATCGGCGCGCGCCACCTCGATCGTCGGCAGGTCCGGATCGCTAGCGTCCCCTGCTCGAACGTCTTACGCGCCGTCTCGGCTGCCGCATCAGCCTTGGCTCGCCCATGCAGCAACGCCGTCGCCTCCGTCGCCAGCACCTTCTTTGCCTCGTTGATCTCGGCGCCGCCGAGCATCTCCAAACGCGCGATCTCATCAAGCGGCAGCGTCGTGAACAGCTTGAGGAAGCGGCCGACGTCGGCGTCCTCGGTATTGCGCCAGTACTGCCAGAAATCATAGGCGCTGAACTGTTCCTCGTTGAGCCACACAGCCCCCTTCGCCGTCTTGCCCATCTTCGCGCCTGACGCCGTCGTCAGCAGCGGCGTCGTCAGCGCATGCAGACTGTGCTTCAAGCCCATCCGCCGCCCAAGGTCGACGCCGTTGACGATATTGCCCCACTGGTCAGAGCCGCCCATCTGCAGATTGCATCCGGTCCGCTTGGCCAGTTCCACGAAATCATAGCTCTGCGCCACCATGTAGTTGAACTCGATGAAGCTCATCTCCTGCTCACGCTCAAGCCTGAGCCGCACCGAATCCATCGTCAGCATCCGATTGACCGAGAAGTGCCGGCCGACCTCGCGCAGCATGTCGATCCACTTGAGTTCGACCAGCCAATCCGCGTTATCGATCATGATCGCGTCGGTTGTCGCATTGCCGAACTTCAGCACTTTCGCGAACACACCCTTGATGCTGTCCTTGTTGGCGTCGATCTCGGCGATCGAACGGATCGCCCGCGTCTCGTCCTTGCCGGAGGGATCACCGACCCGTGTCGTCCCCCCACCCATCAACGCGATCGGTTTGTTGCCCGTCGCCTGCAGCCAATGCAGCATCATCGCCGAGATGAAATTGCCGATATGCAGCGACGGCGCCGTGCAGTCATAGCCGACATAGCCGATCGCTTGTCCCTTGGCCGCCAGCGCATCAAGGCTCTCGAAGTCGGAACACTGGTGGATAAAGCCGCGCGCATCAAGCACGCTGAGAAAATCAGATTTATACCGGGCCATGGATCACTGCCGCCTTTCCGCGGCGCCGTTCAAGTGTGCGACGTGCTGTTTCGCGATACCCATGCACCGGATCATGGCCTCGGGCAAGCCTCGCACGGTAAGCATGCGTTGACAGCCAGGCGCCTCCAGTCGTCAATACGGGCCGACACCAATCACAACGTCGCAACCCACCCTTTTTCGGAGCCCCCAATGGCCATGCTGCGCCTCGCCATGATGATCATGTGTGTCTTTCTCGGCGGCATCGGCGTCCTCATCGGCGGCGCCATCACCGCCGGCATGCTCAGCAGTGGCGAAGTCTCCTACACGGTTCCAATAGCCGGCCGCACCGTCGCCAAATCCGTCAATCGCGCGTCCGAGCCGACCGAGTTCTGGCAAACGTTCGCGTTGATCGGGCTATTGCCCATGCTGCTCGGTAGCGCGGCTGCGCGGTATGGCTGGCGCGCGCTCACGCGTGAGTAACACACCAAACCTGCCCCAATCCGGCCGTCCGCGGTCGCTAGACTGCCATCGCATACCTTGAACGATCAAGCGAAAGCCCCGATGGCCTCAACGATCCCAGACATCGCCAAAACTGAAATCGCGATCATCGAGATGACGAACGCGTTTCGCGCCGAGAACAAGTTGCAAAACGTCCGATCGAACCGACAACTGACGGCTGCCGCCAAGGCCTACGCTGAATACCTCGCGCGCACCGGCAAATTCGCCCATGAGGCCGACGGCCGCCAGCCCGCCGAGCGCGCCAAGTCAGCCGGATACAGCTACTGCATCGTCGCTGAAAATCTCGCCATGAACCTCGACAGCCGCGGCTTCGAGACACGCGCCCTCGCGCTTGGCGCTGTCGACGGTTGGAAGAGCTCGCCCCCTCACCGCGCCGCCATGCTGGAGCCTCACGTCACCGAAATCGGTGTCGGCATCGCACGCGCCGCCGACAAGGACCCAAAATTTATTTCCGTGCAGCTTTTCGGACGCCCCGAAAGCCTCAAGTACGAATTCAAGATCGAAAATCATTCCGGCGCTGAGATCAGCTACAGCTTTGCCAACAAAATGCAGGAATTGCCAAAGAACGCCTTCGTCACGCATACCGCCTGCGTCCCCGGCGACGTGACCTTCGACAAGGCGACTCCGACCGCGCGCTTCACCGCCAGCAACGGCGCGGTATTCGCGCTGCAACGCGCATCCGGCGGCGCGCTGCGTGTCGACATGAACATCGAAGCCGCCAAGGCCAGTCCATAACGCCGCTCATGATTCGCAGAGCATCAAAGTCGCGCGACAACCGCCGCGAGCCGTTGCCGCGGTTCCGGCAGCGTCACGTCGCGTGGTGCCAGCACGCGCGTCTCCAGAAAATGTGCCGTCAGCGCCAACCCATCGGCGAGATCACGAGCCATCACCGCGCCATGCACGCGTCCCTGCAGAAATCCCGGCAGCGTCAACAGCCGATCCTTATACGGCTCGCCCGCACTCAAAGAAACCGCGCGCCCGGTTCGAGGCGAGACATAGGCCAGCATGTCGTTGCTCCCGGTCGCCGCACAAGTCTTGAGATCGAGCCCGAAGCCGAGTTCATCCAGCAGCGCCAGTTCCCAGCGCACGACCAGCGCCGGCCACACCGTTGGATCGTCGAAAAATCCCAGCACGAACAGTGTCACTTCATAGAGACTCGGATGCGGATCACGTTCGGGCAGCAATCGCGCCAGCGCGCAGATCGACGTCAACGCCGTCAGCCCCGCCGGATCGTCGATGCGCTCATTGCCGTAGGCGCGCCGTGGCTCGATCGTGAACGCGCCGAGGTGTTCCGTGAGGCGCGCCTTCCAAACCACATCGACATGATTGCCCGTCTGCAGCACCGGCCGCGCCTTGCGCGACCGCCCGCCATGCACCAGCCCGAGGTGGCGTCCATGATCGCGCGTCAACAGCTCGACAACCGCCGCCGTCTCGCCGTGCGGCCGGACACTCAGAATCACCCCTTCATCGCTCCATTGCATCGCTGCAGCCTATAGCACGCGCTCTTGGTTAAGGTGGGGCCCGCTACGCTTCGAAAGCGTCAACCGACGCCGGCTGGCACCATGCCGGGCAAATTCGGTAGATTAAGCGAGCGCAACAACCTGAAGCAGCGATTCAAGCCATAAGGAAGGCCACTGGATGCCTTCGCCGATTTTCCTGCAGCCCCCTTGCCAAAAATATCATCGCCTCCATAAATGGCCTCTAAATCGCCCAGGCGCGATTAACGCTGTTGCAGCCCAATTCGGCGGTTACCGGCCTGGCACCTGATCAATCCGGCAGGGTTGACCGGTCGCCCGGCACTTGACCCCACCCGCCGCCATTGCCGAACAGCTGAGCTCCTTGCCCCAAGCCAGCCGCCAGGCGCCATACCCGTCGCCCGATTGCCTGGCGGCAGCGACCCAGGCCTCCATGGCCAATCGCGTCGCCTCAAGTTCGTTTGCCGCTTCCCCCGCCTGATCGATCACAGCCAAACATCGCCGCACCGCCGCTTGCCCGCTTGCCGGCCAACTCGCCATGAGCGCCGCTAGGACAACCGCCGTCGATCGATCCTGCGCCACCGATGCCTCCCCGTAACGTGGCCTACTCCTTGGGAAAATCGAGCCCCATTTCGCGATAACGCTCGGGGTCGTTCTCCCAGCCTTCCTTCACCTTCACGAACAGAAACAGATGCACCGGCCGCTCGACGATCTCGGTCAATTCGACCCGTGATTCCGTCGAGATCTGTTTGATTGCCCGGCCACCCTTGCCAAGCACGATCGACCGTTGGCTTTCCCGCTCGACAAAAATCGTCTGCTCGATCCGCACACCCTTCTTGCCCTGGTCCTGCCAACTGGTCGTCTCGACCGTCGCCGCATAGGGCAACTCTTCATGCAGCCGCTTGTAGATTTTTTCCCGCGTGATCTCCGCAGCGAGTCGCCGCAGCGGCGCATCCGTCACATCGTTTTCGTCGTAGTGCCACGGCCCTTCCGGCATTTCCGCGCCAAGATAGGTCTTCAGCGCCTCGATCCCTTTGCTGCGCAGCGCCGAGATCATGAACGTCGCGTTGAATGTCCCCTGCTCGTTCAGCGCCTGCGCAATCTCCAGCAAGCGTTCCTTCGCCACCAGATCAATCTTGTTGAGCGCGAGAATGCGCCGCCCCCTGATCGTCCCGAGGCGCTCGACCAGCAGCCGGACATCCGCATCGATTGGTGCCTGCACGTCAAACAACAGCACCGCCGCATCGGCGTCATTGGCGCCATTCCACGCCGCGTCCACCATGGCCCGATCAAGCCGGCGGCGCGGCTTGAAAATGCCCGGCGTATCGATCAAGACGATCTGGCTCTGCCCGACCATAACGATGCCGCGGATCGGCACCCGCGTCGTCTGCACCTTGTGCGAGACGATTGTCACCTTGGTGCCGACCAACGCATTGACCAGCGTCGACTTGCCAGCGTTCGGCGCCCCCATGACAGCCACGAAGCCGCACCGTTTGGTGCCCGCGGCGGCATTACTCGAATGCGGTGAAGCTGGTGCGATTGGCTCACTCATGTCGTTTTCTTTCGCAGGCGATCGAGCAGAGCCGCCGCCGCTTCCTGTTCCGCCGCACGTTTGCTGGCACCCATGCCCCGGGCCGCCCGCTTCGCGTCGACCCGCACTTCCGATGTGAACTTCGGCGCATGATCTGGCCCGACACGCTGGATTTCCGTATATGTCGGCAACGCCAGCCCCTGACTTTGCGCCCATTCCTGCAGCGACGACTTGGCGTCCGCCGCTTCAATCGGCAACTTCTCCAGCCGTGGCTGCCAGTGTTGCCGCACGATCTCCCGCACCTTGGCGAATCCAGCCTCCATGAACACCGCCGCCAGGATCGCCTCGCAGGCGTCAGCCAGGATCGTTTCCTTGTCGCGCCCGCCGCTCTCGGCCTCGCTGTCAGACAGGATCAGATGCGGGCCAATGTCCCAGCTCCGCGCCACCTCGGCACACGCCGCCCCGCGCACCATGTGATTGAACCGCTTGGCCAGATCGCCTTCGCTCGCGGTCTCGAAGATCTCCAGCAGCAACTCGGCGACGATCAGTCCCAGCACGCGATCGCCGAGAAACTCCAGTCGCTCGTTATCGCCGTCCACCGGCCGGTCGGCTGACGCGCTGGCTCGGCCATTGGCCCGTCCGCTCGCCCGCGCACTCGAATGCGTCAGCGCCCGCGTCAGCAGACTGCGATCCTTGAAGCGATAACCGATCCGTGTCTCAAGCGATCTTGTGCTGCGCGTGGCTGCCACGACATCACCGAACCAAGCTAAAAATCCGCCGCCAGCGAACATCGAAGGGCCATGTCCAGGGTGAAGCGAGGCGGCAAGCCTGCGGCTCGTCGCATGCGGTCGAGAAGAAGAGTACCTCCGCACGGCCGACAAAATTTTCGAATGGCACGTAGCCGACGCCGGCGCGCGGCGACTGCTCGCGACTGTCGGTCGAGTTATCCCGGTTGTCGCCCATCATGAAGTAGTGGCCAGCCGGAACTTTATAGGGCCCGACGTTATCGAATTGCCCGTTCGGCACCGCATCGAGCACCTGATATTTGACGCCATTCGGCAGCGTCTCTTCGAATCGCGGAATTTTCCTCGGCGGACCATCATCTTCGACCGTCAGGAAATCATCGACACGCACCTTCGGGATCGCCTGCCCATTGATGAACAGCTGCCCGTTCCGCATCGAAATTTCGTCACCCGGCAAGCCGATCACGCGCTTGATATAGTCAATTGAACTATCCCGCGGCAGCCGAAACACCGCCACATCGCCGCGCTTCGGCTCCGCCCCGAACACCCGCCCAGAAAACGCGTTCATTCCGAACGGGAACGAATATCGGCTGTAACCGTAAGAGAGCTTCGAGACGAACAGGTAATCGCCGATCAGCAGCGTCGACTTCATCGAGCCCGACGGAATGTTGAACGGCTGATAAAAGAATACGCGCACAACCAGCGCCAACAGCAGCGCGTGCACGACAATCTTCACTGTCTCGCGCCAACCGCCATCGGCCGTCTGGGTCGCCACGCTGGCTCCGGTCTTGCGCCGGCTGTCGGCGTTGGTCTTGAGGCTCATCCAAGGCTCCTAGAGTGCTTCCGGGAAAAGTAAGAGCGGTTTTCCCGATACGAAGCACGACAAAACTAAAGAGTTAGGGTCGTTCCCTGATCCAACCTAAACCGGAACGACCCTAGAGCGCTTCCGGTACAATGCTTGCCCTCGGACCTAATCCGGGGATAGGCGGTCTTCCCGGCAAGCAGCGCGACGACGCAACCAGTGAGGGACACCCCAAATTCAACCAAATCGAACCGGCGCCGGACAACCCAACGGCCGACAAAGTCTCCATGGCGCAAGGCCGAGGCACCATTGGGGATGCTATATCCGGTTCTCGAGGCAACGGCAATTAGTTCACACGCCGCCGCGCCCCTGTCCTCATCCCAAGGCAATCCCGAGATCTTCAGCGCAAACTGTCCCGAATTGATCCCATCAGACCCTCCGGAACCGCCGAAATGATGACCATCGCCTGCGCCAGCGGATATTCGTCCGTAATGGTGAGATCGATTTGTGCGCCATACCCGGCCGGCGTCATCCGCGCCAGCCGCTCCGCAGCGCCTCCCGTCAGTCGGATTGTCGGCCGCCCACTCGGCAAGTTCACGACGCCCATATCCCGCCAGAACACCCCCCGCCGCAAACCGGTACCAAGCGCCTTGGCACAGGCCTCTTTCGCCGCGAACCGTTTGGCATAGGACGCCGCCCGCTCGTGCCGCCGTTCCGACTTTGCCCGTTCCGTATCCGTGAAAATCCGCGTGACGAAGCGATCACCGAAGCGTTCCAAGGTCACTTCGATCCGTCGGATATCGACGATGTCATTGCCGATGCCGAGGATCACCTGGAAAACACCACTGCCACCTATCGCCAAAACCAAAGCGGAGCAGCCACGCTCGAAACATCTATTTCAGCTCGTAAGCGCTGCCCACACGCAGCTGAGCGATAGCATGCCGCGCAATGACATAGAAGACGGCTCCCGACAGGACGCCGATCACGAACGCCCCCAACGTCAAGGGCATCGCCACCGGCAGCACCATGTGATAGGCGACGGCCAGTGCCGACCGACCCGGCACGAACAGCGCCGCCACCACAGCATTGACCCCATCGGCGAGCCACGCGAGGTTCAAAGTTTCCGGCACATCGAGCATCGTCGCGCCCAGCCGATAAGAGGCCGCCAGCAACAACGGATACGTCACCGGATTGGCCCAGAACGTGCCGATGATCGCCGCGGGCACATGCCCGCCGAACAACCACGCGAGCCCAACCGCCCCGCACACTTGCAACCCGAGAAACGGTGTCGTCGCCATGAAGATTCCAACCGCCAACCCGAGCGCCAGGCAATGCGGCGAAGCATCGACCCGCAACAGTGGCATGATCCGATCGTCAACGACGCCGGAGCATTTTCCGGCGAAGTGGGCACCGGTTCGTCGCAGAAAATGCGACCACCGACGGATGCGGGTCCATACGACCCATTCGGTCGCCGCCCGCTTTACAGCAGACAAAGCAATTCCAGTCGCCATTGCAGCGTCAGTCCTGATCAAATCTTCGAATCACCAATTTACATTATTTTACGTCGTTCAGGAAGCACCTGTCACACGTTGGATGGCCGCCGCCTGTGCCGCCGCAGTGCGAACAGGAACCAACGCTCCATCTGGAAGGTCAAATCCATTTCCACCAACGATCAGGCCGTGGCTCTGCACGTCACCTGCATCAAACACCACGCCGTCAGTGACACGCGCGTGAAACATGGGTTTCGCCTAGAATAAAAATACGCCAGAGTTCGTGTTCTCTGAAACTGAGCCGCAGGGGAAAAGCATGAGGACAACCATCAAAATTGACCGGATGCTGTCGGTCGTAGCGCAGCGACTGGTCGTCGCCTCCATGCTGGTGGCAGCCGTCGCGATGCCATCGTCAGCGACCGCGCAAACCCCGTTTCCAGAGCGCAACATCACGCTGATCGTCCCCTATGGCGCAGGCGGCGGCACCGACATTACCGCCCGCCTGTTGGCCCGCGATCTGGAGGCGTTCCTTGGAAAGTCGGTAACGGTCGAGAACCGCGCCGGCGGCGGCGGCTGGGTCGGTTGGGGCGGGCTCGCGGCCGGCAAACCCGACGGCTATCTGCTCGGCTATCTCAACGTCCCCAGCATGTACGCCGGCTATCTCGACAAATCGCTCGGTCGCAAGGAGACGCTGGACAACTTCACCCCGCTGATGAACCACGTGCTCGACTACAACATTTGGGCGGTCCGCAAGGACAGCCCCTACAAAACCGTCAAGGACGTGGTCGAGGCTGCGCGCAAAGATCCCGGCGCCATCACCGTCACCGCCTATGGCGCCGGCAGCGACGACCACCTCGCCATCCTGTCGATGGAAAAGGAAAACACCATCAAGCTGTCGGTCGTGCACTCGCGCTCGACCGCCGAGGCCAAGACGCAAGCTCTCGGCGGGCATATCCATGTCCTTGGCGCCAACATCTCCGAGGTCGCGGAGGAGGCGAAGAGCGGCCAGCTCCGCATCCTCGGCGTGATGTCGCCGCAGCGGTCCAAATTCCTGCCCAATGAGCCGACGTTCATGGAGCAGGGCTTCAAACAGGTCTGGTCGGTATCACGCGGTATTGCGGCGCCGGCCGGCCTCGACAAAGCCGTCGAAGCCATCCTCGTCGCAGCGCTTGAGAAGGTCTTGCAGTCCGCCGAACATCGCCGGAAGGCCGAGGACCTGAGTTTGCAGCCCGAAGTCATCAAAGGTGACGCCTACAAGACATTTCTGAAGGACAATGAGCAGAGTACCAAGACGCTGATGGGCTGGTGATCGACAGCGACCAATGGGGTGGCGGCATTCTCCTGCCACACCCACCCTGTCATGGCCGGCCCTTCGTGCCGGCCACCCATCGTGCAACGCGTACGACTGACGCTGTGTTGCGCCGTTTGAGCAAAGGCATCCTGATCGCGCTTGCTGCTCGATGGGTGGCGGGACAAGCCCGGCCATGACAACAATGAGGTGCGCGCGACGACAGCGCTCAACGTCGTCTGCGGGCCATCCACGACGCCATCGACCAAGGTGCCGTCGGCCGTTTTTACAGCCGCATCACTGCGCTATGTCACACGAGCAAACCAGCGATGCGGCCCGTCGTTGGCCGGCGTCACGCGCGGCACGAGATCGACATGCATAACCGGCGCGGCAACGTCACGATGCGAAGGCCACTCTGGAATGCCCGGACCGTTCGGGTTTCCGCATGTCACAAAATTCAGCCACCAACCCTTCGTCAGGCGGGCAATCTCGCGATCGGCATCGTCGATCAGCCAGGGCAGTGCATCGAACGTATCGAACACATACGGGATCTCGCCGGAATGAAAGGCGCCCGCCTCGCGGCTCGGCTTGTCACCGAACCACCCTTCCGGCGTCAGCGGCGCACGTTCGAACCGGAAGCGGAAGATGTCGGCCGTGCCGTATGTCTTCTGCGCCTCGATCCAGGCCCAGGTCGCATGGATGATGCGGGCGTCGCCACCGAGTGCGCGCGCCGAGGCGCTCGATTGTGCGGCGTCGCCGGCTGGATACCTCCGCAAGACATCCTCCGCCAAAGCGCCGAATGTGTCGCGAACGATTGCCGCGTAGGATTGGTTCGGGGATCGGGCAAGCAGACCGAGATTGAAGCCTTCGTCCTTGTTCCATCCGGCGAGGAGGGGGACGTCGTTGTGGCGGCGGGCGGCAAAGACTTCAGCCGGAGACGCTGGAAGAAAGTGGCCGTCGATAATCGGTCGGAAGCCGACCCCGGGCAGTGCCTTCAGGACCGCATCGGCCGGCAGCCGGCGCAGATCCTCAATCGCTGACGCGCCCAGGCGACGTGCGAAATGGAATCCCGCATGCTCGGCCTCTGCCAGCGCATCGAGCTTGCGGGCCGGCGCTGAGAAGAATGCGCCGCTTTGACCGATGGCACGCGCGAACAGCCCCTTGGCCATCGGCGATGCCATCAACGCGCTCACCGCCGCCGCGCCAGCCGATTCCCCGGCAATCGTCACAGCCCCGGGATCGCCACCAAAGGCCTGGATATTGCGCTTCGTCCATTCCAGCGCCGCGACGAGATCGAGCAAGCCCCAGTTGCCGGAGGCGCCATATGGGCTTTCCGCCGTCAGCGCTGGATGCGCCATGAAGCCAAGCGCGCCCAATCGATAGTTCACCGTGACGACGATGATGCCGCGCGCAGCAAGCCTTCCGCCGTCGTAGCGTGGCTCGCCGCCATGACCGGCGACAAACCCGCCGCCGTGAATCCAGAACATCACCGGCAGGCGTTCGCTGCCGTCGAGCCGCGCCGCTGTCCAGATGTTGAGGTAGAGACAATCCTCGGAAACCCCGGGCGTCGATGGATCGATGTCGGCGAACACGACGCCTTGCATGGCATTCATCCCGAACGTGCCGGTCGGCCGCACACCCAGCCATGGCGGCGCCGGCTGAGGCTCACGCCAGCGCAGCGCTCCAACGGGTGGCGCGGCATAGGGAATGCCTTTGAAACAGCGCACGCCAGTGACGCTTGGCGCGGGGACCGCGAGCCGTCCGCTATCGATGGCGAGTGCTCCTGGAATCATCGCGAAACCACCATGGTCATCACCGTCCACCGTCGACGATGAATGATTGGCAGGTGATCATACGGCTATCATCGGCGGCCAGAAACAGCGCCATGCGCGCAATGTCGTCACCCCGCAGGATGTCCTTGAGTAGCTGCCGTTGCAGAACCGCATCGATCGACTCCGGCGTCTTGAACCACAGCTTTCGTTGCCGCTCGGTGATCACCGCGCCCGGCTCGATCGAATTGACCCGGATGTTGTCGCGGCCGAACGCGCGTGCCAGCGCGTGCGTCAGGCCGAGAATGCCAGCTTTCGCCGTGGCGTAAGCCGGATACTCGGCCCCGCCGCGGCGCCACGCGATCGAGCCGAGATTGATGATGGCACCGTGGCCGAGTTCTTTCATATGCGGATGCACGGCCTGCGCCGCGAAAAAATGGTGGCGCACGTTCACGGCCAGCGCATGGTCCCAATACGCGACGTCGACCTTCGCGAAGTCGTGCCGGTCATCATGAGCGGCATTGTTGACGAGCACCGCAACCGGGCCAAGGCGCGCGCGTGTCGAGGCAATGGCCTGGCGAAGCGCGTCGATGTCGGTCACATCGGCTTCGATGAACAACGTGCTCTGGCCCAGCGCCGACAGTTCGCCAGCCAACGCCGTTCCAGCCTTCACGTCGACGTCGACCAAGGCGACCTTCGCAGCATTGCCCGCGAAGGCCCGCACGATGTCGGCGCCAATTCCAGTCGCGCCGCCGCTGACAAATACGACGCGCCCGGCAAGGCTTGGGTAGGTTGCAAGGGTCACGTGGCCGCATCCGCAATGAGGCGTTCGGTCGTCGGGTCGAACAGGCATGCGTGCGCCATATCGACACCAAGCGAAAAGGTCTCGCCGGCGTGCGGCGCACTATCCGGTTCGAACCGTCCGACGATATCACGATTGCCCAACTTCAGCATGGCGATCGTCTCGGCGCCCGTCGGCTCGACCAGATCAACCGTTGCGCTGACCGGCACCAGCGCTGGCCGTCGCGCCTGCACGTCAGGGGCATAGCGGACGAGATGTTCCGGCCGGATCCCGAGCACGACCCTGCCATCCGCCGGCGCCGCAGCCGGACGACGCGCCAGCGGCAGCGTCACGCTGCTGCCGCCGCCGGTCGCCGGAAGTTCAACACAGGGCACGCCGTCGCGGGTCGAGAGGTTCGCCGGCAAAAAATTCATCGCCGGTGAGCCCATGAATCCGGCAACGAACAGATTGGCCGGTCGCGCATAGATCCGTTGCGGCACATCAAACTGCTGCAAGCTGCCCTGATGCATCACCGCGATTCGCGAAGCGAGCGTCATGGCTTCGACCTGGTCGTGCGTCACGTAGACGGTCGTCTTGCCGACACGCTGATGCAATTTTTTGATTTCAGTACGCATGTCGACGCGCAACTTGGCGTCAAGATTCGACAGCGGTTCGTCGAACAGGAACAGTTTCGGATCGCGCACCAGCGCGCGGCCCATCGCAACACGTTGGCGTTGCCCGCCGGAGAGCTGCGCCGGCTTGCGGGCGAGCAGAGGCTCGATCTGCAGCAGGCCTGCAACCCGCGCCACCGCCGCATCCTGGTCCGCCTTCGCGACACGGCGACATTCCATGCCGAAAGTGATGTTCTGCCGCACCGTCATGCTCGGGTAGAGCGCGTAGGACTGGAACACCATGGCGATATCACGATCCTTCGGCGCGACCGCGTTGACCAGCCGGCCATCAATGAAAATCTCACCCGACGTGACGGTCTCCAGTCCCGCGATCATGGCCAGCAGCGTGGACTTGCCGCAACCGGACGGGCCGACGAGAGCGACGAACTCGCCGTCCTTAGCTTCGATGTCGACGCCTTTCAGCACCTCGATTGCGCCGAAGCGCTTGTACAGGGATTTGACCGTCAGTGTTGCCATGGCCGTCTGCGCCTTTGCCTCTACTTCACCGAACCGGCGGTGAGACCACGCACGAAATATCGACCGCCAAAAAGGTAAACCAGCAATGTCGGCAACGCCGCGATGATCACCGCAGCACTCTGCACGCCGTGCTGCGGAATGTCGGCGATCGCCGCTGAGAGCGCGATCAACGCGGCGGTCACGGGCTGTTGTTGCCCGGTCGTGAACGTCACACCGTACAGGAACTCGTTCCAGATGTGCGTGAACTGCCAGATCACCGTGACGATCAGGATCGGCGGCGACAGCGGCAACACGATGCGCCAGAACGTGCGAAAGAACCCGGCGCCGTCGATCCGTGCGGCCTTGATCAATTCCTGCGGGATCGACGCGTAGTAGTTGCGACAGAACAGCGTCGTGAACGACATCCCCTGAATGGTGTGGATCATCACGAGCCCAGTGAGCGTATTGGTCAGGCCAAGATCACGCAGCACGATGGTCCAGGGGAGCAGCCGCATCTGCTGAGGAAGAAACAGGCCGAGCATGAGCACGCCGAAAATCCAGCGATCGCCGCGAAAACGCCAGAGCGAAATGGCGTAACCGGCGACCGCCCCGAGCAGCGTCGAGATGATTGTTGCCGGCAACGTCACGAGTGCGGAGTTGAGCATGAACGGCTGGATGCCCTCGCACGTCTGCGCGACGCAGAATTTGGACCAGGCAGTGGTGTAATTGCTCCAGGCCCATTGCTGCGGCCAGCCGATCATCGATGTCTGCGCAATTTCCTCAGCTGTCCGCAGCGAGTTCAACAGCACCACGACGAACGGCACCAGGTACGCAGCCGCGATCAACCAGACTGCCCCATAGATGAAGACACGGCTCGGAGTGAAAGATGTGTCACGCATGGGCGGATGGCCTGCGCTGGAAATACTGCCACGCCCAGTAGGGCAGCAGCACGGCGAGCAGGATCAACAACATCAGCACCGCCGCCGCAGCGCCTCGCCCGAGCAACCCGCGCTGGAACATGAAATCGTAGACGACGAGTGCGGGAAGCTGCGTCGCGATTCCCGGACCACCGCCGGTGAGTGCACGAACGAGGTCGAATGTCGTAATGGCGAACTGCAGCTGGATGACGACCACGGTGACAGTGATCGGCCAGAGCGTCGGAAGAATGATCCGCCGGTACATGCGCAGCGGGCCGGCGCCATCGATCTGGGCGGCCTTGATGAGGTCGGCATCGACCGAGCGCAAGCCGGCGAGGAACAGCGCCATCGCGAAACCCGCCGATTGCCAGATCGCGGCAATCACAATCGTCCAAATGGCTTTATCACGGTCGAGCAGCCAATCGAACCGAAAGCCAGTCCAGCCGAGGACATTGACGAATTTCTGGATGCCGAGCCCAGGATTGAGCAACCAGCTCCAGACCGTGCCGGTGACGACGAAGGAGAGCGCCAGCGGGTAGAGAAAAATCGACCGCAGCACGTTCTCGCCGCGAATGCGCTGATCGAGCAGGATGGCGAGCGCCAGTCCCGTCACCACACTCGACATCACGAAGGCGCTGCCGAACAACAGCAGGTTGTCGAACGCGGTCTGCCAGTTCCGCGTTGCCATGATCGCGGTATAATTGCGCAACCCAACCCAGCCCGAGACCGGTATCAAGGTCGACGGCGTGAACGAGACCCAGATCGTCCAAAGCGCGAATGTAACGATGTGTCCCGCAGCCAGCAGCAGCGGGACCCATATCATCAGCAGTTCCGGCAGGCGCCGCAGCGCTTCGGTCAACGTCCGCCCCGACGGCGCCCCCGCAGCCGAGGACGCGGCTTCACTCATCGAGCGCTGTCCACCGCCGCCGCAAGACGCGTCACGGCCTGATCGGATGTCACCGACTTGTTCTTCACGAACTCCGTGATCACATCGATCATCCCGGCGGTGACGCCGTTCTGCTGCGCCATGTTGTGCGCAAGACTGAGCACCGCCTGGTTGGAAGCAACGGCGTCCTTGAGCGCCTTGGCGGTCAAACGCTGACCGTCCGACCATCCTGCGCCGGAGAGGTCGACGTCGGTACGCACCGGGATCGATCCCGTCGTCTGCGAGAACATAGTCTGGATCGCCGGGTCCATGACGAGTTCCGCCATCAGTTTCTGGCCAGCTTGCAGTTCGGGCTCCTTGCGGCTCCAGAAGATGAATGCGTCCGCATTGAGCAGAAACACCGGCTTGCCATTGTCGGAAGGCCCGGCCGCGACGATGAATTCATCAAGCTTGAAGCCGGCGTTGAGCAGCACGCCCTGTGCCCACCCGCCCTGCAGCATCATGCCCATGTCGCCGGCGATGAAGCGTTTGAGGTTGGTGGAGAAATGTTGCGCGGCCGTATTGGGGTCCATCCAGTCGGCGACCTTGCGCAGCTGTTCGAACGACGCTTTGATCTCTGGTCCCTTCAAGGCTTTCTCGTCCAGGTTCATCGCGGCAGCACGGTAGGCGGCGGGGCTGATGCCAGCGAACACCGCTTCCCACTTCTGCCCATCGTCAGCCCGCGTACCGCCATTGCCGATCGGGTGCGCAACGCCGCCCGACTTCATCTTCTCGGCCAGCACGTTGAACTCAGCCCAGGTTACAGGAATTTTGTCGGCTTTCGCCTTGTCCAAGGCGCGCTTGGACAGGAACAGCATGTTCGTCGAGTAGATCTGGATCGGCAGCGCGATCCACTTGCCGTCCGGCTTGTGCAGTTTCGCAAGATCGGGTGCGACAACCTTCTCATAACCGGCTGCCGCGACCTGCGCATCGAGATTGGTCGTCGGCGCGATCTTCGACCAGGCGGCGATCTCAGGCCCTTTCAACTGCGAACAGGACGGCGGATCACCGGCCATGATCTGGGCGCGCAGCTTGTTCATCATATCGGTAGTGAACCCGGGCACGGGCGAGTGTTGCCAAGTGCCGCCCTTCTCCTCGAATTTTTTTCCGAGCGCGGTGATGGCGGCGCCGTCACTGCCGGCAGACCACTGAGAAATGATCGACAGGCGCGGCTTGGCTGCCTGCCCAAAAGCGAAACGTGGCATGCTCAGCGCGCCGGCGGTGCCAGCGAGAATACTACGACGGCTCAATTTGGTCATGGGTAGCCCTTCCTCGGTTCCTCGTCGCCGGCACGGCACTCTCGGCCGCTTTTCCGTGCGCCCACATCCAAACCATTCCCTTTGTCGCATGAGCGACAACTGTGTTGGTTTTTGGCGGCTGGTCATTGTTGGCAGGTCGCCATTATGGCGTCAATGCCGCCCGGCAGCAGCAGCCACGGCCTCCCCAAGCCATGCAGGATGTTACGACGGAGAGCACCGCCCCCTACCCAAACGTCCGCTCGACCTTGCTCACCACTGCCTTTGCCTTAAGCCCTCGAATAATTTGCGTGAGATGTTCGAGATCCCAGACCTCCACTTCGATCAGCATCTCGGTGAAATCCGACGCCCGCCGAACCATCCGCAAATTGTCGATGTTACCGTCCGCCTCGCCGATCACCTGCGCAATCTGCGCCAGCGTGCCCGGCTCATTCAGCACCGTCACCACGATTTTCGCCGGGAACCGCTCCGGCCGATCCGGATCGATATCCCACGTCACATCGATCCAGCGTTCATGCTCGAACGCCTGCAGCTTCGGTGAATGGATCTGAAAAATGCGCACCCCATCGCCCGGCGTCAGCACACCAACAATCCGGTCGCCTGGCACCGCGCCGCCGTCCTCGAACGTCACCGGCACATCGTTTTTCATGCCGCGGATCGGCAGCACCGGCCCGACCTTAGCCGCTGGTTCTTCCGTCGCACTACCACTGCCAGGCCAACGGAATTTGAGTCCAATGACCTTCGACAGATTGAACCAGCCCTCATCCCCCTGCAATCGCGGATAACGATTGCGCGGCCGTGGTCCCGACGCGCCAGCCGCCATCTCCGAATCTGGAAAAACCGCACGCACCACATCGGCAACAGGGAGTTCATCCCGGCCGACCGCTGCCTGCACATCTTCGATCGACTTTTGCGCCAAGCGCCCCAAGCTCTTGCGCAACCGTTCATCCGAGTACTCATGCCCCGACTTCGCGAACGCCGAAACCAGCAGCCGGCGGCCAAGCTCCGAATACTGCCGTCGCAGCCCGTCCCGCGCCGCACGTCGGATCGCCGACCGCGCCCGCCCGGTGATGGCGATGCCCTCCCAAGCCGCCGGCGGCGTCTGCTCCTTCGCGCGCAGGATCACCACCTCATCGCCATTGCGCAGCTGCGTCGTCAACGGCAATTGCCGGCCATTGATCAACGATCCGACACACTCGTTGCCGACGTCGGTATGAACAGCATAGGCGAAATCAATCGGCGTCGCGCCACGCGGCAGCGCAATCAGCCGCCCCTTCGGCGTGAAACAGAAAACCTGATCGTGGAACAACTCAAGCTTGGTGTGCTCAAGAAATTCTTCCGGGTTATTGCCGTCGAGCAGCGTCTCGACCAGCCGCCTGAGCCACAGATACGGTGTATCCTGCGACGCCCCACCCATGCCAACCGACGTCGCACCATTGGCCCTCCCCACATTCCCCTCGGCCGCGGCCACCCGATCCTTGTAGAGCGCATGCGCTGCCACACCGAATTCGGCAACGGCATGCATCTGCGCCGTCCGGATCTGCAGTTCGACGCGTTGGCTGCGCGGCCCGACGATTGTCGTATGCAGCGAACGATAATCATTCTGCTTCGGTGTCGAGATGTAGTCCTTGAATCGCCCCGGCACCGCCCGCCACTGCGAGTGAACCACGCCGAGAAACCGGTAACAGTCTTCGACACTGTCAACCACGACCCTAAAGCCATAGATATCCGACAGCTGCTCAAGTCCGATCTGCTTGTTCTCCATCTTCCGCCAGATCGAGTAGGGTCGCTTCTCGCGCCCATCGATTTGGGCTTTGATGCCGGCGCCCGCGAGTTTGGCCGCCAGTGCCGCCTCGATCTCTTCGACCAGCCCGGTATTGCGCTGGCGCAGCTCCCCCAGCTTGTCGACAACCGCCCGCCACGCTGCCGGATGCAGCCAACGAAACGACAGCTCCTCCAACTCATCGCGCATTTCCTGCATGCCCATGCGGCCGGCCAGCGGCGCATAGATATCCAGCGTCTCTTCTGAGTTGCGTTGCCGGCTTTCCGGATTGTTGTGTTCGAGCGTCCGCATGTTGTGCAGACGATCCGCGAGCTTGACCAGCAGCACGCGGATATCCGTCGAAATCGCCACCAGCAGTTTGCGGAAATTCTCGGCCTGTTCAGCTTTTTTCGACACCAGATCGAGTTTTTTGATCTTGGTCAGTCCTTCGACCAACTGCCCGATTTCCGGCCCGAACAGGGTATCGATTTCAGCTTTCGTGACCTCGGTATCTTCAATCACATCGTGCAGCAGCGCCGCCACGATCGTCGCATCATCAAGCTTAAGCCCGGTCAAGATCGCCGCGACTTCGAGCGGATGGGAAAAATACGGATCACCCGAGGCGCGCTTCTGATTGCCGTGCGCCTTCATCGCGTAAACATAAGCGCGATTGAGCAGCGCTTCGTCCGCTTTCGGGTTGTACCTCAGCACGCGCTCCACGAGCTCGTACTGCCGCATCATGGCCGTTCCCTCTCAATCACCAGATGGCTTCGCCAGAACTCAAACATGGCGGCTTGGCCTCGGCAATGCGTCTCATCGGCGGCGAACAGCCAGCCCATAAGCGAATGCCGCCTTGCCTGAGGACGCCAGTTCAGCGACCGCGACTTGGCGGCGGTGTTGGCGACGGCGAGCCGCCATTCGACGACGGCTCCGTTGGCGTCAGGCTTTCCATCCCGCGCAGCAACTGCTCTTCCGTGATCACATCGACGGCATTGTCGTTCGACTGGTCATCACGCCCGAGCATCGGCCGGCGATCGACCGCCAGCATCGGTGCGGCGGCCGCTTCCGGCTCGTCGACTTCCACGTTCTTCTGGATCGAGTGGATCAAGCCCTCGCGCATGTCGTCCGGCGGAATGGTCTGCTCGGCGATTTCGCGCAGCGAGATCACCGGGTTCTTGTCATTTTCGGGATCAATTGTGACGTGCGAACCGGTCGCGATGGCGCGCGCACGATGGGCGGCCAGTAGCACAAGCTCGAAGCGGTTCGGGATCTTGTCGACGCAATCCTCGACGGTAACGCGCGCCATGTGTTGCCCTCAACTCAAGAATTGCCAAAAGCCGACCCGCCCAATTCAGCCATAACAGCCGGGCATCCCGTCGACCAAGGCCTGTTTCTCGCATGCGCGAGATGAAAAATCAAGCTGCGCCCCGCCTGGACGGAGGGATTCTCGTCACATGCCCGGGCCGCGTCGCGATTTTGCTCAACAGTTGGCGACCGGGCACGCCGAAGCCTGGATGCCGCCAATGGGGCGCTACATCCAGCAAAGGCTGCAAAACGAAACGCCGTTTATGCGCCTCCGGATGCGGCAACGTAAGGCTACTCCGCCGCCCCGGCCGTGCTGACCAGCAAAGCCTTGCCCCCCTGAAATCGATGATATCAAGATCCAACGGCCGCGGCCCCCAGCGCCGGCCGGCGCGCCGGCCGGCCGCCCGTTCCAATCGCTTCAAGAGCCGCAACAATCCCGCCGGTGGAAGTGTAGAACGAACCAATATGACGGCGTTCAGGAATGCCGGTTGCCGGCCGCCGCCAAGTGCCGCACTTCGATAGACACCTGACCGCCCTATGACGTGCACGCCATGGCGGCCAAGTTCGTCGATCGCCTGCGTCATAGCGTCCGCTGGGCTTCCCCAGCGACCCGTCAGGTTCCCGCCCAGCGCAAGTATGACCTCATCGCAATTCATTGGTCTTTCTATACAGCAAGCATCGGCTGGTGCACGTTGACAAAGAGCCCGCATCCTCGGCGGCCCGAGTTCCAATCAGGGATGCTATCGCGCCGACAGCCTCCATCGCAGCATAACGATGCCAATTACCACCATTGCAGGAAAAATAATTTCCAAAAATTTACTAGCAATCGCCTGCATTATGCCCAAAATGGCGCTTTCCAATGCAATACAGTTCCGCAAAAAAGTATCGTCACAGGACTGTAATCCATGCTAAACATCATGACGTATTGGATAATGCCGGTCGCAATCCGACCTCCTAGCCATCGCGCACTCTTGCAGCAGATTTGCGCGATTTGCCTCTGAGTTTTGAATAGGAAAATTGCCATGCATTTTTATTCAACCGAACGCGTAGCGCTTTTTATTGACGGTGCAAATCTCTACGCCACCGCCAAGGCTCTTGGATTCGACATCGACTACAAGCGCCTCCTGACGATGTTCCGGAGCAAGAGTCAGCTTGTCCGCGCGCTTTACTACACGGCACTCGCCGAGGATCAGGAATACTCGTCAATCCGCCCGCTGGTCGATTGGCTCGACTACAATGGCTACACCATGGTCACCAAGCCGACCAAGGAATTCACCGACGCGCTGGGGCGTCGCAAGATCAAGGGCAATATGGACATCGAACTGTCGGTCGATGCTATGCGTCTGGCCGACAGCCTTGATCACATCGTCCTCTTCACTGGCGACGGCGACTTCCGAGCACTAGCCGCCGCCCTGCAGTTGAAGGGCAAACGCGTCAGCGTCATTTCGACCTTGCAAACGCAGCCGGCCATGGTCGCCGACGAACTGCGCCGTCAAGCCGATCAGTTCATTGATCTGGCTGATCTGGAAAACATGATCTGCCGCGATCCCGCATCGCGACCGCCGATGCGTGAGGGTGCCGTTATAGCCTCGCGCAGCGAGGCCCCTGTTGGACGCCCGGTCCGTCGCGCTCCGGCAACAGCAGCAGCAGCCACTAGCTCGGCATCGTCGTTGAACTACCCGAACGACGACAACGATTGATCGACTCGCCAATTCCAGCGCCGCTTCCAGTGTGACTGCCCGGACGGTCCAGAGCGCGTCAAGCAAAGTGCCCCGCAGGGCACCGCCTGGATTATCGACACCGCAAAATCCAGCCGTCGCCCATCATCGTTTGGCATCGAAGCGACGGTTATGAAATCTCCCACGCTGCTACAAACTTTGCCGCAGGCCCTCCCAGAACCAGAACTGACCTGCAGCTTGTGCCCGCGCCTCGCCGATTATCTGGGCAAGGCCCGCGCTACCGAACCAACGTGGCACAACGCGCCCGTCCCATCATTTGGTACTCCCGAGGCCCGCTTGCTGATAGTTGGCCTGGCACCTGGCATCAAGGGGGCCAATCGCACTGGCCGGCCATTCACCGGCGACTACGCGGGCGATCTCTTGTACGCGACGCTCTCGGAATTCGGCTTCTCACATGGAACATTCAAGGCGCGGATTGATGACGGCCTCCAACTCGTCGATTGCATGTTGACCAACGCCGTCCGCTGCGTGCCACCACAGAACAAGCCTACACCAGCCGAAATCAACACCTGTCGCCAGTTTTTGGCCGCCCGCATCGCAGCGCTCTCGCAACTCACCGCCATCGTCGCACTCGGCCGGGTCGCACACGAGTCAACACTGGGCGCCCTCAGTGCACGCAAATCCGATTTCCCCTTTAAGCACGGCGCACGACATGCCGTCCGCCCGACGCTAACCCTGTTCGATAGCTATCATTGCTCCCGCTACAATACGAACACGCGAGTCCTGACCTCGGACATGTTCCGCGCCGTCTTCGCCGAAGTCAGGCGCCACCTCGACTGCGCGTAAGCAGGTTCACGCAGTGCATCAGCGCTTCGGATGCTGTTCGAGCCATGCCAGCACATCCCCCGCGTTACGATCCGGCGGAAACACCGGATAGAACAGCATGGTAATTCGGCCATCATCGACCACCCAAGCCATCCGCTTGATCAGTGTTTGCCCAGCAACGGTATGCGTCGGCAACCGCAGTGCCGTCGTCAGCGCCAGGTTCGCATCTGACAACACGGCGAAAGGCAGATGGAGCCGCTGCACCAGCTCGCGTTGATAGCCCGTTTCCTGCGTCGACAAACCGAACACGGCCCGTGCACCTGCGCCGATCAGGGCCTGATACAGATCACGAAACGCGCAACTCTGCGGTGTGCATCCGCGCGCGCCGGGGATCAGATCCCAATCATCGACCAGCGCGATTTTTTCAGGCTCTCCCGTGCGCGGATAGGCAAACACGACGACCCGCCCGGCAAGCTTCGCCAACGAAACGGTCGAGCCGTCCGTCGCCGTCAAGGGTAGGTCAGGCAATGCTGTGCCCACAAGATGCCGGCACGCGCCATCATCGATCGGCGCCGGGATCACCGACCAATCGACGTCCATCAAATTCGGATTATTCGCTGTCGGCATCGCCGATCACCCTCACGTATCGAGCATGCGATAGTGATGCTCGCCGACCTTCTCATAGCCAAGCGCCGCGTACATCGCTTGCGCCGGCTTGTTCGCCGCCACCGCCTGCAACCCGATGATTGTTGCGCCGTGCTTAGCACCCCACGCTTCGATGCCGCGCATGACAGTACTGCCACTACCCGTCCGTCGCCGATCAGCGCGCGTCGAAACGCACTCCGCAATGACAACACCGCCATCGATCACGCCAAGCGCCGTCGAAACCGCCTCGCCGTTGACTCGCGCGATCGCGAACGCCTTTGGCCCTGGCACGCGATTCAGGATCGCCGGCGCAATTTTGCGCCGATCCGGACTGATCCCCGCGAGATAGATTTGCATCCATTCCGCACTTGGAGCTTCCGCGATCGTCACATCGCTCGGTTGCGCGATCGTCGGATCAATCGCCTTGCACAGAGTCGTGCACGGCTCGCGCAGGCGATAGCCACACTTTGCCAGCCGTTGATCGAGGTCCACCGGCATCCGCTCGGGGCTCATCTGGAAAATCACCGGTGCGCGTCGCGCCCGATAGCGCCACTCGACTTCCGCGATAGCCGCCTCGACATCCCGTCCTGCGAAGCCGAGCGCCGAAACCGAGTTGGCGCGCAATGAGCCGCCACCGGTATATCGCCAGACCCAACCATCAATGTCAGCCGTTTCTTCAGCCGGCCACGCCTTTACTGCCGCGCGCTCGATCCCGAGCAATACCGCCTCGCGCACAACTGCCCCTGCTCCTTGCCCTCTCGCCATCAGCCACTCCTATCGTACGCAGCCACCGCAACACACCGGACCGCCACCGCTCCATGACAGTGTGCGACGAGAACGCCACCGATGGCAACACACCTCTTGCACGCGCCACGGCCGATCGCTTGACGACATCCAGCATCGTGCTGACGATAATGCAGTCGGGAACTGAGCAGGAGCCCAATGCCGAAACCAATGCCAAAGCTAATGCCAAAGGATGCGTCAGATGATCGATCATGCGTCGCTGCCGGTCAGCGATCTCAACGCCAGCACTGAATTTTATCGCAGCACTCTGGCCCCGCTCGGGCTTGCAAAATTGATTGAGCGTTCAACCACAGTCGGCTTCGGCAAACGCTATCCTGAACTCTGGCTCAATCATCGCCCTGCCCTCAGCGCCGCTGCCGCCGACACCGGCCACCATCTCGCCCTGCGAGCGCCGGACTTGTCCGCTGTCGAAGCTTTCCACGCCGCGGCACTTTCGGCCGGCGGTCGCTGTGACGGCCCCCCCGGACTGCGGCAAGGCGCGGTAGCCGTGTATTATGGCGCCTTCATTCGCGATCTCGACGGCAACCGGATCGAGGTCGTAACCTTTCCAACGGCAAACTCGCCCTAAAAGAACGCCACCCCAGGCAATTGGCGGAACCCGATTCGCGTGCTACTTTCGCAGCATGCAAAGAAGAACCACCGCCTATCTTCTGTTGCTTGCTGCCGCAGCGTTCACGGCATCGCTCGCCTCTGTGCCCATGGCAAGGCTACGCGCTGAAAGCCCGGCACCCGGCGAAGCATGGCGCACATCGCCGCATCATGGCGTACTCAATGGTGCAACCGGCAAGCCGATCCCCTGCCGCTGCCGCTATCGCGACCGTGAATACCAACTTGGCGAAGCCGTTTGCATGACGACCCACGTCGGCACCGTGATCGCGCGCTGCGATCTGCTGCTAAATAATACAACCTGGGCGCCCACCACTGATGCCTGCGTTATATCGATGTCCATGCCGCGGTCGACCGGCATCCCGCCCGGCTTTTAAACGCTCGGCTTCTCATGGGTGCCGATAGAACGCCCAACCTCGCTAAATCGCTCTGAAGCCAAAACGACGCACAGCTGCCATTGCGCGCCCCCTTGCGATGATCGACTGCGAACGCTACGCGGGTATGCTCAGACGTGGTCGCCCCACCAACAGGACGTTTTCGCTCATGGCATCTCTCAACGCATTTCTCGGCGGCTTATTCGGACCGTCGAACAACGACCACTTTGCCCGCGTGATGAAGGAGTTGGCCGACACCATGGTCGAAGCGGCCGCGCATTTCCGCAAGACCGAAGGACGCGATCTCGAAAGCACCATCGCCTACGAGCGCAAGGGTGACCGCCAGGTCGACGCCGTCCACGAAATTCTCGACAACGCCTTCATCATGCGTTTCGACATTCCCGACGCGATGCGTCTTGCCGACGAACTGGACAACGTCCTCGACGGCATGCGCAAGACGGCGATGCACATCGACATCTACAAGACATTGCTCAAGGCGCCGCAGCAGGACGCCCAACAACTCATGGTCTGCGCCGAACGCATGGTCGGCCGGCTGCATGATCTCATCGCCATGCTTTCTGAGCCGCGCCTGTCGCTACCCCGCGTGCGTGAAATCGCCACCGCCATCGACGACGATGAATCGGAAGCCGACCGCATCGCCGCCGCTGCCGAGCGCCGCTTGGTCGCCGAATACAGCCCACCCGGCGCCAACCGCCTCGAATTCCTGGCCTGGCAGAAGCTCTATTATTTGCTCGAGGAAATGACCGATCACGCCAACCACTGCGGCAAACTCATCGTCAGCCTCGCACGCAAAGAGGCTTGATCTCCATGACGACGCTGACACTGGCGTTGGCCATTGCGCTGACCGCCGTTCTCATTGCCGAATTCATCAATGGCTGGACCGACGCGCCCAATGCCATCGCCACGGTCGTCTCGACCGGTGTGATGTCGCCACGCTCAGCCGTTGCGATGGCGGTCGTTCTCAACGCTGTTGGTGCCATGGCCGGGACTGCCGTCGCCGCCACCGTCGGCAAGGGCATCGTCGAATCCTCCGTCCTCACCTTGCCCGCCATCACAGCCGCAATGATCGCCATCATCGTCTGGGGTGGATTTGCCGCCAAGATCGGCATGCCGATCTCGAAATCGCATGCCCTGCTCGCGGGTCTGGCCGGCGCTGGCCTCGCCGGTGGTGGCTTTTCCGCATTGCAATGGTCCGGTTGGACCAAGGTCATCATCGGCATGCTGTGCGCCGTGCCCTTCGGCTTTTGCGCATCGATCCTGCTCGGCAAGGCCATCATCCGATTTGCAGGCCCGATGCGACCCGCCCGCGCCAAGCGGCTGTTTGATCGTTTGCAGATCGTTTCAGCGGGCTTCATGGCCTTCAATCATGGTCTCAACGACGGCCAGAAGTTCATGGGTGTCTTCGCCCTGACCCTCTTCCTGGGTGGCGCAACATCGAAGTTCGAAATCCCGATCTGGGTGATGATCCTGTGCGCCGCGACCATGGGCATCGGCACCGCCGCCGGCGGTTGGAAAATCATCGAGACCATTGGCGCTAAGATGACGCGCATTGTCTCCTGGCAGGGCTTCGTCGCTGAGGCCTCGGCTTCAACCACAATTTTCGTCGCCTCGATGTTCGGCATCCCGCTATCGACGACGCACACCATCACCAGTTGCATCGTCGGTGTCGGCGCATCCAAGCGTATCGGCGACGTCCGCTGGGGGGTACTCAAACGCATTGTCTTGGCCTGGATCATCACCTTCCCCGTCTGCGGTGTCATCGCCTTCATCGCCGCCCTGATTGCCAATCGGCTGTTTTAAAGGCAATCCGTCGCTGGCTCCCGCAGTGATCGACATCCGCTACCGCGAAAACGCGTGGTCGCCGATACAAGCTATGCAGGGACTTGCCTTGCAATCCCGCGATGGTATGCTCCAGGCGCATAGCACGCCAAAGCCTGTCATCCCGATATCGCACCGCTAGCACCATCGTGCACCAACGTTAGGGCGCAATACATTTGCGCTTGCGCTGTGACCACCGCCAACCGCCAGGATCGAACCCATGGATTGGGACAAACTGCGCATCTTCCACGCCGCCGCCGAGGCAGGCAGTTTTACCCATGCCGGCGAAAGCCTGCGCATGAGCCAATCAGCCGTCAGCCGTCAGGTGTCATCGTTGGAGAAGGACCTCAAGGTCGCACTCTTTCATCGCCATGCCCGCGGCCTCGTCCTGACCGAGCAGGGCGAACTGCTCTTCCGAACCGCCAGTGAAATTCTTGGCAAGCTCGCGACCGCCGAGACATTGCTCACCGACGCAACAACCAAACCATCAGGCGATCTGCGCATCACCACGCCCACCGGACTCGGCACCGTCTGGGTCACCCAGCGCCTACGCGAGTTCATGGATTTATACCCGGAGATCCGCGTCGAACTGATCCTCAACGACGAGCAGATCGACATCTCCATGCGCGCCGCCGACGTTGCCATCTGGACCAGTGAGCCACAGCAGAGCGATCTCATTCGCCGGCCGCTGTTCACAATGCACATCCACGCCTACGCATCGACCCACTACGTCAAGCGCTACGGCGCGCCGCAGTCGCTCGATCAGCTCGACAAGCACCGGATCGTCTCCTACAGCGGCACACCCCAACCTCACCTCTCCGCTATTCGCTGGCTCGAACTCGCCGGCCGCGAAGGCCTTGAACCGCGCACACCGGCCTTCATGGCCAATAGCGTGCTCGCTTTGAAGTATGCGCTGCGTGCAGGCCTCGGCGTCGGTCTCATTCCCGATTACTTGACCGATGAGGAAACCGATCTGGTCCCCGTCCTGCGCGACGTCGAACTCCCCAATATGCAGAGCTATTTTGTTTACCCCGAGGAACTCAAGACTGCCAAGAAAGTCCAAGTTTTCAGGGATTTTCTGGTCACCAAAGCGCGCCAGTGGAAGTTCTGAGGCGTTGCCTGGGATGGACATGCGCATGCTGCATATCTCGCATGCGAACATCCATGTTGTGCCACACGCCACACGGCAGCAACCTCCAGCAGCTGTGACGAACAGTGAGCGAAGGTCGTTCCTCCCTTAGACGCCTTCCTCCCATCCGCCTGGATGGGAACACTTCAAAGTCGGCGCGAGTTTAGCTGCTCGCTGCCGGCTTTTTCTTTTCCTGCGCCCCCTATAGTGTCTACGGCAAGCAGCAATGCGCCGCAATCCAAGGACACCGCATGATCATCTCGCGCAGACTGATGACCGGGCTCATAACCGCTACGGCTTTGACGCCCTCGATGGCGTTCGCTCAATCCTTCCCATCGAAACAACTGCGCATAGTGGTGCCTTACCCGGCCGGTGGTCCAACCGACACGCTCGCCCGCATCATCGCCGCTGAAATGCAGTCAAGCCTCGGCCAGTCCGTCATCGTCGAAAACAAGGCCGGCGCATCCGGCGCCGTCGGCACCAAGGACGTCGCCAAAGGAGAGGCCGATGGCCACGCCATCGTGCTCGGCACCAACCAGACCCACGTCACCAACGCCTATCTGCTGAAAGACCCCGGTTACGATCCGATCAAGGATTTCGTGCCCATTGCGGGCCTGGCCGATCTCCAGCACGTCCTCGTCGTGCGCAAGTCGCTCGGCGTCAAATCCGTCGCGGAATTGATCGCGTTGGCCAAGAAAGAACCCGGCAAATTGAATGCCGGATCAACCGGTGTCGGCTCCGGTTCGCATCTGACGCTCGAACTGTTCAAATCGCGCACCGGCATCAACGTCGTGCACATCCCCTTCCGCGGCTCGGCGCCGCTTGCGCTGGAAATCGTCGCCGAGCGGATCGACCTTTCGTTCGCGACCGTGCCAACCGTCCTCGGCCAGATTCAAGCTGGCGAAATGCTGGCCCTCGCCGTCGCCTCAGACAGCGCCTCGCCACAGCTCCCGGCCGTGCCACTGCTCAAGACGCAGGGCGTCACCGGCTCGGAAGGCGACGCGTGGCTCGCCCTCTTCGCCCCAGCCGCCATACCGCCCGCCAACCTCGACCGCCTCCGCAGCGCTGTTACGGCCGCGATGGCCAAGCCCGATGCGCGCGCCAACGCCATCAAGCTCGGCATTGCCGTCAACGTCCGCGACGGACAGGCATTTGCCGACTACCAAGCCGCTGAATTCAAAAAGTGGGCCGACGTCATCAAGTCAGCCGGCGTCAAAGTCGAGTAGAGGTTTGCCATGACAAAGCGCGTTCTGATCGCCGGGTTCAAGCACGAAACCAACACCTTCTCGAAGCTGCCGACAACTCTCAATTCCTATCGTGCGCGCGGCTTCCATCGCGGCGCCGCAATCCGTGAAGCCTTCACGGGTACTAACACCGAGATCGCCGCCTTCCTCGATGGCGCGAAACGGCACGGCTGGGAAGCCGTACTCTCACTCGCTGCCGACGCGACACCGTCCGGCAAACTGACCCGCGACACTTACGACGCCATCGCCAATGAGATCGTCGACGCCGCCGCCAATGCTATCCCGCTCGATGCGATCCTGCTCAATCTCCACGGCGCTATGGTCGCCGAGCACACCGACGACGGCGAAGGCACCCTGCTGCAGCGATTGCGCGCCAAAGTCGGTCACAAGGTCCTGATTGGCGCAACGCTCGATCTGCACACCAACGTCACCGAATTGATGGTCAGCGAAGCCGACATGCTGGTCAGCTATCGGACCTACCCTCACATCGATATGGCCGACACCGGTCAGCGTCTCGTTGAATTGACGGCCCGCGCACTCAACGGCGAAATCCGTCCCAAATCCTTCCTTGCGCGCCCCCCGCAAAAAATGCTGATCGGCGTAGATGCCGGCCGCACCACCGCCCCCGGCCCGATGACCGAGCTGCTCGCCAAGGGCGACGCCCTCATGCGCTCCGATCCAGGCATCCTTTCCGTCTCTGTCAATGCCGGCTTCGCCTGGTCCGACATTGCCGAAGTCGGACCATCCATCGTCATCGTCGCCTACGGCGCCCATCCCCGGTTTCAAGCAGCGGCCAACGCCATGGCCGAGGACATCTGGACAACGCGCCATCGCACCACCGTCACCACTACCTCCATTGCCTCGGCCATCGCCACCGCCCGCGCGCGCGGCAAACCCGGAAAACCCGTTGTCATTGCCGATTACGCCGACAATCCCGGCGGGGGCGGCTACGGCGACACGACATCCCTGCTGCGCGCCATGATCGAGGCGAAGCTCGACAATGCCGCCCTCGCCGCCCTCTACGACCCCGCAAGTGCAGCCGCCTGTACAGCCGCCGGCGTTGGCGCGACGCTGTCGCTGGAACTCGGCGGCAAGGTCGATCCCGCCTTCGGTGCACCAATCAAAACCACAGCAACCGTCCGGCATCTCTGCGACGGGCGCTTTAAGCTCGAAGGTCCGATGCTCCAAGGTCTCGCCATTGATATGGGACCAACCGCCACCGTCCGCATCGCCGGCATTGATGCCGACGGTAACAGCGGCATCGACGTTGTCATCGCCTCTCGTCGTTTCCAGAACTACGACCGGATGTTCTTCCGCATCGGTGGCATCGAGCCTGAGCGCAAATCCGTGCTGGTGGTGAAGTCCTCGCAGCACTTCCGCGCTGCCTACGCGCCGATTGCCGCCGAAATCGTCGTCGTCGATGACGGCGGCGGCGTCATGTCCAACGACTTCAAGGCGCTCCCTTACACCCGCATCCCCCGCCCGATTTTCCCGATCGATCTGACGTGAGATCAGCAGTCATCACCGCGACGTAGCGGCCACCACAATCTGCTGCTTAAAATGCAATCGCACGACCGCCGCCAGCACAATCGCCAGCAACGGAACGGCGACCATATTGATAACCGCCCATCCCGCCGTCGCCTGCAACGTGCCCGACAACGCCGCCGCCGTTGCCGTCATCGCATAAACACAGAAGTCATGCGTTCCCTGCACCTTCGCCCGCTCTTCTGGTTTGTAGGTCGATGTCAGCAGCGTCGAGCCGCCGATGTAGGTGAAATTCCAGCCGAGCCCAACCAGCAGATTGGCGATGAAGAAATTGCCGAACCCGATTCCAGCCAGGTTGACCGCCGCGCAGGCGACTTCGATCAGCGCACCCAGGCCGATAATCTTGAGAACGCCAAACCGGCTGATCAGATGGCCGGTAAAGAATGACGGCAGAAACATCGCAATGACGTGCGCTTGAATAACCGTCGCACTATCCGAAAATCCAAATCCACAACCGAGCATGGCGAGTGGCGTCGCCGACATCACCAGCGTCATGACCGCATAGCCGAACATTGACGCGATGACCGCCGTCTGAAAGGCCGGTTGCCTGATGATCTCCCCCATCGGCCGGCCGCCACGTCCATAGTCGGCCACCGCCCCGGCCGGAATGCGCACGAACTGCACCAGCAGCAACATGCCCAGGCAAAACAATCCCGTCATGACGTAGACGCCAGCAAACATCACCGGATGGAACCACCCGACCGCCCACTTTGCGGTCTGCGGACCGATCAACCCAGCGAGCACGCCACCCGCCATGACATAGGAAATCGCTCTTGCGCGCGATGCCGCATCGCCGGCCGCGTCCGTCGCCGCAAAGCGATAATGCCAGGCGAACGCCGCCGAAACGCCCTGCAGCAGTGCGCCGATACACAACAGTGGGAAACTCTGCTGCCAGATCGCCTGGAATGAAACCCCCGCGCCGATGATCCCAGCCATCGCGCCAAGCGTAAACCCCAGACGCCGCCCCATCCGCCCCATCAACAGCGACGCCGGCAGCGTTGTCAGCATGAGTCCGAAGTGCGCCAGAAAGATCGGCACCGTCGCCATCGTCTTGTCGACGCCGAGCATGGCATGCGCCGCCAGCGGCGTCGTCGCGATCGCCATGGTTTGTGTGCAATGGAATAAGGCCTGCGCCAACGCCAGCAAGCCAATATTCCGCCGATTGGCACCCGATATCGCGATACCCGTGTTCATGGCATGCCTCCCGCTTCATCTGGCGGTTAGCATACTCTCGCCGGTAGCCATACCCGGATTTGCGGATTGCGCTCAAAACCGCATATTCTAGCCTATCCCTATCGACGCAGAGCCAGCATGTTGACCGAGGTGGTCGACGCAGTGGCGGACCGGTAACGCCCCAGTAACACTTCAGGAGCCCCCAGAGTACACCCATGGCCAACGACGTCCCCAATGCTCCGTCACCACGCGCCGCGCCGCAACCGCATGCGACGCTCGCCGACTTTTGGACCGACGTTCGATCCGCGCTCCGGCGCGACGCAGCGGCGCTGAAGCGCGTGCGTCACAGCATCCACGACATCATCGAGGTCGGTCGCGGCGACAGTCACGCCAGTCAGATCTTTGATTCGTTTCTCGTGCTCCTCATTCTCCTCAACATCGCCGCCTTCGTTGCCGAAACCGTGCCATCGATCCACGCCGCCTACGGCCCCTGGTTCTTCTGGTTTGAACTCTTCTCTGTCGCCATCTTCACGCTGGAGTATCTGGCCCGACTATGGACGGCCGTCGAAATACCGTTTCTCTCGCGCATGTCACCGTTGCAAGCGCGGCTGACGTTCATGAAACGCCCATATCTGATCATCGATCTGTTGGCGATCCTGCCATTCTACCTTGGTCAACTCGTCAGCATCGACCTCAGAATCCTGCGCGTTCTGCGCCTCCTCCGTTTCTTCAAGCTCGCACGCTATTCGCCCGCGATGCATACACTTGTGCGCGTGCTCTCGAACGAACGCCACACCCTGATGGGCGCTGGCTTGCTCTTGTTTGCAGCCCTTCTGATCAGCGCCACTGGCATGTACTACATCGAGGCCGACGCCCAGCCGGACAAATTCGGCACCATCCCGGACGCTGCCTACTGGGCCATGACCACTCTCACCACCGTCGGTTATGGCGACGTCACCCCGATCACGCCGCTCGGCAAGCTCTGGGCAATGATCACCATGCTTTGCGGACTTTGCATCCTGGCGCTGCCCGTCGCCATCATCGCGACCGGCTTCTCGCAGGAAGTCGGCCGCCGCGACTTCGTCGTCACTTGGTCGCTGATGTCGCGCATCCCGTTGCTGCGCGAACTCGACGCCCGCGAGGTCGCCGAAGTCATGCCGATGCTGCACGCATCCAACCTGCCGATCAAATCGGAGGTGATCTCCGCCGGCAGCGCCGCCGACGCCATGTACTTCGTCGCCGCTGGGCACGTCCGCCTCACCGATGGCGAACGCAACGTCGACTATGAGACCGGCGATTTCTTCGGCACCGTTGCCATGCTCGACAACGAAACGCAGCCCGGCGCCTTTATCACTCAGGCCAAAAGCCGGCTTTTAAAACTTTATCGCGACGACTTCACCCGCCTGGAACGCATCAATCCGGCGATCGGCGCCCACATCCGCAACGTCGCCGCCGAGCGCCGCCGCAAGCGCGAAGCCGCTCACGCACAAGAGAAAGCGAGCGGCGCCAAGAGCGGCGATTGACAACGCCAAACACCTCTGTGCATCTTTGCATCTCAGTCATACGATGACTACGGAAGAGATCGGACCCTCTCGTGTTGAGCTGGTTCGACGCCGAAGGAGCAACCGCCCCGGAACCTCTCAGGCAGAAGGACCGCAGTCAGATGACGCTCTGGAAAGCGGCTTTGCGGTAACGCAGAACCCACCGAAGGGGTAAGGGTTGTTGGTTTGTACCGCAGTGGCCCTCAGGCCTCCATCGGCAGGCACCAATCTAATCTCTCAGGTCCCGTGACAGAGGGGGCTCGCACCTGGGCGCATTCTGCGCACTGGGGGAGAGCCGCGACGGGATTTTGATGAGCGCCGACCCATCCAGTCAACCACTCAAGCGCACCCCGCTCTACGATCTGCACGTTTCGCTCGGCGCCAAGATGGTGCCGTTCGCCGGTTACGAGATGCCCGTTCAGTATCCGCTCGGCGTGCTCAAGGAACACCTCTGGACCCGCGAAAAAGCCGGTCTGTTCGATGTCGGTCACATGGGACAGGCCCATCTAATCTCGAGTGACGGCCGTCACGAAACCGTCGCCCGCGCGCTCGAAACGCTCGTCCCCGCTGACATCCTGAACCTCAAACCCGGCCAGCAGCGTTACTCGCAACTCCTCGCCGAAGATGGTGGCATCCTTGATGATCTGATGATCACCCGCGCATTCGATCCAAAATCCGATGGCACCCTGTTCCTCGTCGTCAACGCCGGCTGCAAGGACGCCGACTACGCCCACATCCGCCGGCGATTGCCCACCGGCCTCACGCTAACCATCGCCGACGACCGCGCACTGATCGCCTTGCAGGGACCCGCCGCCGCATCTGTTCTCGCAACCCTCGCCCCCGCCGCTGCAACGCTCGGCTTCATGACCACGCGCGCTATGACGATCGGTGGTATCGAAACCCACGTTTCGCGCTCCGGCTACACCGGCGAAGATGGCTATGAGATTTCCGTTCCAGCCACGCGCGTCGTCGATCTGACCAAAACACTGCTTTCAGATACGACCGCGCAACCCATCGGCCTCGGAGCCCGCGATTCACTCCGTCTCGAAGCGGGCCTCTGCCTTTACGGCCACGACATCGACACGACGACGAGCCCGATTGAGGCGGGGCTCTCGTGGTCCATCCAAAAACGCCGCCGCGTCGAGGGTGGATTCCCAGGTGCCGCGCGCATCCAATCCGAACTCGCGAACAGTCCGAAGAGAAAACGCGTCGGCATCAAACCTGACGGACGCGCGCCCGCCCGTGAAGGGACTGAAATCTACACGGTGCTGGGCGATCGCATCGGCACCGTGACTTCGGGCGGATTCGGACCATCCGATAGCGGCCCCATCGCCATGGGGTACGTCCACGCCGACTGCGCCACGCCGGGCATCCGGATCAACCTCATGGTCCGCGGCAAGCCACTGCCCGCCGAGATCGTCACGTTGCCGTTCGTCCCGCATCGCTATGTCAAACCCCAAGCCTGATCACCCAACCGAAGCCGGAGATCGCAATGCCCGTCGACAAATTCACCAAAGACCACGAATGGATCCGCGTCGAAGGCGATGTCGCCACTATCGGCATCACCGATCACGCACAGGGCCAACTCGGCGACGTTGTCTTCGTCGAACTCCCCGAAATCGGCCGCAAGGTCAAAGCCGGCGAAGCCTGCGCCGTCGTTGAAAGCGTCAAGGCCGCAAGCGACGTCTACGCCCCCGTCTCTGGCGAGGTCATCGCCGGCAACGATGACCTGTCCGCCACCCCGGCCCGCGTCAACGAAGACGCCCAAGGCAAAGGCTGGTTCTTCAAGCTCAAGCTCTCCAATCCCAAAGAACTCGACGCACTGATGGACAAAGCCGCCTACGACACATTCTGCAAGAGCGGAGCGTGAGACGATGCAGAGTTATAACGCGACGGTGCGCTGGTTGCGCGGGGATCAAGCCTTCACCGACAACAAGTATTCGCGAGCGCACGATCTCATCTTCGACGGTGGCGCCATCGTGCGAGGTTCATCCGCCCCCTCCTCCGTACCGTTACCCTATTCAGATGCAACGGCAATCGATCCCGAAGAAGCGCTCGTCGCGGCGACCTCGTCTTGCCATATGCTGTTCTTTCTCGCCTTCGCAGCCAAGCGCGGCCTTCAAATCGACAGCTATGACGATTCCGCCGTCGGCATCATGACGAAAAACCAGGCCGGCAAGTTCTACATTTCGAAGATCACGCTATCGCCGCGCATCGTATTCTCCGGTGACAAACGGACGGACGCTGCCGAAATCGCTGAACTGCATCATCGCGCACATCAAGAATGCTACATCGCCCATTCGATCCGGGCCGATATCGTCATTGCCGAAGTCCCGCCGCTGCACACCTGAACGGATGCCAGACCATGCGCTACCTTCCTTTGACCGATACGGACCGCGCCGCCATGCGCGGCAAGATTGGCATCCAGCACATCGATGAACTGTTCGCGCCTGTACCCAAGGCACAGCTCCTCAAGCGCTTAACGGATTTACCAACAGCGAAGGGCGAACTCGACGTCGAGCGCGAACTCGGCGCCCTCGCCGCCCAGAACACGTCCGCCGACACCGTGCCGTTCTTCGTCGGGGCCGGCGCCTACAAGCACCACATCCCCGCCACCGTCGACCATCTCATCCAGCGCTCGGAATTCCTGACCAGCTACACGCCCTATCAGCCCGAAATCACCCAGGGCACGCTGCAGGTCCTGTTTGAGTTCCAGACACAAGTCGCGTTGCTCACCGGCATGGATGTAGCAAATGCATCGATGTACGACGGTTCGACTGGCGCCGCCGAAGCGGTGTTGATGGCGCATCGCGTCACCCGCCGCAAGAAGGCCGTCCTCTCCGGCAACCTGCACGGCCACTACGCCGATGTCATCAAGACACTGTCCCACCACTCCGGTGCCAACGTTACGGCTCTCGACGCCGCCCCCACCGGCAGCGAAGATATCGCCACCAAGATCGACGCCGACACTAGCTGCGTCGTTGTCCAATACCCCGACGTGTTCGGCAACATCCGTGACCTCCAACCGATCGCCGACGCTGCCCACAAGGCTGGCGCACTCCTGATCGTCGTCGTCACCGAAATCGTCGCCCTCGGCTTGATCAGATCACCGGGCGAAATGGGAGCGGATATCGTCGCCGCCGAAGGCCAGTCCATCGGCAACGGATTGAATTTTGGCGGGCCCTACGTCGGGTTGTTCGCAACGCGCGACAAATATGTGCGGCAAATGCCCGGCCGCCTGTGCGGCGAAACGGTTGACGCAGAGGGGCGACGCGGATTCGTGCTCACACTCTCGACCCGCGAGCAGCATATTCGCCGCGAAAAGGCGACCAGCAACATCTGTACCAACTCCGGCCTCTGCGCCCTCGCCTTCACCATCCATATGACATTGCTCGGCGAAGTTGGCCTGCGTAAACTCGCTGGCGTCAATCACGCCAATGCCTGCGACCTCGCCGATCGCTTGGCAAAAGTTCCCGGCGTCGAAATCCTGACGCCCGCCTTCTTCAACGAGTTCACAATTCGCATCAAAGGCGACGCGGCTCAGGCGATCGACAAGCTCGCCGCCAAGGGCATTCTCGGCGGTGTCCCAGCTTCCCGGCTGCTGCCCGGCAAAGCGCACGCCAACCTCATCATCATCGCATCGACGGAAATCAACACCGACGCCGACCGCGCCGCCTACGCCAAGGCGCTGCAGGAGCTTCTGTGATGGACAAACTCTTCTTCCCACAGCTGTCACCCCGGGGCTTGTCCCCGGGACCCATGGCACTGCAACCACGAACGGCGCGAGCGCTGCACTATCGCGGTAGAACTGACTTAAGCACTGCTTTTCGGCAGCACCTGATCGATTGATCTCGGGGACAAGCCCCGGGATGACATCACTTTTACTTTTTGCGCGCCATCAGAGATGCCATTGCGAGAGACGAGCATGACCATGAACACCCAAGGCCGCCCGACTACCCCAGGCGCCGCCGCCAAATCCGCAGCCGACACCTTCTCCGGCCATCGCGGCCTCGATCACGAAGAGCCGCTGCTGTTCGAGCGCGGCCGGCTCGACAATACGGGTGTCGATTTGTCGGAGCCGATCAAACACAAATCACGCCTCGTCGGCCTCGAGCGTAATGCCGAGATCGGCCTGCCCGGCCTTTCCGAGCCGGAGACCATGCGCCACTACGTTCGCCTCAGTCGCAAGAACTACGCGATCAACTCCGGGCTCTATCCGCTTGGCTCCTGCACCATGAAGCACAACGCGCGATTGAACGAAAAGATGGCTCGCTTGCCGGGCTTCGCCGACATTCATCCCCTGCAACCCGTGCAGACCGTTCAAGGCGCCATCGCCCTCATGCAACGGCTCGGCGAATATCTGTGCGCGTTGACCGGCATGCCCGCTGTCGCCCTCTCGCCGAAGGCCGGCGCGCACGGCGAACTTTGCGGCATGCTCGCCATCAAGGCAGCCCACGACGCGCGCTTTGCAAAAGAGGGGGGCTCCAAACGCAACATCGTTCTCGTCCCGGACTCAGCCCACGGAACCAACCCGGCAACCGCCGCCTTCATGGGCTACACGGTGAAATCCATTCCGGCGAAAGCCGACGGCACCGTCGCAGCCGCCGACGTCAAAGCCGCACTCGGCCCTGACGTCGCCGCCATCATGTTGACCAACCCCAACACCTGCGGCCTGTTCGAGCCAGAAGTCGTCGAGATCGCCAAAGCCGTGCACGACGCTGGCGCGTACTTTTACTGCGACGGCGCCAACTTTAACGCCATCGTCGGCAAGGTCCGCCCCGGCGATCTCGGCATCGACGCCATGCACATCAACCTGCATAAAACGTTCTCGACACCGCACGGCGGCGGTGGCCCGGGCTCCGGTCCCGTCGTCCTCTCCGCAGCACTCGCACCCTTTGCTCCGCTCCCCTTCGTCCGCCAGTCGGGCGACCGGTTCGATCTGGTCGAGCACACGAGTGCACCAATGACTGCACAACCCTTCGGCCGCCTCACCGCCTTCCATGGCCAGATGGGCATGTTCGTCCGCGCGCTCACCTACATGCTCTCGCACGGCGCCGACGGCATGCGCCAGGCCAGCGAGGACGCCGTCCTCAACGCCAACTACATCCGCGCCGGACTTCGCGACGTCATGACCCAGCCGTTCGGCGACAAGCCGTGCATGCATGAGGTACTGTTCGACGACGCTTGGCTCAAGGACACCGGCATCACCACGCTCGACTTCGCCAAGGCGATGATCGACGAGGGATACCATCCGATGACCATGTACTTCCCGCTGGTCGTCCATGGCGCCATGTTGATCGAACCGACCGAAAGCGAAAGCAAGGATTCAATCGATCGCTTCATCGTGTCTCTGCGCGGCCTCGCCAAGTCAGCCAAGTCCGGCGACATCGACCGCTTCAAGCAAGCCCCGCGCTTCGCCCCACGGCGCCGTCTCGACGAAACCAAAGCCGCCCGCGAACCCCGCCTGCGCTGGCGCCCTGCCGCAGTGCAGAAGGACGCAGCCAAGTAGCCCCGCGCGGTTGCCGGTGGGCAACCGAAGCGCCAGAAAAGAGCGCGGTTGCTGGTGGCCAACCGACGCACAATGAAAGAGCGAAGCGGCAACATTGCAGTGACGCGCCGGTTCGGCTTATCCTGCGGCAAAACAAGCGTTGGGAGGATTGCATGAACCGTCGACAAGTGCTCGCCGCAGTAGCAGCCATCGGCGCAACAACCGCCCACCCCGTCTTCGCCCAAGTCGGCGTGTCGCCCGTCAAGATCGTATTCCCATTCGGCGCCGGCGGCGGCGGTGACGCGATCTCGCGCCTGATGGCAGAGAAAATCTCCGCTGCCATCGGCCGCCCGGTCATCGTCGAAAACAAGACCGGTGCCGATGGCCGCATCGGCATTCAATCCGTCAAGAACGCCGCCGCTGATGGCGATACGTTCCTGATCACCACCGGCCCGACCATGTGGCTCTATCCGATGACGCATCCGGCACCCGGCTATGATCCCTACGCCGACTTCGCACCCGTCGCCCAACTCGCGCGCTTCGAGTTCTGCGTCGCCGTCGCCAACAACACCGGTCTCAAGTCGATGGCTGAACTTGCCGCATGGATAAAGGCTAATCCCGACAAGGCGGCCTATGGCGTGCCAGGCGCCGGCACCATTCCACACTTCACCGGCGTCGGGCTCTCAAAGTTGCTTGGGACAGAAATGCGCCGCGTGCCCTATCGCGGCGGCGCGCCGGCCATGACTGATCTCGTCGCCGGCCAAATTCCGATCGTCGTCGGCACGCTCGCCGATGCCCTCCAGCAGCATCGAGGCGGCACCGTCCGCATCGTCGCCGTCGCGAGCAAGGCTCGCTCGCCATTCGTCCCCGACGTGCCGACGTTGGTCGAGTCCGGCTTCAATCTGACCGGCGACGCCTGGTATGGCCTGTGGGCACCAGCCAAAACCCCGGCCGAGCCAATCGCCAAGATCCATGCCGCTGTCACCGCCGCGTTGGCCGACGCCGCCGTACAAAAGCGCCTGGAAACCCTCGGTCTGATCCCGTCCCCCAGCTCCCCCGAAGCGCTGACCGCACTCATGAAGGCCGACGCCGGCTTCTGGGCCGACATCGTCAAATCGAGCGGCTTCAAGATGGAATGACGCGGCGAACCGCGTAATCACTTCAATGCAGCCGCGAGGATGGCCTCGACCTCGGTGATTGCTGCTGTGCGCGCCGCATGGTTCGTGCCGACGTGCGCGACGCCGTCGCCGTTCGCTGTAAACGTCAATCCCGTCCGCACCCGAACCGGCAGGTCCGGATGATCAAAAGCGTGATAGGCGTCTGCGTACTCGATGTATCGCACATTCACCCGCCGCCCCAGTGCCCGGCATGGCTCGGCCGGCGTCCAATCGTCAGCCGCCCCCATCAGGATGGCCAGCGGCAGCCGCGGCCGCCACAGGCCGATCTTTTCGATCGCCGAGCAACCCGGATAGAACGCAATTGCCACGCGAAAATCGTTATCCCCCATCGCCAAGTTCTGTCGCACCGTCCACAGCGTACTCGACCCGCCGTGCGACCAGCCGATCAGCGCCAATCGTTTGGCATCAAGCGCGGACTGCGACGCAACCCACCGTGCGACAGCCGCCGCGTCGCCAGCCCGATCCCGCGGCAACAACTGGCGCTCTTTCACCGTGCATTGTGCCCCGATCCCGCGTGAACCGAAACTGTCCGGAAAGATCACCGCGTATCCGGCCGCTACCAGCCGTTCGGCCCATGCGCGATAGATCGGCAGTACATTGCCCCGCGGGCCAATCAGCCCACTGCAACCATGCAAGCCGACGATCGTCGCGACGGGCGTACCACTCTCAGGCTTCGTGATCCACGCCGAAAGCGTCGACATAGCTGGAACATGCAGGTCCGCTGGGATCGACACGCGATCGAACGTGACAGCCACCGCCGGAAATGCAGGCGCATGCGCGCAGCACAATGCCAGCGCGAGAGTGAGCACAAGTCGCCGTGTCATCATGACGGCAGGTCTCCCATCGGGATCGATGCGAGTATCATGCCTGAGGAAACGGCACTGCGCAGATCAAATCCGCGCAACCGCCTTCAATTCAAATGCTTCTTGAGATCGCGAATGCCCTGATCAATCAGGTTGGCGCCCTGAGCACCGCCGGACTTCGCGCCGACAATCTTGGCGGCAGCAGCAACTGCCGCATCAACCGCCGTCGCGCGGACTTCACTGATCGCCTGCGCTTCAGCACGCGCGATCTTCTCCTCAGCGAGCTTTGTGCGGCGAACGATCGACTCGTTCAAGCTCCGCCGCGTCTCAACCGCCAACGCCTCCGCATCCCGCTTGGCGTTATCGAGGATCACTTTAGCCTCGTTGTCCGCCTCGCCGCGCTTGGCCTTGTATTCTTCAAGCAGCTTCTGCGCTTCTTCTTTCAGGCGCCGCGCCTCGTCGAGCTCCGTCTTGATCGCGGCGCCGCGATCATCGAGCGACTTGGTAACGGTACGATGCACGCCCATCTTCCAGAAAATGAGCAACAGCGTCACAAACGCCAAACCGACCCAGAAGGTCGGATCTTGCGTGAAGTGGGCTCCCGGAGCAGCGGCAAGCAGGATCATGGCGGTCTCGTCTCTCGGCCTTAGCTCTTGGATACGGTTGCCAGTGCGGCCTTGATCTCATCAGGTGTCGCGGTCTGACCGGTCAGCTTGGCGACGATCGCCGACGCCGTATCCCCGGCAATCGTGTTGACGTTTGCCAACGCCTTCAACTTCGTCTCTGAAATACGCTTTTCAGCATCTGCCAGCAGGCGGCCGTTCTGCAAATCGGCAGCAGCACGCTCCTTGTCGGCTTCTCCAGCGAGACGCGCCTGCGTCTCCTTGGCAAGCGCCGTCGACTTGGCCCGAGCATCGCCCAACGCTTTTTCATAGTCAGCGAGCGCGCTCTTGGTCTCGTCCTTGAGCCGCTCCGCTTCGCCAAGATCGCGCTTGATGCGCTCGCCGCGCTCCTCGATGACCTCGCCGATCCGCGGCAGAAGATACTTCGACAGCACGAAATAAAGCAGCCCGAACGTCAGCGCGAGCCACACGAGTTGCGGCACGAACGTCGAGGAATCAAGCGGCGGGAAGGGCTTCGGCCCATGCGTCTGTGCCTGAACGGCCGTTCCTGATTTGACGTTCTGAGCCATGACCCGCTTCCGATGTTCTCGATACCCTTAAGGCTTCACCACGCTGACGGCGCATACCCCATGTCGAGCATGCGCCGGCGCGAAGGAACAAATGCCAGATATCAAGTGAACAGCAGCAGGAACGCGATCAGCAGCGCAAAGATGCCGAGCGCTTCCGTCACCGCGAAACCGAAGATCAAGCGACCGAACTGACCGTCGGCAGCCGAGGGATTGCGCAGCGCGCCCTGCAGGAACTGTCCGAAAAGATTACCGACGCCGATGGCGGCAGCACCCGTGCCGATAGCTGCGAGACCGGCACCGATGAGCTTTGCTGCTGCTGGATCCATGAAAATTCTCCCGTTATTGTTCGACTATGTCGAGTTGAAGACGCGTAGAATTGGAGTTCGTAGAGGCGAGACTTAGTGACCGGGGTGAAGCGCGTCACTCAGATACATGCAGGTAAGCATTGTGAAGACGTAGGCTTGCAGGAACGCCACCAGCAGTTCGAGTGCCGTCAGCCCGACTGCCGCCAGGAACGGCAGCGGTGCCAGCGCGCCCCAGGCCCCCGCGCCGAGCAGCATGACGATGAACCCGCCGAACACCTTCAGCGTGATATGCCCCGCCAGCATGTTGGCGAACAGACGCACCGCGTGACTGATCGGGCGCGACAGAAACGAAATCACCTCGATCGCCGACACCAGCGGCAGGATCGCGATTGGCACCCCCGACGGCACGAACAGTTTCAGGAAACCAAGGCCATTATTAGCGAAGCCGACGATCAGCACGATCAGGAACACCAGCACGGCCAATGCCGCCGTCACCACGATCTGGCTCGTCACCGTGAACGAACCAGGGATCATGCCGAGCATGTTGCAGGCGAAGATGAACATGAACAGCGAGAAGATCAGCGGGAAGAACTTCATGGCGTCTTCGCCGGCCGCATCCCGAACCATGTTGGCGATGAATTCATAGGCCGTCTCGGCCACGGATTGCAGCCGCGTCGGCACCAACGCAGGGTGCCGCATGGCCGCATAAAAGAACGCGATGATGGAGCCGACGGCGAGAACCATGAACAGCGACGCGTTCGTGAACGACACGTCCCAGCCGCCGAACTGCCAATGTCCAAAGATCTTGGAGATCTCGAACTGGTGGATCGGATCCGGCATCGCCGCTCCGCTCTTCACTGCTGCATCCGCTGCCGCCACGGCGACCCCCAAAAACGTCTCAGTCTTCATCGTCCTTGATGGACTGTCCGATATTGCCGCCGGTCTTGGCCGCAATCTCGTTTTGCATGCGCTGGTAGCCTCTGGTGATATTCAAGACACCGGCCGCCAGGCCGAGCATGAAAAACAACAAAAACAACCACGGCTGCGTCCCGAGCCACCGGTCGAGCACGAAGCCGATCAACCCGCCGACGATGATCGCCGCCACGAACTCGGAGGCCATCCGCAGTCCGTACGCCATCCCACGCCCCTGCAAGGCATCGCCACCGCTCCGTTTCGGGCTGTGCGCTGCCTTGGCCTTACCGAGCTTCTCACCAAGTTCTTCGACGCGATGTTCAAACCGCGCCTTGTCCTCGGGGCTCAACGCGCCTCGTTCGGGCTCACGCCTTTTGGGCTCGTCGGGCATGAGACTCAATCCTTGACAGGAGGAAGTTGACGCACGAACAGCGCCAACCGCGGCGGACCATAGGGGCGACCCTATACAGTGTCAACCTCCGGCGCGTCACGCCGCGTCCGCGCTATCGTATTGATCACGCAAGAAAAACAACGTTGCAAACAGTGTGCGACAAATGGCGCGCCGCCAAGCAGCGGACAAACATTACGCAGGCTCCGCCCCGATCGAAGCGATCGTGCCCATCAGCTCGCTCGGCGACGGACACAGCGCAATTGCCCCTGCTTCCGCCAATTCCTCGCGCGATCCATACCCCCACAACACACCAATGGTCCTGATGCCGTTTCGCTGCGCGCCAGCAACATCGAAGCGTCGGTCCCCGATCATGACGGTACGTGTGGCGGCGATGCCTTCGCTGCGTCCGATATGCGCAATGAGATCCGCTTTGTCGTCGTGGCGCCCATCAAGCTCCGCGCCGTGCACCGCGGCAAAGTGCCGGGCCAACCCCGCCCGCTCCAAAATCGGATTTGCAAACACATGCGGCTTGGCCGTCGCCACGATCAACCGATGCCCAAGTCCAGCCAACCCGCCAAGCGCCGCATCAATGCCGTCGTAAACGCGGAAATCGTACATAGCGCCGGCCCGATAGTGCTCGCGATAGAAGGCAAGCCCATCACCGATACACTCCGCTGGCACGTCCAACTGCGCGAACGTTGTCCGCAGCGACGGGCCGATCACCCAATGCAAGGAATCCGCCGCCGGCACTTCACGCCCAAGCCGGCGCAAAGCATATTGCAGCGACCCGATGATCCCCGCCTTCGGATCGATCATCGTGCCATCGAGATCAACGAGAATATCCAAAAACTATTCCTTGAGACTGATGTTGGCTGTCGCGATAACGTCGCCCCAGCGCTTACGCTCTTCCGCCATGAACTTCGCAAACGCCTCCGCCTTCATGCCCGACGGCGCCGCCCCGTCGTCCTTGAGGCGTTTGAGGAGTTCTGGATTTTTCAAGGTCTCGCCGACCGCTTGCTCCAGCGTCGCGCGGATATTGGCCGGAATGCCCTTTGGCACCATCAACCCGTACCACGTTGACGCCGTATAGCCGGCAACGCCAGCCTCGATCGCCGTTGGCACGTTCGCCAGAATATCCGAACGCTTAGACCCAGTGACTGCGAGCGCCGTCACCTTATTGCCTTCGATCAGCCCCATCACCGACGGCAATGTCGTGATCATGAAGTCGACATGCCCGCCGACAAGGTCATTCAGCGCCGGGCCAGCACCGCGATAAGCGACATGTCGCGTTTTAATGCCGGCCGCGCGGTCGAGCAGCAAGGCCGCCAGATGACTGGCCGAGGCATTCGATGCCGACGCATATACCAGCTCCGTCGGCTTCGCCTTGGCCGCAGCGACCAACTCCGCCAACGTTTTGGCGGCGAGCTTCGGACCGACCACCACCACCAGCGGCGCTTCCGCGATCAGCGCTACCGGCTCGAGAACCAACGCCGGGTCCGCCCTGTCTTTCTTGATCAACTGCGGCGTCACCACCATCGGCCCTTGATTGCCGATCAGCAGCGCGTACCCGTCAGGCTTGGCGTTACCAGTCGCTTCCGACGCGATCACACCACCGCCACCCGGACGATTGTCGACAACAATGGTGCCGCCGAGTTTTTCCTCGAGCACCTTGGCGAATACCCGCGCGATCACATCGGTCCCGCCACCGGCCGCATAAGGCAACATCAGCGTGATGGGGCGGCTCGGATATTTTTCCTGCGCCAACACGATCGAGGGCGCGAGAGCGAACGTTGCGGTTGTCGCAAGAAATTGACGGCGATCGATCATGATGTCCTCACCTGCAGGGTGTCGTCAAAAAAGTTCAGCGGGCACGAAGGCGCGCCCCTCAAACAGCCGCCGCGCCGTGCGAATGACCGTCGCGCCGGCGAGCGGGCTCGCACTGATATCGAGTTCCAGCGTCATCAGGCCACTGGCGTGCTCAATGCCGATATTGTCTCCCACTGGTCGCGCCAAGCGATGCGCAACAGTTCCAGAGGAACGCGCCGCCGTCGCGAGCCCGATCGCTCCCGTGACCGCCACCGATTTATGCACCCGCCACGGCATCAGGTAACTGATCGCAAGATGCCCTTTCTGCCCCGGCCAGAGCAACCCGACTTTCGGCACGACAGACGTTGACACATCGCCGAAACCCATCCGCCGCCCGCCCTCAATGCGCAGCGCCTCGATCCGCGCCAACACATCTTCGCGCGCCTCCAGCGCATCCGGTAACGGCATCACTTCAAACCCGAAATCGCGGCCATCCACCAGCATCATTGGCATGGCGCTATCGCAGAGCGTGACAGTGACACTATCGATGACTTCACTGGGCCGGCCAGACGGAAACAATGTTCCGGTCTTGCCACCGATGAAGTCGCGGAACGTCAGCCGGATCGGCGCCGCCGTGCCATTGACGCCGGGAATGGCCGTATCGCCCTCGTAGTTGACGATACCGTGCGGCGTCTCGATCAAAGCATCGATCCGCGCCCCCGTATTGACGTTGAAGATGCGGACGGTGGTCTGCCCGGCTGCCGCCGTGATCAGTCCGGCCTCGATGGCGAACGGCCCGACGCCAGCCAGCATGTTACCGCAGTTCGGCTTGGTATCGACGCCGGCGTGCTCCACCGACACCTGTGCGAAGAGATAGTCGACATCGGTGCCAGGCTGCGTCGACCGCGAAACAATCGCCACCTTACTCGTCTGCGGCTGCGATCCCCCGATGCCGTCGACTTGCAGCGCGTGCGGCGAACCCATCAGCGCCAGCAGCACGCTATCCCGCCGCGCCGGGTCTTTTGGCAGATCAGCAGCCAGGAGATACGGCCCCCGGCTCGAACCGCCGCGCATAATCACACAGGGAATAGCCTTCTGCATGCGTCGATCAAGCCTTTGTCAGCGCGATTTCCATGCGACCGAAGCCTGGAAACTCTCCAGCGACCTTGGCCGGCACCGCCGTCCAGTGCAAGCCCGTCCACGATCCCGTTGCCACCACCGCCCCCACCGCCAGGCCGCCGCGCTTCGTCACCACATGCCCCACCAGCCAGACCAGCAGTTTGGCCAAATCCTTCTGCGAGTGCCCGCCCGTGGTGTCGACGACAACTTGACCATCAACAATTGCCCGAGTGACTTGGCGGCTGGTGTCAATGACGTTCCAGTTCTCGACTTTGGGGCCGAGTACAAAACCGAGGTTCATACCGTTGTCAGCGAGATTGCAATGCCCAGGCGACTGCTGACCGGTGACAATGCGCGAAACGCACAGTTCCATCGCCACATGTGCCGAACCAATTCCCGCCATAACCTCGGCAGCACTTGGCGCCATCGCCGCCGCTGGGAATGCCTTCGCCATCCGGAAGGCGATTTCCACCTCGATCCCGGTCTTCGCGGGAACGATGACGGGCTTGCTCCCAGCATCCGAAATCCCACCGGCCAGAACCGGAGCACAGAACGGTTCCGATGTCGGATTAACCGCTCCAACTTTCCAGCCGGCAACTGGGCCAAGCGCTTTGATCACCGCATCTTGCACCCGATACGCCTCGGCGTCGCTCGCCGGAATGACCTTCGGCACCTCAGCAGGCTTTGCGCCGGACTTGCGCGCAGCAACCAGGGCGCGCGCAAAACTCGCAATATCGGCTTCGCTCATAGACATCCGCGACGGTCCTCTCAAGTTTTCAGATGCTACCTAACACGACCAATGCCGCATTGCCGAGCCCCCGCCTGCACAGTCCGAACCTTCACCGTTTCGGCCGCGCGCCCTCAGCCGCTGCGCGGATCGCCGCGATGTTTTCCTTGTAGGCCCTCTCCTTGAACACCGCCGATCCCGCGACCAGCACATCGACACCAGCCGCCGCGCACAGCTTGGCCGTCTCCGGCGTGACACCACCATCAACTTCCAGATGGATCGGCCGCCCAGCAATCATCTTGGCAACCCGACGCATCTTCTCAACTTGCGCCGGTAGAAACACCTGCCCCCCGAAGCCAGGATTGACCGTCATCACCAGCACCAGATCAAGTTTATCAAGAACATATTCGATGACACTTTCCGGCGTCTGCGGCGTCAGCGCCACGCCGGCCTTCTTGCCCAGCGACCGGATCAGCTGCAGCGACCGATCGAGATGCGGCCCAGCTTCTGCATGCACCGTCATGATGTCCGATCCGGCCTTGGCGAACGCCTCAAGGTAAGCATCCGCCGGCGCAATCATCAAATGCACATCGAACACCTTCTTGGTGTGCGGCCTGAGCGCCTTCACCACATCCGGACCGATCGTGATGTTCGGCACAAAATGCCCGTCCATGACGTCGACATGCACCCAGTCACAGCCCGCGCTATCGATGGCGCGGACTTCCTCGCCAAGCCGGGCAAAGTCCGCCGATAATATCGACGGGGCGATCTTGATGGACGACGTCATGGCAGCTCCTCAAATCCAACGCGTACCGGGCGGTGTCTCCTGGCATCGACGCATTCCCATTACGCTAATGACACGCCGGGACGTCCAAGCGCGTCACGCCGTAGACTTGGCCATCACCTGTCGACGGGGTGAAGATCTTATATAAGTCTTGTCAGTCGCGACGATTGAGGGCAGCTTGTATTCGGCTGTTTGCATATGTGGCCACCCCACAGAGCAAAACTCGATATCACAGCGCAGGACAGACAGGAAGCAATGCAGAAGCCAAGCCCCCGTTTGCCAAATCCGATGTCCCTGCTGACGGCCGCCACTGAGCCGCACATATCACTGTCCGTATCCCCCGCCGATGAGATCAAGACGACGACCTGTTATATGTGCGCGTGCCGCTGCGGCATTCAGGTCCACATCAAGGACGGCAAAGTCCGATATATCGACGGCAATCGCGATCATCCCGTCAACCGCGGTGTCATCTGCGGCAAGGGCGCGGCCGGCATTATGCAACATTACTCGCCGGCGCGACTCAGGGCCCCGTTGAAGCGGGTCGGTGAACGCGGCTCCGGCCAGTTCGTCGAGATTTCCTGGGAAGAAGCGCTCGCCACCGCGACGACATGGCTCGGCGACGTCCGCGCCAAGGACCCGAAGAAGCTCGCATTCTTTACCGGCCGCGACCAATCGCAATCCCTGACGGGGTGGTGGGCGATGCAGTACGGCACACCGAACTTTGCCGCCCACGGCGGTTTCTGTTCGGTCAATATGGCGGCTGGTGGCCTCTACACGTTCGGTGGATCGTTCTGGGAGTTCGGCGAACCCGACTGGGAGCACACCAAATATTTCCTGCTGTTCGGCGTCGCCGAGGATCACGGCTCGAACCCCATCAAGATCGGATTGGGGAAACTCAAAAAGCGCGGCGCAAAGGTCGTCTCGATCAATCCGATCCGCACGGGATACAATGCGATTGCCGACGAATGGCTCGGCATCAAGCCTGGCACGGACGGCTTGCTGGTTGGCGCATTGATCCACGAATTATTCCGCACCAACCAAGTCGACCTCGACTATCTCGTCCGCTACACCAACGCACCCTGGCTGGTCATTCAGGACAAAGGAGCTAAGGACGACGGCCTCTTCGCCAGGGACGCCGACAGCAAGCCACTGTGCTTCGATAAAAAGTCGAATACGCTCGTATCCTCAGCCCGCGTCGACATCGCGCCAGCACTCGTTGGCACATTCAAACTCGCCGATGGGCGCACGGCCGTTCCGGTCTTCCGCATGATGGCCGAACGCTATCTCGCCAACGCATACGCGCCCGAAAGCGTCGCCAAGGAAACGGGTATACCGGCGGCAACAATCCGCCGCATCGCCTCCGAGATCGCCGACGTCGCTTTCAAGCAGACGGTGACGCTGCCGATCAAGTGGACGGACTGGGCGGGGCGCGAACACAACGAGATTACCGGCCGCCCCGTTGCCATGCACGCGATGCGCGGAATTTCAGCGCACTCGAACGGCTTCCACACCTGCCGCCTGATCCATGTCCTGCAGATCCTGCTCGGCACGATCGATGTGCCCGGTGGGTTCCGCTACAAGGCGCCGTTCCCGAAATCGGCGCCGCCCGGCAACAAGCCCGTTGGTAAGCCGCACCAGATCAAACCGAACACGCCGCTCCCCGGCATGCACTTGGGGTTTACGGCGGGTCCCGAAGACCTGCTAATCCACGACGACGGCACGCCGACCCGCATCGACAAGGCCTACTCCTGGGATGCGCCGCTGTCGGCACACGGGCTCATGCATATGGCGATCACTAATGCGGGAGAAGCCGATCCCTATCCGATCGATGTGATGTTCTTGTACATGGCCAACATGGCCTGGAACTCATCGATGAACATCGGCGCGACGCTCAATTATCTCACAGCAAAGAATGCTGATGGGACCTACAAAATCCCGAAGATCATCTACTCCGACGCCTATGCCTCGGAAATGGTCGCGTATGCCGATCTGATCCTGCCCGATACGACGTATCTGGAGCGCTACGACTGCATCTCGCTGCTCGACCGCCCGATCTCCGATCCCGATGGCCCCGCCGACGCGATCCGCCACCCCGTCGTCCAACTGGACCGCGACGTGCGCGGCTTCCAGGACGTCCTCATCGACCTCGGCGGACGACTGAAATTGCCAGGCTTCACGACGCCCGAGGGCCGACCCAAATTTCCCGGCGGCTATCCCGACTACATCGTCAATCACGAACGCGCGCCGGGCATTGGCCCACTTGCGGGTTGGCGTGGCAAAGACGGCGATCAGTTCGGCACCGGCGCGGTCAATCCGAAGCAGTTGGAAAAATACATCGCGAACGGGTCGTTCCACATCCACCACTTGAAACCCGAAGCGCGCTACATGAAGCATGCCAACAAGACCTATCTCGACTTCGCGAAATCCGTTGGATTCGTCGGCAACACCGAGCCGATTATCTTCCAGCTCTATTCCGAAGTGCTGCAGAAGTTCCGCTTAGCGGCACGCGGTCATGGCGCGATCCGACCGCCGGCCGATAAGCGCCAGCGCATCGAACGCTACTTCGATCCGCTGCCGTTCTGGTACGCGCCGTTCGAAGGTACAATGATCGATGACCGGGCCTTCCCGATGCACGCGATCACCCAGCGCCCCATGGCGATGTATCACTCTTGGGGTTCACAGAATGCCTGGCTCCGCCAGATCCACGGCGGCAACCGGCTTTACATGGCTCGCTCACGCGGCCTCACCTTAGATATCGTCGATGATGACTGGGTGTGGATCTCGTCGTCGATCGGCCGCGTGAAGGCGCAAGTGCGACTGATGGAAGGCGTCAACGCCGATACGGTGTGGACCTGGAACGCCATCGGCAAGCGCTCCGGCGCCTGGGCGCTCGACAAGGATGCACCCGAAGCGAAGCAGGGCTTTCTGTTGAACCACTTGATCAGCGAATTGTTGCCACCGCGCGAAGGCGGCTATCGCTACGCGAACTCGGATCCGGTCACGGGGCAGGCCGCGTGGTATGACCTGCGTGTCAAAATAGAAAAAGCCCCCGCCGCCGAGACGCACGAAACCTGGCCGACATTCGGGTCCATCAGCTCGCCGCCGGGCGTTGTAGCTCCGACCGCTTCTGACTTCGGTCGTTCGTTCAACAAGGAGCGTGCGTGATGACCGCACTTCCCGCACCTTCAGCCAAAAAGCTCGGCCTCGTTATTGATCTCGACACCTGCGTTGGGTGTCAGGCGTGCGCGACCAGTTGCAAGGAATGGAACACCGGCGGCTATTCAGCACCACTCTCCGATATCGACCCATACGGCGCTGACCCACACGGCGCTTGGCTTAACCGCGTGCACAGCTATGATGTCGGCGAGGGCGCAACGTCGCGCACCGTGCATTTCCCGCGCTCGTGCCTGCATTGCGAAACACCGGCGTGCGTCACCGTCTGCCCGACTGGCGCCAGCTACAAGCGCGCGTCGGACGGCATTGTGCTGGTCGATCCTGACACGTGCATCGGCTGCAAACTCTGTTCGTGGGCGTGCGCTTACGGCGCACGCGAATATGACTACGCCGATGGCGTCATGAAAAAATGCACGCTCTGCGTCGACCGCATCTATAACGAACATATCCCCGAAGAAGATCGCATCCCCGCTTGCGTGCGCGCCTGCCCTACGGGTGCGCGTCACTTCGGCGATCTAGGCGACGCCAACTCGGACGTCTCAAAGCTCGTCAAAGAACGCGGCGGCTTCGACCTGTTACCTGGGATGGGTTTCAAGCCGGTGAACAAATACCTGCCGCCTCGCGCGCGACGTGATGCGTCAACAGCGGCAAAACCAGCTGAAGCGCGCATGGCGGCTGGTTCTCCGCACGATACCAACAGCGCGCTTGATAAGCTGTTCGCCTTCGCCGACAAAGTTCTCTCACGATAACAGCGAAGGGCTTTCAGCCCCTCGCGCACCCCGACCAGGGAAATAGTCCCTGGACCCGTCCTGCAAAGAGGCGTTTCCAAAGGCCTGAGGCCTTTGGTGGGGGGCAGGGGCAAAGCCCTTGCATGTCTGCCGCCGCATATGGACGACACCGAGGTTTCCGCTATGCATCCCGCCTACTCCGTCATCTTCTTTACGACCCTCTCGGGCGCGGGCTATGGGCTGCTGATCTGGCTATCAGGTCTCGCCCTGACCGGCACGGTCAAGCCGGAAGCGTCCATCGGACTCGTTGGTTTTGCTCTCGCCTTAACACTCATCATCGCCGGGCTATTGTGTTCAACCTCGCATCTCGGTCGACCCGAGCGGGCGTGGCGAGCGTTTTCTCAGTGGAACACATCGTGGTTGTCGCGCGAAGGCGTTGCGGCTGTCGTGACGTTTGTGCCAGCAGGCCTGTTCGCATTCGGCTGGGTCTGGCTCGGCACGCACGCCCACGTCTTCGCACTGACGGCGCTGGCAACCATCATCTGCGCACTCATCACCGTGTATTGCACCGGGATGATCTATCAGTCGCTGCCGACCATCCGCGCGTGGTGCGATTCCCTCGTCACGCCGATCTACGTGCTGCTCGCATTGACCACCGGCGGCCTGCTGATGCTGTTTATTCTGCGGCTCTTCACTCTTGAGAGCGACACCGCGACACTGATCGTCTCCCTACTGCTGCTCATGTCGATGGCGCTCAAACTCACCTATTGGAAGCGGATCGATACCGCGACGAAAACCTGGACAGCCGGTGCTGCGACGGGACTTGGATCGCTCGGCAAAGTCCGGCCACTCGATCCACCGCACAGCCAAGCCAACTACGTGATGCGCGAGATGGGCTACACGGTCGCCCGCAAGCATGCGCAGCGCCTGCGCACCATCGTGCTTGGCATGGCCTTCGCGCTGCCGCTCTTCATGACCATGATGTCGCTGGCCGTGCCGCCCAGCACCGCGCTGGTCTTCGCGACGCTTGCCGTCATGTTCTGCGCACTCGGCATCTTTGTCGAACGCTGGCTGTTCTTCGCTGAAGCCCAGCACGTCGTCACCGTGTACTATGGGGCCGATGCCGCATAGAATGGCAGAACGGAAATCAAGCTCATGCCGCGCGTCCTAAAGATCGCCACATCAGTTCGCCGATCGCGCCGCGAGATCTTGCGCAACGGCGCGCTGGCCGGACTGAGCTGCGCCATATTCGGCGGTATCTTCCCGGCCCACTCCAATGCGCAAACAGCACCCACCACAGCGCATACCGTAAAAATCGGCGAACTCGACGTCACCATTCTCTCCGATGGGCACATGATGCAACCCGTCTCGATGTTCGGCACGGATCGAACCGACGCGGAACGGGCGAACGCCTTCAAGACAGCCGGCGTCAGCGAACACAGTGTCAAAGCTGGCGTGAATATCACTGCCGTCAAACGCGGCAACGAATTGACATTGATCGACGTGGGCTCTGGCCCGAACTTCATGGAGACGACCGGCAAGCTCGCTGACAGCCTCTCCAGCGCCGGGATCGATTCGAAAGCGGTTACGCGCGTGATCATCACGCACGGACACCCCGACCACCTCTGGGGCGCGATCGATGAGTTCGACGACACACCACGCTTCCCCAACGCGCAGTACGTCATCTCCGAAGCCGAATGGGCGCTCTGGATGGCCGGCGACCCAATCGCCAAATTACCGGCCGACCGCCAGAACTTCATCCCCGGCGCCAAGCGCAATCTGGCGCGCCTCAAGGATCGGATGACCTTCATCAAACCGAATGCGGCCATCGCGCCGGGCATGTCGGCAATCGATTCAGCCGGCCACACCCAAGGCCACATCTGCATCGGTTTGTCCTCAGGCAATGCCGCGCTGATCGTCCTTGCCGACGCGCTCGTCCAATCGCATATCTCGTTCGCCCATCCCGATTGGAAAACCGCCGCCGACCATGAACCCGACCGCGCCGCTGCGACGCGTAAAGCACTCCTCGATCGCCTCGCCACCGACAAGACGCCGGTCGTCGGCTATCACCTCCCCTACCCAGGCGTCGGCGCCGTCGAGAGGCGCGGCGCAAGCTACGCCTTCGCCACGGTCGGACGCTGAAACGCTTGAAGCGTTACTCCGCCGCCTGCCGCACGGCGGGGGCGGCAGCCTTCACATCGGCGTCCACATGCGCCTCAAATTTCGTGAAATTCGCATTGAACATACCGACCAGCGCCTTTGCTTGCGCATCATAGGCGGCCTTATCTGCCCAGGTCTCGCGCGGCGTCAATATCTTGGAGTTGACGCCATCGAGCGACAACGGCACCTCGAATCCGAACATCGGATCGCGGCGCATCGGTTGGTGCTTGAGCTTCCCGCTAAGAGCCGCATCGAGCAAGGCGCGCGTTGCCTTGATCGGCATCCGGCTGCCGACACCGAACTTGCCACCGGTCCACCCGGTGTTGACCAGCCAGCAATCGACGTTGTGCTTGGCGACCAGCGCCCGTAGCATATTGCCATAGACCGAGGGATGCCGTGGCATGAACGGCGCGCCGAAGCAGGTCGAGAACGTCGCCGACGCTTCGTTACCCTTCATGCCCTTTTCAGTACCGGCAACCTTCGCCGTGTAGCCGGACAGGAAATGATACATCGCCTGACTCGGCGAAAGCCGCGCGATCGGCGGCATCACACCGAACGCATCGGCGCACAGCATCACGATATTCTTGGGGTGCGAAGCCGTGCCGCTGGCACTCGCGTTGGCGATGAACTCAAGCGGATAGCAGGACCGTGTGTTTTCCGTCAGCCGGCCATCATTGAAGTCAGGCTCCATACTGCCCGGCTTCAGAATGACGTTCTCAAGCACTGCCGCGAAACGGTTGGACGCGTCCCAGATCTGCGGCTCCGCCTCGCGCGAAAGCCGGATCGTCTTGGCGTAGCACCCGCCTTCGAAATTGAAGATGCCATCCGATGACCAGCCGTGCTCGTCATCCCCCAGTAGAATGCGCTTCGGATCGGCCGACAACGTCGTCTTGCCGGTTCCCGACAATCCGAAGAACACAGCAGCGTCCCCGCCATGGCCAACGTTCGCCGAGCAATGCATGGGCATAACGCCCTTCGATGGCAACAGGTAGTTGAGGAACGTAAAGACTGACTTCTTTGTTTCGCCGGCGTATTCCGACCCACCGATCAGCACCAGGCGGCGCGTGAAATCACAGGCGATGACGGTCTCCGAACGTACGCCGTGCCGTTTCACATCGGCCTTGAAGCTCGGGCAATTGACGACGGTGAATTCTGGGGCGAAACCAACCAGCTCACTTGCTGCCGGCCGGCGCAGCATGTGCCGGATGAAAACCGAATGCCAAGCATACTCGGTGAAGACGCGGGTCTTGAGTCGATGATTGGCATCGGCGCCAGCAAAAAGATCCTGCACGAACATCTCGCGCGACTTCACATGTGCTGTGAAATCCTGCAGCAGCATATCGAACTGCGCGCGCGTGATCGACTTGTTGTTGTCCCACCAGATCTGCAACTCTGTATCGCCGTCCCGGATCGTGAACTTGTCGTTCGGCGATCGCCCGGTATGCACGCCCGTATGCGCCACAAACGCTCCGGTCGCCGCCAGCCGACCTTCGCCGCGCTTCACGGCCAGCTCCAGCAGCTCGGCCTCGAAAAGGTTATGATGAACCTTGGCTGGCAAATTCAGGGCAAACGTCTCACTGCTCTTGGGCGCGCTCATGGATACGATCGGCTCATTGATTAGGGTTGATAACGCGAGTGCGACGGCTGCCCATTCGCGCTCGCAACGAAGTGTAGCAGTGGTGCCGCTGGCAAAAACCAGACGCCACCATAATCAGCGACGATGAAGTCCCTCTTAAGGTCGTTCCAGCAGAAACGTATGTTAGAGTTGCGGTCGCCAGCAAACTGTCTACGAAAAGTAACCGGCGTGCTCAAGCGTCCGATAGTCGCACAAATCGTCAAGGCACGACAAGAATCGGCCCGCGTAACACTTGTCGACAACTTACCGGAAAGCAGTGCTAGAACGGCCAAATTCAACGTATACATCGCTGCATTGCAACACAGCTCTGGATGCGCCGGTCTCCCCGCCGAGCCACATCAATAGTCCGCCACAACCAGCTACGGCACTCCAAAAAGAAGTCCCGCCTAGCCGGGATCCAACAAATCCCGCCCGCGAATATCAATGATCCGGCCAAAACCTTGAATGAGGTGCGCCCGCTCGATTGTCAGGGTGTAAAAGCTAAAATCGGCAAAGTCGGCATAGGCACCGGCGGCTGAGTGACGTGCAAGAAAGCGTTCCCGACCATGCTGGTCGGTCGATATCACGATGGTTCCCGAGACACTGACCCTGCCTCCTGCCATCGGGTCGCCGGCAGCATCCGTCCCATCGATCAGCAGACTGGCGCGCGGGTCCACAAGGAGGTTGCGCGTATGCAGCGCCAATCGCGACAACAGAAAAATCGGTGCGCCCGCCTGGGTTGTGGCAACCAGGACCAGTGATGCGTAGGGCCCCCCGGCTGCCGAATCGATCGTCGCCAAAGCCCCCTTGAAAGCGGCGCGGATCAGCGATTTCGCCACCTCGCCTGGGCTATCAGGCATACGCGGGGGGCCAGATTTCCTGTCGACAGTCATCGGAACATTGCCTCTTGGGGTTGCGAGGGCGCGACATTCAGGTAACATTCAGTCCGATCCATACAAAAGAGAAGCCACAATTCACTCACGAGTGGGCCATAAAGCGCACGTGAGGTCGGCCGGGAGAGGACTATGATGAAAGAGAAGAGCACAATTGCTGTCGTCGATGACGAGCGCAACATCCGCGACTCGCTGGGCATGGCGCTGGAAGCGGAAGGCTTCAAGGTGCGCACCTATCCTGACGGTGCCGCAGCCCTTGAGGCCCTGACCGAGGAGCCGGCGGATCTCGCCATTCTCGACGTCAAAATGCCCCGCATGGACGGCATGGAGCTGCTCCGCCGGCTGCGTCAGTTGACCGATATGCCGGTCATTTTCCTCACCTCGAAGGACGAGGAGATCGACCAATTGTTTGGCCTCAAGATGGGTGCCGACGACTACATCGCCAAACCGTTCTCCCAACGCTTGGTCGTCGAGCGGGTCAAGGCCGTCCTGCGGCGCTTTTCGCCAAAAGACCCCGCCGCCGCCGCAACCGAAGCCGCCCGCATCCTTGAGCGCGGCAAGCTCAAACTCGATCCCGAACGTCACACGTGTCATTGGGACAACCGGCCGGTGACCCTCACGGTGACCGAGTTTTTGATTCTGCAGGCGCTGGCAACACGCCCCGGCGTCGTTAAAACCCGAGATGCCCTGATGGACGCTGCCTACGACGACCAAGTCTACGTCGACGATCGCACCATCGACAGTCACATCAAACGTCTGCGCAAGAAGTTCAAGCAGACCGACGATGATTTTGACGTCATCGAAACGCTCTACGGCGTCGGCTATCGCTTCAAGGAAGCATGACGGCCAGCGAACGCCAGCCAGCCCAAGGCGGTTCAATGCCATTCGATACGAACCAACCGCACGTCCAACGACCGGCCGAAAACCGTGCCACGGAGTTTTCGGTCAAAGCGTTGCTCGCGCGAGCGACCGCGTGCACGCACGTTGCGCGAGCGCTTGCGGCTGAATACGTACTGCCATGGTTGCGCCGTCAGGCACTCTGGAAGTTCTGCACCGCCACCCTGCGCCGCCGGATATTGGCCGCCAACATCATCGGTCTCGTCATTCTGCTCGGCGGGCTGGCGATTTTTCACCGCTATTATGAGCAGCTGATTGACGCCAAGGTCGATGCCCTGAAAACCCATGCTCAGATGGTTTCAGTCGCCATCGCCTCGAACGCAAAAATGGAGACCGACCGCATCGTCCTCGATCCCGACCGGTTACCCGAAGCCGAAGGCGCCCGGATCCCCTTCCGCGATGATGCCTTTGCCGCGTTGGAGATGTCATTGGCTCCCGAGCGCATCGCGCCGGTTTTGCGCCGCCTTGTCCAAAACACCAATGCCCGCGCCCGCGTCTATAGCCGCGAACGCAGTTTGTTGGTCGACACCGGCGCTCCGACACTACGCAGCGCCGCATCCCAAGCCGGTGCTGCAGGGAGTGCCACGGATGATGATGGCGACCAGCGATTGCGCAATTCCTTCACGCGCTTCATGGCTTGGTTCATGCGCAGTGAACTCCCAGTGTATCGCGATCTCAACGCTATCAAAGGGCCATTGTACCCCGAGGTCCGCGAAGCCTTGGACGGCAAGATCACCCGCATGCTCTTGATCAATTCCAAGGGCGAGCAGATGGTCGCTGTTGCAGCCCCGATCCAGGTTATGAAAGCGGTTCAGGGAGTTGTTTTGTTGTCCACCCGTCCCGGTGAGATTGACCGATTGTTGTCGAAGGAGCGGCGCGCGCTCCTGATCATTTCGGCCTTGGCCATTACCGCGACATTGCTAGCGTCGCTACTCCTCGAGCGCACCATTGCCGGCCCGATGCGCAAATTGTCAGACACGGCTGAGCATGTCAGCCGCAGCATCACCGCCAGTCACAACTTGAAAGACCTGTCCGACCGCCGCGATGAGGTTGGCCATCTCGCCACCTCCTTCCAGCAGATGACAACGGCGCTTTACAGCCGCATCGAAGCCAGCGATCGCTTTGCCCAGGACGTCGCCCACGAATTGAAAAACCCGGTCGCAGCCGCCAGGTCCACCGCCGAGTCGCTGACCTATGCCAAGACCGACGCCAAACGCGATGAGCTGGTAGCCCAGATTCAAGGCGAGTTGAAACGGTTGAACCGCTTAATCAGCGATGTTGCCAACGCCTCGCGACTTGATGCAGAACTTGCCCGCCAGGAGTTCGAACCTATCGATCTCAGGGCGATTGTAGAAGGCGTCGTCGGCGTGCTTCGCGACGTCAATAGCGAGCGAGGCACAATCCTCACACTCGATATCGAAACAGGCTCTGATGCCAGCACATACGTCATCAACGGTCATGAAGGCCGCATGAGCCAGGTCGTCACCAACCTCGTCGACAACGCGCTTTCGTTTTCTGCCCCCGAAGCAACCGTCACCGTCGCCCTGCGCCGCAATGGACCCGACATTGAGATGATCGTTGATGATCAAGGCCCCGGCATACCCGACGATAAACTCGACGACATCTTCAAGCGCTTCTATTCCGACCGCCCTCAGTCCGACCGTGCCAAAGGCAAGAATTCCGGCCTTGGCCTCTCGATCACCCGCGAGATCGTCCTCGCCCATGGCGGCGATGTCGTCGCAATCAATCGCAAGGCCGCGGTCAACGAACCGCCGCCAGCCCGCGAACTCACCGAGTTGCGCGAACGCCGCCAGCCCGGCATTGCAGGCGCTCGCTTCGTTGTGCGCATTCCCGCCAACAAACCGCGCGCTTGACCACCCTAACCGCAATGGCGCCGCCTGGAGCGAACGTAACGTGCAAATCTTGAGCAATCGCGTCCATGGCACCTGCGTGGCACTTGGCACCCATGCCGCATTGATCAGAGGTCCGTCGGGTTCAGGAAAATCCGACTTGGCATTGCGCTTCATCATGCAATCGCTGTTACCGGGTGCGCCTGCCGGCGAACACCGCCTCGTCGCCGACGATCAAGTCGAACTGACCCGTGACGGCCAGCGCATCATCGCTGACGCTCCAGCCCCACTGCGCGGCAAACTCGAAGTCCGCGGCATCGGCATTGTGCCCGTCGCGACGTTGGGACCATGCCCACTCATCGCCGTCATCGATTTGGTTGGCCGGGAGGACGTTGAACGAATGCCGGATTTGCTCGCAAGCATCGAAGTGCTTGGGCTGCAACGCCCATCGTTGAAGCTGTTCGCGCCTGAAGCCGCAGCCCCGATCAAACTCGCCTTGTTCTTGAATTTCGCAATCCAATCAGCATGATAACTTGCCGAACGTCCAACCGACCCGGCCGTCTGCAATTCCCGCAATGGGCCTTGCGCCCGCGCCGCCGCTGGACCATCATGCCGCGCCAGAAGTGGCCACCAGCCACGCAAGCCCACACTCAGGATTGATAAAGTTCACGCATGATTGGCGTTGTCATCGTCACCCACGGGCGTCTGGCCCAGGAATTCCGAGCCGCACTCGAGCACGTCGTCGGCAAGCAGGAGCATATGGAGACAATTTCCATCGGCCCCGACGACGACATCGAGGTCCGGCGCAACGAATTGCTGACTGCCGTTAGCCAGGTCAAGGGCACAGGTGGCATCGTCATCCTCACCGACATGTTTGGCGGCACGCCTTCGAATTTGGCTATTTCAGTGATGGAAGAGACTGGTGCCGAGGTCATCGCCGGCATCAATCTGCCAATGCTGATCAAGCTTGCCAGCGTCCGCGTCGAGATGCCGATGGCCAAGGCCATCACCGCCGCCCGGGATGCCGGGCGCAAATACATTTCCGTCGCCAGCCAAGTCCTGGCTGGGGAAAATTAACACATCACATTACCCCAATCGCAATCCACCCTTCGAATGCAGCTTACCGGATATGATACACGCGTGATTGACAGTCAAAAGCCGTCCGCCATCGTCAAGATTGTCAATCGCAAAGGCCTGCACGCGCGCGCCTCCGCCAAATTCGTCAAATGCGCCGAACAATACAAGGCCGACATCCTGGTCACCCGCGAGGGCCAATCCGTTGGCGGCACATCGATCATGGGCCTGATGATGCTCGCCGCCAGTATCGGCACGACGATTCAAATCGATGCCAAAGGTCCTGACGCCCCCGAAGCCCTTGAAGCACTGATCGCCCTTGTCGCCGACAAGTTCGGCGAAGAAGAATAGCGCGGCCGCTGTTGGGCCGCCGAAGCGTCAGAAAAACAGCGTGGTTGGCGGAACGCTGCCGGAAAAGTGGGAACCGGTTTTCCGACGAGCAGCGCGACCAATAAAGGTGGCACCTGAAGCCGCAAGAAAAGTGCCCGGCTGCTGGTGGGCAGCTGAAGGGCCAAGTAAAAAAGCAAAAGGGGCGCCGTTAGGCACCCCCTCCACCCCCGTGTGCAGGCACGGTCGATTACTTCGAGATCCGCAGTGACGAGATCTTCAGGGCGATATCCCGGAAGGCCTGCTTCAGTGCTTCGCCCGTCGTCGCATCGTAGTAGTGATCATTCGTCGTTGCGCAGCTCTTGAGGAACGTCTTGGCGGTTTCGGAGACCTGGAAGCCAACCGTATACACCGTGATGTTCTTCGCCTTCATGTTGGTGCACAGAAAGCCTGCTTGATTCTGCGAGCTGTCGTAGTCGGCGTAATCCTTGTTGTAGTCACCGTCCGTCATCAGAACGGCGATTTTTTTGACGTTCGGCGTATTGTAGGCCGTCGCTTGACTGGCCGCCGGCCAGATCGAATTCCACGTCGGCGCCAGGGTATACCAGGCCCATGCCGTGCCCAGTTGCCCGGCCGTGTACCCCTTGGGGATCAACGCATCGACAGTGTTCTTCAACGTCGTCTTGTTGTTCGACAGCGGAACGATCGCAGCGTCATTCTGTGGGTTGCCGAGCAGGCCAGAACCCGGATCGCAGGTACCGGTGGAATTATAGTTGTAACTGTCGCCGCTGCTGCTGGCAAGACGACCGTTGTAGCTATAGCCTGACGGCGCGTTGTTGCCCGCATAGGAACCGATCCAACCGTTCGCGGCACTTGGCGCCGCGTCCGTATAGGCATTGGTGCCGACGCGTTCGATGACGCACGGGCGCAAACTGTTCGATCCGCTCGTCGCAGGTCTGCCCGTCACGGCCGATGCATAGCTGCCGACGTTGACGCTCTGCGAGAACGGCACCAGCGACACTTTCGATGTCACCGTCGTCTGGTTGTCCCACACCAGAATATCGATCAGATCCTTGGCCGCAGCCTTCGCATCCGGAAGCTTGTTGCCGTCACCTTCTTGCGGGCCCATCGAGCCGGTGACGTCGATCATCAATGCCGTTTCCAGACTGATGGCGGTGTTTCCGCCGCCGGCGGCAACCAGCGCCGACGCCGTCGACGTCAAGCGCAAGCACTGCCAGCCGCTGTTCGCGCAGCCCGTCGGAGCACCAGCTTCAGCCGCCTTCGGCTTGAACACCGCAACAGCATTCAAGAACGGCGTCTTGAGCCAGGTTGTCGCTGTCACCGTGAACTCGGTGTTCACGCCGCTTGGCGGTGCGAACGCCATAGAACTGGTGACGACGCGGCCAGCCGGCGGCTTCGACGCATCGAAGTACTGGTTGGCGGCGACGCAAGCGACCAGCGCCTTGCCCGAGCTTGAGCCACAATTGCCAGGATTGGTCGCCGTCGCATTGGACGCGGCCGTTTGATAGGCCCGGCCCGCTGCCAGCGAAGCCGCGTCGAGCGCGACCTGCGTCTGCGCCCGCATCGTCAAGGCACGGCTGAAATCGACCGCGATACCGACGAAGAACACCAGTGGGAACAGTGTCAGGCCGAAGATCATGGCCGTGCTGCCCTTTTGGTCGTCGCGGAACCGCGACAACCAGGATGCTTGCGCACCCCGCTTGTTCATTGCCACCGGGACCAGTTCTAAGCTGGCCTCCGAAGCAACAACAGATCCAAGGATCTGTTTGGTCTGAATAGACATGCTACGCCTCCTGCACACAGTCTTCCTGCTAGGGGCAATCTACGCCTGTAATTATTTATCCCAAGTAAAGATCAAACAAGTGCATGAGGTTTATCAGTTCTACTTTTAATGCCAATTGATTGTAATTTTATACTTTAGATTTACATATTATTATAAAATTTAACGAATTGTTGCTATTTTATATAAAATTTTATGCAAGTTTGAACTTAAGGTCTGTTGCCGATTTTACCCCCAGCCGGGGCTTCACCGCTGCCTACCCCCGACAACCCGGCCTTCCCTTATCTTCTACCTTTAACCCCCTGTGACGCGAGGTCGCCCTGTCTGACATAACGACTTGCTTATATCTTTATTGCTTGCGTCCAGCGTGCTGGCTATAAGGACCCAGCCTCAAACCTGCACGGTGGTACCCGGCACAAAAATCGGCGCACCCGCTCAAAAAAAATTGTGATCCGGTTTAGCCGGATCAGCCTGCCCGCGTTAACCAACAAGGACCCGCAAAATGACCAGCAAGCCAGATTACGCCGTCAAGGACATCGGCCTCGCCGAGTACGGCCGCAAGGAAATCGCTATCGCAGAGACCGAAATGCCGGGCCTGATGGCGACGCGTAAGGAGTATGGAGCCGCCAAGCCTCTCAAGGGCGCCCGCATCGCTGGCTCGTTGCATATGACCATCCAGACAGCGGTCCTCATCGAGACCCTGAAGGTGCTTGGCGCCGATGTCCGCTGGGTCTCCTGCAATATTTATTCGACCCAGGACCACGCCGCCGCCGCCATCGCGGCCGGTGGAACGCCGGTCTTCGCCTATAAAGGAGAGAGCCTGAAGGAATACTGGGACTACACCGCCCGCCTCTTCGACTGGCACGGCGGCGGTATGCCCAACATGATCCTCGACGATGGCGGCGATGCAACCATGTTCGTCCATCTGGGCCTGCGCGCCGAGAAGGGAGACGCCGCATTCCTCGACAAGCCAGGCTCCGAGGAAGAGGAGATCTTCTTTGCCCTGCTCAAGAAGACGCTGAAAGAGAAGCCGAAGGGTTGGTTCGCCGAACTCGCCAAGGGCATCAAGGGCGTCTCGGAAGAGACCACCACAGGCGTGCATCGTCTCTATGAGATGCAGAAAAAGGGCACGCTGCTGTTCCCGGCGATCAACGTCAACGATTCCGTCACCAAGTCGAAGTTCGACAACCTCTATGGCTGCCGTGAAAGCCTCGTCGACGCGATCCGCCGCGGCACCGACGTCATGATGGCCGGTAAGGTCGCCATGGTTGCGGGCTTCGGCGACGTTGGCAAAGGGTCGGCCGCCTCGCTCCGCCAGGCCGGGTGCCGCGTCATGGTTTCGGAAGTCGACCCGATCTGCGCGCTGCAAGCCGCCATGGAAGGCTACGAAGTCACCACAATGGAAGATGCCGTCAAGCGCGCCGACATCTTTGTGACGGCCACTGGCAACGTCGATATCCTGACCGTCGACCACATTCGCGGCATGAAGGATCGTGCCATCGTCTGCAACATCGGCCACTTCGACAACGAAATCCAAGTCGCCGGCCTGAAGAACTTCAAGTGGCACAACGTCAAGCCACAGGTCGACGAAGTCGAATTCCCCGACGGCAAGCGCGTGCTGTTGCTCTCGGAGGGCCGCCTCGTCAACCTCGGCAACGCAACCGGCCATCCCTCGTTCGTGATGTCGGCGTCCTTCACCAATCAGACGCTCGCTCAGATCGAACTCTGGACCAAGAATAGCCAGTACGAAAAGAAGGTCTACACGTTGCCGAAGCACCTCGACGAAAAGGTCGCGATGCTGCATCTGGAAAAAATCGGCGTGAAGCTCACCAAATTGAGCGCCAAGCAGGCCGAGTACATCGGCGTCAAGCCAACTGGCCCGTTCAAGGCGGATCATTACCGGTATTGAGCAATCACCGGCTGATCGCAGGGACCAGCACCGCACGCCCGACATGAGCAACCGCCGGATCAACAGGTCCGGCGGTATTTCTATTCCTCGCTGACGTCGCGCTACGCTCCAAGCGTGCCGTTGCCGACATGTACAACATGTCGCCTGAACTGTTAGATTCTACGCGCTCAATCAACCAGCCCTGAAAGTAATCAGCCCATGCCCACATCGCGCGACTGGCATACCTGGACCACCGAATTCCTCGCGCCCTGGAATGCACACGACATCGAAGGTGTACTGGCGACGCTGCCGGAAGACTTTGCGTGGCAATTCCCCGCAGGCGTGACCGCGCAAGGATCGACATACAAGGGCAAGACCCAGTTGCGCGAATGGCTGACCAAATTCTTTCGCATGGTCCCCGACCTTCACTACGCGATTGTCGACCTGCACCCCGGCCCGAACCATCTCGTGATGGAAGTGTTGGTGACCGGGAACAACGTCGAGACCGGCCAGACGCTGAACTTTCAGGCTTGCGACATTGTTCTCTTTGATGGGGACGTCCCCTGCGAGAAGCGCTCGTACCGCAAGGTCGTGACGCCGGCCTGACAGGGCGCGTGTCGTCCACAGTTGTTGGCGGCTTGGCACCCCTGTTCGATAGGCCGTGTGTTCCCTGCGCCCTATCCAGCCCAGCCGAACACCCTCATACTCCCTATTGATTCGCAGAGCCCTTTTTCGGGCGAATCATGCGTGCGCGTTGCTGATTGTATCCTGCTGTGCGTCCGGTTCCGCGTTATCGGCTGCTTACCCAGATTTCACACACCTCAGACCATCTTCGGCGGCAAGACATTGACAGGGTTTCCACTCACTGCGAACGGCCCGCGCGGAAAGCTCGCACTGCTTTTCGTCGCCGCAATCGCCGTGGTCGTCGCCCTCCTGTCCACGTCGGTCGACAATGCCGGGACTGGCGCATCGAATATGCCGCTACCCGTGGTCTTGTTTGCCGCCATCGCTGTTGGTCTTGCTTCGCTGGCCTTCGCCATTCTCATTCACAACGTCACTGACCGCCGTGGCGACCCCCTCGATGCGCGCGGCGATGCCGCCGAACTGCGCAAGACTTTGGCCGTCACCGAAGCCATCCTGAAAGCCGAACAGCAGGTCCTGGTCTTCTGGGAACAGGGCCAGCGCGTCCGCATCGTCACCCATACCTTGGCGGGCGTCGCTGGCGTCCCCGAAGATGCACAATCACTGGAACGCTTCGGCCAATGGCTTGATCCTGCTTCCGCCACGCAGCTCAAATCCTGTCTCGATGCACTATTCTCCGATGGTCGCGCCTTCAACGTCCTCGTCCAAACTGTCAAGGGCGCTTATGTGGAGGCCGATGGCCGCGCCGCCGGCGGCCGGGCTATCCTGCGTCTGCGCGACGTTGTCGGCTATAAGCGCGACCTCGCACGCATTTTGGAGCAGCATCGGGCCTTGACGCGCGAAATCACCGCCAGTCGCGCGCTACTCGATTCCTTGCCGATGCCGGTCTGGTTACGCGGCGGCGATGGCCGCCCCGAATGGGCCAACGCCGCTTACATCAAAGCCGTCGACGCCGCGGCCTTCGATGAAGTCCGCGCTGCCAATATCGAATTGCTCGAAATGCGACAGCGCGAACAGATCGCCGAGGCGATGCGCGCCGGCAAACCCTACCGCGAAAGACTACCCCTGATCATCGGCGGCGATCGCAAAGCCCATGACGTCATTGTGCTGCCACTGGAAACCGGCAGCATCGGCGCCGCCATCGATGTCGCGGCGATCGAAAGCGCCCGCGGCGAGCGCGATCGTCTTATCACCGCCTACGACCGGACCCTGGACCGTGTGGCAACCGGCGTTGCGATCTTCGGCCCCGATCAGCGTCTTACATTCTTCAACGACGCCTATCGCAAACTTTGGCATCTCGATCCCGATTGGCTGGCGACACAGCCAACGGACAGTGAAATTCTCGATCGTCTGCGCGCATTGTCCCGCCTGCCCGAAGTTGTTAACTACCGCGACTGGAAGAACAAAATCCTCGCCGGTTACAAATCCGGCACTGAGTATGAGGATTGGTGGCATCTGCCGGACGGACGCATGGTCCATATTCTGTCCGAACAACGCCCCGACGGCGGCCTGACCTATCTGTGCGACGACGCCACTGAACGCATCGAACTTGAAGCCCGCTATAACGCGCTCATCGACGCCCAGCGCGAGACGCTCGACAATCTCAAGGAAGCGGTCGCCGTCTTTGCGCCCGATGGCCGCTTGACGCTCTTCAATTCGGCACTTTGCCAGATCTGGCGCCTGTCGCGCGCGACGCTGAACGAAGGCCCCCACATCGACGAAATCGCCCGTCAATGTTCGGTTTTGGTCGACGACCAGAACATCTGGACGTTGATGAACCGTGCCGTCACCGGCATCTCCGATCGGCGTCAACCCGTCGAAGGACAGATGACGCGTCCGGACGACAGCATCATTGACTACGCCATTTCGCCGTTGCCGGACGGCGCCACCCTGATCACATTCTCCGATGTCACCGACACTAAACGCTATGAACGCGCCTTGATCGAGCGTAACGAAGCCCTATTGGCCGCCGACCGCTTGAAGAGCCAGTTCATCAGTCACGTGTCCTATGAATTGCGAACGCCGTTGACCAACATCATCGGCTTCAGCGAATTGCTGCACAATCCCCGTACCGGAACGCTGAATACCAAGCAACGCGAATACATGGGCGATATCTCCGGCTCATCGAAAACCTTGCTGTCGATCATCAACGACATCCTGGATCTCGCCACCATCGACGCCGGCGCCATGGAACTGAAGCTGGCACCGACCCGCATCCGCCCGATCGTCGAGGCAGCCGTCCTGGGCGTCCGCGACCGCGCCAATCGTACGCGGCTAGAACTCGACATTCGCATCGCCGATGATGTCGACGAATTCATTGCCGACGAATCCCGCGTACGCCAAATCCTTTACAACCTCCTCGCCAATGCCATCGGCTTCTCGCAACCCAACGGGACCATTCGAGTCGGTTGCTGGCGCGAATCCGGCATGGTGGCTCTCACCGTCGAGGACCAAGGCATAGGCATCCCGAAAGATCAGCAGGCGCGCGTCTTTGAACGCTTCGAAAGCCGCAGCCTCGGCTCGAAACATCGCGGCGCCGGCCTCGGCCTCGCCATCGTCAAGAGCCTGGTCGAGCTGCACGGCGGCAATCTGAGCCTTGATAGCGAGCCAGGACGCGGCACCCGTGTTACAGTCCGCCTCCCCGAAACCGGGCTTGCAAACATCGACACCGCGCACAAGCCCGAAAAACTCGCCGGACGCGCATGACCTGGCACTTCGACGACGAACTGGACGAAGCAAGCCTGCGCTTGTTCGCCGAATGCCTCGCCTTGAAACTGCGAGCTTGCGACGTAGTCGCCCTGTCCGGCGATCTCGGCGCCGGCAAGACGACGTTCGCCCGCGCCCTCATCCGCGCCGTCCTCGACGACACCGAAGCCGAGGTGCCAAGCCCGACGTTTTCTTTGACGCAGACCTACGAATCCGCGCGCCTGACACTGGCGCATTTCGACTTCTATCGCTTGGCAGACGCCGCCGAAGCGCTGGAGATCGGCTTCGACGAAGCGGCCCAACGCGGCGCCGTCATCGTCGAATGGCCGGAGCGCGCTGCCGAACTATTCAGCACCGAAGCGATTACCATTGCGTTGGCAACGACTGCCGCACCAGAGCGCCGCCATGTCCGGTTGGTGGCAACCGGGGCAACCGCAGCACGCGCTCAACGCGCCATCGAGATCTTTCGCTTTCTGAAGGAACGCACGAGCGACCCGCGCCGCATCAGTTACATGCAGGGCGACGCCTCGTTCCGCGCCTATGCCCGCGTTCACGGCCAATCGCGCCCGCTGATCCTGATGGACGCGCCGCGCATGCCGAATGGCGGCGTCATCCGTGACGGCCGCACCTATTCCGATATCTCCAAGTTGGCCGAGGACGTTCGCCCCTTCGTCGCGATCGCCGGTGGATTGCGCGAAAGGGGCCTCGAAGCGCCCGCGATCCACGCCGCTGATCTCAATGCGGGTCTACTACTGATCGACGATCTCGGACCGCGCATCTTCAGCCAGGAAATGCAGGGCTCGACACCCCAGGCTGTTCTCTGGCGGGCGGCGGTCGACGCCTTGATCCATCTCCGCCGGCAAGGCCTGCCAGCCCGTATGACCCTGCCTGATGGCACGCACTACACTTTGCCACGTCGCGATTCCGCCGCCTTCGAAATCGAAGTGGAAGTCTTGCTCGACTGGTATTGGCCGCTCGCCAAGGGTGCGCCTGCACCCGACGCCATCCGCCGCGAGTTTCTGGAGCTCTGGCACCCCGTCATCGATCGATTGCTGGCACTCCCGCCCGGCGTATTCCTGCGCGACTACATCTCGCCCAATCTCATCTGGATACCCGAGCGCACCGGCATCGAGCGCGTCGGCATCATCGATTTTCAGGATGCTCAGGCCGAACACTGGTCGTTCGATCTGGTCTCGCTCTTGCAGGACGCCCGTGTCACCGTTCCCGAAACACTCGAACGTGTGCTGCTGAAACATTATCAGTCAGAAGTTGCACGCTTCGATGCAGCATTTGATGCCACAGCCTTCGCGCGCGCCTACGCCGACTTTGGCGCCCAGCGCAACACCCGCATCGTCGGCCTCTGGGCGCGAATGCTGAAGCGCGATGGTCACGCCGACTACCTGCGCTATCTTCCACAGACCTGGACCTACCTCGAACGCGACTTGCAAAGCCCCGCCCTCAAAGACCTGAAGGCCTGGTTCGCACAACATTTTCCACCGGATATGCGCCGCCGCACCGACTTCGCGTGACCACCCCGTCGATCCGCGCTATGCAGCGCCATGATGTGGAAACCTCAAACAGCCATGGTCCTCGCTGCCGGCCTCGGCACGCGCATGCGGCCGTTGAATGACGCCATGCCAAAGCCGCTCGTCCGCCTGCACGGGGTGCCGTTGCTCGATCGCGTGCTCGATCGTATCGTTGGCGCCGGAGTGCCGCAGGCAGTCGTCAACGTCCACTACAAAGCCGATCTGATCGAGCAGCATCTCAAACGCCGCGAACGCCCGAAGATCGTAATCTCCAATGAGCGTGGCGAACGGCTGGAAACCGGTGGCGGCGTCAGGAAGGCGCTCCCCCTGCTCGGCAACGAGCCCTTCCTCGTCCACAACTCCGACTCCGTCTGGATCGATGGCGTCGGCTCCAATCTCGATCGCTTGTTCGCCGCCTGGAACGCAGAGCAGATGGATTGCCTGCTGCTGCTTTCACTCGGTTCGGCCAGCATCGGCTACGCCGGCCAGGGCGATTTCTCACTCGATTCCGAAGGCCGGATCCGCCGCCGCCGCGAAGGTGAGGTTGTCCCCTTCGTCGCCGTCGGCGTCTATATTCTCCACCCTCGCGTCTTCGCCGATACGCCATCGACGCCGTTCTCGATGAACCTGATCTGGAACCGCGCCATCCTCGCCGGCCGCGCGTTCGGTGTCCGCATGGAAGGGATCTGGATGCACGTCGGCACGCCAGAAGCCGTCACCGAGTCCGAAGCGGCACTGGATGGTCACCATGACCGCACACGCTGACGTCACGACACCGGCACGAATTTTCAATGTGCCGCCCGGCTCACCGTTCCTTGATGCTGTCGCGACGGCGATCCTCAACGGCCAACTGCCCAACCCCGGCGGCGCCAAACCGTCGGCCATCGATCTCTCACGCTACACGCTGCTGCTGCCGACCCGCCGTGCCACCCGCGCCGTGCAGGACGCATTTCTGCGCGCTTCCGGCGGCGCCGCGATGTTGCTACCACGCATCCGGCCAATCGGCGACGGCCAGGAAGAGCTGAGCCTGCTGACCGGCAGTGCCGGACTGATGTCCCTCGGTATCGATCAGAGTGGTCTGCCGCCAGCCATCAGCGAAGTTGAGCGACGGCTCGCACTGACACAGTTGGTCCTGAAATGGTCCGAAGTCATGCAGCGATCCGCTTCGAGCAACGACGCTGACTTAGCGCCGGTGACGACCGCCGCCGCGCGAACGCCCGCACAAGCCGCCAAGCTCGCCGCCGAATTGGCCCGCCTCGTCGACCTCGTCGAAACCGAAGGCGCCAGTCTTGATACACTTGCCAATCTAGTGCCCGACAATTTCGCTGAGCATTGGGGCCAGACGCTCGACTTCCTCAAGATCATCACCCAGTACTGGCCGGCCTATATGGCCGAACGCGGCGTGCTGTCCGCCGTCGACCGCCGCAATCGCCTGATCCTCGCCGAAGCGGAACGCATGGTCGCCGTCCCGCCAACGGCACCCGTCATCGTCGCCGGCGTCACCGGCAGCATCCCCGCAACAGCCAAATTGATGCAGGCTGTCGCCAACCTTGAACACGGCGCCATTGTTCTCCCCGCGCTCGACATGTCAGCTGATGCTGTGAGTTGGTCGATCACCACCGAGAAACATCCCGAGCATCCCCAGTTCGGCCTCGCCAAACTTTTAGCGACACTCGGCATCACCCGCGAATCCGTCAGAGAGCTACCGGGAATGCACGACTCGCGCCCCGCCACCGCCCGCCGGCAATTGATCAGCGAAGCGATGCGCCCCGCCGAGACAACCGCCCATTGGCATGAATACGCCAAGTCAGCCGATACCGAATCGCTTACCCAATCGCTCGCCGGTCTGAGCCTGATCGAAGCGCCCAATGCCGAAGACGAAGCCGAAATCGTCACCCTGATTTTGCGCGAAGCCATCGAAAAGCCTGGTATCCGCGCCGCCCTCATATCTCCGGATCGCCTACTCGCCCGCCGCGTCGGTGTGAAGTTGAATGCGCTCGGCATTTCCGTCGACGACTCCGCCGGCCGCCCCTTTGCCAAGACAGTCCCCGGTGCCTTCCTCGATCTCATCGTCGAAGTCATCGCCCAGGATTTTGCGCCAGCGCCGCTCGTCGCCCTGCTCAAACATCCCCTCACTCGCCTCGGCCACAAAGTCGTCGACGTCCGCCGTGCCAGCCGCGCATTGGAGCTGGCGGCGTTCCGCACCGCTTACCTCGGCCGTGGCGTGGACGGCGTCGAAGCCGCACTGGAACGCGCGTCGCGCGAAGTTCAATCATCGGAGCGGCGCGGCCGCGCGGTCTCCCGCCTCCGCGACATCGACTGGCAGAACGCCCGCACCCTCGTCCACGATTTGCGTGCAGCCTTCCAGCCAATGACGACCCTCGCCCGCGCGACAACAACCCTCGCGACCGCTGCGACGGCACACCTCAAAATCGCAGAAACGCTGGCCCGACTGCCCGAACCCGATGCACCCAATCCGCTGGTTGAAGGCGAGGCCGGCGCCGCCGCGACCAACTTGTTCCAAGGCCTGCTCGATGCCAATGTCCCAGCACTCGTCATTGCGTTGCGAGACTATCCCGATCTCTATCGCAGCCTCGTCGCCAACGAAAACGTCCTCACACGCAGCCCCGTCCACCCCCGCATCGCCATCTGGGGCCCAATGGAAGCGCGCCTGCAGCAGCCTGACATCGTCATCCTGGCCTCGCTCAACGAAGGCACCTGGCCCGAATCCACCGACCCCGGTCCTTGGTTGAACCGGCCGATGCGCGCCGACATCGGCCTCCCCGCGCCTGAAGAAGCCATCGGCCGTTCCGCGCACGATTTCGTCTCGGCGCTCGGCGCCGAGCGGGTCTATCTCACCCGTGCTGCCAAGATCGACGGCGTGCCGACCGTGCCCTCGCGCTGGTTGATGCGGCTGACGGCGCTGCTCGGCGGCATCGGCCTCTCCGCCGCGTTGAAGCCCGAGCAGCCCTGGCTCGCCTGGGCCCGCGCCCGCGATCACATCGTCGTCCACAATCCGGTCAAGGCACCCGAACCTCGCCCTCCCCTGGCGATGCGGCCACGCCGCCTCTCCGTCACCGCTATCGAAACCTGGCTCGCCAACCCCTACGCCATCTACGCGCAATACATCCTCGGCCTTGAAGCACTGGATCCGCTCGGCAAGGAACCCGATGCGGCGTTGAAAGGCGCGATCATCCACGCAGCCCTCGGCCGCTTCGCGATCGCCCATCCAACGGAACTGCCCGCCGACATCGCGTCAGCGCTGATGCTGCATGCCCATGCCGTGCTCTCGGAATATACCGGCCATCCTCGCGTCGCCGCATTCTGGCTGCCGCGCTTCCAACGCTTCGCCACCTGGTTTGCCGAACAAGAACCTGAGCTGCGCCTGCACAACGAACGCGTCGTCGCCGAGACCACCGGCGCGCACATCATAACCGGCCCCGCCGGCCCCTTCACGCTGCGCGCCCGCGCTGACCGCATCGACATCAAGCCGCAAGGCCTCGTCATCACCGACTATAAGACCGGCCAGCCGCCGCGCACCGAACGCGTGATCTCCGGCACCTCGCCACAGCTGCCATTGGAAGCGGTCATCGCGCTCGCCGGCGGCTTCGCCAACATCCCGAATACCCAAATCGCGAGCCTGGCCTATATCCGCGTCACCGGCGGCGAGCCACCCGGCGAAGCCCGAACGCTGTCGATCCCCGACGTCGCCGAAGTCGCAGCCAAGGCCCGCCGCGGCCTCGAACAACTGATCGCCGACTATGACGATCCAGCAACCCCCTATCGCGCCGTCCGCCGCGCCGCATTTGACAACAATTATCGCTTCGACGACTACGCCCATCTCGCCCGCGTTGCCGAATGGACCGCCGAGACTGACGGGGAGGAATCTCCATGACCATCTCCGCCCCGAACCAAGCCTATGCCGAGACGCGCCGCGCCCAGCATGACGCCGCCGATCCAACGACGTCCGCCTGGGTCAGCGCCAACGCCGGCACCGGCAAAACCTACGTCCTCACCAGTCGCGTTTTGCGCCTGCTGCTCGCCGGCACCCCGCCGGAGCGCATCCTGGCGCTGACCTATACCAAGGCCGCCGCCGCCGAAATGTCGAAGCGCGTGTTTGATCGCTTGGGCGGTTGGGTAACGATGGAACTCGAGCAGCTGCAGGCATCATTGGCCGACGTCCTCGCGCGCGCGCCCGACGACGCCGAACTGGCCCGCGCCCGCACGCTCTTTGCCCATGCCATTGAAACGCCGGGCGGCCTCAAGGTGCAGACCATCCACGCCTTCTGCGAGCGCCTGTTGCAGCGCTTTCCACTCGAGGCCGGAGTCGCACCCGGGTTCTCGATTCTGGATGATGTCTCGGGTGCCGAAATTTTACGTGCCGCCACCGATGACGTCTTGCTTGCAGCAACGACGAAGCCGGACACGCCGCTGGCGCGCGCCTTGCTGCTCGCCGTTGCCTATGCGGCCGACGACAACTTCGACACGATTTTGCGCGACGCCTTGCGCAACCGCGATTGGCTCCAAGCCATGTCACGGCTTGAGACCGTCCAGATCAAGCCCGGCGAACTCTATCGCACCGCGCTTGGGCTCGATCCCAAGGCAACGATCAGCGCCGTCGAAGCCAGGCAGGCCGACGTCATCAGCGATCAAGACCTTGCCCGCGCAATCACCGTTCTTAGCGCTGGAAAAAAGACCGACGCTGCTACCGCAACCGACCTGGCCCGTGCAAAATCGGCGCCGAACCAGCAGCAGCGCATCGCCGCGTTGACGGATGCGTTTATGACCAAGGAAGGTACGCCACGAAAGAAGCTTGCCACCAAGGCGATCTGCGACGCCGAGCCGGCACTCGTCGACGCATTGGCCACCGCGCGCGATCGGCTTGCCAGTTTGATCGACGAAAAGCGCACCATCGCAGTAGTGGACGCGACATTGGCACTGAGCCTATTGGCGAATGACGTCATGCAACGCTACGGCGAGGCCAAGGCGCGGCGTGCTGCCCTCGACTTCGACGATTTGATCCGTCATGCCTCATCCCTGCTCGGCCGCACGACATCCGGCACGGCGGCGAGCGTCGCCGAATGGGTCCTGTATAAGCTCGACGGTGGCCTCGATCACATCCTCGTCGACGAGGCACAGGACACCAGTCGCGCGCAATGGGGCGTTGTTGAATCGCTCGCCGAAGAATTCTTCGCCGGCAGCGGCGCCCGCGATATCGTCCGCACGATCTTTGCCGTCGGCGATGAGAAGCAATCGATCTACGGATTTCAAGGTGCTGCCCCAGAGCGCTTCGCCGCGATGGGCGCCACCTTCCGCAAGCGCGCCGAACAGACCGGCCACACCTGGCGGCGCGTTCCATTGAGCATGTCGTTCCGCACCGTCGCCCCGGTGCTGCAGGCGGTCGACCGAGTATTCGCCGATCCCAACCGCACCCCCGGCGTCGGCGCCGGCACAACGCCGATCCACCACATTGCCCACCGCGCCGGCCAGTCCGGCTTTGTCGAAATCTGGCCGACCGAAAAACCGCTAGAACCCACCGACGTTGATGCTTGGTCGCCATTAAACGATCCAACCACCCCGTCGCCAGTGTCACGCCTTGCGTCCCGCATTGCCGACACCATCGACGGATGGCTCAAGTCCGGCGAAATTCTCAACTCCGAAAATCGCCCCGTTCGTGCCAGCGACATCATCATCCTCGTCCGCCGCCGCCAGCCGTTCGCCCCTGTCATGGTCGCCGCCTTGAAGGCGCGCGGCATCGCCGTTGCCGGCGCTGATCGCCTAGTCTTGATCGATCAGATTGCTGTGCAGGACTTAATCGTGCTCTGCGATTTCCTGACATTGCCTGAAGACGATCTGGCCTTAGCCGTCGTCCTCAAATCGCCGCTATTCGGTCTCGACGACGATGACTTGCTGGCGATCGCCCATGGCCGCAAAGGTCAACTTTGGACAGCGCTCCTGAAAGCCGCTAAAACCAACCTGCGTTTACGCGAAGCAGCCGATACTTTACGCCGCTGGCGCGCCGAAGCCGATTTCACGCCGCCCTATGAATTTCTGGCCTCGATCCTGGAACGTGATGGCGGCAAGTTCCGCACCCGCTTACTCGAGCGTCTCGGCGCCGAAGCCACCGACCCGCTCGATGAACTGCTGAACTTGGCGCTCGCCTACGACTCCGCGTCGCCGCCCTCGCTGCAGGGCTTCCTCACTTGGTTGCGCGCCAGCCGCCAGGAAGTCAAACGCGACATGGAACAGGGCCGCGACGAAGTACGCGTCATGACTGTGCACGGCGCCAAGGGCCTCGAAGCACCGATCGTCTTCCTGCCCGACACTTGCTCGGCGCGCTCAGGCGGCCCGGCCGGCGGCCTCGTCAAAGCTGTCGACGTGCAACTCCCCTCCGCCATCCCGGATCTAATGCTCTGGCCGGTCAAAGGCACCAGTCGCGTCAGCGCCGTCGAGGCCGCCAAATCAACGATCGCCGGCCGTGACGCTGAGGAACGCAATCGTCTGCTCTACGTCGCCATGACGCGCGCGCGCGACCGCCTCTATATCGCCGGATACCAAGGCAAGAGCGCTCCCAAGCCGGAATGCTGGTACAATTTGATCGACGCCGGCCTCAGCGATCGCCTCGTCGATATTGCTTTGCCGAACGGCCACCATGTCCGCCGCCTCGCAGCTGCCCAGACCGCGCCGCACGATGCCCAGCGCGCCGAGGCATCGCAAGCTATGAATGCCCTTGTCCGGCCGGAGTGGTGGTCGCGGCGCCCCCCTCCCGAGCCCCAACTCGCGATGCCGCTGGCGCCCTCGCGACTGGCGCCGCTCGAGGCGGACGATGACGGTGAGATCAAGGAACCCAAACGTCTGCCACTCGCCGAACCGGCGACACCGGCCGCTTCCACCATCATCGACAATAAGCGCTTCCTGCGCGGAACGCTGACGCACGCCCTGCTCGAGCACTTGCCCGGGCTGCCCGCCAGTGGTTGGGAAAAAGCCGCGGCTGGTTATCTCAAGCTGCGAGCCTCGGAACTGACGGCTGCAACACGGCACAGCATCGCCGCCGAAGCCCTTGCCATCCTCGGCCATGAGAAATTCGCGCCAATTTTTGGACCCGACAGCCAGGCCGAAGTGCCCATCGTTGCCGAAATTGCACGACCCTCCGGCAAGGGGCCGCCACTGCGGCTGACCGGCCAAATCGATCGGCTGGTCCGCACTGGCGACCGCGTACTGATCATCGACTACAAGACCAACCGACCACCACCGCGCGAAGTCCTCGGCGTTGCAGAAGCCTATCTCTACCAGTTGGCTGCCTATCGCTTGGCGTTGCAGCGCATATTTGTTGGCTGCCATGTCTCAGCCGCGATCCTGTGGACCGACGGCGCCCGCATCATGGACATTCCCGATCAACTTCTCGATACCTACGCCGCCAAACTCTGGACTCTCGACCCCGCAAGCCTTGACGGCTAGCAGCGCGCTACCTAGGTTCCGCAGCAGACCACTGATCCCATCCCGAACACATGCTGCAACCACGCCGAACCAACGCCCCCAGGAGAACGCAATGGCATCCCCCAACACTCTGATCGTCTCAGACGCCACCTTCAAGAAGGAGGTGCTGGAATTGACCGAGCCGGTGCTCGTCGACTTCTTCGCGGAATGGTGCGGCCCCTGCAAGGCGATGGCACCCGCCCTCGACCAGGTCGCGACCGAAATGAAGGGCAAGGTCAAGATCGTCAAACTCGACGTCGATCAGAATCCAGCCTCCACCGGCACCTATCGCATCCAGGCGATGCCGACGCTGATGATCTTCAAAAACGGCAAGATTGCCGCCCAATACACCGGCGCACTCGTCCAGAAACAGAAGCTCGAAGCCTGGATCAAAGGCGCGATCTGAACGTATCGTCAATCAACGGACATACCGGAGGGTCGGGCCATCATGTCCGGCCCTTTTGTCGTTTCGGCAGCTCGAGCGGCCCGAACCGGTATGCTAAGCACACCCTGAAAATCCGCGCGTCTCCCAAATGGGGGATATCGCCAAAAATATTTCAGATGCCGGCCGCTTGGCTTTGCGGCAAACTAAAGTTCGGCTCGGGCACGCTGCAGGCGTCGATATTGCGTCGCAATGTGCGGGGCTGGAATGCGCTGACGATGCGTTGACGGTCAATTGACGGACAGTGATTTATACTGGAATTGTACGTACCAGAACATCGCGACCAACAAGCCGTCGAAAAGGACGGCGGTCGAAGATAAACGTCGCATAGTTTTGAATCGTGATCGCATGGGTGGGGCATTTTCAGATGCAGCTATTTTTGTACGACAAAATGAGTCGCCGGCAACAACCGTGCCGGCACCCCCGCTTCACGAAGGTTTGGACGCTGACATGAGCAGCAAATCCGATCGTAAGCCCGTCGAAATCGCCGAATTTTCCCATCTCGTCGGCGCCATCTACGACTGCGTCCTTGATCCCGGCCGCTGGCAGGATGTCATGCGCCGCATCGGCGACGCGACGAACTGCCATTCGAGTTCGCTGACGGTCACGGATCTCGACTCGCCGAAAACTATGATCTTCAAGTTCAACGGAGTTGAACCCCAATGGCGCGCTCTCTACAAGCCCGAGTATTCCTTCGACGCCGTCAATTTCTTCCGCATGTGTCTGGCACAGCCCAGTTTCAACCCTGACGTACCGCTGGTTGCCACTCACATCATGCCGCCCGAAATGCACGCGAAAATGCCGGTATTCCAGGATTGGGCGATCCCGCAAGGTTTCCATGACGTTATGTCGACGGTTCCGTTGGCCACGCCCGAGCGCCTTGTCACGCTTGATATGATCCGGCACGCCAAGGACGGACCCATCAGCCCGCGCGATATCGAAATCTTGGGCCTACTGGCCCCACACGTTCGCCGTGCCATGACCATCTCAAACCTTTTTGATCTTCGTGCCATCGAGATCGGCTCATTCAAGGCTGCCATCGAAGCGCTCTCCGTCGGGATCGTCATGGTCGACGCATCCGGCAAAGTTATCGAAGCCAACCAATGCGCAGCACATCTTCTGTTGCGGGCTGGCCTCATCACCGACGAAACCGGATGCCTCATGGCAACCGACGAGGTGATCAATGCTGAGCTGCGGGATGCGATCCAGCGCGCGGTCGTGTCCGATACAGGCCTCGGCATGCGCGGCCTCGGGATTCGCCTGACCGCACCCCGCGCCGAAGCGATCCTCGCCCACGTCCTGCCGTTGGCGACAGGATCGTTGCGGACACGCCTGACACCATCGGCAACCGCCGCGATCTTCCTCACCAGCGCCGAGAATTCACCGCGATCCGGCATGGACGCGCTGGCTGTGACCTACGATCTAACCGGCGCCGAGGCGCGCATTTTTGCCGAAGTCGCGCGCGGCGCCGATGCGTTGGCAGCGGCAACAGCCTGCGGAATTGCCGAGGGGACCGCACGCACACATTTGAAGCGCATTTATGCGAAGCTCGGCGTCAGCCGGCAGGCGGAACTCGTCAATCTGGTGAACCGCTTGCTACCCCCGATGCAGCCAAAAGGCAGTGAGCTCGTCAACATGGCTGCCAAATAGTGGGTACCTGTTCAGCTACTATTTTGCCAAAATATTCTTGAGTTGCCGCATTTGCGAAAACGCAACGCCAGCATCATTTTCCCCTGTCATTCTTGATGCAACGACGACGAAACGTTTGTTTACCCGCATTCCAATCAGGAGCTTTCAATCATGTTTTTTCTTCGCACCCCAGCACCCACCTTGTCATCTGAGTCATCACTATTGAATCTCACCGAACTCCCGGCACGTTTTCTTGCCTGGCGCACGCAGGCGGGAGGGCCGTCGTCGACCGGTGTGATGGGCGAATTAAGGCGCGCGCTCGCCGCCGAGCATCTGTACGACACCGTTGCGCGAAGTAGGGCCAGACCACAGGATGCCAGCGATGCGGTTTACGGCGCGTTTTATGGCGAGCGCCGCAAATCCAAGCCCCGGTCGCGATACATTCAACCAAACAAACCCTAACCTGAGCGATCAGCGGCGACCGGCGGATTTCGACGAGACCGCGCGGCGCGGGAAACTCGCGATTGGTTTCTTCTTGCGCAACGCTTTCACCTTTACTTTGACCGGTGATTTGCGCGCGGGAACTTTGCCGTTCGCCTTCTTTGCGACGAGGCCCGTCGATCCGAAGCCTCCTGCGCCGCGCAGGCTCACGCGCGCCGTCGCAACTTCAACGAGGCTCGCCCGTGCGACTCCGGCGATGACAATCTGGGCAATGCGCTCGCCGCGCCGGATTGTGAAAGTGGCATGGCCGAGATTGACCAGGATGACCTGCACCTCGCCGCGATAATCGGAATCGATCGTTCCAGGACTATTGAGAACAGTGACGCCATGCTTCATCGCGAGGCCCGATCGTGGCCGCACTTGCGCCTCCGTTCCCGCCGGCAATTCGAGGATCAGCCCGGTCGGGATCAGCATGCGGGCACCACGCTTGAGCGTGACCGGCTTATCGCTGGCGATCGCCGCCACGAGATCGAGGCCGGCAGACCCAACAGTCTGATAGGCCGGCAGATCGAGATCGCGCGCGTGCGGCAATCGAACGACTTTGACGCGAATGGATTTATTCGAACTCGTCATCACGCCTGATCCGTGGTGAGGAAAAGATGATCCGCCGCCCGCGCCAGCAACGCCGTAGCCACGGTCGTCTTGTCCATGTCAGGCCAGCTGTCGACACCCGCACCGGTGATCAGATGCACAGCATTGCGATCGCCACCCATCACGCCGCTCTCCGGCGAAACGTCATTGGCGACGATCCAGTCGCAGCCCTTCGACTTGCGCTTCTTCTTCGCGTGCTCGACAACGTTCTCGGTTTCGGCGGCAAAGCCGATCACCAGGGACGGCCGCTGCCCCGGCGGCAAGTGGCCAATCGCTTTTAGGATATCGGGATTTTCGACGAGATCGAGCTTCGGCGCTTTCGACTTCTGATCTTTTTTTATCTTTTCGTCCGCCGCAGAGCTGACGCGCCAATCGGCGACAGCGGCGGCAAAAATCGCGATATCGGCCGGCAGCGCCGCCCGCGTCGCGGCCATCATCGCCTCAGCCGTTTCGACGCGATCGACGAACACACCCGGCGGATCAGCGAGATTGACCGGCCCCGAGACCAGCGTCACCCGCGCACCCAAAACCGCCGCCGCAGCGGCAAGCGCATAGCCCTGTTTGCCGGACGAGCGATTGGCGATGTAGCGGACCGGATCGATCGGCTCATGCGTCGGACCGGCGGTGATCAACACGTGCCGGCCTGCCAGAACGCCGTCGCGCGCGGCCACGCCACCTGTGCCGAGCAGCGCCTCGATGCTCGCCAGAATTTCCGCCGGCTCCGCCATTCGCCCAAGGCCTGCTTCACCACGCTCGGCCATCTCACCGACATTGGGGCCTATAAAATGTACGCCATCCGATTGCAGCAGCGCGTGGTTGCGCCGCATCGCCGGATGCTGCCACATCCGCGGGTTCATCGCCGGCGCGACGAGCACGGGCTTGTCCGTGGCAAGCAAAACAGCGGTCGCTAGATCGTTGGCATGGCCGCCCGCCAGCTTCGCCATCAGATCCGCCGTCGCCGGCGCCACAACGATCAGATCGTTATCGCGTGCCAATCGAATGTGGCCGATCTCGCGCTCGTCATCGAGGTCAAACAGATTGGTAAAGACGCGATCGCCGGTCAGCGCGCCAACCGAAAGCGGCGTCACGAACTGTTCCGCGGCCTTGGTCATGATGGCACGGACGTCGATTCCGCGCTCCCGCGCACGGCGGATCAACTCGAGGCATTTGTAGGCGGCAATGCCGCCGCCGATGATCAGAACGATGCGATGCGAACGAGGCTGGGTCACGCAAACGGCTCATGCAAGGGAACATTGGGGTGCCCACTCTAGCATAAAACAGGCCGCGAAGCGGTTAATCCGTTTGGCAGGGCTCGATCCCCGGGACATCGTACGACATCGAAAATGGCATCAACCTTGCTTGGGTCTGACCTCGTGTTGACGATGAAACGAGGCGCCATGACCCCGATCGCTACCAAACCATCCCCGACTATCATTGGTAAAGTTGCGGCCGTATCCAAGCGGCTGCGCGCGCAGGGCCTGCGCAAAACCACGCGCCATCTGAAAACCGTGCTCCTGCACCGCGCGCACGATATCGCCGAGCGCCGCGCCCGCCATGCCGTCGACGGCACCACCGGCAAGCACGAACTCGATGTCTTGCAGATCACAAGCGCCAACAAGTCCGCCGGCGTCCATTATCTGCCGACGCCCTGGCGCGTGCTCGACTGGGTCCACGACGCCCTGCCCGAAGACAAATCGGATTGGACCTTCATTGATCTCGGCGCCGGTAAAGGCCGTGCCGTCCTTTCGGCAGCTTCGCGCCCGTATCACGCCGTAGTCGGTGTTGAGTTCGCCGCCGAACTCGCGGAAATCGCTCACGACAACCTGAAATCGATCGCGCCATTCGACGCGAGTAGCGCCGAAATCGTCCACGGCGATGCCACCGAGTTTGCGTTCCCTGATTCGCCGACGATCGTCTTCATGTTCAATCCCTTCGGGGCATCGGTGATGAACCATGTCGCCACCGCGATCGCCAAATCCTATGCCGCCGCACCCCGCCCGATCATCATCGCCTATCTCAATCCCGAGCACGCAGAAATCTGGGAGACCGCTACCACCTTTGCACCCCTGCCGCTCGGCACGGCGTCCGCATTACGCCTGCGCACTTTGAGCCCCTACACGCTCGCGCTTTACGCATCCCCCGAAGCCAAGGCGATCGTAGGCCGTTAGCACAACACTACCGTTCCAACGCTCGCGCGTAGTCGTCGATCCATTGCCGCTGTTGCCGCGTCTCGGGAACATGCAGGCCACGCGCGAACGCAAGCCGCGCCACCGCATCGTCAGCGCTCAAACCTTGCTGCACAAGGACCGCCGCCGCCAATGTCGGCGATCGGCCGCGACTGGCGAAACAATGCAACGCCACTGACCGTCCTGCTTCCAGATGTGCGACCAGACCGTCGACAATCGTGCGCACCGCTTCGATCGACGGCGGCACGGCAAAATCGGCAACCGGAACGGACACGAATTCGAATTCCGTGCCGCGCGCAAATTGCCCCCTGCTGATCGAGGCCGAGCGCCGCGGCCTCGTGTCGCTCCAACATACTGACGACGACGTTCACTCCCTGCGCCCGCCACGACGCAACATCGTCGTCGAGAAATTCAAACCCGCGCGGTCGCCGCGTGATGACAACCTGCCCCTTCAACTCCGGCGCCACGACCCGGTACAATCTTGGCTCCACAGCTCACCTCCGCGCGCAGTCATCGAACAACAAAATCGAGTTTAGCCTTCGACAACACCTCGGCCGCACCATGGGTGACGAGACTGGTCCGCCCGAGCGTCATGGCGAGCCCCTGATCATCGTCGAAAATGATCATGTGCAGGAAGAACACCATGCCCGGCGCCAGCACAAGCGGATTCCCCTTGTAGATCATCGGCCAATCCATCCAGTTCGGCGCGAAGGTCGTGCCCAGCGAGTAGCCACAGGCATTGAGCCGATACTTGGAAAGTCCGGCCGCGTCGAGCATTACCGCATGCGCATCGAACACATCCGCGACCGTCCGGCCAGCGCGCAACGCATCTTCGCAAGCGAACAGCGCTTGTTGCGCGGCCTTGTACAGATCAATCTGCCGCTGCGGTGGTTTGCCGATCCGCAACGTCCGCATCAGGCAGGCATGATAGTGGCGAAAGGTGCCGGCGAATTCCAAGGTCAACTGATCGCTGGCGTCGAGATGCCGCCGGCCTGAATAATAGCGGCAAAGCATCGCGCCGGAAAGCGGCCCGGTCCCCGAACCGATGATGAACTCGTTGCCGGGGTCATCGCCGCCGCCGCGAAAGATCGCGCCGTGCATGGCCGCCAGGATATCGCCCTCGAACACGCCAGCAGCCGCCGTCGCTGTCGCCGCGTCCCAGGCTGCGTCGCCGAGCTCCGCCGCACGCCGGACGAACGCGATTTCAGCCGATGACTTGACGAGGCGCAACTGCGTCACGACATCCGACGCATCTGTAAGCGTTGCAAAACCCGCGAGCCCATGATCGAGTAGTCGGCCGTTGGCGGCCGTCAGGCCATAGGCGTTATACTCGACACCGAACCGCTTTCCCTTGAGGCCTAGATCAGTCAGCAGAACCTTCAGATCATCGACCGGTGTCGCGCCATCCCGATCAACCCAGATCCGTACATCGCTAACATCCGACGTGAACTTGGCTTGCCGCAGATCCGGCGCCCGCGTCAGCAGCGCCGTCCGGCCATCGGCCGTCAACACCAAGCATTGAAAAAAGACATACCCGAACGTGTCATAGCCGGTCAGATAATACATCGACTCCTGCCGGAACATCAGCAGTGCATCGAGCCCTCGCGACGTCAGCACAGTCGCCGCCGCCGTACGACGCGCCGACATCTCGGTAGGCACAAAATGAACTGGCATCGCCGCCTCAGCGAAACATTAACAGTGCGCCATCACGCCATTCTCAGGGCCGGACCGTCAAGCTGATCCTTGCTCCCCTTGCAGCCCCCCAATCCTGCCATTGGCATCGCTGAAAACATCGCTATAGGATGCGGCGGCAAGGGTTGGCGATGCTCAGCGAGCCTTGCAAAGCCGGAACGCGACGCGAAGGAACGCCGACATGAGTTATGACGTTTTTGACTACGTGGTCGTCGGCGCGGGATCGGCGGGTTGCGTGCTCGCCAATCGCCTGAGCGAAGACCCGACAGTCCGCGTCGCCCTCATCGAAGCCGGCGGCCGCGATACCAACCCCTGGATCCACATCCCAGCCGGGTACTTCCGCAACATTTTCAATCCCAAGATCACCTGGCAGTTTGGCTCGGGACCGGAGCCGCATCTCGGCGGCCGCACCATCAACTGGCCGCGCGGCCGCGTGCTCGGCGGGACCAGCGCCATCAATGGATTGCTCTACGTCCGCGGCCAGCGCGAGGACTTCAACGTCTGGCGCCAACTCGGCAACATCGGTTGGTCGTTCGACGACGTGCTGCCCTACTTCAAGCGCGCCGAAGGCCAGGAGCGCGGCGAAAGCGAGTTACATGGCGGCGATGGCCCCCTTGGCGTCTCGGACGTCCACATGGACAATCCGATCTGCGATGCCTTCCATCGCGCCTGCATCGCATCCGGCATTCCAGCGACCACCGACTTCAATGGCGCCAATCAGGAAGGCGTCGGCTACTATCAGCTGACCAACCGCAATGGCCGCCGATCGACGACCGCCGTCGCCTATCTCAATCCGGTCAAGCATCGCCGCAACCTGACCATCATCACCGACGCGCTGCTCGAACATATTGTCCTCGAGGGTCGCCGCGCCGCCGGAGTGCGCTATCGCCGCGACGGCGACACCCGCAGTATCATCGCCAAGCGAGAAGTCATCCTCGCCGCCGGCGCCATTGGCTCACCGCAAATCCTCCAACTCTCCGGCGTCGGCCCGGGCGAAGTCTTGCGCAACGCCGGCATTCTAGTCCGCCATGACTTGGCGGGTGTCGGCGAAAACCTACAGGATCACTATCAGGCGCGCTTCGTCTACGAGGTCAAAGCCGAAGGCAGCCTCAACGATGTCTGGCACAGCCGCCTGCTGCAGATGAAAACCGGCCTGGACTATGTCTTGCGCCGTCGCGGCATTCTGACCATCGGTGCCGGCGTCGTCGGCGCTTTCACGATGTCGCGGCCAGGCCTCGACATTCCCGACATCCAGTTCCACTTCATACCCTTGTCATCCGATGGTCCGGGTCAAGGTCTGCATCCCTTCCCCGGCGTCATTTCATCCGTCTGTCAACTCCGCCCGGAGAGCCGCGGGTGGCTGCGCATCACCTCGCCCGACCCCTCCGTCAAACCCGCCATCGTCTCCAATTACCTCGCCGCCGAGACCGACCGCCGCGTCTTGCTCGATGGTATGAAGGTCGCACGACGCATTGCTGCCGAACCTGCCTTCGCCAGTCAGGTTGTCCGCGAGGTCACTCCTGGCCCAGCCGCGGTGAGCGATGAAGCGCTGCTCCAGTTCGCGCGCGACAAGGGCACGACGATCTTCCACCCTTGCGGCACCTGCAAGATGGGCGTCGACGCCATGGCCGTCGTCGATCCGCGTCTCAGGGTCAATGGCATCGCCGGGTTGCGCGTTGTCGATGCGTCGATCATGCCGACCATGACGTCCGGCAACACCAATGCGCCAACCATCATGATTGCTGAAAAAGCCGCCGACATGATCATCGCCGACGCGCGCGCTCAACAAGCGGCATAACCGACAGGGTAAAATTTTGTGAGCATCGATTTCGAGAAAGAATACGACAATCGCGGCCGCGTACCCGAGAGCGCCGTCATCATGCAGCGCTGGAGCACAGCCGCTCGGCAGGCCTGCTCCGCAACCAATGCCATCCTCGATCTCAGCTACGGTCCAGGCGAACGCCATCGCTACGATCTGTTCACGTGCGGTAACGCCGGCGCGCCGCTTGCCGTCTACATTCATGGTGGCTATTGGCAGCGCGGCGACCGCAAGGACTATTCATTTGTGGCACCCGCACTCAATGCGCACGGCATTGACGTCGCCATCCCATCATACGCACTGTGTCCCACCGTACCGATTGCCACCATCATTGCCGACATGCGCGACTTCCTGGTGCGTCTATGGCAGGAAAAAAAACGCCGCGCCGCCATCGTCGGTCATTCCGCTGGCGGTCATCTGGCCGCCGCCATGCTAGCAACCAACTGGCAGGCGATCGCTGGCGCCCCTTCCGATCTCGTTCGCGGCGCCTACGCCTTAAGCGGCGTTTACGACTTGCCACCCTTGATCGACACCAGCCTGAATGCCGCGCTGCAGCTCAATACCGAGACCGCACGTGCTGCAAGCCCGTTGTTCTGGCAACCACCGTCAGCCACCACCCACATGATCGCCGCCGTCGGTGGATTGGAGAGCGCTGAGTTCCTCCGCCAAAGCCTCGACCTGACAGAGGCCTGGAGCCGCGCCGGCGTCAAGGCCGAGTGTGTCGTCGTACCGGCAACCAATCACTTCACGATTGTCGATGAACTCACCCGCGCCGACAGTGCCATGGTCGCACGGATACTCGGCCTCGCAGCCGTATCGCAGTACAATTAGGACACTCGTAACAATAACTGAATGGCATTCCATGAGCGGAATTCAGTCGGATCACCGTCTTGGCCGCGTCGCACTGGGAGCGCGCGGGGCGTGACGATGGCCACCCACAACAGGCTTCAGTGGAATGACAGCACCAAAATGACGCTATCGCTGAAGGGGTTGGCGTGCCCAAGTCCACAGCAGTCTTGTGGCGATTTGACGTGAGTGCAACCCTGCGTGCGGCCATGACGGTCCAGAGACGGACGTGCAGCGTCTTGCAACCTTAGCGCTGGACACACCGCAACCCAGCGGCGAAACTGCGCTCCGTCACGCGAATCCGGGTCAAAAACCGGCGATGGTCAAGGCGTGGCCGGGGGGGAGGCTGGTTTGAGTGGTGTCGAGTTGAAGTCACGCTTTGCATTGGACGCCGCCGCGCCTCGCAAACGTGACGTGATTGCCGTCGAAAAGCTCTCGCTGCGCTATGGCGGAGCGGCAGACGGCGTGGTGGCGCTCAAATCCATCGACTTCAAGATTGAGGACGGCGAATTCGTTTCGATCGTCGGACCATCGGGTTGCGGAAAATCGACCCTGCTGAAAATTCTGGCTGGCCTGCTGCCACCGACCGAAGGCGAGGCGCGCCTCAACGATACGCGGATCAACGGTCCCCGTCGTGATATCGGCGTCGTCTTCCAGAGCCCGGTGTTGTTCCCCTGGCGCACGGTGCTCGGCAATGTCCTGCTGCCCGCCGACGTGCAAGGCCTCGACCAACGCAAGATGGACGCCCGCGCCCGCGAACTGGTGAAACTCGTCGGCCTCGACGGTTTCGAAACTCGCTACCCGCGCGAACTTTCAGGCGGCATGCAGCAACGCGTCGGCATCATTCGCGCGCTGATCCATGATCCAGCGCTCTTGCTGATGGACGAGCCGTTCGGCGCGCTCGATGCGATGACGCGAGAAGCCATGAACGTCGAACTGCAACGGATCTGGATGGAAAGCCGCAAGACCGTGCTCTTCATCACCCACTCGACAGCCGAAGCCGTCTTCCTCGCCGATCGCGTTATCGTCATGACCGCGCGCCCCGGCCAGATCGGCGATAGCTTCGCGGTTGATCTGCCGCGACCCAGACCGCTGGATGTCATGAACACCGAAGCATTCGGCACCTACGTGCGGCGCATACGCAAGGCCTTGAACGCCGATGGAGGACTCGACTGATGCAATCCGCCGGCAACTTCATTCTTCGCCTCGGATTGATCGGCTTGGTGCTCGCCGGTTGGGAAGCGGCGTGCCGCCTGCTCAAAATCGCGCCCTACATCCTGCCGCCGCCATCGTCGGTATTCCAAGCGATGTACATCGGCTTTGCGAGCAACCTCTATCCGAGCCATATGATGGTCACGCTGACGGAAACGTTTCTCGGCTTCGTGCTCGGCTGCACGCTGGCGTTTGTGCTCGGCACGATCGTCGCGCTATCGAAGCGGATCGAATATTTCCTCTATCCCTTCATCGTCATGTTTCAGGCCATGCCGAAGGTGGCGCTGGCGCCGCTGATCATCGTCTGGTTCGGGCTCGGGTTGACGTCGAAGGTCATCAATGCGGCGCTGGTCGCGTTCTTCCCGCTGATGGTCAATACGATTGTTGGACTGCGCTCGGCGGAAGAGGACCGGATCAACCTGATGCGCTCGCTCGCCGCATCGAAGTGGCAGATCTTCTGGATGCTACAACTGCCCAACGCCCTACCTTATATCTTTGCCGGCCTCGAGATCGCGATGATCTTCGCGCTGATCGGTGCCATCGTCGCCGAATTCGTCGGCGCCGAAAAAGGCCTCGGCATGCTGATCCAGAGCATGAACATCAATATGGACGTCGCCGGGCAATTCTCAATCCTGCTCATTTTGTCAATGATCGGTCTCGTCCTCAACGGCATCATCGCGGTATTGCGCCGCCGCATCCTGTTCTGGGATACTGCCGCCCGCGTCGACCTCGAAGCCAACACCACAGCACGGGAGAAACGATCATGAATCCAGTCTTAAAGGCGGCGGCCGCAATGCTCGGCTTGTTGGCAACGCTCGACACTGCAGCGGCTCAGCTAACGACGGTGCGGGTCGGCTGGTGCGCGCGGACCGTTTCGTCGGCAGCCGTCCCATTCGCCGTGGCGATGAAAATGGGCTGGTTCGAGAAGGCCGGGATCAAGGTTGAACTGGTACCGGTGCCGGGATCGGGCGACTGCACCAAGCTGGTCGCCACCAAGGACGTGATGTTCGCATTGCCGTCGGCGGAACCAGTGCTGGTCATCCGTCCGCAAGGCGCCGACATCAAAGTCTACTACACCGCTTACCAGGGCAACATCTACGGCTATGCCGTGCCCGAAGCGAGCCCGATCAAGACCGTCGCTGACCTCAAGGGCAAGAAGGTCGGCGTGATCGGCATGGGTTCTGCCGGCGCCATCGTCGCCCGCGCGCTCGTCGCCGACGCTGGCCTCGATCCGACGAAGGACATCTCGATCGTCGTCGCCGGCGAAGGCGCACAGACCGCCGCACTGCTCGCCGGCAATCAGATCGACGCGCTCTCCCAATTCGATACGCAGTACGCGATGGTCGCCAATGCCGGCGTCAAATTGCGACTGCTCGAACATCCCGCCATCGCCAATTTCCCGTCCAACGGTTTCATCGCGCTCGCCGAGACGCTCAAAGACAAGCGCCGCGAGGCAATCGCCCTCGCCAAGGGGTACGCCATGGGAACGGCGTTCGCGATTGCCAACCCGGAAGCCGGCGTCCGCATCCTATGGGAGGTCTACCCACAGACCAAAGCCACCGGCAAAGACGAGGCGACAGCGGTGCGCGACGACGTCAGCACGCTCAACGCGCGGGCGAAGAGCTGGAAATACGAAAGCGTCGGCGCCAAACGCTGGGGAGACAACGTCGAGGCCAACTATACACCTTACATTGCCTGGCTGCTCAAGAACGGCGTTATCAAGGAAGCCCTTCCCACCAAGGACCTGATCACCAACGACCTGCTCGACGAGATCAACACCTTCGATACTGCCGCGGTTCAGGCGGAGGCAAAGGCGTATAAGGCCAAGTGAGTTTGGCGTTCCGTCGCAGGATCGCGCTGGCAGGCCTCACACTAGTCGCCGCCCTTCAACCGCATCGTCGAACGGCCACAGCGGGCGTTTGAGCTTGGTGTAGGGGTGCTTGCAGGGGTCCTGCGGGCAGCACCCGCCGGTATCGGCACGCACGATCAGCGACGCAACCGGCCCATAGGCGCCGGCGAAATGCTGCGCCGACTTGAGCACGAGGACACGATAGCCCTTGGGGTCGACACCAAAATTGGTGAACAGCTCGATCCCGAGCGCCTGCGTGCGCTTCTCGATCAGCACGATATCGATGTGCCCACCACCACTCTTCATCCGCACCAGCGCCGACATCCCGAGCGGAACTTTCGCCGCGCCGAACATCTGCCACGCCTCGCGCTTGATCCCGAGAACCTCGACTTCGGCGTCGACCGGCGGACCGGACTCGGCTGCGGCCTTTCCGCCCATGCGGAGCGGAATTTTTGCCCCCACTCCGGCCAGCGCGCAGAACTGCACCGCGACCGGATCCCAGACCGGCGCAACCGCCGCATTCTCAACGCCGCGCTTGATCAACTCATGGATCGTCAACGTGCAATCGGAGGCAGCGCCACCGCCAGCGTTGTCCGAGGGCTCGGCAATGATTGCCGTCCCACGGTTGTGCCCGAGCGCTTCGGTGAAGGCCACGTCCATCGCCAGCGTCGGCGGCGACCATCGCCCGCGATTGGCGAAGATCTCGTCGCCGAGCTGACGCGCCAGCCGGTCGCCGTCGCCCTTGCGGTTGTCGCTGTAGACCAGCACGCGCGTGCCCATGTCCGCCACGTCGGCATGCGAGAACCCGTGCGCGATAGATATATGCAGAATGCCGTCGCGGCCTTCCAGCGCTTTGATCCGGTCGACGAAGGAGCGCATCGGCTCGAGCGTCGTTGGGAAGAAATCATACATCCGGGGATCGTAGAGCGAAGCAACCGGCTTGATCCGGCCGCGCAGCGACTGCAGCACCATCTCGACAAGTTCTTCGCCGCGCTCGAGGAAATCGACGTGCGGATACTCCTTAAAGATGGTTGAGACTGTCGCCAGCCGCACGCGCTTTTCCGTCAGATGGCAATGCGGATCGTATTCGCAGCCGATGATGCAGGCCTCGCCGACGATTGCGCGAATGCGCTCAAGCATGTCGCCCTCGACATCGTCATAGCCGTGCGCCACGAACGCGCCGTGAAACCCCATCAGCACAGCGTCAACCGGCAATGCAGCCTTGAGTTGGCCAAGGATTTCGTCGCGCATACTCTCGAAGTCGGCCTTGATCACCGCGCCTGAGGGTTCCGCCCAGAAGCACGAGCCCTCGATCAGCGTGAACCCCTCCGCCTTGGCGCGGCGACGGGCGACGAACAGCGGCGCCGTACACAGTTTCGGCGCGTCGGGATGCTGGCCCGGCGGCGCGTAGAAGCAATCCTCAAAGCTCGCGCGCGACGTCGGGATCGGTGAAAAGGTGTTGCTTTCAGTGGCAAGCGACGCGGCGAAAATGCGCATAAAGCGGCTCCATGAGACTGATCCAAGCATGGTCTGCCAGCATCATAGAGAAGGCAAGCGCAACTCATCGCTCCATGCAGCGCATACCAGGACTGCCGGGCCAGGGTGATCGCCAGCAAAATCAGACCTGACGGCGTTCGTCGCGCAAACTACCGCGCACCACCCGCACAGCCGCACGCATTTTTGCGACACACGCTAACCCCACCTTAACCACGCGCGTGTTCCACTGAAAGCAGTAAGGACTTGTACCTGTTGCGTTAAGTGAAGGACTGTTGTCATGCGTATCGTGCGTTGCGGCCATCGGCCGTCGTTTGTCTCGGCGTCGGCTGCACGCGTTTGCGTGATCGGCCTCGCATTCGTTGGCTCGGGCGTTGTCTCGGGTTGTGCCAGCAGCCAGCAACCGAACTACGTCAACGGCCCATCGATGAACGTGGCACCCGCTCCGGCCCCCGTCCGCGCCGCCAAAGTCGAAATGGAAGACGACGGCAAGCCGGCGCAAGCTCCCGGCCGCCGCATCAAACCGGAAGAAGACGATCCCTCTCAGCCCTGGAGTTCGAACTATGGCAAGGGCGTCATCCCCCAGCCGATCAAGCCTGCGCCACGCACCGTCGATGCAGCGCTGCAACCGCCAATGATGCCGCCATTAGCGCCACGCCGCGTGCAGATGAGCGAAGCCGACGTCGATGCACTTATTTCGCGCGCCGTTGCTGCACACGAAATGCGCCGCCAATAGTCGCCGCCCACCGTCAAAACAAAAAACGGCCCGGATCCCCATCAGGAGCCGAGCCGTTTTTGCGTTGATCCGGGCGGGTGCTGACGGACCAGCGTAGTCTCAGAACATGCCTTCGAACTTCTTCTTGAAGCGCGACAAACGGCCACCACGATCCATCAGCTCATGCTTGCCGCCCGTCCACGCCGGATGCGTCTTCGGATCAATGTCGAGGGCCAGCGTATCGCCTTCCTTGCCATAGGTCGAATAGGTGACGAACTCAGTGCCGTCAGTCATCACGACCTTGATCTGATGGTAATCCGGATGAAAATCCTCGAGCTTTTTCATGAAGTTATCTCTCTTGACACAACGGCGGGCGACCGCCAAAGCGGTGTTTGAGCCGTAATTTCGGAATTTGGCTGGCGCTTCTATACTGGAACGGCGCTGACGGCACAAGCCAGTTATCAGCCGCAAATCGGCCTTTGCAAGGGCCCGCCGCCAGAATCGCCGAATGCAGACCCCACTGCGCCGGTTTCGCCCCTTGCCGCGGCGTGCGTGCGGCGGCATGGTCCCCGCGAATTTCGCCAACACGCCTTCAGCCGAGTGCAACACACCGTGTCATCCCTGCAGTCGCCAGCCACCACGACAGAATCCCCTGCCAGCAAGCGCCGGTCGCTCAAACCGTTGTTGGCGCTGAAGCCCTATATCTTGCGCCATCCGCAGATGCTTGGCCTCGCATTCATCGCCCTGGTCGCCTCCGCCTTGGCGATGCTGACCGTTCCTGTCGCGCTGCGACGCATGATCGACTTCGGCTTTTCCAGCCAAGACGGTGGCTTCATCAATCTCTATTTTCTGATGATGATCGCCATTGGCCTGCTGCTGGCCGTCGCATCGGCGTCACGGTTCTACTGCGTCAACTGGCTCGGCGAACGCGTCGTCGCCGACCTCAAGGCCGATGTCTTCCGTCATCTCGTCACATTGGGTCCATCGTTCTACGAGAAGACCCACTCCGGCGAGATCATGAGCCGCTTGTCGGCCGACACTACGCTGCTCAAATCGGCATCCGGATCGGCCCTGTCGCAGACCTTGCGCAACGCCATCATGTTGATTGGCGCGCTGGTGATGATGTTCGTCACCAGCCGGCAACTGACCAGTCTGGTGCTTATCGCGATCCCCGCGATCGTCCTGCCGCTGGTCGCCGCCGGACGCATGGTCCGCGCCAAATCCCGCACTGCTCAGGACGCGTCCGGCGAAGTCGACGCCTACGCCGCCGACAATTTGGCAGCCGTCCGCGTGATGCAGGCCTACACGCACGAAGCCGCGGTCAGTCAGCGTTATGCCTCCGAAATCGAACGCTCATTCAGCGCCGTCCAGTCGCGATTGACCGCACGTGCGACATTGACCGCAACGGCGATCTTTCTCGTCGTCGCTTCGATCGTCGGCGTACTCTGGTTCGGCGCAACCCGTGTCGTTGCTGGCGAAATAACCGGCGGACGCCTCAGCCAGTTCATCCTCTATGCCGCGTTCGCCGGCGGCGCCCTCGCCGAACTCTCGGAAGTCTGGGGCGAGATGAACCAGGCAGCAGGAGCAGCCGAGCGACTGAGTGAGTTGATGGCTATCAGGCCCGAGATTACCGCCCCAGCCAACCCCACACCACTTCCCATCCCCGCCAAAGGCCATGTGCAATTTGAGGACGTCCACTTCAGCTATCCCGGCCGCCTAGACACGAGCGCGCTCGCCGGTGTCTCCTTCGCCGTCGCACATGGTGAAACCGTCGCGATCGTCGGGCCGTCAGGCGCCGGCAAAAGCACCATCTTCAATCTGCTGTTGCGCTTCTATGACGTGACATCAGGCCGCGTCCTGGTTGACGGCGTGCCGATCCGCGATGCCGACCCCGCGGCGATACGCGCGCGCATGTCGCTGGTTCCCCAGGATGTCGCTCTCTTCGCCGACACCATCACCGAAAATATTCGTTATGGCTCACCGGAAGCACCCGACCAGGCGGTCCGCGCCGCCGCTCGATCGGCTCACGCCGAACAGTTCATCGAAGCCCTGCCAGCCGGCTACGCCACCCGCCTCGGCGAGCGCGGCGTGACACTGTCTGGCGGGCAGCGCCAGCGCATAGCCATCGCCCGCGCAATCTTGCGCGACGCACCAATATTGCTGTTGGATGAGGCAACCAGCGCACTCGATGCCGAAAGTGAAGGTGAGGTCCAGAATGCCCTCGACGTCGTGATGCGCGGCCGCACAACCCTCGTCATCGCTCACCGCTTGGCGACCGTCCAGAATGCCAACCGCATCCTGGTGATCGATCAGGGCCGCATCGTCGAGACCGGAAACCACAAAACGTTGATCGCCCGATCCGGCCTCTACGCCCGCCTCGCCGCTCTCCAATTTGGCCGGGCAGCGGCGGAATAAGCGCAGACATCAATCCCAGTTGAAGACACTGATCAGTGCCGGTCCGATGATGACGACGAACAGCACGGGCAGGAAGAACACGATCATCGGCACGGTCAGCTTCGGCGGCAGTGCAGCCGCTTTCTTTTCAGCGTCCGACATACGCGCATCGCGATTTTCTTTCGCCATCACGCGCAGCGCCTGACCGACCGGCGTGCCGTATCGTTCGGCCTGGATCAGCGCCATGCCCACAGCCTTCACGCCGGGCAAGCCTGTCCGCTTACCGAGATTTTCGAACGCCAGTCGGCGGTCCTGCAGATACGACAGTTCGGCCGACGTCAGCGAAAGCTCTTCGGCGAGTTCCAGCGATTGAACGCCAATTTCGTCCTTCACCTTGCCGAACGACGCTTCAATCGACATGCCCGACTGCACGCAGATCAGCAACATGTCGAGCGCATCAGGAAACGCCTGCTTGATCGATTGCTGACGCTTCTGGATCAGGTTGTTGAGAAACATGTTCGGCAGGAAGTAACCGAAGTATCCAGCAGCAAGACTGATACCGATTTTGACGATCGGCGGATAATCGTAGTCGGCGACCAGAAACATATAAATCAACGTACCAATCGTCACGATGATCGGCATCACCAGACGGAAGACCATGTACGTGACCAACGGCGCCTGGCCGCGAAGGCCTGCCATCTTCAGTGTATCGCGAACTTCCTCGGTGTCGAACGTCGAGCGCAAGTTCAGTCGATCGACAACTTCGAGCGCCAGCGCACCAGGCGTCTTGCGCAACGAAGCCTTGCCATCCTTTTTGTTGAGTTCGGTAATCCGGCTGGCACGCATCTTGTCGCGCTCAACGGCCATCACCCGCATCCGGCTCGGCAAGCGATCCCGCGACAGCGTTGGCAGCAGCAGTGCAATGGCTGTAAGAAACACTGCGATCGACGCCGCAATCGTGATCAGCACGCTCGGGTTGATGAGTGTTGTAACAATCTTCTCAGTCATCGCTACATCCTTACGTCACTGGCCCGCGTTGCGGCACCCATCTCTCACGATTACGCGGATTCCAGTTCAATACTTGAAGTTGATCATCTTGCGCATCACGAGCAGGCCGATCGACATCCACATCGCTCCACACAGCAACATGAAATTTCCGTAACTCTTCTGCCACAACAGTGCGATGTAGCTCGGCGTCGAGAGATAGGTCAGGATCATCACCACGAACGGCAAGCTGCCGAGGACCATCGCCGAGGCTTTCGCTTCCGCCGACAGTGCTTTCACTTTGGAAGCGAGCCGCTTGCGATCACGAACAACGCCGGACAAGTTGCCCAACGCTTCCGAAAGGTTGCCACCGGCTTGCGCCTGAATGCCAATCACGATACCGAAGAACCGGACCTCAGGCAGCGGCAACCGCTCCATCAGGCGCTCGAAGCACTCACCCAGCGGCACACCCAGCCGACCCTGGTCGACGACGATCTTGAACTCGGAGCAGATCGGTTCAGGCGATTCACGCGAGATAATGCCGAGGCATTCATTCAACGGCAAACCGGACTTGACGCCGCGCACGATAACGTCGATCGCATTCGGAAACTCATCCAGGAATTTGCTCTGACGGCGCGCGATCATCTTGCCGAGAATGAAGCGCGGCAAACCGAACGCACTAGCGAAGCCAATCGCAACGCCGGCGAGCGGCGGCAAATTCTGCGCCAGCAGCAGCACAGCGCCGGTCACGACCAACCCGCAGATCATGCTGGCGATCCAAAACCCTTTGGGATCAATCGTCAGACCGGCGCGCTCGAGCCGCTTCCGGAGCGTCACCTTCTCGCGTTGCTTGGAGCGCTCCTCCAGGTCTCTGAGCGTGTCAGCGACCTGGCGTTTGCGGCTATTGGCAACTTCCTGAACCTTGCTGGCGACGCGGCTCTTGTCACGGCCCTCAGAAACGCCTTGCATACGCTGCTCGACGCGCCGTTCGCCCGTCAAATACGGCGCCAATAAGACATAGACGACGGTGACGACGGCAATGACGCCGACGCCCAGGCATCCAAACAACAGTATGTCATCTTGGCTCATGATCAATTACTCGCCCAAAGCGCTGCCGTTAGCATCGGTCACCTCAGCCGAGGCAAGTGCCTCAGCAATTCGTCCAGTCTCACCGTAATACTCGGCACGTTCCCAGAACCGCGGCCGCGCGATACCAGTCGAACGATGCCGACCAAGGAGCTTGCCGTTGGAGTCTTCGCCGGTGATATCGTAGACGATGATGTTTTGCAGCGTCACGACATCGCCCTCCATGCCGCATACTTCCGTAATGTGCGTGATGCGCCGGCTACCATCGCGCAACCGTGACGCCTGCACGATAACGTCGATCGAACCCGTGATCATTTCGCGGATCGTCTTCACCGGTAGCGCATAGCCACCCATCATGATCATCGACTCAAGGCGCGAGATGGCCTCACGCGGGCTGTTCGAGTGGAGCGTTCCCATCGATCCGTCATGGCCTGTATTCATGGCCTGCAGCAAGTCGAACGCCTCAGGTCCACGAACCTCGCCGACGATGATCCGTTCGGGACGCATACGCAGACAGTTCTTGACGAGATCACGCATGGTGATTTCGCCTTCACCCTCGAGATTGGGCGGACGCGTTTCAAGACGCACCACGTGTGGCTGCTGCAGTTGCAGCTCAGCCGAGTCTTCGCAGGTAATGATGCGCTCATCGTGATCAACGCAACCCGTCAGGCAGTTCAGCAGCGTCGTCTTGCCAGAACCCGTACCGCCGGAAATCAGCACGTTGCAGCGAACGCGGCCAATCACTTCAAGAATGACTTTCGCGGCAGGTGAGATCGAACCGAACTTGACCAGCTGCTCGAGTTTAAGCCGATCCTTCTTGAACTTACGAATGGTGAGGCAAGGCCCGTCGATGGCCAGCGGCGGCGCGATGACGTTGACACGCGAACCGTCGGGAAGGCGGGCGTCGCAAATCGGGCTCGATTCATCGACACGACGGCCGACCTGGCTGACGATACGCTGACAGATGTTCATCAGCTGTGCATTGTCGGCGAAGCGGACGCTCGTCATCTGCATCTTACCGGCGACCTCGATGTAGGTGGTGCCGGCACCGTTGACCATGATGTCGGCGATGTCATCGCGTGCCAGCAGCGGCTCCAGCGGTCCATAGCCGAGTACGTCGTTGCAGATGTCCTCAAGCAGTTCTTCCTGCTCGGCGATCGACATCACGACATTCTTGTGCGTAATGATCTCGCTGACGATGTCGCGGATTTCCTCACGTGCGGCTGCCGGCTCAAGCTTTGACAGCTGCGTCAGATCGATCGTATCGATCAACGCATTAAACACCGTCGTTTTCACGTCATAGTATTCTTCCGAGTGCTTCCGCTCGGGCTGCGCGGGCGGCTCCTGGCGCGGCTGCGGCTTCGGCGAAGGCGCAGCAGCAGTTGGCGCCGCCGCTGCCGGCTTTGCTTCGGTAATTTTGGCAGCCACAGCCGTGCTTGGCGCGGCGGTTGGACGGCGTGGCGCCGCCGGGTCATTCGACCGTCGTCCGAACATGGTGTGAGCTCCTTAACGCTTCAATTTCAGCTTCTGCAACAATGGACCGAACGCCGACCCCTTGACCGGCTTCTCGGCCTTCGCCTCGCGGCGATTCGAAAGCGTCAATGCGATGTCGCGGAATTGTGTGGCAGCTTTGGCTTTTGTCGAGAATTCCTCAATCATTTGGCCGTTATTCGAGGCCTGCCCGAAATTTTCGGCATCGAAGTCGATGATGTGCATCGGGTCGATGCCGATTGCGGCCGCGAATTCATTGATGGCGATCTCCGGCCGTTTCGGCATGTTCGCCATGTTGATCACCAGACGCGGCGGCACATCGTTGTTGCGCAGGCTCTTGACGAGATCGATCAAGTTCTTGGCATTGCGCAGGTTCGCGAGATCAGGCGCCGCCGTCACCACGATCTGATCGGCCTGCAGCAGCACGCGCTTGACCCACGTCGACCAGGTGTGCGGCAAGTCAACAGCGACCACCGGCACGTTTTGCCGAACCACATCGAGAACAACGTCGCAGGCATCGGCATTGATGTCGTATTCACGGTCCAGCACAACGGGCGCCGCGAAGATCGACAGATGCTCCGAGCATTTGGTCAGCAAACGATCGAGCAGAACTTCATCGAGGCGTTCCGGGCTTGAGAGCGCCTCGGCAATGCCTTGCGGCGGATCCTGGTTGAAATCGAGGCCGGTTGTTCCAAATGCCAGATCGAGGTCGGCGACGACCACATTAGTCTTGAGATGCTCTGAAATCGACCAGGCGACGTTATGGCAGACCGTCGACGAACCAACACCACCCTTGGCACCGATGAAGGCAATGATGCTGCCGACTGGATCGGTATCGGGGTTATTGTAGAGATTGGACAGCGATTCCATCAGCTGTAACGGCTGCACCGGCGCAACCAGGTATTCACTGACCCCGCGCTTCAGCAGTTCGCGATAGAGAACCACGTCATTGATGTGCCCGATGACCACGACTTTCGTACCGGCGTCGCAGCTTTCAGCGAGCGCATCCAATTGCGCCAGCATCGGTGCCCGCGGCAGGCTCGATTCAATGATGATTAGATTCGGTGTTGGACTTTCCTGGTAATGAGCGACGGCCGCCTCGGCACCCCCCATGTGCACACTGACATGTGCCTTCGAGAGACGACGATCGTCGGCCGCCGCCTGCAAAGCGCCCGCCGTGTCGGCATGCTCACAAAAGCCCTGGATCGAAATGCGCGGGATCGGCCGCGCCTTCTCATGGCGAACTTCGCCGCCATCGGGCAAAATCAGATCGCGGCCGATCTCGGCCTGTTCGACGGCGGCAGAACGTGCTTGCTTGCTCATAGCTTGCTTCCCAAAATCAGCAGTGTCATTTAGTTGCCGCTCGCAGATTCCGCCGCGCGGCCGGTCCCAGTGGGTTCGCCCTTCTTGAACTTATCGAGCATGACTTCACGACGCTCGGCACTCGCCGGGCCCATCGTACGCGGCGTCACCAGATCAGCCGGATTCGCGATCATCGCCGCAAGATTGCGCTGCTGCGCGCAACCCATGTTTTCGTGCGGCAGATTGCGGTAGTCGACCGCCAAGTTGGTCGTGAACTTCCCGCACTCCGGGCCTTCCGCGACGAAGCGCGTGTAGGAAATTCTGATCGGCGGTTGCGGATCGTTGTCGACATAGTACGGTTCAACCGCGACGGACGTCTCGGAGAAGCCGCTATTCAGGAACAAGACCCGCATGTCAGCAACGGCACGCATTGCCGCAACTTCATTGGGCGAACCCGACGGCACCGAGACGACAATCTTGCTGTTACCAGCGTCGATCGCCCGGTATTTGCTGGCAAAATCCAAGACGCTGGCGCGTTGCTGCGGTGACAAACCCTGTGAACCCCGCGCAATCTTGACCGACATGTTGGCTGGCTGGTGCGAAACGACGATCGGATAGCGCTGTGTCGCCTCGAACAGAGACCATCCCGCTTGCGTGCCGCCATCGTCCTTGTTCATGTGCTCGCAACCCATGAGTCCGAGGGCGAGAGTGCAGACAAGGCCGACCGTGACGACGCGTTTTTCGATGACTGACTTCATGATACGTCTCCAGAATACCGGCTTAGTCTACGATGAACCCATGGTCGCCCTTCAGACCGCCGTTGGCGGGGGCCGCGCGGCCCTTGCCGTAAACGCGGTTGATGTGACCAAGGAAATTGGCTTTCATGTCCGAAGCTGGCGCCAGGCCTTCATCAGGGCGAGCCAGATTTTGGCGGCCGGTCGGGCGGACCACATACGGCGTCACGATGACGACCAGTTCAGTCTCCGACTTCTGGAAATCCCGACTGCGGAACAGCGTTCCAAGGATTGGGATGTCTTTCGCGCCAGGCAGACCTTCTATGCTCTGCCGTGTCGATTCCGAGATCAGGCCGGCCATCGCCAACGATCCACCCGAGGGCAGTTCAACGGTCGAACGAGCCTGGCGTTTGCGCAGCGACGGAATCTGGATACCCGAGCTGACAATGGCACCTTCGTTCGAAAGCTCGCTGACCTCAGTATCTATCTTCAGGCTGATCCGACCTTCCGAGAGCACCACCGGCGAGAACGCCACGGCGACACCGAATTCCTTGAACGATATGCCCACGCCACCATCACCAGCGGAGATCGGAACCGGGTATTCGCCACCCGCCAGGAACTTCGCCGACTCGCCTGATACGGCGGTCAAGGTGGGTTCAGCGAGGGTTCTGACGAGGCCATGGCGCTCCATGGCTTTCATGACTGAGGAAAAGCAGCTGTTGCCAGACGACCACCCACCGGAAATACCGCTGTTCTGAACATAACCGGTCGATCCAATCGCCGGCAGGATGCGTGCACAGCCACCACCACCCGCAGCAAGTGCCGCCGCCGTCGCGACACCCGTTGGTCCAAGTGCTCCCAGCGTCGAACCGGTGATCGGCAGCGAATTCATGGTACCGGCATCGAATGCGAATTTGCCGATCGACATCGCATTCGAGACGTTGATGCCGAACTGCTTCAGTACCGAGCGCTGAACTTCAGCCACCGTGACCTTCAGCATCACCTGATCTTCACCCTCGATGGTGAGCAGGTTGATGATGCGTTTTTCACGCTGCGAGGGATCGTAGTTCACCGAACGGCCCGAGTCGGCGCTGGAAGATTGGTACGACCACCCTCCACCAGCCGTCTGTGTCCACGACGATGACCGCGTCGAGCCAATCAAGTTTTGGTTCGCAGCCGCAAACTGCGTCGCGATATCAACCGCGCGGGTCGCATCGATCGGCGTGCGCACGCTGCCCGTCAGCACGATTGCCGTTCCAGCGAGTTCCGTCGAGACGTTCGAACTCGGGATCAACCGCTTCAAGAGATCGTTGAGCCCAGAAAGGTCGCTACCGATCGAGATCTCGAGGTTCATGATCTGCTGACCTTGCGCGTCGAAGAAGAACGCGTTGGTAGAGCCTGCCTTTTTCGCGATCAGAAAGACGCGATCAGAAGTCTGCACCAGGGCATCGACCTTATCCGGATCGGCGATCATCACGTCGCGCAGGTCCATCGGGAACTGCAGCATCTGCGATTTGCCGACGCCGAGGGTGATCTTCCGCGAAACCGGGAAATTGGATTGCGGCGAAATTTGAATGATCCCGAGGTCGCCCTGATCGGCGGCCTTGACCGCCGGCTTCTTGTTAGAAGCCTGCGCCATAACCGGCTCGGCAACCGCTGATACACTGAGCGCGGCCAGCGCAAATGCGCACACGGCGCGAGACAAGACCATCCGCATAATCCAAACCTTCCTAATCGCGATTCACGTCGTGGACTTAACGCTTCAGTTTACGCCGTACACACGGGATTTTACGCCATACCGGACCATGCGAATGGCATTGCCGCGCTGACCAAACGGGTCAGCCTTGTTCGTCGGTCCACCGTTCGGATCGATGTCCGCGACACTGCGCAGCGCCAAGCTGATTTCGCCCATCGAGTTCGCTAGTGCGAGCAGTTCCGACTGCCGTGGCGTCATCTCGAGTGTAGCGGTTGCGCCATCGGCGCCCTTCTTGCCTTCCTTGGCTTCGATCAACTGACCGATGGCCAGCACACGAACATTCCGGAACAGGGTGTCGACGACAAAACCATCGGACCCGGCGCGGCCACGCTGGCGCTGGATCAGCAGTACGTCGACGTGATCATTCGGCAGAATGAGTTTTCCAGCGGCAGTCTCTTCCTTGATGCGCGTCGAGACGGCGCGCATGCCGGCCGGCAGGATCGCGGCGAGCACGCCGCCTTCGCCAGCCTTGACCAGCTTATGCGGTGTAACAGGTTCGTTCGCGAGCAGCGGCGCCCGGGCCACTCGGCCCGCCATGTCCTTGATCGCATCGCCCTTGCCGTTCTTCTGGATATAGCCTGGCGAGATGGCGCCTTTCGGCCAGTCCTGCCACCGGAAATTGTCTGGAGCGACAATCTGGCCGAGGCCGATCTCCTGCTTGGCGACGAGAACTTGTGTGGTATCGACCTTGACTTCCTGCGTCTGAACTTCCGGCTTGCGGTCGAGGATGCTCCACACGCCAGCCATGGCGCCAAGACCCAACAGACCCGCTACGCCCAATGCCAATACCTGACCTTTTTTCATCGAACGCCCGTCCTTCCAACCGACAAAGACCGATCTCAATCTGATCCGGAGTGTGCTTCAGAAGTGTCAATGCTGAGTTAATGCATGTGCCGAAATTGGAACGATCGCTTGACTTTGACGCGGCAGCAGCAGTGCGCCGTTTGATTTTTGCCAACGCAGCGACCTCAGACTTTTGCCGGCGGACGCAACGTCGAGCTGCGCCGCCCGCAATGAGCCGGGCGTGCGCTTACAGACCGATGCTGTCGTTGGGATTCGGTGACAGGACGACCGAACGCGCCGCATGCGCCGATAATTGCCAGCCGATCACGCGCCGATGGCGATGAACCACGGCGTCTGCGGATAGAGGATCAGGGCGGCGACCGCGAGCGCAACACCATAGGGAATGCCACCCTTGGGCTTGTGCAAACGCAGCGCCCACGGCTCCTCAGCGATCAGCGCCGGCAATGGATAGGCGCGGAACTTGAGAAACGCGACCGCTAAGAGACCACCAAGCAGCGAAGCGTAGAGCAGGAAATCCATCAGGTAGTCAAAACCGAGCCAAAGCGCGACCACCGACAGCATCTTCGCGTCGCCACCGCCAAGATGCCCCATGAAGAACATCGTCGCCGTCACGACGAGCACAAGCATGCCCGCCCCGATATGCCAGCCGACATCCTCAAGCGACAAACCCGCGAAAGGCGCCAGACAGAAAAATGCAGCGATGAGAAACAGGGAAATGCGATTCGGGATCGTCATGCTGAAGACGTCCATGGCGCCGGCAAAAGCGATCGCCGCTGGAAAAACCGCGAGCAGCGCAAACTCGACCATGGCGACGGGTCCTTCTATTCCAGTCTCGAATCGCTCGACCAATCCGCACGTGCGGACCAAAATAGTCCGAACCCGTGAACGCGTCGTTAATTGGATTAGGTCCTCGCTACGTGCCGATCGATACGGCCGAACCAAGCAGCGCACCCCAGAAACGCCAAAGGTCGCCAGCGAAAATCCGCGGCGACCCTTGAGCCTGCTGATAGCGTCACCCGGCCGAAGCCGGGCGCAGCATCAGGTCATGTTCTTGGCAACCTTGTCGAAGGTGTTGCTGATGTTGCTGCCGAGCGACTTGGCGGCGCCGATGACGGCAACCGACACGAGAGCAGCGATAAGGCCGTATTCGATCGCCGTGGCGCCCGACTCGTCCTTGACAAAACGCGAAATCAGATTCTTCATGGTCATTCTCCCAAAGTCACACACACACAGCGCTGATGCGCACTCCAGTTCGCCAGGGGCACCCGCCCAAGGGGCTGAACTGAGGGTAAAACTAGGCCCCATTCTTTAAGATACGGTTAAATGGCGACGCACCCAGCGCTCCAGATCGCGCAATGCGTCAATTCTCGGTTCCTAGCGATAATCCTCCGTTAAAATTCGTGAAGATCGGCAGTCCACATTGGCTTTAAGATGCAGCCCAATAGAGCATCCGATTCAATTTCGAACACGCGTTCTCAAAATCTTCATCAATTTCGCACCACACTGCACCTCAGGATTTTCTAGCTTGAGGTCTATCCGATCATGATCACGTCCTTTCCGCATGGATCTTCGTCGCCCAGCAACGCTGGCACAATGCTTCTCGCCAGCGCCATCGTCATTGCGGGCCTTGCCATCGCCGCCAGCGATGCACGCGCCAACGACATGAAGCGCGCTGAAGATCTCATCGTCCGCTTTGACCAGTCGCAACTGATCAAGCTACCGCGCCAGATCAGTGAAGTTATCGTCGGCAACCCCTCGATCGCCGACATTTCGGTCCATTCCGGTAACACCCTGGTCGTGACCGGCAAGGGTTTCGGCCTGACCAACCTGATCGTGCTCGACAGCGAACGCAATGTGATCACCGAGCAGCGCGTCATGGTCCAGCGCGATGAATACAAGACCGTCAACGTCACGCGCGGCATCTCACGCCAGACACTGAACTGCGCACCGAATTGCAATCCGACTGTCACGGTCGGCGACGACGCAGCTTTCTTCGCGGCGACCCGTGGCGCGATGGATCAGAAGGCCTCGCAGGCTGAAAAGAATGGCACTGAAGCCGGTGGCGGCGGCGCAGCGCAATAACCAAACTTCAGACAAATTGCAAAGCCGGCGCCGATCGGATCGGCGCCGGCTTTTTGTATTGAGATCAGGACGGCGACGATTCCCAGCAGCGTTTCGTCAGTCGTCGCTTAAGCCTTGGTACCGTGCAGTACAGTGGCCGGCGGCCAGGCCTTGAGCCCGACGCGGGCATATTGCGGCGGCAGGGTCGGACTCGCACCGAGCTTGTAAGCGGCATGCCAACCGAAATGCGGATCGTCGAGAAACGCCCGCGCCGCAGCGACACAGTCCGCCTTACCTTCCGCGACAATCGCCTCGGCCTGCGTCGCAGCGGTGATCAACCCGACCGCCATCGTCAACATTCCCGTATCGCGCTTGATCCGCTCCGCGAACGGCACTTGATAACCGGGACCGATCGCGATCCGGGCCGACGGATCGATGCCCCCGGACGAAACGTCGACAAAATCGCAGCCTAGTTTTTTCAGTTCGTTGACCAATGTGATTGAGTCTTCGATGGTCACACCGCCCTCGACCCAATCGATCGCCGAAATGCGCATGCCCAAGGGCTTGGCGGCCGGCCAAACCGAACGAACCGCCATGAAGATTTCTAACGGCAGCCGCATCCGGTTCGCCAGCGAGCCGCCATATTGGTCCGCCCGCTTGTTGGACAGCGGCGAGAGAAATTGATGCAGCAGATAACCGTGCGCGCCGTGCAACTCGATCAGATCAAAGCCAAGCCGATCAGCGCGTCGCGTCGATTCCATGAATGACGCCTTCAGATGTGCAATCTCAGCGACAGTCATGCTCTCGGGTATTTGAAAGTCAGGCCCCATCGCCAGCGCCGATGGTGCTTTGGTCGTCCATGCTCCGTCCTCAAGCGGGTCCGACATGGTCCGGCCTTCCCACGGCCGTTTCGATGATGCCTTACGTCCGGCGTGGCCGAGCTGAATACCGATCTTTGCCGAGCCGAACCGCCGGCAGGCGTCGACAACCGGCTTCAATGCCGCTTCGTTGGCATCGGAGTAGAGACCAAGGCAACCCGCCGTAATGCGGCCCGCCGCTTCGACCGCCGTCGCTTCAAGGATCAACAGGCCGGCTCCCGAATTGGCGAGCATCCCCAGATGCATCATGTGCCACGCATTGGCCGATCCCTCGTTGGCGGAATACTGGCACATCGGACTGACAACCAATCGGTTGGCGAGTTCAAGCTGTCCAATAGCGATCGGTGTAAAAAGTTGACTCGTCACAAATGCACCCCAGATTTTCGAATTGCACGGTCCCAATGACCTTCCCCGGTTGCGGAGGTCGCAAATCACATCGGCCCCGTCAAGCGCCGCGTCGCGCGGGCGCTTCGGAAAACGCCTGTCACCCGCACGCTTCACTGTTGCAATCTGACAGCTGCGCATTGCCGAACAAGCTTGAACTTGACTGCCGACACCCGAAGCCGCGAGCCACAAAGCCGTGCCAAATCTCGGAATTGCGAAAACCAACCGCACCACAAGTGCCGCACAATAAAGTCGTGAACCTCGTCGTTCGATTGATTTCCGGCAAAGACAACGACATAGTCGCGCCGAACAGCTCACATTTCGCGGATCCCATGTCACTGACTACTCAACAGGCAAAAGGTCGCGGCAAGCCGAAACGCGCAGTCGCATCAAGCCCGACAAAGCTCCAAACGAACGGTGCCAGCGAGATCGGCGCACCCGGTGCCTTGGGCAAGGCCTTCACCGTGCTCGAAATCGTCTCGCAACACCGCCAGCCCATCACCATGGCTGAAATTGTGCGTGCCACCGGCTTGACCAAACCGACCGCGCACCGCATCGCAACGACGCTGACCGAAATGGGCTTCATCGAACGCGACGAGATGCGGCGCGGCTATGTCGAAGGGCCGCGCCTGCTGCGCCTCGCCATGGACACGATCCGGGTTGCCGCCCCGCGCAACGTCAGGCGCACGATCCTGCGGGCCGTGTCCGAACACACCGGCGAGACCTGCAACTTCGGCATCTTGACCGGATCAGAAGTCGTCTATGTCGACCGTGTTGAAGCCAAATGGCCGCTTGGCCTGCGCTTCGAAGCCGGCAGCCACGTGCCCGCCCATTGCACCGCGATCGGCAAATTACTCTTGTCGCGCATGTCGAAAGGCGAACGCCAGGCACTCATCAATGCCATACCACTCAATCGCTACACCAGCCGCACCTTGACCGATCCGGCGCAATTGCTTGAGGCCATCCGCCGTATCGGCGAAACGCAGATCGGCACCGATGATCAGGAGTTCATAGACGGCGTCGTCTGCATTGCAGTCCCGATCGTTGCCGACACCGGTGCCACCATCGGCAGCTTGGCCATCTCGGCACCCGAAGCCCGGGTATCCCTGGACGATCTCCTGAAATTTACCCCGATCATGCGCGCCGCGGCCACTGAACTCGGCGCCACCTTCCACCTCCGCGACGCCGACGGCGCTTAGGTCATACCCGCCAGTCGGCTGTCGCCTGAATTTGCCTCGGCGGCAGCCGAGTGCTATGCGCCAGTCGTTGGCAGCCTCACCGCGAGAGCCCATTGCATACGCGCGACCATACCCACCCGTCAGGCGGACAGGTGCAAGCCTTGCCTCACGCCACGGCGTCGCTTGCGCCAATGCCAACCCCTACCGGCCGCGGCCGCCTGACCGCAGCACTCGCGGCAGCTGCACTGCTCCACCTCGGCGTGCTGCTTGGCATTGGTTTGGTCATTGAGACCAACGGCGTCGGCAATGGTGGTTTCATCCAGGATGCAATCGGCGTCACCATTGTCGACAGTCGCGTCCTGGCAACGCGCGACGACGACGCCACCCGGCAAGCCGAAGCCAATGCGATTTCATCGATCGCCGCAACCGATGGTTCAGTCAACCCTGCCAACATCGAGCCCGCCAACATCGAAACCGTACCCATAACATCCGCGGTTCAGCCAGCTGCACCAGTCGAACAGCCCGAGCAACTCGTCGCCAAAGCCAGTGACCGCGCCGAAGTGTCGCCGAAGTCAGCGCCCATCACCGCCACCGAATCGCGCGACACTGATCCGCAACCCGACGCCCAACCGGCACCAGCCCCCCCGCGCGCAGCATCGGTACCGGCAAGCCCAAGCGGCGCCGCGCAGGCCCATATCATTGATCCCGCGAACACCGCACCTCAATCCGGCAGTGCCGCAGCCAGCCCCGGCGCCATGAGTGCTTACGCACGCGCCCTCGCCTCGACACTCGCCAAAGCCCCGCCACCCGCCACCCGCGGATTGCCCGGCCACCTGCTGATTTGTTTGGTCGTCGCTGAGGACGGCAGCGTCGATGCCGCGACAATCGCCAAGTCCAGCGGCAGCATCCGTCTCGATCGTCTCGCCGTCGAAGCCGTCGAACGTGTCAGGCTGCCGGCGCCGCCCTCCGGCATGACGCAGCAACAGCGCACCTACGAATTGCCCTACACCTTCCGCTAACCCCGCCCTGTCGGGATCAGCGTTTCGCCCTCGTCAACCCCGCCAGCAATCGCTAACCTCGCGCCGAACACTATTGGACAGAGGATAAACGTCGTGGCGCCAGCACCCCAAACCCCGAACAATCCGACCGCGCGCGGCCGGCAATTCTTCTTCAATCCGGGGCCAACCAATATTCCCGATCGCATTCTCGGCGCCATGAACCGCGCGACGGTTGATTTTATGGCCGAGGATTTTCTGGCCGTGTTCCGCCGCGCGCATGCGGGCGTCATGCGGGTGCTGCGGACCAAGCAGAACCTGCTGTTCTACGCGGCGAATGGGCACGGCGCGTGGGAGGCTGCCTTCGTCAATTGCTTTGAGCCGGGCGACCGTTTTTTGCTGATCGACAGCGGGCACTTTGCGATCCACTGGGGGATGATGGCGACGGACCTCGGCTACACCGTCGAGACACTGACAGCGGATTGGCGGCGCGGCGTGACGCCCGAGCAAATCCAAGCGCGCCTCAAGGCTGACAGCAAGGGCGAGATCAAAGGCGTGATGGTCGTCCACAACGAGACCGCGACCGGCGTTGTGCAGCCGCTCGCCGACATTCGCAAGGCGATCGACGCGGCCAAGCATCCTGCATTCCTGCTGGTCGACACCATCTCGTCGCTGGGATCGATCGACGTGCGGATGGACGACTGGGGTCTCGATCTCGTCGTCGGCGGCAGTCAGAAGGGGCTGATGATGGTGACGGGATTGTCGTTCACCGGCATCAGTCACAAGGCGCTGGCAAAATCCGAGACGATCACCACGCCGCGTTCGTATTTCAATTGGAAGGGTATGCGCACCATGCAACCGCAGCGCGTGCCCGGCACGACGCCGGTGCATCTGTTCTTCGGCATGGATGAGGCGATCAAGATGTTGGAAGAGGAAGGGCTCGATGCCGCACTCGCACGGCATCGCCGTCTCGCAGGCGCGGTGCGGGCAGCGGTAGCACATTGGGGGCAGAATGCCCGCAGTGGTGCCAGCATCGGATTGCAGGGGATTTCCGGCGCGGTGACGGGGATTGAACTTCTACCCGCAGATGCCGCGCGCTATTCCGACAGCGTGTCGGCGATCCTGATGCCGGATGGGCACGACGCCAACGCGATGCGGAAGATTGCGATCGATCGCTATAATTTATCGCTCGGCGGCGGCCTCGGCCCCCTCGCCGGCCGCATGATCCGCATCGGCCACTTGGGCGATCTCAACGAACCCATGCTGCTTGGCGCACTCGCCACCACCGAACTCGCGATGCGCGCCGCAGGCGTGCCGCACACGGGCGGCGGCGTTGAGGCGGCGATTGGGGCGTTGGGGTAGAGGAGTGGGTGAGTAGAGCGTACTAGTGGTCAGTTGTGCCAAATTTAGGCAATAAAAATTCCGATTTGCGCCGCGTCGAAAGCGGGGCAGAAGTATCTGAACACCTTGCGAACCAATCTCTAATTCGGCGGCGCGACAGTGTAATGCGCTCTCACGGCATCGTCGTAGCCCTTATGTCGATGCCAATCCTTCTTGGCCACAACGGTGCAACTTGCAGCAAAACTCTCATTCGTAAAGATCCCGGACAGCCATGCTCCGCACGGCTTGCGGGATGACGATTTTGAGTGTCATTGCCCACGATGTCATCCCGCGCGCGGCGCAGCATGGACCCCGGCGAAGGCCGGCGGGAATGATGCCCCGCAGATGCGTGTTCTTGTGAACGCATGTCTCGCGAGATCCCGTGTCTGCAGCGCGAAACTGCGCTGACGCTTCGCATCGCACTGCGCACGGGATGACAGTATTACACCGGCCGATCGCCCTTCTGCACTTTCAACGCGCGATTGTCCGCCGCGGGGAGCATCTTGGCGGGGTCGCGGGTCACGATGACGTCAATGACGGTCGGCGTCGACGTGTTGGCGAGGCCGTCCTTGATGGCCGCGCTCAATTTTTCCGGATCGGTCACGCGGATGCCGTGGCAACCGAAGCCATTGGCGATCGCCGCGTAGTCCATTTCGATGAGATCAGACGATTGATAGTTGCCTTGGCCATAGACCGCGTGCTGTAGCGCCTTGACGTATCCCGACGCCGCGTTGTTGAAAACGACCGTCACGAAGTTGGCACCGACCCGGCGCGCCGTTTCCAGTTCGCCGAGGCTCATGTTGAAACCGCCGTCCCCCGTCAACGAGACAACGCGGCGCTTGCCCGCGCCGATCTGCGCGCCGATGCCACCGGGAACGCCGTAGCCAATCGACGCGAAGCCGCGGTCGGGCAGGAAGTGGCGGCCGGCCTGTTTAGTGTCGAACATCAGCCCGCCCCAGTGCGCGGCGAAACCGCCATCAGCGACGACGATGCCGTCGGCGGGCATCGTTTTGTTCAGTTCGCCCATCAGCCGGCCAACGTTGATCGGCGTTTCCTTGGACTCCATCCGGTCGGCAGCGCCGGCTTTCCATTCGGCCATCCGTTTTGGAATTTCCCCGAGATAGTCATTGCGCTTGCTCGCGTTACCTTTGCCGAGTGCACTGGCGAGATCAATCAGCGACAACCGCGCATCACCCACCAGCGCCACATCGGTGCGTGTGGTGCGGCCGATCTCCGTCGGGTCGATCTCGATGTGGATCAGCGGCTTACCCTGCGGGATCAGCACAAAGCGCTTGGTTGCGATTTCGCCGAGCTTACAGCCGACGACCAACAGGCAATCGGACGCCGCAATCAGCGCGTTGGCGATGCGGTCATAGCGGCCGAAGAGGCCGGCGGAGTGCGGATCAGAGCAAGCGATCGCCCCCTTGCCGCTCATCGTGTGCGCGACGGGAATGCCATGAACGCGCGCCAAAGACAGCAACGCGTCGTAGGCCTCGGAGATATGGATGCCACCGCCGGCGAGGATCAACGGGCGTTGCGCTTTGGCGAGCATGGCGGCGGCGCGCTCGATGTCGCTGGCACCCGGCCGCGAACGCCGCGCCTGCGCCTTCAGCGTGCCCGGATCAACCCAGAAGTCCGACACGTCAAAATTCATTTCGCCGTGCGCGATGTCCTCGGGCACGTCGATCAACACGGGCCCCGGCCGCCCTGATGTCGCGACGGCGAACGCGCGGCGGACATGCTCGGGCACGCGCTTCAACACCTCGACGCGGATCACCTCCTTGACGATCGGGCGGAGGATTTCGACCTGCCGCGTTTCCTGCGTCATATTCTTGGTCGCGTGTTCGCGATTGGCATTGCCGGTGATGACGATCATCGGCAAGCCGGCATTGAGGCTCTCGACGATGCCAGTGATGAGGTTGGTGGCGCCGGGCCCAAGCGTCGCGTCGACGACACCGGGTCGGTTGGTGACTTTCGCATAAGCGTCCGCCGCGAAGGCGCCGCAGCGCTCGTCGTTGATCAGATAATGCTTGAGACTGAGCGCCCGGCACGCCTCGTAGAACGGCAGCAGCTGAAAGCCGCCCATGCCGAACATCGGGCCAACGCCGTGCAATCTCAGCATTTCGGCAAGCGCCATGCCGCCGGTCATCGCGCGGGTGGAGTTAGAGGCGGGGGTGGTCATGCTTTGTTTTCCCTGATGCGCGCTGCGACCATAGCCGCAACGAATTCACTGCAATTCTGACCGATGGCGCCGCCATGACGCTGCGCCGTGTCATTGAGCGCTGAGATCACGCCATCATCAAGCGTCGATCGACCATCGCCAATGCGCGCGGACATGTGCGACACACAGGCACCAGCAATGCCGCGCGCGTCGAGGACAGGAAGGCGCGAAATGCCCGCGCGATCGATGCCAATCCCGGCGTCGTTGTAGACGGCGGCGAAGACAGAGTGTTTCACGGCCGTCTCGGGTTTGCCACCCAGCAAGCCGCCGTGGGAACCTGTCACGATCACTTGGCCCACATCCTCGGCGCAGACATCGCCGTTCGAATCCATGACGATAACGCGAACACCGTCGCGGGTGAGCGTTGGATGCTCGAAGCGTTGTTCGGCGATCGGTTGCGGCGGCGGCGATGGGGAGAGGTGCGCGGCACTCAACCGATCGAGCGCCGCACGGCAGTGCATCCCGACAGTTAAACCAACCCGAGCCGCAGCCGCGTTGACGAAAGACAGCACTCCGCGCGCCGCACCATCATGGCCATCGCCAATGCGCGCTGACATATGAGAGATTGCCGCGGTTGGTACACCGAGGCCATCCAACAGCACTCCACCAGCAAGCCCCGCGCGGTCACGACCAACACCCGCGTCATTGAGAATGATGGCGCCAATGCCCATCCTCGCCGCGTAGTATCCGGCATAAATGCCGCCGTGTGAGGCGCAATAGGCCGCGCGTCCGCGATGTTCGGGCAACAGCTGCGTGACGCTGTCGAGGACGAGAGGCGATGGGATGAAAAAGGAGTTCAATGCAATGCTCTCGCTTGCGCCCTTTGTGTCATTCCAATGTCGTCGATCACCGCATCTTGCTTTTCATCCGACCCTTACCCGTCTTGGTTGCGACTTTGGCACTGCATTGCGACAAGCACTTCGACATGCATTCGTTCATGCCGCGACCAACGGCCACCGCACATCGATTGTTGCAAATTTTTCCACAGGGACCCGCCCCTTGCGCAACGCCATGAACGCCAAAGGTCCAAGCATGCGCGACGGTCATGATCGTCGCGATCAACAACACGGTGGCAAGTGCGACTAAGCGGCTCATGTGCATCTCCTGCATCGTTCAGCGCGCAACGCGAGGCTCCCGCGACCGGGATCCTTGATTTTTAGATCATGGCATTTCAGGATCAGCAAGCGAAACGCGAAAGGCGAGGAACATGACGGCAGCGCAGCAGCCGACGGCGGGGCCCGGGAACAATCTTGGACGCCTCGCCGAACTCTACCGGATGATGGTGCGCATCCGCGCCTTTGAGGAGGCAGCACTTGCCGCCCACAAGGCCGGCGAAATTCCAGGCCCCCTGCATGTCTCGATCGGCCAGGAAGCCGTTGCTGCCGGCGTCTGCGCCAACCTCAGCATCGAGGATCGTATCACCTCCAACCATCGTGGTCACGGCCACGCCCTCGCCAAGGGTGCGCGTGCCGATCGCATGTTCCTTGAGCTTTATGGCCGCGAGGGTGGGTATTGCGGCGGCAAGGGCGGCTCGATGCACATCGCCGATTTCTCTGTCGGCATGCTCGGCGCCAATGGCGTCGTCGCCGGCGGTATTCCGATTGCGGTCGGTGCGGCGCAGGGCCTCAAGATGTTGCGTTCAACCGCCATCGCGGTCTGCTTTTTCGGCGACGGCGCCATCAATCGCGGACCATTCCTTGAAGGATTGAACTGGGCGGCGCTGTATAAACTCCCAGTACTGTTCGTCTGCGAGGACAATGGCGTCGCGGCCTTCACGGCAGCAGCCAGCGTCACCGCCGGCGAGGGTGTCATGGCGCGTGCTCAGTCGCTCGGCGTCACCGGTCGCGTCGTCGATGGCAATGATTGTCTCGCCGTCGATGATGCAACCGCCCATCTGGTCTCGGACATCCGTCGCGGCGGTGGCCCACGCATCCTCCACGCCAAGACCTATCGCTGGACCGGCCACACCTCGACCGACGCCGCCGCATGGCGCGACCCAAACGAAGTCACCGCCTGGAAAGCACGCTGCCCGATCCAGCGCCTCAAGGCGACGCTCGGCGAACGCGGTGTGAGCGCCGTCGATCTCCAGCGCGTCGACGCCGAAGCCACAACCGAGATGCTGGCCTGTCGGGCGCAAGCCAATGCCGCCCCTTGGCCGCAGGCATCCATCGCCTACGACGATGTGCAAGATGTTGGAGCGGTGCGACATGGCTGAGGTGACTTTGATCGAAGCCGGCCGCCTTGCAGCGCTGCAGGAAATGCGCCGCGATCCCCGCGTCTGGGTGCTCGGCGAAGACGTCGCGCGCGGCGCACTGTGGGGACAGTACAAAGGCTTTCTCGAGGAATTCGGTCCCGAGCGCGTCGTCTCAACGCCAATTTCGGAATCGACCATCATGGGCGCCGGCCTCGGCGCGGCGCTGGTCGGCACGCGGCCGATCATCGAGATGCGCATCTTCGATTTCGTCATGTGTGCCATGGACGAATTGGTCAATCAGATCGCGAAAATTCGCTATATGCTCGGTGGTCAGGCCAAGCCCGCCGTCGTCATCCGCATGCCGCACGGCATGTGGCGCAACTCGGCCGCACAGCATTCGCAGATGCTCGAGTTGTGGTTCGTGCATTTGCCGGGTGTCGTAGTCGTAGCACCCTCCTCGCCCGCCGATGAAGCGGGCCTCCTTGTCTCTGCCATCCGCTCCGATGATCCAGTCCTGTTTTTTGATCCGAAGGACCTCTGGCAGCAAACCGGACACATCCCCGATGGTATCATCCAGCCAATCCCGTTCGGCCGCGCCCGACGCTTGCGTGAGGGCGGCGATCTCACCATCGTCACCTGGTCGACGATCACGCCGCAGGTCGAGATCGCAACGGCGGCCCTGGCTATGAATGGCGTCTCCTGCGATGCCTTTGATCTGAGAACGCTCTGGCCATGGGATGAGGACACCGTCGTCGCATCGGTGAAGAAGACCAAGCGCCTGCTGGTCGTGCATGAGGCCGTCGAAGTCGGCGGGTTTGGCGCTGAGATCGTCGCGCGGGTGATTGATCGGTTGGGACCATCCAACATCAAGGTCGCCAAGCGGCTTGGTGCGCCGCGGATCCCGATTCCCTTCTCTCCGCCGCTGGAAAATGCCGTTCGCGTCACGCCTGAGAAAATCGCCGCCGCGGCAAGAGCGGCGGTGGCGGCGAGATGATATTCCGTCACCAGCGGTTGCGTCCCAGCTGTCGTCCCGGGCCCTATGCCTGGGGTCCATCCAACGGCTGGCTCCATTGCTGGCGGCACGATCGATCCCGGCAATAAATGCCGAAATGACAAGATACCAAGTGTCGAAGTCGGAACACGATCCCCATGCCCATCATCGAGCCAGCGCCATGGCGCCATCAGTATTTTGCGAACGCAGGCTGCCCCGACGACGTGCTGATCCCGACCGACGATCCGGAGGCCTGGTCGTGGAATCCCAAGCACCGTTGGGTTTTTGACAAGCTGCAGGTGGCGCTGAGTCAAGGGCTTGAGGCGGGTCCACATGGACTGGCACCAACGCGCTATCCCGTGTTCTCTAAACCGATTTACAATTTCGGCGGTATGGGCGTCGGTAGCCGCGTGCTGACGTCGCCCGACAACTACCGCGCCCACAACACGCCAGGCCACATGTGGATGCCGCTCTGCGACGGTCCGCACGTCTCCACTGACGTGGCTATCACGAACGGCAAGACGCGTTGGATCAGACACGCCACGGGAAAACCGACGCGCGGCGGCATGTTCGATTATTGGACGGTCCATGCCACCGCCATGCTGCATCTCGAAACATCGCTCGCGCGATGGACTGAGGCAAATCTCGCCGACTACACCGGCATGTTGAATGTCGAAACGATCGGCGGAACCATCATCGAAGCCCACCTGCGCTTCGCCGATCAATGGCCTGATCTCTATGGTGACGGCTGGGTCGCGGCCTTGGTCGGACTCTATCGCGATCGCGCCTGGCGCTTTGCCGATGAGCAACGGCGCGACGGCTACTCGCTCGCGCTATTCACCCCGCATGGCCGCCGCTTCACGCATCCGCCGCGCGCCGTGATCGACGCAGCATTGGCCATCTCAGGCGTATCGAGCGTGCAGATCACGTTTCACGAAGACCGCGCGCCAGAAGCACATTCCATGCCACCCGGCGGCTTTCGCGTTGCGCTGGTCAATGCCTGGGACCTCAAAGCGGGGCAAGCCGCGCGCCAACGGCTGGCGGCGTGGTTTGGGACTGCGCAACAGTGATCAAACAGCAATCGCACTTCTTCTGTTAGCCCCAACCGGTTCTCTCTCATTGCGCTTCGGACACCCACCCGCAACCGCGCTGGCGCTCGGCGCGCGCACACCCGCCATCCCGTGCGCACTGCAGAACGAAGCGCGAGCGACGTTCTGCTGTGCAGACACGGGACCTTTACCCGTTTGCGAGTGGCAAAGGCTCGCGCGCACTTTATTCTTGCGCCTTCGGTTGCCCAGTGCCAACCGGCGCGGGCGCCTTCGGTTGCCCACTCTTCCGCTGGCTCGTGCGCCTTATCCAAAAACCGCCAAACACTTTTTGGGGCGCACGAGCGACCACCCGGCGCGGGCGCCTTCGGTTGCCCACGCTTCCGCTGGCTCGTGCGCCTTATCCAAAAACCGCCACACACTTTTTGGGGCGCACGAGCGACCACCCGGCGCGGGCGCCTTCAGATATCCAAACCCGGTTGCAGCGCGGGCAACCGAAGCGCCAAGCACAGTGTCACCCGCCGCGATCTTCCCTCTCCCCATAAGCGTTTGCGAATGCGGAGAGGGTCAGGGCATGCCCTCGGGCTTGTCCCGAGGGTGAGGGCGGCAACGCGGCACGCGGCTGCCTCTCACGCGCTCTTTTCGTTGCGCTTCGGTTGCCCACCAGCAACCGCGTCGCCGCCCCTCACCTCCCCTGCGGGGATCCTCTCCCCGTGAAAAACGGGGAGAGGGAAGATCCCGCCGTTCACCATGTCCCGCCAAATCCTGTCAACCTAGGTAAGTACCTAGGGGACGCGATTTTTGATTTCTGGCATACTCTCTCGCATCCCGGTTCACATCAGGGGCGGTGCGAGGGTCGTCTCGTTTCCCCGGACCGGGCGTTGCAAGAAGGTACCTCGGACGAGCAACGCGCTCCGGTCAGTCTGAAGTGTTCGGATGTGCCGCAAGGTAGACACCGAGCGACATCGTGTCGATCGCACGGTGGGTCCTTCAAGGGGACAGATCTCTGGCAAAACCCTTGCAGCAAACGGGGCGGTCGCGTGGCCGTCGAATTCGCGCCAGGCTTTTTGCTTGCGCCTTCAGTTGCCCACAAGGCAACCGGCGCGGCGAGTTTGCCGCAAGCAGAGATCGCATCGGCTCCGCCGCCCCGGTCCCTGAATTTAAAGCAAAACGCCGATGCGAAAGCATGCGGCGATTAAGATCATTGCACCGCGCTTGCCTCGCATTCGCTCTGGTCGCGCACAAAATTCCACTGACATCCCAGGGCTTGTCCCGGGACCCATCGTGCAACAATCTCGAACGTCGCGGTTGTGGCACGATGGGTCCCCGGCACGCGGCCGCTTTTCTTGGCGCCTCCGGTTGCCCAGGCCCGGCTGCTGGTGGGCAGCTAAAGGGCCAAGCAAAGTGCCAACCGGCGCGGCGAGCTTGCCGCAAGCAGAGATCGCATCGGCTCCGCCGCCCCGGTCCCTGAATTTAAAGCAAAACGCCGAGGCCATATGACCTGCGGCGTTAGCTGTGTTTGCAGTTGCATCGGCGCAGCCTCAGCCGGCAGCGGCGGCGTGAACCAACGCAAGCGCAAGGCATTGGAAACGACACTGACACTCGACAGCGCCATCGCGAACCCGGCATAAACCGGCGACAGAACGATGCCGAACACCGGATAGAGAGCGCCAGCCGCCACCGGGATCAACACCACGTTGTAGGCGAACGCCCAGAACAGATTTTGCCGGATATTGCCGACCGTCGCCTGCGACAGCGCGATCGCATTCGCCATATGGCGCAGGTTGCCCGACATCAGCACCGCATCGGCGCTCTCGATGGCGATATCCGTACCGTTGCCGATGCGGCAGCCTAAATCACGGAGTTGAGGCATGCGCGGCGGTTCGAGCCAACCTCAGCAGCCAGACACCACGGCCCCGGCAGACGGTCTGATATTCAAAGTCGCTGACGTGACCTGCGCCTACTGCGCCGAGACCATCACCAAAGCCATCCCAGCGGCCAAGGTCCATGCCGACCCCGTCTCAAAACTTGTGACTGTTGCCGGCGTCACCAATCTGGCAGCCGTCCAAGCGCTGGTCGTCAAGGTCGGGTTCACACCAAGCGCCGCCTGACCAAAACGACACCGTCCAGCCCCAAAAAAGCGAACCGTCCGCACGGTGATGGCCACCGCATCAGCAACAGTGTCAAGTCACCTTGCCTGCACGGTCGAGCCAGCCGCGCATGATCTGCAGCGTTTCGGCTTCTTCGGCGCGCTGTTCGGCGCCACGCACGATCAGTTGCACCGTGCGGCTGAACTCCTGCCAGTCGATCGGCTTGGACACGAACGACGTCGCCCCGCTCTTATAAGCCCTCAACGTCGTCGCATTATCGTTCTGACCGGTCATGACAATGATCGGGATCGTCGCATTGCGAATACCGGCACGCGCTCCGGCGACAACATCGAGACCATTGACGCCAGGCATGTTGACATCGAGAATGGCAACGTCAAAGTCGCACTCCGCCAGTCGCCGTTGCGCCGTTACTCCATCCGAAACCAACACGATGGCAAATCCGGCTTCTTCCAGAATGTAGCCGACGACATCAGCCAGGATCGGATCATCCTCGGCAACGAGTGCTCGACGAGCCGGCGTCGCGATGGTGCGGAGTTGGGACATTCCACATTTCCTGGCCACATTTCCTGGCCACATTTCCTGGCCACATTTGCGAGGCTGGGCGGCCTGACGATCGAACCATGGTCATTCACGATCCGCGCGCAACCCTCCCACATTTAATGCCGGGCAGCTTAACAAGGTCTTACGAGCCCCCGGGGTTCCGAAGTAAATCCAGCGTCGGATCACCCCGCAAGTGCGGCCTGAAACCATCATGGAGCGCCTCGAATGACCAAATGTGCACCCGATTATGCGCCTAGCGCGCAACCGTCGCCGATTGTGCCATTGCGTTGCCCCAGCCCCTATCACTAGACTGGCCATTGGACAACATGAGGTTTTGCCAGTGGACACACCCTGGCAGGCCGATCATGATGCGACGCCAAAGATCGCGCTGACGATCTGATCGATAATCGAAACAATAAGTGGGATGGAACAATGCTCAAGGGATCGCAACGCGCGATTGTCGCCAGCGTATTCGCGCTGACTTTATCGTTGCCAGTATCAAGTCATACCAGTTTCGCCCAGCAGGCCAGCAACAGCATCGCTCAATCCGGCCTCGTCGGCAAACCTGAGGGCGCCGTCGTGATGGGCGACCCGGCTGCCATCCCAAAAGCATTCCAGGAAGCCCCGCAACTGGCCGAACTGGTCAAGCAGGGCAAGCTGCCGGCGGTCAAGGATCGCATCCCCGCCGAACCGATGGTCATCAAGCCCGTCCATTCAGTCGGAAAATACGGCGGCACCTGGCGGCGCGGCTTCACTGGCCCCGGCGACGTCGAGAACGGTAACCGCATCAACGCCTCCGACAAGCTCCTGTTCTGGGATCACACCGGCACCAAGATTGTACCGAGCGTGGCGAAAGCCGTCGACATGAGTGCCGACGGCAAGGTCTACACCATCAACCTGCGCAAGGGCATGAAGTGGTCGGACGGCGCCCCGTTCACCGCCGACGACTTCGTCTTCTGGTTCGAGGACCTCTACGGCAACAAGGAAATCGTGCCGACGGCAATTCCCGACATGAGCGTCAACGGCAAGCCGGGCAAGGTCGTCAAGATCGACGAGACGACCGTGCAGTTCGTCTTCGATGACCCGAACTTCTTGTTCTACGACCTGCTTGCCGGCGATACGCAGATCGGCGGCGGCCAGGCCGTCCGCCAGAGCCAGGGCAACACGTTCGGCGCCTACGCTCCCAAGCACTATCTCAAGCAATTCCTGCCCAAATACTCGTCTGCCGAAGCCGTCAACGAGGTCGCCAAGAAGGAAGGCTACGAGAACTGGGTCAAGCTGATCCACTTCAAGAAAGATTGGTCGCTGAACGTCGACGTGCCCGTGCTTGGCCCCTGGCGCACAACCCGCCCGGTCAACACTCCGACCTGGGTCCTCGAACGCAATCCCTTCTATTACGCCGTCGACACCGCCGGCAATCAGCTGCCCTACATCGATCGCATCGTTATGACACTGGCACAGGACACTGAAATCCTGAACCTGCGCGCCATCGCTGGCGAGTATGACCTGCAGGAACGCCACATCGATCTCGGCAAGTTGCCGGTGATCATCGAGAACCAGAAGAAGGGCAACTATACTGTCCGCCTCGACACCGCGATCAACGGCGCCGATACCGTGCTGCAGATCAACCAGAGCTTCAAGGCCGATCCCGAAATCGCCAAGTGGCTGACCAACGCCGACTTCCGCCGCGCGCTGTCGATGGGTATCGATCGCAACCAGTTGAACGAAACCTTCTGGCTCGGCGTCGGTACACCCGGCTCGGCAGTGCCTGGCGAAGACAGCCCCTACTTCCCCGGCAAGGAGTGGCGCACGAAATATTCGACACTCGACCTCGCCCAGGCCAACGCCTTGCTCGACAAGATCGGCCTGACCAAGAAGGACAGCGAAGGCTTCCGCGTTCGCACCGACAACGGCGAGCGCCTGCGCATCCAGTTGCAGGCAGTCAAGGCCTTCATGCCCTGGCCGGCGCACGGCGAAATGATCGCGCAACAGTGGCGCAAGATCGGCGTCTGGGCCGAAGCCAAGGAAATGGAGCGCAACCTCGCCTTCACGCGAACCCGCAACAACGAGCACCACATCATGATGTGGACCAACGGCGGCACCGAGATCATCTACCTGTTCCCGCGCCACGCCGTCTGGGTCGATCCGACCGAAGCCTTCATGGGCCCGGAATTCGCCGCCTGGTACTCGTCGGACGGCAAGCAGGGTCGCGAACCGACCGATCCAAACATCAAGAAGATCCTCGAACTCTACAAGTCGGCTGGCAGCAAGCAGACCGAGGAACGGGTCAAGATCGCGCACGAAATCTGGAAGATCCTGGTCGACCAGCAATACGGCATCGGCATCGTCGGCCAATCGCCGGCCTTGATGGGCGTACGCATTGCCAACAACAAGCTCGGCAACATCCCCTCGCGCGCCTGCATCGCTCAGCATTGCCGAACCCCCGGCGGTTCGCATCCCGAGACGTGGTTTTATAAGGAGTGAGCGGGAGTGGTAAGGAAGTCGACTTCCCTCTCCCCGCGCTTTGCGGGGAGACGATGCCCGCAGGGCAGGTGAGGAGTAGCCACGTGTCCGGCGTTTGGTTGCCGCCCCTCATCCGGCCTACGGCCACCTTCTCCCCGTCGTAACGGGGAGAAGACAAGCCGCACCGATCGAGTACCCCCATGCTCTCCTTCATCATCCACCGACTGCTGCTTGCGGTTGCCACTATGTGGGCGATCACGGTGCTGTCGTTCGTCATCATCCAGTTGCCACCCGGCGACTTTGTCGATGCCTATATCGCGCGCCTCTCCTCGACCGGCTCGTCGGTCTCGGCGGCGGAAGCACAGAACCTACGCAACCTCTACGGCCTCGATCAGCCCTACATCGTCCAATACATGAAATGGATGGGTCGCATCCTCAAGGGCGATTTCGGTAAATCGATGGAGTGGCAGCGCCCGGTCGCCGAGGTCCTCGGTGACCGCCTCTGGATGACCGTCATCCTGTCGTTCGCAGCATTGCTGCTGACCTGGGGGTTGGCACTGCCGATTGGCATCTATTCCGCTGTCCGCCAGTATTCGTTCGGCGACTATGCCTTCACGCTTCTGGGTTTCATCGGTCTTGCCGTGCCGAATTTCCTTCTGGCGTTGATCATCCTCTACGGCTCCTTTCGCCTGTTCGGCGCCAACGTCGGCGGGCTCTTCTCCGCCGAGATGGAAATCGCGCCCTGGGGTTGGCCGAAGATCTACGACTTGATGTGGCACTTGCCGCTGCCGGCCCTGATCCTCGCCATCGCCGGCACAGCCCAGCTGATCCGCATCATGCGCGCCAATCTGCTCGACGAACTGCGCAAGCCCTACGTCGTCACCGCCCGCGCCAAGGGCCTGAGCGAGATGCACGTCATCATGAAGTACCCGGTGCGCGCCGCCCTCAATCCCTTCGCCTCGACGCTCGCCTATCTGTTTCCCTATCTGGTCTCCGGCAGCATCATCATCAGCCTCGTCATGAGCCTGCCGACGGTTGGCCCCGTGTTGCTCAGCGCTCTCATTGCCCAGGATATGTACCTGGCCGGAACCATCGTGCTGCTGCTTGGTCTCCTGACCGTCGTCGGCACCTTCATCTCCGATCTCGTGCTGATGTGGATCGATCCGCGCATTCGTCATCAGGTGGACCAGGGATGAACGAATACGGCGCGCGACATTTGTTGAGGAGCATGCGGGCAACGCGTCCGACGTCCCGTCATGGCCGCGTCGCGCTGGAAGCGCGCCTTCGGCACGACGGCGGCCACCCAACCATGCCCGAACAAGGCCGCATATCTCATGCCGGGGTGAAGTCCCTTCTAGAACCTGTGGTGTCGAAATCCGCCAAGCAGACACGCTTGGGTGGCCGCCGTCGATGCGGAGCATCGCTGCGCGATGACGCGGCCATGACGCAACGTGGCGCCTTGACTTCGAGTGTACCCACGCTTTCGTTTTGGCACGCCCCATGAGCACCAGCACCACGAATGCCAGCAGCGCCATCGCCGAAGACAAGATCGCCGTCGCTTCGCAGCGCCAGCTGATCTGGTGGCGCTTCAAGAAGCACAAGCTCGCCGTCATCAGCCTTGTCATCGTCGCGCTGTTCTATCTGATCGCCCTCTTCGCCGACTTCCTTGCCTACGCCGACCCCGAAGCGAGCAACTCCCGCCGCGGCTACATCCCGCCGCAGTCCATCACCTGGTTCGACAGCGACGGCACCTTCCGCCCCTACGTTTACGGGCTTAAAGGCCTGCGCGACATGAAGTCCTTCAAACTCGTCTATCGCACCGACGAAAGCCGCAAGGTCTATGTGAACTTTTTTGGGGAAGGCTACGCCTACAACCTGTTCGGACTATTCCCAACCAACCGGCATCTCTTGAGTTTTGATACATCTGTTCCGGAGAACGGATTGTTCCTGCTCGGAACCGACGTGCAGGGCCGCGATCTGTGGTCGCGTCTGATGGTCGCGACGCGGGTCTCGCTCATCATCGGCCTCGCCGGCGTCACCATCAGCTTGTTCCTCGGCGTGCTGTTCGGCGGCATCTCCGGCCTTTACGGCGGCGCCGTCGACACCGCGATCCAACGCCTCATCGAGCTGGTGCGATCGATCCCGACCATACCCCTCTGGATGGGCCTTGCAGCCGCCCTGCCGAACACCTGGTCGTCGGCACAGGTCTATTTTGCCATCACCCTCATCATCTCGCTGATCGGCTGGACCGACCTCGCCCGCGTCGTCCGCGGCCGCTTCCTGTCGCTGCGTGAAGAGGATTTCGTCGTCGCCGCCGAGTTGATGGGCGCCAGCCGCATGCGCATCATTTTCCGGCACATGCTGCCCTCCTTCACCAGCCATATCATCGCCGCCGTCAGCTTAGCGCTGCCAGCCATGATCATTTCAGAAACGAGCCTGAGTTTCCTCGGTCTCGGCCTGCGCCCGCCGGCGATCAGCTGGGGCATCTTGCTGCAGGACGCCCAGAACATTCAGTCACTCGCCATCGCGCCGTGGCTGCTGCTCTCTGCGATCCCCGTGGTGATCGTCATTCTCGCCTTCAACTTCCTCGGCGATGGACTGCGCGATGCGGCGGACCCCTATGGTTGAGACCCCGATGTCGGCCAAGCCGGTTCTATCCGTCCGCAATCTCGAAACGCATTTCGTCCAGGACGAGGGGCTGGTCCGCGCCGTCGACGGCGCAAGCTTTGACCTTCTCCCCGGCAAAACGCTTGGCATCGTCGGCGAGTCCGGTTGCGGCAAGAGCGTCACGACCCGCTCCATCCTGCAAATTCTGGAACGGCCGGGCCGCTTGGCAGGCGGCGAGATCTGGCTCAACCGGCCCAATGCTGCCGCCGTCGATATCGCCAAGCTCGACCCCAAGGGCCTGGAAATGCGGGCGATCCGCGGCAAGGAAATCGCGCTCATTTTCCAGGAGCCGATGACGTCGCTATCCGCGCACTACACCGTCGGCAATCAGATCGGCGAAGCGATCCTGGTGCACGACGCCAAGTCCAACAAGAAAGCCGCCCGCGAGCGCACGCTGGATCTGCTGCGCCTCGTCGGTATTCCGCGCCCCGAGCGGCGCATCGACGAGTACCCCTTCCAGCTCTCCGGCGGCCTTCGCCAGCGCGTGATGATCGCCATGGCGCTGGCCTGCGATCCCCGTATCCTGATCGCCGACGAACCGACGACGGCGCTCGACGTAACGACCCAGGCTCAGGTCCTCGATCTGTTGCGCCGCCTGCAGCGCGAGCGTGGCCTGTCGTTGATCCTCATCACCCACGACATGGGCGTGATCGCCGAAATGGCCGACGAGGTCGCCGTCATGTACTTGGGGCGCATTGTCGAACGCGGCCCCGTCCATCAGATCTTCCACGCCCCGCGCCATCCCTATACGCGGGCGCTGCTGCGCTCGATTCCATCGGTCCTCGCCGAACCGCGTTCCAAGCTCGAGACCATCGAAGGGTCGATCCCCCACCCCTACAATCGCCCGCAAGGCTGCCCCTTCCATCCCCGCTGCGCCGACGTCATCAAGGGTCGCTGCGACGTGACCGCGCCACCATTGACCGCCGTCGATGCGGCAACCTCGGTCAGCTGCTTCCTCTACACCCCGGATACCGCCAAAGTCGGAGCCGCAACCGGATCATGACCGCGCCACCCAACGTCCTCGAGGTTGAAAACCTCAAGAAGCATTTCCCGATCCGGCGCGGTTTTCTGCGCAAGATTGTTGGCGCCGTCAAAGCCGTCGACGGCGTCAGCCTGACGATTGAACGCGGCCAGACACTGTCGCTGGTCGGCAAATCCGGCTGCGGCAAGACGACCGTATCGCGCTGCATCGTCCGCGCGCTGAAGCCGACCTCCGGCGCCATCCGGTTCCGTGCGGGCGACGGGCCGCTGGTCGACGTCGCCGGCTTCGAACGCGCTGAACTGGCCCCGCTCCGCCCGCACATGCAGATGATCTTCCAGGACCCCTTCTCCTCGCTCAATCCGCGCATGATGGTCGGCGACATCATCGCCGAACCGATGCTGGTCAACGGCATCGGCACGCATGCCAGCCGCCTCGCCCGCGTCGAAGAATTGCTCGATCTGGTCAAGCTGCCGAAAGCCTACCTCAACCGCTTCCCGCACGCCTTCTCCGGCGGCCAGCGCCAACGCATCGGCATCGCCCGCGCCCTCGCCCTCAACCCAAGTCTGGTCGTCGCCGATGAACCGGTCTCAGCGCTCGACGTCTCGGTGCAGGCGCAGATCGTCAATCTGATGCTGGAACTCCAGGAACGGTTGGGCTTGTCGTATCTGTTCGTTGCTCACGACCTCTCAGTCGTCAAGCACATGAGCGATCGCGTCGCGGTGATGTACGTTGGCCGCATTGTCGAGGAAGCGCCGACCGCGGCATTGTTCAAGACACCGCGCCACCCCTACACCGAAGCCTTGCTGTCGGCCGTGCCAAAGGCCGATCCCGCCCGTCGCACCGAACGCATCGTGCTCGATGGCGAAGTCGCCGACCCCGCCAACGTGCCAACGGGGTGCGCGTTTCATCCGCGCTGCCGCTACGCCAAGGACCGCTGCCGCGTCGACACGCCGGCCCTGACCGAAGTCGCGCCGAAGCACCGCGTCGCCTGCCATTTCGCCCGCGAGTTGACCCTCGGCGGCGTGACATAGACGTTAAACTTTGCGGATATCCCGGTGCCATCTGCCGTGCATCGGCGCGGATGCAGCGCAGGCATCCAAAGCGCCAGCAAGAGTGCCGGCATCACACCTCGTCTTCGCTGACCGCCTCGCTCCACGGCTGCTCCGGTTCCGTCGCACCTTCGTTCATGCCTTTGATACGTTGCACCGCACCGGCGATCGTGAAGGGGAACGGATACGGCACCGGTTCTGCAACGACCGTGTCGAACATCTCCGCCAAAGCTGCCAGCGTCCTGGGTCCGAGCCGCCGGTCGACGGCAACCGGCCCGAGCCCAGAAACGTCGATCCGCGGCTCATGAAACAGTTCATCGAGTTCAAAGCCGAAATCAGCTGACATCGCGAGCAGTTGAAACACCGCCGGGATGATCTTCCGCCCGCCACACCCCCCAACCGCCATCACGACTTCGCCACCGGTCATGATCGCCGGCGAATAGTTGGCAAGAGCGCGCTTCGCTGGTCCGATCGCATTCGGCCCGCCGGTGACCGGATCAAACCAGTTGATGCCATTGTTCATCAGGATCCCGGTTTTCGGCAGCACGACGCGCGCGCCAAACAGCGACAGCAGTGTCTGCGTCAATGTCACCATATTGCCGTCACGATCGACGACGCACAAATGCGTTGTCGAAGTCGGCGCCGTCCGGTCGCCGGCATCTCCAAGCCGCTTGAAGCGATGCTCCCATCCCGCCCGCATGGCACTGGCATAGGCGACGAATGTCTTCGCACTCGGCTTCGCTTCTGGCTTCTTCCGGTTCTTTTTGAGGTCCTCAAAGGCGACGGAAAGCGTTGGTCCACCATTGAGTTCCGGCAGCACATGGATGCTGCGCCCGCCATAGCTGATCACCTGCGGCGCGTATTCAACGACGCGCGCCGCCGCCAGATCATCCTCCGACAGGCACCCGCCCATCGCTTTGATATCCTGCGCGATCGCGCGAGCAAGCTCCCCCTTGTACAGCACACCGGCGCCATCACTGGCGATCGCCTTCAACGTTCGCGCCAGATCCATCATCGGCAGCTTGACGACCCCGTCCGCTAAGGTCGCCGTCGGCGGCTGCGGCGGCAACCCGCCCGGCAGGAACCGGCGCGCCGCGCCTGGATCATGCCGCAAATCCGCAAACGCCGTCGCGATCGTCAGCATTGCATGCCAATCGACGACCAATCCGCTCTCCGCCTGCTTGATCGCCGGCGCGATGAGTTCAGCCCAGCGCTTGCGCCCCCAGCGCCGATGCGCTTCCGCCATCCCGGCCGGCTGAGACGGTGTGCAGACCGCCGTCGCCCCGACCGTGTTGCGATTGTCCTTGACCGCGGACCAGCCGAACAGATTGCCATCCTTGCCACCGACAACCGGATAGTTTTTCGGATCGAGCGCCGTCGGTGACACCGCGCCGAAGTCGAGCCCGGTAGTCTGCCCCGACTTCGCATCGTAGACGAGCATCGCCCCGACGCCGCCGATGCCGCTCATCCAGGGTTCCACCACGCCAATCGTGAAGGCCGCCGCGATCGCTGCATCGACGGCATGCCCACCCGCCTTCAGCACCTTCGCTCCAACCTCGGAGGCGATCCGATTTTGCGTGACGACAATGCCGTTCTTGGAACGCACCGACGGTTTGCGCACCGTCCGCTTCAGCGAAAGATTGGGCGAGAGGACGGATGTTTGCCGGGGCATGAAAGCAAGGCCTCAAAGACGCAACGATCGGAGCGCAGTCTGCCCTGCAGCCACGCACTCAAGCAACCTCAGGAACAGCGGGCACACATGCGCGCCCTGCATTCCCCAGGCGGCAGTTTGTTGCCGAATAACGTGACTCAATTAACGCCTGATTAACCCGTTCGCCATATGTTTCGGGGCCAAGCTACGACGGGTGGTATGCGTGTTCGCCGTCTTCTGGCGCTTGATTGTCCGGCCGATCCTGACGCTCGCGGTTGTCGCGATTGCGGCCGTGCTCGTGCTGTTGGCGCTCGAGCAACTCGCCGATCAGCCCATCCTCGCCGGTTTCTTGGCAATCCTACTGCTGCCGATCCTTATCGGCGGCCGCAGCAACGCGACCGCGCGGCGAGAAGCTTTCCTGGCCGCGCAAGTCCGCAGCACCGAGGCCCCGGGCTCAGTCTATATCCTCACAAGTCCAGACTTACCCGGTTGCGTCAAAATCGGCATGACCACCGGCTCGGTTCACCGCCGCGCCGAAAATGTGACCCGCGACTACCGCCTGCGTGGCAAGGTCCGGCGCGCCTTCGCCGTCCGCAAACTGGTGCGGACCGACACGCCTCGCGGGCTCGAAAAAGCCATGCACGGCATATTTTCATCGCGCAACATCGAGCAGGGCGCCATGGATGGCGGACGTGAATTGTTTTACGTGCCCCTGGAGGAAGCCTGCCTGATGCTCGACCATCTCGCCGCTGCCGCTGCCGGCGACCTCCAGCCAGCCGAACCGCAGCGATCGCGGTTTCGACAGCGCTTGGCCGGTTGAACGCGCCGCATCACCCGCAAACGCTGTGCCCGCTACTTCAGCTCCCGCGCTTGGCCGCGCAGCGCGAATTTCTGAATTTTTCCCGTGCTGGTCTTCGGCAGCGGCCCGAACACAATTCTCTTCGGGATCTTATAGGCTGCCATATTCGCCCGGCAGAAGGCGACGATCTCTTCCGCAGTGGTGGGCATTGCCCCCGGCTTCAAGGTAACAAACGCGCAAGGCGTCTCGCCCCATTTGGCATCAGGCCTCGCCACCACCGCCGCCTCCATCACCTCCGGGTGACGGAACAGAACCTCCTCCACTTCCAGCGACGAAATATTCTCGCCGCCCGAGATGATGATGTCCTTCGAACGATCTTTGATTTCGATGTAGCCATCCGCATGCCAGACCGCGAGATCGCCAGAATGGTAATACCCGCCGGAAAACGCTTCATCGGTCGCCGCCGGGTTCTTCAGATACCCCTTCATCAGCGTATTACCGCGCAGCATGATCTCGCCGATCGTCGCCCCGTCTTGCGGCACCGGCTCCATCGTCACGGGATCAGCGACGATCATCGCATCGATGCCGGCCGTCGGAAGACCTTGCCGCGCCATCAACTGATACCGCTCAAGCGTCGGCCGCTGCTCCCAAGTACGATCTGGCGCGCAATAAGCCGAAGGCCCCCAGCTCTCGGTCGTACCGTAGAGATGCAAAACTTCGAATCCCAGCGCTTCCATCCGCTCGATGACAATCGCCGGTGGTGCCGCCCCGCCCGTCGCGATCTTCGGTCGCGTGGTGAGCGCGCACTTCACGTCTTCCGGCGCATGCACCAGCATATTGAGCACGATCGGCGCGCCGCACATATGCGTGACGCGATGTTGGGCGCACAAATCGAATACCCGCTTCGGCTCGACTTTGCGCAGGCAGACATGCGTGCCCCCCGCCGCCGTCACCGCCCAGACGTACGTCCACCCCGAGCAATGGAACATCGGCAGCGTCCAGAGATAACGGCTCTCATGATCGAGCTTGAACGTCAGCGCATTCTGCAGCGCGCCGAGATAGGCTCCCCGATGCGAGCCGACCGCCCCTTTCGGATTGCCCGTCGTTCCCGACGTATAGAGCAAGCAGATGCTCTCCCACTCGTCCTCAATTCCCGGCGGCTTGAAGGTCGCATCCCCCGAGGCCAGAAATCCTTCGTATTCGATACCTCCGAAATGCGGCGCGCCCACTGTTTCCGCGTCCGCGATATCGACGACGATGCAGCGCTTGTCGCCGAGCAAAGCCAGCGCCGGCGCGATCGTTGCATGAAACTCCCGATCGGCGAGAAACACCTTGGCTTCGCCATGCGTCAGGCAGAAGGCGATCGCCGCCGCATCCAGTCGGGTGTTGATGGGATTGAGCACAGCGCCGAGCATCGGGGCGGCATAATGTGCTTCGAGCATCGCCGGTATATTCGCCGCCTGGATGGCGACGGTATCGCCGCGCTTGATGCCGGACTTCTGCAGTGCATGCGCGAGGCGCAGGCAGCGGCGGTGAAACTCGCGATAGGTGTAGCGCTTGTCGCCATGGATGACAGCGATACGATCGGCGAAGCTCGCCGCCGCCCGCTCAAGAAAACTCACCGGCGTCAACGGCACCGCATTGGCGGCCCGCTTCGCCAGTTCCGATCGCTCGACCTGCATTGATGCCTCCGCGACAGCAATTAGATTCCGGCTAGCAGATGCCCGCCATCGACCGTGACCACGCTGCCGGTCATGAATTGCGAAGCATCGGACGCAAGCAATAGCAGTGGACCATCCAGGTCTTCCAGATTTCCAAGCCGTGCAAAGGGTATCCGCGCGATCATCCGCTTACCGGCATCGGTCTCCCAGAAGGCCTCGTTGATCTCCGTCTTGAAGTACCCGGGCGCAATCGCATTGACGCGAATTTTATCGCGCGCCAACTCCAGCGCCATCGCCTTGGTCAGCTGGATCACCCCCGCCTTGGAAACGCAGTACGGCGCCAGCGTCTTCATCACCGACGTCCCGGCGATCGACGCGATATTGATGATCGCGCCGCCCTGACCGCGTGCCGCCATGCGCCGCGCCGCCTCTTGTCCCACACGGAATACGCCGTCGAGATTGACCGCCATCACATCCCGCCATTCGGTCTCGGTCGTTTTGAGGAATGACGTGTGCGATGGGATTCCGGCATTATTGACGAGCACATCGAGCGGACCGATGGCCGCTTCGGCCGCGTCGAATGCCGCCTTCAGCGATGCCGGGGTCGTGACGTCCAGTATGACCGGCGTCGCTAAACCACCCGACACCCTGATCTCCCCCGCCAACGCTTCGAGCCTGTCCACCCGCCGCGCCGCAATCGCAACCTTGGCACCAGCCCTGGCCAACACCCGCGCGAAATGAGCGCCAAGCCCCGAGGACGCGCCAGTCACCAAAGCGGCGCGCCCACGCAACGAAAACGCGGCCGAACCTGCGCTTTCAGTCGTCACACCTCAAGCCCCCATCGTCATGCCGGGAACTGCGCCCATGTAGTCGCGCTTGCCGATATCAACGCCATTGGCCCGCAGGATCGCGTAGGCCGTAGTGATGTGGAAGTAGAAGTTCGGCAGCACAAAATGGTTCAAGTAGTGCAGCCCATCGATTTTTGCGGGCTGGCCGCCGATCTTGATGCCCTGCATGGCGCGAGCTTCCGAACCGTCAATGTGTCCGGCCTGAAACGAATTGACGAAATCGAGTGTCTTCTTGATGCGCAGCTTGAGCTCGGCAAAAGTCTTCTCGTCATCGGCCCAGCTCGGGACATCGACCCCAGCCAATCGAGCCGACGCGCCCTTGGCAAAATCGCAGGCGATCTGGACCTGGCGCGACAACGGCAGCATGTCGGCAATGAGCCGCGCATTGAGCATGACAGCCGGATCGATCTTCTTGGCCGTGCAATAGGCCTCCGCCTTGTCGAGCACTGCCGTCAGTGCGCCAAGACTATGCGCAAAAGACGGGATCGAGGCCTGATACATGGAAATCGGCATAAGGATTGTTCCTTTAAGGTGGGGTGCGGTTCAAGTCTGCGGGGAACCTAGCACTGCCCAGAGCCAAAAAGAAAGCGGCCGGACGTTTCCGCCCAGCCGCTTCACAGTCGGCGTCATTTCAGATTACTTCTGCATGAGCCCGTTCTTGCTCATCCAATTCTGCAACCGGCCCGCCACCGCATCCGAGTTGGTGTCCATCATGACCATGTGCGTGTTGCCCTTGATACCGGCCGCTGGCAAGTCGAACCACTCGATATTCGCGCCCATTTTCTTGACGATTTCATAGTAGGATCGCGGTTTGCTGGAGTATGCGATATTCCAGTAGGAGCTGGTTTCGATATTATCACCCCAGACGAAGATCTGCGGGACCTTTTTCAAGTTGCCGAGGTCGGGACGATTGATATCGGGCGGCGACGGCGCTTCGATAGCAATCACGCCCTTGACTTTATCCGGCATCGCGATCGCTGATCGCAGCGCAAACCCACCCGCCTGTCCGTGCGCCATGATCACGCAAGGGCAAACCTTCGCCACCAGCTCGTCATAGGCAGCCTGCACGGCACTGTCGTTGGTCGCCCAGCGCGGCACCATCTGCATATTCAGCTGATCGAAGGCCTGGACCGGAAACTTCTGTCCAGGATTGGTAACGCGCTGATCCGAATTGGCGGAATAGCTGCCATCAGGCCCGATCCGGAAAATCTCCCAGGCTTCTTTCTTGTCCCGGAAAAATGGTTCCGACTTGTAGACCTCCGGGTAGCGCGACCAGGATGCACGGCCCCGTTCGACGGCGTCAGAAATGTAAACGTCATGACCCGCATTGAGGAAGTATTGCTGCCAGCCAGGTCGGCCATCAGGTTTCGTCTCCCACGATGCGCCGGTCGCGCCGCTCGTGTGCCACAGCAGCAGCGGATACTTCGCCTTCGGGTTCTGCAGCTTGATGTACTGCACATACATCTGCCCGGTCTTGAACTCGCCGTTCGGGTTGTAGCTGAGCAGCGGGCCGCCGTTGGCAACCTGCACTTCCTTGCCCGGCATGTCGGAGAGCTTGATGTCCTTGCCCCCGACATGGAACGACCCGACTTCCTTGACGTCATAAGCCGCGACAGGCGAACCGGCGAGCACCAGTCCAGCGATCCCAATCAATGCGGTCAATGTATTGCGAACCATAGCCCCCTCCGGTTTTTTGCTCGCGTGCACCCCGACCAGACGCACATCGAATCAGCGAATTCCGCTGCGGAAAGCTTTGGTTCGCAATCCTTAACAAAAAGGAAACGCCCTGGCGTACGCGCGACGATCGTTGCACGAGCAATAACGGTCAGAACGTTTCGCACAAATGATTGAAGCTGGCAGCGTCGGGCTCGGGCATTTTTGGGTGATTGCGACATCAACCCCAAGAGAGCCGTGTAAATCCTCGAATGGAACGGCGACGGCTACCCGTTGCAGCCATCGTAGGTAAACTGCAGGCTTTATCGGCCCTTCATTCGGAAGCGGACACTCCCACAAGTGCGCGCCCTTTTTGAGCTACCACTGTGGCGACGCGTCATTTTACGGTCACCGCTTCGAATGAGTTGCCATGTCTCGGACCGTGAAACGCACTGCGTCCCTTCGCCCGCAATATCCTGCTGACGTTCGTCAGGCTGCCAACCCGAGGAGGCGACGGGCCTCGGCAGGCGTGGCCGGTGTGCGACCATACTCGGCGCACAGAGCGACGACCCGCTGCACAAGCGCAGCATTTGAGGGTGCCAGCGTTGTCTTGTCCCAGCGGACGTTGTCCTCAAGGCCCGTACGGCAATGGCCACCGAGTTCGAGCGACCAGCGGTTGAGTGTCAATTGGTCTTTGCCGATGCCGGCACCTGTCCAGGTCGCGTCAGGCGCCAAGCGCTTGAGCGTCGCAATATAGAACTCGAACACGGTGCGATCGACCGGCATCGCGTTCTTGACGCCCATGACGAACTGCACATGCAGCGGCGTCGCTATCTTGCCCGCTTTGCCCATAGCAGAAGCTTGGAAGATCATGGACAGGTCGAAGGCCTCGATCTCTGGCTTTATGGACAAGGCCAACATCTCCGAGGCAAGCCAGTCAACCAAGTCCGGCGCGTTCTCGTAGACACGCGTCGGAAAGTTCACCGAACCGGTCGAGAGCGAAGCCATGTCCGGCTTGAGCGCCAGCATGCCGCCACGTTCCCGGCCAGCACCTGAGCGGCCGCCTGTCGAAAGCTGAATAATCATGCCAGGGCAATGTTTCCGCACGCCTTGCATGAGACTAGCAAAGCGCTCCGGGTCCGATGTCGGGGTGCCGTCGTCATTGCGGACATGGGCATGCAGCAATGAGGCGCCAGCCTCGAACGCCGCGTGGGTCGACTCGATCTGCTCGGCAACCGTGATCGGCACCGCAGGATTATCCCTCTTCATTGGCAAAGAGCCCGTGATCGCCACGGTGATGATGCAAGGGGTGGTCATAGCTGGTCTCCGATCGGCGTTGTGTCAGACGTCAAAAATACGGTTTCGCGCTCGCCCTGCATGCGGTAGTCAAACCGATCGGCGATGCCGCTTGCGGTCGTGACGCGCTCGGCGCGTCGTGTTGAACGGCCCTGTGAACGTAGCGCCCGCACGCGTTGGCCTGCCAGATCTCGATCAGGGTCCCGGGGACCGGCCGGCCATCGTCACCAAGCCCCCGGCCGCTGACCACGATGCGTTCGCCTAAGGGCTCGCCGCTGCAGCGCGCGTTCCCGGTTAGATCCGCGTCGAGCTTGCCGACGCTCTCATGTTCATAAACCGGGCCGGTCAGCCCCGGCAATGACTGCCGGATTGGGATCAACGGTTTTGTCGGTCCGCGCAGCGCCGTAGACCGGTAGCCAGAGGCGATGTACTTCGGCTGCGTCGACCAATCGCGCGGTTTGATGCGGAGTGGTGTGGTCATGGTGCGAATCTCTTTTCTTTGACTAGTCGCGTGGGCGCGTTGCCTCGTGTCGGTGGATCCCGATGCCGATAAATTGCTCGATAAGTTTTGAGTCATTGTGGAGTGTCTGAGATGGCCAAGACCAGTCGATGCGACCGCGTTGGAGAATGAGAACATGCTCGGCGAAATCGACGGCGCGCTCGATCTGCTGCTCCACCATCAGGATCGTCATGCGCCCGCTGGCGGCCAGCTTCATCAGCGACGCCATCAACTCGTCGCAAATCACTGGCGCTAAGCCCTCAAGTGGCTCGTCCAACAGCAACACAGTCGGTTGCCCAAGGATGGCGCGCGTCGTCGACAGCATCTGCTGCTCGCCCCCCGAGAGCTGCGAGCCGAGGTTGCGCCGCCGCTCCTTCAGTCGAGGGAACATGCTGTAGGCTTCTTCGAGACCTGCCCGGTCGCACCCCTTGAGGCCGACACTGAGGTTTTCTTCCACTGTCAAAGATTTGAACACGTCGCGTGTCTGCGGCACATAGCCAAAACCAGTGAGTGCACGAGCAGAACTTGCCTGCGCCGAGACATCTGTTCCACCGATACTGATCCGGCCGGCGATCTGCCGCGTCTGGCCCATACCATTGCGACCGAGCACCGCGACGCGCTGTCCGGCCGGGACTGAAAACGAAATGTTCTCCAGAATTTGCGTCGATCCGTATCCGGCCGTCAGGCCTTCGACCTCAAGCGCTGCGGCGGCCATGGGCGTAGCTCCCTAGTGTTCCACGCCTAACAGTTGGTTCACATATTGCTGCACATCAGTCAGAGTGCAGTGATGAGGCGCACCGACATCTGCAGGAACGTCAGCCCGGCGAACCGGGCGCACCTTGAGGCGATCATCGCGGATCGCAACAGTTCGAGCAAGGCCGTGTGGCGCGCCGAGATCGTGATCGCAACCGCCGATGGGCTCGGCACGAACGCCATCATGAAGCGCACGGGCAAGTCGAAGCCCTGCGTTTGGCATTGGCAACCAGCGTGTCATGGCTCGAACTCGTCGAGCGCTTCTTCGCCGAGATCACTCGCAAGCGCATCCGGCGCGGCGCGTTTGGCAGCGTTGCCGAGCTCGAAGCGGCGATCTTTGACGACCTGAACCACCACAACACCGCGCCAAAACCGTTCGTGTGGACCAAGTCGGCGACAACCATCTTGGAGAAAGAGCGCCGGGCATTGGATGCGCTGGAGGCTATCAAAACCAGGTACCAAGCGTTAGACTCGGAACACTAGATACTGAACCCTCTCCTTGATGTTCAGCTCCTGGCCGAGGGCCTTGGATTTCGCCGGATCTGCCTCGGGCAGGTCGCGGTAGGCGATCTCGATCGTGTTGGCGCCGACTTTATGGCCATTGAGCGCGAAGTCCGCGTCGATACCAGCTTTGAAGTTTTTACCCTGAAGTGCAAAGGGACCCGAGAGCGGCCCAAGCACGCCGACCCTGATTTTGCCGCCCGGCGCCTGGGCACGGGCATGAAAGCGGGCGCACCAAGCATGGCGCCGGTGCCGACGATTAGCTTTCTGCGATTGATGGTCATTGGACGTTTCCTTTTGAGCATCGCGTGTTTTTGGGATCAGATCTATTCGAGTTGGCTGTCTGTTTTTTCTGAGGGGTTAGGACGCAAAGTGCCGCCGGTCTCCTGGCCGTCAGTGACGGTCGAGCAAAATCCCTCCAAAAAATTCGGTGAGGTCGTCGTATGCGTCGAGTGGGAGGACGTTCGAAACGAACTGGTCCGGGCGAACAACAACAATCGCGCCCGCTTTGCGGTCGATCCCGCGCAAGTCGAAGATGTCCTGGCTGGTAGCCGCTTGGGCGCCTACGCGCCCGGGCCGCAGGTCTGGCGCGAAAGCTTTCTCGTAATCGATGAGGCCGAAGACACCCTTGCGGGGCAACAAGATCGACGGCAGCCCTTCCACCTTGAGGTAGCGGTGCCCCTGCTGGAATATTGCACGCACATCGATGACGCTGTCGATGTCCACCCCCTGTGGGGTAAACCGGCGGATCGGCGATCCTGACGAGACAAGGAAGTCCGCCAACGCCCGCAGGCGTTGTCCGCTCTCGTCGGCAAAGGCATAAAGTCGCCACGCCGCATCGGCCCGTGCGACGTGGCCGAGATGCATTGGCTTGGCATCGGCGAGCCGCACGACAGGAGCTGAGTGGAAACGCATACCAACCGTGAAGCCCTTCGCAAGGTCCTGGTGGGTTGCTTTGGCAGTGAGCACCGTCTTGGGTGGGTAGTGTGCCGCAACGCCAGCCGTATAGCGCCCCGACTTCACAAAGTACGCTTGCAATTCGTCGGGATCGATACCCCCGCGTTCCGGGTGTTTCGGATCCCTCGGCGGGGACGCCATGATCTTCGACCATTCCTTGTCGAAGTCGATGAGTTCTTGCGCAATAGCATGGCGCTCGATGGTGTACGTGCGCAATAGATCCGGCTTGGCCCGTCCGTCAAGAACCGCGATGAGCTTCCAGGCGAGGTTGAACGCATCCTGCATCGACACGTTCATGCCTTGGCCGGCCTTGGCGCTGTGGGTATGGCAAGCGTCACCCGCAATGAAGACGCGCGGCAGCTGAGACCCGGCATGCCCTTCGGGCACATCGTCGAACCGGTCGGTGACACGCTGGCCGACCTGATACACCGCGAACCACGCCACACTGCGCACGTCGAGCGTGTAGGGATGCAATACACGTTGCGCGGTCTCGATAACCTGTTGCTGAGTGATTGAGCGGAAGGCATCGCGGTTGTTCGGGTCGATCTCGCCAAGATCCACGTAGAGTTGCGCGAGAAATCCGCCTTCACGCGGGATGAGGATGATGTTGCCGTCTTTCGACTGGATCGCGGCCTTAAGACGGATATCCGGGAAATCTGTCACCGCCAGCATGTCCACGACGCCCCAGGCGTGGTTGGCGAAGTCGCCGCGCGGCTCTGCACCAATCGCATCTCGCACTAAGCTGCGGGCTCCGTCGCAACCAACGACATACTTGGCGCGAACCGTCAGCTCAGTGCCGTCGCTCACCCTGCGAAGCGTAACCGCGACAGGGTGCTCGCCCCCACCCTGGTCGGAGCCATCAACTTTCAGGTTTACAAATTCAAGTCCGTAGTCGGCTTCGAGCCTCGTTGGCGAGCGGCGCATATAGTCGAGCAGATACTGCTGCAGGCGAGCCTGGTTCACAATGACATGCGGGAACTCCGACAGGCCGTCTTCGGTGTCCTGAACGCGACCGGTACGAATGATCCGCGACTTGTCCTCGGGCGATGGACGCCAGAAGACGGTCTCGTTCACCCAGTAGGCTTCGCGGATGAGCTTTTCGCTCAGGCCGAAGGCGTCGAACATTTCAACCGTGCGGCAGGCGACGCCGTCCGCTTGACCGAGCTCCAACGGGCCTGCGCGACGCTCGACAAGTCGGGTCGTGATACCGGGGAACGTAGAGAGTTGCGCCGCCAGCAGTGTGCCAGCCGGACCACTGCCTACAATGAGGACGTCGACAGCGTTGGGCTGCTCTGCCGATCGGTTTGCGTCGCCGGGCGCTGCCGAGAGGATATCAGGATCACCGGGTGTGTAGCCATCGAGATAGAATTGCATTTCGCCTCCTTATGGGGGTCAACGACAGGCTGACAGCGTTCCTGCGTCCCGCTCGATGAGCGTTTCGAACGTCGCCAGTTGATCAGTCAGAAGAAGAGAGTTGGCTGGTAGCGGAACCACCGATCATCTTGATCAAAACTAATGCATATAATAAGCATACATGTCAACTGCATTACGACAATATTTATTCTTGCCATATGACTCCATATCGTTAGTGTCGGCTTGTGCGATGGTGGGCCGTTTGTGCCGAGGTAAGTGCGTCGAAATCACTGGCCCCGCTAATGCCTAGTCCGATGCCGTGCCGGGTCATTGCGGACGGCTCGATCGATCGAGGATGATCAAATGCTTGCCAGCTCAATTGCTGAGGTCGAGACGGCCAATCTCGACCCGGCGGAACTTTATAGCATGCCCGGTCATTTGATCCGGCGCTTGCACCAGGCGTCACAGGCAATTTTCGATGGAGAGGTTGCAGCCGCCGGCGTCGATCTGACGTCAGTTCAATTCGCCGCACTGACCATGATCGCGGCCAATCCGGGTATCGATCAGGCTAGGTTGGCGACCGCCATTGCCTTCGATCGCGCCACGACCGGCGGCGTCATCGACAGGCTAGAAGCCAAGGGATTTGTGCGCCGCGAAATCGTCAAAACGGATCGTCGAGCCCGTCGATTGCATTTGGAGGCGGCAGGCGAGACGACGCTGCAAGCGGCGACGCCAATCGTGAGGCACGCCCAGACACTCATGCTAAAGAGCCTGAGTGACAAGGAGCAAGCGACACTACTGAGACTGTTGTCGAAGGCAGTACAAACTGTCTAGTTTCCGGCCTTCGATCGTCCCACGGGCGCCGCAAGCAGATGGATATCGTGGGTTTTCTCCGGCTGGGCGTCGTCACCGGACTCGGATCCCTTGACAGTCACAGACCACGCATCGAGATACCTGCTCCTGTGCGAAGCTCACGAGTCGACCCGCGAAAACCCCGTGATCTGGGCCTTCGAATACCTCTTTGCCGAACGCGGCCTTCCTGACGCCGTCCGCTCCGACAACGGCCTGCCATTCGCCAGCCCAAACGGCCTTTTCAATCTCTCATACCGGCCCGCGTTTTATTTGACCTTTGGTATCCAGGGGAATGCGCAGAGTGAGGTGATGCGACCGGCCTCTGCGACGAGTTGGCTCCAGGCCTGGCTCTCCACTCTTTCCGGGCGAGTCCAGTCGGCGATGGCGTCGTAGTCGGCGTGGAGACGGTGCAAGAGGAAGCGTTCTTTCAGATGGAGCCAGACGTGCTCGACGGGATTGAGTTCCGGCGCGTAGGGCGGCAATGGCACCAGCGTGATGTTTGCGGGCACGACGAGCACATTCGCGCCGCGCCATCCGGCTTGATCGAGCACCATGGCGACGTGCTCGTCCTCGCCGATCGTTCTGGCGAAGTGATCGAGGAACACCTGCATCGCTTCTGTATTCACGTATGGCAGGATCGACGCGAAGGCATTGTCGGTGCCCGGCTCCACGGCCGCAAAGTATAGGCGAAGGTGAAGTCCAAAGCGCTTGTCGGCAACACCACGCGGTCGCTCGCCGCGCGTCCATCAGACATGGCACGTGCGGCCCTTCTGGCCGATCCGTGCCTCATCCTGGAAGAACAACCGCACACATTTTTTGTGCGCATGCGGATCGAACGTAGGATCGCCGGGGCTCTTTTTAAAGGCCGCTTGAGCGACCGGGTCCGATTCGGGATGCACGCGCCGCGCTTTTTGTCGCGACAGGCCGAGGTTGCTCAGCAATCGCCCGAGCGACCAGGGATGCATCCGCTTGCCGAAGCGAACCACGCAGATGTCAGCGAGATCCTCAAGCGTGTATGCCGACAACCCCGTCGCCTCGGGATCAGCCCCACGAGCACGATTGTGACGATCTCGGCCTGTTCTTGCGCGTTGAATGTCGGCGGCCGCCCCCCGTTCCAGCGGTTGGCGAGCCCGTCGATCCCGTGCGCATTTTAGTGCAGCACCCAATCGCGCAGCGTCTGACGATCCATGCCGGCCGAGCGCGCGCCGTCCTCCCGGCTCATGCCATCGAGCGCGTTGGCAATCGCCAAAATGCGCCGCGCGATGCGGGCATCGACGGCCGCCTTCGCGAGCTTGCGCAGCACCCTCGGCGTGCGGTCCTTTCTGATCTCCAGCGCGGCCATGACATCCTTCGATCGAATCGATACAGAGAACAAAATCACGAACGGATATCCGTGCGGAATCGCAGCCAAGCCACACGAGACATTTAATTTGTGGACCGGTATCACCGGCTCTGTGCCGTGTGCCAGGATTGCCGATCAGGATCGAAGCGCCATGATGGACAAGGCCAAAGTTGTCAGCAGCGCCATGCGTGCCGCCGATACGCCGCCCGCAGAAAACAATCAGCGTTTGGTTGCAGCCAACCCGACGCGGCTCATCACGCGACGGGAGCTGAGTTTGATCATCCCGTTTACGCTCCAGCACATTCTGCGGTTGGAGAAGAGCGGCCAGTTCCCGCGCCGTGTTCGCATCGGGCAAAACCGGGTCGCGTGGTTGTTGACCGAAATCGAGGCTTGGATCGCCGAACGCAAGGCCGCGCGCGATGGCGGGGAGCGGTGACCATCGTCTCTGCAGCGGCTCAATTCGACATGAATGACGACGTGGGCCAAGAGTGTCGAAGTGCACTTGCGCACCCCTGACAGAACCCAGCAGCGCCGCGCTCTCTAGACACCGGATAGACACGGGCGACTTTTGAGGGCTTCTTGAAATCAGCTAACCCATGATTTCATTGGCGCGCCGTACAGGATGAAACTGCGAACTCTTATTTGATTGAAATTGCGCTCTAAATTTCGGCGCCGAGACCATTCGGTCGAACGGTCTGAAACAAGCGCAGTTCAATTCGGCGATCATAGGTTCAGATTGGCGCTGGATATGACCGAGAGTTGCAGAGCAGATGTTGAACTCACTTGTTCACGATCGAAGCTTCATCCGTCCAAGTACTGGTTCCAAATGCGGCGTAGTACGGCAAATAAATAGCGGTGACGGTGCGCAAAACCCACGTTGCAATGGAGTCCGAAGCTAAGGGCTTCAGTTTATGCCTTGCCACGGACGGACCTTTGGCGCGTGCCTCTCGTCAGGGTCCATTTTTCGATCTCGTGCGCGTAATGAGTTCTCAGTACTGCTTTTCGCTGCGAAACTCGAAACACGATTGACGCTGCAACTACTTTTCGATTCATTGACATGATCAACGATGGGACTGCCCCATGGCGGACGGCATTCGCGATCTGCTCTCAAATCGCTTGACGGTTCTTGCGAGCCTCAACGACCGTTCGGGGCACGCTCATCTCAAGGAAACGTTCGGCATAACGCTGAGCGAAAGGCGCGTTCTAGGCAACAGGGCGGAACGGAATTGCGCCACATTCTCGGAATTCGGCGCCGCAATGATGATCGACAAGGGGCAGTTTAGCCGAACCGCGATGGCCCTTGCCGCTCGCTGACTAATCGTCTCGGCAGCGACGCCCTCCGATCGGCGCGGCGTGTCTTTGTCGCTCACGAGCGAAGGCAAATGTTTTCATGCGCGTGTGCTTGAGTTTGCTGTGGAGCGCAATGTGGCGCTGTAGTCGTGCCTTGACAAGCACGAGCAGCGCGCACTCGGCAACATCTTGCAGAAATTGTCAGACGTTGTCGAAGTCGAGCACGCGGTGCTGGCGACCGGTAACGCTCGCGATTCCGAATTGGCGGCGCGCAAGGCGACGCTGATGAGGAAGATGGCATGACGATCGAACCCAATCTATCGCCCAATTTCATCAAGGCGAACAACGCCAGCCACATGTGGCATCCGATGGGCGATCCGATGGCGAGCAAGGCGGACCCGGCGTTGATGGTCGCGGGCGGCGACGATGTCTTCGCGTTCGCGGCTGGGGCGACTCGACTGGCGCTTCAGCGTCATAGTTGGCCAGCGTGCACGTTTATAGACTTCCGGTAGGCTGCCGAACGGTCACTCGACGACCTGGGCGACAGAGATCGGCTTGCCGATTTTCATAATCGAATGGTCGAACACAGAGAACGCCTCGGCGCGATAGACTGAGCACATACACTTTCAGCGAGGCATTTTGCCGACAGTCGTGTCGGGTCAGATCGTTGGCTATTTATTACCACCGTAGAATTTACCTGCCATGGCCGATGTCGTGCTGTTCTGCTGGCCGACGATCCGCATGCACTATTCAGAGCCGATGACGGAAATTCGGCTCTGAATAGGTTGGTCTGCGCCGGAAATCCTATGCCTTGACCCTCGATGCGCCCTCTAGAAAAATATCCGCCAAATAGAAATCGGTAGCGGGTACTGCTGTCTTGACCTTGTCGAGCGCGACGAACTGTTGATTGCGGCCATCAAGCCAGCGCACCACTTTGCCCTCCTTAGTCGCGGCCACCAGCTCCGCGGTTTTGAACATGCGAATAATATCTGATTTGAGAATGGAACCGATCAGTTGCTCACTCAGCGTCGTCAGGGCCGCAGTAAGCTTTATTGTTTCGTCCAAATTGTCGACGCGATAGTCCATCGCATCCTGCATCACCGCCATCAATCGAACCAATCCTTCACGGTTTCCAGTCACCGACTCCGGTCGGGCGACGAAGGCACTGACCGGGGCCAATGCGGGATAGAACTCCTTGTCCGAGGACAGCAGTTTCGCAGTGGGGACTTTTTCGAAAATCGTGGCGGCTGGAGGGTACCAGATGGCGGCCGCGGCTACGCGCCCAGCAATGAACGCGGGCACCAAAGTCGCGGGGTCGAGGTTTACCTTTTGGATATCGTTGATCGTCATGCCGGCTTTACCGAGGGCTTGGCGCAATATCATTTCACCGGAAGTGCCCTCGGAAACGCCGACTTCCTTTCCTTTCAGGCTGGCGATCGTGTCGCCGCCAGTCGGTTGCCCCAAGACGACGTTGCCAAGGTCGAGCAGATTAATGCCGAGCACCTTGACGCGCCCCGCCGCTGGCAACCACATGGCGCCGGACCCCAGGAAGCCCGCATCCAGACTACCGGCCGTCATTGCCACGACCTGACTTGGTCCATTGGTGAATTGGACGAGATTGGCTTCCAGACCGTATTTGTCCCACAGATTGCGCTTATTCGCGATGGCCACCAAAGGGCCGACGGCCGCGTCGGCGATGTAACCGAAATTGATCTTCACTTTGCCTTGAGCCCATGCCCCACCTGTCGGGACCATCGTCGTCGCGACTGCTGAAAGGCCGATCGACTTGACTGCTTTTCTACGCGTGATCATGGGAGTCTCCTTGGTTTAAACAACAACAAACATCGCGAACTAACGCGAAGCACTGGGTTTGGTATGGACGGCGTGCCAGACAGCCTTGCGCATCTCGACAAATTCCGGAGAAAACCGAACGTCTTCGTTGCGCGGCCATGGCAGGTTCACCGAGAGCACTTGCGTTACACGCCCTGGCTTGGCGGCCATGACGACGATGTGCGTGGCGAGGTACACGGCCTCATCAACATCATGCGTGATGAACATCACGGTCGATTGTCGCTGGCGCCATGCGCTGAGAAGTTGATCATTCAGCGAGACGCGGGTCATCGCATCAAGCGCGCCAAATGGCTCGTCCATGAGCAAGATCTCGGGATTGACAGCCCAGGCCCTGGCAATGGCGCAACGCTGCTTCATGCCACCGGAAAGCGTCTTTGGCAGGTTGTTGCGAAAGTCGCTCAGCCCAACGAGTTCGATATAGCGAAGGGCTGTCTCGGTGCGAGTTTTCTTGTCGAGCTTGGCGATGCGAAGTCCGAATTCGACATTTTCCTGCACCGTCAACCAGGGGAACAACGCAAATTGCTGGAAGACGACACCACGCTCTGGACTGGGCCCGTTGACCGGCTTTCCGCCAACGCGGACTTGTCCGGTGTCAGGCTTCACCAAGCCTGCAGCCATTTGCATCATCGTGGTCTTGCCGCACCCTGAGGGCCCGACGACCGTGACAAATGATTTGTCCGCAATACCGAGGGTCGTTTCCTCCACAGCCTTGAACGCTGTGCTGCCCTTGCCGTAAGTCTTCGTGACGCGATCAAACACGATTTTGTCGTCAACGCGCTTGTCGGAGGATTGCGAACCGATGCTTTGCATTGGGTCTTACTTTCGCTCCTGCCAGCCAAGTAACCGTCCCTCGAACAGCAAAAGGATGCGATCCATCAGGAAGCCAAACATGCCAATGACGAGAATGTTGAGATAGATGGTTGGCAGATCAAAGTAGAGACCGGCGATCTGCATCCGATAACCAAGCCCTCTTTGAGCGGCCACCAACTCCGAAGCGACCAAGGTCGACCAAGACGCGGCCAGCGCGATGCGAATGCCAACGAAGACAAATGGCATGGCCGCTGGCACGACCACGCGCAGGAAGACATCACGGTCGCTGGCACCAAGGACGCGTGCCGCGTTGATCAACGTCCGGTCGGTATCGACCACGCCTTGGTAGATGGAAATGATGGCGGTAAGAAACGCCGCAAAAAAGATGATCATGATTTTCGGCACTTCGCCGATACCAAACAGAACAACCACGAGGGGAATGAGCGCGATCGGCGGTACGGTTCTCAGAAACTGGATCCAAGGTTCCATCACAGCACGAGCGATCCGGTACCAACCCATGGCGAATGCGACGGGGATGGCACAAAGAACGCCCAATACAAGCCCAGTCAAAACGCGTTGGAGGCTGGCCACGATGTCAGCTACCAAGACGCCTGACTGCGCTGATCGCACGCCCGCCCGCCACACCTCCAGAGGAGAAGGGATGCCCTTGAGATCCAGCACTCCGACAAGAAACCAAAGCCCCAATGCAACGCTGGCCGACAACAGATTGATAGCCCAGGACGGCACTCGATCGAGCCACGAGGCGGCCGCGACGTCCGGAATCTCTGTGGTTCGTTGATCGGTCATGTGGGGTGCCTGTTGAAACGCCGTGCTGTAACTTCACATCAGCCCATGTAGACGCCACCGGTGACGTTGATGCCTTGACCGGTCATGAACCGTGCGGCGTCCGAGGCGAGGAAAACCACGACGTCGGCGACGTCTTCAGGTGTTTCCAGGCGTCCGAGCGGCGTTTGATCGATGTAAGACTGGCGGACCGCTTCTGGGCTTGTCCCCAACAGCTCGGCCTCCCAAAGCACCTCGCGTTCCTGCATCGGTGTCTTGACGAAGCCAGGGCAAACCGCGTTGACCCGAATACCATCCTTAGCGTGCTCCAGCGCGAGCGATTGGGTCCAGCCCAGCACCGCAAATTTGCTGGCCGAGTAGTGCGCGAGAAGCGGTGCCCCTCGCTTCCCGGCCAAGGAAGCGGTGTTGACGATGACGCCCGGCACTCCGGCTTTCAGAAAATAGCGAACGGCAATTTGATTGGTCAGAAAAACGCCCTTGGCATTGACGTCAAAATTGAACGCCCAATCGTCGTCCGTGATGTCCACGGCTCTGCGCATGTTCGAAACCCCGGCATTGGCGTGCACGACATCAACCTTGCCAAAGCGCGCCACCGCCTTGTCAAAAACCGCCTGGGTGCTCGCGCGATCTCGCACATCCATGCGGAAGCCCGCGGCGTGCTCGCCTAACCAGCGGGCGGCGGCGTGGGCGGCATCTTCATCCAGATCAGCAATAGCCACCCGGTAGCCGTTGCGATGAAAGGCCTTCGCGGAAGCCAATCCGATGCCGTTGGCGCCTCCGGTAACTAACACTGCCTGGCTCATCTGGCGCTCGTCCCCGAACAACTAGATCGAACGATACGCACATTCGCAAACGTTAGACAACATAATTTGTTGTTTTTTGTGCGCTGGTGTTCTAAGAGGGGGAGTTGATGCTCCTTAGCGTCGATGAACCAGATCACCCAGGTGGGGCAGACGATGACCGTTGACATCAAAACGCGTCGCCAACCGCCAGCTCCACCAATGCAATTCGATTTCTGCTCGGCTCCCGCAGTCGCCAATAGGGGTGAAGACTTTTGTGCGCGCCAGGGAGGCCTGCCGCTTGCGCCGGGTAATCGCACATGACGCAAAATGTAAGCGTAGCCGACAACCGACGAAAGAAATTACCCGTGGGCATGCGCCATGAACTGATCCTCCGCGAGGTAGAGTTGCACGGCTTCGTGGCTACTGTGGATATGGCTCAGCGCCTGGGGGTCTCCGAGATGACGCTCCGGCGCGATCTCGACCAACTCGTCGAGCGCGGCGACCTTGCGCGCAGTCACGGCGGTGCCGTTGCCCTTGATCCGCCGACGCGCCATGCGGCGGTACTGGAAGAGCCTAGCCTCGAATTGCGCGAAACGGAGCGACATGAGGCCAAGATGGCGATCGCGAGGCATGCGCTCAATCTCTTGGGGGGGGCGAAGACTGTCGCGATCGATATTGGCTCCACAACCCTGGCGCTGGCGAGATGCATCAGCGATTTGCCGTTGAGGGTCTTCACCACGAGTTTGAGGGTGGCGTCAGCCCTCAAGCAAACTCGTGTCGAGGTCTACTTGCCCAGCGGCCGCATTTACGGCACCGAACCATCGATCATTGGCGCGAGCGCTGTCGATTTTCTCCGCAATCAGAGTTTCGATGTCGTCTTTCTCGGTGCCTCCGGCGTTACCGAAATGGGTCTGTACGACTATTCCTTTGAAGACTCCGAGATCAAGCGTGCGCTGATTGAGCGATCTGCCCGAAAAGTGTTGCTGGTCGATGACTTAAAATTCAACCGCACCTCTTCCACCTTGGTCGCACGGTTGAAGGCCATCGATCTTGTGGTGACCAACACCGCGGTGCCCACAAATCTGCAAGACGCTTTCTCTGCCGCCGGCGTGCGCGTCGAGATCGCCCCATCCCTCAACTAGAAGGTAATGCATATGATCTTCGATTTCCTTGGCGGCAAGAAAAAGGCTGTCATCGCGATGTGCCACATTGGCGCTTTACCGGGCTCTCCGTTGTATGACGCCGACGGCGGCATGAATAAACTGATCGATGATGCCAGGGGCGAGATCGAAAAGCTCCAGGTCGGTGGCGTCGATGCCATTATGTTCGGCAACGAAAATGACCGTCCCTATTTGCTCAAAGGGACACCGCAAAGCATTGCAGCAATGAGCGCTGTTGTGGCCGCTAGTAAGTCGGCACTGAAGGTCCCGTTCGGCGTCAACTACTTGTGGGACCCGACGGCCTCGGTAGCTATTGGCGCAGTCACGGGTGCACAGTTCGTGCGCGAGATTTTCACCGGCGTCTTCGCGTCTGACATGGGTGTGTGGGCCCCAGATTGCGCGACCCCGGCCCGCCTGCGTCGCGACCTTCATCGCCAGGATATGAAGCTGCTTTTCAATATCAACGCGGAATTTGCATACTCTCTGGATCAACGTCCAATCGAGTTGCGGGCCAAATCGGCCATTTTCTCCTCGCTGGCAGACGCCATTTTGGTGTCGGGCCCGATCACCGGCCAGCCTGCCGATGCCACCGATTTGCGAAAAGTCGCCGAAACCGTAGGGGACAAGGTGCCCGTTTTTGCCAACACCGGTGTGAACATCGACAATGTCCGTGATGTGATGTCCGTCGCATCCGGTTGCATTATCGGCACCCACTTCAAGGTCGGTGGCGATACTTGGAAATCTGTTGATCCGGATCGGGTCAAGCGCTTCATGGCAGTCGTTAATTCCATCCGGTGAGTGCCATGTCCTGTGTGCTCGGCATAGACATTGGCACTACATCGACCATCGCGATCCTTATTGACGTGGGTGGCAAGGTGCTCGCGCAGGCCACCCGGCCGGTGACTTTGTTTTCTCCGCAGCAGGGGTGGGCAGAAGAAGATCCCGAGCAATGGTGGAGCAATGTTTGCGAGTTGGTGCCGGAGTTACTCACCAAAGCGCAATTGCCGGCTGCTGCCATTCGTGCAGTCGGCGTCACCGGAATGCTACCGGCGACTGTGTTACTAGATAAGGTCGGCGCATTGCTGCGTCCGTCGATCCAGCAAAGCGATGGACGTACCGGTGCTCAAGTGCGAGCAATCGCCGCTGAGATACCCGAGGCCGAATTCATCGCCAAAGCTGGCAACGGTATCAACCAACAATTGGTTGCCAGCCGGTTACGCTGGATCGAGCAATTCGAACCTGAGGTATTCTCGCGCATCGACACGGTCTTTGGTTCCTATGACTTTATTAATTGGCGCCTGACCGGCGTGCGCGCTGTCGAACAAAACTGGGCGCTCGAGGCCGGGTTTGTTGATCTCGCTACGTTGGAACTATCTGATGAATTGATTGCCCTTGGACATGTTGCGCGAGAAGCGATCCCAACCAAGGTCTTATCTCACGAAATTCTAGGTCACGTCACAGCCACTGCAGCGGCCGCAACTGGCTTGGCCATCAACACCCCGGTGGTGGGTGGCGCCGCCGATCACGTGGCCTCCGCGTACGCAGCCGGAATTCTCAATCCGGGCGACGTCTTGCTCAAATTCGGTGGTTCGGCCGACATTCTCATTGCCACCCAAAGCCCAAGACCGGACCGCCGCATGTTCTTGGATCATCATTTGATCCCCGGACAATTTATGCCCAACGGCTGCATGGCCTCAGGCGGCTCGGCGTTGAACTGGTTCATTGACCGGATTGCCACCGGCCAAGCCGAAGCCGCCAAGGCAGCGGGCATCAGCGTACACCAATATATGGATCAGTTGGCAGAGCAAATTCCGGCGGGTTCCGATGGGGTGCACATCCTGCCCAATTTTTTGGGTGAAAAGACACCCATCCATGATGCAGCCGCTCGCGGCGCCATTCTCGGCCTAAGCCTCAACCACGACACGCGCCATCTTTGGCGCGCGATGCTCGAAAGCTTTGCCTATGCCTTTCGCCATCATGTGGAGGTGTTCAACGACATGGGGCACCCGACCACCCGATATTTTGCCTCGGATGGCGGTGCAAACTCGCGGCTGTGGGTGCAGATCTGCGCCGATGTGTTGGGTGCGCCCATCCGCACGCTTAAAGGCCATCCGGGGTCCTGCCTCGGGGCCGCATGGTTGGCCGCGATCGGCACCGGGCTGAGCAGCGATTGGAACGGCGTTGGGACGTTTGTGACGCCCGGAGAATTATTTACACCGAATGCGGCCCATCAGGCCGTTTATCAATCGGGTTACCGGCGCTTTCGCGCCAGCTACGAAGCGCTCGCCAAAGTGCAACAGGAATTTGCGCCATGACATTGCGGGCGGTGGCTTGGGACATTGATGGCACGCTCGTCGACAGCGAGCCGGTGCACCTGCTCGCGCTGAAATTGGTTTGCCAGGATCACGGCGTGAGCATCGCTGATCTTCCGGATGACCATTTCGTCGGTGTGCATTTAGAAGGTGTCTGGCAAGCCCTCGCGCCTAGGTTTGGGCAGCGGCTCAAGCAGCGGCAATGGGTCGACGGGCTGAACCAGCACTATCTGCGCTTGGCTGTGCGAATTAATCCCATGCCGGGTGCACTTCAGCTGGTTGCCGAATTGTCGAGACGGGGCATTCGACAAGTCGCCGTGTCGAATTCAAACCGAGCCGTGGTCAATGCGAACTTGGCCGTTGGTGGTCTAGGCGAGCACATGGAGTTTTCAATTAGTGTCGACGATGTGGCCGCAGGCAAGCCCGACCCCGAGCCTTACGCTCAAGCCGCCCGCCGATTGGGACTATTGCCGCAAAGTATTTTGGCGATCGAAGACAGCGTCACCGGCCTTCGTAGTGCCAAGGCTGCCCAGCTTCGAGCTTTTGGATTTGGCGTTGACCCCGCATTAGTCGACGTGGCTGACCGCGTGGTGGTCCGCTTGCACGGCGTCCTCGACGCGTTCGACTTCGAGGTTTCGCATGGTCTATAGGATCCATCCGCGAGCCGATTGGCCGCTGGTCGAGGAATTTCGCATTGCGCCCATCGGCCACCACAGCCCCAATCTCATGCGGCTACTCAATCTCTTGCGTGTGGACGTCGCTGGCGGCTCACGCCATGTGCTGATCGTGCACGAGCCACTTAAAACGTGGGCACTCGGGCGCATGCCGCTTGGTCGAAATGACCCAATGGCGATTGACTGCTCAACGATCTTCACATCGCGTGAAGATGCCGAATGGGCGGTTTTCTGCGCCCGCTGGCAGGAGCGTACTGGCATCGCCATCACAACATCGCGCCACACGCCACTGCCGAAAGATCCGCCATGCTGAAACTTTTGGGGTACCCTGATCGCTACTCCGTAGCGCCGGGTGAAGATATCGGATTTCATGTTTCCGCTGAGGATGACCAGCCATTCACGGCGTCTTTGGTGCGGGTCGTGTGCGGCGATTGCAACCCGAATGGTCCCGGCCTGATCCATCTCCCTGTGGGATGCGCTATCGAAGGTCGCTACGAGGGGCGGCGCCAACACACTGATGCCGGTTCCTACATGGAGGCACAGGTCAGCGAGCTGGCCTCCACTGCGGAAATAAGTTTTTTTGTGTTGATCTGGCCAACGCTGGTGACCGTCGGCAATCAAACGCTGTTCGCTTGCCAATTCACGGGAAAACAGGGTTCCGACAGCACACCGGCACTGCGATTGGTGCAGGATGTCGGCGGCATCCTTGCGTTGGAAGTGCAAGGCCTCAAAACCTTGCAGCGCATCAGCCTCGATTCCGCACCGATGCTGGAGCGACAGTGGGTCTGCGTCGGCTTTTCCTACGATCTGCGAAGTGGTCGCGCAAAACTACAACAGCGTTCACTCTGTCATTACCCAGGTCTTCCAAGCAGCGCACAAACCGAGGGCCTCTTGCCTGCGGGTGGCTCGACGTACAGTCCGCTCGTTCTGCTTGCTGCACGGGGCGGCGCAGACGGCACGCGCGTGGCTCATTTCAACGGCAAGATGGATACGCCTGCTCTGTTGCGCGGATTGCACGATATCGATGTCCACACTGATCTTCGCCACAAGAGCAAAGCCCAGTCGGCCCTGGCGTCCTGCTTGGCGCTCTGGGATTTTTCGCAAGAGATATCCGGCGTCGCCGCCATCGATATTTCTCCGCATGCCAATCACGGCACCTTCTTTCAGGCCCCAACACGAGCCATGAAAGGTTGGAACTGGACGGGCGAGCATCACAGTTGGACGAGCCATCCTGGCGAATACGGCGCCGTTCATTTCCACGAAGATGATCTCTATGACGCGGGTTGGTCGCGAACATTATCGTTACGTGTCGAGCCCTCGATGAAATCCGGGGCGTATGCGCTGCGGATCGTGTCAGGGGAAAACTCGCCGCAGGCGACCCGCGATTTCTACATTCCATTCTTCGTGCGGCCTGTTCGTCGCCCCCAGGGGACCAAAGGTCAACGTGATCGCGTGGCCTTCCTTGCTCCGACCGCGTCCTACATCGCGTACGCCAATCAACAGGTTCATATCGTCGGACGTGAATCCGAAAAGAACATCGGACGGCTGATCGAAATGGGGCACGCCGATATCTACATGCGTGATCATCCCGAACTGGCCGGATCGCTGTACGACAAACACCGCGATGGCTCGGGCGTGGCTTACTCATCTCGGCTGCGGCCGGTCCTCAATTTCACGTCGCAATATCACAGCTGGTTGGGCGGGCACGGCTCCGCTCTATGGCAATACAATGCCGACACCCATTTGTTCGCTTGGCTCGAAGCCAAAGGCATCGCCTACGACGTGATTACCGACGAAGACATGCATTCGGAAGGCAGCCATCTACTCTCTGACTATCGTGTCATCATGACCGGCACACATCCCGAATACTACAGCAGTCCGATGTGGAACGCCCTGAAGCAATGGCAAGACACCGGCGGGCGGCTGATGTACCTCGGTGGCAACGGCTTTTACTGGCACATCGCATTTAATCCACAACTTCCGGGGTTGATAGAAGTCAGACGCGCTGAGGATGGCATTCGCACGTGGGAAGCTGAACCCGGTGAGTACTACCATTCGTCAACCGGGGAACTCAGCGGCTTGTACCGCCGCCGGGGTCACGCGCCGAACGAGATCTGCGGTCTTGGTTTTGTCGCCCAGGGTTTTGACATCTGTTCCTACTACAGGCGGATGCCCGACGCGGAGAACCCGCGCGCGGCCTTCATCTTCAAAGACGTTCGAGACGAAATCATCGGCAATTTCGGTCTGATCGGCGGAGGCGCTGCAGGTCTCGAATTGGATTGCATGAACGTACGATTGGGGACACCTCCGCATGCGTTGCGATTGGCAACCTCAGAGGATCACACGCAACAGGTGATGCTGGTCAACGAGGAGTTTGGCGTTGTGCCGCCCAATCTTGGCGGCGATCAGAACGAAAATGTGCGCGCTGACATTACTTATTACGAGACGCCGTCTGGCGGCGCGGTCTTTTCGGTCGGATCGATCAGTTGGTGCGGTTCTCTGCCGGTGAACGGGTTCGACAACAACGTCTCCAAGATCACCGAGAACGTTCTACGACGCTTCATGGCACCTGGGAAACTCTATCAGAGTTGATCACGCCAAAGCGCAGGGACGATTGCCTATCAACTGAAGGATGCAGTTCGTGGATGCGTTGGCAAAATTCAGACTGACCAACAAAGTTGTGGCCATTACTGGTGGAGCGCGAGGCATCGGTCTGGCCGTCGCTGAATTGTTCGTCGGCGCCGGTGCCGATATCGTGCTCATTGATATCAATCGCGAGGCCGGGGAAGCCGCCGCACGTCGGCTCGCGGTTGGTGGTCGCAAAGTTCAATTTCTCGAGGTCGACCTGCGCGATCAAGATGCGGCCCAATCAGCGGCGGATATTGTTGTTGCCGATTTCGGCCGTGCAGACATTCTCATCAATTGCATTGGGATCAATCCAAACACTCACGTTCTTGAAATCTCCGCCGACGAATGGCGCAACGTGATGGATGTGAATGTCAACGCACAGTTCTTTGCCGCGCAGGCATTCGCTCGCGTTATGGTCCGGAGTGGCGGGGGAAGTATCGTCGCCATCGGTTCAAACTCAGGGTTCACCGTCGACAAGCCCCAACCACAAGCCCATTACAATTCGAGCAAGGCAGCCGTGCACCAGATGGTGAAATCGCTAGCCGTCGAGCTGGCGCCGCACAAAATTCGAGTGAACGCCGTTGCGCCTGGCTACACACTGACGGAGATGACGAAGCTTGGATTGAGCAAGCGCGAGTGGGTGGACGTCTGGGAAGAAATGACTCCCATGCGGCGATTTTCTGAACCGTCGGAGATTGCGCATGCGGTGCTATTTCTTGCGAGCGATGCGGCAAGCTATGTGACGGGGACAATATTGCTGGTTGATGGTGGGTACACCTGCTGGTGATGCGACGACGAGGGTAGGAATAGAGGAGCCGTCACCCGAAAAAACGCTTTCTGGAGCGGTCAAGCGGCTCCACCCACTCCACCAAATTCTTTAGATCGAGGTGACGAATGCGAATCATCTACATCGACGTCAATTCACTGCGACCGGATCACGCGAGCCCGTACGGCTACCGACGCAACCTGACGCCGAACTTGCAGGCGATTGCCGATCGCGGAATCCGCTTTGATAAATATCACAGCTCCGACACGCCCTGCGTCCCATCCCGCGCCGGCTTCACGACACAGCGTTTCGGCATTGTCACGGGGGCAATCGGTCATCAGGGCCGCGACGGCGATGTCAGACTGACAGAATCGCGAAGTCAGGCCCCCGACGCTCCGTTTTTCGGCTACCATCTTGCAAATGCCGGCGGCTACCACACCGTCGGCATGTCGTGTTTTGCCGAACGTCACCAAGCCTACTGGTACCACGGCAATTTCATGGAATTTCTCCGGCCGAGCCTCTCTCTCGGTCTGGACGAGGACGCAAAAGACGTGACTGATGCAGCCATCGGTTGGCTAGAGCGGCGTGGGCATGAGGACAACTGGTTCCTCGCCCTGAACTACTGGGACCCGCACACCGATTATATCATCGACAGGACATGGGTCGAGCAAGCAGCGGCTAGCGGACCTCCGCCAGATTGGCCGGATGCTGCGGCGATTGAGAAGCATCAGCGCGTGTATGGTTCGAACACTGCGGCGGATCAGCGGAACGCGTCAGGAGAGCCATCACCGGCACCAGACGTGATGCCCAACGCGATTGCCAATCGGGCAGATTTTGAAGCATTGATCAACGGCTACGACGGCACGGTCGCCTATTTCGACCATCACCTCGGGCGTCTCCTTGATAAACTCAGAATCCTTGGCTTGGACGACAAGACAGCTATCATTTTTACCGCCGACCACGGCGAAGCTTTCGGCGAAAACGGGATCTACGCCGAGCATGCCATGGCGCATCCAGCCACGAACCGGGTGCCGTTGATCATCTACTGGCCCGGTGTGACCGACAAGCTCACGCCAGCCGAACGCTCATTTGATGGACTTCTTTATCATCTCGACCTCGGCCCGACGATCTGCGAATTGCTGGGGCTTCCGGTGCCGTCGGGTTGGCACGGGAGGTCGTTCGCTTCGGCGGTACATGGCAATGCATTCGAGGGACGCCCACATCTGGTTCTAAGCCAGGGTGTGCATTCGTTCCAACGGGCAGTGCGGATGGGCGACCTCTACTACATAAGAACGCTGCATCCCGGGACGTACAAAGTGAACCCGGAAGAACTCTATGACTTGCGTGTCGATCCACATCTGACGCGCGATCTCATGTTGACGGAGCCGTGGCGGGCGGTCCCGTTAAAGGCAGTGTTGGCGGACTGGTGGCACGAATATGCAGGTAGCCCCGGTGCGGCACCCGATCCGATGCAATCTGTGCTTCAGCGCGGGCCAGTACTCTATTTGCATCCAGAACGATATCTTGAGCGACTTGAAAGCACAGGACGACACGATCTGGCGGCCGATTATCAACAGAGAACTCGGTAAATTCCTGCCTGACAAAAATGTGGTGCCTGATCATGAGAAACCGAAAAGCAGTAGACTACCCAAAGAAGGTCGGTAGGTCACTTCCCGCTCGGAGAGAGGTGGCCGAAATCTCTTCGCGTCGACGCGTCCGTCGAGATGCGCCCGACCAACAACAGCCCGTTGCGAGCATTATGAGACGCAGACGTATTGAATGCTCGATATGAGGTAGATGCCATGCTGGTCTCCTAAATTCCGCGTCAGGCAGCGCTACTCGACGACCGATGGAGGAAGTTTGCCGCGAGATGCACAGCTGCCCGAACTTGCTTCCAATTGGCGATTCTCGTCGTCCGTGAACCGCCGTTCCGACGTGGTGCGCATGGCATGGCACGACGTGACTGACGATGCCATCCGCGTCATCCAAGGCAAGACCGGCGCCAAGCTGGCGGTTCCCGTTCATCCCGCACTCGCCGAGGCGCTCTCCGCTTGGTCGAACGACCACGCGGTTATTCTGACGACCGCGTTTGGGAATCCCTTCGCGGCGAATAGGTTCGGGAATTTCATGGCCGACAAAATTGCGCGCGCCGGATTACCCGAGCGTTGTGTCACGCTCATCGAGGTATCGCGCTACACGAAAGCGGCGGAGCAGAAGGGCTTGGCGAAGATGGCTATCCAGCGCCTGCAACAGCATCGTTCAGCGCCCCAAGTCCCAAACCTTGATCAAACCATCCAGCAGGTTGGGAAAAAATCCGATAAATCCAATAAAATCAACGTTGATTTGTTCAATTGGCGCACCCGACAGGATAAAAGTGCGAACTCTTATGTGATTGAAATTGCGATATAATAATAGATGCAGTGTGCATCATCTTGTTCTGTCCACCACCAACACCGGTGAGACGGATTTGACAACGAATCGGATGGATCATCAATTTTGTCGAGAACAGGTGGCTCCTGGAGGTCGAGAGAGATGCAAGAGCCCGTCGCCACCAATATCAAAGCGTGCGTCGTCTTGCCGACGTGTCGCGGGTCGAAGAGCGCGACCGCCGCTTGCGCTCTGAGATCGGGCGCACTTGATCTTCAACGCGACGTTTCGACTTCCATAAAAATTCAATAGGAGTTGCTGAAATTACAAGGAATGTTTTGCCTTGCAGGTCGTTGCAGCGCCGATGCTATCAGAACGGCGCGCGCATCAGATGTGTACAAGTGCAGCCGGAGCGTTTTTCAAATACAACGCGAGCGGCTTTGGTGTCAGAACGGTCAGCGTAACACATGCGTTCTAGTCCTTTGCAAATGCGTGTCGAATTGCGCTGCAAGACGTCACCCGCGATCAGATGCTGTGACGGCTGCTCGGTTCCAAGCCCGCCGCTCAGTCGGATAACCTCCGCGACGGCCAAATGCGCCATCTCCAGTGTCGGTTGACGGACCGTCGTGAGCATACGCGTTGGTCGACCAGCCTCCGGAATATCGTCAAATCCAGTGACCGAGAGTTGGTCGGGAACAATCAGCCCTAAGTCACCGCGAGCAGCATCCAAAGCACCGAGTGCCATCGCATCATTCGCGCAAACCAACGCATCAGGTCGCGGCTTCCGGGCCAGAATGGTGCGGGCGGCAGCATGACCACCTTCATAAGTATAGTCGGCAAAAACAGTCGCCTGTGGCGTGATCCGCGCCATTTTCAATGCGCGTTCAAATCCGTCTCGCCGCTCTTCGCTGACAGGCGCGCCACTCGGTCCGGCAATGAAGGCAAATCGCCGATGACCAGCGCCAATCAAGCCCTCAACCAGCAACTGCACACCGCTTGACTGATCACAGCGGATCGACGCAGCAGCAGCCTTTGGTGCGGTCCGATTGATGAGAACGATGGGCACATTGTGCGCTTTTGCCTCGCGGAGCACAGCCGGGCCGACTGTCGCCAATGAGATGATGCCCTCCGGCCGATAGTTCAGAATTTGTGGCAATGCCATCGCTAGATCATGTTCTGCAGCAAGCGCAGTCAGGAGTGGCATCAGGCCGGCTTTTTGCAGCGCATCGCTGAGATCATGAATGATCTGCGGCGAGTAGCGCAGTGTTGCCGTCGTAACAACCAGCCCGACAAGGCCGGATCGGCGCGTGATCAATGAACGCGCCAGGGCATTCGGCGAATAGCCCAGCGATTGCGCAGCCCGCTCAACCTTCTTGCGCGTCAACGGCGCAATGCTGGCACCAGGACTAAAACAACGCGACACGGCCGATTGCGACACGCCAGCAAGCTGGGCCACATCATAGGATGTCGGGCGCGTGGGGTGTCCCGCGCTCGCCTTGACGAGGTTTTCTGCAGTCCGCCGTCGCATACCCGATCTCACTAAAACGAGCCGCCAGTGCCTTCAAGTGACGGCAACATCAACACGACTATGCATCCGGATGCAAACGATGCAATCTTGGTCCTTACGCGTGAGTGTCAGGGAGCGGGTACCACTGTGCAGATCATGACGGGCTTTGCCCCAAAATTCCGCACGCCGGAAGACTATATCATCGGCATCACCTACGACATCTGGGAGGGTGGCGGCCTCGGATTGATCGAGAGCGACTACTACGCTGCCACGTGCCCCGTCTACACGCCACTCAGTGTTAGCTATACGGCCCAAGAGGTCACAGCGGGGACGCGCTCAACGCTCGCCGAATTTCCCGATCGCAACCTGCTGGCCGACGACATCATCGTCGGGGCGAAACGTCCAGGTTTCTACTCATCGCACCGCGTCCGCTCTGTCGCAACACACTTAGGCCCCGGCCGGTTCGCCCCGCCCAGTGGCCGCAGCCTGACCATGCTGACCATTGCCGATTGTCAGTGCCGCGACAACCGGATCGTCGAGGAATGGCTGGTGCGCGATCAAGCGGGTATCGCACGGCAGGTTGGCCGAGATCCGCGGTTGTTGGGATATGAACTGGGTCGCACCAATCCTGCGGCTGCAGCACCAGGTGTCGAAGCGCTCCTGGCGCGCTGGGCCGACGCGAACGGGCAAACAGTCGAGGGTGACAAGACGCTTGCCGCAATGGCTCTGTCGGCCATGACGGCAATCTGGGGAGCGAAAGAAGCAGGCGCCGTCGAGCGCCACTACGATCGATCGGTACGGATGGAAGCGCCAGGATCGGAATTGCACTACGGCGTCTATGCCGATCCGGCAATTTATCGACAGCATGATTGCAGCGATCCCCGATGGAACATTCGCCGCGCAACACATTATCGCCACCCGAGCGCCCGATCGCATGCCGCGCGTCGCTGTACGCTGGACCTACTCGGGGCTGCACTCCGGTTCAGGCCGGTACGGATCGCCCACATTCCTTCCGTTAGCCCTACTCGGCATTTCTCATTTCGAAATTTTGGACAGTCGGATCAAGTCGGAGTGGATGCTCGTCGATGAGCTCTCAATCTATGCCCAGATCGGTGGCGGACGTGGCTAGTGCAAAACAGCTGGGAGAGACTATGAAACCGAAGCTCGCACACTACGCATCAGTGCCCGATTTCATCTACGGCATCACGCGCGAGATCTGGGAAGATCGCGGTATCGGCGGCAAGTTGGACAAATACTACGCGGCCGACTGTCTGGTCCGTGCCGCGACGGGCGTCACGACCGACAACAAGGGTGTTACCGCACAGACGCTACAGACGTTGCATCAGTTTCCTGATCGTCAACTGGTCGGTGAGGACGTCATTTGGGACGATAGCAAAGATGGTAATTTTCTGTCGTCGCATCGGCTCATTTCCGTCATGCGACACCAAGGCGATGGGAGTTACGGCGCGGCGACAGGACGGTTGGTCCGATCCAGAATTATTGCCGATTGCTGGATCGAAAACGAGCAAGTGAAGGAAGAATGGCTCGTCCGCGATCAAGGAGCTTTTGCGCTCTGCCTTGGCATGACACCTCGGGCACTAGCCGAGCGGATGGTCGCACATGATCGAGCAACAACGGGCCACGTTGCCTTCTTTACTCCCGAGCGTGACGTGGCCGGTCGCTACACGCCGCCGCTCAATCTCAATGATCCCGATGTGCAGCGTTACGCGGACGGTTGGCAGCGGATATGGGGCGTCAAAGAAACCGCCACTATCCGCGACCTCTATTTTCATGGCGCGGCAATTGCGCCTCCAGGCGGAGGCGAGATCAACGGCCACAGCGCCATCGATCGGTTTTGCCTCAGCTATCTTGCAGGCTTCCCGGATGCAGTCTTCAAGGTCGAAAGCGCCTTTGCCAATCGCGATCCTGGCCAACCCGTCGAGGCTGACGATGCGCTGGTCGCTGACCGGCACCCACGGCGGTTTTGGCCACTTTGGAGCGCCCACAGGTGCACCTGTCTATGTGATGGGGATGAACCACGCCTTCATGGTCGATGGCCGTATCACGCAGGAATGGATCGTTACCGATGAAGTCGCCATCTGGAAGCAGATCTTGGCGCATGCCAATACTCCGCCGTCCACACCTCAAGGATGAACTGCAACAAACCGGATTGAAGGCCAACGTGCGCTCTGCTAGTCTTGTTGCATTCGAATGCAAAAAAGCGCTCATGAAGGGCGTCGGTTTAACAATGAGCAGCAGCAGGGAGTGACGCACCATGACTTTTACCCGGCGTACAGTTGTCACCACAGGCCTAGCAGCGGGCGCAACCATCGCGCTGCCGCCGCTCGCCTTCAGCCAGCAGCTGCCATACGGCCTCAAGTCCGGCAAACCTTACAACGGTGTCACGCTCAACGTGCTAGCAGTCGTGACGCCCCAGTTCGACGGCTTGATGTTGCGTACCAAAGAGTTTGAGGAGATGACGGGAATCAAAACCAAATGGGATTTCGTCCCATTCGCGTCACTCCAGGAAAAAGTTGCCTCAACGGGTGTTGCGGCTGATGGGTCCTATGACGTCGTGAATTATCTCGACAGTTGGGGACCAGCCAACGCGCACTGGTTCACGCGGTTAGACCCGCTGTTGAAACGCGACGGAATTTCAATGGATCGCTATCCGGCAGCCTTTCGGAAGGCGGCCAGTTTCAAAGGTGAAACGACCGGCATGCCATTGCGCAGTCATGCGCAGTTGTTCTTCTATCGCAAAGACATCTTCGACGAATTGAAACTGACAGCGCCCAAAACCTGGGACGACGTCATTGCTGCCAGCAAAGCAATACGCGCCGCAAAAAAAGAAATCGAACCCCTGGCCCTCTACTATCACAACGATGGCAACAGGCAGAACCTGTTCATCTGGCTCAACTATCTCTGGGCATCGGGCGGCGAACTCTTCACCAAGGACATGAAGCCTGGCTGGTTGACCGAGGCGTCGCTGAAGGCGACCGAGGCCTACATTGCCCTGCACACCAAAGAGAAGATCACCAACCCGGCTTCGATCTCTTATCTTGAACAGGACGCACGCGTCTCCTTCCAGCAAGGCAAGAGCGCCATGATCCCGGTATGGTGGTGGGCTTACTCGCCCATGACGGACGCCAAGCAATCGACCCTCAAGCCAGAACAGGTCGCTTTCACGGGAATGCCATCCTACGGCGGCAAGACGGTCTCCTATGCGATCTCGATGCCATTCTCCGTGTCGAAGTATTCCAAGCAACAGGAAGCGTCCTGGGAATTCCTCAAGTGGCTCTCGAATCCCGATATGGACAAAAAGAACGCAGTCGAGCGCAAGGTCGGTGAAAAAACGATCACCAACAACGTCGTCAATCACATCTCGTCACTGAAAGACCCTGAAGTGAACGCCGCCAATGCCAACATTCAGCAAGCGGCGTGGGCGAGCCTTGAGAACTCCGACATCATGCCGCAGATCGCGGAATGGCCTGAGATCGGCGATTATCTCTCAACAGCCATTGCTAAAGCTGCGGCCGGCGGCGACGTCCGCGGGTTGATGAAGGAAGCAGCCGACAAAGCGCAGGCCACACTGACCCGCGCGGGATATAAATGAGGATAGTTCCCTCTCCTCGCGCTGAGCGGGGAGAGGGAAATCGATCATGCGTGATCGCACCCTCAAGTACGCACTCGTTTTACCAGCCGTCGTTGCCGTGTTTGCAACGGCGGTCTGGCCGCTTCTGGATTCGGCGATCCTATCGTTCCGAACTTGGAAGCTGTCGCGTTCGCGCGTGCCAACCGGTTTCGTCGGCATCGACAATTATCTGCAAGCCTTCAACTCGCCGGATTTCATCAATGCGGCGCTGAATACAATCCTGTTTGTTGCGCTGTCTGTGACGTTCACGACGCTGCTTGCGCTGGGCCTGGCATTGCTTCTCGCCAAAGGGGGAGCACTGCGCAAGACGGTGCAAACCCTGCTGATCCTCCCGTTTGCCATGAGCCCCGCCTTAGTCGGCGTCTCCTGGCGTTTCATGTTTCATCCGGAGTTCGGATTGTTCGCGGCAGTATTCGGCACGCTCTTTCCCCCGCTTGCTGGCGTCAATTGGCTGGCAACGCCCGCGCTTGCATTCTCAGCTCTGGTGATGGCTGACGTCTGGGCTTGGACGCCGTTCATGACGCTGATCTTGATCGGTGGCCTCGCCGCCATTCCACCCGACACGACGGAAGCCGCGCGCGTTGATGGTGCAGCGTCCTGGCGCGTTGTCTGGGACATCATCATCCCACAGTTGATGCCCGTCCTCGCCGTCGTCGTCATCTTGAAGGCGATTTTCGCGATGAAGGCGTTTGACGTGATTTTCATGCTGACCCAAGGCGGCCCAGGCACAGCAACCCAGACGCTGGTCTACTTCGCTTACTTGAATGGCTTCAAGTATTACGACATGGGTTTTGCGGCTGCGATTTCCTGGGTCATGGTCATTCCCATGATGGCGCTGACATTCCTCTACACCCGTTTCGTGTTTAGGAGAGCATGATGGCGTCGGCTCGACAAAAAGCGCGCATTTGGAATGGCGTCGAAACGATCTTGGTGTTGCTCGCCGGGTTGATCGTCCTGACGCCGATTCTGTGGATCGGCCTTGCAGCATTCAAGACAAGCCGCGATGTGTTCCAGTTGAAGTTCATATTCACGCCGACGCTGGAAAACTTCGTTCGCATTTTCGAAAGCCCATTCGAAATTCACAAGAAGCTCGTCAATAGTGCCATCGTCGCAGCCGCTACTGTCGCGCTGGCGATTCCGCTGGCGACCTGTGCAGCCTACAGCTTCTCCCGATTTCGCTTGGTCGGCGAACGTTTGATGTTGATCACTATTCTGGCGACGCAATTCGTGCCAGCGGTCGTGATTGTGCTGCCATTCTTCCTGATGTTCCGTGACTTCGGCATCCTCGACACCAAACTCGCGCTTGATCCTCGTCGATCTCGCGATCGTCATGCCGTTTGCGACCTGGATGATCAAAGGCTTCATCGACGGCATTCCGATTGACACGGAAGAGGCGGCGCTCGTCGACGGATCGACGCGCATGCAGGTCATCAAAAACATCGTGCTGCCCATGGCCGCGCCCGGCATCGTCACTGCGGCCATTTTTTCGTTCATCATCTCGTGGAATGAATTCTTGTTTGCGCTGATCCTGACCCGGCGTGACGCCGTGACGCTGCCCGTTGGCCTCCAGCTCTTCAACGCCGAAGAGGGCGTGCTCTGGCACTTGCTTTCGGCCGCCGGTCTTTTGATCATGGCGCCGATGATCGTGCTGGCACTGCTGGTTCAGAAACATTTCGTCCAAGGCATGACGATGGGAGCAGTCCGGTAACCCCATGGCCAGCGTGACACTCACCAACATTACCAAGCGCTGGGGCACCTTTGAAGCGGTGAAGCGCCAATCAATCGCCATTGCCGATCGAGAATTTCTCGTCCTGCTCGGACCATCCGGCTGCGGCAAGACCACGACCATGCGCATGATCGCCGGCCTCGAAGATCCAAGCGAAGGTGACATCTTCATCGGCGAAAAGCGCGTCAACGACGAACTGCCGAAGGATCGTGACGTCGCCATGGTGTTTCAAAACTATGGTCTCTATCCCCACATGACCGTGGGCGAAAATATCGCCTATCCACTGAAGGTGCGCGGCATCGGCGGCGCGGATCGCGCAAGCCTCGTCCAGCGTGCGGCTGATAAGGTTGAGCTCGGCGCGCTGTTGCATCGCCGTCCCCGCGAACTCTCCGGCGGGCAACGCCAACGCGTGGCGCTGGCGCGTGCCATCGTGCGCACGCCCACCGTCTTCCTGATGGACGAGCCTCTATCCAATCTTGACGCCAAACTGCGCGTCACCATGCGGGCGGAAATTAAGCGGCTGCAGCACGATCTCAAGACGACGACCGTATACGTCACCCACGATCAGATCGAGGCGATGACGCTCGCCCATCGAGTTGCGGTCATGGACAACGGGGTCATTCAGCAACTGGCGACGCCGGCCGTCATTTACGATCAACCGGCCAATTTGTTCGTTGCGGGCTTTATCGGTTCGCCTGCCATGAACCTGATTACGGGAGCGCTGGAGGACGGTGCTTTCGTTGCGCAGGGTATCCGCATCGCTGGCGTGAGCGAGGGCACGCGCAGCGGCATTGTTCTCGGTGTTCGCCCTGAAGACACCACCGTGTGCGCGCCTGACGCCGGCGATGTCAGCGGACAGATCTATGCGAGCGAGTTAACCGGCGAATCCGTGCTTGTGACCGCCACGATTGGCGCGGCGCGCATCATTGCCAAGGCGGATCGCGCATATCGCGGTGACTTCGGCGCGAACGTCGGACTGACATTCAACCGCTCTCGACTCCACCTCTTCGATGCAAAAACGACCACGAGACTAGCTCGCCATAACACAGCCTGACGTGAAAGGACTTAACCATGCAAACCGCAACCATCACACAGGACGAACTCCGACGCCGGCACGTCACCACCGCCGACTACGCCGCATGCGCGCTGGCCTTCATCGATTGCAAGAAGCCAGGTTCGCACTTGAAGGAAAATTACTCGATCATCGGCGCGGGTGTGACGCAATCAGCCGAGCAAGTCGTCAACATCCAGGAGCCGCACGGCTTCCAGTTGGGGGCTGCCGCCATGCCGGAAGGCATCACCAATAATCTGCACATCCACTACACGGCGGAAGTATTCTTGCCGTTCTCCGGCGACTGGGTTTTCCGCTGGGGCGACATGGGCAAGGACGGCGAGATCGCAGGCGGCCCTGGTGATATCGTCTCCGTGCCCACGTGGATTTTCCGCGGCTTTACCGCAACGAAGGGCGCAAACGGCAAGAGTGGTTGGATCTTCACGGTGCTTGGTGGCGATGATACCGGCGGTATCATATGGCACCCTGACATTGTCAAAGAGGCCGGCACGTTCGGGCTTTATCTCACCCGCGACAACATGATGGTCGACACGACGAAAGGGCAAAAGAAGCCCGCCGACCACGATCTCATGCCGCTCATCTCCAATGAGGACCGCGCAAAGCTGCGCAAGTACTCGCGCGACGAGTTTGCGCAGCGGATCGTCGCGGCCAATGACCGCCGATGGTCAAAGCACGCGCTTCTGTGCACGGTTCTTGCAGAGCATGGCGTCGAACTGGCGCCGGGCATTGGCTACGGCATGTCTGAAGATCGTGATGTGGCGCCGAAGATCACCAACCCGCATGGGTTTTCAGTCGAGTGGCTACGTTTGCCGCCGGGACAATCCCTCGCTCGTCATCGCGTCGGCGAGCAACAGGCGATGATGGTATTTTCAGGGACCGCCATGATTGCGCTGGACGGCGGTGAGGCGCCCGTAGCGGCGCAACTGCAGGCGAAAGATACGTTCTCTGTTCCAGGCGGCGCATGGCGTGAGATCAAGAACACCAGTGCAGCAAGCTGCGAGATTGCAATCGTCACGTCAGGCGATGGCAAGAAACGCATCGAATGGGCGCCGGCGGTCGCCAAGTCGGCACGTGCAGCAGGCTTCGGCATCGACCATAACGGCTATGTTGCGCCACTCCGTCTGTTGCCGCAATCAACGCAAACAGCCGATTGAACATTGCGCCGACACTTGAAGGAACGCTCATGCTTCGATCCACTGATCGCATTTTGACAACCCACGTCGGGAGCCTGCCGCGGCCACAAGTCGTCGTCGACCAGTTATTCGCCGAAGACCAGGGCCAGCCCGTTGATCGTGCGGCATTTGACGCCATCATGACCCAAGCCGTCACGGATGTTGTGAAGCAGCAGATTGCAGTCGGCGTCGATATCGTCAGCGATGGCGAAATGTCGAAGATCAGTTATGCAACGTACATCCGTCATCGCCTCACTGGCTTTGAAATCGGTGAAATGCCGCGCGCCACGCCGCGAGATCTCGATGATTTTCCGGAGTACAAAGATCGCCTCGCCAAGATGGGCGGCACGCCGAAATATCACCGCCCCATTTGCTGCGGCCCGATCAAGGTCAACGATCTCTCGTCGTTGCACAAAGATATCGCGAACCTGACGCGTGCCGCCAAGACCGCAGGCGCGCGCGAAGCCTTCATGAATGCAGCGTCGCCCGGTGTGGTCGCAGTGTTCCAGCCGAACAAGCACTATAAGAGCCAGGAAGATTACATCGGCGCGCTGGCCGACGCGATGCGCGAAGAATACGAGGCAATCGTCAAGGCAGGACTGATCCTGCAGATTGATGCGCCGGATCTCGCCATGGGTCGGCATATTCGTTTTCGTGACGTCGACGACAACGAGTTCCTGCGCAATGCGCGGCTGCAAGTCGACGCGCTCAATCATGCGCTCGCCAACGTGCCGGCAGACCGCGTGCGCATGCATCTGTGCTGGGGAAACTACGAGGGGCCGCATCATCACGACATCCCGCTCGAAAAAATCGTCGACATCGTGCTATCAGCCAAACCGCAAGCGATTTTGTTTGAAGGCGCAAACCCGCGGCACCAACACGAGTGGGACGTCTGGAAAACTGCCAAGATCCCCGATGATAAAATCCTCATCCCAGGCGTGATCGACAGTGTTACGAATTTCATCGAGCACCCCAGGCTCGTCGCACAACGCATCGAGACCTACGCCGCGATTGTCGGGCGCGAGCGCGTCATGGCCGGAACCGACTGTGGCTTTGGCACGTTCGCCGGCTTCGGCGCGATCCATCCGCCCATTGCCTATGCCAAACTGAAAAGCATGGCAGACGGGGCGGCACTCGCATCAAAACGCTTGTGGCAGTCGTAGCAGGCCCGGCAAAAATATTCTGAAACCCAAATCGCACCACGACGGAAGACGCTCTGGAGGCGGGCAAAGACGTCAACGTCCATCTGTTTGAGCAGATGGATGATATCCAACGGGACCCAGTTCTCGCGGATTAGTCCTTCATGATGGAAATAGAAATCCATCACCCGCATGGTCACGTCGCGATCGGTTCGGGTCGTGCCGAGGAAGTTTCCACCTGCGTGGCAGGCCGCGACGATCGGCCATCCACCGGTCACCGAGTATGACCAGTCTCCAATACGAAAGTGATGTCCCGCTTCGAGCGATCGGCCCACTGTTTGCCGCCGTTGCGTTTCGGAAACGCTGTGCGAAACGGCAAATGGTGGTAGTCGACAAAACCCTGCAGTCCGAGCGTGGTTCCGATGCCGCTTGTCCCGCACCACATCATCTTAGGATGCCAACGCAATGTCTGAGGCATGGTCATCAGGCCCTAGCGGCCGAGCTGCAATATGTCATCGTGGTCACCAAGCGTTTTCTGCATTGCGGGCGTCTGGGCGATGCTGGCCTGCGACTGCAGTTCATCCTGCTCGGTGAGAACAATGCCATCCGCAGTCAGCGGCCTAGGCCACATGCCTTCACTGCCAAGGCTGTGAGGGAGCGGGCAGAAGCCCGCCTGCCGAATGACATCCAGCACGTCGATCAACACCGTACTTTGAACGACGAGCCCGTCCTCCACTTGATGGACTTCGCCATACGGAGGTAGACCGGATGATCGGTCGAGGGAATAGTAAGCCAAGGCTCGCGGAACGTTCCGCAGCAGTGGCCAATCGCAGCAACATAGTGGCCCCCCTCGAAGTCATCGCCAACGAAGTTCGTGTTACGCCGCTCGAGATCCGGAAACGATCGGTGCAGTGGCTCCCAAACTCGCTGCGCGATCGCCGCGATGCCACGCATCTCGTTAAGCGGACATGGCCTTGAACTGGTCCCACTATCTCACAACAAAGTGAAGGTACTTTGACGTCAGCTTGTCACTTAAGCTTGCGTTGGTCCTTGGACTTGCGTCGTCCAGCGCGGGGCTAACCGCGGTGGCAACACCTTCGTCGAATTTTGAACACTCATCGCGAGTGCTCTGTTCCAGTTACGTCGCGATGTTCGTCAAGCACAGCGCGAGCGAAGTGTGTGCGGTCAGGTCTCAAGAGCTGATGTGTTGCCTTCGCATCGAGATGCGCGCTGCTCTCGTGCAACAGGTTTCAAAGGGTATAAATCGGGTTTTCTGGACATCAAGATAAAGAACAAGCGTCAGATTGCTGTTATCCATTTGAAATACAATAACTTAATAGCCGTCAGTGCGAACGTTCGCAGTATCATGCGGATGTTTTTATAGTATATATCAAGGCGATTTTTGACACCACGCGATTCCACGGCGGGTCACCCACCCATAATGTTTCTTTTGCGCAACAGAATTGAAATAGATCGAAGTCCGATCAAACCACCGAATTGCTATCACCAAACTTGGGTGGCTCCTTCGCCCGGAGGGCTCGGATCGCGTCCTATCGCGCAGCCCTTCTTGGCTGCGCGATCGAGCCCTGCTGGTGAATTATATTGGCGCGTGCTTCGAAAACATCGACGCAGGTCTCGGCCCTCACGGGTGTCGGCAGCGCAACCGACGACGCCATCGGCGTTGCGCTGTCACGCCGCCAACACCGGGACTCACCAAGAGGCAGGCCGCGGTCTGCCTCCCGGAGCCACCCCCAGGCGGGCCCGGCAAGGGCGGCTCCGGGAGGCAGACACGACGACCAAGCCGCACTGCATTTCGCAGGGAATAATCCTACGGCAGATGGGTCCAGCGCGTCGCGCGGAGAATGGGGATCTTCGCCGAAAACAATATGTCATTGATTTTGATGATAAAACGGACGATTAAAATAGAACAAAATAGGAACATGTACTACGATACTGAGACTGGAAACAGCGCTGAAATCCCAGTCTTCCGGCACCCGTTTCAGGAGTTTTCCATCATGTCATCGACGCCACAAAAACCGCGCCCATCGATCTACGAGACGATCACCAACGCCCTCGTCGCGGCCATTGAATGTCATCCCGGCGATCCCATCATGCCCTGGCAGCGCGGCGGCGCGCGGCCCGTCTTGCCGGTCAATGCCACCACCGGCCAAGTCTATCGGGGCGTCAATATCCTGAGCCTCTGGGTCACCGCGCTGGAGCGTGGCTACACGTCGGGCGAATGGGCGACGCTCAAACAGTGGAACGCCAAGGGCGCGAACGTGCGCAAAGGCGAGAAGGCAGCACCGATTGTTTTTTACCGCGAGATGGAACGCGACGGCCACGCGGCCAAGGGTGACGCGACCACGGGTGATGATGATGGCCCGGACCGGTTTTTCATTGCGCGCGGCTATTGGGTCTTCGCCGCCGAGCAGGTTGATGGATACCAAAGCGCCGCCGCGTTGCCACCCAACCCGATTGCGCGGCTTGCGACGGCCGACGCCTATTTTTCAGCGACCGGCGCGAAGGTGATGATTGGCGGCACGCAGGCCTATTACCGGCCATCGACCGACACCATCCACTTGCCCGATGAAGCACGCTTCTTTGCGACCGACACCCGCACGCGCACCGCCGCGTGGTATTCCGTGCTCGGACATGAGGCCGGTCATTGGGCCGGCGCATCACACCGGCTCAATCGCGATTTCGGCAAACGCTTCGGCGACGACGCCTATTGTTTCGAGGAGGCGTGCGCGGAATGTTGCGCGGCGTTCCTCTGTGCCAAACTCGGCATTGCGACCGAACCGCATCCCGATCATGCCCGCTACATTCACCACTGGCTCAAAGTGATGAAAGCAAATCCACGTGCGCTGTTCGCCGCCGCGGCCAAGGCACAAGCGGCCGTCGCCTATCTCGATGGTCTGCAGCCTGACGCCGCGCACCAGCGCGCCGCCTGAGCCATCCGTCGCAACGCATTTTGAACGGTTTCGCGCGTCGCAGGCTGCGGCGTGTCCGCCAAACGGTACCCCCATGCAAAGGAATTTCGCCATGCTCCGCGATCTGCAGCACATCCCACTTGCCAACCTGACACTCTCCAAACTCAATGTCCGCCGCCACGGCCCCAAGGAGATCGACGGGCTCGCCGCGTCGATCGCAGCCCTCGGGCTCCTGCATCCGTTGCTGGTCCGCCGCCATGGCGGCAATGATCCACGCGGCTACGAGATCATCGCCGGACAGCGGCGCTATCTCGCCATGAAAAAACTCAACGCCGAAGGCGCGCCCGAAACCGACTCGATGGCGTGCGTGGTCATGCAGGCAGCCGACGATGCGGCGGCGATCGAGGCATCGCTCGCAGAAAACCTCGCGCGGCTACCGATGGACGAGATGGACCAGTACGAAGCCTTTGCCGCGCTGCGCAAGCAAGGCCTCGGTGAAGCTGAGATCGCCATCCATTTCGCGATCTCCGCGCAGGTCGTCAAGCGCCGCCTTGCGATGGGCACCCTGCACCCCGCACTTCGCCGCCTCTATCGCGCGGGCGATATTGACGCGCGAACTCTGCATCTGCTGACGCTGGCAACACGCGAACGGCAAAAGGCGTGGCTGGCCCTCGCCGCCGATCCCGACCAGACGCCGCCTCCGCCATGGCAACTCAAGGCATGGCTACTGGGCGGTACCGAGATCGCAACCAGCGTGGCACTGTTCGACGCGGCGGACTATCAGGGTGGCATCGTCGCTGACCTGTTTGGCGAGGATCGTTATTTCACCGACACTGACGCGTTCTGGCACCTGCAGAACAAGGCCATCGCCACCGAGTGCGATCGCTTGCGTGCCGCCGGGTGGTCCGACGTACAGGTGATGGCCCCCGATCAACGCTTCCAAGCCTGGGATTACGACCCGGTGACTAAAGCGCGCGGCGGCGCGGTCTATATCGATGTTGAGCCGGACGGTCGCGTCACCATTCACAAAGGCCTGTTGCCGCGTGCCGACGCCGCGCGCGCTTCGCGCAGCAGTGTCGATGGTTTGGCAACGGACGACACCTGCACACCGGAGCGGCCAGAATTGAGCGCGCCGCTGGCGAATTATGTCGACCTCGTCCGCCACAGCGCGGTGCGTCTGGCCGTCGCGCACTCACCCAACGTTGCGCTGCGGCTGGTCTTGGCGCACATGGTCGGCGGATCGGCCCTATGGCGTATCACGGCGGAACGGCAGACGCCGCACAACGAGACAATCGCTGCGTGGCGCGACACGCTCGCCACGCAAGCGGCGTTCGCGAGCAAGCGACATGCGGCTGCAGCGCAACTGGGTGTTGACGATGACGCACTGATCGCGACAGACATGCCCGAACGCACAGCAGACGTGTTCAACCGTCTCATGGCGATGTCCGACAAGGACGTGCTCGCGCTGCTGGCGGTCGTGATGGCCGAGACGCTGGCGATGGGCACCGGTCTCATCGATGCGCTCGGAACACGCTTGGAGGTCGATGTTGCGCGCCTCTGGCAGCCCGATGACGTGTTCTTCGATCTCGCCAGGGATCGCGAGGCCGTCGGTGCCATGCTGACAGAAGTCATCGGCGAGACGGCGGCGCGCAGTTATCTGACCGAGACAGGCACGAAGAAAAAAGCGCTGATCCGCAAGGCGCTCGCGGGCGACGGACGCGCCAAGGTCGAGGGCTGGCGACAGCGCTACATGGCATTCCCGCAGGCGCGCTATACGGCGCGCCCGCTGACGATACATCCGCGTCCGTCCGCAAAACACCAACCCCGTGCGATGCGTGCCTGACCATACCGGGCGCGGCGGCATTGTTGCGGTGAAGCATACCTCCAGTCCCCACGCGCCGCGCGTTGTCAAACTCTTGAACATATACAGTTTGCGTCACGGGAGAGCACGCAACGTCACAATGTGTACCGCGAATCCGCCTTCCCATTTTGCGGCCGTCGCCCGCATCCTTGCCGCCATGCGCAACACTTCACGCGCGGCGAGGTCCAGTGATGATCGATTCCAGACAGACTCTTTGGCAGGCGTTGCTGGCGACGGTGCTCGTCGTGCTCAGTGTGTGGATTGCAACGCAATGGGCAGCGTCGACGCTGAAGTTTCACGCAGCTCTCGGTCTACCGCTGATCGACGCGCTCGGCATCAAGCTCTACGCGCCGTGGCAACTGTTTCCCTGGTGGCTCAAGTTCGGACGCCTAGCACCGCACACCTTCGACATCGCCGGATTGATCGCCATCTCGGGCGCCGTGCTCAGCGGCCTCGCAGCCATCGGGGGAGCCGCCTGGCGGGCCTCAAACCAAAGGGTCGTGACGACCTATGGTTCGGCCCGCTGGGCGGACACATCCGATATCCGCGCCGCCGGTCTCGACTGCGATAACGGCGTCTTTCTCGGGCGGATCGGCGAGGATTATCTGCGCGACGATGGCCCGCATCACGTGCTGGCGGTCGCGCCGACCCGATCGGGAAAAGGCGTTGGCCTCGTCGTTCCAACGTTGCTCTCCTGGAAAGGGTCGACCGTCGTCCACGACATCAAGGGTGAGAACTGGCAATTGACGTCAGGCTGGCGTCAACGCGGCTCGCACTGCCTCAAATTCGACCCAACCCACGCCGACTGCGCGCGTTTCAATCCGTTGCTGGAGGTGCGCAAGGGCGCCAACGAGGTTCGCGATGCCCAGAACATCGCCGACATTCTGATCGATCCCGAGGGCGCGCGCGACATCGACAGCCACTGGCAGACAACCGCCAACGCTCTGCTGGTCGGCGCGATCCTGCACGTCCTCTACGCCGAGCCCGAGAAAACCCTGGCGCGCGTTGGCCGACTGCTCGCCGATCCCGACCGGTCCATCACAGACACACTGATCGCGATGATGACCACCAATCACCTCGGCACCGATGAGGCGCCGTGCGTGCATCCAACCGTCGCGGCGAAGGCGCGGGAAGTCTGGAACAAGGATTTGCCCGAACGCTCCGGCGTCGTCTCGACCGCCGTCAGCCTGCTCAGCCTCTACGCCGATCCGATCGTCGCGGCGGCAACGGCCGCCAGCGACTGGCAAGTCGGCGATCTGATCGAGGCGGATTGGCCGGTATCGCTCTACCTGGTGGTACCGCCGTCGGATCTGTCGCGCACACGCCCGCTGATGCGGCTGGTGCTCAACCAGATCGCACGCCGCCTGACGGAGCAGCTCGACCACGCCCGCGATCAACCACATCAGCCACTTCTTTTGATGCTGGATGAGTTTCCGGCCCTCGGCCGCCTCGACTTCTTCGAGACCAGCCTCGCTTATCTGGCCGGTTACGGCATCCGCGCGGTGATGATCGCCCAATCGCTGAACCAGATCGAGAAAGCGTACGGTGCCAACAACGCAATCATGGACAATTGCCATGTCCGCGTCGCCTTCGCCGCCAACGATGAACGCACGGCGAAGCGGTTATCGGATGCCCTCGGCACCAAAACGGAACTGAGGGCGCAGCGCAATCTCGCAGGCAAACGTCTGGCGCCCTGGTTGACCAACACATCGGTCTCCGAGCAGGAAGTGGCGCGACCACTCCTGACACCCGGCGAGGTCATGCAATTGCCGAGCGACGACGCGATCGTGCTGGTCTCCGGGACGCCACCGATCCGCGCCAAGAAACTGCGCTACTTCGAGGATCATAATTTTACGGAGCGTTGCATGCCTACCGCCACAACGTCGGGCACCGTCCGCCGCCGTAGCGAATCGCATGCAACGGCCCAATGGGGCCGCAACGCTCGCGCCGTTCATCCCGCACTGCGACGCGCTTTCGACGCGGCTCAGTCCGGAACGACCGTGACAGTGCCACCACCGGTGCAGCTCTCCGAACCGAAGGGGGCCGAACCGAAGGGCGAGTGTGACCTGCTGGCGCTGGAGCCGCCGAAACCGCCAAAGCGCAAACTCAAGCTGCAACTCGTGAACCCGTTACAAGGGAGGCTGTTTTGAAGCGGCGCTACACCATCTATCTGTCGAAGTCACTGGCGGCACGGTTCAATACGATCGCGCGCGTCAACGGCGCCAAATCGGCCCTCGTCGAATTGGCCCTCGACCGGCAGCTCGATCCCGATCGATTCAAAGCCCAAGACGATGCGCTGCTGCGGCGCATGGACGGATTGAGCCATGGCCTCTCGACCATCGAGCGCGACGTGGCGATCGCCACCGAAACGCTGTCGCTTGTTCGTTCGCTACTATCTGACCATCACGCCGCCGGTCGGCACCGACGATCAAGATGCGGCCCGCGCCACCGGGCGGCAGCGCTTCGAAAAATTCGTTGCCCAAGTCGGCCAGCGACTGGCGTCGGATCAGCGCCTCGTCTCCTAGGTACTCGAATCCATCGTCGCCAACAATCCCGATCTGTTGGCCCAGCCCATCGACGACGTGCCGACCAAGCCAACGCGCGCCGATGTTTGGCCATTTGCAACACCCGCCCAAGCCAACGGACAAGCCCAAGCGCCATCACCGGAGGACCCTGATCATGCCTGACACCATTCCATTTCCCGCCGACGACGCCCCAAGCCGCCGCCTGCATATGCTGCGCACCGCTTTTGGCCCCGCCATTGCGGCAGCCCTCGCCGATCCCGCCGTGGTCGAAGTCATGGTCAATCCCGATGGCCGGCTGTGGGTCGACCGCGTCCCCGACGGCCGGATCGAGACCGGCGTGCGCCTCAGCGCCGCCGATACCGGACGCATCATCCGTCTGGTCGCCGCCCACGTCCGCCGCGAGGTTCATGGCCAGGCGCCGATCGTGTCGGCGGAACTCCCGGAGACCGGCGAGCGCTTCGAAGGCCTCATCCCTCCGATCGCAACCGCGCCCTGCTTCGCCATTCGCAAACCCGCCGAGCTGCTGTTCCGGCTCACCGACTATGTTGCTGCCACCATCATGACGCCGACACAGGCCGACACGCTGATCGCCGCCGTCCGCGCCCGCCGCAACATCGTCGTGGTCGGCGGCACCTCATCCGGCAAGACCACCTTGGTCAATGCGCTCCTTGCCGAAATCGCCGACCTTGGCGACCGCGTCATCATTCTGGAAGACACGCGTGAACTACGCTGTGCCGCCGCCGATTGTGTGGCGCTGCGCACCAGGCCCGGCGTCACATCACTCGCCGATCTCGTGCGTTCGACCCTGCGGCTCAGACCCGACCGCATCATCGTTGGCGAAGTGCGCGGGCCCGAGGCGCTCGACATGCTCAAGGCCTGGAACACCGGCCATCCCGGCGGCATCACCACCGTGCACGCTAACTCACCGGTCATGGCACTCTACCGGCTCGAACAGCTGATCCAGGAAGCAGTGGTCACCGTGCCGCGCGATCTCCTATCCCTGGCGATCGAAATCATCGTCTTCATCGAAGGACGCGGCACCGGCCGCCGAGTCAGCGGGATCTTTGAACTGATGGGCCTCGACGATGATGACGACTACATCCTGAAGCCGCTCGATCGACCGGTGTTGCGCGCGGTGGTGTCATGAGCAAGCGCGATCGCTACGCGAGTGGGGCTTTTGCCCCACGCCCCAACCGGCGGGACACCCGCCGGACCGCCCGCCTTTTGACGCTTCAAAAAGGAGGGGGTTCGGGGGACACGTCCCTCAGGCAGGTATGGGCGGCAGCCCATTCGCGGAGCGACACGGTATCCGGATCGCACGCGCCATCGCGATCGCGCTGATCATCCTATCGATCGCCATCTTGGCCAGCTGCCTTCCCGCCAATGCTGCGGGGTCGGGCATGCCGTGGGAGACGCCGCTGCAACGCATCTTAGAATCGATCGAAGGGCCGGTCGCCAAGGTCTCGGCCGTCGTCATCATCATCGTCACGGGATTGAGCCTGGCGTTCGGCGACATGTCCGGCGGGTTTCGGAAAACTGGTGCAGGTGGTGTTCGGGCTCTCGATCGCGTTCGCGGCGACCTCATTCTTTCTGTCGTTTTTCTCATTTGCCGGCGGCGCACTCATCGAATGAAGGAGGACTGTTGTGTTTCATAGTCACCAAGATATCGCCGGATTTCAGGTGCCGCTGCATCGGTCGCTGACCGAGCCGATCCTGATCGCCGGCGCGCCGCGCGGATTCGCGATCCTCAACGGCACGCTCGCCGCCGCCATTGGCCTTGGGCTGCGGCTGTGGATTTTTGGCCTGTTGATCTGGTTGATCGGCCACGCCATCGCCGTCTGGGTGACACGCGCCGATCCGGCGTTCCTGACGGTGCTGTCACGCCATGCCCGCCACAAGGGGGTGCTCACATGCTGAACCTCACCGAGTATCGAAAGACCGCGACCAGCCTTGCCGATTATCTGCCCTGGGCCTGTCTGGTGGCACCGGGTGTCGTCCTGAACAAAGACGGCAGCGTCCAACGGACGTTTTGCTATCGGGGGCCGGACCTCGAGAGTGCGACCGGCGCTGAGCTGGTCTCAGTGTCGGCTCGGCTCAACAATGCCTTGAAGCGGTTTGGGTCGGGCTGGGCGCTGTTCTTCGAGGCCGAACGCATCCCGGCGCTCGCCTATCCCAACGGACATTTTGCCGATCTCGCGTCGTGGCTGGTTGATCAAGAGCGCCGCGCCGCCTTTCAGGATGACGGCGCCCATTACGAGAGCCGGTATTACCTGACACTGCTGTTTCTGCCGCCGCCCGATGCGGCGAGCCGCGCCGAGCGGATGTTCTTTGAGCGTGCCGAGGAGCACACCACAACTGTCGATCCGCGCGTTCACTTGGCTGGCTTCCTGACCGAGACCGACCGGGCCCTTGAGTTACTGACGGCGATCCTACCGGAGGTGCGGGCGCTCACCGATGCCGAAACGCTCAGCTACCTGCACGGCACCATTTCAACGCGCCCGCACGCGGTGCACGTGCCCGAACCGCCGGTGCATCTTGATGCGATCTTGTGCGACACGCCGCTGACCGGCGGCATCGAGCCCAAACTCGGCGACCAGCATCTGCGCATCCTCACCGTGTTGGGGTTCCCCAATGCAACCAGCCCCGACGTGCTCGATGCGCTGAACGATCTGGGCTTTGCCTATCGCTGGGTGACGCGTTGGATTCCGCTTGGCAAGGAGGACGCCACCAAACAGCTGGCGAAACTGCGCCGGCAATGGTTCGCCAAGCGCAAATCGGTCGCCGCCATCCTGCGCGAGGTGATGTTCAATCGCGAAGCGGTGCTGGTCGACAGCGATGCCGACAACAAGGCCGCCGACGCCGATGAGGCGCTGCAGGAACTCGGGGCCGACGATGTGGCGTTTGGGTTTGTGACGACAACGCTGGTCGTCGCCGACCCTAACCCGCAACGCGCCAACGACAAGCTCTTAGCGATCGAGCGCATCGTCAATGGCCGCGGCTTCGCGACCATCCGCGAAACGCTGAACGCGGTCGAGGCGTGGCTCGGCGCGCTGCCCGGCAATCCTTACGCCAATGTGCGGCAGCCGATCGTCCACACGCTCAATCTCGCGCACATCATGCCGGTGTCGGCGGTCTGGGCCGGACCCGAAGGCAACGCGCATCTGCAGGCACCAGCCCTGATGCTGACGCGAACGCGCGGCGCGACGCCCTTCCGGCTCGATCTGCATGTCGGCGATGTCGGCCACACCTTGGTTGTGGGACCCACGGGCTCCGGCAAATCGGTGCTGCTGGCTCTGCTCGCGTTGCAGTTCCGCCGTTTCAACGGCGCGCAGGTCGTGATCTTTGACAAGGGACGATCGACACGCGCGGCGGTGCTCGCCATGCAGGGCCGCAGTCTCGACCTCGCCCTCGATGGCACGATCGCCCTGCAACCCCTCGCGCACATCGATCAACCCGCAGAGATCGCGATCGCGCTGGAATGGGTGCTGGGCCTGCTCGCCAACGAGAACGTCACGGTCACGCCGGAGATCAAAGACACCGTCTGGACGGCACTGCAGAGCCTTGCCACCGCGCCACGCTCCGAACGAACACTGACCGGGTTGGCCGTGCTCATTCAATCCAACGCGCTGATGGCGGCGTTGATGCCGTACACGCTCGACGGCCCTTACGGTCGCCTCCTCGATGGCGCCGACGCGACGCTCGACCTCGCCGACGTCATGCATTTTGAGACGGACGGGTTGATGCAGACCAAGCGACTGGTGTTGCCAGTTTTGACGCATCTGTTCCATCGGCTGGAGGCCCGCTTTGACGGCCGCCCAACGCTGCTCATCCTCGACGAGGCCTGGGTGTTCCTCGACGATCCCCTGTTTGCGGCACGCATTCGCGAGTGGCTGAAAACGCTGCGCAAGAAAAACGTCGCCGTGGTGTTCGCCACGCAGTCGCTCGCCGACATCGAGCGCTCGTCGATCGCGCCAGCGCTGATCGAAAGCTGCATGACACGCATTTTCCTCCCCAACGATCGCGCCTTCGAGCCGCAGGCCCGCGCCGTCTATGGCCGCTTCGGTCTCAATGATCGCCAGATCGAGATTCTCTCAACCGCTGCGCCGAAGCGCGACTACTACGCCCAAACCGCGCGCGGCAATCGGCTGTTCGATTTGGATCTCGGACCCGTCGGCTTAGCGCTCGCCGGGGCTGGATCACCCGACGATCAGAAACTCATTGATCGCATTGTAGCGGAGGTTGGTCCGGCCGACTTCGCCGCCGCCTTCTGGCACGCCAAAGGCGTGCCCTGGGCCGCCGATCTGATCGCCGGCAGAGCGATCAGGACGTCCCAACCGCCACCGCTGCCGCCCTTACGTCACGCGGAGTCAACCGCCGCCCGCGACCAAACTCAACGGCAGCACGCCACCGCCAGGGCTGCCGGGATTCCCGGGCGGATCACCGCTCAACGATCGCCAAACCGCCCATCGCACCAACCGTAAAGGACGCCGCACATGAACCACCCGCTCAAACGGACCATCGCCGTCGCAGCCCTCTGCGCCATCACCGCTTGCACGTTGCCGCAACGATCTGATGCCCTGACCGTCTTCGATCCTGTCAACTATCAACAGAACCTGCTGTCGGCGTTGCGTGCCCTCGACACCGTCAACAACCAGGTCCGGCAGCTGCAGAACGACGCGCAAAAGCTGCTGCGCATGGATCGGCATCTGCAAGCGCTGCCCGGTTCCATCGCGCCACAACTCACCCAAGTCTTCGCCGATCTGCAGCGGCAGGTCGCGTCTGGCGCGGCGATCGCGCTTAACGTCGAAGAGACCGATACCGCATTCGAGCGTCTGTTCCCGCAAGCGTTCGCTGTCACCCTCACCAGCGATGACCTCATCCGCCAAGCCCGCAGTCGCTGGCAGGAAGCCCACGCCACCTTCAAACGCGCAGCCCTCCTGCAAGGCCAGATCGCCGAAAGTGCGCTCGCCGATCAGCGCCTCCTCGCCGACCTGCTCGCCCGATCCGAAGGCGCAACCGGCGCGCTGCAAGCCTCCCAAGCCGGCAACGAACTGACCGCCCTCAACGTCAAGCAATCCCTGCAACTGCAAACCCTGCTCGCCGCACAATCGCGCGCCGACACCGTCGATCGCTCGCGCACCCTCGTCGCGCAAGAAGAAGCCCGCCAGCAGTTCAAAGCGTTCATGGGAGAGGGCCGTGCGTATACCCGTCGTTGATCGGCTGATGGCTCGCTCGCTTACGCGAACGGGCTACCGCCCGCACCCGTTCGGGGAGACCCCGAACCCCCTCCCTTTTACGACTCTCAAAAGGCGGGGAGTGCGAGGGGTGTCCCCTCGCGCGGGTCATAGGGCGGCAGCCCTATTCGCGAAGCGAACAAGCATCCGCACCCGCCAACAATTCCGGCGGCGCTGTTGGCATCCGCCTGATCCTTCAACGCCAACCGAACTTTCACCGTCGCCACTCCGGCGCGCCGAGCGGAGCTTTTCCTATGGACGATCTCAACATCATCGACCGGTTCACCGAGACCTTCACGCGTTACATCGATAGCGGCTTTGGCTTGCTGGGTGGCGACGTGGCGTTTCTGGTCGGCATTCTGGTCGCGCTGGATATTGTGTTGGCGGGGTTGTTCTGGGCGCTGCTGGGTGAGGACAATATTCCTGCGCAACTGATCCGCAAGGTGCTCTATGTTGGGTTCTTTGCGTTGCTGCTGAACAATTTCCAGTCGCTGGCCGACGTTATTTTTCGCTCGTTCGCGGGGCTCGGATTGAAGGCATCGGCGACGACGCTGACGGCGGCTGATCTGATGCGGCCGGGATTTGTCGCAGAGACGGGGTTCACGGCGTCGCGGCCATTGCTCGACAAGGCTGGCGAGTTGATCGGGTTCACGTCGTTCTTCGAGAACTTCGTGACGATCGTGGTGTTGATGATCGCCTGGCTGATCGTGCTGCTGGCGTTCTTCGTGCTCGCAGTGCAGCTGTTCATTACCATTCTGGAGTTCAAGCTGACGACGTTAGCGGGGTTCGTGCTGGTGCCGTTTGCGCTATTCGGTAAAACGGCGTTTCTGGCCGAGCGTGTGCTCGGCAATGTGATGTCGTCCGGCATCAAGCTGATGGTGTTGACGATTGTCGTTGGCATTGGATCAACGATCTTCGGCGCTATCGTGCCGGCCGCCGGTGCCACCATCACCTTGAAGCATGCAGCCTCGATCATCCTCGCCGCCATCGCCGTGTTTGGCTTGGCGGTGTTCATTCCGAGTGTCGCGGCAGGGCTCGTTTCCGGCGCGCCGCAGCTCGGCGCGGGCGCGGCGGTGGCAACGACCGTCGGTGTGGCGGCAACCGGAGTCGCTGGCGGCATGGCAGTTTCGAGCGGCGCGCGTCTCGCGGGTCGTACCGCTGGGAGTGCCGTGCGGGCTGCCGCAGGACTGACGGGCGCGGTGACATCGGCGTATGAGGGCGGCGGCGTCGCGGGCGTCGCGCGGGCGACGTTTGCGCATCCGGCCATGCGTGCTGTCGGCGGCATCACCAGCCCCGTGCGCGACGCATTCCGCGAAGGCCAGGCCGCCGGTGTGCGCGCCACAGAGCCGCCGTCCGCTGGCACGAGCGGCATGGGTCTCCCGCCGTCGCGTCCCGGAAGTCCACCTACACCACCACCTTGGGCCACCGCACTCGCTCGCCATCAACGGCTACGCGCTGCCGCCGTGGTGGCCACCCAGACCCTTCGCGACGGCGACCGCCCCACCGGCGCCGCCGGCCCCGATCTCAAAGACAAGTCCTAAGGAGACAACCCATGCGCTTTAAACGATCCTCACTGCGTTACGGCACCACCCCGCCCCCTGTGACGCCGTACCAAAAAGCAGCCCAGATCTGGGATGACCGGATCGGCAGCGCCCGCGTCCAGGCGCACAACTGGCGGCGCATGGCATTCGGATGCATCGGTGTCGCTTTCGTCCTGCTCGGCGGCCTGATCTGGATGCTCCGCGCCGGTGGCGCCGCGCCCTACGTCGTCGAGATCGACGTGAAAGGCAACGTCCGCGCCGTCGGCCCGGCGCAGGACAACTATAAGCCAAACGACGCGCAGATCGCGTTTCACCTCGCTCGCTTCGTCGAGCACGTGCGCGGCCTCTCGATCGACCCCGTCGTCGTGCGCGCCAACTGGCTCAAAGCCTACGATGGCGTCACCGATCGCGCCGCCATCACCCTCAATGATCACGCCCGCGACGCCGATCCGTTCGGCAAGGTTGGCCAGCGCTCCATCACCGTCGAGGTGACCAGCGTCGTGCGCGCCTCCGACACGTCGTTCCAGGTGCGCTGGCTCGAACGCGTGTTCGACAACGGCACGCCGAAAGACACTCGCGCCTTGACCGGTATCTTCTCGATCGTGCTGAGCACGCCGCGCACCGCCGATATCATCCGCAAGAACCCGCTCGGCATTTACGTGCACGCCTTCAATTGGTCGCCGGATCTCGTGGCAGGGGAGACCAAATGATAGGGAAAATCCGAGTTTGTTGTGAGCGTGTCGCTTCGCGACTGGGCCGCAGGCCCAGACCCGCTCGGGGGACGTGTCCCCCGAGCCCCCTCCTTTTTGGAACTTTAAAAGGCGGGGCGTATGAGGGGTGTCCCCTCATGCGGGTCATAGGGCGGCAGCCCTGTTCGCGCAGCGACCTCTATCACCGAGTTCGCGTTGTTGCCGTCATCGCGCTCGTCCTCACCGGCTGCACCACGACCGCCAAGGTGCCTGAGATCCCATTGCTGCAGGAAGGTTTCACGCCGGCCAACGCGGTGCCCGAACCAAAGCCGCCGGTGCGTGTGATCGAAGTCCCCAAACCACTGCCGCTGCCCGGGCAACTCAAACCCGTCGCGAAGCGTGCGGCGAAACCGAAAGATGATGCGGCACCAAAGGATCGCATTGCCGACGCCAATGGGGCGGCGCGCATGGAGCCCGTGCGCGATGGCTTTATCAATGCGATCCAGGTGTATCCGTATGTGCGCGGGGCGCTCTATCAAGTTTACGCCGCGGTCAATCAAGTGACGGACATTGCCTTGGAGCCGGGCGAACAACTCACCGCGGTCTCGGCGGGCGACACCGTGCGATGGGTGGTCGGCGACACGACCAGCGGCGAGGGTGGTGCGGCGCAGGTGCATGTGCTGGTCAAGCCGTTCGCCGCCGAGCAGCAGACCAATCTCGTCATTACGACGGATCGGCGGACCTATTACGCCGAGTTGCGCTCTGGGGATTCGCCTACATGGCCTCAGTGTCGTGGACCTATCCGGCGTCGGAGTTGATCGCGTTGAAGGCGCGCCAGACCGATGCAGCGACAGCGGCCAATGCGGTGGTCGAGCAGGGGCTTAATCTCGACGCCATCCGGTTTCGCTATCGGATCGAGGGCGATGCACCGTGGAAGCCGACGCAGGTGTTCGACGATGGTGCCAAGGTCTACATCCGGTTTCCGGCAGGCTTGCCGCAGGGCGAAGCGCCGCCGCTGTTCGTTATCGGTCCCGATGGAAAACCAGCGCTGGTCAACTATCGCGTGCGCGGCACGACCTATGTGGTTGATCGGTTGTTTGCGGCGGCGGAGTTGCGCTTGGGAACCGCGCCGCAACGCGTCGTCCGCATTGTGCGTCTCGATGCGGTCTGGCGGGAGGGTGGCCGATGAACGCGCCCGACACGCCAAAGTCCGATGATCCGCCGCGTGAGGCAAGCGAAGGCACCGACCGGCCGCCGCAATCGCTAGAGTTGCGCGCCAAACCGCCGCGGATTGCGCAGATCCGCCGCCGGATGGTGATCGGCGCGGCCTTCATAGGCCTGATGGTCCTGGCGGGTCTGGTCGTGTTCGCGTTGCGGCCCCCGCGGTTTGCCGGCCTGTCGCCAACCGAGCTGTTCAGCACCGATCGCAACCCGACGCCGGAAGGATTGAACCGCCTGCCGTCGACGTATGACGGACTTTCAAATCCGAAACCGGCGCGCGCGCCAACGACTGCAAGCGCCGCGGCTCCTGCAACGGCCGCGTTTCCAGCCGATCCTGTTGCCGACCGCGCCGAGGCCGAGCGCACGCGCCTGGCGCGGATTGAGCTCCAGGCGCGCGAGTCCGGCTTGTTTTTCCGGATGCAATTGAAGGCGGCGCCGAACAAAGACGCCGCGCGTGCCGGCGGCGAACCGCGCGCGATCGCACAATCGGCGGGCAGTCCGGCCGCTGAGGTGTCGACCTTCAATGCGCTGTCGCAGGCTGCACGCGCCGAATCCGCCGATGCCACAGCCGTGTCCGATGCTGCCGGCCAGACGCGCAAACTGGCTTTTCTCACATCCGCGTCGGAGCGCGATACACACAATCCGCATCGCCTGCAAACCCCGGCGTCGCCCTATCAGCTGTTGGCCGGCACGATCATTGCGGCAAGCCTCGTCAGTGGGCTCAATTCTGATCTGCCCGGCGTCGTCATGGCCCAGGTCACCGAGCATGTCTACGACACCGCAACAGGGCGGTTTCTGTTGGTGCCCCAGGGCACGCGCCTGATCGGCAAATACGACAGTGTCGTCGCCTTTGGGCAGCAGCGCGCGTTGGTGGTCTGGCAGCGTCTGATCCTTCCCGATGGCTCGTCGATCGTGATCGACAATCTGCCAGCGACCGATACTGGCTGGCTATGCCGGCCTTGCCGACGAGATCGATCTGCACACCTGGACATTGCTCAAGGGCATTGCGCTGGCAACCGTGCTCGGTGTTGGCAACAGCCTCGCCTTTGGCGCCGGCAGCAGTGCAAGCGACAGCGATCTCATCAAAGCGTTGCGCGAGTCGACCGGCCAGACCACCAATCGTGCGGGCCAACGGCTCGTTGAACGCAACCTCACGGTTCAGCCGACCCTCACAGTGCGCCCGGGCTGGCCGCTTCGGATCATCGTCCACAAGGATTTACAGCTCCGCCCCTATCGCACGCCTGGCCTTCCCATCCGCTAAACCCAAGGAGACTCCTCATGCCCGTGATTGGCACGTTCAAGACTGACAACAATGGCTATGTCGGCAGCATCCGCACGTTGATCCTCAACGCCAAGGTCAGGTTCGTCGCCTTCGACAAAAAGGGGAACGACGGCGCACCCGACTTTCGCATTGTCGCTGGCGAGACCGAGATTGGTGCCGCCTGGCGCCGGACCGCGAAGGAGACCGAGGTCGCCTATCTCAGCGTCCGCATCGATGATCCCTGTTTCGCTGAACCGATCCGCGCGGCGCTGATGGAAGCCACCGACGACGGCGTTTATCGACTGCTGTGGCGGCGGGAGAGGAAGGAGGATGTGTGATGCGTGCTCATTCTCGCTCACATCCAAGACGACGGGATCTGGAGCCCATCGCACTGCCGCGATTCCTGCTGCGAACCGCTCACCAAGACCGAGACCATCAAGCGAGCCGCCCATCGGTGTCGCCGCGCGCACGATCACGGCCGTGGTTAGCCATGGTGTTGGTGCTACCCTTCGCCGCTGGTTACGTCATGACCTGCGCGTTCCGCTCGATCAATGCGATCGTTGCCGGCTCCATGGCGGGAGAGCTCGACCTCAGCGCAGCCGAACTCGGCTTCATGACATCGGCGTTTTTCCTGGCGATGGCCGCCGCCCAACTCCCGGTCGGGAATGCGCTCGATCGCTACGGGCCGCGTCGCGTCCACGCAGTATTGATGGGGGTTGCTGCTGTTGGTGCGGCCGTCTTCGCATGTGGGCAGACCGTCGAGATACTCGTACTTGGCCGGTTACTGATTGGCTTTGGCGTTGCGGGTGCGCTCATGGCCGGACTGAAGGCCATCGTCCTCTGGGTGCCGCCAGAACGCACGGCGTTGGCCAACGGCTGGGTGGTCATGATCGGCACGCTCGGGTCCGTGATCGCGACGTGGCCCGCCGACACCCTCGTTGTGTCCTACGGCTGGCGCCCGTTGTTCGCGGTCAATGAGTTTCGTGTGTCTCCTCGTGGCCGCAGTCACGCTGTTGGTCCTGCCCGCTGGTCAGCCCCCGCATGCGGGAGAAGGTCAATCAAGCCCGTCGCTGGCCGACATTTATCGCTGTCCGCGCTTCTGGCAGATCGCGCCGCTCTCGGCGACCACGGTTGCAACGTCCTGGTCATTACAGGGCTTTTGGGCCGCGCCCTGGCTTCAGGTCGTCGAAGGGTTGCCGCGCACAGCTGTGGTGGCGACGCTGTTCACCATGGCGCTGACGCTGAGTGCAGCAGCGCTTGCATTCGGCATTGGTGCCGATCGCTTACGACGCTCCGGCGTCGCGCCGCGCACGGTGCTGGCAGCGACAGCCATCGTCTCGATCATGGCGCAGTTGGCGGTCGTCGCACAGAGCACCTGTTCCAATCCTCCTGCCATGGGCCATCATCGCTGCCGCCGGTGCGGCGACGGTACTGAGCTTTGCGTCGATCGCAGAACTCTTTCCTAAATCCTGCTCCGGCCGCGCCAATGGCGCGCTCAATCTGCTGCATCTGGGCACTGCGTTCGCCGTGCAAGCCGGCATCGGACTGATTGCACAGCAATGGCCCGAAACCGAAGGACAGCCGCCCGTTGCGGCCTTCGAAGCGGGCTTTGCGAGTGTCATCGCCCTGCAGCTCGCCGCTCTCGGCTGGTATGGGCTCAGCGCCTTCCGATGGCGCACGAAAGTGTTCGCGGCGCATCCGAACGCAAGCCGGGCCACACATCGGTCAACTCCGGCGTCGTTCACGACGCCGTATGATCAGGCGATCGCTGTGTGGATGACTTGGGAGCATGCAGCGCGCGTCCAACTGCGCTGCTGGCGGATCGCTGGGATCGCAGTGACGGGATTGGCGGGAGGCACGATGTTCGCCCTGTCGCAGGCGGCAGCGCTACGAGAGCAGGTCAGTCTTCACGTTGTGACTCACGCCGACACGCCGCAAGCTTCGAGCCGCGTTCCAGGATTGCCGAAGAGGGTCGAAGCGCCATGATAGACAAGATCAAAGACGTCAGTGCCACGATGCGCGCGAGCAATACGCCGCCCGAAGCGAATAATCAGCGTCTTGTTGCGGCTAACCCGACACGGCTCATCACCCGTCACGAACTCAGAATGATGATCCCGTTTACGCCCCAGCATATTCTGCGGTTGGAAAAGAAGGGCCGGTTTCCACGCCGTGTTCGATTGGGAGAAAACCGGGTCGCTTGGCTGTTGACCGAAATCGAGGCTTGGATCACCGAACGCATGGCTCCGCGCGATGGCGATCGGCGGTGAGCCAGGTCTCCATGGCTGCGAAATTTCAAGTCGGCCGAGGGCGGGATTGAGCGCCGGCGAGCATCTGCCAGAACCCGAAAAGACCGATTGAAATGGTTCTGGAGTGGTAGGGAACGTTTGCAAACGAAACTTGAAAAGCGTTGAGCGTTTGATTGGATTGGGGCGAGAAAGCGTGAACCTCCAAACCCAATCGCCAGTTTGAAGTCGAAGCTAATCACGATTGAAACCTCGCTGAAAAATCGTCGCATCTGGTCATCGGCAGCCGATGGTCCCGTGGATTTTGACGATTGGTCGGACCTCCACGTGACGCCTATCGACGACAGGCTCGAACGACTGTTGAACGAGACCCATCAGAGGCATGCAGCAAACGTAATGACATTGACGTTACGATGTGATAACGATTGAAATCATCGACAAAAAAGTCCAGAGGCCACCATGCCCGCATCTGCCCAGACCCGTTCCGCACGCCGCGATACGCTCAACATCCGCATCAAGCCGGACGAGCGCGGTCTGATCGACCGCGCCGCCGAACTGACCGGCAAGACCCGCACGGATTTCGTGCTCGAAGCGGCACGCCGTGCAGCCGTCGATGCCTTGACGGAGCGCACCCTGTTTACCGTTGATGCCGAGACGTTCGCCAAGTTCGAGGCGGCCCTCGATTCCCCGCCGCACCCTAACGACGCTCTGCGCCGTGCGATGCTGGCAACACCGCCGTGGAAGGCGACCAAGGGTCGCGTGCAACCTGGAGCCAAGTAATTGCCGATGGCGCTTTCAGCCCCCACGCGCCTGGACGCCACGCACGACCTCGACGCCTTCGACTGCGGTGTGCCGCCGCTGGATGACTGGTTGAAACGACGCGCGCGCCACAATGCCGCGCAGGGTGCGTCGCACACCTACGTGGTCACTGAGCGGGCGACTGTTGTTGCCTACTACGCTCTGGCAGCAGGAGCGGTGGCGATGGCTGCTGCACCCGGGAAATTTCGCCGCAACATGCCGGACCCGATCCCAGTCGTTGTGCTCGGACGCTTGGCCATTGATCGGCGCTGGCATGGCAAAGGAGTAGGACGATCGTTGTTCCGCGATGCGGGACTGCGCGTTTTACAGGCGGCCGACATCATCGGTGTGCGCGGCCTTCTGGTGGATGCGATTTCCGATGACGCCAAGGCCTTCTATCTGGCGGTCGGCATGTCACCGTCGCCGCTGGCACCGATGACGTTGCTTGTCACACTCCCTGATCTCAGAGCGAGCGTGGTGCCAAGCCCGTAACCTTGCGCCGGAACCGTGGCGCCCCACGTGGCTGGCGCCCGTAAAAAAATAGATGGAAGACAGTAGCTCCCTCGTGGTGTCGCTGAATGGCGATTGAGGGCCAGCGCGCCATGATGGCCAATGTGAAACGCAATGAGGACTCCACGAGCGTCGCCGACACGTGTCTTGCTGGACCCAATCGTCCTTCGGGTCCCGTGAGCCTAAAGTGCCTCATCGCGCGCCGGGAAATGCACATGATAATTCCATTTCGGCCGCCGCATAGTCTGCGGTTGGAGAAGTGCGGTCCGTTCCGACGCCGTGTCCGATTGGGGCCAAACCGGGTCGCTGGGCTGTTGACCGAAATCGAGGCTTGGATCGCCGAACGCATGGCTGCGCGCGATGGCGATATCCGGTGAAAAAAGTCTCAGTGGCGGCAAAATTCCAAAGTGACGGATTGCGCCAATTGGAAGCCTGCGCGCACCTACCAGAGCCCAGTAGAACCGTCTTCTATAGACACCGGATAGACACGGAGGGCTTTTGGGAAAATTTTGAAATCAGCTAACTCATTGATTTTATTGGCGCGCCCGGAAGGATTTGAACCTCCGACCCCCAGATTTGTAGAAACGTTTGGGGCGATTTTCCTAGGATTTCTCCGCATCTCCTTGGACTATGCAAGATGTTGTTTTAGATGCATATTTAAGCAGTTGTTAATCCAGGTTGGGCTGCTGCGCTGCAGTGCAATCTGTGCATTTTGGGAACCCCACGGGAACCCCAGAACCATGCAAATTTAAAATCAAAGCGGTGTTTGACCCTATGCAAAAGCGGATCACGAGTGCGCGCCAGGTTGAAACTCTGCGGCCGAGTGCCAGTCGTCAAGAGCTTCGCGATGGCGAGGTCAAAGGACTGGTCCTCCGGATCACGCCGGCGGGAGACAAATCCTGGAGTGTCCTGTACTCGCGTCAACCCGACGGCAAAAAGCGCCGGATCACCATCGGACCGTATCCAGCGGTGACCTTGGAGATGGCGCGCCGGGAGGCTCTGGCTATACTTGCAGGTATCGCGCGCGGCGAAGACCCGGCTGGCGAGAAACAAGCCAAACGCGCGGAACAAATTGACGCTCTAACGTTCGATGTGCTCGCCGACAAATGGCTGGAAAAGCACGCCCGCATGAAGCTCAATCCTCGCGCGGTTGGAGAATACGAGCGCTCGATCAAAAACGACTTGCGCCCCGCGATCGGAGGGATGGCGGCCGACGCTGTCACGAAGCGCGATCTCATTCTGAAGGTCCGCGACAAGATTGCCGCACGCGGCGCGCTTGTGCACGCCGATCATGCGATCTCGATGGCGTCCCGCATCTACGCCTGGGCCGTCGACGAGGAATATGTCGACATGAATCCGGCGTATAAGGTCCCGAAAGCCGCGGCTGGTCCCAGCGTGCGTCATCGTGTTTTGACAGATGCCGAAGTGCGGTCATTCTGGGTGGGGTTGGATCGGGCGCCCATCGGGTTACCGATGCAGTTCCTGCTGCGGATCATACTCCTGACCGGCCAGAGGCGGACGGAAGTCGCCGGCATGCGGCGCGACGAACTCAATCTCGATGCGGCCCTGTAGACTTTGCCGGGCAACCGGATCGTCAAGGGCAAATTGGCCCATGGCCGCACCAAGAACGGACGCGAACATCTGGTTCCGTTGTCTGGAAGCGCCGTAACACTCATCCGCGAGGCCATAGCGTTCGCCGGCGACTCTGACTTCGTGTTTCCAAGTCCGCGCGACGACGCGCGCGCTGGCCACATCCACGGCGAAGCCGTCTCGAAGGCCATGCGACGATTGCGTGCTACGATCCTCGAAGCCGACGACATCACAGCGCATGATCTCAGGAGAACGCTACGAACCTTCCTCGGCGAGCACGACGTGCCGGACGAGGTGGCCGACCGCGTGCTCAATCACACGCGGCCCGGCGTCGGCAATCAACACTACAATCACGCGCGGATGCAGCCGCAGGTTCGCAACGCCTTGGACAAATGGGCCTCGCACGTCGAGCGGCTCGTCGCAACGCCGGCGAGCGAGGAAGTTGCGCGTGGATCAGAAGAGACGAGTGGCGTTGCGTCGAGGATCACAGCGTCCATAACGTCGCCTTGAGGCCTGCGAGCGAGGCGCCAAACCCCAAGGCTTCGAGCACTTCGGTCTTTTGGAAGCATTCCTCGGGCTACACGTCTCCCAGCCGTTTGGCCGCCACCGAATGCGGCATGAGAAAAGCCGACAGGTCATTGATGACATCGCCGAGCCCTCCCGGCTGCACAGCGACATTGTCAACGAATGAAATCCATTGCTGTTGTTTGGCCGGATCGTCGGCAAAGGATTGCGTGAGCGCGTCCGGCAGTTCTATGGGAACCGGAGTCTTGCGCCGCTCAAACGTAGCCGCAATGGCGCGCGCCAAACGGTCGCCGGAAAATTCGTAGCATCGCGACAGCATCCAAATATCGTAGAGATCCTTCATCCGGCTGTTGGCGCGGCCCAAAATAACCATCGCTTGAAACTTCTCGGCGATGACGGTTTCTTGCGGATATGCACGCAGCCGTGGCGACGGCAAGTCAAGCAGTACCGGCATTTCGAGTTCATCCAGCCCTGGCTCGACCGCATCGCCAAAACCGATGTCGATCAACACCCTGATCCGCGCGCCATCCAGCGCCGCGGTGGTCTTGATACGCAGGCCACCATATTCGAGTTCATCGCGGACACGATCAATCGTCAGCGCCTGCACATCGAACGCGACACCATCGTTTGCCTCGATGGTGCAGATTTCCCGGAACACGGTGAGCATAGCTCCGGGATCGAGATCACCGAAGCCAAGTAGGTCGAGATCTTGAGTGGGACGAAACGGATCATCGAACCAGGTTATCATCAACATCGCGCCTTTCAGCACAAACCGGTCGCGATGGGTGGTGGTGCTGAGCCGATACAGCAGCCGCTCCAAGACATAGCGCGTGAGCAGCAACTGAAACGGCTGATTGCGGTCTTTGGATAGCGTGAGCAATCGCGCGCGCACCGACGCGCCCATATTGGCTGGACTACGCATTGGCAGTCATCGCCTCCAGGTAGGGCCGGAGTGCCTTCCAGATGCCCGCTTCGTGCGCAAACTTAGCAATGTCCGACGGCGTTGCCTTGCGCTGACGCAGGGCCTCACGCATGCCTTCGAGGGCGAGGTTGAGGCCAGGACTTTTTTGATAGCGCCGGCCTGCACGTTGGCGATACCGGAACAGATCGACGACAGTCTTGGCGGGATTGGTGATCTGTACGCTCACGCCGTCGATGACGTGCTTGCCGATACCGGTGCGCAGCACTTTTTCGCCGAAGCGGACGATCTGGAGCGCAGGCTGAACGATGCTCGGCTTCCGATCCTTGCTCCCAATCGCAAGCCAGATGCGCGGGGGGATCGTGTCGGTGAGTTCATGGAACGCCAGTGCGGACACGAGACAGATCACACCAGCGGGAACGATCTTTGCGACATGCGCCAGCGCGTGGTTAGCATCCATCGACGCGTCGGGTAGCTGATAGAGCCCGCGTCCAAGCTGAACGACTGCGCCCTTCTGCTTCATGCGCGAGATGGTAGCAGCTGTGATGCCGACCTTGGCGAATTCCGAAAGACGCACCATGCCTTGCCGCCTGAGCAGCATGACGGCGCGCTCTTTTTGGCCTTCAGGTTTCGCATTCATGGATGGAAAATGATACAAAACGTATGATATGTCAATTCCGTGCCCGACTATTCATATCAAAATCTGGATGTTTCAACCGATGAATCCCGCGCCGAGCGCTCAGTCATGACGTCGAACGGAGCGCCGCTGAGCGTCAGCGACGGTCGATCGACGAGCGTCTCATGCCGACGAGTTCCGCGGCCAGGTCATGGAGCCCCATAGCCTCGACTTTGTTGGGCAGCGGCACGCGTTCAACGCCTGCGTACACGACTAGACGGCGCGCCGGCTTGAGATCATCACACGCGACGTGAAATCCACGCTCAACCTTGGGTGAAAGACTACGCTTGACCTCGATGGCCCAGAGCTTGCCGCCGGGCAGTTCGAGCAGGAGGTCGATCTCGGCGCCGGCGGCCGTACGATAGTAGAACGGCGAGGTCCACGCAGGCGCGCATGCGATCAGCGTCTCAATGACGAAGCCCTCCCAACTTGACCCAACGATGGGTTGATCATGGAGCGCGTCGCGCGTTGGGATCGCCAGCAACGCGTGAAGGACTCCGCTATCACGCACATAGGTCTTGGGCGCCTTGACCAAACGCTTGCCAAGATTGGCATGAAACGGCTGAAGTCGCCGAACGAGAAGAAGGTCAACCAACAGGTCGATATAGCGGGACACGGTCGGAGAACTGACGCTCAGATTTGTCGCCAAACGCGACGCATTGAGTTGCGTGCCCTGCGCGTGCGCCAACATGGTCCAGAGCCGGCGGAGAGTTTCAGCGGGGATGCGCGGTTCGAACGCCGGAATATCGCGCGTCAGGTAGGTTCTCAGAAAATCCCGACGCCAGTCCAAGCTCTTGGCATCGCCGCGTGCGAGAAAACTCTGCGGAAAGCCACCGCGCAGCCAGAGCAAGTCTTGCTTAGCCTGTCCGGCTTCCGTGATGTCGAGAGGAGAGAGTTCTCGATAAGCAATGCGGCCGGCCAAGCTTTCCGATGACTGGCGCAAGAGTTCGATCGAGGCAGAGCCGAGGATCAGGAACCGGCCGGTGCGGCGGCCGTTGCGTCGCCCTTTGTCGATGAGGCCCCGAAGCGTCCGGAAGATTTCCGGCGCGTTTTGGATTTCGTCCAGGATCACGAGTTTGTCTTCGTGCGCCTGAAGATAGAGGACGGGATCAGCGAGCTTGTCGCGATCAGCGGGGTCCTGGAGGTCGAGATAGATGGAAGGGACGGCCGCGCCCAGTGCCAGCGCAAGCGTGGTTTTGCCGACCTGCCGTGGCCCGAGCAGGGCAACAGCCGCTTGTGCTTCGAGATCGGCGCGCACTTGGTTTTCAATTCGGCGTTTCAACATCCATGCATATTTAATATGTCATTTTAAAAATGCAAGGATATTTTTCGGTCCGCCCGATCCATATGTCCCTCAGGCCGCTTCTTCGGCACAACCGGCCACAACATTGGCTGTTGCCTTCAGAAGCCGTTCGATCTCGGCCTCCGACGGCGTGCCTGACGCTGCCGCCAATTCATCGAGCGTCGCCATGGCTTGCAAGGGCAGAGCCTTGCGATCGACGAGGTCACGGATCTGTACCGGTGTCGCCAAGGTGACGTCAGCCGGCAGCTCGCCGAGCACAGCAAGCTTGATGGCCGCCCCGTGTCCGATCGCCTTGGCCAACAGTGGCCGCGCCTCCTCGGGAAAACCGCCAGCGGCCAGAACTTGGGCCATCCGCAGCGCACGCTCGGCTTGTTCACGAAGCGCTGCCATGCGTACTTTCAGCGCGTTGGCCGCGTCCTCCGCCTCCGTGTCGGCCAACCCGGCCGCGCGATGCAACACGCGAGAGGCCCCATCCATGATCTGGATCATGCCGCTCGCCTGCAGCCGACGCAGGGTCATCCAGGTTGCCCGGTCGATGATCTCGACCGCCGGGCCGCCGCCGTCGGCCGCTGCGAGCCGCTGCGTTTCGGCCTTGAGAGCGTCGCGATCGAGGTCGAGCACGGCCAGCACCCGCGTCCGGCCATCGCTGCCCTGGCGCGCCTCGACGAGCAACGCGCGCTCGCCGTGGCTTTGCTGCAGTTGCGCGGCGATCGTCTCCTCGGGCAGCGCGGGATGCGCGTGCGCGCACGACGCGCGGTTCGCGGCGGTCTCGGCCGCCTGCATCAGCGCCTGCATGCGCTCGATCATGGCGCCACGTCCCGACGGCATCTTGAGCGTCGCGAGGTCGCCCTGGCCATCGAGCACGCCATCCGCCAGGGCTTGCTTGGCGCCGAGCAGGTGCACCATGCCGTGCTCGATCGAATCCTCGCAGACGAGGTTGACGACCGTCACGCCGCGCATCTGGCCTTTGCGCCAGGCCCGCGCGATGCGCTGCTCGAGCTTGGCCGGATTCCACGGCAGATCGACGTTCACGACCGCGCTCGCCGCCTGCAGATTGAGGCCGACGCTGCCGCTGTCGGTCGACAGGAACAGCCGGCAGGCGGGGTCCTGCTTGAAGCGCACGATCTCCGCGCGCCGGCGCTGCTGCGGCACCGAGCCCGTATGCCATGCCGCCTCGATGCCCATCTCGCCCGCCAGCTCGCGGACCATCCCCAGCATGGTTTCCCACTCGGAGAACACGATCACCTTGCGGTCGGGCTCCTCCAGCAGATCGCCGAGGATGCGCTCCAGCTCCTCGAGCTTGGGACTGACGCGGCAGGTCGGATCGAGGATCGCCGGCGTGTCGCAGATCATGCGCATGCAGGCGAGCAGCATCTGCAGCCGCTCGAACTCCTTCGGCAGCAGCGGCCGGCGCTGCGCGATCGCGATGATGCGGGCGGCCTGACCTTTGTATTCCTCGTAGCGGGTCCGCTGCTCCTCGGCCATCGGCACGAAATAGTTCGTGACCGTGCGGCCCGGCAGCTCGCTCTCCACGTCCGCCTTGCGCCGCCGCAACATGATGGGTGCGACGCGATCGCGCAGCTCGCCAAGGTTCTTGTAGTCGACCGGCCGGCCGCGCTCGTCGAGATCGTAGAACTCGCGGTTGAAGCGAAACAGCGGGCCAAACAATTCCGGATCGAGGTATTGGACGATGGAATAGAGTTCGTCGATGCGGTTTTCCAGCGGCGTGCCGGTCAGGACGAAGGCATAGGGGAGCGCAGTTGCTTCACGCGCCGCGCCGTCTTGGTCTGCCAGTTCTTGATGCGCTGCGCCTCGTCGAGAATGACGACGTCGGGCGCCAGGATTTGATTGATGTCCTCGGCATCCACGAGCACCTGCTCGTAGTTGACGATGTTGAAGAAGTTCGGATTGCTGTACGCGGCCAGATCGCTGCGCCCGCGGGCCGAACACGGATTTGGCGGGACGATCGGTGAAGTGCGCGATCTGCTCCTCCCACTCGGCCTTCAGCGAGGCCGGGCAGACCACCAGCACCTTCGTGATGCCTTTGCGGCGGGCCAGCAGCTCGCAGGCGGCGATCGCCTGTACGGTCTTGCCGAGACCCATCTCATCGGCCAACAGCGCGCGTTCGCCGAAGGCCAAGTGCAGCATGCCTTCGCGCTGGTAGGGCAGCAGCGGCAACTTCACGAGATCGAAGCTCGCCTTGCCGCGCTCGACGTCGCCGAGGAATTTCGCGCGCGCCTTGACGCGCGAACGCTGGCGCTGTTCCCGCTCGACCCATGGATTGATATGGCGGGAAACGCGGATGCTGCGGCGCACGTGTGCCGGCGCGGATGGCCAGGCAGCCAGGAGCTTGGCGACCTTGCCAGGATCAACGTCGAGTTCTCCGCTGGATTTCAAGAAGGGGCGAAGCCAGTCGCGCGCCGCCCGTAGGCTTGCGCCGGACAGCGGGCCAGGCAAGCGCAGGGCGCGCCGCCTCGCGGCGATCGAGAAAAATCTCGACGCGCGCACTGCCGGCAGCCAATCGCGCTGCTCGATCGAACGCCGCCGCATCCTGCCGGCGCAACACCGCAAGGACACCCTCGATATGTTTGCAGGTGCCGAGACCGTTGACGCGGTGATCGATGCAGCCGCAGGAATTTGTGGCGCTGATCGAGACTGCGGATCTCGACCTCGTAGCTGCTGCCGCTCTCCGAGCGGATGCGAAACGTCCCGAAGATCGGCTGCTTCGGCTCCAGCGCCTCGAGCGCGGTGATCTCCGTGCGCCCACGCCAGCGGCGCAGCGCGATTTCGTCCTCGTCGGTGGTATTCCAGCCTTGCGCTTGTGGCGGCCGGTCGAAGACGGCGCGCGCACGCGCCGTCTTGCTCGCGCCATGTCGCTTCGACGGGTCTTGTGCCGGCGCGTCGGGTCCGGCAATCGCGTGCGAATCCTTAAGCATTGGCAAGATTAGGCAGCGCAACCAAATTGGATCAATGACGTCGCAGTGGCATTCGAGCCCGTTTCCACATGTATCGCTGATCGGGCATCTTGGACGCCCGCAATGGAACGCCGCTTGCCTCTCGCAGATCCCCAGGCCCCGCGCGTATGTTGCTTGGCATGGACGGAACCGGTCGGCCGAACAATGACAGCACGTGAGAACAAAAACGAAATTGACGCCATTCGTCGGCAACTCGCCGCGATTGATGCCGAGCGTCAAAGCCTCGAACACCGCCTTCGTGAACTCGAAAAACCGAGCATCGTGACGACACTCGGCTCCTCAGCCAGCCGTTGCTCAAGAGCCGGCTGTCACAAATGCTTCGCCCGCCACGGACAAGATCGCGCTCTTCCGTCGCCTCTTCGGCGGTCGCACCGATGTCTTCCCGGCGCGATGGGACAACCCGAAGACCGGACGATCGGGGTACGCTCCGGCTTGCGCAAACGAATGGATACGGGGCGTGTGCGGCAAGCCGCAGGTCAAGTGCGGCGACTGCCCGAACAAGGCGTTCATCCCGGTCACCCCAGAGGTGATCGAGTGCCACCTTCGCGGAGAGGATCGCGTTCGCCCCAATGGGCGCGGCAAAGACTTTGTCGCCGGCGTCTATCCGCTGCTCTTCGACGACACGTGCGGATTTCTGGCCGTCGACTTCGACGAGGAAAATTGGTCGACCGATGCCCTGGCCTTCATCGCATGCTGCCGTGACTGCGATGTGCCGGCGGCACTTGAACGGTCGCGTTCCGGGAACGGCGGCCACGTCTGGCTGTTCTTCTCCGAGCCCGTTGCTGCATCAGACGCGCGCCGTCTCGGGACGCTGCTGCTGACGCGGACGATGAACCGGCGGCCGGAGATTGGCTTCAAGTCCTACGATCGGCTGTTTCCGAGCCAGGACACGATGCCGAGCGGCGGCTTTGGCAACTTGATCGCGCTGCCATTGCAGCGTCACGCGCGGGAACATGAGAATAGCATGTTCGTCGATGATGATCTGCGGCCCCATGATGACCAGTGGGCGTTTCTCTCGCTTCAGCGCCGGATGACCTCGTCGGAGGTTTCCTCCGTGATCGCGAAGATCGAAGCGGAAATGCCGGGCGGCGCCACCGGCGTCAGACTGCCCGTCGATGACGAGAACGCTGACGAACCGTGGAAGATGACGCCGTCGCGGCGACGCCAGGCGCAGCTCCCCAAGGAACCCATGCCCGCGCAGGTCGACGTCGTGCTTGGCGATCAAGTCTATGTCGACCGTTCTGGCCTGCCGTCGTCGATGGTGGCCCAGCTAATCCGGATCGCGGCGTTCCAGAACCCAGAGTTCTATCGCGCCCAAGCCATGCGGCTGCCGACGTTCGGCAAGCCGCGCATCATTTCGTGTGCCGAACTTCATCCGCGTCACGTCGGCCTGCCGCGTGGCTGCCTCGACGAGGCTATCGAGCTGCTCAAGTTGAACGGAGCGACGGCGCGGTTCAAAGACGAACGAAATGCTGGTCGACCACTCGACCTCGAATTTCTCGGAACACTGCACGATGTGCAGGCCGCCGCCGTCGCCGCGATCGAACCCCACGACTACGGCGTGCTGGCCGCCACGACGGCGTTCGGCAAGACCGTCGTCGGCGCGCGCATGATCGCCGCGCGCGGTACCAACACACTCGTTCTCGTCCATCGCCGGCAGCTCGTCGACCAATGGCGCGAGCGCCTCCAGTCGTTTCTGTCCGTGAAGGACGGCGACATCGGCACGATCGGCGGCGGAAAGCGCAAGCCGACAGGGCGGATCGACATCGCGCTGATCCAAAGCCTCGTGCGCAATGGTGAGGTCAGCGACCTGGTCGCGGACTACGGCCACCTGATCGTCGACGAGTGTCATCATCTCTCGGCCGTCAGCTTCGAGCTGGTCGCCCGCCGCACCAAGGCGCGCTACGTTCTCGGACTGTCGGCCACGGTTGCCCGCAAGGATGGCCATCACCCCATCATCTTCATGCAGTGTGGGCCGGTTCGTTACCGGGTGGACGCGAAATCGCAGGCCGCGACCCGTTCGTTCACCCACAAGGTCCGCCTGCGCGAGACCGGATTTCAGCACCGGCCCGATCAGGAAGCGCAAGGGCCGACCGCAGATGACGGCGCTCTATGCGGCGCTGGCGCAGGACGAGAAACGCAATGATCTGATCTTCGACGACGTGCTGCTCAGCCTGGAAGGCCGGACGCCGGCCGGTGATCTTGACCGAGCGGCGTGACCATCTCGAGTATTTCCGCACGCGGCTGGAAAAGTTCACGCGCAATCTGGTCGTCCTCTACGGCGGCATGAACGCGACCGAGCGGCGCACGGCCGAGGAAGGCCTGAAACGGCCCGACACCGAGGAACGCCTGGTGCTGGCGACCGGCCGCTACCTCGGCGAAGGCTTCGACGACGCCTCCCTCGACACGCTGTTCTTGACCATGCCGATCTCATGGAAGGGCACCCTCGCCCAGTACGTCGGCCGCCTGCATCGCGAGCACCACGCCAAGCGCGAGGTCGTCGTCTACGACTACGTCGATTCAGGCGTGCCGATGCTGGCGCGCATGGCGCTGAAGCGGCAGTCGGGCTATCGCGGCCTTGGATACGAGGTGACGACCAAGTGACGCTTCGATGCGTGGGTTCTTTGACGGTGAAATCTTCGATCTGAAACCATCGACCTTCAGGTTTTTCACCTGCTTAGCATGTCTCAGGAAGTCCATTTAGGGGGGGCATGTCCAAGGACGTCCATCTAAGACCTTCAGGTTATGAGATTTAATTTTCGTGTTTTTTGTAGGCTTTTAATGCGCCGCGATGGACAATTAATACCTCATTAAATCAGTTAGTTATAGCCAAATCGACATCCAACGTGATATTTTGTCGGCCAGGGCAATCTGTGCAGTTCTGGGACCCCAGTGGGACCCCGGAATGCCAAGGACGACATCATGGCCAGCCGAAAATTGACGACGCGCTTCGTCGAAACGATCACCCTTCCCGAGGGGCAGGACCGTATGTCGATCCCGGATGCCGGCGTCGAGGGGCTCGAACTCAGGGTCTCGCCGAACGGCGCCAAGACCTGGGCCTTTCGCTATCGGCGGACCAGCGATGGCGCACGCCGTCGTGTAACGATCGGCCGGTTCCCCGACAAGTCGCTCGACGAGGCCCGGCAACGCGCCTGGGAACTGCGCGTCGAGGTGGGCAACGGCGCTGACCCCGCAGCCGGGGTTCAAGTGATCAAGGCCGCGCCGACGTTTCGCGAGCTGGCGGCTGACTGGCAGACGCACTACGCGGAATACAACCGCAGTCCAGTCGTGCGCAAAGACGACCAATCGATCCTCAACCGGTTCGTCTTCCCCGTCATCGGCGACATGAAGGCACACGACATTGGCCGGCGCGAGCTGGCGCATATGTTCAATCTTGCGCGCATCGCGCCCGACGGCCGCAAGCGGACAAAGAAACCCGCGCCGGTCAAGCGCCTGTCGCATCGGCCGAACCGCGTGTTCGAGGTGGTTCGAGGAATTTTTCGTTGGGCGCTCGATCAGGGAATTCTGATCAACGACCCGACGCACGGCATGAAGCGGCCGGTGAAGAAGGAAGAGCCACGCGACCGGGAGCTGTCGCCCGCCGAGATCCACCAGTTCTGGACGCGTCTCAACGACGCCTCGATGACACAAGGCCTGCGCATCGCACTGCGCTTGTCGCTCGCCACCGGCCAGCGCATCGGCGAGGTCACGGGCATCGACAAGCGCGAGCTGACGCTCGACGGACCGGCGCCGGTCTGGGTGCTGCCGCGTGGGCGCACCAAGAACGGCGAAGGCACACGCGTGCCGCTGTCGCCCATCGCTGTCGAGCTGATCCGTGAGGCACTGGCGCTGTCCGGCGATCGTCCATGGTCTGTTCCCGTCACATCTGACGGACAGGGCGATCGAGCCCGGCGCCGCGACGGTCGGCATCAAGCGCGCCAAGGAACTGCTGGGTCTCGGCGACTTCCGCACGCATGACCTGCGCCGAACGGCGGCCACGCGCATGGCCGAGATGGGCATCAATCCCCACACCATCTCGCTGATCCTCAACCACGTCAGCGCCAGTAAGAGCACGATCACCGGCAAGGTCTATGTGCAGTACAGCTTCGATCGCGAAAAGCGCGAGGCGCTGAACGCCTGGGGCGAGCGTCTCCGGCGGATCGTCGAGGGCCAGGAGGAAGCAGAGGTGCCGGTGATGACCCAGGCCCACCTGCCGCAGCCAACCATGTCCAATACGCGGTAGGGTTCACAATGCGCATTGGTGCATCTCGATGTGCAGGCGGCTTACCGAACTGCGCGGATGTCTCAAGCTGAGGCGATCCGGTTCAACGAACGACACACTGATCGAGAAGTCATCAAGCGCAGGTGGCGGAACGGAAGACAAATATTTCCGCCGCCAGCGGCGCAATTCTAGCCACTGCCAACTGCTCCCTTGAACCTGAGTCAGCACTGTGCGTACCCTACCCAACGGTCGACCGGAGGACTCCTCTGGCGAACAGTTGCATGGGACAGCGCCCCGCATACGGCAATCGATTATCTAGCACGGCAGCGTTGGCTTTCGACGGATCGCAAGCCTTAGGAGGGGATTATTATCAGTGACCAAAGATTGCGACGCGAACACTACGGGGAAAGTCAGCGCAATGCGGAGGCACCTTAATGCGTTAAAGGATTGGATATTCTTCTGCTACAAGATGGCCAAGTCCAAAATCCTGAAGGCGACCCCGACAATATCACTTTTCTTCCTACCAACCTTATCGGCTACATTCTGCTACTACTCCTTTCTTGCATCTCCTCGGCTTCTCAATTTTGTAACATCGTTCACGATTGGCGCATTGCCATTTTTGTTTGCAATAAACTCTAAGTGGTACATCACCAGACAGCGCTTAATCACAGGCGCCTTTTTTCGACTAGTTGCATCTCTTAGTTCGTTGATGGGGATTGTATCGTGGCGCTCCAAGCGCCATTATCTTTTTTGGTTAAACCCGATTTATTATCCGATTACGAGAAGCTTTTCGACATGATCAATGCGCCCGGGGCAAAATTCCCAGAGTAATTATTCCCCACCCACTCTCCGCAAAGATTCTTTACTTTACTTAGTTATAAAAACCTATTCTTTATTCGATATATTGACATTCCTCGGCACACTTGCAGCTGTCACGGCAATCTGGGTCGGAACCATCATTCCTAAAGAAGAGCAAATTCTGCAGAAAAACAACAAGACGATTGACACGATCAAAGGATTATTCCAGCGGCTCCAGCTGTCGGCAGCCAGCTTAATCGATTCCGAGCCGAACCATCAAGAGGCAGTGCAGCGGTCGCGAGAGATAACGAGAACCGAACGTGAGCTACTGCTTGAAGTGGCGACCTGCAGAGATAAAGAAAAAATTCGCTCAGCTCTCACGACATTGATGGTTAGTCTTCAGATTGAGGCTATTCTGAGCCCACAGCAGGCGGCAAAAGGTGTTTCGATCGAGCCGGGTTTAGTCGAATCCGGGCTAGCCGCTCTGGGAGAGGAATTGGCTAACGCGGTTCGCGAGCTAGACCCCACAGACGATTCTTATCCAAGTCAAACAAATTGATCTTCTCGCGGGCTTTGCACACGTAGGAATTTCTTGTTCGACCGGATTCCCACTCCGCTTTCAGATGAGGATCGGACGCACAAACCTTCTGCATAGTCAACAGCAACTGCGTTTGCATCCGTTTGAATAAGAACCAGATTTCAACCGGCTCGCCCGCACGCAAAGGAATTGTCTCGGCGCGATGCACGCATTGCAATAAGAACCAAAGATTTACTAAGAATGCTGCAACCCACTCAGACGTTTTCTGGCTTCGATCCGAATCAAAGAGAACGAGCAACGATATTTGCAGGGAGTATTGTTCCATAGTAAATGTTTTCCAAATATTCTTTCTTACATATAAGTTGAGTAATGATAGTTTCTCCCAACTGGGATATTGAGTAATATCCACCTGTCGCTCTATGGCTCACCGCAGCCATGCTTTCACGCACCAAAAGGAGAAGCGATACCGAAAGAGCTGGCGAAGCAAGCCAGTTGTTTCTCTCAAATTCACTTCGCAACATATTTTCGGACATACTCCCTTGCTGCCGGAGTAATTCTCAGTATTCTCGGTTTCTCGATGAGAAACGCGAGTTCTTTCTGCGTCTTGTACGGTATGTGATAATTTAGGACGTTCCCTACGTAGCCGGTGTGACGATTGTCATCGCGCATGCCGCGGATGAGATCGGCCTTCAGAGCCTCCTTGCCGACATCCGTACCTTCATATGCACTTCGCAACTTATGCACGTCATTTATTTTAACAAAATTGACAAAGCGAATGCTCTCCCCGCACAGCAAACAATCGACAAGTCTGTATTGTTTTTGACGAGTGAATTCAGTCGCATTTCTCTGAAAATCATCAAGTATGAACTCGATCGTTGCGGCATCAGACAATCCGGTCAATCCAACGACCTCACGAAATATTTCTGATAGTATATCTCGGGCATAATTGACTTGATGTCGAACATTTTGATTAAACAGCGCAGACGCGGATGCTTCCGTAGGTAAATCGACGGCGCTCGTTACCGCGAAAAATAAGTCTCTTGCCAATTCGGTGAGCTTTAACTTCGTCTGACGTCGGGCCCGCGGCTCTTTGATGCTTTCAACTGCATCAGCCAGCACCACGTTAAAGATTTTAGCAAAGGACGGCGGCACAACATACCAAACGGGCGCAGCGGCATGCGCGGTCGCGGCATTGTAGAACTGCTGAACTCTCCCGAAGGTATTGGTCCGAAGCGAGACTACATATTTATATTTCAGCGCTATAGGCGAGCATGGCACCTCAAGCGTGGCGCCGGGTGCGTACAACCAGCCAGACAACGCGTCCAAAACAACTTGCTGATTTGTGTTGAAGATAAAATCTGCTGCTTCAATGTAGTCGAAGCCGTCGAATATGATGCAAAATGACCATCCGTTTTGCGCAAAATAGCCAGCGAGCAACTCGCATATTGCCGATCCTTCGCGATCCGAAAATCTCCTTCTGAGCGCTGCGCCCACACCATTTTGAGCATCTTTGCGGTAGCTTGCTATTCGAGAAAGAGTCATTGGTCCGAAAGATCATTTGGTTTGAACGCGGCGTACGAGTGAGAAATTTCAGATTTACAGTACTTATCGAAGTCCGCTGCATATATCGTTGCGGCATTTGGGTCGGGGCTGGAGCCTTTTGGTTCGTCTGGGTGACATCCCGTTCCTGTCATGATAAGTCACAATGTCGCGCGCCAGCATTCGAAAAATATAATTGCGAATGAAATCTCTATAATCTTCTGCATTGCGTTTTCCAGCCTTGAACTCGGGAGAGGAAAGCAATTCGCCGGAAAATTTCTTACACTCGACCCTCGTTGACATTACCTTTGCCGAATAGAATTTGCGTGCGTGATATGTGGACAAATATTTGTTGAACGACGATTTTCCACTTCCAACGCCGCCAAGTAAGAATGTGACGGGGAGGTTAGACGCTCGCGTGGCTTCGGCCAGTGGGGCTAAGATTTCAGATGCAAGCCACTGCTCAGCGCTTTGTTTGTCTCGGTTGGCAACGAATTTTGTGGCACCGGGCGGGACGGGCAATCCTTCTTTTTTTAGCTGAGCAAAGTATTCGTCGACCTCTTTTCTGTGGGGCCATTTGTACCGTCGATCCCATTCAGAGTTGGTGATTGTGCCATAGACGAATTTGCTGAGGTGACGGGATAGAGATTTTATCAGCTCCTCTAGCGTCTTGTTGGTCCGGTTCAGAGGATCTTCTGTCAAGCTAGTATAACGACTTACATCTGAACTGAACGTGCTGGACTCGAGTGCCTGGTCAGCTGCTCGCGGTGGCATGTGTGCGAGAGCTGTCGCCTTGTAGCGATCGATAACCTCAGCAATGGGGATGTCAACCATGTGGCGTAGCCGTGCTTGGGTTATAGAGGGACTGCGATCTTCTACGGCGACGCTAGCGAGGCGTGGAGACTTCGACAAGGCTGTGTTTGGAGTAGTGTGTCTGGGCATGCTCGATTCTCAAACTAGCTCACTTTGGGGGACCATGGTGACGGTGTTAGCGGATTGAGGGTGATGCTGCGCTCGTTGAATGCTACCCGAATGAAGTCACCCGCTCAATCACCAATGACTGCTGTCTGTTTCTGATCGTGCAGCGGGATGGCCGGGAAGAAGCCCCACCCGTGTCTTGCGACACGGATGGGGCAGGGGACCGACTTAGGCTTGCGCCTTGCCGGTCTTCGCCTGGCGCAGTCGCGTCGTACCCTTGAGGCCGTATAGCGGCGCGCCGTGCTTGATCTTGTGCCGCGCGACAATCATCGAGTGACGGTCGGCGATCTCGGTCGCGTGCCGGCGAGCTATGGCCAGACATGCGGTCTCGATCGTTTCGAAGGGTCCCGTCCACTCCGACTTCTCGCCGGCGACGTGAGACCAATTGCGCGCGACGTACCAGCCCTTCTCGGTTCGCTTCACCGTGTTGGACTTCAGCGCGGTGCTGAACTCCCGTGGCGGCTGGCGGCCGTTGCTCGGGTGTCGTCCACTACTTCCCCCTCAGCCCCGCGACCGCCTCGTCCAACCCCATGGCCTGGATATCCGGCGCTCAGCGGGAACCGCTCTTTGCCCGGATAGACCACGCAGGCACGATGGGGCTCGAGATCGGCGCACGCGAGATGAAAACCCTTCTCGACCTTCGGCGCGAGACTGCGCTTGATCTCGATGGCCCATTGGCGATTGCCGGGCAGCGTCAGCAGCAGGTCGATTTCGGCGCCGGCGGCGGTCCGGTAGAAATGCGCCGTCGTCCCGCGCGGCGCGCCGGCGATCAGCGCCTCGATCATGAGCCCCTCCCACGACAGTCCGGCGACGGGGTGTCCGACCAGATCCTCCAGCGTCGTGATGCCGAGCAGTGCATGCGCCAACCCGCTGTCGCGCACATAGACCTTCGGCGATTTGACCAGCCGCTTGCCGGCATTGCTCGACCATGGCTGGCAGACGCCGAACCAGGAGGAGGTCGACCATCAGATCGAGGTAGCGGGCGACGCTTTGACCGCTGACGGCGAGGCTCGTCGCCAGCCGTGCCGCATTGAACAGCGCGCCCTGATTGTGGGCGAGCATGGTCCAGAAGCGCCGCAGTGTTTCGGCCGGCACGCGGGCGCCGAGTTGGGGAATGTCGCGCTCCAGGTAGGTCTTGATGAAAGCGTCGCGCCATTCGCGGCTCACCTCGTCGTCGGGCGCCGTGAAGCTCTCGGGGAAGCCACCGCGGAGCCACAACCGGTCGCGGACTTTTTGTGATGGGCCAACTTCGGCCGGGCTGAGCGGCCCGAGATCGAAATAGGCGATCCGACCGGCGAGACTTTCGGCGGACTGGCGCAGCAGTTCGGGCGATGCCGATCCGAGGATCAGGAACTGACCGGTGCGGCGGCCTTGGCGGCGGCCCTTGTCGATCTGCCCGCGCAGGACCGCAAACAGGTTCGGTGCCTGCTGGATTTCGTCGAGAATGACCAGTTTGTCGGTATGCTCGGCCAGATAGAGTTCCGGTTCGGCAATCTTGGCGCGATCCTCGCGGTCTTCGAGATCGAGGTAGACGGCGCGCCGGGCCTTGGCGATCGCCAGCGCCAAGGTGGTCTTGCCGACCTGGCGCGGCCCAAGCAGGCCGACAGCCGCGTGGCGGTCAAGCATGGTGCTGACGACAGGGAGGGCTTCGCGCTGAATCATGCATGCAAATATGCCATGTCATGGCAGATTTGCAAGGATGCATAATTGGGTGCTGGCGTCGCCGCCGATCCGCTTCTGCGCCCCGCTCCCCTCATCCCACTGCCAGTTCACTGCGCTTGATCTCGATGGCCCCCAGCGACCGGTATTTGTCCAGTTGTCCTACAAATTGGATTTGTAGGACAGGAACGCCTTGCAGGTAGCCTCACCAAATGACCGTTAGAGATTGCACGAAATGACCGTTAGCGCCCGTCTTTCGGCCGAGAAGCGCGATCCCAAACACGATCACGCCGGCGCTTTAACGCCGCCCGCCTGCTTCTGCAGCCATTGGTCGACCGTCGCGGTCGACCACGCCGTGCGGCGCGGGCCGACGCGGGTGCCGGGCGGGAAGATGCCCTTCTTGATCCACAGGTAGAGCGTGCTCTTGCCGATGCCGCCGATCTTGCGGCAGACCTCGACGGCGGAGATGTAGCAATCGCCGAGGACCTCTCTCGGCGCAGGTCGCGGTTGCGGCGGCCGGCCGACAGTGGCGTCCCGGTGATCGGCGCCCGCGTCATTCTCGGTTGCCGGTGATCGGTCCGGATACCATTGCGCCAGTCGAGAACCGCCGCCTCGCGATAGAGGACGGTCGGATTGACGCCGCGCCCGAGCAGCAGGAAACCCGGGCTGGTGCCGCGACGCCGCATGTCCTCCAGCACCTGATCCGTGACGCCCAACATCTGAGCCGCCTGCGCAGCCGTCACCACGAATTCCGGTGGGCGGGCTGCGCTTACGAGTGTCGACAATCCCTGCGGTCTCATCTCGTCTCACTTTCTTGTCTGTGCGATCGACGCGCCCGATCCTCGCGTGACGCGAGAACCGGGCATCGACGTCAATTGATGAGGCCCATACGAAAGGCGTTCGCAACCGCATGGGATCGCGACGAGGCGTTCATCCGCTTTGTCGCGCCGTTGATATGCCAGAAAACCGTTTTGCGGCTGAGTTGGAGGATCTCAGCAATCTCCAAATCGGTTTTTCCAGCCGCAACCCACTTCAGACATTCGATCTCGCGCTCGGTGAACGCGTCCAGTTCGCTCGGATCGGACTGCTGCATGGCCGAGAGGATATTGTGCGCGACCAGCGACATCATGGTCAGTTCGTGCAGTGCTTCAGCGGTCAGCGCGACATTGGTGCCAATGGAGACGAGCGCTTTGCTGGCCTCTGGCCGAATGAATGGGCACGAGAAGCCCGTCCGTGACGCCATGGGTCGAGCCGCTCCTTGTGAATGAGCTGTGCGGCCGGATCGTCTGCAAAAGCGGCCATCGCCTCCGACCACGTGCAAGGCGTCACGCGTTGCTGCGCGGTGATCACCAGTGGATCGGTGTTGATGTAGCCCTTGTTGCGATACCTCAGCGACCAAGCGGCTGGACGCGTATCCATCAAAATGCAATCGGCCAGCGTTTCGTGTGGTTCGGGTATGCGACACATCAGGACGTAGATCCCGCCATAGCGGGTGATGACGTCCTGAAAGTAATCCGCGACGAGTTCCGCCGTTTCGAGTGCGGAAACCGTCGGCAGAAAATCGATCGGCTTTTCGCAGTTTTCCAGAGAGTATTGCATTGGTAGTGACCTCCAAGACATGATCCTTGGTTCAAGCGAACCGGTTGACATTGGCTTGTTTGAGAAAGTCTGGCCGTCGAAAATAGACGGCACGGCCGCACCGGAGTGGTGGATGGCCCTGGACGACAATGATCTGTTCGTCCTTGCGCATAGTCTGCGTGATCTCGTGCGGCAGGATCAGCGGCCGACGTTGTGTACTCACGCTACGCGTAGTCCTACTTGAGGACTCCGATCCGCTCAAACCGACGTTCTGAGATGTCCCCACAACGTGTACAGACATATCGCCGCACTTGGCCGAGAGATCCTTGGCGGTGTCCATGCTTTTGATCGCGGCATAGGACACAAACGCGCAGCCTTCGAACCAGGACGTCGCGCCATCGCGGCCGAAATGCTTCTGGAGCTGGCCGACCGATTGATACATCAGCATCAGCGTGACGCCGTATTTCCGGCCGCGATCTCGGGCGTCTTCGAGCGGGCGCATGTAGCCGAGCAGATCGACCTCATCGAGGATGAACAGGGCGCGCCTGACGTGCGCACCGTCGGCCTGCATCATGGCGTTGACGAGCGAGCCAACGATCATGCGGCCGATGCCGGGATGGCTGCGCAACATGGCCGCGGGAATGTTGAGGAAGACGTCGATGTCGCCGCGCGCCAGATCGCTCGATTTGAACGAGTTCCCGCAGCACAGCGCCGCGTAGTTTTCGAGGCTCAGCCACTGCGTGTCCTTCGATGCCGTCGAGTAGACGCCGGAGAACGTCTGTTCGGCCATATTGGTGAACACGCCGAGCGTTTCGCGGATGAAGAGCGACTCCGAATTCTGCTGGACGGACCGCAGCAATTCGAGCACCGCGGGTTCCGGCTTCGAGACAATCTGGCGAAGCGATCGGAGGTTCCGCTGGCCCTCATACTCGGGCGACAGCATGACGTGCGCGAGCAGGCCGGTGAGCAGATTGTGCGCCTGGTTCTGGAAGTACGAACCGGTCGAACTTTCGACGCGCACGCTCTCAGAAAGCAGCATGTGCGCGAGCGCGACGATGTCGGCTTCCTTGGAGGGCGACGACGCAATCCAATCCAGCACATTGAAGCCGATCTCGGGATGCCGGGGATCGAGAACGTAGGTCCGGCGGCCCTGCTTCAGGCGATGGCCGACCACGATCGGCGCGACCTCGCCGGCGGGATCGAGACAGACGATCGGGCCCGAATATCGCAGCGCCGTCGGCACGACCGCCGACGTCGTCTTGAAGCCGCCGGAGCCGGCGAAAAACATCATGTGCGTCGAGTCGAAATTGAGCTTGTAGGTGAGGAGCGGCGCCGAGCCGCCGTCGCCCCAGGTCGCGCGATCGGCCGGATCGAAGGCGATCTCCTTCACGCGGGTCTGATCGACGCGATAGCGCTCGCCGACCACGATCTCGCCGTCCGTCAGGAAACAGCTTGGCGGCCGTCGCCATCGGCATCCAATTGGCGTCACCGAACACTGCCGACTTGGCGCGCCGGAATCCGTCGCGTCCGGGCAGCGCGAGGCGCGCGCAGGCCGCAGCCAAACCGAAGCCGATGATCGCGCCGGCGACGACGAACATATCGAGGTAGCGGGACACGCTTTTCCACGACTGGCCGGGCGCCGAAACGAACGGAAGCAGCCGCTCATATTCGCGCCAGCCATAGCCGGCGGCGACGACAAACAGAGTCAGCAAAGCCGCGATGGCCACGGGCTGGCGGCGATGCAAGGGCAGCATCGCCACCGTGGCCAATCCTGCCAGAGGCCCGGCCATCAGAACGACGAGCGGCAAGGACCGCAAAAACCAGTACCGGCCGGTGCCGGAAACCTGCGCGGCGACCACCGGCCACACCGCATTGGCGGCCGTGTAGGCTGCGAGCGAAATCGCCGGGGGAATGATCGCCAGAATGGAGTGCCTCATGCCGTTCGCTCCTGTGTTTCGCCGAACGCGGATTTGCCCAACTTTTCGAGCCGCGCATGCTCATTTGAGCCCGGCGGGTGCTTGACGGCTTCGATGAGGACGCCAAGCAGAAACGCCTTGTTGGCGCCTCTCAATCCGGCCTTCACGATCAGGCCGCCGAGCGCGATTTTCTCGCGCGCGTCCTTGCGGCGGTCATCGTTCGTCATGGCCCACCGCCGCCCCATCAGAAACCTTATGCGCCGATCGAGTCTTGCGATCGTCCGCTGCAGTGGACTTGGCGGCTGGCCGGCGAAATCGCTCGGCAACGTCGCGGAACGCCTGCAGCAGATCGTCTTCGTCGATCTCGATATCGAGCAATCCGGCCTCGATCGCGGCTCTGACGAACCGCTCCGACGCACGCAACTGCATTTTTTTCTTCTTTTCTTTCAGCTTTTCGATCTTCGCATCGATGTCAGCCATAGACGCTGTTAGATTGGGATCGCCCATATTGCTCTCCTGTTTTTGAATCACTGTCGTCTAACTCGATCTATTGGGCTCTCGTTTCAGAGTCCGCTGGGATTAAACCCAGTCTCAACACATTCAACTCGAAGGTCTTGTCCGTAAGGCGCAATTATACGCTCGATTTTCGAGCGATCAGAAAACACGGCGCTTTCTGCGAAGGATCGGACGGTGGCGGTTCCCCATTTCAGGGCAACGATTATCGGCGCGGGACGCAGTCCCGTTGCCGCCGCTGCCTATCGTCATCGCACCGAGATGGACGATGAATCCCAGGGTCGGACATTCCGCTACGCCAACCGCGGCGACCTCGCCCATGAGGAAATTTCCCAGCCTGTGGACACGCCACTCTGGTTGCGCAATGCGCTGCAGGGCCAGAGTACCGCCAAGGCCAGCGAGATCCTGTGGAATGCCGTTGTTGCCGGCGAGAGACAGGTCAACGGTCAGTTCGCCCGCGAGATCGTGATCGCACTGCCCAACGAGTTGACGCTTGCCCGAAAGCATCGCGCTGATGCGCGAGTTCATCGCTGCCGAGTTCACGTCGAAGGGCATGATCGCGGATTGGGTCGTGCATGCGGTGCCCGGCAATCCGCACGTCCATCTGATGCACACGCTGCGCCCGGTGACCGAACGTGGCTTTGGCAACAAGAAGATCGCCGTTCTCGATGCCGACGGTTCTCCGATCCGCGTCAACGGCAAGATCGTCTATCGCAACTTCGTCGGCTACCGGAACGAACTCGTCGACCTGCGCCTGGCCTGGGCCAACGCGGCCAACCGGCATCTGGCCTTGGCGGGCCATGACGCCCGGATCGATATGCGATCCTATGCGGCGCAGGGGATCGAGGTCGTGCCGACCAAACACCTCGGCCCCGCCGGTGCCGCAAACGCCCGCAAAGCCGGCCTCAGTTATGCGGCGCACGCGCGTGGCCCCGAGCACGCCAAGGCCGCCGCTCAGATCCAGGCCCGGCCGGCCAGCGTGCTCGCCATTCTGAGCAACGAACGTTCCACATTCAGCGAGCGCGACATCGCCAAAACGGTGCATCGGTTCGTCGATGATCCCGCTGCATTCGCGAACGTCTTGGCAAAGGTGAAGGCCAGCCCTGACCTCGTGACCATCCGGCCCGAGATCAGGGACCCGGAGACCAATGCGGTTGTCGCCGCGCCCGTCTACTCCACCCGCGAAATCGTGAAGACCGAGCACGCCATGGCGCAAGCCGCCGATGCCCTCGCTCGGCGCCGCGGCTTCGGGATCGGCGGCTCTATCGTTGCCAACAGCATCGCCAGGATCGAAGGCAAAGATCCCAAGCGTCCTTTCAAGTTCGATGACGAGCAAGTCGACGCCGTTCGTCACGTGACCGGCGATAACGCCATTGCCGCCGTCGTCGGGTTCGCGGGCGCCGGCAAATCGACATTGCTGGAGGCGGCCAATCTCGGCTTGGACAGCCGCCGGCCACCGGGTTGTCGGCGCAGCGCTCGCCGGAAAAGCCGCCGAAGGCCTGCAGCAAAGTTCAGGGATCGCGTCGCGCACATTGGCATCCTGGGAGCACGCCTGGTCCGCCGGCCGCGACCAACTCGCCAAGGGCGATGTGTTCGTCATCGACGAAGCCGGCATGGTGTCGTCGAAGCAGATGGCGCGCGTGGTCGCGGCGGTCAAAGCCGCCGGCGCCAAGCTCGTGCTGGTCGGAGATGCCATGCAGTTGCAGCCGATCGAGGCCGGCGCGGCGTTCCGCGCCATTGCCGAACGGATCGGTTATCTCGAATTGGGCGGCATCCGGCGGCAGAAGGACGTGTGGGCGCAAGAGGCGTCCCGCCAGTTGGCCCGTGGCCAGGTGCGTGCGGCGCTCGAAGCCTATCGCGCGCACGGCGCCATTCGCGAGCCCGTGGATCGCGTCGATGCCACGCGTCAGATCGTGGCCGATTGGATGGCGGCGCGAGGCGAAATCCGCGCCAAGGCCACCGCGCAAGGCAAGTCCATACGAGGCGATGAATTGCTCGTGCTCGCCCATACCAACGCGGATGTCGTCGCGCTCAATCAGGGTATTCGGGCGGCAAGGGCGGAACAGGGCGAGTTGCAGGACGCCCGCACCGTATTGACTGAGCGGGGTACGCGCGAATTCGCCGTCGGCGATCGGATGATTTTCCTCAAGAACGCGATCTTCGAGGAGCCCTTGGCGCCGCGCCTCGGCCGCCAGAACGTCAAGAACGGCATGCTCGGCACCGTCATTGGCACGAAGGGCATGGCCGGCGAGGCGCTGATGCGCGTTCGGCTCGATAACGGAACCGAGGTCGCGTTCGGCGCCGGCACCTACCACAATGTCGATCACGGCTATGCCGCGACCATCCACAAATCCCAGGGCGTCGACCGTCGATCGCGTGCTCGTCCTGGCGACCAAAACGATGGACCAGCACCTCGCCTATGTCGCCCTGTCGCGTCACCGGGACCAAGTGACCGTGTACGCACCCAAGAGCGAGTTCGCGACCTTCGAGAAGCTGACCGAGGCCCTCGGGCGATCCGGCGCCAAGACGACCACGCTCGACTTCGAGAATGAGGCCAACTACGCCCGCGCGATCGACGCCTTCGCCCAGCGGCGGGGCATCGAAACCTTGGCATCGATCGCGCCGACGCTTGCTGCGACCATCGAGAGGCAGCGTGTCTGGATCGAGAGTGGCCGAGCGCGGCTATCAGAACTGTGGCAGCGCGCCGAACGTGCGATCGGGATGAAGCCCGATCGCGAGGCGACCCGCACCCTCGCACCGGAGATGGCAAAGGACGAAGGGGCGGCGCCCGAACCGACGCGGACAACCAAGGCCGAGCAATCGCCGGCCACGAGATCGCTGGCCGCGGATATCGCCATTCCTGCCGTTCCGATCGAAAAGCCCGTCTCGGAAATCGCGCGCGAGGCACTCATGGGTGCGCCGGAATGGACGCATCGGACCGATCAGTTGCGTCCAAAGCTCGCCGCGGTATTCCGCGATCCCGATGCCGCCATGAAGGCGATCTCGAACAAACTCACTCAGCCCGGCGCCGATCCGAGGTTGATCGCTCAGACCGTCGCCAAGTCACCGGAGGCGTTCGGCGCCGTGCGCGGTTCGCCTCGATTGCGTCGATGGCCTGGCCGCGCGACGCGAGCGTGCCGCTGCGCTTGAGGCGGCACGTGCGCTCATGCCCGCAATTCGGGCCCATGGCCTCGCCTATCAGCGCGACCTGCCGAAGGCGATCGAGCATGAAGAGAAGCGGAGACCAGCGATGGCCGTGGCCATTCCGGCGCTGACGGCGCGCACGCACAAAATGCTGGCCGAGGCGGAGGCCGCACGTCACGCCGGTGGCCCTGACGCTTACAGCGCCGCGACACGCATCATCCTGGCCGACAAGGAGGCGTCGGCCGAACTGAAGGCCATCAACGACGCACTCACGGCGCGGTTCGGCGCCAGAGCCTTCACCGGCAACTCGAATGAGCGGGACCGTGCAGCCATTGCAGCCCTCTTGCCGCCCGAGCAGCGGGGCCGGCTCGAAGAGATCACGCCGACGTTCGAGGCCATCCGTCGCTTTGGTCGCGCGCAACTCGCCGCCGAGCGCCGCATCGAGGTGAAAACCATGAACGAGACTGGCCCGCTGCTGCCGGCCGTCACGACGCACCCGAAGACGGTTGCCGAAGTCGCGCTCGAAGCCGCTCGCGCCTCTCCTGCCTACCGCAAGCACATGGATGAGGTGGCAGCCCTTGCGCCGGTGATCTGGCGCGATCCCGCCGCCGCAACGACGGCGATCGAGGGCGCCATGCTGAAGCCCGATCAGCGCGATCGTCTCGCCGATGTCATCAAGTCCACCCCGGAACAATTCGGAGCCTTGCGCGGCTCAGATCGATTGATCGACCGGCTCGCGACCGCTGGCGCCGAGCGAACCGGGCAGAATCCGCGTGAACTTTCGGCGGACTTTATTTCGACCATCGAGAGCCGCATGCTGGAAGACGACGCCATGGTCAATATCCGTATGGATGGCGGAACGACGGTGCGGCTGTGGACCAGCTCGGTGGCTGTCGGCAGTTTTCACGGCTTCAACATTCGCGTGTTTGGTGAGAAAGGCGGTCTGCGTTGGGCCCAGCAATGGCCTGACCAGTTGCAATGGACGCCCCTCAACGGCCGCACACAGACAATTGAGCGCGGCATGGGCGGTTTGTCGCCAGATGCAGAACGGGCAACGCGCATTGCCACCGGCCACTCCGAGGGAATGCTGGTTGCATTTGCCAACATTTATGCTGATTTGGCAGATGTACTTGAGGCACATAAATCCGGTGTGTCCGCAAACCCGCTGGCAATGCATTTTCCAACGGCCACCGATGGCCTGCGCTCCATTGCGGCGATCAAGGCCTGCGTTGAATCAGCGCACGCGGGCGGGGTATGGACGGATGCGCGGCCACCAAGTTTGCGCGGTTAGGATTTTCGCAAAGAGCCACGCAGCACCACTTCACAGGCAAAGTGTTGCGGTTGTGGCTCCAACTGATGGTTCGCCACCAGCCTAATGGCTTGTTCCACTGCGGTAACGATAATTTCCGCGATTGGCTGGCGAATGGTGGACAGGTCATAAGCGGCCCACGAGGCCATGGCGATGTCGTTGAAGCCGAGAATGCCAATGTCACCGGGCACGGATTTGCCGACTTGCTTGCTGGCATCCAGTGCACCCATGGCCAAAATATCATCGCCGCAAAAAACGGCATCGATACTGGCATTCGCCAGAAGCGGAAGCATCATCTGCTGACCTTGTTCGTGCGAATAGCTGTTGGCAAAGACTTCGGCGACGGTTGTCATGGCTCTGGCTTTCAAGCCAGCCTTGAAGCCGTTCAGCCGGTCAATTGTCGAACTTGCTGTCCGAGGACCGCCCAGAAAGGCAAACTTCCTATAGCCAAGGCGCAGCAGAGTCTCAGCCGCAAGCTTTCCTCCTTGCACATTGTCTGCGCCCACAACGTGAATGGCAGAATTGCCCGATGGTTTGCCAAAGGCGTGCACGAGGGGAATATCGACAGCAAGGCATCCGTCAATGAAAGCTTGCGACACTGTTGACGAGGCGACGATGACTGCGTCCACATTGTACTGTCGCAGCATGGTGACTGCATTTTCCGGATCAGAACTGCCGGAGAGGTTGGCGAGCAACGGGCGCAAGCCATGGTCCTGCAGTGTGCGGGTAAACAGATCGAAGATTTCCATGAACGCTGGGTTGTCGAAATTGTTGGACACCAGCCCGATCAGCTTGGTCCGCCCCGTCATAAGACTGCGCGCCAGGACATTTGGCTGATAGCCCAGCTTTTGCGCAGCCGTCATGACTTTTTTGAGCGTAGCCGTTGAGACACTGGCTCCTGGCGTAAATGCGCGTGACACAGCCGACATGGACACACCGGCCTTGTCAGCAACCTGCTGGGCCGTTACTCTTCTCGTCTTGGCAAAACTGGTTCCGGTTGTCACTGCTGGGTCGCCATCCATTTCAAATGCGAGGACAACACAATCCCCATTAGGGATTTGTCCTCTTGAACCGGTACTGTCAATAAACCTTGTCCAATGGCTGTAAGAGGATGAGCAAATTGAGTTTGTCGACGACCTATTGCTGCGAGCAAATCCGTTCCTTTTCCAGTTGTGCATTTGAGGCGGCGCAGGTTAATGCACGCCATGAATTTCAGCACGCCACCGACCATGCCGCGGGGAAAAATACTCGCTGTAGCGCCCATGATGGATTGGACGGACCGCCATTGCCGGTATTTTCACCGGCAACTGACGCGCTGTACTTTGCTCTATACCGAAATGGTGGTTGCTGATGCAGTGATCCATGGGCCACGAGAGCGGTTGCTCGGGTTTGATGCGAGCGAACATCCGGTGGCGCTGCAACTCGGCGGATCGGACCCGGAAAAGCTTGCAGAGGCTGCCCGCGTTGGCGCTTCATTCGGCTATGATGAAATCAACCTCAATGTCGGTTGCCCGTCTGATCGGGTTCAGTCGGGCACGTTTGGCGCGTGTTTGATGCAGACGCCGCAGCTGGTGGCTGATTGCGTGGCAGCGATGAAGGCGGTTGTCGATGTGCCGGTCACGGTTAAATGCCGCATGGGTGTTGACGACCAGGACGAGGAACAGGCGCTTGATGCGCTGGCTGATTTCGTGTTTGCCGCAGGATGCGATGCCTTGTGGGTGCATGCGCGCAAGGCCTGGCTGCATGGTCTGAGCCCAAAGGAAAACCGCGACATTCCGCCGTTGAATTATGAGCGGGTTTACCGCCTCAAGCAGCGCTTGCCAGACCGGTTCATTGGCATCAATGGCGGCATTGCAACGATCGAAGACGCACTTGCCCATCAGGACCATGTCGATGGCGTGATGCTTGGCCGCGCGGCTTATCATGATCCGCTGCAATTGCTGAAGGCCGATCAGCTGTTTTTTGGCTCGCAAGAGTACCAGTCAGATATCGGCGAAGTTATTGCCGAGATGGCCTACTATTCCAGCCGTCACATCGCGGCGGGCGGACGGCTATCGCATGTGACGCGCCACATGGTTGGCCTGTTTCACGGCCAGCCGGGCGCGCGGCGCTTTCGTCAGATTTTGTCAGACGAAGCCAATCGTCCCGGTGCAGGGCCTGAAATTCTGATGCGGGCCTATGAAGCAGTATTAGCGCCTGCGGTGGCGGCGCAATAGCGAAAAGGCCGGTCCCGAGGGACCGGCCAACGGTTTGCAATCGGGCGGGGGATGGCCGAATTGCGAAGTGTGCGCCAAGGCGGGTGACGGCGGGCTTTGGCGCACTTTAGGTTAATCACACGACTATGACGCTCGGGTGACAGCACAACATTCCGCCAGCGGCACAGTTCTCACAATACGGGTATTTCCCTTAGGGAAGAAATAATGGCGGGTGTGGATTCGGTCTTGCTGTTTGAGTTTGCGCTGCTGCTGGTGATCGCCGGGGCCGTCGCAGGATTTCTCGCCGGTCTGTTCGGCATTGGCGGCGGCACAGTGCTTGTGCCCGCTTTCTTTCAGGTTTTTGGGGCGATTGGTGTTGGCGATGATGTGCGCATGCATCTTTCGGTTGGCTCTTCACTGGCCATCGTCGTTGTCACCTCCTTGCGGTCCTTTATGGCACACCGCAATCATAAGGTGGTGGACGAAGACTTGCTGCGCGGGTGGGTGCTGGCTGTGCCCGCGGGTGCGTTGTTGGCCACGGCAGCCGCTGCCTACATGTCGAGCGGCACATTGCGGGCGGTGTTTTCAGTCGTCTGCCTATTGATCGCTTTCAAACTCCTGTCGGGCCGGGATGATTGGCGTCTCGGCAATGATCTGCCGAAGAACCCGGCCAAGGCGGGCGTTGGCGTTGGCATCGGGTTTTTATCGACCTTGATGGGCATAGGCGGGGGCGTGCTCAACAACACGTTCATGACATCCTTCAACCGTCCGATCCACCAGGCGGTGGCGACATCGGCGGGCGTTGGCGTGCTGATCGCTATCCCCGGTTTCATTGGCTATGTCATTGCCGGCTGGGGCAAGACAGGACTGCCGCCATTTTCGACCGGTTTCGTCAACTGGCTGACTGTGGCGCTCATCATTCCACTGTCGATCATCGTGACGCCCTACGGTGTAAAGGTTGCGCATGCGATGCCAAAGCGTCGGCTTGAAATGCTGCTCGGGGTCTATCTTCTGGTTGTCGCGGCGCGGTTTATCTGGAGCCTGATCTAGTCGCGCAACGTCAGCCGGTCGCGCTCGACTGAGAAACCGGACAGAGTATTGAGAAAATCCATGCCAAGCAGGCTTTGATCTAGTTGGCCAAGCGTCGGACACGAGCACCGGCATGTCGCGCCGGATAATGTCGCCGACAATGATTTCACCGACGCGCGCCGGGGCGGAAAGCGCCATACCGTTGGCGGTTGACACCGGCACGGAATAGCTGAGGGATGCGGCGTCAATCCCTGCAGCTTCAGCGTCCTGCAATGTCAGCACAATGCCGGAAGCGCCAGTATCAATCAGGAACTTGATGTCCGCTCCGTTGACGGCGGCATCGATTTCGAAATGGCCGGAAGCGGACTTTTCGATCGCCATTACCTTTGCGCCATTGGCATCGGTCTTGACTTGCGGCCGTGATGGCACAAGCCCAAGCGTGACACGGCTGGCCACATCCTGCAAGTTCGGACCGGTATTGATAAGGCGGTGACAAAGCCCAGCGCGATGATGCCCCAGATTGAAAGATTGCGGGCCGTTTCGCCCAGATTGCTGCCGCTGATCGAACGGAAGCCGACTGCGGCAAGAAGCAGGACCAGAGACATCGCCCGGACGAAATCATCATTGGTCAGGCCGAAGGTGAAACCGCTGTCGCGATTGAACCAGACGAGCACAAATGTGCCGATGAGTGCGATGATGAGCAGGGAAAATGTCGAACGCATCGGTCTAGGCCTCGCCACGCGCCATGCGCTGGCGGCGGGTTTCGCGCCGGGGCTTGCGCTCAATGGTTTGCATGCGGGCGGGCAATAAATCCATAACGGCGCGGCGCGTTGGCGCGGTCATGGTCATCCAGTCGCCGATTTCATCGCGCGTGCGCCCGCAGCCGAAGCAATAGCCGGTTCCATGTCGATGGAGCAGACGAGGATGCAGGGGGATTCGATGGTCATGGTGCCCAACATGGTGATGTCAAAGGCCGCTGGCAAGCCCGGCCAGAAAGCCAAGTTCGGCGAGAACTGCGGCTGCGCCGAGCGTATCGCCGGTATGCCCGCCGATTTTCGTCGCGCATAAGCGACCGGAACGCGACTGTTGCGCCAATCGTGATGGCAGCGGCGATCAGCATGCGGGCGCGACGCCGCGAAAGAAGAAGGCTAGCGTTGCTGACAACAGCCAGGCCGGAAACTAGGGCAAAGACATTGGCGTCTTCTGTCGGCTGTCCGGCCTTGTCGGCGGTGCCGCCTGTGCGGGCGCTGGGCAGATCGCTCCAATGCCAGACAAGCGCCGTTCGTCCGGCGGCAGCGGCGGCGGCCATTGCGGCCGATGGCAGCCCATGGACCTGCCTGCAGGATTGCTGCAACCGCAATTATCTTGCATGACAATGGCCAGCATCAGCGCCATCGCGCCAAATGCGCCGATGCGCGAATCCTTCATGATTTCCAGCCGGCGCTCGCTGTTCAAAGCCGCCGAAGAACCCGTCAGCCGCATCGGCCAGTCCGTCCTCATGCAGGGCGCCGCCAATGCCAATCGCCACGGCAACAGCGATGGCTGCCGTTAACAGGAACGGGCAGATCGAGAATGGTCCCGGCAATCAGAATAAGTGCCGACGGCAGCGCCGACAAGTGCCGCTGCAATCGGAAATGCCGCGCAGTGACGCGACAGTTTGCCGTCATCGCCTTCAAACCATTTGGCCGGGATGGGCAGTCGGGTCAAGAACCCGAGCGCGCGCATCATATCGCGTGGCAGTGTCTCCAAATTGACATCCATTGCGATACTCCTTGCCGAATAGCGGCCGATTTGCGTCGCTGCCGTGCTTTGCGTGGCGACGCCGAATCCTTATAGGAAAAGTCGTTTCTGCCTTTCCACTGATTGGATATTTCATGACCACTGGACTGCCATTTGATGACTTTCGCGCGCTTCTTGCCAATTTGCCCGGTCCAGATGAGGATGCAATCGCAGCTGTGCGCAAGCCGCGACCCGTTTTTGACCAAGCCGCCCGGCGCGCTTGGCAAACTGGAAGGCATTGCTGAATGGCTGGCTGCGTGGACCGGCAAGCACAAGCCTGCCGTGACACGCCCGCTTGTTGCAGTTTTTGCCGGCAATCATGGCGTCACCGCCAAGGGCGTTTCGCCCTATCCAAGCGAAGTGACGGTGCAGATGGTGGCCAACTTTGCCGCAGGTGGCGCGGCGATCAACCAGATCTGCATTGCCAATGATCTTGGCCTGAAAGTGTTTGATCTGGCGCTGGACCATCCGACGGGCGATATCACCGAGGAAGCGGCGCTTGACGAAAAAGCCTGCGCGGCGACCATGGCGTTTGGCATGGAGGCAATCGCTGGCGGCACGGACCTTTTGTGCATCGGCGAGATGGGCATCGGCAACACGACGATTGCGGCCGCGATCTTCCACGGTCTATACGGCGGCAACGGCCGAAGACTGGGTCGGGGCGGGCACCGGCGCGGATGGTGACGGCCAGAAGCGCAAGGCCGATGCGGTGCGCCATGCCGTCGCCTTGCACAAGGCACATCTGAAGGATCCGCTGGAATTGCTGCGTCGTCTCGGCGGGCGAGAAATTGCGGCGATGGCAGGGGCGATCCTTGCGGCGCGGATGCAGAAAGTGCCGGTGATTGTCGATGGTTTTGTCGCAACGTCAGCTGCCGCCATGCTGCTGGCAGCCAATCCGACGGCGCTGGATCACTGCCTGTTCGGCCATGTCTCAGCAGAAAAGGCGCACCGGCTTGCGCTGGAGAAGATGGGCAAGACGGCGTTGCTTGATCTTGGGAATGCGGCTCGGCGAGGGGACCGGCGCTGCGCTTGCCGCTGGCATCGTCAAGGCAGCGGCGCTTTGCCACTCGGGCATGGCAACATTCGGCGAAGCGGGTGTAACTGACAAAGAGTGAGGACTAGCCAAACTTCTTGACCTGCTCGACCGGCAGGAGGTCCCGCCTCTTCCATTTTGGCTCTGGCCTTCAACACCCGGTCGCGCGGGAAGAAGGCCAGGGCTTCCGTGCCTTCGCGCAGTTTGGAGCGCAGGTCGAACTTGCCGCCATGCAGATTGCACCAATGCCTGCACGATGGGCAGGCCAAGGCCGGTGCCCTGTTCGGCATTCTTGATGGCAATCGAGCCTTGCCCGAAAGCGGACAAGCACCATCGGAATTTCGTCTGCGGCAATGCCAGGGCCATTGTCCTTGACCGAAATGTATTGCCCGCCGCCGCTGGTCCAGCCGATCTGCACATTGATTTCGCCGCCAGTGGGCGTGAACTTCATGGCGTTGGACAAGAGATTGAGCAGGATCTGGCGCACAGAGCGCTCGTCCGCCCAGATCGGCGGCAGGTTGTTTTCGAATTGTCGAGTGGATCTGGATGTCTTTGGCCTTGGCCTTGAGCGTCACCAGATGCACGGCATCTTCGGCGATTTCGGCGAGGCGGATCGACCTCTTCGCTGAACGAATGGCGGCCGGCCTCAACGCGTGACAGGTCAAGGATTTCATTGATCAGATTGAGAAGATGCTGGCCGGAATCATTGATATCCTTGGCATATTCCCTGTAGGTCGGGTTCTCCATCGGCCCAGAACTTCATTGGCCATCACTTCGGAAAAGCCGAGAATGGCATTGAGCGGGGTGCGCAATTCATGGCTCATCGAGGCGAGGAAGCGCGACTTGGCAAGGTTTGCTTCTTCAGCGCGCGAGCGCGCTTCATCAGACATGCCTTTGGCGGTATCCAACTCTGCGATCAGAGCGTCTTTCTCGGATTGATGGCCAAGACTTTGCACGCGCGGACTGGTGCAGGAAGTTGCCGACAGAGGAAAAGAATACCACGCCGGCGCAAAGCGTGACCACCATGGCGATCTGCGATGGATCGCGAAAATTCGCGGTGAATGCGGTATAGGCGGCGACCGGCAGCTGAAGGACAGCAGCAAGGCGCGCTTGAGCGTTGCAGTGACGATGGCAGTCGAAGCCATGGCGAGCAACAAAATGACGGCCTGCAAGACGCTGGATTGGGTTTGGCCGCAGGCATCGCAATCAAAAGCGGCAAACCAGGCCCAGCACAGCGCCGGCCAAAATATGCGCGCCCAGCAGCTTGCTGCGACCAGCGTCGACATCAATTCAACAGTTCGGTCTTTTGCAATGTCTGCGCCAAAGAAGCCGAGGATCGCCATAGGACAAGGCTGTGACAGCCGCCCAGAAGATCGACTTGCGTGCCAAACCCGGCCAGCATGGCGACGCCGGTCACGCACAGAGATGATCAGCGGCATGGCCGGGGTCAGCGCCACCATCGTGTGGGCGTGGAGCTTCAGCAGCTCTGCGGTGAAATCGGCGGTGCGCCCTCATTCAGCCGGTCACGGGTGCGCCTGATCGTCCGCGCCACATCCGGATTGCGGGTGCGCTTTCTGCGGTCAACTATGTTCTTGTCGGCAATACCCGAACGCACCGGCTGCATGGAGTTGGACTTGCTGGACGATCCCGTTGATCTATGGTCAACGAACCCTAATGCGGCATGATTAATGAACAGTTCACTTTTGGCATCGGCGACAAATTGATGGCATGGCAACGGCGGCGATACCGGACTGTGCAGCGGCGCAATCCGGGTTTGGATTGGGCTGTGACGCTGTTATTTTTCGGTGTCCTCGTTTTTGTCATTGTGCGCTACGGCCAGATTGAGGATGTCAGCCATCAGGGCAGGGCGGTGATTGCCGATGGTGACACGATCGAGCTGGGAGGCCAGCGCATCCGGCTGGAGGGCATTGACGCGCCTGAGTATAACCAGACCTGCACTGGCAAGACCGGCCCGTTCAATTGCGGGCGCGAGGCACGAAAGAAACTCGCTGCGCTGTCTGCTGATGGTCAAGTGCGTTGCACGGGCTGGCAAACCGACTTTTACGGACGGTTTCTGGGCACCTGCACAGCGGGCAAGACCGAGCTGAACCGGCAAATGGTCGCCTCAGGCTGGGCGGTCGCTTACGGCCAGTATTCTTCCGAGGAGAGCGCCGCGCGCAAAGCCGGGCTTGGCTTGTGGCAGGGCGATTTCATCCGCCCGGCCGAATGGCGCAAGACGCATGAAGCTGCGTCGGCAGCACAGGATGCGCCGCATGACTTTTGGCACAAAGTGTCGGCTTTCCTTCGCCGGTTGATTGGGCTTGAATAGGGGACAAAGGGAGAGAAGCGATGAAGCTCTATGATGGCGGCAGAGCACCAAACCCGCGACGGGTTCGCATGTTTCTGGCCGAAAAAAGCATTGAAGTGCCGATGGTGATCGTCGATATGGGGGCCATGGGGCATAAGGCGGATGAGATTTCCAGCCGCAATCCTTTACAGCGCCTGCCGGTTCTTGAATTGGATGACGGCACGATATTGACGGAGACCGTTGCCATCTGCCGCTATTTCGAGGAATTGCAGCCGGAACCGGCGCTGTTCGGGCGCGACGCGCTTGGCAAAGCGCAGGTCGAAATGTGGAACCGCCGTCTCGAGCTGAATTACTTCTACGCAGTTGCAGCGGTTTTTCGCCATATTCACCCGGCGATGAAGGAGTGGGAGGTGCCGCAAGTTCCGGAATGGGGCGAAGCGAACAAGCCAAAAATGCTTGATTTCCTGCGCTTATTTAACGCGCATCTGGCGGATAGCAGATACGCTGCCGGTGATGAATTTTCGATCGCTGATATTACCGGTTTTGTTGCCTTGGATTTCATGAGGTTGACGCGCGTGGCGGTGCCAAGTGAGTTGGTTCATGTTTTGCGATGGCGCGATCTGATTTCTGCGAGGCCCTCGGCGCAAGCTTAAGCACGAGTCAACCGCCGATCCAAAAAATTGCGCCAATTTTGAAACCATGTTTCATTATTGGCGATATTCAAGAAAAAACATCTTGCGTGATCATGCAATTTGGCGATATTGGAGAAAATCATTCTACGGAGCCATCTATGGACCGCCTTGACCGCAAGATACTTCGCCTGCTGCAGGAAGATGCAACACTGGCTGTTGCCGACATTGCCAAAAAGGTCGGTTTGTCGACGACGCCATGCTGGCGGCGCATCCAGAAACTGGAGGAAGACGGCGTCATCAAGCGCCGGGTGGCGGTGCTGGATCCGGAAAAGGTCAACACCAAGGTTACGGTTTTCGCCTCGATCCGAACCGCAGCGCATAACATAGAATGGCTGAAACGGTTTTCCGAGGTTGTGACCGAGTTTCCCGAAGTGGTCGAATTTTATCGCATGTCTGGCGATGTGGACTATCTGCTGAAGGTGGTCGTGCCGGATATTGCCGCTTATGACGCATTCTATAAGCGGATGATCGCCAAGATTGAAATCCGCGATGTGTCTTCTGTGTTCGCGATGGAGCAGATCAAATACACCACGCAACTGCCGCTTGATTACATGGTGCTCGACAAAGATTCAGGCGGCGCTTCCTGAGGCCTTATCAGTGCGCTTTTTTGCTCGGTTCGCCTCGCGCCGCATAATGCCATCGAGCGTCTTTTCGACGGTCAGTTCGCGCAGTGCGTCCTTGCCAATGCGGCGGGTGGTATTGCCAGTTGAACCTGCCAATTCACGCGCCAATTCTACCGCCGACTTATTCAAACCCAACGATCGTTTGCCGATGGAGCGCAACGCCCAACTGACAGCCTTCCAGACAAAATTGCGTGAGTCACCGGCGTGTTGGCGAATGAGCGGAAAGAAGCCTGCAATGGTCGCATCCGGTTCGTTCTTGCGGTGAACTGACGACCAGGCCATCATGGCGAATGCGGCGCGGCGGACAAATTCGCGCTCGTCGGCTGCAAAGTCTTCGATCAGGCTTTTCCAGGCGTCGCAATCGACGAAAAGATCGGTGACGCCATCAACGATATCCCATGAATCAAATTCTGCCGCCCAGCGCCAGGCGTCTTCAGCGGTGAAACGCTTGGGATCGGCAGTGACTGATGCGATGAACTGCGCTTCCATGATGCCGCTGTCCCACAATTCGAATGCGCGTTCATGGTTGCGCTTGATGCGCCGGGCAATGTCGCGCTGCACTCCGTGGGATATGCCGAGCGCCCGCTCGATCCTGATACCATAGCGCTTCATGCCCTGGCGGTTTTCCTCAGAGCCGATTGACCGCAGATGCGCGATGATTTCAGCGGACGTTGATGCTGGTGACAGCGCAACCACGGATCACTTCTCCAGCCGCGCCAACAGGCTCGATGTGTCCCAACGATTGCCGCCAAGTTTTTGCACTTCGCCATAAAACTGATCGACCAGCGCCGTAACCGGAAGCGTTGCGCCGTTGCGGCTGGCTTCTGCCAGGCAGATGCCGAGATCTTTGCGCATCCAATCGACGGCAAAGCCGAAGTCGAACTTGCTGGCATTCATGGTCTTGTGGCGGTTTTCCATTTGCCAGGAACCGGCTGCGCCCTTGGACAGGACTGCGATCAAAGGCTCGACTTCAAGGCCCGCCTTCTTGGCGAAGTGGATACCCTCGGCAAGGCCCTGAACGAGACCGGCAATGCAAATCTGGTTGACCATTTTGGCCAACTGGCCCGCGCCTGCCGGACCCATCAGGCCAATCATGCGGGCATAGGATTCGATGATGGGTTTGGCGGTCTCAAAGGTCGCTTCATCGCCACCGCACATGACCGTGAGCACGCCGTTTTCCGCGCCTGCTTGTCCGCCGGAAACCGGCGCATCGACAAAGCCGAGGCCGAGTGCCTTGGCGGCCAGATCAAGCTCGCGAGCAACTTCGGCGGACGCGGTGGTGTGGTCAACAAAGATCGCGCCTTGTTTCATGGCGGCGAACGCGCCGTTTTGGCCGAGCGTCGACTTGGCGAAGATCATCGTCATTGCCGACGCAGGCAAAGACAAAATCCTGATCGCTTGCGGCTTGCGCCGGCGTTTGCGCCATTGCGCCGCCATGCTGTGCCACCCATTGTTTCAGCCTTGGCGGTGGTGCGGTTATAGACCGTCACCTCGTGACCGCCCTTGTTCTTCAAGTGCGCTGCCATTGGATAACCCATGACGCCAAGGCCGAGAAAGGCAACTTTTGCCATATTGGAATTCCTTTGATTTGCAACGAGAAAGTCATGCCATTTCAGGCTATCAGACGCAATTGTGACATTGGATTTATAGAGTCAAATCAACCTAATACGCGTGCATGCTAAGGCGATGATCAATTGCTTTGCGGTGAAATTAGCAGACTGCGCAATTGAGATGCAGTTCCTCGTACTTGCGGAATTCTTCTTTGAGATAGTCGATGAATATCCTGACTTTCTGGGGCACAAACCGGCGGCTTGGATAGGCTGCGTAGAGTGGGACTGTGCCCATGTCATAGTCCGGCAGAAGACGAACGACAGAGCATTTGCCAAGAACGCTATCAAACCACCATACCGGGCCGCTCGAAATGCCGACACCGGCGTTTACGGCTTCGCACAGGGCATCCAGATTGTTGATGCTGAGGCGCGGTTTCAAATCGAGCGACTGGGTTTTGCCATCCTTGGCAAAGTCCCAGCGCCGCCTGTTGCCAGTGCCGTTGAAGCGAATGATCTGGTGATTGACGAGGTCGTCCGGAGACTTCGGTGTGCCAAATTTATCGACATAGGATTGTGAAGCGAAAAGCCAGATCGGCTTGTGGCCGATCAACTGGGCGATAACCGTTTCGTCCTCGACTTCGCCGACATGGATGCGCAGATCGATGCCTTGCTCCACCAGATTGGGCCAGCTGTCATGCAGCGACAAATCAATATCGAGATCAGGGAAGTTTGCCAGAATGGCTGGTAAGTCGCGGCACGACTTCCATCCGGCCAAATCCGGTCTGGCACGACAGGCGCATCAGGCCGCTGGCCTTGCCTTTGACGCGTTGAACGCGCTCCAGCGCAAAGTCTGTGGCGGCAACAGCATGGCGTGCATGGCCGAGAAACTCGCGGCCTTCGTCTGTCAAAGTGATCGACCGTGTTGTGCGGTGCAGATAGACGCGCGCCAAGTTCGTTTTCGAGTGTCGAAATCTGCTTGGAGACAGCGGGTTGTCCCAACCCTAGTTGCTTGGCCGCCAGCGAGAAGCTCTCGGTTTCTGCAACGCGCACGAAGACGCGGAAGGCGGAATCCATATCCATTTTCATTCCCATTAGGCATAAGTCATATGGAATATTGCAGGTATTAAATTACTTTGAAACAATCAATCATATCAAGGGGGTCAAACGACACCAACAACGCGGTGCCGCGAAAACCCGGAAATCCGTCCGGGGAAATCTGAAGGAAACAAGACATGAAAAAGTATGCTCTCGTCACACTGTCCGCTCTGATCGCCTCAATTTCATTTGCCAGCGCGCAGATCTTTTGATCTGAACTCCATGCCACTCGGCCAATTCCCGTCCGTCGACTGATGCCAGCCCAACTGGCTCGATTGGCGCCCAGCTGAAAAAGCGCGTTGTCGTACGCGATGGCGAGACCATTACCCAATACTTCAATGTCGATACTGAAGGTAAAATCGTCATCGTTTCGGAAAGCGGCAGACTGAGGACCATCACTTGCCGCAGACTGGCAGCCGGTGTTCCCCCCGCCGGCTGCCCTGCGTCTCCGGACACTATCTGACCAGATGCCGCGTCAGCCGCTTTTCCATCGCATCCCAGAGATTGCGGATCATCTCGACGATGATGAGATAGATAAACGCCGCCCAGATGTAGGTCTGGAAATCGAATGAGCGGGCATAGGCGCGGCGGGTTTCACCCATCAGATCATAGACGGTGATGATAGCGACAACGGCCGATCCCTTGATCATCAGGATGATTTCGTTGCCATAAGGGCGCAGGGCAACGACCAGGGCCTGCGGCAAGATGACTTTGAAAAAGGTCAGCCATTTCGGCAAGCCGAGGAAGCTGCGCCCTCCCATTGGCCAGGAGCGACGCTGATGATAGCGCCGCGCAGGATTTCAGCCTGATATGCTGCTGTGTTCAGCGTGAATGCAAAGACACCGCAGTTCCACGCATCCTTGAAAAAGCCCCAGAGACCGACAGATTCCAGCTGCGGGCGGAACTCGCCGAGACCGTAATAGATCAGGAATGTCTGCGCCAGCAACGGCGTGCCGCGGAAGAAATAGACATAGGCGTAGGCAATGCCATTGATGATCCTGTTCTTCGACATGCGCATCATGGCAAGCGGAAATGACAGCAGTGCGCCCAGAATGATCGAGGCCGCGACAAGCTTGAGTGTGACGATCAGGCCGCTGACATATTTTGGGTAATATCTGTCAAAAAGCTCAGGGTTCCAGCCCGCGACCATCCACAGTGCAAGGGTAGCGAACAACAGCACCCAGACACCAACCAGCGCCCAGCCGATCATGCGCTCGCGCGTCCACGGCTTTGCTGGCGGTGCTGGCTTGTCGATACGCGCTTGAACGGTGCTCATCGTGCGGCCTCACTTTTTGAGGCCCAGTCACTGATCATGTTGATGAAGTAAGACGAGATGATCGCCAGCAACAGATAGATCATGCACGCGGTACCGAAGAACAGGAAGGCATGTTTGGTCACGCGCGCGGCAATACCGGTCTGGCGCAGGATATCGGCAAGGCCGACGGCCGAAACCAGCGCTGTATCTTTGAGGAGGATCAGCCACAAATTGGCCAGGCCGGGCAGGGCGATCTTGATCAGCTGCGGCAGGATGATCAGCCGCATCGTGTGCCAGCCGGACAGTCCCACAGACCAGCCGCCCTCATACTGGCCCTTGGGAATTGCCTTGAAAGCGGAAAGAAAGACTTCAGAGGCATAGGAAGAAAACACCACGCCGAGAGCGATCATGCCGGAAACGAATGCGTTGACCTCGATGACCGTTTCAGAGCCGGTAATGGCGGCAAACAGGCTCTGAATGCCGATCTGCGCGCCGTAAAAAACGATGAACAGCGTCAGCAGCTCGGGCAGGCCTCGGAAAATCGTCGTGTAGATATTGGCGGCCAGACGGATCGATGATTCTTCCGACTGTTTGCCAAGCGCTACGAAGAAACCGATTGTCAGACCGACCGGAAGTGTTGCCAGTGCCAGCGCGATGGTAACGCCGACGCCGGCCAGGATTTCGTCTCCCCAGCCATTCGGCCCAAAGCCGAGCAGCGCCAATGTTTCCATTTTGTCTGTTCCCCGACGCCTGTTTTCAGGCTGTCCCTACAATCAACTTCATTTCCGTATCCATCAAACGGATAGGAGCATTTCCGCTTTCGCATGTCCACCAGTACCGGCGACAAATGCCGCCGCATCCACGGCCTCGTAGATGCGCTGGCCGAAAATGCTCGCCGTCAGATCGACGAGTGCTTTGGCGGTTTTGCCGCGCTCATCAAGGAACGGGTTCAATTCGACAATGTCCATCGACGTGACCAGGCCGCTGTCTGCCAGCATTTCCATCGCAAGATGCGCCTCGCGCCATGTAGCGCCGCCGTTGACTGGGGTGCCGACGCCCGGCGCGATGGACGGATCAAGGAAATCGGCCATGGGAAAACACTGGGATCGGCAAATACGCGCAAGCGTTGAAGCGAGGCTTCGATTACTTCATTAACACATTCTTCGAGGAATCAGGTCGACCGCGCTACTACCATAACCGCGCGCAACCGATCGACATTCAGTGTGCGTCGCAGTCAATCGAGACGTTGACGAGGTTCGCGCCGGACCACGACTCTGCTTTACCCTTGGCATGGCGGGTGGCTAAGTGGACCATCCAGAACATGCAGGATGCTAACGGGTATTTCTACTACCGCCGCTATCCGCTCATTACTTCCAAGGCTCCTATGCTCCATTGGGGGCAGGCGACGATGTATAACGCTTTGTCCCTTCTGCTGCAGAGCAAGGCGCGGGTGAGCGTCAGTAATACCCCGACTCTGCAAGGGTAGATAATGATGAGTGCCAGAGGTCCGATCGAACGTTGTGTTGCGGGCAAGGTGCTTCTGATCACTGGAGTCGTTCTGAAGACCGCACGCCTAAAGAGCGAGAATTACGTCCAACTCGAGGATCCGTTGGCCTTTATTCGAGAGTTGAGCAAATTAGGTCCCCGCACAGATATTTTCACGCTGTTAGGGGATGTCAACAATCCTGTACCAAGGCACTCGTTCTATCGCGAAAATGAAAAGGTCGCAGTACTCCCAATCACGACATATGACGACTGGTTCACGATGCAACTCTACAACAAACCGAGAAACATGCTCCGAAAGGCACTGAAGAGCGGCATAGAGGTTCGTTTGGAGGAGTTCACCGACTCACTACTCGAGGGAGTTAAGGCGATATACGACGAATCACCAGTTCGTCAGGGCAAACGCAACCGGCACTACAAGAAAGACTTGGATGTACTCAAGGTAGGACACGGCACTTTCTTGGACAGGAGCCAGTTCATAACGGCGTATTTTGCTGGCGAGATGATAGGCTTTGCGAAAGTGACGTTCTGTCAGGAACACGCCGTCTTCATGAATTTTCTTTCGAAAGTCAGCCACCGCAACAAGGCGGTCAATAACGCGATTCTCGCGAAGGCGGTCGAGATCTGTGCCGATCGGAAAATGAAGTGCCTTGTCTACGGTGCGCTGGGCGGCGGGGGCACGCAAGGATTCGATGAGTTCAAGATTGCTAATGGTTTCGAGTGCGTCGACGTGCCACGCTATTTTGTTCCACTCACTCGGCTGGGAAGGATGTCACTGAAGGCCGGACTCCATCGGGGGCTGGCACAGCAGATGCCCAAGTCGTTCGTCAGAGCGGCGGCGAAGATGCGGCAGCGGTGGAACACCCTACGATTCGGTGCGGCGCGGCCCGCCTAAGGGAGTCGTGCATTTGGGTCTCTCTTGCCAACCGGCAACAGGCGTCCAATTAGCTATCAGGGACATCGAATTCGGTTCATCTCCGAACCGTGAAGGGTGCGAACATCTCAAGTGCCCGCGATCTGTGCCGATATTAGGCCTATCAGGACCGTGATCAGGCGGGCATCCGCGTTCGGCGGGAATTCCACCGATCCCCGTGAACTCGTATGAGATCGCTGGCAGTACGTAGGCAGAGTAGAGACCGGTAATTGCAGACGCGACGATATGGAAAAGCGGGTTGTTCAAAAAGTCGTTCTTGCGATCCTTGTTTTCCTGCTCTCCCCTTCGGTGGTGAGCGCAACGACCTACTACGTTCGTGCAGATGGCAGTAACGGCAATACCGGATTAGCGAACATCGCTGGCGGGGCGTGGCTCACCATTGACTTTGCAGCTGGCCAAGTATCGGCTGGCGATGTTGTTAGGGTGCGAGCCGGCAGCTACGCCGAGCGCGTCACGCCCAACGTGAACGGAACGTCCACGAGTGCAATGGTGACATTCGTTGCTGATGGGTCCGCGACCGTCTGCGGTTGGGATTTTTCGAACAATAGCTATATCCGCATCATCGGGTTCGTCATCGACACGGACTCAGCGTGCGCCGAGAATAACGGGGCCGTCGTGTTCGCTGGCACGAACACCTATCTCGAAGTGTGGAACAACACCATCAGGGACGCGCACTTCAGCGGCGTGCGTATCGGTCTTACCGATCGCATTCATAACAGCCTCATCATCGCCAACTACTTTGAGAACTTCGGCATCGGCGTTGGGAACGGGTCCGGGATGGCAATTGCCATTCGGGGTAACAACAATCTGATCGCATATAACGAGATCAACAATAGTCATCCGGACGGTTTCCTGATGGATGGCAACTACAACCGCTGGATCAATAACTACACACACAATCTGTCCGAAGCCTCCGGTGGTCACTCAGACGTGTTTCAGGCGGGATCGAGCACGCTCGGCCTCAGTCATAACCTGATCGAGGCCACGTTTCAGGTCGCCATCGGGAATTCTGGAGACGAGCACTCTGCCCAAATATCCCACGGCCAATCAGCAAATTGCGCGGCGCGGGTGTGCGGCGCGATGACCGAAAACGTCTTCCGGCGCAACGTGTGGCACAACGTCAGCGCGGGCACGATTGGGATCAACCAGTCGCTCGACGGCCCGATCAACGTACACGCGGGTCTACCACAATTCTACGGTGCAGGCGCTACGGAATTATCCGTCCACGCGCTACGCGCTCGCGTGGACAGGGGCTCAGACGTCGAACAGCTACGTGCACAACGAACTCTTCTACGAGGGGTGGGGCACGTCGTCCGCCATCAATCTCGAAGTGTTCTACATCGAAGGCGGCGTGACCTCGGACTACAATCTCGCGTATGACCCGATCAGAGTGGTGACGTTTGGGTCTAACTGGACGACCCAGCCGAACGCCCTGAGCAACGTCAACCCACGGTTGAGCAACGTCGCCGCTGATGACTTCACTCTCGGGGTGTCGTCTGGGGCGATTGGGGCAGCGGGGCCGCTCACGAGGACGAGCGGGAGTGGCACTGGCAGGACATTCAACGTAGCGAGAGGCGGCGGCGGGTTCTTCCGAGGCGACAACATGAACCTGAGTCAGTACCGAGGGCAACTTGGTCGTTGGCGACACGATCACGGTCGGCACCGACGTCGTGACCATCGCGTCGATCTCGAAGGATGCGATCACCGTCACATCGCAGTTCACCTGGGTCGATGGCGAGCCGGTCTACTTCGGCAGCGACACGACGCCAGACATTGGGGCCTATCCCTACAATGCGGACGGATACACCCTCTCCGCCACCTACACGAAAGCCGGTGGCACAGCCACGGTCAGGCCATTGGACGAGCGTCTCGTACGTTTTGTCGTGTGCTACGAGGACGGCGTACCGACGACGGTAGACAACGCCAGTCCCTATAGCTGCAGCGTTGGTGGCGGGACACTGGACGTGCGAGTCTATCCAGCCTACCCGAGCAAGACGCTCTGGGTAACTGCGAGATCTTCCCCGCCTGCACCGAAGAATCTAAGGATCACACCATAGATTTTGTCGGTCCCCTCCCTGGTAGGCCATCTGCGGCAGACGCCACCGGGTGTCCACACTGGTTCGTAATCGAGAAGGTCCATGACGGTACCGATTTGCTGCTGCGACCGGACAGGCGGTCGTGAATGCCAGGCATAGTCGGCCTGATTACGAAGGCGCCGCGCGAATGGGCGGAACCACAATTGCGCCGCATGGTGGCGACGATTCGACACGACGCATCCTACACGACAGGCGTGTGGATCGACGAGTCCTTAGGGGTGTATGTGGGATGGGCTCTGCGCGGCGACGATCCTTTCGCCGATGGAACACCCTTTCTCAATGAGCGGAAAGATGTTGTCCTCGTGTTCTCCGGCGCTGAATACTCGCACACGGCGGTCGCTGCCGGCCTGCAACGGCAGGGCCACGCACTGAATTCGAGACAGGCGTCATACCTCGTGCACTGGTATGAGGAAGACTCTAACTTCCCAAGAGGCCTGAACGGTAGGTTCCAAGGGTTGTCTATTGACCGACGTGTGGGGAGAGCGACACTCTTCAACGACCGTTCCGGTATGCATCGTGTCTACTACCACGAGTCGAAGGACGTCTTTTACTTTGCGGTCGAGGCGAAAGCAATTCTGGCGGTGTGTCCGGACCTGCGCCAGATTGATCCGTGCGGGCTCGGCGAATATGTGACGTGCGGCTGCGTCCTCGAAAACAGAACGCTCTTTCCCGGCATCAGTGTGCTGCCGCCTGGCTCAGCTTGGGATTTTCGGAGCGGAGCCCTCGAGCAGAAGAGGAATTACTTCCGTCCCGGTGAGTGGGAAGCCCAAGAAGAACTAGAGCCGGAGACTTACTATCGGAAGCTCCGAAACACCTTTTCGGAGATTCTCCCTCGTTATGTCACGGGCGCCGAACCCATTGGGATGTCTGTCACTGGGGGTCTAGATACCCGTATGATCATGGCCTGGTGGAAACCGCCTCCCAGGTCAATTCCGTGTTACTCGTTTGTCGGTACATACCGTGACTCCCAAGATGCGCTGCTGGGGAGGCAACTGGCGGAGATCTGGGGACAGTCGCACGAGAGAATCGAGGTTGGACAGGCATTCCTCTCACGATTTCCCGAGTATGCGCAACGAACAGTATTCCTCACCGACGGCTCTGCGGATGTCAGTCTCTCACCGGTCTTATACTCGAACGAACAGGGGCGCCTCAGTGCCCCGACGCGGATGACTGGTAACTATGGTAGCGAGGTTCTTCGTGGCCACCGGGCGTTCAAGCCAGGGGAGCCGTTACCGGGCTTGTTCTGTTCCGAAATGTCGACGCATATGTCTCAGGCTCGAGATACCTACGCCAGCCTTGTGAGTTCCCACCCGGTCACTTTTGCAGTGTTCCGCCAGGCACCGTGGCACCATCATGCGCTCTTTGCCCTCGAAGGAACCCAACTGTCGGTTCGGTCGCCCTTCCTCGATAACGATCTCGTTCGGACGGTCTACCACTCGCCCGTAACCGTGTACGCCGACAGCGGCGTTTCCCTACGGTTAATCGGTGACGGGAATCGCGTATTGAGGGGCATTCGAACGGATCGAGGCCAAGGGACCGACGGCATTGCTGGAGCTGCGTTACGTGGACTGCTTGAATTCACGTTCAAGGCAGAATACGCATACAACGAAGGTATGCCACAGTGGCTCGCTCGACTGGACCATCTCGTGTCGCCGCTCCGACTCGAACGCGCCTTTCTCGGCAGGCACAAGTACTACCATTTCCGTGTCCGTGTACCGCGACGACTTATCTAAGACGTTCAGGAGATCCTGCTCGACCATCGGACTCTGAAGCGTTGGTACATCAACGCGAATACGGTCGAGCGAATCGTGGCGAAGCATCTCCAAGGTGACGGAAACTACACTAGGAGATCCATCAGGTGCTGACTCTGGAGCTTCTGCACCGAAGTCTTCTCGATTAAGAAGTGTCCGACGCCGCTCGGATTGCGCATCACTCTTCGCGGAATATGCGAGTGCTGATACGGCAATGATCATCATCAATGCAGATGACTGGGGACGCTGTCGCCTAGAAACGGATGCGGCGCTTCATTTCTTCCTAGCGAGAAGGATTACGTCCGTCAGCGGCATGGTGTACATGGCTGACTCCGTCAGGGCCGCCGAACTTGCCCGCAACGCCGGGATGGACGTTGGGCTGCATTTGAACTTGACCCAACGATTCGACCAGAACGGAGTGCCGGCCGGTCTTGTCTCAGACCACAACAGAATCGCGAGCTTTCTCTCGCGAAACCGCTACGCGCAGACCCTTTACCATCCGGCTCTTCGGCGTAGCTTCCGCAGCGTCTACGAGGCCCAAGCTACGGAATTCGAACGACTTTATGGCGATCCTCCTTCGCGCATCGACGGGCACCGCCACATGCATCTCGCCAGCAACATGGTGATCGACGGGATAATTCCACGAGGGCAGTGTGTGCGTCGGAGTTTTTCCTTCTGGCCTGGCGAAAAGAGCGTCGTCAATAGAGCGTACCGCTGGCTCGTGGACTGGAGACTATCCTCAAGATATCGGACGACGGACTACTTCTTCGCGCTTTCGCAGCATGTGCAGCCCGATCGTCTATGGCGCCTATCCCGGCTCGCGCGGGGCGCCACGGTTGAATTAATGACTCATCCGGCTGATCCCGCAGAATATGCGCTTCTCGCGAGCGACCAGTTCGTTGCATTTCTCGAGGAGTTGGAGGCCGGCACGTTCTCTCGAATGTACGTCAACCAGTGACAAGCCGCAGTCGGATCCAACTCCGCTCGTCTCAGGCGCACCCTGCCGGACTCTCGGCTGGACACTGAAATGTCGCCCCAGTTCGCTCTGTTGCTCGGGTTAGCGTTCATCGCGTGGCTGTTCCAGAGAGACATGCGTTGGCGATGCCTCCGTCTCAAGCGTTGTGGATACCCGGAATCTGGTTGGCTACGATAAGTTCACGTCAGCCTTCGTTCTGGCTCTACCACGCCGGGATCGGGGGCAGCACAGCAAACAATCTTGAGGGCAATTCGATCAACGCATGGTTTAATTCGGTCCTTTTCCTCTCCGCGGGTCCTTGTACTGCGTCGGCGTCAGTTTCGATGGGGACACTTTGCTAGTTCCAACAAAGGGCTCGTTCTGACTTCAGAATGTCTTTCTGCTATGCAGCATGCTGTGGTCAGAATTCCCCACCTCCACCGTGAAGCGGTGGGTTATGGATTTCGGCTGCGTCCTGACCGCGCTCGGTACTGCTGACGGCGACTGACGCTGGAGCATCACTGAGGATCATATTCGCCAGGGTGTTCTACGTCCTGTTCCCCCTCTCGGTCGTCTTCATCAGATACTTTCCCGAGATCGGCCGAAACGTTTCGGGCGTTTCGGGCACGCACATGCTCTGTGGCGTTGCCGATCATAAGAATACCCTGGGCCAACTGACGATGGTGTTCTGCCTCGTCCTGTTGTGGGACTTGATGGAAACGCGGAAGCGCGACGCGGCTTCACGAGCAGCACCACAGCCTCTGGCTCGCTTGCTGAATCTCGGAATTGGCGTTTACCTGCTTCTTATTTCTCAGAGTGCCACGGCTCTGGTGTGTTTTCTCCTTGGGACAGTGTTGTTGTTCGGAGGCGGTCGCCTTTCAGGAATGCGACACGCCAAGACAGTGATCATGGCTAGCGTGTTGTTCGTGGCTTGCGCAGCCCTTCTCAACGAAACGCTCGGGTTCTCAGAGTTCGCTTTGCAGCTACTCGGGCGCGATGCCTCGCTAACAGGTCGGACAGACATCTGGCGGGTGATACTGGAAAGGAATACGAATGATTTGATCGGAGTGGCTTTCGCGGTTTCTGGGAAACCGCCGCAGGTGAGTCTGTCTGGCGTGAGCTGGGAACCAACCCGCTGATCACCGCCCACAATGGCTACTTGGAAGTGTATCTCTACGGAGGTGTGGTTGCTCTCACCCTCTTGAGCATCTTGATATTCACTGCGGGTTGGAACGACGTGCGAAGTAAGCTCGTGAAGGGCGAACCCATCGGGCGTTTGGCTGTGGTCTTTTGGCCAATTCTTCTCATCTCTAACGTGACCGAGTCCGTGTTCTTTCTAACCGGTCTTTTGTGGTTTACGACATTGCTCGTAACCATTGACAGCCCATGGCAAGGAGGCGGTGTAGCAGCGCCCACCCCTCGCTATCCAGTTCGGTCGCGACGCGGACGCACTCGGCCATATTCACGACGAGCAGCTCGCGTGAGCTCAGACGCGTGGGCATGAACTCCAAGAGACTACGCATCCTATTACTAGCGCCGGGTAGCAACCCGGAGTCGGTTACTGGCGCGCTTATTGGATACTCTCATGGTGAAGCCCTCGCGAAGTTGCATCACGTGACGATTCTCATTGAAGCCCGTGATGAAGAGGCGGTTCGTAAGGCCAAGGGCGCCTTTGACGCCATCGAATCAGTCGAGGCATCGTGGCTGGACCGATTTTACGCTTGGGTTTTTCGCCATGTCTTCAAAGGGGATCGGGGAAATCTCATTTGGACCGCGCTCTGCTTTCCGCTGCCGATCGCGTTCGAGTGGCGCGCGTGGAGAAGACTTCGCAACCGAATTGTGCGCGGCGAGTTCGATGTCGTGCTCCGCATCCTTCCGATTGTCCCTATGATGCCGAGCCCCTTCGCGTTCTTCATGCGCGACTGCCGGATACCCTTCGTAATCGGTCCGCTCAATGGCGGTGTACCGTGGCCGAAGGGGTTCAGCCAGCTAGACCGGCAGCGCGCTGCACCGGGCAACTGGGCCGCGAGGCTGCGGGACCTTTATTGGTTTCTGCCCTTTTCCCGATCGACTTACGGGAAGGCGGCAGCAATTATTGGGGGCTCGTCGCACGTTTGCGTTGAGTTTGATCGGTATCGGCACAAAGTGTTCTATGTTCCCGGTGAGAATGGGGTGAGCTCCGCATGGATACCGGCCAGACCATCACCCGTATCCGGAAGCGCGGGTCGACTTGAGTTGACGTATGTCGGGCGGCTGGTGCCGTACAAAGCGTGTGATTTTGCATTGCGTGGCGCTGCGTCGGTCTTGCGCGACGGTCGCGCACGGCTGAGCATTCTCGGCGACGGCCCCGAACGCCAGCGGCTTGAAGACCTTGCCGACGATCTTGAAGTAAGTAGTGCTGTGACATTTCGCGGAACAGTGAGCCATGCAGAGGTTCTCTCCAGTCTCGGTAGAGCTGACGTGCTGCTCTTTCCTTCTCTCAGGGAATTCGGTGGGGGAGTCGTCTTTGAGGCGCTTGCGATGGGCGCAGTGCCTGTCGTTGTGGACTACGGTGGCCCCGGCGACATCGTGACAGACCAGGTGGGATATAGGATCCCCCTAACCAATGAGCACCAGATGGCTGCAAGGATCGAAGCCATCTTGCAACAACTAGCTACGGACCGGCGTCAGCTCGAAACGTTACGGCGGCAAGCTGTGGCATATGCCCACGAACGCCTCACTTGGGAAGCGAAGGCACGCATGGTCACCGAAGTCTTGCTGTGGTCTGTCGGCTCCGGCCCAAAGCCGGTCATGCCGCCGCCGAAACCGGCCTTGATGATTCACTAGAGTCATGACTTGTGGCCTGCACACTCTGGATGATTCCGCGCTGAGCGATTTCGGCGTTTCAGTCGGGTCTGTGTAGACGAGTCTCGAACGCACTCACGCAACAAATTTGCACCCTGATGTCGACCACGCAAGGAACCGGCCGTGACACCGCGCTCGATTTCACGAAGGGCGTTCTGGTACTGATCATGGTCCTCTATCACTGGCTCAATTATTTCGTCTCGCCTTATGGATTCGGTTACCGTTATGTTCGCTTCCTTACACCATCGTTCGTCTTCCTTGCAGGCTTCCTCGTCACCAACTTGCTCGTTACCGGTCGTAGCAGGACTTCACGGCACTCTCAGAGCGGCTCTTCTCGCGCGGCATCAGGCTATTGCTGCTGTTCACCGTTCTCAATCTTGGTGTGGCATGGATCGAACCGGCGCGGCCCTCAGGCCGGCTGGCAGGGCTTGCCGCGTTTATCGAGGCGTTTCCGGCGTCGTACCTAACTGGCCAGCACACGAGCTTTCTGGTCTTGCTGCCTATTAGTTACACTCTGCTGCTCGCCGCCCTCTTCGTGAGAGTTCGAGCGTTGTTCCACTTCCAGTCCTGGGTTATGGCCGGCTTCTTGTTTGCGATTGCGTCCAGTTTGGTGTTGTCTGGCTTTGATTCGCCCATACTTCAGCTCATCGGCGCAGGTCTACTCGGGTTGACGTTTGGGTCCGCCCTTGGCCGACGGCTCCACGCTCTCCATCGCGCATGGTCGTGGCTTGGGCTCGGCTACGTGTTGCACCTATACGCCTTGACCGTTTGGGGTGTGCCTTACGCACTTCAACTGGTTTCCGTTTGTCTGAATCTCGCGTTGCTTTACTTTCTAGGGAGTCGCATGCAGAGCGGGACTTCCGGGCGGGTAATTTCTCTCTTGGGCCGGTACACGCTCCTGGGCTATATCGCGCAGATCGCCGTTCTCCAACTACTCGCTGCTGCTTCGCGAGCGATCGACCTCGGCCTCGCGGAGTCTTCGGTTGCTCTCGCTGTAACTCTGGTGTTTACCGTGGGCGGGATCGTAGTCGTTGACCTTTGGCGGCGCAGTTCACGTCTGGTCGACTCAGTCTATCGGTCGATCCTGGCCTGAAGCTCAAAACCTGACGCTGCGGGGATTCTCGCCGACCGCCAGCTATGACCGCATCACACCATATATCTGTTTGCATCTGTACCTTCGGACGGCCGCAACTGCTCGCGCGGCTGTTGGGCAAGTTGAATACGTTAGTTGTAGACGGTCGCTTCACTTACTCGGCCGTGGTCATCGACAATGATGCCGCTGCGACAGCGAGAGCGGTGGTGGAAAGTGCAAGGCTGACATCCCGGTTCCAGATTGAATACGACGTGGAGCCCCAGCGGAATATCTCCCACGCGCGTAACCGGTCGGTTCAAAACGCCCGAGGAGACCTCATCGCCTTCATTGACGACGACGAGTTCCCGGCAGAGGACTGGTTGCTGCGACATCATCAACTGCTGGTGGAGTCCGGAGCTGACGGCGTACTTGGACCGGTTCTTTCCCACTTCGACGCAGCTGGGCCAGAGTGGCTTGTGCGGAGCGGCTTGCTGGATCGCGCCAGACTGCGGAACGGCGAGGTGATACGCAGTTCGCGCCACACCCGTACCGGAAACGCATTGCTGTGGCGACGTCTCTTCCTCGGGAGCGGCGACAGCTTCGAGCCGAAGTATGGAAGAAGCGGCGGCGGCGACGCGGTCTTTTTCAAGAAGATGATGAATAGAGGAAAGGTCTTCATCTGGTGCGACGCGGCGCTCGTCTATGAGACGGTGCCGATAGAGCGGCAGAAACGGGGTTACTATCTCCGACGTGCGTGCACCCGCGGGATGACCGAGGCTTGGGAAACGCCGCTACTGAGCTGGGGAACCCTCCGCTCCCTAGCGGCAATAGTCATTTACACTTGTCTATCGCCAATCCTGTTTCTCGCTGGACAGCATGTGTTCATGCGGTATCTCGTCAGCTACTGCGACCATCTTGCCAAACTACTGGCTTACCTGCGCATACGGCTGGTGGCAGAGCGCCCTTATGAGGGGGCGTGACTTCATCGACGTAGAGCGCCCGCGTCGCTGAATGAGCCCGTACGCAAGTTGGCATAGATGCGCCAGTGACAAGTCTCGTTCGCATCGGCCAGCGTTGCGCGCCCGACACGAGCGCGAGATCTCGTCTCGAGGCGCTCCCTATTGGCCTGACGGGAGTTCACTTCTTGGCCTGACGGACGCCATCGGCGCTCTCCAGCCGGCGGCGTTGTGGTGGAACTGAATGTCGGGGGGCAAGGAGGGTCGGGCTTGCACGGCATCCTCATAGGCTGGCGGGGACTGGCAGCGAAGTCCGCTCGGTCTTGCGATTCAATCTGTTCGCCGGTACCCTCTCAAGCGCCGTTGTATGTCCCCTCGATGTGGCAGGCCAGTGCTGATCATCAAGGGTCCTGGACGATCAGAACTAAGTCGCTGATCGTGACTCACTCGGTGAGCGTTGGGGAACCGCTGCAATGAGACTGAAGACGCATATCAGAAACGCGATGCTATACATGGCGCGGTGGCTTCCGGAGAAGGCTCTCAAAATTGCTGGCAATTTCGTTAGAGAGTCGGAGCTCGGAGCTTGGATGAGGTCCAGGGGTATGGCGGTCGAAGGAAGAGCCTTCTGCCGGGAGGAGCTTTTTGACCTCGTCGAATTCTTCATCCCGCAAAGATGCTTTATCAAACCGGGGCCTGGGGAAGTTTTGGTATTACAGCAAAAAATTTATGGGGACAGTGTTATTATATCGCTTGATGGATATGAAACACAAAAACTCGCTGTTAAAACAAACGTTTGGCAAACCCTTGTGTTGTCAAACCCAGCTTCCACCGACAATAATAAGGGGAGACCAAAATTGATATCTGTTTCCGGATCGTTGAAAACGGAGGACCGCTATAAAGCTTCTTTTAGCAATGAAACATATTTCCAGATCGTGGAAAATGATTTTGTGCCTGCAAGTAAATACCCGGCCTCAGGATTTTCGCTCAATGTAAATAAAGCCTCCTACAGCAATGTGCGCAGGTTTATTAATATGAAAAGTGAGGTTCCGCCCGACGCAGTAAGGGTGGAGGAAATGATCAATTATTTTAACCTGCATTACAGGGAACCTTTTGGCAGCGATATCTTTAGTATTAGATCTAAACTATCTTCCATCCCCTGGAACCCCACCGAAAAACTGCTGTTCCTGAATGTAAGTGCAAGAAAGCTGGACCTTTCAAAGATCCCACCTGCAAATTTTGTTTTCCTGATAGACGTTTCCGGCAGCATGGATATGCCAACAGGCTTCCCCTGCTGAAAGCCGCCTTCCAGATGTTTATAAAGAACCTTCGGCCAGTTGACCAGGTCTCTATTGTGGTATATGGCGGATCGGTAGGCGTTGGATGCCTCCCACACCAGGGAATTTAAAAGACTCTATTGCAAAATCAATTGAAGCGCTTTCAGGCGGCGGGCGATACACCCGGTGAATCGGCCATTCGTGCCGCCTATAAGCTTGCTTCAAAAACTTT
>CAVQOB010000002.1:0-79638 GCA_963714325.1 uncultured Alphaproteobacteria bacterium | reverse complement strand
GGCGTCACGAAATAGCATCTAAGTCATTGATTTATAAGTTATATCAAATGCGTCATTATGCCGCATACCCTCCACGAGTCCGCAGTCCCAACCCACTGTCGAGTTCGAGTCCGGAACAAGGAATCGGGAACACTGTTCAGAGTGATTTGATCAGTGGGCGCTGTGATTTTTTTCGTATCGCACAGCGCTCGAAAATCAATGCCGCCAGAGGACTCAATTGGGATCGAGCTGATGCACTGACGACGCCGGTCAGCGCTTGCCGTACTTGGCCGCCAACACACGGCGCCTGTGCTCCGCTGGCGCATCGGTGAGCGCACGCAGGTCATCGGCGAGCATTGGCGATATCGTGATGCCATCGCCGCGTGCGCGAAGGGCTGGCTGAACTCGATCGCGGTGAACACGCGACTGGCTCCAAAGTGTGCGCGGTGTTCGATCCATATCGCTGATGGCGGCCGTTTGCGCCCGGCTGGCGCTGCGCGCATGCAACGCTACACGATCATACGCTTGATCGCGCGCACCAAGCGTCGTTCATCGCCGCTGAAACTTCGGATCATGGCATCGAGTATCGCTTCCGGGTCGAGATGGTCAAGATCAACCTGAAGACCAGCGCGGTTGCCGAGCAGAACGAGGAACGTCAATTGTGTGCGGCCGTTGCCTTCGCGGAACGGATGGATGGCGTTGATCTCGGCAAGCACGTGCGCCGCTGCTGTGGCGAACACATCTGCGTTGGACGACCGAAATGCCTGCGTCCGACCGAGATTGGCAAAGACGCGTTGCATTTCTTGATCGATATATTCTGGATAGCAAAACGCGTTGTCGCCCTTGCTCATGCGCACCGTGCGGTACTTGCCCGCCCAGACATAGACGTCCTGAAACAAATGATGATGCAGTCGGCCGTAGTGGCGCGCCGTGAACCGACCGGTTGGCAACGGCTCTTCTGATCGTGCAAACGTCATCGCCGTCTCGAAGGTGTCGAGCGCGTCTTGAGAACGGATTTCGGCTCTGTTCTTGAGAACGTCGGTGCCGTCGTAGCAGTAGGGATCGGGCTCAGCCTGGTACATAGGCGACGTCGATCATCGCTTGCCGTACTTGGCCGCCAGCACGCTGCGCCGCCGTTCTGCCGGAGCGTCCGCCAGGGCGCGGAGGTCGTCGTTCAACATGCGCGAAACTTTAATACCTTCGACGGCCGAAATCTTTGTGAATGCCGCTCGCCCAAGCACCAGTCGGGCAGACACTGGTGGTGATCGTCGCGGGCGCTTCACGGTGCTTTTTACCATAGCCGAACAGTACCATGCTTCGCAGGGCTGTGCACGCCTTTGATCATCGCATCGCTGCCCCAATCACGCCTTCGGTTTACGTCCCGGCTTGCTTTTGGCCTTCGACAGTTTCTTGGCAAGTTTCTTGAATTCAGCCTCGATCGCTGCGCGGTCAACAGCGTTCGGATCGAAGGTTCCACCAAGCCACTCCTGACGTTCGTCATGTCGTTCATGCGCCGGATCGGCCGTGGCCTCCAGAAGCTCGTCGTATCCGGGTGGGCCGCCGACGTCCTCCGGCGGACAGCGACCCTCGGAGCTGACAAGGCGCGGATAGCTGCCAGTTGGATCGGGCGCGGTCATGGTTTCGACGGTGATCATATGCTCCCAACCGTCGCCAAAGTCATAGAGGTATAGCAGGCCGACACCGCGCGTCTTTGGCAACACGTCGGCGAGCGTCACCTTGCGCGCATCCTTCGGGCCATCGCCGAAATCAGGATCAGGAACGCCCCAGCCCTCGTCGCCGGCCCGGAACTCGTAGAGGTGCGTGTTCGTCCACGGCATTGCAGTCTGGATGACGAGATGGAGATCGGACAGCTTGATGGCGAGCGGAACTTCAACGCGCCGCACCACCGCCGGTGTGACGTCGGCGAGCGTGATCTTCAGACAAACGATGTCGGTGACTATCATGCCGTTTCTCCAACACCGCTGCCCAAGTTGCCAACTACCCGCGCGATATCCGCCCTGTTGGTAACGTACTGCAATTTCGGACAATCCGCTTGCGAATCGATAAATTTTGAGCTTGACCAACATCATGGCCACGCGTTCGAAAATTGGGAAGCGGAATTCCAATCAGACCGAATTACCTAGCTCCTCGCAGTTAGTATTCGACTTTGGCAAAGCGCAATCGCTACCTGTCCACGTCGAGGTGGTTTCAGAAAATCGTATCGAAGTCTTTGCGCCGCCACCGACTACGGTTACCGCTGCTTTGCAGGAAGCGAATGTCAGGTCGGACGGAGCTGAGGAAAACCGATATCTCCTGCATCAAGCCGACAAATACGAAGAACGCGCGCTAAAAACGCTACTGTTGTTCCTTGCTGCCGCTTGTCTCACACTACTCGTCAAATCCGGCATACCGACAGGAACTGTCACCGAGAAGCTTGGGATTCCCAATATCAGCAATACGCGGCTACTCGCAGGTATGCTGGCGTCCTCCACCATACTGTTTGCCTCGGGACTCGCATATTTCGCGCTCCGCATCAGACAACATTCCCCACAGTTGAGACTGCGCTTTGTCGAGCGAAGCTGGGCTGGCTATGTCGCTCAGTACATGCTTTGGATCGGCACACTACTCGTTGCAGCGTTTCTTGTAGCCGTTGTCAAAGCAGCCGGTCGTGACATTTGGTTCCTTTTTACGTACGTCATCGACCGTCAGCTGTACGTTCTCGATGGTTGGGATCCAGTTAAACGATGATAGTCGTGCGAAAATTTACCTTCGCACCCAATGCTCATTTGTGAGCACCCGTAAGACATCATAGCCCTCTTGACGCTCCCCGGCGCCGCGCCGATGCTCATCGTTACCTAGGCTAACCCCTGGGGCGTCGCGATGCTCCGCAACTCGGAGTGTCACGATGAGGATCTTGTCGAAGAAGGACGTGCGCGCGTTGGTGCTGTACTCGCCTCAACACATCGCCCGCCTGGAGAAAGCCGGGGAGTTCCCGCAACGGGTACAGCTCGGCCGATGCCGCGTCGGGTGGATCGAAGCTGAGGTCTTGGACTGGCTCCATCAACGCATCCAACTCAGAGACAAACCAGCAGGCCCCGAATAAGGGGCGAGAGCGCGGGCGCCAATCCGCGCTCTTTCTTTGGGTCACGCACAGCGTCGTCCGCGCTGTCCGATTCCGGCATGGTATGCTATGTGTATCGGACATTTCCTGCGCGCATTCGCGATCCGCTCCACCATGCAGTCATGCATCACGCATGTATCAGCAGCATAGCGAACCAACTCCGAAAAACGTTGTCATTCCAACACTTCCGCCACACAGTACCGTCGGGCTCACGCCACGACCTCGACCGCTTTCAGCGCTCCCGTAGGAGCGGCTGACAAGCCCACTCCGGCACAGCCGTCGTCTCGGACACGCAGTGTCCTCGCCTCCGGCTGGCCTGCGAGGAAGCGATCGAGGTCGCGGCGCTCACGCGCACGCCGACGGACTGGCGGCGGGACAGTTTATAATAAAGCCATGGTCTCGCTTGAGGCCGGTCTTCGAGGAGCCACCCGCCTACCCGATGAGGATTGCGGGACTGCCGTCGTCGATGACGCCATGGCCGTTTCGAGTTGAGGCCCTGCACTCAAGACCGGCCTGAGGTATGGATATCGCAACCTTTCGTCATGAAGTTAACACCACGCCGCTGGCGTTGACCGCGGAAGAGCGGCAGCGCCACGTCTACATCATCGGCCGTTCGGGCAGCGGCAAGTCGACGCTGCAGACCAACCTCGCGCTCGACGACATCGAGCAGGGTCACGGCGTGATGGTGATCGATCCGCACGGCCAAGCGATCGACAGCATCCTCGATCGCTTCCCGTCGCATCGCATTGAACAACTCTGCTACATCAACCCGGCCGACCTCGACCATCCCGTCACGTTCAATCCGCTGGCGCGTGTGCCGCGCGACAACGCGCGCTCGCCGCCGCCACATTGCCGCCGCGTTCAAGTCGGTGTTCGAGCCGTCGTGGTCGGATCGCATCCAGAGTTATCTGTTCAATGCAGTGCACACGCTGATCGACAAGGAGCATGCGACGCTTGGCGAGCTGCTGCGGCTGTTTCATGACCCGGCGCTGCTCGAACGTTCCTTCAAGTCTGGACCAACCCTTCCGTTGTCGAATTCTGGAACACGGAGTTCCTCAATGCGCCGCAGGCCTACCGCCGCGAAGCGGCGGCGAGCATTGGCAATAAAATGCGTCAGTTGCTGTCGTCACCGTACATCCGCGCGCTGCTCTGCCATCCGAAGCCGTCGTTCGACATGGCGACCGCGCTTGAGAAGAAGACCGTTGTGCTGGTTAACCTGGCCAAGGGCCGGATCGGCGACGTCGAGGCCAATCTGATCGGTTCCTTGCTGATCGCATCGCTGAAATACGCCGCCTTCCAGCGCACGACCGACCAACCGCCGTTCTATCTGCATGTCGACGAGTTCCAGAGTTTTCATACCTGTGCCATCGCCGATATTCTGTCGGAAGCGCGGAAGTATTGATTGCACGCGACGCTGGCCCATCAGTTCATCGGCCAGCTCGATGAGGTCACCCGCGCCGCCATCTTCGGCAACGTCGGCACCATCGTCGCGTTCCGCATCGGCGTCCAAGACGCCGGATTGCTCTCCGAGGAGTTCCATCCCCTGCCCCGCGAACAACTGACCGACCAGTTCCCGTTCGAGGCCTGGATCAAGCGCGGGGTGTACCTGGATCAGGCGCCGATTCGGACGCTGCCGCTGAGGGCGGTGGCACGCACCAGTCGCGACAACGCGCTGATGGCCAGCCGGCGGCGGTTTGGATAGCGTCGCCATAAGATTGCACACCTCTACCGGTTGCGCGTCACGTATGATAGAGTGACTCTATGACCGCGCTCCAGACTCTGATCCTGCAACTGATGACCAAGCTCCCGCTCGATGAGCGCCGCGCGTTGGTCGAGCATTTCTATGACGTCAATTTGTTCGGTGACAGCATCCTGGATCGGCTATCGCCAGCGCAGCGCGCACGCTTCGATGAAAGCATTGCGCAAGCTGACCGTGGCAATGTCATCCCGTCCGACACCGTGTTCAGCGAAATTGCGCAGACGTTCGGCTTTTCCCGTTCATGAAGGTCGTGTTCACGGAACATGCCCGCGACGATCTCAAGCGACGCTTCGCATCCTCTGTCGAGCATTTCGGACAACAGACCGCAGAGACGATTTTCGGTCGGGTTGATGCCTTCGTTCACCGAACCCTTGCCGATTATCCTCTGACAGGACGTCTGCATGCATCAGGCATTGCACTTGAAACATGGGTTCCGCGAACACCATTTTTTATCATCTACCGAGTCGATCAAACAACCGATGTGCTGATGGTACTCGCCGTATTCCATCATGCCCAGGATCGATCCGTTTTTGATCCTCAATCCTAATGGACGATGGATTGCATGCCACGATCTGAACAGATTGCTCGTCTGATCGCCACGGCGACGAAGCTCTCGGACGCTCAGGTCGGTGCACTGGTCGATCTCTCTATCGCCATGACACGGCCGTCCATCTATGCAAATCTGCCGGCCGAGCAGAAGGCGTCGATTGATCAAGGTATTGCCGATTACAATGCGGGACACAGCGTCGGCGTCGACGCTGTGTTCGCCGACATTGAGACGCGTCTGGCCGCAGCAGGCGCATGACGATCGTCTTTGCCGCGCGCGCTTTGACAGCTTCAGACGTACAGTGGCGTTCAGGCCCTACACGCTAAGCCCCGACCCAGATATTGCATACACTGGCACACCATTCCAAAGCCGCACATACGGGCGCCATTTGCTTCGACATATAGTGGTATCGGCTCCACTGATCTACTTGTCGGGACCTCGGCTAACAATAATCCCATCACGATCACAATCCGGCCATGACAATATGTCGTTATCGGCTAGCGGTGAATACCTGAAGAGGGCGGCAGAGATGTTCGCGAACGAAGATCAAACGCGTATCCGGAACTTCGTACGGTCTCTACGTGAGCCCTGCATCGCCATTTTTGAGGTTGGAACGCGAGCGGTCCGTCTGTTGATTGCGCCAAAGCGTGTCCCCCTAACTTGGGAGCGCCGAACTTTCTGCAACGATTCTATGATCATCAATCTGGGGCTGGGCGTCGACTTCGCAAGCTCCACGCTTGCGCTGAACTCTCCGATGCTCACCACTGCGATACAGTTCATTTCGACGCGCAGCGAGTTCTTGGCCAAGCTAAATGTAATCGACCAATCCGTGATCGGCACCGCTTGGATCCGCTGGCTTGAGAATGCCGACCAGATCGTCGGGGAGATAGCAAGCCGTACCGGTCATCGAATGTGCATCTTGTCACAGGAAGAGGAAGCTCGCATGTGCATGCGAGCAGTTCCCACCGTACTTCACAGGACGAGCACTGTCGGGCAACTCTCCGATGACCATCGCATCTTCCTCGTCGATCAGGGCGGCGGCTCGCTTGAAATCACATGGCTAAACTGGGAAAATGCCGCAGACCGCGACAGTCCGATTGGGAAACCAAGTTTGAACGATTGGGAACCGTTGCTCTCCGCCAAAACTTTTTCAACTATGATGCGCATGGCATCGAAACCGATCCATTGAAGAACAAATCCGGTATTGCCGCCCAACTGAAGCGCATTCAAACCACCGCTCAGCGTGAGTTACTGAACGACTGGCGTCAGCGCCGTAACGTGCTCGCCGATCGCCCAAAGCGCGTCGTCTATGCGGTTGGCTCTGCAATCACCAATTTGTTCCCGAGCCGCCGCCCTGATCTGATCCACAACAACGTTGCAACACGCTCGATGATCGATCGGCAGTTGGAGGAAATTGCTAACATTTACGAAGCCCGTACCAGAGTCAAGTGTTATCGATTTACAAAAAACTAAACGGGATTGGCGGCGAAGGCGTCGCAAACATATCTGGTGGCAACGACGACATCGACAAGGACCTCACGCAACTCTGTGGATTGCCGATATTCCAGACACTGCTCGGCGCCCTGGAAGTCGATGAATTCCGCATTCTCGGCTATCCCTTGCGATTTGCCTACTATCTCAATCGTTATGCGTACGTGCGACGGGAAACCCATGTCCTGCCGGACGCATCGGGACCTTATGTGTTCGTTAGCTACGCCCGATCGGATACGATATTGATGCACGATCAATTGGCAGTTCTCGATGAATTAGGAGTACGTGTCTGGTGGGATCGTGACCTCCGCACCGACGGAGATTTCGAGAGTCAGCTGGCCGATAAGATCTCACGTGCATCGGCCGTGCTACTGTGCATATCGCCAGACGCAATCGCCTCTAAGTTTGTCACCCGCGAGGCCAACTACGCAGCACGGCATCAAATTCCGCGAATTTCATCGAGATCCGCCACACCGAGCTGCCGCCGAACTGGGATCTGGTACATGGCTCGACGCATCGCATCCGCCATTTTTTATACTCCACGGATCGCTTCAAGGAAGATGTTCGCCGCGCAATCCCGCCGCCGTGTTTCCGAGCGACCAACGGATCGATAAGTCAGTTAGCTACTACTAGAAGTCAAGCTTTCGCCCAGTTCTAGCTTGCTCAGCCTCGACAGAATAAAAAAATATCCTTCGCTCGCGCGCACAGCTTGACGCACTTGCTCTTTTCCGGGCGCCATTGGGTGCCCATGGGCCGCCATGTTTTTCATCGTTTGCAAGGTCCGGTAGGCCCGCACCCATTCGCGTGCGTCGACATGTTGTTTCAATTCATCGCTCGCCTCTGAAATATCGCGTTGCAACTGCTCAATTCCGGTAAAACTATAGTGTGGTGCTAAACCGCCATTTTCGATGCTCATGAAAGAAATGTTTAAGTTTATTACCTCATTCTACCATGCCTCTCACGTTTCAGGAGGGGACCAGCTTCCTCCCCCCAACCCTAGCCGAACGCGCTTGGGGTCAAGGTGCGTTCATTCTTAAAGCTGCTGTTCCTTGACGCCGGCGCTGGCGTTCGGCTGGAATGACAGCTCCGAGGATGAGGGATCGTGCGATGCTTATCCTGTTATTTTTGGGATCTGTTGCCGTTGCTGCGACGCTGGCTTTTCTCTACCGCCGTGGCGTCACGCTGTTTCCAACGCCGCCCGAGCCGCCCGGCGCCGTGCGCGACACGCTGCGGGCACAGCGCGCCATGCGCATCGCCATGTCGTACATCGACGAGCTCGGCAACAGGTTCCGCTGATCAAACGCGAACCGTTTGCTGGCGCTGTGTTCTTGCCAACCGTCTCCCTCGCCGCCGCGCAATTGCGTGAAGCGCGCAAATTCGATCCCGATGCCATCGCCCTGTGGCGGTCGACAAGGCGACGATCTGCCCTGGTCGATCAGCGATCTCGAAGCCTTCCTGCTCTACTACGAGGCCACCTGCCGCAGTAAGACCGAGCCGATGCGGGCGATCCGGATCATGGAGAAAGCCTGTAGCATCGCGCCGCGCGCCATGTACTACCACCGCCTCGGCTACCTCAACCTGATGCTGTATCGCCAGAAACAAGCGATCGCTGCTCTTGAAACCGCACTATCTCTCGACCCCGAAGATACTCGCCATCGCTAAAGCGCTCGATCGCGCCCGCGTCATGCCGCTCGCCTCCCGGATGTTCAAGCGCTCGACCGAAATCTACGACGGCGCCGTTACGATCAAGGCTTGGGTTGGCGCGCTCTTTTCGCTGCTCCTGATCGTGCTCATCATTTCGGCCGTCGCCGGCCTCCTCTCCGGCGATCCGACCATGCTGCTCTTCTGCTGATCGCCATCGTGCTGTGGTGGCAATTACCGAACGTGGTGCGCGCCATCTTCGGGCTGCCACCGAAGTTCCGCACCGCCATCAAAGAGCGCGGCGAGCGCAAGCCGCACAGCGGCAAGCCGGCCTCACGCCATGCCGAGGGTGAGCCGACATGAAGTTCGAGGTCGAGCCGCATCCGATCCGCGATGCCATCCACTTCGGCATTCGCGCCGCCTCGACCTTCTTTCAGCGACCGCACCGCTTGGTGCATCCGATTGCAGGCGAAAGCCTCGCCACACGCTACGCCCGCGTCGCCAAGCTCTATGAGGATGGGCTGTTGACGTCCTCTGAGGCGATCAATGTGCTCGCCGGGAAAGTCATGGAACGATTGGTCATCGACACCGATCACATCTGCCTGCTGCCGGAGCGGACACGCAATGAACTGCATGAACTCGTCTTCTATCTCCTGATGGAGAATGATATCCTGCTCACGCTGCCGGACTTTGATCCGCGCAAGCCATTGCCGCTTGCTGCGGAAAACGACCTCCGGGACACGCTGATCGACATCGAGGCCAAGCTCCTGGCGCAGGATCGCATCCTCGAATTTCTGTGCGAGTCCTTGCACAAGCTCGTCCTTGGCATCGTCAATGCACACGTGCCGCGCGAGGCCTACGATCTGCCACCCGGATTCGACGGCTTCACCATTCCCTTCTACCAGACCGATCCATTCGACTTTGTCGCGAAATCAGTGCTGACCTTCACCGAAGACTTCTTGCCCGAGGACGATCCCGCCCTCGCCGCCGTCTATCTCAAGACGCGTATGCAGCTCTTCAAGAATGTCTGTGCGGTCGCCAACCTGACCGTCGAACAGGGCTTCGAGGCGATGCACAAACTGAAAGCGCCGGCCGATTCCGGTCTGTCGCCGCCGGCCATGATCGACGCCTATCTCGGCGGCACGCCGTTGCACACCTTCGCGCAACACCCGCTGCCGTTCGTCATCCGCCCCGAGGCGCGGCTCGAACACACGCACGTTTGCGCCGGGACTGGCAGTGGCAAGACGCAGCTGATCCAGTTCCTGATTGCCCAAGACCTCGACGAGGTGAAAGCCGGCCGCGCCAGTGTGGTCGTGATCGATAGCCAGACCGATCTCATCCGCACCATCGCCGGTCTCGATGTGTTCGCGCCCGGCGGCGCCCTCGACGGTAAGCTGGTACTGATCGATCCGGAAGACGCCGAGTTCCCCACCTGTCTCTCCTTATTTACGATGGGCCGCGATCTCGATGGCGTGCCGTTCGCCGAACGCGAGCGCCTGCTCAACAACGCGCTCGGCCTCTATGATTATCTGTTCGGCGCCCTGCTCGGCATGGATTTGACCGGCAAGCAGAGCACCTTGTTCAACTACATCGTCCGCGCCTGCCTCGCCATTCCGAACAGCTCGCTGATGACGTTGATCGAACTGTGCCAGCCCGGCGGCGCTCAACAGCATGCCGAGAGCATCGCCACGCTCGACGACATCACCCGCCGCTTCTTCGCCGACGAGTTCGACCTGAAGCAATACGACGAAACCAAGCGCCAGGTCGTGCAGACGGCTTTATCGCGTGCTGACCAATGGTGCGTTCGCCCGCATCATCTCGAACCCGGTGTCGAAGCTGAACCTGTTCGAGGAAACACTCGCCGGCAAAGTTATCCTGATCTCGACCTCGAAGTCCATGCTGTCGCAGACCGGCACGCAGATTTTGGGGCGGTTCTTTCTCGCCATGCTGGCGCAGAATGCGCAGCAGCGCGCCATGCTGCCGAAGGAGAGGCGGACGCGCACCTGGGTCTATGTCGACGAAGCCGCCGACTACTTCGATCACACCGCTGAAATGCTGGCTCCCCGCTGTTTCAAGTGGGTAGCTTGAGCTGGAGTTTTCCGGCGACGAGGTAGGTTACGGCCGTGAGGTTGCGCAGCGTGCGGTAGCCGCGCGCCTTCGCTTTGGCCGCTTGCACAAGTGAGTTGATGCCCTCGATGAGGCCGTTGGCGATGCGGCTGTCGAACCACGCGAGAATGCCGTCGGCATGGCGCATCAATGTCGTCGCGACCTGCTTCATCGGCTCGAGCCGCGAGCGCTTTGCCCATGAGCACCAGCGGTCGAACATGAACTCGGCCCACCGGCGGCTCGGTTCCTTGTAGATGTCCTGGAAGGCGAGGCGCATGGCCCAGGCGCGGCCCGTTTTGAGATTGGCCTTGGCGAGCGATCCGCGCTCGGCCTTTTGCGCCGCTGACAAGTTCGCGTCGTTCTTGAGCCAGAGATAGCGGCTGCCCTTCAGTTCGGGTCGGCTTTTCGTCTCGATACGGCGCACCTTGTCGACGGCGTCGCCGATCAGCTTCATGACGTGGAAGCGATCGAAGGTGATCTCGGCCTCGGTGAGGTTTTCTGTAACGCCTGCGATATAGGCGCCGCTCATATCGATGCAAACCTCCTTGATGCGCGAGGCATCGGCGTTGTGATCATCGACATGATCCGCAAACTGCTCAATGGTCTTGGCGCCGCGCCCCTCCGCAACGTAGACGACCTTGCGCGCGTCGATGTCCACGAACAGCGTGATGTAGTTGTGCCCGCGTTTTGCGGCGGTTTCGTCAATGCAGACACGCCGCAAAGCGGAGAGATCCATCTCGTCGACTGCTGCTTCGACGTAGTGATGCACGACGCGCCAAAGCTTGGTGTCGTGCTCGCCGAGAATGCGTGCTGCGGCCGCGACCGGCATGTGCATGATCAGCGTCATCGCCAGCGCCTCGAACAGCAGCGAGAAGCCGGAGCCCTTGCGCGCCCACGGCACGTCGATCTGCTTGACGCCACACGTGGTACAATTGATGCGCGGCGTACGCGCGTGCAGGAACGCCTGATGCTGGAAGAAGTCGAGATGCCGCCACGTCTTCTTGGTCGTGTCGTGGACCGGGCAATCCGCACCTTTGCAGTCAGGGCAGGAGAAACGCGCGCCGGCCTTGAAGTCGACCTCGATGTCGAGCCGCTTCTTCTCCGCGTCGAAGTTGGACGCCGCGACGAACCACGGCGAGTTGATGCTGAGAGCCAGTTGCAGGAGCTGTGTGTCGCGCATTGTCGGAGCCGGGGTTGAGGATCGATCCTGGCTCGTAGTGTGCCAACGGTTCGGCCGGCCCTCAAGGCCAAGCCCCACTTGAAGGAAGTGGGGCGCGCTGAAGAGCGCGACCTTGACCGCCGCCCGCCCCGTCAGCGACGCTCTGCCATCAGGATCAAGCCGCCATCCGACCGCTCAACCCACTCGGAATAGCGAGGAGGCGAAATGCTGCTCCGCGAAGCGCGCAAATACGGCTACGGATTTCTGCTCGCCCACCAGGGACTTTATCAATTGTCCGGCGCATTGAAGAGTGCGTTCTCCGCCAATACGTCAGTGAAATTCGCCGCCGGCGAAGAAGACAGTCGCGAGTTGGCACGTCAGATGCGCTGCGACCCGGGCTTTATCGCCCACCAGCCGAAATTATCGTTCGCCACCTTCGTCAAAGGCCAGAAGCCGGCGGCGGTGTCGCTCCAGGTGCCGCCTGGTCGCATCGAGGCCATGCCGCGCATGAGTGATCGAAGCGTTTGCCATCGTCCGCGACCGCATGCGCGCGAAATACGCCGAACGCTATCGGCCGTCGACGGCATCTCCGGCTCAGACACCGCCAGCACCCGCGAAGTCGGCACCACGTAACAATCAGGCAACCGGCCCGGCGGAGTGGTGATCCGTGCGGTATGATGCAGGGGTGGCCAACCAACGCCGCAAGCCAAAGCGTTCCCGTCTCGTCGCCAAGCCGTCAGGGCAGACGATCAGCATCGTCGAAAGCGACGTGCGCAATCTCTTCCTGCCGATCCACCTCTATCCGCTGATCGATACCAAGCACCTCATCGCCTACAATCGCGTCAATCAGCGGCTTTTCCGAAGGCTACGTCAAGGCGCGACTGAAGCAGATTTTTCATGATGCGCGCGCCAAGCCGGCGTCACCCGGCGGCAAATCATCGGAGACAACGCGGTATCTGAAACGCTATGCACCCCGACTTCGAAGAACGCGCCGACTACGCGTTGCCCGTCTACTACATGCTGACCGAGGCCGGCCGCGACCTCCTGCGGAAACATGGCTTGCTCGAACACGGGCCGGTCACCCAGTTCGGCCGCACCACCCATCGTCACTTCGCGCACACCATCATGGAGACGCGCGTATTGATGGCGTTCATCGAACTCGGCATCAAGCAGACGCCGAGGCATTCACCCGTTTTGCACAAGGATATCCTGCTCAATCCCCATTGCCCCGACGACACGCGCCGCTCGAAGAGCCCGTTTGCCATTCCGCTGCCGGGTTCCAAGACGCCGAAGTTCCCCGACAATCTCATTGGCTGGGCCGACACAACCAGCGGCAAGACCTTGCGCACCTTCGCCTGCTTCGAATTCGATACCGGCAGCGAACCACTCGATCCGAAATCCATCGACCGCAGCGCCATCGCTGCGCATTTCCGCGATTACTTGACCCTCTACCGCCACGACGCCTTTAAGAAGCGCTTTGGGATCACGCATGTGCTGGTCGTGTTCGTGTTTTTGAGCGAGGCGCGGATGCGGCATGCGCAGGACTTGCTGCTGCGCATGACGGAGGGGGTCGGGCACGGGAATTTTCGGTTCGTCTGTGCGCCGGGAGCAGCGAATGAAGTCGTGGTGCCGGAGCCGGGCAGGCAGCTCCAACCAGAACTGCTCGCGAACGAACTACGCAAGAGAACATAGCCTGTCATTGCCAACATCTTGACGGATCACAAGCCGTACGCTAGGTAAAAAAGCCCCGTTGAAAGGGGTTTCTAGTGAGCCTAGTGGCAAAACGATGAAGAGCTCGATTGGCGAACATAGCTGAATTGATCATGCGCGCTTTATAACCGGTTTTCGCAGGTGGCATTCGTGGGGGTTGGAAGCAACCCCCCGGATGCCTTTCTGTGATATAGTTGGTTTATTATTATTTAGTTTCGCGCGCAGTTTATTTTTTATGAAAGAATTGGAGATTAATAAGCAACGCGTTATTTCGTTGACGCAACCTGACAGATTAATGGACCAACTCAAACAAACATCTTGCACTCAAGGGCTAGCTGAGTTTGTTGGGCGCGGCTTTAGCGGCACCAAGCGGCAATTCGAAATTGAACAGTTTATTGCACTCATGGCGATGCGGCTAAACGACTTTTTTGATATAAATGCTGTGCCCATTGGTGAATTTGAAAAGCATCTGCTAGATATTCCAAGTCTAATGTCGGCACTTGTCGATGGTGCCTCGCAAAAACAACTAGAAATGCTCTCGTCACAGATCGAATGTGCGACGCGGGCTTCCGCAACTCGTAAGCATCCGGTGAACACCGCAGGGGGCTACGACTTTGGCCGCGGGTTTGAGGCCGTACCAGCAGCGCGCTTGTCGGCGATGAGCTCTTTCAGGCACTCGATACCGTATTCGGTGAATGCCTGGACTTCGCGGTCGTTGATGTCGAGGACCCAGAGGCAGCCGTCCTCGGGATCCAATCCCATTGAGAGCTCAAACAGCCAGTCCTCGTCCTTGCCGAGCATTGCGGCAACGCGCGCGATCGTGAAGACGAAGGGGATGCCGGCCATGATCAAGCTGCCCGGCTGATGGCCACTTTGGCGGCCTTCCAATTCCACGGCAATAGTTCGTCAAGGCGCGACGCTGGATGTCCCGCAATGCGGGCGAGCACGTCGGCGAGCCATGCCTGCGGATCGATATCGTTCATTTTTGCGCTGACGATGAGGCTGTACATCGCAGCGGCGCGCTCACCGCCGCGATCGGAGCCAGCGAACAGCCATGCCTTTCTTCCCATGACAATCTCGGGGTCATTCTGCCCATATCGGGCAGACTGTCGTCGTCCATTATCGCTGGCATCCACTGTATGGGCGGAGCGCGCGGCGGATTTTGATCGAGCGGCGCGCGTCCGGGGAGATCGCGCATGTTGAGCTTGAGCCGGGTATCGTCACGATGGTGGCGACATGGAAGTTAGATCCGATCTTTTGCGCCAGTTTGAAAATCGGATCGCCGCAGGTGTCGCTTGCGGCCCTGCGGACGATGCATGAGCTGTTAGTCGCGTGCGAATCGCGGCTGGTTTCTGCGGACGGCAACACCGTCACGCAGGAGGCCAAAGATGGGAATGCTTGTACCGATCACACGACGGAAGGAACTTGCCCCAATGTCGGAGCGCACGCTGTCGAAAGCGCCGCGCCAACTCGACCTCGTTCTCGACGACATGCGGATACAGGGAATGACCCCGCTGGAGCGGCAGGCCGTGCTCAGGTCTCTGGCGCTACTCATGCACGAGGCGAGCGGCCTCATAGTGCGGGAGGCAGGCGATGACCAATAATGATTTGGTTCTTCCGACAAGCGTGGTGCAACGCAAGGCAATCGTCTACGTCCGGCAGTCGACGCCGCAGCAGGTGCAACTGAACCTCGAAAGCCAACGGCGGCAATACGACCTTGTCGAGGTCGCTCGTCGTCGCGGCTTCGCCAACGTCGAAGTTATCGACGACGATCTCGGCCGCACGGCCAGCGGCACCTCCGAGCGGCCCGGCTTTGAACGCCTGGTGGCTGCTTTGTGCGCGGGCCAAGTCGGCGCGGTGCTCTGTCTCGATGCATCCCGCCTCGCGCGCAACGGCCGCGACTGGCACCACCTGCTCGAACTGTGCGGACTGGTCGAGGCCCGTGTCATCGATCTCGACGGCGTATACGATCCGTGCCGGCCGAATGATCGCTTGCTGCTCGGCATGAAGGGCAGCATCAGCGAGTTCGAGTTGGGGATCATTCGATCGCGGATGTACGAAGCTGCGCGCTCGAAGGCGAAGCGCGGCGAGTTAAGGATCTCCGCGCCGATCGGCTATATTTGGGACAGACACATCGGGCTGGGCCTCGATCCGGATCGGCGGCTGCAAGAAGTGATCAGGCTCGTTTTCCAGAAGTTTCTCGAGCTTGGCAGCGCCCGACAGGTGCTGCTGTGGATGGCATCGCAGAATATCCACTTTCCCTATCCCACCGACGGCAGAACATTGACGTCAGTTGATTGGCGGCCGATCAGATATCGCAACGTCATCGGGATTCTCAAGAACCCTTTCTATGCCGGCGTTTACGCATACGGAAAGAGCGAAAAGCGTACCGCGATTGTCGACGGCCGGGCACGCAAGAGCTACGGCCATCTCAAGCCGATGGACACATGGGAGGTGTTCATCAAGGATCATCACGAGGGGTATCTCGACTGGGCGGCGTACGAGCGCAATCAGGTCGTGCTTGCTGGCAACGCCTATGGCCGAGTTGGCGACGCGAAGTCCGGTCGTGGCGGGCGCGCACTGCTGGCTGGTTTAATCTGCTGTGCGCGCTGTGGCCGTCGGCTCAGCGTTACCTACACCGGTCGCTACCCCCGCCCGGTTTACAGGTGCGACAAGTCGAATCTGCAATTAGGGTTGCGGTATTGCATGAGCTTCGGTGGCAAACGCATCGACGCGACAATCGCAGCCGAGATGCTGTGTGCTGTGGCACCGATGGCGATCGAGGCAGCCGTGGAGGCCGAGCGAATGCTGAGAGATGAAGACAAGGACCGGCGACGCATCGCCGAGCTGGAGCTGAACCAAGCCCAATACGATGCGTCGCTTGCCGAGCGTCGCTATGCCGCTTGCGATCCCGATAATCGGCTGATCGCCGCGCAGTTGGAGAAAGCGTGGGAGACCGCATTGCGGCGCGTCGAGGCATGCCGGAAGCGGCTCGACGGTCAGCAACCACCTGAGGTCGGCGAAGCACGTCCCGACTTCTCAGGATTGGCAGATGATCTCTCAGCAGCTTGGAAGGCGCCGAGGACGACTATGCGAACGCGCCAGCGCCTTGTGCGCTCCCTGATTAACGAGATCGTCGCCGACTTCGATGCGGCGGCTGGCGAGATCGTTCTCGTGGTTCACTGGAAGGGTGGCCAGCATTCCGAGCTGCGCATCCGCAAGCCCAAAACCGGCGAACACGGCTGCCACACTGCAGACGAGGCGATTGCAATCATGCGCAGTATGGCGGGTCGCTGGTCCGATCAGGACATCGCTGCATCCTTGAACCGTATGGGCATACCGACCGGCCAGAACAAGACTTGGACGGCACGCCGTGTCGGTGACATCCGCCGCGTACGCGACATACACGGCTACCGCTCCGCCGAAAAGGACGGCGAGTGGCTGACGATGCGCGATGCGGCGGCCAAACTCGGCGTCAGCCATCATCAAATTCGCAAACTCATCAAGGCCGGCGTCCTCAAGAGCGAGCAGATCATTCCTGACGCGCCGCATCAAATCCGTGCTGCCGATCTCGAAGCCGAGCCGGTCGCCGCCGCACTGAAACGAAAAGGTCGCCCGTGTCGGATCGACTCCGAAAATCAGATCTCAATGTTTTCAGATACTTAAAAAGGAGGTGCACAATGAAACAGGCATTACAAACGGCCGGATTGCATTTTCGCAAAGATTGTTATCGACCTCCAATCGACCATCATCGAGCACGCGGATCAGCCCCGGCCATTGGTTATCGAGATAGTTGAGCGCCTTGCCGACCAGCGTCGATGGCGGCGCGTGACCGCGCACGCTGTCGAGCCAGCGCCGCAACTCGTCCCAGATCGGCCGTGCTTTTTCGTTACGCAGTTGGTGGCGTTCGGTGGCAGTCAGTCCCGCTTCGCGCGCGACCTTTTCGACGCGGTAAAGTTTCTGGATCAACGCCAGCCCTGCCGCCGCCAAGCCACCGCGTCCGGTTTTGCTTTGCGCCTTCAGCGCTTCGTCGAATTTTCTGCGCGCGTGTGCGTCGTGCTGGAAGCACGCCTTCGGCATGACGCATGCGACGTGCGTCAGCCCCAGATGCACGCCGACTTTCTCGTAGGCGCTATAACCGTCGGTTTGCAGAAAGCCCTTGTAGTCTTCGAGCAGACGCAACGCGACGGCACCCGCGCGCGAGGGATCGTAGTCGAACAGGATGATCGGAGCTTGCGGCAGTCCGCCGCGCCGAACCCACATGCGCGATTTCGCTTCCGCCGCCCGGCCCTCTTCCTTCAGCACCTGCACGGTGGTCTCGTCCATCTGCAGCACGTCGTAGCCGAGCTGCGCCTCATGCATCAGGTTGATCAGCGGGATCACCAGCTCGCCGGTGCGGATCATCCAGTTGGCCATCGTTCCGCGGCCGAGATCGACGCCGATACGCGCGAACATCGTTTCCTGGCGATAGAGCGGCAGGCCATCGACGAACTTTGACGTGACGATGTGCGCGAGTAGACCCGGCGACGCGTTACTCTTTGGGATCGGCTGTGCCGGAACCGGCGCGATGATGACCGCCGGGCCGTCGTGGCTGCTGCCCTCACACGAGCGGCAGGCATATTTGAAGCGGACGTTCTGCAGAACCTGGATCTTCGCCGGCTCGATATCAAGTTGCTCGGACGTTTCCTCGCCGATGCGTGACAGTGTGCAACCACACGAGCAGGTCTTTTCGGCCTCGGGAACATCGTGCTCGATGGTAAGCGCGGCAGGATCGACGGCAACGGTTTGCGGCCGCGCTTTTGCCTGACGTGCTCTGGCACCGTGATCTCGCCAGCCGTGTCATCGGCATCAGGCGCGGCGATGACGTCCACCTCGGCTTCGTTGAACAGCTGGAGTTGCGCGGGGTCGGCCTTCTCGGAGCTGGCGCCGAACCGCTTGTGAAGCAACAGCCGCAACTCTTCTTGCAGCGCCGCGATCTGGTGATCTTTGATGCTGACCAGCGCCTTCAGTTGCGCGACATCGTCAGGCAATTCGGTGTTGGGGGCTGCGGCATCATCATCCATAACAGCGATGATCACTGATTTGCCGGCGCAGAAAAAGAATCTGCCGGCAACACTGCTTTTTTGTTTGCGCGCGACCGCCCTTGCTGGAAGCAAGCAAGTCAGAATGGCAACCCCGCGCGCTACAGCACTGTGCGGTATTCGAGTGCCCGATGCGGCTTCATGTGCTTGAGATCGAGCCCTTCGAGCAGCCATACGAACTGCTCATCGGTCAATTCGACAACGGGGCCGTCGAGATGGAACGGCCACTGGAACCGCTCCTCCTCCAGCCGCTTCTGCCATAGGCAAAATCCGCTCCACTGCCAGTACAAAACCTTAATCTGATTGCGGCGCTTGTTGACGAACCCAAACAGGTTGCGACTGAACGGATCGTACTTCAGGGTTTGCTCGACAAGCACGCTGAGCCCGTTGATGCCGGCGCGGAAGTCCACCGGATCACGGCAGAGATACACGGCGATGTCGCCGGCCACCCCTGGCTCGACCGAACGCGCCGGGTTCTGCCGCCTGCGACCCGTGCTCATGTCCGCTCCACCGTTGCCCAAACAACAGCGATGATCGCAGACGCCCGATGACCTCACCAGATGCGGTTGATTGCGCGCTTACGGCGCTGTCAGCGCGCCAAGCCGTCAGTCGATTCAAAATCCGTTCAACAGAATGTCTTCAGCCAGCACACTTCCGACGCCGACCACGACGACGTGCGAGCCATTGGTCAAATCGATGTAGTAATTGCCGGCGTAAGAATATTGGGTGGTGATGGTCGCTCCCGATTGCAACGCGATCGTGTCACTGGCGCCGGGACCACCGGCAAAGTCATAAATATAGTCATAGCCAAAATCGGTGCCACCGACTTGGAATGTATCGTGGCCAGCGCCGCCGTAAAGCGCGTCGACATCGCCGCCGATACCACCGTTCAGGGTGTCGTCATCGGCGAAGCCAAACAGCACATCAATGCCGCCACCACCGAGCAACCGATCGTTGCCGAAGTCGCCGATCAGGAGGTCGTTGTCATTGCCTCCATCGAGGCTATCGTTACCCGCCGAGCCCGACAGCAAATCGATGCCATCACCACCAAAAAGCTGGTCCGCGTCCGCTTCTCCATAGAGCGAATCATCACCAATGCCACCGTAGATCGTATCGAAGCCGGCTCCCCCGACAACGACATCAGTGCCGCCAGCGCCCGTGAAGCCATCGTCCCCAACGCCGAGATCTGCGTAGTTGTTCGCGACATCAGTGCCGCCGTAGACGGTATCATTGCCCGCCGCAGCATAGATAATATCACCGCCCAGCCCACCGTCGAGCACATCGTTTCCGGACCCGAGGCTGTCGAACAATTCCGACAGCACGTCGCCGCCATCGCCACCGAAAAGCTGATCGTCGCCAGCGTCACCGACGATGATGTCTTCGTTGACGCCGCCGTAGAGCGAATCATTCCCGCCACCGCCGTAGAGACTGTCGAAGCCGGCGGCACCGTAGGCGGTGTCTGCAGATACGGCGCCCAGGACAATATCGTTCCCACTGAGAGCGTAGTAAGTTCCCCCCCCAGCTGTCAGCGCAACAAAATCGCTCAACGCCGTGAAAAGCCCCACTGGGGGCAAATCAAGAAAATCAAGTGGCTGGCTCGAAAACGTATCGCCCGCGACGCCGGGGCGAACGACACCAGCAGCATCAATCGTTACGAAACTAACGCCAAAAGCTCCTCCCGTTGCAACAAGCAACCTTCCATGAGCCTCACCAATGTACCAATCGGTGCCCGTCAACTCCTCAACACCATCAACACCATTATAGGATGGATCAACCCCACCAGTAAGAGGCACAATCACGCCGTCAACCGTTCCTGGCCACGTCACACGATGGACACTGCCATTCTCATCTACCCTCCAAAGCTCACTTTGATTGCCAACGGCGGTATGGGCACGAAAATAAAGATTCCCTGCGAATTCATGCAAATAAAACGGATCCGAACCGACCTCACCGGATCGCAATTCAGCTACCAAAACAACTGAACCGTCCGCCCGTAACTTCCACAGCTCACGTCCGCTGTCAAAACTATCCGCACTGAAATACAGCTCGCCAGCGTGCTCGGTAAATCCAAACGGACTGGACCATCCACCACCGGTAAAAATGTCAGCCACTTGCTCGACTGAGCCACTCGCGCTGACTTTCCATAGCTCCCGTCCGCCAACTGGGCCAGTAGCTCGAAAATACAACTCACCATTAAATTCAGTAAAACCCGCCGGAAAAGAGCCAGGAAAATAGGGGTTAATATCTGCGACCTGCACAACATTATTATTTCTGTCAATCTTCCAAAGTTCGAAATTCCTAGCCACATCGTGAGGCTGCGATGAACTGAAATACAACTCTCCGTCAAACGACACCATTGTTCGGCTAAGTTGCGTGACTCCGTCATATTCTAAAAATCCAGTCTCAACATCGTTTAACACTACTGCCGTGCCGGATGCACCAACACCAATAATAGTCGCTGCGGTACCTGAGAAGTTTTCCTTGTAATAAACGAATCCATTGTGAACAACGGGGTCATTCGAGTAAAAAACGCCCGAAAAAAATGTGTCAGGTCGGTAAACCAATTCCACGGCGCTATTCGAATCAAGCCGCCAAATGCCTCGAACCGCACTATCAGACGACGCGGCACTAAAAATCAGATGCGACCCGATCTCTTGAAAACCACGGGGATCAAATATAGAGACACCGCCCGGTGTATTATTTATCTGCTGGCTACTGCCGTCGGCGCGCATTTGCCACAGCGCAAACCCTACCGGAGAACCTAGCCCATAAACAATGCCACCGTTAAACGCATGCAGCCCGGATACTTCGCCGCCGAGGTTGGCAACCCCGGATGGACCCGCCCGCCAAAAACCCGCAGCATTATGGTTCAAATGCTCGGTGGTTCCGGAAAAAACTAGATCCTGCCCAAGCATTGCCGAGTGCCGCGCCGCGTTATAACCGTCATTCACCGAGAGGACGGGCATCAGGTTGATGTCGGCGACAAGGCGCGGGGTGTCACCAATCGGCAATTGCCAAAGTTCCAAACCATGCTGCTGGTCATAGCCACTAAAATAAAGCGTATCTCCTGAAGCAATTATAGACATTGTCGTCGAAAAATCCGGAGTATCAAATAGAGAAACTCGCTCTACTTCTCCGAGGTCGTTTATCTTCCATAGTATATTTCCCGACGCCCCATTGTCCGCAAAAAAGTACAACCCTCCATCAAAGGACGTCAAAGAGCCTTGATATGGCGAGGCTCCTGTGTAAACTGGCGAAATCGCAGTTGCATTGTTATTTTGATCAATTTTTAGGTTCCCCGCTGTTTCAAGTGGGTAGTCTGAGGTCGAGTTTGCCGGCGATGAGGTAGGTGACGACCTTCAGGGTCTTTCGGTTTCGATAGCCGCGTGCTTTTGCCTTGGCGGCTTGGACGAGAGAGTTGATGCCTTCGATGAGGCCGTTGGCGATGCCGCTGTCGAACCAGGCGAGAATGCCCTCGCGGTGACGGTTGATGGTGGCCGCGACCTGCTTCATGGGCTCAAGCCGCGAGCGGCGCGCCCAGGAATACCATTTGTCCAAGAGCACGCTGGCCCATTCGCGTGAGCGTTCCTTGTAGATGTCCTGGAAGGCGAGTCGTAGATGATAAGCGCGCGCTGTTTTCAGGTTTGTTTTCGCCAACGATCCGAGCTGCGCCGACTGTTCGACCGTGAGGTTCGCTTCGTTCCTGAGCCAGAGATAGCGCGAACGCTTGAGTTCTGGCCGGGCCTTGCTCTCGGCGCGCCGGACATGATCGACAGCGTCGCCGATCAACTTCATGACGTGGAATTTGTCGAAGGTGATTTCGGCCTCGGTGAGGTTCTCGGTGACGCCCTTGATGAAGGCGCCGCTCATATCCACGCAGACTTCCTTGATACGGCTTGCGTCGGAGTTGTGCGCATCGACGTGATCGGCGAACTCGGCAACGGTCTTGGCATCGCGCCCGTCGGCGATGAACACGACGTTGCGGCGGTCGATGTCGACGAACAAAGTAATGTAGTCGTGGCCGCGTTTAGCTGCCGTCTCGTCGATGCAGACGCGGCGCAGGCTGCCCAGATCCATGCGCGCGACCGCCGCCGCAACGTAGTGGAAAACGATACGCCAGATGCGCGTGTCATGCTCGCCCATGAGGCGGGCTGCGGCGGCGACCGGCATGTGCGTGACGAGCGTCATGGCGAGCGCCTCGAACAGCAGCGTGAAGCCGGAGCCAGGTCTTGCCCACGGCACGTTGATCAGCTTGACGCCACATTTCTTGCAAGTGATGCGCGGTGTGCGGGCGGTGAGGAACGCCTGATGCTGGAAGAAATCCAAGTGACGCCACGTCTTCATGACCGTGTCGTGCGTCGGGCAATCAGCGGCTGCGCAGTCGGGGCATGGGAAGCGGCCGCCGGATGTGAAGTCGATCTCCAGATCGAGCCGCTTCTTCGCGGCGTCGAAGTTGGCGGCCTTCACCATCCACGGCGGAACGAGACCGAGAGCGAGCTGGAAGAGGTCGGTGTCGCGCATGTGGTGCCTGCTGGAGATTGGGGTTGGGTCGATCCTGCCATCCAGTGTGCCGCCGCGCCGGCCGACCCTCAAGCCCAAGCCCTGCGGGCGCGCCGAAAAGCGCGGCCTTGACCGCCGCCCGGCACGACGCCAAGCGCTCTGCCATCAGGATCATGCCGCCATCCGACCATCCAAACGGAGCGAACTGCACCCACTCAGTTCAGCGAGGAGGCAATTTTTACGATTTGCCGTTCAGAAACTAACGATCCAGAGCCGTCGAGTTTTAGCTGATGAACCATTACATATAGGTTCCCTTTCAATTCGACAAACGGAGACGCCGGTTGATAAAAGGGAGATTCAACTGCCATGATCCGGCTTGGCACGCCGTCGGAATCAAGCATCCAGATGCCGTTACCAGCACCCCGGGCAGAAAAATATACAGTCGAGCCCCGACTGTACAAAGAATCAATAACTTGTATTTGGGTGTCGAACTCCGTCCCCCACGCGCGAGCAAAAAGTCCACTGTCTGTGACCGTCCAGAGCGCCCCAGCGCCGGCGGGGTCTATCCCAGAAATAACCAGCTGATTATCGATCGTGGCGTATTGGGGGTCCGTAAAACCTGGTGGCAATTGCGCTAGCTGACGCAGGGACCCATCGAGCGCAAGCTCATAGAAAGCTGGAACCAATTGACCGTGAATTGTCCGTTCGGACCAGCCGATAAAATACAGATGATCGTCAAACACTTGGAAGGAGCGAGGAAAACTGCTTTCCACGCCACCAAACACGTCTGCAACGAGGCTCACGGATCCTTGCGAGTCGAGCGCCCAAAGTTCTGTCCCGAGAGCTTCACGAGTCGCCGTAAAAAAAAGGCGTCCCCCAAACTCAACAACAGGGTCGCCATTGTAAAGCGGCGTGCCTTGCCATGACAGTTGGAGGTTCTGAAGTGCCCCGAGTGGTTCTTGGCTGCGCAGTGATGACGCAGGAGCGGAGCCAGAGGGTTGATAATTCCCAATGCCCGAGAAATAGTGTACGCCATTGAAAATGTTCGGTCGCTCTAGCGGGGTATCTGGAGTGAAATTGAGGACGCGATCACTGCCGATGGTCCATGCACTCCTCGATCCACTGATCCCGTTCGAGGCAGAGAAGATCAATCCCACCATTTGACATTTCCCAGAATTTTGCGGACCGGCATCGTGCTCTTTGAGCCAGCACAAATGGCTGAGCACGAATGATTTTCAAGCAGAGTATATGATGCGGCAAAGCAACGCAATGTTTGCGCCATCACGCTGAGCGACCAGGAACATTCCTGACCTGCACCACCCCCCCATTTGCCCCGCCGCCCAGAATCATCGCATCTCCGCTCGGTTCGATCGGTGTGGGAGAGCAGGGACGCATGGCGTATTTTTTGACGGTTGCGAATCGCAAGGGTGGCGTTGGCAAGTCGACACTTTCGGTGATGCTGGCGCAAGCGTTCGCGATCTGGGGGAGCAAGCGCGTGCTGCTGCTCGATCTCGACAGTCAGTGCAACGCTTCGCTTATTCTGATCGGCGGCCAGGGCTGGAACACCGCGCGCAAGGGCGGCACGACGATTGCCGACTATTTCTATGACCTGTTCGATGGCGTGCCGGTCAGCCCACGCGAGTATCTGATCCCCAACGTCGGCGACGTGCACGACGGCACCGGGCGGCCGCCACGCCTCGCGCTGTTGCCTGGCTCGCTGCTGCTGGAGGACGTCCAGGGCGAGCTCTATCTCAAGCAGGCGCGCGAATCGCGCACGGCGGACGTCGTGGCTTCGCGCGTGCGCGGCCGGATCGAAACACTATTGCGTCGCTTTGCCGGAAACTTCGATGTCGTGATCCTCGACTGCGCGCCAGGGTTGTCGTTTGCGGCACTGGCAGCCTTGAAGACGGCCGATAAGGTGTTGGTCCCGTTCCGCCCCGATTACGTCTCGCAGCTCGGCGTCGACCGCATTTCTCTGCTGATCGAGGATAAGGCGACGATCGACAATCTGGCTGATATTCCGATGCATCGGCGGCGCTATGTCTGTGTTGCCAACGGCGTCCGAGCGCAAGGCCGCGACCGTGTCCTGATCGAAGAAATCGGCATCGTTCACCCGATGCTGGACGCCATGATGCCGCACAAGGACGCCATCGCAAACGCCTTCGACTGGGAAGTGGGACGCAAGAGCCTCGAGCAGAAGTATGGCGACGGGATCGCGGATATGCGAAAGCTCTACGATGAGATTAGCCCCTGGCTCGATGAGCCGGCGCTGGCCGCGAACGCATAAAAGGGTAACACGACGATGGGACGCACCACCAAGACCATGTCCGGCGGCGGACAGACGAAATATTTCCGTGAGCTGTTCAGGGGGGATGGCGAGGTGCCGGAAGCGGCTGTGGAGCGGCTGGCGGCGCAATGCGAGGCGCGCATCGCGCAGATCCGCGTGCGCGAAGTGCCGCTTGAGGTGAAGGCCAAAGTGGCGAAGTCTGCGCAGCCGCTGAGCGCCGCCACCAAACCTGCGGCCGCGTTCGATCCGTTTTCCTTCAGCGTCGTCGCGATGCTTGCCAAGAAAGGCCGGCTGGTCCTGGAAGCCAAGTTGTCAGAAATCGCGGCGGTGGATGAGTTGCGCACGATCGCCGACGCCCAGCACCTCGGCATCGATGCCAACGTCACCGATGTCAGCGCATTGCGTGCCGCTATGATCGCTGGTGCCGAACGGCGCATGGCCGAACGCAAAGCGGCTGCGAGTTGAGAGATCAGCCCTCGCCCTTCTCGAACCGGTTCACATCGAAACCAAGCATGTCCCAGGTCTTGCGCATGTGTTCGGGGAGTGGCGCCGTGACGTCAATCCGTGCGTTGGCATCGATCGGATGCGGAATGATCAGGCGGCGCGCATGCAGGTGCAGCATTGACGGCAGCGCCACTTCCAGTCCGGTCTGATCGCCGGCGAGATACTTCAGATCGCCGATGATGGCGTGGCCGATCATCGCCATGTGCGCGCGCAACTGATGCTGGCGCCCGGTGACCGGCTTCAGACTCATCCAAGCGGCCTTGTTGGCGATTTTGTCGATGACGCTGTAGTGCGTCGTCGCGTGCATCGCCTGTTCTTGTTCGCCGGGCTTGGCCTTGCGCACACGATCGCCATCCGGACCTGACGCCTTGACGAGGGCCGCCTCGACCTTGCCTTGCGCGGGGCGCGGCACGCCCTTGACCAGTGCCCAATACGTCTTGGCGGCGCTACGTGTCTGGAACGTGCGACCGAGCTTGGCGGCGGCAATGCGGCTCTTGGCGACAAGCAAGACACCGGTCGTGTCGCGGTCGAGTCGATGCACGAGACGGGGACGATCACCAAAGCGATCGACCATTCCGGCCAGCATGCCGTCAATATGCCGCTTCGTGCTCGTGCCGCCCTGCACGGCGAGGCCAAACGGCTTGTTCAGCACGACGACGTACTCGTCCTCGTAGAGGATCATGCGCTCGATCAGATCGCGATCGGATTTGGAGCTTTTGGGTCCGGTTTCAGCGCCCGATAGCGACTTGGCCGGCTCGCGGGCAATGCGGGGAACGCGGATCTCGGCGCCAGCATCGAGCCGCGCATTGCTCTCGACGCGCTTGGAATTGACTCGGACCTGGCCGGAACGCAGCAACTTCTGCAGGTAGGTGTAGCCGACGCCGGGATAATGGATCTTGAACCAGCGATCGAGCCGGAGCCCAGCTTCATCGTCCTTGACTCTGATCGTCTCGACTGGCGCGCTCATGTGAATATACCTCGCGCGATGCTCACACCAATGATCAACGCCACAATGGAGCCGATGACAGAAAGCACAACATACCCGAGCGCCAGCAGCATCTCTCCACGTTGGATCAGCCCGAAAACATCGAAGGAGAACGCCGAAAAGGTTGTGAAGCCCCCGAGGATTCCGGTGGCCAAAAACGTCCGCAGCGCTTCGGAGCCATCGAATTTGCGCAAAATCATTTCGACCAGGAAACCCATCAGCAGTGAACCGAGCACGTTGACGGCCAGCGTCGCCCAAGGATAACCAGTACCCAGCCAGCGGACGAACGCGACGTTGACGAGATGGCGCGCGCCTGCGCCCAGAGCGCCGCCGGTCGTCGCGAGGAGGAGAAGTCGCATCGTTGTCCTAGAACAAGGCTCAGCGCTCAGCGTTACCCCAGCGCCACCCGAGGGCCCATCCGGCAAACCAGCCAATGGCGAGCGCCAGGATATTGAGCCCCATGAACACGCTTGCGTGCAGATTGGCAACCGAATCCGGATTATCGAAGGTAAACTGCCGCACGACGGCGCTGGCGACAGGACCTGAAACAAAGATGGTCGCCAGCAAGGCCGTCACGCTGGCGAACGCCATGGCCATGACATAACGCATGCGGTCTATTTGACCTCCCAGAACCAGACTTCCTTGGCTTCGGCGTAGTTCGAGTAGTAGCCGAGCCAAGAAAACCATTCCATCAGCCATTTCGTCGACGAACGATAGCCATTCCAGACATCGATGTGGTCGCCGGTCGGCACGGATTCACCGGTACGGCGCCAATAGTCCTGCAGATAAATAATGCCGGTGCGGCCAAACAGCTTCGGATAGAATTCGGCGGCATCCTTGCCGGTGATGCGCTCCATTTTACCAAGACCCGGCAGATTGACGCGGGCGAGTGCACTCGCGAGATCGGCGGCGCGGATGATGTGCATTTCCTCGGCCGCATGCACGCCACATGTCGTGAGGCCCCGCAATGTCTGCGGGCTGACGCCCGCGCGTTTCAAAGCCACGCCCATGCGGATGGCACATTGATTGGAAAAGACGGGATAGCCACGACCGATAACCTTGCCTTCAAGGCTCGTCAATTCCCCAGGCGCGATGCACGGGTAATTGACCGCTTCATTGGCGGGATGCTGATACCAAAGGTCCTTGAATACGATCATGCGTCGGACTGCTCACGTTAGCCGGATGTGGCAGCCAAGAATATACCGCCGAAGAGGCGCGCATGGAACCGCTGAATACAATGTATCAATGAACGCTTGGGCCTTTGAGCAAGGCATTGCGATCGACGGAGCGCAGGTTGGCTTCAATGGTTTTGCCGTCGCGATAAACTGTGAACGGGATCTCGACGCCGGCCGGTCCAAGCGACCAGATGCGGCGGAAGAAGTCGGCAAGACCTTGGGGCTCATGGCCGGCGACCGCCATCACGACGTCACCGGATTTGAGACCTGCAGCTTTTGCCGGTCCTTTGCTGGCGACACCCATGATCGCAATTCTGTTGCCCATCGCCGTTGCATAGAGGCCAAGCCAAGGCCGCGCCGGCCCGCGTGGGCGCCCGATTTTCAAGAGATCATCCATGATCGGTTTGAACACGTCGATCGGCACGATCATGTTGGTGTCGCCGGTCGTGGCTGTGCCTGGCGCGTGCTGAATCTGCAATGAGCCAATACCCAACAATTCGCCCGCCGAACCGAGTACTGCCGTGCCACCCCAATTCGGATGCGCTGGCGAGGTGAAAATCGCCTCGTCCAACACATACTCCCAATACCCAGCGAACTCCTGCTTGGCAATGATGCTGGCGGCAACGGACTGCGCCATGCCGCCAGCGCCGGCAACCACGACTGGATCGCCAATGGCGGCACTGGTTGAATCACCCAGTGGAACAAACGGCAATTCGACGCGCGCCAGCACGCGGACGAGGCCTAGGCCCGTCGTTTGATCATAGCCAAGCACATGACCGGCGAGCGCGCGACCGTCCGCAAGCGTCACCCAAATCTTCTCGGCTTCCGTGACGAGGTAGCCGATGGTCAGAACAATTCCATCGGCGCGGATGATGACGCCATAGCCCGCCCGCTCGGTGCCGAGTACCTCGGCGGTCATAGCGTCCGGCGGCACGAAGGTCTTGATTCCGACCACCGCAGCGAGCGCGCGCTCAAGAACCTTGGGATCAATGTCGGGGCCCTGCGGCACGATCAATGGACTACCGTTTTATGAAGATGGACCTTTACCTTAGCCCAACTGAGGGGCAACGCACCAGCGCGATTGCGCATCTGAACCACTCTACCGGTCTGGCGGCGTGGTGCTGACTTGGGGCTGCCGATGCTCCGGGAGACGCGGGCCAAGCACGATGGCCGCCAGCCCAAGGCCGATCAAAAGGGTACCGATCAGCGAGGTTGCGCTCAATTCTTCGCCGTAGACGAGCCATGCGGATAGCAGGCCTACGGCCGGAACCAGCAGCGCGAACGGCGCGACGCTGCCAGCTTGGTGACGGGCCATAAGGCCATTCCACATCGCTCCGCTGACGAGCGAGATGGGGATCGCGAGGTAAAGGATCGCGGCGCCGCCGACAAGCGAGAGCCGCGACCAAGCCGCAGCCCAGCTCGCCGGGCCTTCGATCGCGAACGACAGAGCTAATGCCGGCAACGGCACGACGGCACTCGACCAGACCGTGAATGCCAATATGTCCATCTGACCGGCGCTCTTGATGATGAGATTGGCAAACGCCCAGGCGACGGCTGCGGCCACAACAAGAAGCACAGCATGGAATTGCGCCCCACCGGAGAACTCGGCACCGATCAACGATAGACCACCGACCGCCAACACAAGGCCGACCGTCGCGGTTGCGGTGAGCCGTTCGCCAAACAGAAATCTTGCGAGAACAATCGTAAAGATGGCCTGCGTCTGCAGCACCACCGAGGCGAGGCCGGCCGCGACACCTATGTGAAACGCAGAAAACAACAGCCAGAACTTGATGCCACCAAAGATAAGACCGAAGCCGATGATGTAGCGCCAGCCCGTGCGCGGCCATGTCACAAACCAGACGCCGACGAGAAAGGCGAGACCAAACCGAACGGCGGTGAGGAATATCGGCGGGACTTCTGCGACCGCCGCCTTCATCACGACGAAGTTGAAGCCCCACAGCACCGCCACAACCAGCGCCATAGCGATATCACGCGGCGGCATCAACTTTCGCCGCGCTTGCGCCGCAAGCCCTCCCAGTAGGCGAGACGCTTGCGGATATCGCGCTCGAAACCGCGCTCTGGCGGATCGTAGAACTTCGGTCGCCGCTTGATTTCGTCGGGAAAATAGTTCTGGCCGGAGAAACCTTCCGGCGTGTCGTGATCATAGGCGTAACCATCGCCGTAGCCTTCATCCTCCATCAGTTTGGTCGGCGCGTTGAGGATCACCTTCGGCGGCGCGACGCTGCCCGTCTCACGGGCCATGCGCATCGCCGCTTTCCAGGCAACATAGGCGCCGTTCGATTTGGGCGCGGTCGCCAGATAGATCACTGCATTGGCGAGCGCCAGTTCGCCTTCGGGCGAGCCCAGAAAATCAAACGCTTCCTTGGCGGCGTTGGCAATGACAAGCGCTTGCGGATCGGCAAGTCCGATGTCTTCGACCGCCATGCGGACAAGGCGGCGGGCGAGAAACAAGCGATCTTCTCCCCCATCGAGCATGCGGCAGAACCAATAGAGCGCCGCGTCGGGATCGGATCCGCGCACACTTTTGTGCAGCGCGGAGATCAGGTTGTAATGCCCGTCGCGGCTCTTGTCATAGAGCGGCGCGCGGCGTTGCACCAGCTTGGTCAGCTTGTCGCGATCGAGCGCCGTTTGGCCGGGAGCGACGGCGGCCAGAATCTCCTCGGCCATGTTGATGATCGTGCGGCCATCGCCATCTGCCATGGCTTTCAAGGTTTCGCGCGCATAGGCGTCGAGCGGCACGGGACGTTGCATTTCGGCTTCGACGCGGACCAGCAGGCCTTCAAGCGCCGCATCGTCATGGCGATTGAGCGTCAGCACCGTCGCACGGGAGAGCACGGCGGCGTTGAGCTCGAACGACGGGTTCTCCGTCGTCGCGCCGACAAGCGTGATGGTGCCGTCTTCCATGTAGGGCAGGAAACTGTCCTGTTGCGAGCGATTGAAGCGATGGATCTCGTCGATGAAGAGCAGCGTTCCTTTGCCGGTCTCACGCCGCGCCTTGGCACGATCGAAGGCTTTGCGCAGATCCTGGACGCCTGAGAAGATTGCTGAGAGTTGCTCGAATTCAAGCTTGGTTTCGTGGGCGAGAAGGCGTGCGATCGTGGTCTTGCCACACCCAGGAGGTCCCCAGAAAATGAGACTGCCGAGGCGGCCGCTTTTCAGCATCCGCGTCAATGTTCCATCCGGACCGACAACGTGATCCTGGCCGACAACTTGGGCCAATGTCTTCGGGCGCAAGCGATCGGCGAGCGGTCGCGGTGTGCCACTATCCATACCGGCAGCTTCGAAGAGTGAGGTCATGGCACCACTATAGCGTTGACGGCGCTTCACCGCACCCCATGCCGGCCATGAAAACGGTGAGTGCTGCCCGCGTCGCCGCGACATCATGCACCCGCACGATCTGTGCGCCCTGGGCAACGCCCGCAAGTGCTGCACCGACAGAACCGTGCACCCGCTCGGCGGCGACATCGACGCCGGTCAACGCGCCGATGAAGCGCTTGCGTGAGGCGCCGAGCAGGATCGGCACTCCCAACGCATGAAACAGTGACAGCCCACTCATCAGCGCGACATTGTGCTCGACCGTCTTGCCAAAACCAATGCCGGGATCGGCGATGAGTTTGGCGAGTGGAATTCCGGCCGCAAGACAGGCTTCAATCCGCGCCTCAAGAAAGTCGAACACATCGAACAGCACGTTGTCATAGACGGGGCGATCCTGCATCGTCTGGGGATTGCCAAGGGCGTGCATCAAGATCACCGGCAGGCCGGATTCAGCGGCAGCACTCAAGGCTACAGGATCATGCGTCAAAGCCGCGACATCATTGATGATGGCCGCGCCCGCAGCCGCTGCGCGGCGCATGACTTCGGCTTTGCGCGTATCGATCGAGAGCGGCACGTCCGTCTGCCCGGCTAGCCCTTCGATCACCGGAATGACGCGCGAGAGTTCCTCATCAAGTGCGACGGCATCGGACCCGGGCCGCGTCGACTCGCCACCAATGTCGAGCATGTCGGCGCCTTCCGCTATCAGGCGCAAGCCATGAGCAATCGCGCCTTCGGCGGATTTCAGTCGCCCGCCATCGGAGAAGCTATCGGGAGTGACGTTGACAATACCCATAATGACCGGGCGATCAAGCGAAACGCCAGCGATGCGCGAACGCGGCGCCAACAGCCCATCCAGCCCGGCCGAGGCCTGCGCGACCTGGCGACCCCAATCCCGATCCCAGATCGAATCCAGCGGCACCAGCGCACGCTGTTCCGCGCCGCCAAGACGCCGCGTGATCTCCAGCGCGGTGAAATGCAACCAGCCACCGGCAAGCCGCATCCCGGGTTGGGTCGCAGTGTCATCACCTGCGATACCATGGGGATGCAAGCCGACCGGCCGCAGGTACATATCACGTGCCATTACTGGCTCCGTCCTTGCTGGCTCAGCGCTGCGAGCCGATTTTCACTCGGCGGTTCGGATGCCGGCTGGACCGCCGGGCATGGCGATGACGCTGGCTTTGCTCAAGGCCTTGCCGGTGATACCGGAGAATTTCGCGACATGGATTTCATTCTCACCCATGCACTGCGCAAAGATCGTCTTCGCATTCGATGACCAGACAATACCCTGGCACCATTTCCCGATCTTCACTTCGCCGACTTTGAAGAGCTGCGTTCCCGTCCGCTCATAGACCTGCAACAGGCCATTTTCATTGTAGAATGGCGATGACTTCGGCTTGTTGGTGCCGTTCATGACGGTGACGGCAACGTACTTGCCATCGGGCGACAGCTTGATGCCTTCCGGCGTCTGGCCGACCGTAACGGTATTGACGACCCGGGATGGCGTCGCCTTCAGGTCGATGATGCTGACAGTATCGGCATCGCCCTGCCCTCGGCCGATGTTGGCGACAACGGCAACGTCGCCCTTCGACGAGATATCGAGACCATAGGGCCTGATGCCGGCATTCATGTCCCGCTTGGCATACTCGACTTTATTGCCGTCGATGGTCAGCACCGCGATCTTGTTTGCGCTCTCACCATCGAGCGTCACCAAGGCGGTTTTGCCATCGGGCAGGAACGAGACGGCCGATGGACCCGACTTCGGATTGCCAAGATCGACCTTGCCGGCGGGCGTGACGGTCGTGCCGGCGACGGTGAAGATCGAGATCGTTCCTTCTGCGCGGTTGGCAACGAGTGCCAGTGTACCAGCCTTGTTGAACGACACGCCAGCAGCACCGGCGCCAGCCTGCAAGGTCGCGAGAACTTTCGGCGGCGTGGCGGCGGCTTGCGCGCGCGTGACGGTCGAGGTGATGCGCGAGACCAGACCAGGCTTCAGCGACGACAAATCGATCACGGTTAGTTTGTCGTTCGGAACGCGCTTTGTCGGATCGGCCGCATCGAGTTTCTCTGCTCCTGTCACCAATGCGATCGCTTCGTTCGGCGAAATTGCGACCGAGGTTGGTGGGCCGGAGACGCTGGTTGGCGCTTCGATCGAAGCCAGGATTCTCGGCGGCGAGGCCTTCATATCGATGAACGATACGGTGTCCTTGCCGTCCTTCAAAGTCTGCACAGTGCCGTCGACGAGTTTGACCTTGCCGTCGTTGGCGGAGACTGCAAGTTGGGCAGCAGCAGGCAGCGCCGGGACGGCAAGAACGGCAAACGACAGCAACAAAGTTGGGCGGCGCAGCATGCGTATCCTCCAGTAGGGGCTCAGTCGCGGAATTCCCAGCGAAACCTACAGTAAGCCTGGGCGTGCACCAAGACCGGATTACACGCTTCTTCGGCCGTAAAACGACAACGAGACCGGGGCTGGTGCACCGATCTCGATGTCTCACACAATTCAAGGCATATACGAGTTGCGCACATTGCATCGCGCAACTGCGTACACGCTCAGTGGTCCCTCACGCCGGCTGCGGCGCGGCGCCACCGGTGTCCGGCTCCTCGCGCGTGGCGCGGGGCTTGCCAGCCGTTGGGACGGCGGGGCCGGCTGAGCCCTTGGCGTCATCATCATCCAATTTGCGAACGACTTTCTCACCACGCAGGATACCTTTGACGTCTTCGCCCGATAGTGTCTCGAACTCCAGCAATGCCTTGGCGATCGCGTGCAGCTGATCGATGTTCTCGGTCAGGATGCGGCGCGCAGTTTCCTCACCGGTCTGGATCAGGCTTCTGATCTCACCATCGATCAACCGCGCGGTGTCGTCGGAGAGATTCTTGGTCTGCGTGACGGAGTGACCAAGGAACACTTCCTGCTCGTTGCCGTTGTAGCGAACGCGACCGAGCTTGTCGGACATGCCCCATTCGGTGATCATCGAACGCGCCAGCGAGGTCGCCATCTGGATGTCGCCGGTCGCGCCATTGGTCACGGCATCGGGGCCACCGAGCAGGATCTCGGCCTCGCGGCCGCCAAACAGCACGGCAAGCCGCGCGCTGCACCATTTTCGGGTTCGGGAATAGCGATCGCCATCCGGAAGGTTCATCGTCACACCGAGTGCGCGACCGCGCGGAATGATTGTCACCTTGTGCAGTGGATCGTAATCGACCTTGAGGCCGACGAGGGCATGGCCCGCTTCGTGGTAGGCAGTGTTGCGCTTTTCCTCTTCCGACATGACCATCGAGCGTCGCTCGGCGCCCATCATGACCTTGTCCTTGGCGTCTTCGAACTCAGCCTGGGTGACAAGCCGCTTGGAACGCCGCGCCGCGAGCAACGCCGCTTCATTGACGATGTTGGCGAGATCGGCGCCGGAGAACCCAGGCGTGCCCTTGGCAACGGTTTTCAAATCGACATCGGGCGCTAGCGGAACTTTACGGGCATGCACCTTCAGAATGCGTTCGCGCCCGAGCACATCCGGATTGGGAACGGTGACCTGACGGTCGAAGCGGCCGGGCCGGAGCAGCGCCGGATCGAGAACATCGGGCCGGTTGGTGGCGGCAATGACGATGATGCCTTCGTTGGCTTCGAAGCCGTCCATTTCGACGAGCAGCTGATTGAGCGTCTGCTCACGCTCGTCATTGCCGCCGCCGAGACCGGCGCCACGATGCCGACCGACGGCGTCGATTTCGTCAATGAAGATGATGCACGGGGCATTCTTTTTCGCCTGCTCGAACATGTCGCGGACGCGGCTGGCGCCGACGCCGACGAACATTTCGACAAAGTCCGAGCCGGAGATGGTGAAGAACGGCACATTAGCTTCACCGGCGACGGCACGGGCAATCAGCGTCTTACCGGTGCCGGGCGGGCCAACGAGCAGCGCACCACGCGGGATACGGCCACCCAAGCGCTGGAACTTCTGCGGATCGCGCAGGAACTCGACGATTTCCTGCAGGTCTTCCTTGGCTTCATCTACGCCGGCGACATCCTCGAAGGTGACGCGACCATGCCGCTCGGTCAGCAGCTTGGCCTTGGACTTGCCAAAGCCCATCGCGCGACCGCCGCCAGATTGCATCTGGCGCATGAAAAAGATCCAGACTGCCAGCAACAGCAGCATCGGGAACCAGTTGACGAGAACCGACAGGATCGACGGAACTTCGTCCTCGGCCCTGAGCGCGGTGATCTTCACGCCCTTCTTGTGCAACCGCTCGACGAGGCTCGGGTCTTCCGGCGCGATCGTCACGTTGGTCGCGCTCTTGTCGCGCTGGTTCCAAGTGATCTTGTGGCCGGAGATGGTGACATCGGAAACATTCCCGGCTTCGACGGCGGCGAGCAGATCGGAATAGCTGACTTCACTGCCCCGACGGCTCTGCACGGGGTTATTGAACAGATTGAACAAAGCGACCAGAAGCAGCGCGATGACGACCCAGATCGCGAAGCTACGGAAATTGGTGTTCATAGAATTCCCTCTCACCCGCCTCGCTCCGAGGCGTATTCTGGTCGGCATGGGCTGAACCGTGCGTCCAGCGGGTAGGCCGTGGCTGGCCGATCACCAACGGTCCTATCTAGCAACGGATTGGCAACTGTTTCGTTACCACAAGTGCATCGTCTTCCTAAGATAGGCATCTGCAGGATGTTTGCCAAGTTGGCCAGTCCAACTCTTGACCATTCTTCTTATGCCCGAATTGTCGGTCTAAAGCCCGGAAAAGCCAGGAATGAGGCGTTGGCCGTGCCATTCCGGGCCAATGCACCCGGTGAAGTTCCAGGCGGAAAGTGACTGACGAGACTTGGCACAGCCAGCAGGTCGGACCCGCGCCAGCAGGCCGGCAACGTCCGGATCGCCCCGGCGGGCAGGGGCGGCAAGAGCATTCCGTCAGCGGTTAATTGTTTGACGCCGTCCGCTCCCAGCGCCCTGACCTCGACCGGGCGATCGGCCCCGGCGGAGAGGCTAACGGCAAACCGATTGTCCCAACGGACAGTCTCGCCAGGGGTTAAGGTCAGCACGGGCAGTTCGCCGCGGCGATCCTCACGGACGATTGTGACGCCGCCGCTGGCGATCGACAGCACGCAACGCGCAAGGGTCGAGCCTTTCGGGATCCCCTCCTGCAGCCGGGTGACGAGGTTTTCGATCTGAGTCATCGCGATGGGCGTTGTTTGTCCGCCGATGGCCAGCAGCAGCGCGGTCAACGCGCGGACGTGCAATTCCTCCGGGAAAGTCCGCCAGCGCTCCAGATCAAAGCGGGCAAAACCGAATTCCGCGCCGGCGAACAGCGTGGCGTCGCCGAGCCAATGCGTTGTTGCCGCTTCGAGAGCGACGCTGGCCCTTGCAAGCCGCTTGGCCGTCATGCCGATGGCACCGGTGGTGAGGCCAATGTCGCGCAACGCAGGCGCTGCTTGGCGGACACGAATCCGCTCGAACGCGAGATTGCGATTGCTCGGGTCCTCGCTCCACGCAATGTCGGCCGACTTAAGCGTCGCCACGAGTTCACTTTTAGCGACGTCGAGGAATGGCCGCAACAGCAGGAGATCCTGACGACGTGAGAGGACCGCCATGCCGGCCAAGCCATCGACACCGGAGCCGTGTGCGAGGCGCATGAGAAACGTTTCCATCTGATCATCGGCGGTATGCGCGACCAGAATGGCGGCGAGGCCGTGCTCGCGCGCACATGTTCCAAGCAACTGATAGCGGGCGTTTCGTGCCGCTTCCTGAAGGCTGGTCGCCGGCTTGTCGCCGGTCCACGTCAACGTCGTGTGGGTGAGGCCAAGGCGTCGCGCAGCGATAGCCACCTGCTCCGCTTCGCTCGCAGCCTCGCGGCGGAGGCCGTGATCGACGGTCAGGATGTGGAGGCGGGGCGCCGCCTCACCGAGGCGTTTTGCCCATCCGGCGACCAGAGCCATCAACGCCATGGAATTGGCGCCGCCGGATACGGCGATGCCGAGTGCGGCGACATTGACGCCGGTTGCACGAAGTTGGGCGACGGCGGCCGCAATCAGCGCGTCGCCGCGATCATGATCCATTCCAACATCGGTGCCGTCAGCCATAGAGAGCGTGCCTCGCCGCAGCGCTGGTGGCCGGCCATCGTCGATCAGACGCAACCGAGCCGGCGGCGCTCGCTGTCGGCGCGATTTTTCACGTAGGCCGGGGCCTGCGGAAATTTGGCGTTGAGTTCTCCGAACGAGGAGCAGGCGGCATCCTTCTGGCCAAGGCGATCCAGCGACATTGCCAACTTCAAGAGGCTGTCCGGTGCCTTGGCACTGCGCGCATAGGTCTGATAGCCCTTCAGAAACGCGCCAGCTGCCGCCTTGTACTGGCCGCGCACGAAATGCGACTCTCCAAGCCAGTACTGCGCATTGCCAGCCAATCCATCGCTCGGATGACGCTTGAGGAACTCGTCAAACGCCGTTTCGGCCGAAGCATAATCCTGCTGCAGCAGGTAACCGTAGGCGGTCTCGTAGAGTTGCTTCGGGTTGCCGTCACCTGCGCCGCCCTGCAGCACACGCCCGATCTGATCGGGTGCACCAGTGTCAGGTGTTACTGTCGTCGAACCAAACCCGCCAATGCTCGCCGAGCCTGGCCCCGGGACTGGAGCGGTACTTGCGCCGCGTGGCGGGCGGACACTCGGCTCGCTCTCGTCGCGTGGCACTGCGGCGGCCCGGCCGCCCATGGCGCGGACTTGGCCTGCGAGCTGCTCGACTTGTTGCGACAGTTGACGCACTTGCGATTCCAAACCTTCGACGCGGCCGGCGTCGGCACCGCTACCTGCGCTGCCACGCGATGGCGCGGCGTTGCCGCCCCCCCCTTTGGCGAGCGACTCAAGCGTGCCGACCATCACCTGCATATCCGCCAACTGCTCTTCCAGCTGCTCGATGCGCTGGCGCAGCGCACTGTCGGAGCTGCGCGCAGCGGACTCGGCCGAATCGACCGGGGCTTTCGGCTGCGCCGGCGTTGCCTGCTTCTGAGCGGGGCGCGTTTGCGTGCCGGGTTGGGGTTGCTGCGCAGCCACGTTGCCAGCCGTCAGCGCGGCGGCGCATGCAAACGCAGCAACGGCGGCATTGAAACAATAGCGTGCTCGGAATGGCTGCATGGTCGGACTCAATTTGGTGAAGCTCATTTTCGTCACGCTCATGGGATCAGCCGACACTTGCTATCGTATACTAGCGGTTTGACCGGTCGATCGGCATTCAGGCCATTTTGCTATCACCGATTTACGACATCACGTCGGCCGGATTGATGGCTTGCTGGCGACTGCTGGGAGAAACTGTTCGGCTGAAGCGCCAGGATTGTCAACGCTCGACACCGTTACCGCCGCTGCGCCGCGTTCAGCGGCCGAATCAGCTCACCACTGCCTGGGACGGGCCGTTGGTCAGCACGCGGTTCAGCAATCGTCACGCCCGTCCGACGCTCTGCCCCCGGCGACAGTCCGGTTATCACCGTCACCACCCGGCGATTTTGCGCGGCGCAGGCTGGTTCATTGCATTGTACGACTGGCTGGTCTCGGCCGAAAATGACGAGCCGAATGCGATCGGGTGCAACGCCAAGTTCGGTCAGACGCTGCCGAACCGCGTCAGCGCGGCGTTCTGCGATGGCAATGTTGAACTCTGGCGTGCCGCGATCGTCGGCATGACCTTCAACGGTCAATACGGCTTGGGCAACGCGGAGAAGCCAAGCCGCCTGGGCCTCCAACGCTGCGCGCGCGCGACCACCGATGTCGGCACTGCCATCACCGAAGAAGATGCGGTCGCCGGCGTAGGTGCGGAACTGTTCGGCCGCAGCGACAATGGCCGGCGCCGACACGGGCTGTGGCAAAGCAGCCGGCGGGAGAACCAGCTGAGACGCAGGGCGAGCCGGTGTCCCTGCCGACGGCGTCGATTCGGGAACGGGCGGAGAAATGTCGCCGCGGCCGAGGGCGTAAGGTGCCGGCATCGAAGCCGGACGGCTGGCTGGCTGAGCCGCCGCCCTGACATCGCGGGGCGGTTCAATGAGAACATTCGTCGAGGCAGCTGATGGCAATCGGCTATAAAGCCGCCGCAGGTCGCGCCGCGCCAAGTCCGCAATGGCAGCATCGGGATAGCGGGCAACGAGCAATTCAAGTCGACGCTCGGCCTGGGCCGCGCGACCGTTGTCGATATCATTGCGCGCATCGGCATAGATCGCGATGGCGTCGCGTTCAGCATTCGTGCTCGTTGGCACCGGGCGGGAGACAGTATTGCTCCGATAGGGATCGGCCTGCGCCACGTCGGCGCGCCATGACCTGCCAACATACCGGGGATCATCGGCTTGAGCCTGGAACGATGTCAGCGCCGCTAGACCCACGCTCAACACGGCCTGCCGCGCCACACTTTTCCGACTCGACGCTGCACTGCGCGCAAACATCAACAAGGGACGTTCCCCTCATGGCCCGAGTAATCTGGCCGGACTGTCCACCATGATTCAGGCCAAAGTGAGAAAAGTGCGGCCAGCCGCCGCATCGAGCACAACAAATGCGGCCGGATCACCTGATCCAGCCGCACGAGCATTCTCATAGTCACAGATTGCCGTCGTCCCGGTCCGCCAAATTTCAGTTCGCCTGCGCGACGGGACCGCCACGGCTGTTGAGCACGGTCTGAGCGCGACGATTCTGCGACCAGCACGAGATGTCGTTGCAAACCGCGACGGGGCGTTCCTTGCCGTAGGAGATCGTGCGCAACCGGGCTGCGGCGACGCCATTGCGGCCAAGGAAAGCCTTCACTGCTTCGGCACGCCGCGCGCCAAGCGCGATGTTGTATTCGCGCGTGCCACGTTCGTCCGCATGGCCTTCGACGGTGATGGTGTACTGGGCGTACTGCTGCAGCCAGCGGGCTTGACCCTGCAGGGTCTGCTGCGCTTCCGGCGTCAGATCAACGCTATCGCTTGAGAAATAAACGAGATCGCCGACGTTCTGGCTGAAGTCCTTGGCTGAGCCAGGGGTCGCGCTGCCACGACCATTGGCACCACCGGCGCCGCCCTGGCCAAGTTGGTTCTCAGGCTTCGGTGTATTCGAGCATGCCGCAACTGCCAATCCGGCAACCACCAGCACGGCAAACCGCAAAGCTCGCGTCGACATCAGCTGCAACGCCGCGCGTCCTGAATTCGTGCCTTGCATCAGTTAGTTCCCTTCCTGGACCCGTTTTGGGCGCCGCCTTCGTCGAATTGGGCCGATCCTGCATGATCGCTGCGCAAACCGGGAAAGCATTGATCTCTTGGTTGACCCTCGGCGCGATTCGCGCTGGTCATTCGATGCATCTTTAGCGGACGCTTCGTTCAAAAATGTGGCCGAATACGCGGACAACCGGGCCAGCAAGTGCTGAATTGGGCAGAACGGCAAGCCATCCGGCGGCAGTTTTCCACGATTTGCACAACTCGGGGCGCTAAACGGAGCCGAATCCAGGGAATCACTAATCGACAAACGGGACCGTAATGGGGCCCCAAAAACACTGAAGGCCGAACCACCGCCATAGCGAGTGGAACGGCCTTTGAGCAGTGCACCCTAGCCCTGGCAGCCAAGGATCACAACCGAAGTCCAGCTTAGCGCGTGCGCTCAACCGAGACGTCGGCGCCGAGCTTCATCGGCTTGTGTTCGACTTCCTTGCGGCAGGCGCCAAGAGCAACGGCCGAAAGTACAGCAGCGAGAACGATAATCTTCTTCATGTCTTCTCTCCTAGTTTTAGTCCACTTCCTAAGCCGAGCGATTACACGCTTGACCTGCTCAGCAGTCAGTACGTCCGCGCCCGGCTTATTGCCCTGTGCGGAACTCCTAGACGGCCCCCCGAGAGGAAACCGCTGCGATGACCGTCGTCAGAACGATCGTGCTTCTGAAAACCTTCAAGTTTGTCGTCTGAAGACTAATCATCGGCTATCGCAGATCAATTGGGTACCGGTGCAGCGCCCGGAGATCAAGGATAGAGGGACCGATGAGGCACGTTTCCACATGACTTGATGCGGAAATGCCACGCTGGTGCGTGTTGGCCGCCACAGCAATTAACAAAGCGTAAACAATGGCATCGCGCCGAATTGCTGGCACATCCCGGTGACGGCGATCCTATGGACTATTGCGGCGACGTCACCGGCCGGGCGGCCAATAGGACGGTTATGTCCGCAACGGCGACCAGGCCGGATCGGATCCAAAGGCCGGCGTGGGCACTGGCCGCTCGTTGTAGCCGGTGAGATCGACTGAGAAAAGTTTTGGACCCCCTTGCGCGCCCTGGCTCTCGCGGAAAAACATGAGCACACGGCCATTGGGTGCCCAGGTCGGGCCTTCATTGTGGAAACCGTCGGAGAGAATGCGTTCGCCAGTGCCGTCGGTCTTCATAACACCGATCAGGAAGCGCCCCCCGGATTGCTTGGTGAAGGCGATGTAGTCGCCGCGTGGCGACCAGACCGGTGTCGAGTAGCGGCCATCGCCATTGCTCAATCGGCGCGCTGGCCCGCCCCCTGCACCCATCAGATAGAGTTGCTGGGTTCCGTCGCGGTCGCTCTCGAAAACCATCTGCCGGCCATCCGGCGCGTAGCACGGTGCTGTATCGATGGAGTTGCCCTGCGACAGCCGCCGCATCTGCTTGGATCTGAGATCCATCTCGACCAGATTCGTCGCACCTTGTTCGGAGATGCTCATGACGATGCGCTGACCATCAGGTGTGAAACGCGGGCCGAAAATCTGGCCCTGCATGTCGGCGACCAGGTCGCGTTGGCCGGTATCGAGGTTCATGACGAACACCCGCGAGGTCGCCGCCTGCTGCTCGTAACGCGTGAAGGTAATTTCCTGCCGCGTCGGACTGAAACGCGGCGTCAGCACAAGTTCTTTGCCTTGCGACAGCAGCCGCACATTGGCGCCGTCCTGATCCATGATCGCCAGTCGCTTCAACCGTCGATCCTTGGGGCCGGTCTCGTCGACATAGACGATCTGCGTATCAAAATAGCCTTTTTCTTGCGTCAATTTTTCATAGACGCGATCGGCGACGATATGGCCGAGGCGGCGCCAGTTGGCAGCCGGTGCTGCGATGCTTTTGCCGTCGATGGCCTTATCGAGGATGGTGTCATACAGACGGAAATCAGCGGTGAGGCGGCCATCGGGCGTACGCGCAGTGCGGCCGACGATGAGCGCTTCGGCGCCGATCGACTTCCAATCGCGATAGCGCGGCACCTGATTGAGATCGCCGATCCGGTCGATGAAAGCGCCGCGATCAAGCGGCCGGAACAAGCCGGAGCGCTCGAGGTTCGCTGCAACAATGTTGGCGACGTCGGCGCCGAACTTTGCGTCGTCGCCAAAAAACTCGGGGATTGCGATCGGGCGTGGCGCGATCTGACCATCGGTCTGGCGGCCGCTGAATTGGGCCCAAGCCTGACGCGGCGACGTTGTGGTCAGCCCCGCCAAAGCACTGCCACCGGCGACGAACGCCCGGCGGCTTGGATTGGCAATTGCGGGTCGATCGAAGTGTGACATCGGGCTCTCAGTCGTTTCTGGGGCGGCATAGGCGATACTGCGCGCATCTATCACCAACTTTGCGGCCATCACTTGTTGGGATCGAATTCCCAGGTGATTTCTCGCCAAGCCGCATATTTGGCCTGTGGTAGCGCAAATCGCTCGCACTTGACCACCGCGCGCACTGCCGCATCGGCGGCCGCCTGTGCCAGCGGCGAGGTGATGCGATCGACCACTTGGGGCACGCCGTCGACGCTGCCGTCCTGACGCATCCGCCATTTGATTTTCACAACCGGCGCCCGTTCGCCGCCACCGACGGCCGGCTTGTTCCAGCACTGCTGCAATGCCGAATTGATGACGTTTTTCATGAAGTCCTCTTCACTCGCCGTCAGCCGCGTGTCGGTGCCGGTCGCCGTTCCGGCCACCGGCCCCTTGTTCTTGGTGTTGGTGGGCGTCGGCGTCTGGGCTGCGACCGCGCCGCGCTTGCGTGGGTCTTTGTCGAGCAGATCATCGGGCGGCGCCTCGTCGGGGGCATTCTTCAGCAGGCTCTCGATCTTGCTGGCGTCGAATTTCTTGGCCTCTTCAGCTGCCTTCCGCTTGGCGTCGGCAACTGCTTTGGCCTTGGCGTCGGCGATGGCTTTTGCTTTGGCAGCGGCTGCCGCCGCCGCTTTGGCTTTGGCTTCAGCCTCAGCCTTTGCTTTGGCTTCCGCTTCGGCCTTGGCTTTCGCGGCAGACTCCGCGCGCGCTTTCGCCTCGGCGTCCGCCAGCCGTTCGGCTTCCTTCAACTTTTCTTCCAGCAGTTTCTGCTCGTCCGGTGTCGGGCCAGGCGGCGGGGTCGGTGGCGGCGGTATTGCCAGCGCCGCGACCTTCTCCGGCTCCGGCACAGGCGCAGGTGGCGGTTCCTCGACGGCCGCCGGTGGCGGCGGCGGCAGTGCCGCGGGCGGCGGGGGTTTCGGCGCTTCCTGCTTGGCTTCAACGGGCTTGGCGGGCGCCGGTTTCGTGGCGGCAGCGGCCTCCAGTTGCTTCGCCGTCGCACTGCCTTGGCGCTGGCGCGTTTCGAGATCGAGTGTGGAGACGATCGAGACCTCGACCGGGATCTGCTCCGGCGTCTTCAAGGCTGGCGCCGATTTAATAGCGATGACCGCCCATATGAGAAGACAGGCGTGCAGCAGAGCCGAGAGGACCAGGCCTAGGTGCACGTGCGCTAACCTCCACCCTGTCCATCCGTGACCAGCGAAATCTTACGGAACCCGGCCTCGCTGATGCGGGCGAGAACCTTGGCGACGAAACCATATTCTGCCAGCGTCGCGCCACGCACGAACACCGCTTCCTCAGTGCCACCACGCGCCGTCGCGATTGCCTTGAGCTTGGTGACAAGCTCGTCAATGGGCGTCGCAACCTTCTCCTCCTGGCCGAGGAAGATCTTGCTGTCCTTGGAGATCGACACGACCATCGGCTCCTTGTTCGGCGTTTCCATCTGCTTGGCTTTCGCCTCCGGCAGATCGAGCGGCACGCCGGTCGCCAGCATCGGCGCCGTCACCATGAAGATGATCAAGAGCACCAGCATGACGTCGACAAACGGTGTGACATTGATCTCGGTCATCAGTGACGCGCGCTTGCGCCTGCGCCGCCGGCCGCCGCCACTGCCGCCGAAATTGACGTGACCGGCCATGCTCAGGTCCTAACATCGATCTGGCGCGAAACGATCGCCGAGAACTCGTCAGCAAAAGCCTCGAGCCGCTGGCTGATCTGCGCCGAGCGCGCCGCATAGGTGTTGTAGAAAATCTGCGCGGGGATCGCCGCCAGCAGGCCAAGCGCGGTCGCAAACAGCGCTTCAGCGATGCCGGGTGCAACGACCGCGAGGCTCGTGTTCTTCGATGCAGCGATCGCCTGGAACGACGTCATGATACCAATCACCGTGCCGAACAGACCGACGAAGGGTGCGGCCGACGCGACCGTACCGAGGAACAGCAAGCGGCGATCCAACTGCTCCATCTCCCGGCTGATCGTCACGTCCATCACTTTTTCAACGCGCATCTGAATGCCGCCGAGGGCACGGATGTTACCCTCGACCGAGCGCTTCCATTCCCGCATCGCCGCGACAAACAGCGACGCCATCGAAAAGGTCGGCCCGCGCGACAGGCCGCTGTAGAGTTCTTCCAGCGATTGCCCGGACCAGAACAGCTGCTCGAACTTGTCGGCTTCGCGCCGCGCGCGGCGGAACGAGAACCATTTCTCGATGATGATGGCCCATGAGACAACCGAGGCGATCAACAATCCGATCATCACCAGCTTGACAACGATGTGCGCCTGCAGGAACAGCTCGAGAAACGAAAACCCGCTCCCCGTGCTGCCGACCGTGACTTTACCCTTCAAGAGTTCCAGCGGATTTATCGATCGCCCGTTTCGCCCAAAACATCCTTTGTGGCTGGACATCCCTGCCGCCCTTCCGGACCGCATTGCCGCTCACACCTGTGTCCCCAACGTCTAGCCCGAGTCGGGCCACGGCGCGCCAAGCGCATGGCCGCCGTCGTGCCAAACCTGTTCAAGCGTCCTTAGAGCAAGCCAATGTGGTGGCCAATGTGACGGATTGAGGACCGTTCAGCACGACTGTCTCTACAGATAACCGTAGCGGTGTCGCCCATTTTGAGGCAATGGCGTGACGAGTCGCCTCAAATACAAGTTCTTGGAACGCGTCGCCATGCCGCTTGCCCATATCATCGGTTCCATCAACCGCGACATCGTGGCGTCTGTCGATCGACATCCCGCGCCCGGCGAAACCGTGCTCGGCGACAAAGTCTTCAAGTTTCCGGGCGGCAAGGGCGCCAATCAGGCCGTCGCCGTCGCCCGGCTCGGCGGCAACGCGCGGATGATCGGCCGCGTCGGCTTTGACGCCTTCGGATCCGAAATGATCAAATTTCTCAAAGGCGAAGGCGTCGACGTGGCCTTCGTCAAGGCGATCGACACAGCGGCGACGGGCTTGGCACTCATCACCGTCGACGCAAAATCCGAGAACGCCATCACCGTAATCCCCGGTGCGAATCATGTCTGGAGCGGCGGTCTTGGCGAAATCCGCGCTAAACCTGGGGACTTCGTGGTCTGCCAGTTGGAAATTCCGCTGGCGATCGTACAGGCGGCATTCCTGCAGGCGCGCGAGTCGGGCGCTACGACCGTGCTCAATCCCGCACCCTATCAGACGCTGCCCGATCCAATTCTGGCAGCAACCGATATTCTGATTCTCAACGAGATTGAATTGAGCCAGATGGCCGGTCCCAACGTCGCCGGCCAACCGATCGACATTGCCAATCCGATTGAAATCGGCGATGCCGCCAACCGGTTGACCGCACGCGGACCGAGCCTCGTCATCGTGACGCTTGGCCGGAACGGCGCGCTGCTGGCGACGCGCGATAGCGGTCAGCGGCATGTCGAGGGGCACCCCGTCGCGGCCATCGACACCACCGGCGCCGGCGACTGCTTCGTTGGCGCCTTCGTCGCCGAACGGATGGCCGGCCGCTCACCCATGGACGCTGCCGCCTTTGCCAACCGTGCGGCGAGCATCAGCGTCACCCGACGAGGAGCGGCGGCATCGTTTCCGGTGCGGGCTGAGATGACAGACGCAAGCGTCTGACACCTTGGGCCCTCACAGCAGCGTCGTGCTGCCGTCGGGTTTCTTGACGTAGATTGCGGTACGGCCAAGCAGTCGTTTGCCTATGGCGGCGATGGCTTCGATATGGGCGTAGCTGCCGGAGACGATGAGGATCGCGACCTCCTCTTTGATGGTCTTGCCCGCCGGATCGATCCAGCCGCCCTTGCCGCGATGGATGGTGAAGCCGCCGCAGCTTGTCAGCGCTGCATCTTCGATCGCCGCCAACGCGATGGCAAGGTCGACGTCGGTGTTGGGCGCGCCGTTGTTCTTCGGTCCCAGCCCGAAAATAAGCGTGTACTCGGTATTGGTCATCGCCGGTCCCCTCGTGTGAAGGATGGACGGGCAATCCGCGACTTGCGCCCAGGCGAGACTAGACCAGCGACTCACACCATAGCAACGGCCGGGCAGCCGCCGGGCAGCGGCAGGTCTGAGGCAGTGCAAGCGGTCACCGCCTCCCCGCTTGACGCATACCGCGGCACGGGCGACACCTTGGCATGCCGTTTGATATGTGATTGGCGGGGCACGCGCGCGGATGTTTGAATTCTTGAAGAAGTCTCCGGTCCTCTCGCGGACGGCGGAGGTTGGGTGGCTGCTCGATATCGAAAAGGGCGGCTTCATCTGGGAAGCGCCGCGCCGGCTGTCAGGCGATTACCCCCCCGCCAAGCACGCGAAATCCGTCGCCTTCTGCCCCGCGATGGTCGACCACGAATCGCGCATCTACGAGGTCCCCTGCCCGATCGACGTCGTGCTGAAATTTGGCGTGAACGAGAAAAAAGAGCCGGTGCTGATCAATGGCTCCGGTGACCAGTCGACGATCCGCCCGAAACACCTCGGTCAGATGGCGGTGTTGATCAATCAACGGGAGTGGCGCCATCCCGAACGGCCAATCATCCAAATGGTGACGCCCTATATGTTTGTTGCCGACGAGCCGGTCTACATGACGCAGATGCCGCCGTTCAATCATCGCCGCGTGCCGCAACTGCCCGGCGTGGTCATCGGCGGTCGGCTGCCGATCCATATCTGGCCGCGCCAGATGGTCTGGGCGTTCGAATGGCAGGACCCGAAACAGCCGATCGAACTGAAGCGCGGCGAGCCCTGGTTCTATGTGCGCTTCGAGACGTTTGATCCTTCGCGCCCGGTGCGCCTCGTCGAAGCCGAGATGACGCCGGAGGTGAAGGAGTACGTCAACGGCATGGCCGGCGTTACCAACTACGTCAATCGGACGTTCTCGCTGTTCAAGACGGCAGAAAGCCGGCGGCCAAAGCAACTGCTGATCAAGAAGGTGCGACAGGCGTGAACGCATCACGCAACGCGCGCGACAGCCGCAGTACTTTGCCCGCACGCGACACCAGCACGACCGTGACTTCCGCTTGGCAGAGTTCGACGCCATCTCGCATGACGCGCTGATCGAGGACCAGCGTCGCAGCGCCCAACTCCTTGACGCGGGTTGCGACTTCCAGCACTTCGTCGATGCGGGCGGGTTTCAGATATTCAAGGTTCAACCGGCGGACGACGAAGGCGGCTGGCTCCTGGGCATCGATCAAGGCTTGGTGGTTATTGCCGAGCAAACGGAGAAAATCACTGCGGCCACGCTCGCACCAGCGCACGTAGGACGCGTGATAAACGAGACCGGAAAAGTCTGTGTCCTCGAAATAGACGCGAACCGGAAGGCGGTGCGAGCGAACGCCGTTCTCGGTACCGAGCCGACCGGCGAGGTCGGGCCAACCTGATCGCTCGCTCATCCCAGTTCCACCAGCACGATTTCCGGCGGCGAACCGAACCGCACCGGCACGCCTGAGCAGCCAAGACCGCCCGAGACGATGAGATTGCGGCCCTCTTCGACGATGTGACCGTAGACGTAGCGCCGGCCGTAACGCGACGGCACGATCGGCGCAAAGCCGGCAATCCGCACTTGGCCCCCGTGCGTGTGCCCCGACAGCGTCAACGCAACGCGGGCCGGAATACGCGGGAAAATATCGGGCTCGTGCGCCATGCAGATGATCGGCGCATCATCGGTGACCTTGGCCAGCATACCCGCGAGATCGTCGCGTCCATCATAGCCGGTGAGACGGAAGTCGGGTGGCAGCCGGCGACGCCAGAACGCCCATTGATCGCCAAGCCCGGTCAGCCAGAACGGTTTGCCGTTTTTCTCCATCCGCAAGGCATCGTTCTCGTAGACGGGGATGCCAGCAGCAAGCAAGGCGCGATGGGCGATCGTCGGCCCGATCCGCGTGCGTTGCGCGACCTCGTCCTCCCACCAGTCGTGATTGCCGAGCACGGCGTGCACGCCAAGCGGGGCTTTCAGCGTTGCCAGCGCGCGCCCCCAGTCAGGCGGCTCGACGGGATTGGAATAGCCGGAGATGCGCTTGCCTGCCACGTAGTCGCCGAGCAGCAGCGTCACGTCCGGCTGCAAGGCGTTGGCGGTGGCGGCGATGTCGCCAATGCGTTCCGCACTCATCCAGGGCTTGCAGGCATGAACGTCGGCGATCACGGCAAGCCGCAATTTAAGGCCCGGCGTCCAGCCCGGCGGCGTCAGTCGATAGCGGGTGACGCGGTGGCGCATCGGCTCGAAGCCCAGCGCATAGCCGCCAAGGCTCGCCAATCCGGCGCCGAATGCGCCCAACCCCTGCAGGAACTCCGCGACGTGTGATCACTGCCGTCAACCGATCGATACCATCAGAACCGATCGCTGTCTGACCGCAGATTATGAAAGCGTCAAGGCCGACCCATCTACCGCCCAACCGAATAGAGCCAGTAGTCGCCCTTGGCCGACGGTTTGCGTTCGAGGGCCTGGGTGCGCTTCTCCGGCGGCCGCTCACCGGTCCGGATCAATTGCGCGATGTCGGCGATCAACGCTGAACGCTCGGCATAGGTCGAATGGTTCAGCGCCAGCCAATCGGTGCTGGTGGCGGTTACATCGATGGTGTCGATATCGGGCATGACCAGTGGTCCATCCGGCGGCACGTCGCCGGCGCGCGGCACGCCGCCAGCAACGCGGCGCGAAGCATCCATCGCCCGATCGTTCGAGGATACGTACATCGTCACGCCGCGGCTGATCGCCTTGAGATCGCGGGCCAGCGTCTCGAACAGATTGCGGTCGACGTCAGGCGCGGCCATGATGATCTGATTGAGCTGGACACCGGCCGGCAGCGACGGCTTGATCTGATTGAGCACGCGCAGCAGCGGCAGGTTGCCCATCGAATGCGCAATGACGCTGACCTGCGTAGCGCCGGACTGCTTGACGACCAAATCCATGAACTCCTTCAGGTGCGGCTCAGCGCCCTCGGCACTTTCGCGGTCATAGCCATAGCTGGCAACGCCGCCGCCGGATGGCCAGCTGTACATGAACGGGGCGCCGTCGAAGTCGAGATCGTAGGCGATCTGCGCGGTGCGATAGATCGCGTAATCGAAGCCGTTATTGTAGCCGTGAATGAAGACGAAGGCGTGGTCCTTGAACTTGGCGCTGGCGGCGAGACGCTCACGCACGAATGCCAGGAATTGCTCCTGCGTTAGCGCACCGATCTCCTTGATGGTGAAGTGCAGCTTGGGGTCTTCGGCCTGCTCGTAGATCTTGATGTCAAAAAACGGCACGCGTATCGACCAGGGACGCTCGACATTGGGCACCTGATGGTTCTTCGGCACGGTGACGATGGCGCGGCCGAGTTCGAGGCGACCGGCGCGTTCAGCACCATAGTTGATGCGCTTTGCAGCATCCGCGCGATTACGGTTGGTGCCGTAGAAAACCGGGACGCTCGCCCAGTCACTTTGCACTTCGGTGGGAGCAGGTGCCGGGATCGGCGGGGCGCCGCTCATGCTGCGCGTACCGCCGACAGGCGGCGGCATCGCGGCGGGTGCCGGCGCAGGCGTGGCGGCAGGCGCTGTCGCCGGTGGCGGCGGCGGTGGCGGCGCGGTCGCCACGCGCTCGCGCTCTTGCGCAATTTTTGCATCAGCTGCAGCCTTTGCGTCAGCGAGGGCTTTGGCTTGCGCAGCTGCGGCTTGCGCGGCCGCTTGGGCGTCGGCCGCCGCTTTGGCATCGGCCAACTGCTTGGCTTCTGCGGCAGCGCGATCAGCGGCAGCCTTCGCATCAGCTGCGGATTTATCAGCCGCCGCCTTGGCATCGGCCAGACGCCGGGCGTCAGCGGTAGCTTTGGCCTCGGCAGCCGCTCGCTGATCGGCCGCCTGGCGGCGCTCGGCGTCACTCACGGAGGGTTGACTCGGCGCACTGGCGACAGGCGGACGTTGGCCTGCCGGCCGTATGGAACCGAACTGGCCGATAGCGGCCAGAACGATCGGCGCGATCAGTACCAATGCCATCAAAATTCGACCGAGCACCGCCAGCACGCGTGGCAGTTGCCCCAACCACACCCAAACAAACAGATAGAGTAGCACTCCGACAGCAAGAATGATCAGATTGGCCGTCATCGGCGAAACATCGAACATCGTGCTAATCCTTGAAATCTGTTCAAAACGGTTGCCATGCTTTTATCGATCGGAACGGTATCGTGCAATGCTCGGCTCTGGTTGCGAGCCAGCCACTTGCCGCAACCCTGCGCATGCGCGATGTTCAGAGCGAAACACAGTGCGATAGGGAAAGTATTGGCACGATGACATCGACGCCCCCGAGCCACAGGCCGCTGCAAGCAGCGGAATTCGCGGCGGGCGTGCGAGCGGGCGACCGGGCGATGCTCGGGCGTGCCATCACGCTCGTCGAAAGCACCCGCGACGCCGATCGCCGCGTCGCCGGCGAACTCCTTGAGCTGCTGCACTCCTTTTGCGGACGCAGCCATCGCATCGGCATGACCGGCGTTCCCGGCGTCGGCAAATCGACGCTGATCGATCAACTCGGCATGAACCTGATTCAGGCAGGCAAGCGGGTCGCCGTGCTGGCCGTCGATCCGACCTCGTCGCTGACCGGCGGCTCGATCCTCGGCGATAAAACCCGCATGACCCGGCTCTCACAGCACGCTGATGCTTTCATCCGGCCGTCGCCGACGTCCGGCACGCTCGGCGGCGTCACGCGGCGGACGCGCGAGACGATGGCCTTGGCGGAAGCGGCCGGCTTCGATGTGGTGATCGTCGAAACGGTTGGCGTCGGCCAATCGGAAACGGCGGTCGCCGACATGGTCGATGTCTTCGTTGTGCTGTTGCTGGCTGGCGGCGGCGACGATCTGCAGGGCATCAAGAAGGGCATCATCGAACTCGCCGACATCATCGCCATCAACAAGGCGGAAGGCGACAACGTGGCGCGCGCCGGACATGCGGCGGCCGAGTACCAAGGCGCACTCAACATTCTGATGCCACGATCGGCGGCCTGGACGCCGCCCGTGCTGACCGTTTCCGGACTGGCCAATATCGGCCTTGACCGGCTGTGGGACGCCATCAATCGACATCGCGACAGCCTAACGGCGAGCGGCGATTTTGCGAGCCGCCGCGCCGGACAGAATGTGCGCTGGATGCACGCTCTGCTGGACGATGCGTTGCTCGCGTTGCTGCGATCCAATGCGGCGGCAGTGGCGCTGCTGCCAGCTGTCGAGCAAGACGTCAGCGCCGGCAGCTTGACGCCGCAACGCGCCGTCGCGGATGTCATGGCGCTGCTGAACCGCAATCCGAAGGGAACCGGGCGATGACGGCGCGGCCGCAGCCATTGCCGCTCGCCGGACTGCCGCTCGATGCGTTCCTGGCGCTCAACAATGCGTTTGCGCGCGAGCTGTCTCCGGCAACGCCCGAACAGTTTCAACGTCTCGTCGGCAGCGCTTGTCATGCCAAAGGCTTCACGTCGTCCGGCTGGATTTCTGCTCGCCTTTGACGATACTGCCGGCTATCGATGGCGTGAACTATCGGTGGTTCAAAGCCACGATATGATCGTTTCGTCTACATCGATCGGGTGGTGATCGACGGATCGGCACGACGGCTGGGCTACGCAAGCGCGCTCTATCGCGGACCTGATGACTTGGGCGCGCGCCGCCGATCACACCTGCATCGGCTGCGAGATCAACGCCGATCCGCCCAATCCCGCGTCCGACGCATTCCATGCCCGCTTCGGCTTTCGCAACATCGGCTCGGCTGCGTTGGTTGATCGCCACAAAACGGTCCGCTACATGTTGCTCGATCTCGCAACGCTTGCCAGCGAAATCCGCTAAACATGTCCGACGCCCGCACGCTTGTTCTGCTGACCGGGCTTCGGGCCCTTTCCCGGCGTTGCCGTCAATGCGACGATGCGGCTGGTGCCGGAATTGGCGACGGCCGCAGCGAAAGCTTTTCCAGATGTCCGCTTTGTGACTGACATTCTGCCGACCGAATGGCATGCGGCACCGGCGCGTCTTGCGAACGCCTATTCGACGAGCATGCGCCAGATCTTGCGCTGCATTTCGGTGTCTCGCGGCGAGCGCGCGGATTTGAGCTCGAGCGGCGCGGCGTGAACGCTTGCGCAGGTGCCGATGCGGCCGGCGTTGAGCCCGGCACGCGGGCGATCGACGGCGCATGGCCCCGATCTGCATCAGGTTGATCTGCCGCTCGGACTGATCGTCTCGCGGTTGCGCCAGCGCAACATCGCCGCGTATCTGTCGTGGGATGCAGGGCAATATCTGTGCAATGCCCTGCTCTATCAATCGCTGGCGTTGAATCAATCACCGTCATCGGCGACGCGTAGCGCGTTCATTCACCTCCCAGCCAATCTGGAACTGGGCAGCCTTGATGCGGCAGCCAGCGCGCATCGACGGCGAGACGCCAGCTGTCCGCTGACATGGCCGGCGGCGATCAGCGGTGGCACCGAGATTATTGCGGCATGCCTGGGCCGCACTTTCGTCAGGCAACGGCTGCAGCCAACGCTCAGGGCGCGCGCGCGGCGTTGACGACCACCAGCTCCAACACCAATCCGGTGAAGAACAACCATCCAACCCAGCGATTGGAGCGGAACCGCTGCAGGCAGTTGTCGCCATCGGCAGATATCGAGCGTCGCCACCTGCCAGCGCGAACTGCAGAGCGACGAGCAGCGCAGTGCCGCGACGATACGATACCGCCGCCGGCGGCCGACGCTGGCGAGCAGCCAGAGCAGCCAAGCCCGGCATAGAGCCCGGCCACCCAGAACTGCGTCGCGGCGCCAAAACGCAATGCCGTCGAACCGAGCCCGAGCTCCGGCGTCATCGTCCTTGTCCTGATGCGCGTAGATCGTGTCATAGCCGATCGTCCACAAGACCGAACCCACATAAAGCAATAGCGCCGGAGTCGCGAGCGCTCCCGTCACGGCCGCCCACCCGACGAGTGCGCCCCACTTGAATGTGAGGCCGAGCAGCAGTTGCGGCCAGTTGGTGAACGCGCTTGGCAAATGGATAAGCGGCGACCAGCAGCAGCGATGCCATGCCCAGAAAAACCGTGAAACGGTTGAACTGCACCAGCACCAGCAGGCCGATCAACGACAACCACGCGGCGAACAGCAGTGCCTGCACGACGCTGATCTGCCCCGACGGAATAGGTCGGCTGCGGGTCCGCGCGACACTCGCGTCATAATCGCGATCGACGATGTCGTTCCACGCACATCCTGCTCCGCGCATGGCAAATGCGCCGACGAGAAACAGCAGCAGATACCACAGATTGGGAAAGTCGCGGGCGAGCGAGACTTCGGCGAGCGCCTGCGACCACCAGCACGGGAACAGCAACAGCCACGCCCCGATCGGGCGATCAAAACGGGCGAGATGGCCGTAGGGAATAGCAAACGCCGGCGCCGAGCGATCGAACCAATTGCCGAGCGCCGCATCGGCAACGCGGTCTCCTCCATTCTCTGGATTCTCCGGCCCGATCTTGGGCGCGAGTGTCGGCTCAGATCTTTCGCTCATGCCGAACTATAGAACGGAATCCTTGCCGCCGGAACGGACTCCTGTTGCCAAACCTCCAACGCCCATGGGCCAGCCTGCCCCAGTGACGTCATGCCCAAGAGACGGTAAGGCTGACAGATGGCCATTCACGACTTTACGTCTCAACGACTGTTTCTCGACGCGGCCCTGGCAGCGGGCGGCGCGATCGCCTGCACGCATGACCAGGCGAACTACCTGCGCAATGTCCTGCGGATGACCAGCGGCGCCGCCGTTCTCGTCTTCAACGGCCGCGACGGGGAATGGCGGGCGACACTGGACACGACCGCCAAGCGTGGCGCGAAGCTGCACATCACTGAGCAGACACGGGAACAGACCACCGGCCCTGACATCGACTATCTGTTCGCGCCGCTGAAGCGGTCGCGGCTCGACTACATGGTGCAAAAGGCGACCGAGCTCGGCGTCGCACGATTGCGACCGGTGATCACGCGGCACACGATTGCCGAGCGGGTCAACACCGAGCGGATGCGCGCCAATGCCATCGAAGCTGCGGAACAATGTGGCATTCTGCGAGTGCCCGAGGTGCGCGAACCGGAGAAACTTGAGCACACGCTTGCAGAATGGGAAACCGATAGAGCGGTAATTTTTTGCGATGAAAGCGCACGTGAGCAAAATCCTATCGATCGACTGGGCAAGACTCAAGCCCGGTCCGATTGCCGTCCTAATCGGTCCTGAGGGTGGATTTTCGGTCGATGAACGCGCCAGCCTCAATAGCCGTAGCTTCGTCGTGCCGATCTCGCTGGGGCCCAGAATCATGCGGGCGGATACGGCGGCTGTGGCGGTTCTCGCACTCGTGAATGCAGTGCTGGGTGACTGGCGCTAGTTGTAGAGAGCCCGTCAGCACCGTCGACACTGAGGCTATCGCTGCGGGGGCTTGTAAGCCCAGGCTCCAAACGCCATAACAACTCTTGTGCTGCCCGGATCGAAGGCGGCATTTTTTGTCACGACCCTCGCTTGCAAGGACTTCCCGATGTCGACCCGTGAGGACAGCGCGCCGAGCCTGCCGATAGGCTCACGCGACGACCTGATCCAGTGGATTGCTGTCGGCTCCAAACCCTCGGAGCGCTGGCGGATCGGCACCGAACACGAGAAATTTCTGTTTGCGACGGCGACGCACGCGCCGGTTCCCTATGCCGGACCGCGTGGCGTCCGCGCCATGATGGAGCAACTGATCGCCCGATTCGGTTGGCGGCCCATCCTGGAAGGCGACACGATTATCGCCCTGAAGCGGCCAGAACATGAAACCGGTGCCGTTATCGGCGGCAATGTCTCGTTGGAACCCGGCGGTCAGTTCGAACTCTCAGGCGCGCCACGCGAAACGTTGCATCAGGTCGACGCCGAAACACGGGCGCACCTCGACGAAATGCGAACCATCGGACGCGACTTGGGCGTCGGCATGCTCGGCATCGGCCACGCGCCGACATGGTCGCGCACTGAGACACCAACTATGCCGAAGCGACGTTATGGCGTGATGACGCGGTACATGCCGAAAGTTGGCAGCCGTGGCCTCGACATGATGTACCGGACCTGTACCATCCAGGTGAACCTCGACTTCGCCAGCGAAGCCGACATGGTGCAGAAGTTGCGCGTATCGCTGGCCCTGCAGCCAATCGCGACGGCGATCTTTGCGTCTTCGCCGTTCACCGAAGGCCGGCCGAATGGTTTCAAGTCGATGCGGGCGGAGATCTGGCGGGACACCGACAACGCGCGAGCGGGTAACCTGCCGTTTGCGTTCGATGCCGGCATGGGTTTTGAGCGCTACGTCGACTACGCGCTCGATGTGCCGATGTATTTCGTCTATCGCGACGGCCAATACATCGACGTTGCCGGCGCTTCCTTCCGGGATTTTATGAGCGGCACGCTTGCCAAGAAGCTCGGCCGGCCTGAATTGGCCGAGTTGACGGCAACGATCGATGACTGGGGCGACCATCTGACGACGCTGTTCCCCGATGTGCGCGTGAAACGCTACCTGGAGATGCGCGGCGGCGATGGTGGCGGGCTAGACAAGATCGTCGGCCTGCCGGCGTTCTGGGTTGGCCTCCTGTATGACAAGGCGGCGCTTGCCGCCGCAGCAGCACTGATCAAGGACTGGACACCGACGGAAAGGACCGCGCTGCGTGATTCTGTGCCCAAGACAGCGCTGGCGACACCGTTCCGCAAAGGCACCGTGCAGGACGTCGCGCGGGATGTGGTCGCCATCGCGCAGCAGGGGCTGAAAGCGCGTCGCCGCTTGGATGCCGAAGGGCGTGACGAAACGCATTTTCTCGACCCGGTCGCCGGCATCGTGCGGTCAGGAACGACGCTGGCAGATGAACTGCTGGCGCGTTATGACGGTGCCTGGGGCCATCGCGTCGACCCGGTGTTCACCGAATTTGCATTCTAAAACAATGAATTGAACCAACTCGCGCGACCGCAGTCTTGCCATGCAACAAATGCAAGGCATCCGTTCAGCTCAGCATTCATGGCCGGACGCATATTTCTGATCCGAGAGACTGAGGATCGCGGCAACGAACCTTGCTGCGGTGGCGTTGTTTGGAGCCTGTCGTGGCACGTTGGAAGGCAGTCGTGATCATCGCCGGTGTGGCCCTTGCCGCACTTGGCCTCGACGCGTCAGCACCTGGCTGCTCGGTCCTGGCGCAGGGCAGCGGCTGCGCTGATAGCTGCCGGGCGGCCTACGGGAGTTGCTATAAATCGACCGCCAATCGCGGCGCCTGCGAAGCGCAATTGCAACGTTGCCTGCAGGGCTGCATCCCGGCACGCCGCTGAAGTCCGTCCTACCGATCGATGCTTGGAATACCGTGGCCCACTGGGCTTGGTGCAGCATTGCTTTCTGCAAGGCACTCGGCAATCCGGTTGATGACGTCAGATTCGGAATAGTAGGCGGCATGCACCAGCGAAGCGTCGGCGGCGATGGTGCGCTGCAACCCTTCTAGATCAGCTGGCGAGAGCGCAATGTTCGCAAAGGCCTCCGAGGCGGCACCGAGATGACGCGCGAGCCAGGCGGCGCGCTTGGCAAGGGCACGATCGACCACGGCCGGCGCCAAATCTTCACAAACCAGCAGCGCACGCGGCAGGTGCACTGGAATGCGATCGATCTGCGGCCAATCCAGACGATAGCCTTCGAGCCCCAGCGCTTTGGCCTGGATCATCGTCCAGGCCTTGCGCCGTACCGCGAATCCGCCGATTTCACCGGCAACCGCGCCGGCCGCGCCGAGAATGCGCCCGAGCCAGCGCAAAGGCGTCCACATCGCTGAAAAGAACGTCGACCCGAAGATCACCGATAGCGGCAAAAAAACCAGGGCGATGACGGCACCGAGCACACCGATGATGCCAAGCATTTCGATCAGCGTCCGCGGCCCGCCCTGGCCTTGCGTCCCGTATCCAAACAACACCAGTAGCGGCGTCGCGATGAACATCGAGAGATAAACGCTCGCAACACCACAGCCGAATTTGCCGAAGGCACTCAGGTCGCGAAACGACTTGATACCGTGAATGCGCGCAACCTCGCGGGCTTGCGCAAGATGATTGCGCCAGGTGGTCGCGAGATGGCGCAAAAATCCGCCCTGGATCGCAAACGGATTTTCGATGCGCCCGAGATGATGCAGTAACTGCCAGGCTTCATCCATCGGGCTCGATAGCATCACTGGCCGCGTCTTGCGCAGGAAGGCCTGCAGGCTCGCACGCTCGATCGTCATCTTCGGCGCCGACTGCGTGTCGCGGCGTCGGCGTAACCACGGTTTCAGCGGCAGCAAGGCCAGGACGGCCAGCAACGCCGACACAATTGCATAAAGTTTGGCGTCGCCTGCGTCAGCAAAACCAGCGAATGGTATGCCGACGACATAGGCCACCAGCAGCGCCATCAGCAGCCCATAGGCTGACCACGTCAACGCATTGACCAGACGCTCGCGCTTGGCTTTGCGCCTTTCAATGGCGGTCAGCACGTCGATGAACGGCGTGCCCAGCGTAACGATCCGGCCGATGTGCTGCAATTCAGCGTTTGAGCGTACCAACGCCGGTAACGCCTCGGCGACAACATTGCCACCGTGGCTATGCGCGATGATGTGACAGAGCCAGCCCCGCGCGCCGAGATAATCGATATAGTCGGCCAGCGCACCGGCCGCCCGCGTGCGATCGATCCAGGAATTTTCACCCGACCAGCTGAAGATATCGCTGTGATCAATCGCATGCGCCCAGCAGCGGGCACGCGATCCGCGGCGGCCAAGACCGCGATTGAGCTTGGAGACGAAGTTGTCAACGCCGGTCGCGGGATCGGGATGCTGATACCAATGCCGCTCGCCGGACGACGGCGACGCCCACGTTCCGTGAACAACAATGACGGTCTCTCTGCGCGCACCCGTCATCCCAGGATCTTCATGCCAATGGCTTGGCCCGACCGGCGGGTAATGGTCGAATCGCCTGTGCTAAAATAGGGCGGGCAGCGGCGCCAGAGCAAGACTGAGGGTTACCTGCCGCAATCATGGCTGTGGGTTCGGGTTCGGTTCAACCACGCACATGGCCGGAGCCGCGGTTGCGACTCCGGCCATTGCTCGGCACACCCTAGTGTCCCGATTCCGAAGTTCGCCGATTTTCACGGCGCGCGCTGTAACGAACATCGTAATCTCGAGGGACACTAGAATCAATAGGTTTTCCAGTGTGATTCAGGTCGAGAAGTTCGCTTTGAGAGTGCTGCGAAATCGGACGAACTTCTCGATCATCACACTGGTCATTTATCGTGGCCTTGGGCGACGCCCCGTTAGTCTGCTTGATCCTGCTCGACGCTATCGCGCGCCGGGATTATTTCGCGAATTTCTTCAGATACGCGATCACGTCCTTGCGATCCTGTTCGTCCTTGAGACCGGCGAAGGCCATCTTATTTTTTGGCATATAGGTCATCGGGGCTTCCAAATACTTGATCAGCTCGGCCTCCGACCAGACCAGACCCTTGGCACCGGCGTCCTTGTTGGCATCGGAATAGGCAAAACCCTCAACAGTGCCGGACTTGCGACCGATGATGCCATTCAACAGCGGCCCGACCTTATTCTTGGCGTCGGGTCCGACATCATGACAGGCGCGGCACTTCTTGAAGACGTCCTCGCCGGCTTCCGCGTTGCCATCCTGCGCGCTGGCGGCAGCGTTGCAGACGCCGAGTGCCAGGGTCGCCGCGATGGCGATGCGCATAATGCTCATTCCCGCATTCTCCTCTTGAACGTGATCAACTCGCGACAGCGACCGGAGCGGCGACCAGTGCCGCTCGCGTTATCGGTGGTGCGAAACTATCAGACTGTCGGCGCAGACGGACGCGACGGATCGTTGCACGGGGCGCCGCAGTCAGCGAGCCGAGACCACGCGCGGACGAGTGTCGCCGGCCTTAGCGACCTTCGGTGTGCCAACGGCCGCCCATTTGGCGCTATCACCGTTCTTCTCCCAGGCTGGTTCACCACCATAAAGGTCGGCCAGGAAATCGATCAGCGCGTTGACTTTGGCCGGCATGAAGTCGCGGCACGGATAGACTGCATAGATGGCTACCGAGTCGGCGCCGCGATACTCGGGCAACACGACCTTCAATGCGCCGCTTTTCAGTTCAGGGCCAACGTCCCAGATCGACCGGAAGCCGATACCGAGTCCGGACATGACGGCTTCGCGGACAAACTCCGCCGAGTTCGAACGGATGTTGCCGTTGACCTTGACCTGATGCTGCTGACCATCGGCGCCCTGCAGACGCCAGACGTCCTGTGCACCAGCCGACAAGCAGTTGTGAAAATCGAGATCGGCGAGCGTCGCGGGAATGCCGGCTTTCTCGATATACTTCGGGCTCGCGCAGATCACGCGATTGTCAGCAGCGAGCTTCTTCTGCACCAGCGAAGAGTCCTGCAGTTCGCCGATGCGGATCGCGACGTCATAGCCGCGGCTGATGATATCGACGAAGTCATCGGTCAGGTGGAAATCGACTTCGATCTCGGGGAAGCGATTGAGAAACTCCGGCATGTACGGAGCGATGTGGAGGCGACTGAACGACGTCGGCGCGGTCACTTTCAACAGGCCGCGCGGCTTGTCATTGCGGCGAGTGACGAAATCCTCCGCCTCTTCGACGAGGTTCAGGATATCGACGACGCGCTTGTAGTAACCTTCGCCAGTCTCGGTCAGCGTCAACTGCCGCGTCGTGCGCTGGAACAATCGTGCGCCGAGTTGCTCCTCGAGCAGGCTGACGCGCTTCGAGACGACGGCGGGCGACAAGCCCATCTCGCGTCCAGCGGCCGACATGTTGCCGGTTCGCGCGACGCGTGCGAAAATGTCCAGATCGGTTATTGCGGTCACCTTATGCTCCCCTTTATTATACTGCTTGACGCCACCCCACGCTCCCGGAGCAGGTCTTGTTACGCTCCGAGGATTACCTTTCTAGTTGGCGTGGGTGTGTCTCTCAATCAATGAAAATGCAAAACTGATGTTCTAGCCGGCGCCTAGAATGGCAAAACGATTTGGTCAGTTGAAACATCAGTAGATTCCTGCGACAGCCATAATCCGACCAACCAACGGCAAGGTAGACGGGCGTGTCCACGATACGGTTACCCGACCCCGATCAGGCCGTCGTCATGCGGCGACCGGCGATCGTCAAGGACCTGATCAAGCTGCTCGGCGCCGATCGGGTCGTGGCGGACGACGACGGCCGGCGGGCCTACGAGACCGATGCGTTGACTGCCTACCGGCGGATGCCACTGCTGGTCTTGCTGCCACGCACGACCGACGAGGTGGCCAAGGCGCTCAAATATTGTCACACCAATCGCATCAAGGTTGTAGCGCGAGGCGCTGGCACATCGCTCGCCGGCGGGGCATTGCCCGCGGAAGACGCCGTTGTCATCGCAGTTTCGAAAATGAACCGCGTCCTCGATATTAACTATGCCAATCGGACCGCTCGTGTCGAGTCGGGGATCACCAACCTTGCCATTTCGGCGGCCGTGCAGTCCAAGGGCTTTTTCTACGCGCCGGATCCATCGAGCCAACTGGCCTGCACGCTGGCTGGCAACATCGGCATGAATTCCGGCGGCGCCCACTGCCTCAAGTACGGCGTCACCACCAACAACGTGCTCGGCGTGCGGATGGTAACGATCGAGGGCGAAATCCTCGATATCGGCGGCGCCCATCTTGATTCACCCGGCTACGACCTGCTCGCACTTGTCGTCGGCTCCGAGGGACAATTCGGCATCGTCACCGAGGCGACCGTCCGCATCCTGCGCGCAGCCGAAGGCGCTCGGCCCATGCTGGTCGGGTTTGCTTCAAGCGAGACGGCCGGCGCGTGTGTGTCGGCGATCATCGGCGCCGGCATCATCCCGGTCGCCATCGAGTTCATGGACAAGCCGGCGGTCGAGATTTGCGAGGCGTTCGCCAAAGCCGGCTATCCGCTGGATGTTGGTGCGCTGCTGATCATCGAAGTCGAAGGCTCGGAGGCCGAGATCAGTGCGCAACTCGACGAGATCACGCGGATCGCGCGGACATTCGATCCGATGGTGGTCAGGGTCAGCCAGAGTGCTGAAGAAAGTGCCAAGATCTGGAAGGGCCGTAAATCCGCGTTTGGCGCGGTCGGGCGGCTCGCTGACTACTACTGCATGGACGGCACGATCCCGCTCGGACGCCTGCCGGAGGTGCTGCGCGCGATCTCGGAGATCTGCGCCCGGCATGGACTGAAGGTTGCCAACATCTTCCACGCCGGCGACGGCAACCTGCATCCACTGATCCTCTATGACGCCAATGATCCCGTTCAGTCCGAGCGGGCGGAACAGGCGGGTGCCGAAATCTTGACGCTGTGCGTCGCGGTGGGCGGATGCCTGACGGGCGAACATGGTGTCGGCATCGAAAAACGCGATCTGATGCGCGTGCAGTTTAACGACACCGATCTGGCGCTGCAGATGCGCATCAAAACCTGCTTCGACGCGCAGTGGTTGCTCAACGAGGCCAAAGTCTTCCCGCTGGACGGGCGGCCATCGCTCGTCGCGTTGAACAGCGCGCGCCCAGAGCGGAGCCCGCGCCGGGCGGCCGGGCGATGACAACGCTCAATCGTTGCGACCATATCCAATTGCATCGAGCGGCCTGAGGACATGAGGGAATGGCGGCGTGCAGACAGTGATGAAGCCGGTCAGCGAAACCGAGGTCGCAGCGCTCCTCGTGCAAGCGACGCAAAGCCGCACGCCGGTCGAGGTGCTCGGCAGCGGATCGAAACGCGGCATCGGCCGACCGATCCAAGCCGGCGCAACAATTTCGACTGAGGCGCTGCGCGGCATCACGCTCTACGAACCAAGCGAAATGGTCATGTCTGCGCTGGCTGGCACCAGCCTGACGGACATCGAAGCCTTGCTCGCCGAACATCGCCAGGCCCTGCCGTTCGAACCAGTCGATCTCGGAGCGCTCGCGGGAGCAACCGCCGGCATGCAAACGATCGGCGGCGTGTTCGCGACCAATGCTTCGGGGTCACGCCGTGTGCTGGCCGGCGCCGCACGCGATCATTTCATCGGTGTGCGCGCGGTGACAGGAGCCGGTGACATCGTCAAGTCAGGCGGCCGCGTCGTGAAGAACGTCACCGGTGTCGATGTGACACGCGGACTCGCCAACAGCTGGGGCACACTCGCTGTCATGACCGACGTGACATTCAAGGTGGTGCCGGTGCCAGCCGCAACGGTCACGCTGGTGTTGCTTGGATTACCCGATGAACTGGGCGTTGAGGCGCTGTGCCAGGCCATGGGCACGCCGTTCGAGGTTTCGGGCGCGGTGCACGTGCAAGCATCACTGGCCGCCCGGCTTGGCCACGACGCGCTCAGACAACAAGGCAAGTCAGCGACACTGATGCGGCTCGAAAACACACCGACATCGCTCAACTATCGCAAGGCGCAGCTTGCGGAAACCTTGAAGTCCTATGGCGAGATCCATGAACTCGACGATGACAGTTCGGCGGTATTCTGGAAGGAGATGCGCCGCTTCTCGATGTTCGACGGATCGACCGCGCCGGTGTGGCGGATCTCGACGGCGCCGCAATCTGGACCCAAGGTCTTCGATGCCATCCGCCGCTACATGGATTGCAAAGCCATCTATGATTGGTCCGGCGGATTGATCTATGCCGAAGTGCTGCCGACCACAGACGCGGGGGCGGCCGATATCCGGCGGGTGATCGCGACCCATGGCGGGCACGCCACGCTGATCCGCGGAGAACCCGACGTGCGCATGATGGTTGAAGTCTTTCAGCCGCTCGATCCGGGTCTCGACGCCCTGTCGCGCCGGATCAAGAGTGCATTCGATCCCGCAGGTATTCTCAATCCTGGCCGTCTTTATCCGAGCCTGTGAGGCGCAACGACGATGCAAACCAACTTTTCGGCGCGCCAACTCGATGATCCGCGCATCAAAGAAGTCGACAGCATTTTGCGCCGCTGCGTGCATTGCGGACTTTGCACCGCCACGTGCTCGACCTATGTGCTGCTCGGCGATGAGCGCGACAGCCCACGCGGGCGCATCTACCTGATGAAGGACATGTTCGAGCGCGACCGGCCGGCAAGCCCGGAGGTACAACATCACGTCGATCGCTGTTTGTCGTGTCTGTCGTGCATGACGACATGCCCCGGCGGCGTCGACTACATGCATCTCGTTGATCTCGCCCGCGTGCATATCGAGGAAACCGGACATCGCTCGTTCAAGGATCGTGCGCTGCGCCGGATGCTGGCGGCGATCGTGCCCTATCCCGATCGTTTCCGGCTCGCATTGCGGTTGGCGCCGCTGGCCGCTCCCTTCAAAGGGATATTGCGCAAGTTTGGCCTGCCCGAGGTCGCGGCCATGCTGGAGATGGCGCCGAAAACTGTCGCGCGTTCGGCTCGGTTCGCGGGGCCCGGAACGGCGGCCACGAAAATGCAGCGGCGCGGCCGCGTCATCATGCTGGCGGGATGCGCGCAACAGGTTTTGCGCCCCGAGATCAATGATACGACGATCAGCCTGCTCGCGCGGCGCGGCATCGATGTCGAAGTGGCGCCGGGTGCCGGGTGCTGCGGCGCGGTCGTGCACCACATGGGCAAGGAAGCAGCGGCACATGCCATGGCGCGCGCCAACATCGACGCCTGGACCCGCGCCATCGACAAAGCTCCGGTCGACGCGATCATCATCAACGCGTCGGGCTGCGGCACGACGGTGAAAGATTATGGCCATATGCTTTCCGGCGACCCGGTCTATGCCGAGCGCGCCAAACGTATCTCTGCCTTGACCCGAGATATCGCGGAGTTCATGGCCGACTATGATCTGGGGCCGCCGAAGCGCTGGTCGTCGCTGCGCGTTGCCTATCACTCGGCCTGCTCGCTGCAGCATGGCCAGCGGATCACGGATGAGCCGAAGCTGCTGCTGAAGAAGGCGGGTTTCACCGTCGTCGACGTGCCCGAGGGGCATATCTGCTGCGGATCGGCCGGCACCTATAACATCCTGCAGCCGGAGATCGCCGGACAGCTGCGTGCCCGCAAAGTCGCCAACATCAAATCGGTGCGGCCTGACATCATCGCCGCCGGCAACATCGGCTGCATCACGCAGATCGGGCTCGGCACCGAAACACCCATCGTCCACACCGTCGAGTTACTGGATTGGGCCTATGGTGGTCCAGTGCCGCGCGGGCTTGAAGCGCTGGCGCGACATGTCACGGATGTGCCGGGACCGAAGACAGTCGACAGCTATATTACCGCCGGATGATCAACGATAACGCCACGCTCGTCGATCGCCGCAGCGAAACCGGTGGGTTCGACATCATCGGCGATGTGCACGGCTGCGCCGATGAACTCGAAGCGCTGCTGGAGCGGCTGGGATATGGGGTACGTTTCGCTGGGCAAGGTCTTGGGCGTCGCGCGCAGACCTTAGCGCCGCGCGGTCGCCGTGCGGTCTTCGTTGGCGATCTGACGGACCGCGGCCCGCGCTCGCCGGACGTGCTGCGCATCGTCATGGCCTTGGTCGACGCCGGACACGCGTTTGCGGTGCCGGGCAACCACGACGTCAAGATCTGGCGTTGGCTGTCGGGGCGCAACGTCTCGCTGACGCACGGCCTGAACATTTCGGCCGAGCAGTTCGAAGCGGAAGCACCGGAGTTCCGCCATACGGCCAAGGCGTTCCTGACTTCACTGCCGACGTACATCTGGCTTGATCGCGGCGCATTGGCCATCGCCCACGCCGGCATTCGCAGCAATATGCTCGGCCGACTTGATGGACCGATCGGCCACTTCTGCATCTACGGGGATACCGATGGCAAGAAGGACGAGAACGGCCTCTCGATCCGCTACAATTGGGCGGCCAACGATCCTGACGCACAGACGTTCGTCGTCTATGGGCATGTTCCCGTCAGCGATCCCGTGTTCGTCAATGCCAGCGTCTGCATCGATACCGGTTGCTGCTTTGGCGGCGCGTTGACGGCGCTTCGCTGGCCAGAGCGTGAGATTGTCTCGGTGCCCGCGCAACGCCGCTACTATCAATCGATGCGCGAATTCGGTTTGCCGCCGCCACGTCCCCAATAAGTGAGGAATCCGATTCGACAATTCGCAATCATCGCACTAGAGCTTGTTCCGATCCGATGGAATCAGATCGGCGCTCTAAATTCCTATCCTTGTCGCATTTTCTACGACGGACCGGTGCCCACTTCGTCGGAAAATGCTCCAGCGTCCGCGCGATTCCAGGAACGACCGAGGCCACCATGAGCAAGATCAATACGCGCATTGCCGCCGAACTGAATGTCCAGGTGGCGCAAGTCGCCGCCGCCGTGGACCTGCTCGGCGAAGGCGCGACGGTGCCGTTCATTGCCCGTTACCGCAAGGAAAAGACCGGCGGCCTCGATGATACGCAATTGCGCAAGCTGGAAGAGCGGCTTGGCTATCTGCGGGAACTCGAGGATCGGCGCGCCACGGTGCTGAAGACCATCGAGGAGCAGGGCAAGCTGACACCGGAACTCGCCAAGTCGATCCACGCCGCCGACGACAAAGTCACGCTCGAAGACATCTACGCGCCCTATAAGCCAAAGCGGCGCACCAAGGCTCAGATTGCGCGTGAAGCCGGGCTTGAGCCGCTGTGCGACGCGCTTCTTTCAAATCCCGCAACAGTGCCGGAGACGGAAGCCGCCAAGTACATCAATGCCGAAAAGGAAGTGTCCGACACCAAGGCGGCACTCGACGGCGCGCGCGCGATTTTGATCGAGCGCATCGGCGAGAAATCCGATCTCGTTGGATCGCTCCGAGAATGGCTGTGGAACGAAGGCACGCTGGCCTCGAAGATGATGAAAGGCAAGGAAGTCGCGGGCGCGAAATTCTCCGACTACTTCGACTTCTCGCAACGCATCAAGGAGATGCCGTCGCATCGGGCACTCGCCATGTTCCGCGGCCGCAATGAAGACATTCTCGATCTCAGCCTTGATGTCCCGACGGAGCCCGGCAAGCCGCACCCAGCCGATGCCCGCATCATGCTGGCGTTCGGCATCTCGGATCGCGGGCGGGCGGCCGACAAATGGCTGATCGATAGTGTTCGCCTCGCTTGGAAGGCGCGCCTTGCCGTCACCCTCGCGGTCGACTTGATGACCCGCCTCAAGGAGAAATCCGACGCCGAAGCTATCTCGGTGTTTTCCAAGAACTTGAAGGACCTCTTGTTGGCGGCGCCGGCTGGCCCCCGCGCGACGATGGGGCTCGACCCCGGCATTCGCACCGGCGTCAAGGTCGCCGTCGTCGACGCAACGGGAAAAGTGCTCGATACGTCGACCGTCTATCCGCATGAGCCCAAGCGCGACTGGGCGGGCTCCCTCGCAGTCCTCGGCGCACTCTGCATGAAACACAAGGTCAACCTGATCGCCATCGGCAACGGCACCGCCAGCCGCGAAACCGACAAGCTCGCGCAGGACCTCATCGCCAAGCTGCCCGGCGAGAAGCCAACCAAGGTGATGGTGTCGGAAGCCGGCGCCTCGATCTATTCTGCGTCGGAATTGGCCGCCCTCGAATTCCCCAATCTCGATGTCTCGCTGCGCGGCGCCGTCTCGATCGCGCGGCGCCTGCAGGACCCGCTCGCCGAACTCGTCAAGATCGACCCGAAAGCCATTGGCGTCGGCCAGTATCAGCACGACGTCGACCAGGCCGGCCTCGCCCGCTCGCTCGATACCGTCGTCGAGGATTGCGTGAACTCGGTTGGCGTCGACGTCAACATGGCGTCCTCGCCGCTGTTGGCGCGCATTTCAGGATTGAACAGGACGCTCGCCGACAACATCGTCGCTTACCGCGATGAGCACGGCGCGTTCGCCTCGCGCGCACACCTGAAGAAGGTGCCGCGCCTCGGCCCGAAGACCTTCGAGCAGGCGGCCGGGTTCCTGCGCATCATGAATGGCAAGAACCCGCTCGATGCGTCGGCTGTTCACCCCGAAGCTTATGAGCTGGTGGAGGCGATAGCCGAGACGACCAAGAAGCCGATGAAAGAACTGATCGGTGACAAGGCTTTCCTGAAGGCCGTGAAGCCGGCGCAATTCGCGAGCGAAAAATTCGGCGTGCCGACCATCACCGATATTCTCGCCGAACTTGAGAAGCCCGGCCGCGATCCGCGTCCCGAATTCAAGACGGCGACATTCCAGGATGGCGTCGAGAAGATCTCCGACCTGAAGCCTGGCATGATGCTGGAAGGTGTCGTCACCAACGTCACCGCATTCGGTGCCTTCGTCGACATCGGCGTGCACCAGGACGGCCTCGTGCATATCTCGGAACTGTCCGACACATTCGTCAAAGACCCGCGCGAAGTGGTCAAGGCCGGCGATATCGTCAAGGTGCGGGTGAAAGAGGTCGACGCTGCGCGCAAGCGTGTCGCGCTGACGATGAAGTCCGGCGCGATCGAGGCGCGGGGCAGCCGGCCGGCGGGAGCGTCCGCAGCTCCTCCGCGCGCGCAATCGATGTCGGCTGGCCCGCCGCGTGCGAACTCGGGTGCAGCCCACCGCGCGGCGCAAAGTCAGCCGGCAGCCGCGGAAAGCGCGTTGGCGGCGGCCCTCCGGCGGGCCCAGGAAAACAAGTAGGTCACGCGTCGCGGCAGCCCGCACCCCAGCGGTTGTCCAGCGGTTGTGATGTCAAATTGGGGCACTGCCGGCGCGTCCCCGCGCACGATTGTCTCAGCGTGGATCAGGCTTGTGCCGGAACCGGGCAGCGTTCATCCTGAGGCAAGAATTCGCGGCTGCCGGCGTGGTCATCGCTTTGAAAATCGCTTCAAAACGGATAATCTCACGACTTGCTCCATTCCGAATTGCTGAGTGTTTGTCATGACAGAACCGATTTTCAAGCCCTGGTCGCCCGTCGATGCGAAGGCCTGGGGCAACGCGCCGCTGAAGCTCGACCATCGCTTGCAGTCGCACGACCTGTTCAAACGCGAGGGCCTGGCGCGTCTCATCGACAGCTATCCGCGCGAGCACTATGCGCTGATCGAAATGGGACCGCAGGGCTCGCCGCGCAAAACCTGGCGCGAAGGCGACATCGGCAATCTCTCTGGCGCCGAGGTGATCGACGCCATCGCCCGGGGTCGGATGTGGCTCAACCTGCGTAACGTCAGCGGCGTCGACACGCTCTATCGCACCGTACTCGATCAGATCTTCGGCGAGGTGAAAGACAATGTGCCGGGCTACGACACCTACAATCGCACGTCCGGCATTCTGATCTCGTCGCCGAACGCTCAAGTTTATTTTCACTGCGACCTGCCCGGTCAGTCGCTCTGGCAAATCGAGGGCCGCAAGCGCGTCTACGTCTATCCGAACCGCGCCCCGTTCCTAACGCCCGAACAGCTCGAGCGCATTGCACTGTTCGAGGTGGAAGTCGATATGCACTACGATCCGGTCTATGACCGCGACGCGACGGTGTTCGAGATCGGACCCGGCGAGATGCTGCACTGGCCGCTGAATTCACCGCATCGCGTCGAGAACCTCGACTGCCTGAATATTTCCATGACGACGGAGTATTGGACCGAGCGTATCCGCCGCCAGCAGATGCTGAATATGGGCAACGGCATCGTGCGCCACAAACTTGGATGGACACCACGGGGACAATCAACGTCAAGCCCGGCGTTCTGGACCAAGGCCGCGCTGCAGGCCGGATACAAGCGTGCCGGTCTGCTCAAGAAGGAGCGCAAATCGCGGCGCACCATCGAATTCCGATTGGATAAGGCGCGCCCCGGCGTGCTCGTCGACATTCCCCGTCAGGCGGCGGAGTAAAATCCGCCCGGCTGGTTCGTCGCAGATGCCGCGTTGCTACGGTCATGGCGCGATACGGCGTTGCTGCGCATCTGACGACGTCGCCGAGGCTCTTTGCTGTGTCCCGGTTCGGCGCATGGCAGCGTTCGCGGGACAGGGGTGTCGCTGCGCCCACGATCCTGTGAACCCCCGCGATGATAACGTGGCTTTATCCCAAGGGCTGAATGGGCGTATAAGATGGCATCGCAGACGGCCTCAATCGGGAGCCCCAAATGATGTCGCGACGTAACGCTTTGTTGACCAGTTTCGGAGCGCTTGCCGCAGCCATTGGCTGGCGGACCGCAGGCGATGCAGCGGGGCCCGCCAAGACGTTCGAAATCACCAAGACGCCCGAGGAATGGCAAAAACTCCTGACGCCGGAACAGTTCTATGTGCTGCGCAAGCACGGCACGGAGCGCGCCGGTTCGAGCCCGCTCGATAAAGTCTACGCGGCCGGCCAATACAATTGCGCGGGCTGCGAGCTGCCGTTGTTCTCGTCAGAGACGAAGTACGACAGCACGACGGGCTGGCCAAGCTTCTGGAAGCCGATCGACAACGCCGTCGGCATGTCAACCGATAGCGCCTGGGGCATGGTACGTACCGAAATTCATTGCCGTCGCTGTGGCGGTCATCTCGGCCACGTCTTCCCCGATGGCCCGAAGCCGACGGGACAACGCTATTGCATGAACGGTGTCGCGCTGAAATTCGTCGCCAAGACGCAGAGCTGAACTCTCAAAAACGGAAACCACGCCGATGTTGTCCAACTTCCGCATCGCGGCCCTGGCGCTGACGGCGCTTGCGGCTGTCGTCGGTCTCACCACTGCTCGCGCCCAGCGGATCGCCGATGTTCCACTGCCGCCCGGCACCGAAACCGCGACCTTCGCCGGCGGCTGCTTCTGGTGTGTCGAAGTCGACTTCGACAAGGTCGAGGGTGTCGTTGCGACGATTTCGGGCTACGCCGGTGGCACCACCAAAAACCCAACCTACAAAACCGTGACGGCTGGCGGCACCGGCCACACCGAGGCCGTCAATGTGCATTTCGATCCGAAGAAGGTCACCTATCAGCGCCTCGTCGACGTGTTCTGGCGCACGCACGACCTGCTCGACGGCGCCGGCCAGTTCTGTGATCGCGGCGACAGCTATCGCCCTGCCATCTTCGCCAACGGACCTGAGCAGTTGAAAATCGCCGAAGCCTCCAAGGCGGCGCTTGAGCAATCCGGCCGCTTCAAGCAGCCCATTGCCACAGAGATCAAATTAGCCGGCGAATTCACCCGCGCCGAAGACTATCATCAGGACTTCTACAAGAAGGATCCGGGCCGCTATCACAGCTATCGCGCGGGCTGCGGACGTGACGCACGCGTCAAGGCGCTGTGGGGTGCCGAAGCCGGCGGCAAGCTCGCAACGCAGTGACCTCGCGACGCAACGCGCGACGCTGTCACGTTGGCACGACCAAATACGCTTTCAGCGGCCGGGAACCACCGCCACTTCGGTCGCAGACGGAATGAAGTAAACTGTTTCAATCGAAATTTGGCCCTGCTCGCACCACACTCCCAGTAGTAACTCGCAACGAAGTGCGCTACGGGAGCGCATCGGCCGGGCACAGTGCCTACCGAATTACGGCCGGCTGCTGCCGTTCCCCTGAGATCGCCGGAGTTGTCATGCGTCGCTGTTCCGGGCTCGTCCTCGCGTTGATCGTGGCTGTCACAGCCAGCGTTCCCGAGGCGTGGTCCAATACCCCCAATCCCGCGGATACCGCACCCGGTGCCATGGTGGCAGCACCTGAGAAGCCGCCGCTCAGTCCGCTGGCACAGGCGATCATCGACAAGCTCGTCGTCTTGAAAGCCGCCGCACGCAGTCGCCCTGCCGCCGAGCGCACGCAGATCGACAAGTTGATCGCGCTCTATCGCCATCGCGACGGCAAGACGTTCTGGATCAACAACGATGCGATCGCCGGCTCCGCCCGCTCGGTTGCCAAGGAAATCCGCCTCGCCGACCAATACGGCCTGGATACGACAGCATTCGATATCCCTGAAAAACTCGACGGCGAAATGAGCCTCGCGAACCTTGCCGAGACGGAGGCACGATTGTCCGTCGCTGTTGTCAAATACGCCTGGCATGCCGGCGGCGGCCGGGTCGATCCCTCGCAACTGTCGAAGTGGCTCGACCAGCGCCCGAAACCGGTCGACCCCGCTGTCGTGCTGCCGCTGGTCGCCGGCTCCAAGACGCCGGACGTCATGCTGCGTCTGTATCAACCGCAGCACCCCGGCTTCGAGCGGCTGCGTCGCGCCTGGCTGGCAGCGCTCGGCGGACAACCGTTTGTGCTCGTGCCGCCTGCGCAAGCCGTGCTGAACCCAGGGCCGAAGTTGCGCCCCGGCGATGACCACCCGGATATCCCGCTGATCCGCCAGCGCCTCGGCCTCAAGGCCCCTGCCGCCGCTGATGACGAACTTTATGATAACGCCCTCGCGCGTGCCGTCCGGGCGCTCCGCAGCGAGATCGGCCGCCCCGTCAATGCCGTCATCGACAACGGTATTCGCGAGAGTTTGAATGCCCGCGTCAACGCGCCGGCACGTGGGCTCAAGAACCCCGAGCTGGCGCGCAAGCTGCACCTCAACATGGAACGCTGGCGGTGGCTGCCGGGCGAACTCGGCGCCACGCATATCTGGAACAATCTTCCGGAGTACGAGACTCGCGTCGTCAAGGACGACAAGGTCGTCCATCAGGAACGCATCATCATCGGCAAGCCGGAGACGCAGACGCCGGTGTTCTCGGATCGGTTGCGCACCGTCGTCTTCCAGCCGGACTGGGGCGTGCCGCCGTCGATCAAAGTGCGCACGATTCTGCCGCGGCTGCAGGACGGCGACGAAGAAGTGCTCAACGAAAAGAACATGCGAATCGTCGTCAACGGCAAGACGATGGACCCGAGCAAGTACGACTGGGACAAAGTCGACATCCGCGGCATTCCGATCATCCAGGACCCCGGCCCCGACAATCCGCTCGGCCAGATCAAGTTCCTGTTCCCCAATAAGCACGACGTCTACATGCATGACACGCCGTCGAAGAACCTGTTCAATGGCGCGTCGCGGGCCCTGTCGAACGGTTGCGTGCGCGTGCGCAATCCGCGCCGTCTCGCTGAGTTGGTAATGGCGGAAGATCGCGGTTGGACCGACGACGACATCACGCCATTGCTGGCGCCGAAATCGCAAGCCAACAATCGCGTCACACTGGCGCAACCGATCGCCGTCCATAACGTCTATTTCACCGCCGTCGTTGGCGATGATGGCAAGATCAAAACGTTCGGTGACATCTACGCGCACGACAAGCGCATCCAGGAAGCGCTCGACGGCCGCCCGATCGCGGAGATCGCCGAGCGTGATCCGGCCAAGAAGCTTGAGGAAGAACTGGAAGACATCGCGCCGACCAAGCCGGCTCAGCCACCGCCGAAGCCAAAGGCCAAGAGCCGGAGCTGATCGCATCGGGCTGGGGATGAACCGGTCCAAGAGCTGGAAGGCAGCAAAAAATCACTGCACCGGCGATATGCGCTCCAGAGCCCCTAGGAGCGTCGCACGCGCGTTAACGATGGACTTGGCTAGGGGGACCCCTGACCCATTGGTAAACGGGCTCCCAGGGCCCTCCTCGTGCGAAATAAAGAGCATTCTAGAGCGGCACCAACCCTGGATTGAAATTTGGCGGTCGAAACCGCTGCAAGAGGCTTATTCCGGCCCTGCGGTTAACGGGGCACAATATCCGAGCCAAAGTTTCGACTCTCGGTACGGAACCGGTCTGTATCTCCGCTATGGGCCATCGTTGCGGACGTGGCAGGTCATGTTAGGCTGCCGTCTGAAGTTTCTCACTTGATGCCAAATAAGCCATCCGCCCACGAGAGAAGTCAAATGGACGCTAACCTCCAAAGGCGGGTTCAACGGTACGGATGGGACAAGGCTGCGCCTTACTACGAGCGCACATGGCAAGCGCAACTCGAGCCGGCACAACGTACGCTGCTGGAGTTGGCCGATCTCAAGTCCGGCGACCGAGTTCTCGATGTCGCGTGTGGGACCGGACTCGTGACCTTCAGGGCTGGGGCCCTTGTTGCCCCCGAGGGTGAAGTCGTCGGCACAGATATATCCGAGCGGATGATTACGGCGGCGCGCGAAGCTGCGGCCGCACGAGGGATCGCCAATATTCGGTTTGAGCGCATGGATGCCGAAGACTTGAAGTTCGCCGACGGCACGTTCGACATGACTTTGTGCGCTCTTGGACTGATGTACGTGCCCGATCCCGAGAAGGCGGTACGCGAGTTCCACCGCCTTGTTCGACCCGGTGGACGCGCGGCTGCGGCAGTTTGGGGACAGCGAAGCAAATGCGGCTGGGCCGAGATATTTCCGATCGTCGATGCGCGCGTGCAGTCCGACGTGTGTCCGATGTTTTTTCGCCTCGGTCTGGGAGAAAGTTTGCAGCACGCCTTTGCCGCTGCGGGGTTCCGTGACATCACCACGCGGCGCCTTGAGACGCGCCTTCTTTACGCAACGCCAGCTGAAGCCTGTGAGGCGGCGTTTGCAGGTGGACCCGTTGGGCTCGCCTATAGCCGGTTCTCGAATGAGACGAAGACCGAGGCACACAAAGAGTACCTGGCCTCCCTCGAGCCCTATCGGCATGACGAGGGATATTCCGTTCCGGGAGAGTTTGTCGTTGTCGTGGGGACGAAGTGAGAAGGAGCCGGGCATGTCCAATCTGCGCGCACGCGATGCTTTGGAGCGAGCCCGGCGCTTGTTCCTAGAGCGGCCATCGGCCGCGAAGAAACCCAATGCGACCGCCACGTCGGTTTGGCAGCAGGGATTGCAGTTCGTGACAACCGGCCCCGCCGGGGAGAAGGTCCTGACCGACATGCCGGAACCGTTGGGCGGCACCGGTGTTGGCTCAAACCCGGGCTGGCTGCTGCGCGCAGCCATGGCGTCATGCACAGCCACGGCGCTTGCGATGCGAGCGGCCATGCGCGGCATTGAGCTGAAGTCGCTCGAGGTCAGCGTTGATAGCGAGCTGGATGCGCGCGGCATGGTCGGAATCGACGGAGTGCCCCTCACCCTTTCCAGCCTGCGCATGACGATCAAACTCGGCGCCGACAACGTTCCAGAAAGCCTGCTTCGCGAGTTAGCGCAATGGGCCGCGACGGAATTGACCGTCAACAAAACGCTGCGCGACGGGCCGCCAGTGGCTGTCGATATCTCGCTGGTTTGAACGGGCTGGCCAATATTCCGTCAGGATCAAAAGCCGAAGCTCAGATCAATTTACGGCCAGATTCTCGCGATATTTGCGCGGCGCGATGGTCTCATCGGCCCAACGCTTGCCCCAGCACTTTGACATCGCCGCCGAGCCAGCGATGGCCGGTCGGCATGGCGATGCCCGGCAACCCGGCCGCGCGATCTGGAAAACTCTTTGCATACAGCGGCAGCCAGCCCGCGAAGGGCCGCAACGGCCGCTCCTGCGCGACACCTGCGGCGCGATCGAACGACGAGGGATCGGCGAGGCCTTGCGCCGTCGCCGCGACGAGCCGGTGCAGCGCGCCATTCTCAATTCCATAGAAATCCTCGCCACGCTTCGCCGCCAGTTCGGCCAGCGTGACCAGCGCCATGACCGCGAAAGCGTGATAGTGCAGCGCGCGCTTGTCCCGTGCCATCTCCATCGGCAACGTGCCATCGGCGGCGATGTCGCGCGCCGCATCCGTCATAATCCCACGCGCCATCTGCCAATGCGGCTCGCCATCGGTCGCGATCGCAACGGCGCCGACGGCGAGGCCAAGCCAATACCAGTGATTGTTGCGCGCGCGTGCGGGATCATCGAAAAATGCACGCGACACATCGGCAAAGCGCATCAGGTAAGGCTCGATGATCCGGCGATCATCGGCGGTGGCGAAGCGGCGAACCTTGATGTAGGCGAGCGCCAATCCCGCGAGATCCCATTTGCGCTGATACTCGGCTTGATGCTGCGCCATTGTGCCAAGCCAGGCATTGCCCGTCGCCCAGGCCACGATCCAGCTCAGTGCGCAACGGGCAGCTTCTGCGCGCGATTTGTCAGAGCCCCTGGTCCACGATTTGTCGGCATTGCCGGTTACAGTGCGCAGGAATGCTGTCAGCGGCTCGGTCGCCTGATCATGCTTGGCCTGCAATTTCGGATCGATCACTGACCCTTTGGCATCGCCATAGAACCGGGCGATATCCAAATTGACGAAAGGCGGCGGTGCCGGCGGACAAACCTCGGCGCGGGCGGTCGACGGCGCAAAGATCGCCAGCGCCAGGCTGAGGGTCGCCCACCGTCGCGGCCAAGCCGTGAGCACACGAGGCAGGACCGTTTGGACAGGGCCGAGTTCGGATCGACGAGCGCTGTCGTAGGTCCCGGCCTGCGCCGGGATGACGGGCTGAAAAAATCTGCTCAATCGGATGCCTCCCAAGTGCTGGATGGAAACAGGCGCGCGTGCGAACCCCAACGTCATCCCGGCGAAGGCCGGGACCCACGACATGCGACGGTTTGACGGTTCCGTAAGGAGCGGGATTTGACAGAGCCGGACGGACGCGGGTCTGACGTTCTGCAACTCACGTGCGGCTCTCAAGGAGCGACGCCCATCGATCACTGTCATACCGCCGAGCGCAATCAAAGACCTGTCATCCTCAAGCGCTCGGCAATGCCGCGGCCGCGGCCCGGCGCAAGCGCCGTAACGCGACAGCGCAGACCGCTTCAGGTCGGAACGTTCGCACGAAGATGTCACAGCTGCCATGATCGCACGCCGATTGCCTTTACTCTTCGCATCAGATGTCCCGATCCCTTAAGATATCGTAACCACCGCCGGAGGACACCATGACCTGGTCGATCGTCGCCTTGGATCGCAACACTGGCGCGGTCGCTGCCGCCGTGACCACCAAAGCGTTCGCATCGGGCGCGCGCTGTCCGCATGTGCGCGCCGGCGTTGGCGCGGTCTCAACGCAATCGATGACCAATCCCTATCTCGGCCCGGTGATCCTCGACAATCTGGCGCGCGGCCTGGACGCCGAGACCGCGCTCAAGGCTGCCATTGCTGGCGATGCCGGTCGTGGCATTCGCCAGGTGCATGTGGTCGACATGCAGGGCCGCGTCGCTGCCTGGACCGGCGACAATTGCGTGACCTGGTGCGGACATCGGTTGGGCGATGGCTTCTCTGTCGCTGGCAACATGCTCAACCCCAAAACGGTCGACGCGACGTTCGCAGCCTTTGAAGCGAACGCTGCGTTGCCAATGCCGGAGCGCATGATCACCGCGCTCGATGCGGGTGAGGCGGCGGGTGGCGACAAGCGCGGCCGCCAGTCGGCGGGGTTGTTACTGGCGACGACGGAAGATTTCCCCGACATCAATCTGCGCGTCGACGATCACACAGCGCCGCTCACTGAACTCCGCCGCCTGCTCGGGCTCTGGCGCGCGCAAGCCGAGCCACGCCGTTCCTGGTTCCCCAGCAAAGCCAATCCGGCCGGCGAGACGAACCTCGATCTGATGGAAGCTGCGTGGGCGCAGGCGGGGTTGGACTTGAAGTTCAGGCGATAGAGCCCTCACCCCCCGATCGCCGCCCGCGCGTCCTGATGCTTGAGGCCGAGTGCTTCAGCTACGGCCGCATGCGTGATCTGGCCCTTGTGCACGTTGAGGCCGGCCAGCAGATGCGGATCGGCGGCCAGCGCCTTCACTGGCCCCTTGTCGGCGAGGGCCAGAATAAACGGCAGCGTCGCGTTGTTGAGCGCAAACGTTGAGGTCCGCGCCACCGCACCCGGCATATTGGCGACGCAGTAATGCACCACCTCGTGCGTGATGTAGGTCGGCTCGGCGTGCGTCGTCGCGTGCGAGGTTTCGGCGCACCCGCCCTGGTCGATGGAAATATCGACGATGACGGAGCCACGCTTCATCGCCTTCACCATCACTTCGGTGATGAGCTTCGGCGCCGCCGCGCCCGGTATCAGCACCGCGCCGATGACGAGATCGGCAGCCAGCACCTGCTCCTCCACTGCCGCCCGCGTTGAATAGAGTGTCGTGATCGCCACGCCGAACTGCTGCTTGATGGCGTAGAGTCGCTCGACATTGATATCGAGGATCGTCACATCGGCCTGCAGCCCGATCGCCATTGCCGCCGCATTGACGCCGGCGACGCCGCCGCCGAGCACGACGACTTTAGCCGGCGCAACACCGGCCACGCCGCCGAGCAAAACGCCGCGTCCGCCTTGCGCGATTTCCAGACAGTGCGCGCCAGCCTGGATCGACATGCGGCCAGCGACTTCCGACATCGGCGCCAGCAACGGCAATCCACCGCGCGCGCTCGTCACCGTCTCATAGGCGATCGCCGTGCAGCCGGATGTCATCAACGCCTTGGCCTGCTCGGGGTCGGGCGCGAGGTGGAGGTATGTGAACAGCGTCTGACCCGCCCGCAGCATCTTGCATTCGGCCGGCTGCGGCTCCTTCACCTTCACGATCATCTCGGCTCTATCGAAGATCTCCTCAGCGCTCTTCAGGATCGTCGCGCCGGCTTTTTTGTAGTCATCATCGCTGAGGCCCTGCCGCTCGGCAGCTCCCGCCTGCACGAAAACCTCGTGCCGATGCGCCGTCGCTTCCCGAACGGCCACCGGCGTCATGCCGATACGATACTCGTGATTTTTGAATTCCTTCGGCACGCCGATGCGCATGGAAGCCTCCTGAGGTCAATCATCGGGTCGCCCCGATCCCTTCCAGCCTAGGGGCAGGCGCGTGCAAGAAGCGATCAATTCAACCATGGAAATGGACAATAAGCGCAATACTGTGCGAAAATGAAGCTTCTACATGGGATATTGTTCGCATGATCGTCGATCCACTCAATCTGCGCATTCTCCGCGAACTACAACGCGACTGCCGCTTATCCGTCGCCGAACTCGGACAACGCGTCGGCCTCTCGGCGTCTGCGTGCCATCGCCGCGTCAAGCAGTTGGAGGATGCTGGCATCATCATGGGCTATGCGGCGCGGCTCGCACCCCGCGCACTCGGCTACACCATGGAGTTCTTCGTCGAGGTCTCACTGAAAAGTCAGGCCGACAAGGCGCTCGATGCCTTCGAACGCGCGGTTCGTACTAGCCCGGAAATCCTCGAATGCCATCTGATGGCCGGCGGCACCGACTATCTGCTCCGCATCGTCGCCGCCGACAGCGCCGACTTCGAGCGCATCCACCGCGAGCGACTGGCCAAGTTACCGAACGTGGCGCGACTTGAGTCGCACCTTGCCATCCGCACGGTGCGCGCCTGGTCCGGCTATCCCATCACCGTTCGCTAACCTGACATCGCGCTACATCTTGACCGGCACAGCCTTGGCGACCGCGATGCCCTCCAGCCCAAGCGTGCACGACAGGGCCATGACTTCGACGCCGGCCTTGGCGGCTTTCGCGAAGGCCACCGCATAGGTCGCATCGATATCCGTCGCCAACACGAAGCGGGTGGTGTCGCTGCGCTGGATCAGGAACACCATGACAGCGCGATGGCCCTCGCCCACCATGTCGGAGAGTTCCGCCAGATGCTTGGCACCACGCTCCGTCACGCTGTCAGGGAATTCGGCGAGGCCATGCGTGCGCGACAGATGCACATTCTTGATCTCGACGTAGCACAGCCCCTTGCTCAGATCGCTGAGCAGAATATCGATGCGACTGTTCCGCCCGTATTTTTGCTCGCGCTTGAGTGTCTCATAGCCCTGCAGCGATTTAATCTGCCCGGCTTCGATCGCTTCGGTGACGAGCTTATTGGGATGCTGGGTATTGATGCCGACGAGCGTCGGTCCGCGCCCAAGATCCGCTTCGACCATCTCCCATGTGTGCCTGTATTTCCGCGTCGGGCTATCGGAGGTCGAGAGCCAGACCGTCATGCCCGGCTCCCTGAGCCCGATCATCGAGCCGGTATTCGGGCAGGTCGCCGTCACGATCGTTCCGTCATCGAGGCGGACGTCGGCGAGAAACCGCTTGTAGCGCTGGATCAACGTGCCGCGCAGGAGTGGGGACGGGAATTGCATCGGGGTTGCTGC
>CAVQOB010000001.1:0-201325 GCA_963714325.1 uncultured Alphaproteobacteria bacterium | reverse complement strand
AAGTCGCTGCGCGACAGCCCGCTGAGGCGGGCGCTGGAGCCGATGGGGCGGCGCCCGGTTGGCACGGTAACCAGTTGAGAGAACAGGCGTAACGGGGCGGGGAGCCCCAGCTTGAGGATCGAGGTCTCGTCAACCTCACTCAAGGACTGGAACTCCCCATGACCAAGCCTGGACCGACCAAGCCTACCACCGCCTCGCCGCTGCGCCAGCGCATGATCGAGGATATGGTTGCCCGCCTCCTCCAACCGGGCACGCAGCGCGGCTATATCCGTGGCTGCCTCAGGTTCGCAGCCTTCCTCAAGCGCTCTCCCGAGACGGCGACGGCCGAGGATGTGCGTCTCTTCCAGTTGCATCTGGCCGAGAGCGGCATCAGCATCTGCTCGCGCAACCAGCACATGGTCGGCGTCGGCTTCTTGTTGCGCGTCACGATGAAGAGGCCCGATCTCGCCGAGGGCATCTACTATCTGCGCGAGCCCAAGAAGGTTCCCAAGGTGATGAGCCCGCCCGAGGTCAAGCGGCTGATCGCGATGGCGCGGGGGCTGCAGGCTCAGGTGACGTTGAGCCTCGCTTATGGCTGCGGTCTGCGGGCCGGCGAGGTCGTGCGGCTGAAGACCGGCGATATCGATCGCGACCAGAAGATCATCCGTGTCGTGCAGTCGAAGGGCCGTAAGGATCGGCACGTCATGCTGTCGCCCACTCTGCTGGATCTGCTGCAGACGTGGTGGGGCGAGCGCACCAACCGCTACGACCTCGGCGTGCCCCGGAGCGAACTCTGGCTGTTCCCGGGGCGCCGCCCAAGTCAGTCCAAGGGGGGCCTGCATCTGACGACGCGGCAGTTGAGCCGGCTGTTCCACGAGGCCGCCGACGCCGCCGGCATCAAGACCGGCGTCTCGTTGCACACATTGCGTCACTCGTTCGCGACGCACCTGCTCGAACGCAAGACGGATATCCGTTTGATTCAGGCGATGCTCGGCCACGACAAGCTCGACACGACCGCCCACTACACGAAGGTCGCCACGGGCATGATCGCGGCCATCACCAGTCCGCTCGATGATCTGGGCCTCACGGCACGCAGTCTCATCATCAAGCGCAAGCGGGGCAAGAAGCCCGGCAAGAACGAGCCGCCGACCGAGTAGCGGCGGCCCCATGGCCCGTCCGGATCTGGAGGTCGCGGACATCTTCCGCGATCACGGTGAGGCTTGGCGCAGCGCCAATCATGGCCACGTCAGTCTCGGCCAGTTGAAGGTGATGAGTGCGATCGAGCGCTGCCGCACGGTGACGCTCGGAGGCCACGTTGCGCGCTGTGAGAACGGCGCCTGCGGCCATACGCTCATCGCCTTTAATAGTTGTCGGAATCGCCATTGCCCCAAGTGCCAGGGCGCCGCCTCGCGCAAATGGCTCGCCGAACGGGAAGCCGAGCTGCTCCCCGTGCCGTACTTCCACGTCGTGTACACGCTGCCGTCACAACTGCGCGACATCGCCTATCAGAACAAGCGCGTCGTGTATGACATTCTCATGCGCGCCGCGGCTGACACGACGCTCGCCATCGCCGCCGATCCCAAGCGCCTCGGTGCCAAGATCGGCATCACCTCGGTGCTACACACGTGGGGCTCGGCGCTGACACATCACCCGCACGTGCACATGATCGTGCCGGGTGGCGGGATCTCGCCTGACGGAGATCGCTGGATCGCCTCGCGCGGGAACTTCCTCGTCCACGTCGACGTTCTGTCGAAGATGTTCCGCGGCAAGTTCCTGGCCATGTTGCGCGAGGCACACGCCGACGGCAAAATGCAGTTCTTCAATAGCCATGCGGGTCTTGCTGATGCGCGCGTATTCAAGCGCGTGATCGGGCCCCTGCATCGGATCGATTGGGTCGTGTACTGCAAGCCGCCGTTTGCGGGCCCCGAACAGGTGCTGCGCTATCTGTCGCGCTACACGCACCGGGTCGCCATCTCGAACCGGCGGCTCATCGCGGCAGACGATGGCGGCATCTCGTTCCGCTGGAAGGACTATCGCATCGAAGGGCCAGGCCGTTGGAAGACGATGACCTTGCACCCGCATGAGTTCATCCGGAGGTTCCTGGTGCACGTGCTGCCGAAGGGCCTCCAGCGCATTCGCCACTACGGCCTGTTCGCGAACGGCAATCGCAAAGCCAATATCGCCAAAGCCCGCGAGCTGCTCGGCGTGCCGGCGCCGGAAGCACCACTTGAGACGCCGCCTGCATCGGAGCCGGATCACCCAAGCGCGCTGCCATGCCCGTGTCCGCGCTGCGGCGGGCGCATGATCGTCATCGAGATCTTCGAGCGCGGAGCGATGCCGCGGCATCGCGCATCGCCATTCGTTGACGTGATCCGGATCGACACGTCATGAGCCCGACAGCGGCCTCTCGCTCTGTGACTTGCGCACGCAGGCCCTCGGTCAGCGTCGGCATTGCGCGTGTCGCGATCATTGTCGATTGTCGCTGCGGGCCTCTGCCGGTCTCTTGCGCCGGCAATCCGGCTTCCACAGCCACGTCGCTGATCTTGTTCCAGCGGCCAATGCGCCCGCTATTGTGCCGGCACATCACCCGCGCCCAACGCACCCGGCCTCAATCGCCATAGCGCCCGCTGCACCCCCGAGCCAAACTTCCCGCGACTTCGTGCCTTGGCGCTTCTCGGACGCCGGCCGAGACCGCATCACCGTCATCGCATGCCGGCGTCCGAGAAACCTGCACAAGGTGCTGCCTTCTCCCCGTCCTTACGTGGAGAAGGTGCCCCGAAGGGGCGGATGAGGGGCAGCCACACGTGCGACAAGCATCTCTAAAACACAGGCGCGATAGAGCGTTGTCGAGAGATAGCGCAAGCGGCCGCCCCTCACCCTGACCCTCTCCCCGCGAAGTGCGGGGAGAGGGAAGAGCAGGCGCACGCGGACGTCCGCCAGGGTCATTCGCGCCGCCCGCGATGACCATGCGCGTATCGCTTATTGCGGCAGTTCATCCGCCAATCGCGCCGCAGAATCCTCGCCCCACTAAGCCCGACCACTCACCTCATGCCCCCAGCCACGCCACCACCCCATCCGCCGCAGCTCTACCCGTCGCCAGACACGCTTGCAGGAGATAGCCGCCCGTCGGCGCGGACCAATCCAGCATTTCGCCGGCGACAAACACGCCGGGCCGACGCCGCAGCATGAAGTGTGCGTCGACCTCAGCTTCGGCAACGCCGCCTGCCGTCGAGATGGCACGCTCCAAGCCATCAAATCCGGTGACGGTGAGCTTCACCACCTTGATACGTTGTGCGAGTTCGTGGGGGTTCCGACTGAGCGGCCCATTCTCGCGCGCCAACACCGCCGCAACCGGTGGCAAGTTGCCGGCTTTCCGCAGCACGTTGGCAAGACTGTCAGCGGCACGTCCCGTCGCCATGCGTTGCTCAAGCTCTGCAACGGTCAGATCCGGCCGCAGATCGAGCACGAGCTCTGCGGGCCCTTGCGCCAAGGCTTGGCGCAGCGGTTCGCTCAACGCATAAATGGCGCCGCCCTCGAGCCCTTGTCGCGTGACCACCGCTTCGCCGCGCACGCTGTGTTGGCCAACGCGCACCGCCAGCCGCTTGATCGGCGATCCGGCGAACCGGTCGCGCACTGGCGCGCTCCAGGCGATGCGCACGCCCGCATTGGCTGGCGTCAACGGCGCGACGGCGATGCCATCACTCATCAGCGCGTCACGCCACGCGCCGTCCGATCCAAGCCGTGGCCAACTCGCGCCGCCCATCGCCAGGATGACCGCATCCGCGGCGATCGTCCGCTCGTGGCCCTCCGCATCGGCGATGCGCGCCGCGCCCTGCGCGTCCCACCCAACCCACCGCGTGCGCAATTCAAATGTCACGCCGCCCCGGTTCAATCGCGCGAGCCACGCCCGCAACAGCGGCGACGCCTTCATCGCCTTCGGGAATACGCGGCCACTAGTGCCGACAAACGTTGCTTCTCCCAGCCCATCGGCCCAGGCGGCGAGGTCGCGCGGCGGAAACGCCGCCACCGCCGGCTCGAGCCACGCGCGCGCTGAATCGTAGCGATCGAGAAACACAGGCAACGGCTCGGTATGCGTGAGATTGAGCCCGCCCCTGCCCGCCATCAGAAATTTCCGCGCCGGCGACGCCATCCGATCGATGACGGTGACGCGAACGCCGTGCTCTGCCAGGCGCTCGGCCGCCATCAATCCCGCTGGTCCCGCGCCGACGACCAGCACTTGCCGCGGCGGCGTTTGCGCGCGCAACCCCGCGGCAATCGGCACCTGTTGCGGGCTCACGCTTACCATACGCCCGTATTCGCCATCGACGCCCACGGCTCGGCTTTCGCCTTTGCCTCACCTTTCTGCAGGATCTCGATCGAGATGTTGTCGGGCGAGCGCACGAACGCCATGCGGCCATCGCGTGGTGGCCGATTGATGGTGACGCCAGCCTTCATCAGCCGATCGCACAGCGTGTAGATGTCATCGACCTCGAAAGCGAGATGGCCGAAATTCCGGCCGCCTGTGTAAACCTCGGGGTCCCAATTATGGGTCAGCTCCAACAACGGCGCCCGTTCGGCGAGCCCGCGCGCCTTATCCTCGGGCGCGGCCAGAAACACCAACGTGAATCGGCCGGCCTCGTTGGTCACGCGCCGCACCTCTGTCATGCCGAACTTGCCGCAATAGAAGTCAATGCTCTGGTCGAGATTGGTGACGCGCACCATGGTGTGGAGATACCGCATGGAATTGGCCTTTGGTTCTGGGTTTGCGGGGGAGCGGCAAAGCGCTGCGCCCACTCATCGCATATCCTTTCAGTCCAGCGCCACCGGGAATAGCTGTGGCTTCGATGTCACAAACAGGAGCGGCGCGTCACCGAGCAGGAGCGGCGAACGCGGCGCTGAAAAATCAACGATTTTCCAGCGCCCCCGCGTCGTGATAAATCCCGCCATATCCCTATAACGATATGAACTGAATGCGAAATTCTACATTCTCACCCATCGCGCCGTTAGCCCGGCCCACCAACCGCCGCCGTCGCGCAACGCCACATTTGCTCCACAGATTGATACCCGATTTGGCCACAAAGTCGGGCACATTTTTTCGCCATCCAATACAGCCTGTTACGCGGTTCTTGCTGCGGGTTCGCTTGAAGCATTGCGGCACCCCGGTGATGAATACTGCGAACAACGCGGAAAAAAAACTCGCCCCAACACCCGGCAATGGTAAATTTCGATCGTTCGCTGCGTGATTCTGCTGGTGAGGGCATTGCTGGCGTGTCACGCGCCTTGCGAACATTGTTGTGGCTAAACTGTAACAGTAGGGGTACTGCAGATGGGGGACTCAAAGTTTCCGTCCAACGTTTCGACGCCAGATCTTCTTGGCGCGCATTCGATGGAGATCGATCCGAAAGACGCCTTGGAAGTCTTCGAGATCGCGGGCACAGTAAAATGGTTTGATCCGTCAAAGGGTTACGGATTTATCGTGCCCGACAACGGGCTTGCCGACGTGCTGCTTCACGTCACATGCCTGCGCGCCGGCGGCTTTCAGGTCGCCTACGAAGGCGCCCGGCTCCACTGCGAAGTGCTTCGTCGCCCAAAGGGCTTGCAAGCCTTCCGCATTTTGAGCATGGATGAAAGCACGGCCATCCACCCGTCGCAACTGCCTCAGCGGACACACGTCCAGGTGACCCCCGAGAGCGAGTGGGAACGCGCGATGGTCAAGTGGTTCAACCGTGTACGGGGCTTTGGTTTTTTGACCCGTGGGGAAGGTACGCCTGACATTTTCGTCCACATGGAAACGCTGCGTCGCTTCGGCTTCACCGAATTGCGCCCCGGACAGATCGTCCAGGTCCGTTTCGGCGGCGGCTCCAAGGGCACCATGGCGGCTGAACTGCGCCCCGACGGCGTTCCAACCGGCCTGCCCTCGTCGCACTGATAGCGTGCGCGAGATCACGTCCACAATCAAGCCCAGGGTCGCGCGCGTCGCGGCCCTGTTTTTGTTTTTTGCACTGTTTTCAGCGGCCTTTCTGGCCACCGCCAGCGAGGCCCGGATGCGCCGCGAAACGCTGATACTCGTGACATCGGCGGGCGAGCGCAGAATCGACATTGAAGTCGCTGAAAGCGCCGAAGAAAAATCGCTTGGCCTGATGTTTCGGACGGCGCTCGCCGACAACCAGGGCATGCTGTTCCCCTACCTGCCGCCGCAGGAGATCACGATGTGGATGAAGAACACTTACATCCCCCTCGACATGGTCTTCATCCGTGCCGACGGCACCGTGCATCGGATCGCCGTGCGCACCGAGCCGCTGTCGGAAAAAGTCATCGCTTCCGGCGGCGACGTGACCGGTGTGCTGGAGCTTGCGGGTGGCGCGAGCGAACGGCTCGGTCTCAAGGCCGGCGATAAGGTGCTGCATCCGCATTTCAAAGGCCCGGCAAAGTAATCGGCACGCCGCTGCGCACTGGCTTACGCGTCGGGTAAAATAATTACAAGAATCGGCTGGACAACTTGATTTCGCAAGCCTAGTTTTGCCCGAATGCGGAATTTCGTGCGGCATCGCACCCAACTCATCTCATAAGTCATTCAACAGCGAGGGCATCCCATGGCCACGTTCACCGGCACGTCTGGCAACGACGTTGCAGCCAACCCGACACTGACCGGTTTCACCGGTGGCACGCTCGCTGAACTCACTGACGCGACCGGCGATACGTTCAACGCCGGCGACGGCGCGACTCCGTCCAGGCCGGCTCAGGTGCTGACACTGTCAACGGTGAAGGCGGCAACGACACACTGTTCGGCGGCGGCGGTACGGACTCAATCACCGGCGGGACTGGCAACGACTTCATTGGCGGCAACAGCGGCAACGATACGCTCGACGGCGGCGACGGCACTGATACGATCTCGTTTTTCTCAAATTCGTCGCAGCGCGGTGCCCTCGTGAACATGTCGGCTGCGACCGCAACAGTCGGTGGCATTAGCCTGTTGGCAGGCACAGCGCGAACGAATTCAATGGCACGCCGGGAACGTTTGACACTTTCATGAACTTCGAACAAGCACGCGGCAACAACTTCGCCGATTTCTTCCTTGGCGGTGCCGGTTTCAACTTGTTCGAAGGCCGTGGCGGCGTCGACACCTACGAGGGCGGCAACAACGTCAAATTTGAGAACAATCGACTACTGGCGTTTCAGGAAGCGTGGAACTGGGTCGACTATCGCAATGACGGCGGTACGCAAGGCATCAACGTCACACTGACCAATTCGTCCAGTTACATTGATCGCATCGACGCCAACGGCACGGGCGGGACCGGCACCGATACGTTCGGCAATGTTGGAGAAGTCTTCGTCAACATCAACGCCATTCGCGGCTCGATGGTCACTGCCACTGGCGACGTTGTCACCGGTAACGACTACTTCAATTACTTCGAAGGCCTTTCGGGCAACGATACCTTCAACGGCGGTGGTGGCCAGGATCGCTACGGCTACCAGAACGAAGCCACCAACGGTGGCGTCGGCGGCGTCATCGTCAATCTCTCGTCGGCCGCCATCACGGTCGGCGCAACAACTGTCCAGGCGAACACCGCCCGCGACAGCTTCGGCTTTACAGACACCTTCGGCACGCGTGTCGCCGCTGGCGTCACCATCACCGACGTCGAGGAGATCCAAGGCACCAATTCAGCCGATACGTTCGTCGGCGGCGCCGCCAACAACACGTTCTTCGGCAGAAGCGGCAACGACGTCTTCATTCTTGGCGACGGTTTCGACTATGTCGAAACAGACGGCGGCAACGACACCGTTTACGGCGGCGCCGCGACCGCTGGCTTCGATCAATCCTATGAAGACCGCGATACGCTGAGCTTCGACAACTATGGTGCCAACGGCATTGATCACATTTATATCGACCTCAACAGCGGTACAGTCACCGATCCAACCGGCGGCGGCATCGACACCATCTATGACATCGAGCGCGTCCGCGGCACGCTGGCCGGCGACACCATCATCGGCTCGGATTTTTCCAATCAACGCGAAGAAACATTCTACGGCCTAGCTGGCAACGACACCATCGATGGCCGCGGCGGCTATAACATTGCCGACTACACCCGCGACAAAGAGTACCGCAACGGCGCCGCTGTCGTCGGCGACCAAGCCATCATCGCCAACCTATCGAACGCCAGCATCACTGTCGGCGCGAACACTGTCGCAGCCGGCACCATCAGGGATGGTTGGGGTGATATCGATACGGTCAGCTATATTCAGTCCGTCCGTGGCACTGTTTTCAACGACACCTTCCAAGGCAACGACGACCGCAACATCTTCCGCGTCATGGACGGCGTCGACACCGTCAACGGCGGCGGCGGCAATGATGCGGTCGAAATGTACCAGGGCGATTTCTTCATCAACGATGGTGTCGGTGGAACAGGCGCGATCGTCGATTTGGTTGCTGGCACCGCCCGCGCGGCGCACGAGGGCGTCATCCTCGGCCAGACCTCGATCTTGAACTCGATTGAGGATGTCGCCGGGTCGTATCTCTCCGACACCATCAGCGGCAACGGCTTGAGCAACGCGCTCGGCGGCTCGTTTCGGCAATGACTCGGTCAGCGGCCTCGGCGGCAACGACATCATCGGCGGCGGCCAAGGCACCGACACGCTCGATGGCGGCGCCGACTTCGATATCGTCAACTACCTCTTCGACACGACCGTCGACGACTATCACATCCGCGAATTCCCAGCGCTGTTCTCGACGCAATGGGGCGGCGTCAGGGTCAATCTCTCCTCAAGTGCCGCCGTTCTCAACGGCCAGAACGTCGCGGCCGGCACCGCGATTGGACCCGACGGTCTGGTCGACACCCTGTCGAACTTCGAGGCCGTTGTCGGCTCGTTCTACAACGACAGCATCCTCGGCGATAACAACGACAACACGTTCTATGGCGCCACTGGCAACGACACTCTCGATGGTAACGGTGGCAACGATACCGTCACTTACGCCCGCTACAACGCCGACGGCCGCGTCCTCGTGCCGATCCCCGGCATCAACGCTTCCGCGCCCAATGGCGTCCGCGTCAACCTCTCCGGCGCGACCCAGACACTCGGCGGCATCGCCGTGCTCGCCGGCCATGCCATCGTCGAATTCGATGGCGTCGGGGTCGCAGGCGGCGAAGACACGTTGCTCAGCATCGAGCACGTCATCGGCAGCGACGGCGCCGACTTCTTCATGGGCACGGCGGGCCTCGCCGCCAACGACGGCGTCGACAATCTCATCGATGGCGGCGCTGGCATCGACCGCGTCGTCTACGTGGGCGCGACCACCGACTACACCCGCGTTCAACTCGCCGGCCAAGGCGCTTGGCGCATTACCCACAACGCCACCGGCGATGTGAACATCCTGCGCAACATCGAGGAAGTCGAATTCCTCGCCGGCGGCCCGTCCGCAGCTGGCAGCACGACGATCACACTCACCGCCACTGGGCTCAATGCGTCCGGCGACGGCCTCGGCAACGACATCGCCGGCGCCAATGGTGCCGACGTTCTCGCTGGCAACGGTGGCGATGACACCATGGACGGCGGCCTCGGCAATGACCAGGTCGGTGGCGGCACCGGCCTCGACAGCCTCAAGGACGGGCTGGGTAACGACAGCGTTGACGGCGGCGACGACAATGACTTCCTCGAAGCGTACGGCAGCCTCGCCTCGCTGATCGCCGGGCAAGACGACGATGCCTTTAAGGGCGGCCTCGGCACCGACACGCTCAGCTACGCGTCGACGACCACGGGCGTCACCGTCGACCTCGACACCACCCTCGTTACCGGTGTCATCTACGGGTCGGCCAACAGCTCCGGCGCCTTCAACGAGATCGGCACCGACGCCATCACCGGCATCGAGAACGTCGTCGGCGGCAGCGGTTCCGATAACATCACCGGCGACAGCGTCGGCAACGGCCTCCTCGGCGATGCCGGCAGCGACACGCTGAGTGGCGAAGGCGGCAACGATACGCTGCAGGGCGGCCGCCACAACGACCTGCTGATCGGCGGCGACAACGACGACAAACTCTACGGCGACAGTGACGACGACATCCTGCGCGGCGGCGCCGGCAACGACACCATCGATGGCGGCACCAACTCTCTGTACGGCAGTGACGTTGCTGACTTCGCCGAGGCGACGGCGGCCATCGTGTTCACGTTGACCACCGATGGCAACGCCACCATCACGGCTGCCGGCATCGGCACCGACACCCTGACCCGTATCGAAGGCATCTCCGGCGGCACAGTTGCCGACACACTCACCGGCAACGCCTTCAACAACGTCATCGGCGGCGGCGGCGGCGATGATACGCTCGATGGCGCCGGCGGCATCGACGCATTGAGCTTCGCCAACGCCACGATTGGCCTTTCGCTCTCGGTCGGCAGCGGCAGCGGCACGATCACTGTCGCCGGGTTCGGCACCGACACCTATTCGAACTTCGAAGGGTTCATCGGCGGCTCCGGCAGCGACTTCTTCCAAGGCAACGCCACGGAAAATCGGCTGGAAGGCAATGACGGATTTGACAATATTTACGGTGGTGCGGGTGCCGACACGATCGGCGGCGGTCGCAACGAGGACGTGCTCGTCGGCGATGCCGGCGACGACATGCTGTTCGGCGGCGACGGCGGCGACGTGTTGTCGGAACTGTTCGACAGCGTAGGTTCCGGCAACGACTTCTTCGACGGCGGCAACAATGTCGACATCATGTACGCGGCGGCCGGCAATGACACTGTCTATGGCGGCACCGACATTGCCAACAACTATGGCAACCTCGGCGATGGTCTTGACATCTATTTCGGTTCCAACGGAACCGACGTGGTTGAGGGCGGCAACGATGCCGACAGCATCACCGGCGGCGACGGCGACGACAGCCTCTATGGCGACGCCGGCAACAACTCGATCTTCGGTGGCAACGGAATCGATTTGTTGTCCGGCTCAGCCGGCAACGATAGCCTCGACGGCGGCGGCGGCAACGACCTGCTGGTTGGTGACGCCGGCAATGACACGCTGATCGGCGGCAATGGCATCGACATCCTCTTCGGCTTCGCCGACGATGACGTCCTGCAAGGTGGCGGCGGCGTTGATGCGCTCTACGGTGGCGCCGGCAATGACGTCTTCCAATCCGGCGGCGTCGACTTCGACTACGACTACATCTACGACTTCGCTGGCGGCGTCGGCCTCTCCAACTCCATCGCGCTGCAAACCGGCGCGACAATCACCGCGCAGTTTGCCTCCAGCGGCAACTACTACATTGATCTCAATAACGGCTCGCATATCGTCGTCGTCGGCGTATCGAGCGTGCTGGCCGAGGATATCATAGTGAACGGGTTCTGATCCCTGACAGGGCGGCTGACTGCCGAAGTTCAATTCGACCAGAAATCAGGCGCGGCGCAGATTTGCCGCGCCTTTTCTGCGCGTCGCTGGCAGCCAGCCACCATATCCATTTGCCCCGCGCTCCGAACGTGCTAGAGAACCGCCGGACGTCGATACGGATCGGGGCATGGCTCAGCCTGGTAGAGCACCTGCTTTGGGAGCAGGGGGTCGGGGGTTCGAATCCCTCTGCCCCGACCAATCGACGCGATGGGCTGCGGAACAGCCCACTGTGCAACGCACCTGATTGACCCCAGAAGGACGGCATCGTTCGCTAACTCCATGCTCGCGCCGATTGGCGTCCCTCGGGACGAGGGCCCGAGGGCAAGGGGCAACCGAAGGCGCAAGAAAAGAGCCAACCATGACCGCACACATTTTCAAGCCCACCAAGACCGCCATGCAGTCAGGTTCCGCTCGGACCAAGGACTGGGTTCTGGAGCATGAGGCCGCGACCGGTCGCGAAATCGACCCGTTGATGGGTTGGACGTCCTCGCGGGATACGCAGGGGCAGGTCCGGCTTGCGTTCGACACCAAGGAAGAAGCGATCGCCTATGCCCAGCGCATGGGACTTGGCTATACGGTGAGCGACCCACAACCGAGACGCGCGGTCAAGAAATCATACGCCGAAAACTTCAAATTCGGCCGCATCGGCAGCTGGACCCACTGAACGCGTCGGCCAAACAATCCGCTTGCCACTTGACCAGGGCGATGGCTTGCCCGCACCACCGGCATCGACTTCGGGTGACAGGCAGCTGTCAGGAGCTTGCGGAAATGATATCCTCAGTCGTCGACACCCTTGCCGCTCTCGGCGAACCATACCGAGATCCCCGTCAACGGCCCCGTAGCTCAGCTGGATAGAGCGCGAGCCTTCTAAGCTCGAAGTCGCAGGTTCGAGCCCTGCCGGGGTCGCCAGCATCGCATTGGTCCAGCATGAGCCGGGGAATGGGGGCTTGCCGTTTGCGGCGGCATGGTTACCGCTGTCCGACAAGCCCCAATTCCCCCCGCGACCCAATGGCGGCTGGCGGATAGCACGAAAAGCAGCTAGGTCAACTCCAACCTCTAAACCCGGCCACACCCATCCGCGCCTCCTCATCCGAGGACCGGCCTGGCTGCTCCGCTTGAAAAGCCTGATATCACCATGACGTTCCCGACCACACACCCGGCGCTGGCACGCGCGCTAGCGGGCCGCGACTACACGGTGCCCACAGCGGTCCAGTTAGCCGTTCTCGAAGAAAACGCCACCAGCCGCGATCTCCTCGTCTCCGCCCAGACCGGCTCCGGTAAGACGGTCGCCTTCGGTCTGGCCTTCGCCAAGACGCTGCTCGGCGACGACGAAACGTTCGGTCGCGCCGGCGCTCCGCTCGCCCTGGTCATTGCGCCGACCCGCGAATTGGCCATGCAGGTGCAGCGGGAATTGGAATGGCTCTACGCCGAAACCGGCGCCCGCGTGATCACCTGTGTCGGCGGCATGGATCCGCGCGCCGAAAGTCGCCAGCTCAGCGCCGGCGCGCATATTGTCGTCGGCACGCCGGGTCGCCTGCGCGACCATCTTGAGCGCCGCCGGCTCGACTTGACCACCTTGAAGACCGTCGTCCTCGATGAAGCCGATGAAATGCTGGATCTGGGTTTCCGCGAAGACCTCGAGTTCATTCTCGACGCGACGCCGGGCGGGCGGCAGACGCTGCTGTTCTCCGCCACGATGCCGCGCGAGATCGAGACGCTGGCACGCCGCTACCAGAGCGAAGCCGTTCGCATCCAGACGATCCGCCGCGACGAGCAACACGCCGACATCGAATACAGCGCCGTCCGCACGACCCCAACGGGCATCGAGCATGCCGTCGTCAACGTGCTGCGCTTTCATGAAATGCGCGCGGCACTCGTCTTCTGCGCGACGCGCGAATCCGTCAAACGCATGCATGCCCGATTGGTCGAACGCGGCTTTGCGGCTGTGGCGCTCTCCGGCGAACTGACGCAAGCCGAACGTACCCTGGCGCTGCAATCGGTCCGCGATGGTCGCGCCCGCGTACTCGTTGCCACCGACGTCGCCGCCCGTGGTCTCGACCTGCCCGACCTCGCACTCGTCATCCATGCCGACCTGCCGAATGATCGCGAAACGCTGCTGCATCGCTCCGGGCGCACCGGTCGCGCCGGCAAGAAGGGATTGTGCGTCCTGATCGTGCCCTTCAATCGCCGCCGAAAGGCGGAGGGCCTGGTTGGCGCCGCGCGCGTGAACGTGACCTGGGGTAACGCGCCGACGCCAGACGCGATCCGCGCCCGCGACCAAGAACGGTTCCAAGCGGACCCCGTGTTCACCGAGCCGGCGACCGAGGATGATCAAGCGCTCGTCGTTTCACTGCAGGAAGCCCGCACCGCTGATGAGATCGCGCTGGCTTTGGTGCGCATGCATCGCGCCCAATTGCCGGCACCCGAAGAAGTGATGGAAGACACTGGACCACCACGGCGCGACGATCGCGCCCGCCCAAGCCGCGCTAACGGCCGCGACTTCGATCGCGCCGCTCGCCCGGCCACCGATCGAAACGAGCGTTACGTCGCGGCGCCCCGCGCAAGCGAACGCCCGCGACATGCCGGCCCCCGCGAACCGCGCCCTGAGCGAGGCAACCGCGAGAGCCCGAAGGACATGGTCTGGTTCCGCCTCAATATCGGTCGCGACCGCAACGCCGACCCACGCTGGCTGCTGCCACTGATCTGTCGCGCCGGCAACATCTCGAAAGCCGAGATCGGCGCCATCAAGATCCACGACCGCGACACCCGCTTCGAAGTGCTGAAGGAATTTGCCGACAGCTTTGCGACGGCCATCAAGGCCAATCCCAGCAAGGAAGGCCATATTTCCCGCGTCGGCGCCCATACCGCGGCCGCCGACGACAACAGTGCCAGCGAGACCGCCCCGATCAAGCAAGTCGAGGCGGCTGAAGCACCCGAGGCAAAGCCGGTCCGTCGGCACGTCGACGGCGCGAAAACAGAACATGCCAAGAAGGTCTACGCACGCAAAGACGCGGGCACGTCCTGGGCGAAGCGTCCTGACTTCAGGGCTGGTGGGCACTCTTCAGACGACAAAACGTTCGGCGACAAAAAGTTCGACGATAAAAAATTCGGCGATAAGAAGTTCGGCGGCCGCACGTTTGCCGATCGCCAAGCCGCTGGCGACAAGGCCCATAGCGACAAGACGCATAACAACAAAACTGGCAGCTATCCCCGCCACACGGGCGACGGCAAGTCCGCAGGCCAACACGCACAGGGTCCACGCCCGAACCGTGACACGGCGCACGTCAAGCCCGGCAACGCCTCGAAATACGCCAAGAAGAAGAAGCGGCGGCAGGACTCACCCACCGCCCCCTGATGCACGCCGTCTCAGCTGCCGGCACCAGCGTCGAAGCCGACCTGATCCATAATTTCCGAGGCCCGCTTGCGATACTTGGCAATATTCTCAAGCGGCAGCGGGTCAGCCTTCAACACGCCCCAACTCTTGACCGTATCCGAGGCCGGCACACGGGCACTGATCGGGTACTCGTTGTTCACCTCGGCATAGATCTTCTGCGCAGCGTCCGAGCCGAGAAACTCCATCAGCTGGATCGCGTTGGCCTTGTTGGGGGCGTGTTTGATCAGCGCCATGCCCGAAATATTGACGTGCGAGCCGCGATCGGCTGAGTTGGGGAAAATGATCCTGACGCTATCGGCCCAAGCCTTCTGCTCGGGATTCTTCAACATCTGCGCCATGTAATACGTGTTGGCGATCGCGATGTCGCAACGCCCCGAATAGACGTCGCGCACAGCTTCACGGTCGCCACCAGACGGCTTGCGGCCGAGATTGGCCTTGACGCCGGCCGCCCAGGCCTGCGCCGCAGTCTCGCCCTGATGCGCGATGATCGTCGCCAGCAACGACGTGTTGTAGACGTGCTGGCCCGAGCGCGTACAAATCTTGCCCTTCCATTTCGGATCAGCCAATTCCTCATACGTGATGGTATCCTGCTTGACGCGCTCCTTATGCGCATAGACCACGCGCGCGCGCATCGTCAGGCCAAACCAATGCTGCTCGCCATCACGCGCAAATGCCGGCAGCGCGTCGAGCACCACCGACGCGACCGGCGCGGTCAATCCAGCAGCCTTCGCCTCGGACAGCCGCCCGGCATCGACCGAGAACAACAGATCGGCCGGGCTCAGCGCGCCTTCAGCCGCTATTCGCTCATTGAGGCCGGCAGGCGCGAAAATCACATTGGCGGTGATACCGGTCTTGGCCGTGAAGGCCTTGAGCAGCGGATCGATCAGCGCCGGCTCGCGGTAGGAGTAAATGTTGACGGCACCTTGTGCCGCAGCGGTCTGCACAAAGCAGGACAGGGTGATGAACGCACTGATCATCACCACCCAAACAGGACGACGCATCATCAATAGTCTCCAATCAAAGGGGTTCAAGGCCCCGCCATCGGACATGCCAGCGTATTCGCTGACGCCGTCGTCAAACCATTCAAACACCCACGCGTCAATAACCGACTGCACAGATCGGAATTAGACGAATTCTAATCTGCTGTTTGCAGCGCGGCCTTGATGTTGCCCGTCATACTGAGCGCGACAGCTTCGGCGACGCGGATGCCATCGACAGCCGCGGAGAGAATGCCGCCCGCGTAGCCCGCCCCCTCGCCCGCCGGATATAGCCCGCGCGTGTTGAGGCTCTGCAGGTTCGCGTCACGACGAATGCGGATCGGCGACGAGGTCCGCGTCTCGACGCCGGTCATGACGGCATCGTCGAGGCTGAACCCCATGAGCTGCCGATCAAACGCCGGCAGCGCCTCGCGGATCGCCTCAACCGCGTAGTCTGGCAAGCAGGCGGCGAGATCCGTCGGCGTCACGCCGGGCTTGTAGGATGGAATGACCGAGCCGAGAGTGGTCGACGCCCGCTTGGCGAGAAAGTCGCCGACGCACTGCGCGGGCGCCGCATAGGTGCCACCACCGGCTGCGAACGCTTGCTCTTCCCAATGCCGCTGAAAGGCGATGCCAGCCAGTGCTGAGCCTGGATAATCAGCTGGCGTAATGCCGACGACGATCCCCGCATTGGCGTTGCGCTCCTTGCGCGAATACTGACTCATGCCGTTGGTGACGACGCGGCCCGGCTCCGACGCCGCCGCCACCACCGTTCCACCCGGGCACATGCAGAAGCTGTAGACCGAGCGGCCATTCGTGGCGTGGTGCACGATCTTATAGTCGGCGGCGCCCAGAATGTCGTGGCCAGCCGCATCGCCGAAGCGACAGCGATCAATGAGCGATTGGGGATGTTCGATGCGGACGCCGATTGAAAACGGTTTCGCCTCGACGTAGACGCCGCGCGCATCGATCATTTCAAACGTGTCGCGCGCACTGTGGCCGACGGCCAGTACGACGTGATCGGTTTCGATGCGCTCGCCGGACGCCAGGATCAGGCCACGCACGCGCCGGCGACCGCTGCCTTCATCACGCAGATCGAGATCGGCGACACGGGTACCGAAGCGATACTCGCCGCCGAGCGCCTCGATCTTGGCGCGGATGCTCTCGACCATAGTGACGAGACGGAAGGTGCCGACATGCGGCTTGGCGGCGACCAGGATTTCTGCCGGTGCACCAGCCGCCACGAACTCGGTCAGCACTTTGCGCCCAAGCGTTTGCGAGTCCTTGATGCCGCTGTAGAGCTTGCCGTCGGAAAAGGTTCCCGCACCGCCTTCGCCGAATTGCACATTGCTCTCGGGGTTGAGAACCGACCGACGCCACAGGCCCCAGGTGTCCTTCGTGCGCTCGCGCACAACTTTCCCGCGCTCGAGAATGATCGGGCGAAAGCCCATTTCGGCGAGAATGAGAGCGGCAAACAATCCGCACGGCCCTGCGCCGATCACCACCGGCCGGCTTGGCAGGTTGGCCGGCGCGTGGGCGACCGGCTTGTAGCGGGCATCAGGCGTTGGGACGACGCGCGGCTCGCCCGCGAGCCGCCGCCGCACGCCGGCTTCGTCCTTCACCGTGGCGTCAATGGTATAGATCAGCTGGATGGCCGATTTCTTGCGCGCGTCCCAACCACGACGGAACACCGTGAAAGACACGAGTTCGGACGCGGTGATCCCCAGGCGATCGACGATGGCAGCAGTCAGGCCTGCATCATCGTGCGCCAGCGGCAGCTTCAGTTCCAACAGTCGCAGCATGCGGGGCTCTCTAGTCCGAACGGCCCTCTCCTACCGCGATCGGCGCGGCCTGCAAAGACCACGGCGTAACACCAGTCAGCGTGCCCGGCCACGATCTTCATACTTGGCAATAATGCCGCGCGCCTTGCCCGCGACTGCGTCGGCCATCGCCGCATGTCCTTCGGCACTGGGATGGAACGCACCCGAATAGGTCGCCGCCAACAGCAACTGTACCCACGAATAGCCCTGACTGCGCATGACCGATTGCATGGCGCCCTGCGACACGTGGAAGTTCCCGGTCATGAAGGCATCGTTGGGTGTACGGAACCAACGGGTCCGGCTGGCATAGGCATGCCATTCCGACGGGTTGAACGGCTCCCACTTGCCATTGATCAGCCGCGGGATGCGCAGATCATCAGCGGAATTGAGTGCCGATTCCGTCCAACCCGCGCACAGCCCACGCCCCTGGAAAGCCTTGCGGTGCGCATCGACAAATGACCACCCGTGCACGCGTGCGCTGTCGCGCATGATGTTGTTGAGACGAGCGGCGGCGACATCGCCCTCGCGCGCCTTCGCTTCCGACAGACTGAAATCCGGCAACACTGTCATGCCCGCCTGACCATCGGGACAGACTGACTTGCCATCGTCGAGAACGGCAAGCGGGGGATAGGCAGTTAGAATCACCCGGTCAGTCTCGTTCCACGGCACGTGCAGCAGATTGTGCACGGCGCGATTGAGCGACTTGTAGCGGTCATCGAGAACATCAAGTTGCTTCTGCGCTTCGAGGAAGCCATGCACCTGCCCGAACCAGCCGCCAAGACGGCGCAACGACGATTGATCGGCCAGCACGGCGTTGGCAACGAGCCGTGCAAAGCCAACGTCATTGCCACCGATCGACAGCATGAGGAGATCGATTTTACGCGCGTTCTCGGCGGCGCATTTGCGCAGCACCAGACCGCCCTTGAGTTCAGGGATCTTGTCGTTGATGTGATAGGCCTCCGGCAGATCGATGGTCGCTGCCGGCTTGGCGCCGCACTGCGCTTCAGCGACCGCGGAAATCTGCGAGAGTTCCGGCGGGTTTGGCACCCATTCGTTGCCCTTGTAACGCAAGAATAGCCCGAACGTCGTCTCGGCTCCCGAGCAGGCAAAACCCGCGTAGGTCACCGACCGGTGCGGCTCTTCGACCGCCAACTGCAACGCGGCGCGCAACTGATGCGAATAGAGCGAGCGATGGCAGGCCTGATCAACCCACTGCGCGTTTTCGCTGACAAACTTGCGGTCGCCGATCTGTTGCCAGTCGCCGACTCGGGCCGGATAGCCGGAGAGCGTCACACCCTGCGCACGCAGCCCGTAGTCCGCGGTCCGCTCATTCGAAAATCGTACCGGCCCGTCGGGGTTGCCTTCGCCGGAGGCAAAGCTGTCGCCGAGCCCGACAATGAAAAGATCCTGCACCTGGGCGGTCAACTCCGCGACTTGCAGGCCGCCAATTTCAACCGTGATGCGCGATCCCTGCGGGTAGGGCACGTCCAGTTCGACGGCAACGTCGCAGGGCTTGGTGATGGCCGTGCCGCGCTGACGCCCGCCAGCCGGCGCCGTCGCCCAAGTGCAGTTCACGGTTGCCGCATCGGGAATCTCGCTGACATCGGCGCGGATCTTGTGACTCTTCGGATTGGCGTAGTCGGCCAGTTCGGAGCAGACGTGCTTGTTGGTGCCGACATTCCAGCAGGTGTTGCGGAACATCGTCGCCGCCCAGCCTTCGGGATGGCGTTCGGCAAGCGCGCGCTCAGCAGCGAGGATCGGCGAGCGGCGTTCCTCTTCGGTCAAACTCTCGAACGTCGCGCGATGGACTTCGGTATCCTTGGCATCGAGGAACAAGCGGAACGGATTGACGACGCGCCAGTTGATCTCGGGCGCCGCCTGCGCTGGCGCCGCCATGCCAGCCAAGGCCGCAACCCAAAGGAACCGCGTCACGTACCGTGTGATCCGCATGACTATGCTCCCTGCCCCGCCCCAGTCAAAAGCGTCCCAAAGCCCACGCCGTCGTGATCCGGACCATGCGGCTCAGCGGCACAAGCGTCACCGGTTCGCGCAGGGGGGAGCGCGAAGCACGGGCAATACGCCTGAGATAAGGGCTGACAACGGCCAAAGGAAGGAAGGGCAAACGCTCCAACCGCGACAGAATGACCACACGTTGCCGCGCCGCATCATGTGTGGCGGTTAAATCGCTCTGCAAGGCTTGCACGAGGATTCCGAGGTCGTGCCCTAAGCCACGTCCCGGCAAGTCCGAGATTGCGCCAAAATCGGCATCAAACAGGCTTCGCGGCAGCGGCGAGCGCCCCCGATGCAGCCAGCCCGGGAGATCAGCCAGCAAGCGGACGAGGCCATAGCTTTGTGCGGCCGCCGTGCACATTGCCACGCTCCCTGCATCCGGCGTACGCCCCATGACGCGCAAGCCGAGTTCAAACAGCGCGCCTTCGGTTCGCATCAAGTAGCCATCGAGCGCCGCGCGATCCGGCATCGGATCGCCATAGAGATCGAACGCGCGCGCTTCCGTCATGGCGACCAACACTGCGGGCGGCAAGGCGTAGGCCTCCATTGCATCGATCAGCGCATCCGCGATCGGGTTGCCGGTTGGCGCAGCAGTTCGGATCGCATCGCGCCACCACTGCAGGCGCACCTCGCCCATCATTGGTTCTTTTGCCGTCAGCGGGATTCGCCGCAACTCCGCGCTGAACGCGGCAAGCGCCAGCAGGCCCATGCGTTGCGGTTCAGGCGCCAGCAGCGCGGCGGCCAGACGATCCGGCTCACCATCGCGCGCGGTATCGATCAGCGCTTGCACGGACGCCATCGCGCTCAATCCACCGCCAGCAGGGCCGCCGTAACGGCACGCTTTTCGGCGAGCAGGATGTTGTAAGTGCGGCAGGCAGCACCCGTGTCCATCGCGTCGAGACCGACGCAGGCATCAGCAAACGCTTTGACGACCTCGGTCGGTGGAAAGATCTGGCGGCGTCCCGTGCCAAGCAACAGAAACTGCGGTGACGACAACCGCGCCAGCACGGGCGCCAGCGTCCTCAGCGCAACAATCGCATCGACCGACACCTCCCAGGCATGCACGCCATCGCCGAGACAGAGGATCGAGCCCTTGTGGCTCATATCAGCAAAGCGAAAGCCGCCGTTGCCATAGGCATCGATCGGCGCGCTGCCGGGAACGAAGCCTTGAAACCGCGTCGGCTCAGTGGCCATTGCAATCCTCGCGTCGGGTGACCTGTGTCAGGCCTTGGCGGCCTCCTTGCCAACGATCGTGTCACGCTTGACGCCGAGGTAGCCCAGGATCGGTGCTGCGATAAAGATCGACGAATAGGTGCCGATAATCACGCCGAACAGCATTGCGAAGTTGAAGTTGCGGATCACCTCGCCGCCGAAGATGTAAAGCGCCAGCAGCACCGCAATCGCCGTGCAGCCCGTCAGGATCGTCCGCGATAGCGTCTCATTGATCGACAGGTTCAACAGCTCGTTCAGTTCCATCTTTTTGAACTTGCGCAAGTTCTCGCGGATGCGGTCGGACACAACGACCGTGTCGTTGACCGAGTACCCAAGGATCGTCAGCAGCGCCGCGACAATCGAGAGATCAAACTCAAACTGGAACAGCGAGAACAGTCCGACCGTCAACAACACGTCGTGCGCCAGCGCGACGATGGCGCCGACCGCGAACTGCCACTCGAAACGGAACCAAACGTAAGCAACGATTGCCAGCAATCCCGCCAACACCGCAATGAATCCGGTGTAGCGCAATTCGCTTGATACGGCCGGTCCAACCACTTCGACACGGCGTTGAGTGAACCCTGTGCCGAGGGCGTCGAGCACCTTCTTCGCGGCGATCTGCTGCTCGGCCTCGCCGCCCGGCTGCTGCTCGATGCGGATCAGCACGTTCTGCGTCCCGCCCAGCGCCTGGATCTGCGGCGCTCCAAGACCGAGCTTGCCGAGTTTCTCGCGAATGGCGGCGATGTCGGCCGGACCGGCGGTCGATTGCACCTCGATCATCGAACCGCCCTTAAAGTCGACGCCGTAGTTCAGCCCGCGCGTAAAGAAAAGCGCCAGCGACGCCAGCATGGCGATGATCGAGAGGCCGACGCAGACGTCGCGCCAGGCCATGAACGGCAGTCGCAAGTCGTGCGGAAAGAAGTCGAAACCCTTGAAGTTCGGCAGGAATTGCATGGTGTCGCCTTATACCGGAACTTCGATTTTGCGCTTGTTCTGCGATTCAGCCTTGAGCCACCAGGAAATCAGCAGCCGGACCACCGTCACCGAGGCAAAGATCGAGGTGAGAATGCCGAAGGTCAGTGTGACGGCAAAGCCGCGGATCGGACCGGAGCCGAGCCAGAACATCACGACCGCGCAGGCAAGCGTCGTCAGCTGGCTATCGGCGATGGTGATGAAGGCACGCTGGAATCCGGCGTCGATCGCTGAAATCGCCGGTTTGCCGGCCCGCAATTCCTCGCGAATGCGCTCGTAGATCAGAACGTTGGCATCAACCGCCATGGCAACGCCGAGCACAAGGCCAGCAATCCCCGGCAGCGTCAGCGTCGACCCGGCGAGCGTCATCAGTGCGATCGTCAACAGCAAGTGCACGACCAGCCCGACACACGCGAACATGCCGAATGTGCCGTACGCGAAAATGGTCAGAGCAATCGTCGCAAGCCCACCGACGATGCCGGCGATCTTGCCAGCCTGCACGGAGTCAGCGCCGAGTGACGGCCCAACAGTGCGCTCTTCGACGATCGTCAGCTTGGTCGGCAGCGCACCCGAACGCAGCTGCACGGCGAGCGTGTTGGCGCTCTCGACCGTGAACGAGCCGGAAATCTGTCCGGAGCCGCCAAGGATCGCCGATTGGATCACCGGCGCCGACAGCACCTTGTCATCGAGCACGATGGCGAACGGCCGCTTGAGATTTTCCTGCGTGAAACGGCCAAACTTGCGAGCTCCCGCCTGATTAAAACGGAACGAGATGATCGGTTCGTTGGTCGTCTGGTCGAAACCCGGCTGCGCGTCAACGAGTTCAGTGCCGTCGACGACGGGGATCTCGCGCAGCAGATAATCTTCGCCGAGCCGCTCGGACGACGGATAGATCTTAAATCCAGCGGGCGGGCGGCCCGAGCGCTTGGCGTCCTCGGCGCTGACCTGCAGGTTGACTTCGTGGAACGCGAGCTTCGCGGTCTGCCCGAGCAGTTTCTTCAGTTCCTCGGTATTCTGCAGGCCGGGGAACTGCAGCAGGATCCGGTCGCGGCCCTGGCGCACGATGGTGCTTTCAGCCGTACCAAGGTTGTTGACGCGGCGATTGAGCGTCTCGATCGCTGAACTGGCGGCGCCGCCGATCCGATTTTGCACACCCATATCGGTTGGTGTCAGTGAGATCTGGCCGTCAGGGCCGACCTTGACGTCGAGGTCCAGGCCCGACGTTCCGAGCACAGCGCTGCCGATCTGTTGCGGCAGTTTGCGAAGCTCGCGCAGGACCGCGTCGGCGTCCTTCGCCTCCGACGGGCGCACAACGACCGCGCCGCCCGTCTGCCCGAGCCCCGTGAAGCTCAGTTTGGCGTCGCGGAGCACGCGGCGAACATCAACTTGGATGGCGCCGAGCCAAGTCTTCCTCAAGTCATCGACATCCATCGTCATCAGCAGATGCGCGCCACCCTGCAGATCGAGCCCGAGCGGCATCTGCTTCTTCGGCGCCCACGAGGGCCACGTCGCCAACTGCTCCTTGGTGAAGAGATTGGGTGTCGCGAACAGCAATCCCAACAGGCAGGTTGCCAGCACCGCCCAAGTCTTCCATCGTGTGAAATGCAGCATTGCGTTGACTTTCAATCAGGCGGGCAATCAGGCGGGCAATCAGGCGGGCAATCCGGCAGGCGCGTGAACGCCACCAACGGTCAGTTCGACTCTTTCACCGGCTCGCCCTTGACGCGGACTTCCGAGATGGTGCCCTTGACGACGCGGACCCGCGTATCCTTGGCAATCTCGACTTCGACTTCGTTGTCGTCGCGCACCTTGGTCACCGTGCCGACGATACCGCCGGAGGTCACGACCGTATCGCCGCGCCGGATGTTGGAGATCAGCTCGCGGTGCTGCTTGAGGCGCTGCTGCTGCGGCCGGATCAGCAGGAAATAGAAAATCACGAACATCAGCAGAATGGGCACCATCTGCACGAACATGTCGCTGCCGCCGCCGAACGGCGATTGTGCATAGGCCGGAGTGATGAACATGGGGTGTGCCGCCTCGGATCGATGATGGACAGCCGAGCGAACCCGAGACCAGCGCTGCCGGCCGGGTCGACCCGGTGAATTCGGCCGGACTATAGTGTTCCCCGCCCCTTTTGCAACCCTTAGACATGCTCTTGGACAGGCGGACCCTCAGAACCGCTGCACGACCCGGCCGTCTTCGGCAACGATCACCAGCCGGCCGTCGTCGGCCGTCAGTTGCAACTCGGTGACGCCCCGTCCGCGGCGGGTCTCGCGACCATCGGACACACTGTAGGTATACTCGAAGCGGACGTCGGCCGTCTCAGCGGTCGCTGATTTCCGGGTGACCTTGATGCTGTCCTCCTTCAGCTCAAAGGTCCGCACCGGCCAGCGCTTGTAGTAGCGCAATTTGTCGCTCGTCACGGCCTTCCGGGACAGCGTGTTGCCGTAATAACCGACCTGTTCGCCATAGAGCTGCCCGACATCGTCAGCGGTCTTCAACGTTGCATTGAGATAGCTATCGCGAATGAAAGCGACGAACGCGGGCGATACGGCGGGGTCGGCCTGGGGCGCCCGCTGCGCCGCAGCTGGCAAAGCCCACCCTGCCACAAGCGCCCCCACCACCAGCGGCAGCCAAGCCAGGGAACGTCGGGTGCTGAAGTTCGTCATCATGGTGCGCCTGCTCGGGGGTTGTCGCCCAACTCCACTGTTATGTGGTCCGTCGCATATACGTTTGCCAAGGGGTGACCGTTTCACGATGCTCGTTTATAGACAACGGCTCAAGGTCTCCCCTCCCATTCACAGTCTCAAACGGCATTTCCATGACCACCGACAAAGCCCTGCTCGATCGCCTCGAGCGCCTCACCCGCGCGATTGAACGGATGGCCCCGCCGCCACCCGACGATCCCGACTTCGAGGTCGCCGAAGCGTTCGTGTGGACTGCCGAGCCTGAAGGCTTCCAGCCCGTGCCGCACATCAACCGCCAACCCTTGGCGCTGTTGAAAGGCATTGATGGCGCAGCCGATCAGTTGCTCGAGAACACCCGGCGTTTCGCCGACGGCCTGCCCGCCAACAACGCCCTGCTATGGGGCGCGCGCGGCATGGGCAAGTCCTCACTGGTCAAGGCCGCACACGCCGAGGTGCGCAAGGGCCTGCTCAAGTCCAAGGCCAAATACGATCTCAAGCTCGTTGAAATCCATCGCGAGGACATCGGCACGCTGCCGCGCTCGCTGAACCTGATGCGGGCGAGCCGGCACAAGTTCATCGTCTTCTGTGACGATCTCTCCTTCGACAAGGACGACACCAGCTACAAATCGCTGAAGGCCGTGCTTGAAGGCGGCATTGAGGGTCGCCCGGCCAACGTGATCTTCTATGCGACCTCGAACCGCCGCCACCTGATGCCCCGCGACATGATGGACAACGAGCGCGCCACCGCCATCAATCCCGGCGAAGCCATCGAAGAAAAAGTCTCGCTCTCGGATCGATTCGGGCTGTGGCTCGGCTTTCATAACGGCACGCAGGACCAGTACCTCGACATGATCCGCGGCTACGTCGCCTATCACAAACTCAAAATCAAGGACGACGAACTCGTCCGCGAGGCATTGGAATGGAGCATGACGCGCGGCGGTCGTTCAGGCCGCGTCGCCTGGCAATATGTGCAGGATCTGGCGGGACGATTGGGGCAGACGTTGAGGGATTAGCGCCCGCCCTCACCAGGACCGCGCTTGAATGCCGAGCAGCGCCAGGGCCCCCGCCGTCGTCAACATCAGGATGGCCAACCCCGCCGCCTGCTGGGCAAAACGATAGTAGACATCTTGCAGCACATTGCCGATCACCTGCTGGGCGATTGCGGCGTCGGGGCGTTCATCCTTGCGCATCATCACCCAAAGCTCCGTCCGCTTGTAGGGCCGCGTCCGCGCCGCACGCGCTTTGATCAGCAGCACGGCGCAGGCGAGGAACGTCAGCAATCCACCGGTCTTGAACGCCAGCACCGGATCGGAAACCGACCCGATCATGAATGTTAAAATGCCAAGGCCAGCAAAGCCGCACCCTCGCGCGATCGACAATTCCGCAAGAGCCTCGAGTTTCTGGATCATCTGCTCCTCCGCCGCCTGAAGAGTCCCCGTCGCAAAGACTAAACCCGCGCAGTGAGCCATTTCAAGGATAGATGACAGACAATCGCGGCCTTGTGATTGCGGATCAGGTGCTGATCAAGAGATAGGGCAGGCCGACCAGCACGCACGTCGCCGCCAGCCAGATGCCAATCGAGAGGGGGGATGACTCTTTCAAACCCGCGGACCGCTCATAGAGAGCGGCCGGAACGCCGGCGATCGCCAGCGTCGTTGCCGATGCCAGCATCGATGCGAGGTACGTCAAAACCAGCGGTGTCGCGAGGAAGGTGCCCGCCAGAAACGTATTGAGCAGGACGACGAAAGGCAGCAGCACGGGCGACCAGCTCATGCCGTTCATCAGCGACAGTCCGGCCGTCGCAACCAGCATGACGTCTTTCTGCATCGCATCCTGGCGTTGATCCATATCGTCCATGGTTATCAACTCCCGGAACCGAGAAACGGCTTAACGCCGGCCGCAATGATCGTCAGATAGAGAAACATCCGCGCCGCCATCAGCCAGACGATCGTCAGGACGACGACGAGACCATTCGGGACGATCGCTGGCGTGATCGCGCGCACCAACTTGACGGCGGGATCTGTCACCTGCCGGAACACTTTGATGATGACGACATCCTGGTTCCTGGCAAAGACCAGCTCAAGCAGATAGCGCCCGATCAATGTGTAGATCAGCGCCGCCATTATGAGATTGGGCACATGGAAATACCAGTGCGTGAAAAAACTGTCCGTCGGTGACATGACATCCTATCGCCGCGAAAAAGACTACGCGGCATCACTGCATCGAAAAAGGGCGAGGCACAAGCCTCGCCCTTCGATTTTGTTCGAACCCCGGCAGGGTCAGTGCGCAGCGACGGCCGCGTCCTTGTCCTGCATGACGGAATCGCCCTTCGGCCGGCGAACCCGGTCGATCATATCCGACATCGCCTGCGACGGCGCGGTCGTCATCAGCGAGACAACGATGATCGTCAGGAACCCGATCGGCAGCGAGAACAGTGCCGACGAGATGTTGTTGACGTTCATCCAGCCGACTTTCGAGGCCATCGGATGGCTGAGAAGAACCCAGGTATCCATAGCGTTCGGCGCAACCATCGTCTTGGCGAGATCGACGATCGGTCCGCCCGTGATCGGGCTCAGCAATGACGACATGCCGAAGTACTTGACGCCATATCCCGGGAAGTACCGCGGAACAGACCAAGTAGAACAGGCAGAGGCCGAAGCCGACGATCATGCCGGCAATGGCGCCAGCCTTATTCGCCCGCTTCCACCAGACGCCAAGCACCAGCGCCGGGAAGATGCCGGCAGCGGCGAGCGAGAACGCCCAGGCGACCATGCGCCAGGATGTCCGCAGGTTTCGTTGCGGCCGTTGCAGCAGCGGCAAGCGCCACGACCAGCAGCAGAACGCGCGAAACCAGCAATCGGCGTACCGACTTCGTCAGATCCTTCTAAAGCATCGCCGAAATGATGCCGACGCCGGCAACAATCGCCCCAAGCAACCAGACCCGCGGAATGCCCCAAACCGGCGCACCCGTTGCGAACAGGAAGTACAGCAAGGCAAGCATCAGCAACGAGCCGAGCACGCTGACGATGATCCGGGGTACAGAACTCATCGGCCGGATCATTTTGTAGTAGACGTCATGGCTGAGAGCGTTGGCGATGGCGAGCAGCAGGCCGTCCGCCGTCGACAACGCGGCGGCAAGTCCGCCGGCTGCAACAAGACCGGAGATCACGTAGGGCATGCCGGCGATTTCAGGCGTCGACAACACGATGGCGTCCGGGTTGATGCCGAGATCCTGGTGCCGCAGCAGTCCGGGATGGTTGGCGATCGCGCCGCATGCCGCAATCACATCCTGCGCCGTTGCTGCGGCTTTACCGCAGATGGTGACGAGGCCGAGCTTGCCATAGATGAAGATCCACGCTGGCAACTTGGCCAGTTCCGTCTTCGCTGCAATGAGGTTGTAGACCTCCAGCTTCGAGAACGCCGCATAGGCCGGCGCCGTGAAGTAGAGCAGGAAAATGAAGAACAGCGACCAGGCAACCGAATTGCGCGCTTCACGCACCGACGGTGTCGTGAAGTAACGCATCAGAACGTGTGGCAACGACGCCGTGCCGACCATCAAGCAGAGGATCAGCGCGAAGTAGTTGAGCGGGTTGTAGTTGATGAACGGCATGGCATGCGGTTTCAGGCTGTTGGCGGCGGCCGACATCGGCAGCGCCAAGCCATCGGCAATCATCTTCTTTTCAAGCGCGCCGATATCCGAGATCGCCTGACCATAGGTGAGCTGTGGGATCGGCAGGCCGTACTTCTTGGCCGACAGAATGACGACGGGAACGAGGTAGGCGACGATCAGCACGATGTACTGTGCGACCTGCGTCCATGTCACCGCCTTCATGCCACCGAGCATCGAGCACAGCAGAATGCCGAACAGGCCGACGTAGACCGCAAACTCGAAGTCCATGCCGAGGAACCGTTGCGCGATCAAGCCGGTGCCGAAGATCTGCGCGACCACGTAGGTGAACGAGCAGGCGATCAGCACGACGACCGCCAAAAAGCGCGGGAAGTTGCCTTCATAGCGCGCCGCGAAGAAGTCAGGGACCGTATAGGCACCGAACTTGCGCAGGAACGGTGCGATAAGAATGGCAACGAGCACGTAGCCGCCGGTCCAACCGAGAACGAAGGCCAAGCCATCGTAACCGAGCAGGAACAGCGAACCGGCCATGCCGATGAACGACGCTGCCGACATCCAGTCCGCGCCGGTCGCCATGCCGTTGTAGAAGGCCGGAACTGATCGACCGGCGACGTAATATTCGCCGGCGTCGGCCGTTCGTGAGAGAACACCGATGACGGCATAGACCGCGATGGTCAGTAGGACGAAGCCGTAGCCGATGTAGAGATTGGGAACGCCCAATTGTTCGAGAACCGCGAGCACGCCGACGAAGACGAAGAACCCGCCCGTATAATACATGTACACTTTCCCGAGATTGTCGAGAAAAGCGCCTGATTTTGCTGGTGCAGCCATGATTGTTTTTTCTCCCTTAGACGTCTTCAGCGACGCCTTCTTCGCGATCGATGGTGTCCTGGCGCTTGGCAAACAGGAACAACATGATGACGAAGGCGATCAACGAGCCCTGAGCGGCCATATAGAAGCCGACCGGGAAGCCCAAGAATGTGATTGCGTTCAGCGGCTCGACGAAGAAGTGAATGACGAAGCTGAAAAACACCCAAAGCGCAAACATTATCCACATCAACGTACTGGTGCGCGCCCAGTAGTGGTCTCCACTGCCTGCTGCCATTGCGATTTCTCCCTTTATTTTTTGTCATCACGGATTGGCCAACCACCAGCCCATTCCCCCGGGAAAATCCATGTGCTGCCGTTTCGAGCGACGCCCACGTCAATCGTTCCCAATCCTGCCACCTAAAGAATTCGTCAACCTGCGACAAGCCGTACTTTCGACTGATTTCGGTTTGGCGTGACCAAAATCACTAAGTCACTCACATTGCTGGCTGTTTTCAAATCATTTTGTGCATCGCAGCGCGTGACGGTTAAAAATCTTGCGCCGCAACATGACCGCGGATCTTAAATTTCGAAGTCACCTCATGACGAATCACCGCCACACGCAACCGCATCGGGAAGCAGTATTGGCGCAATTTGCAGCCATCTTGCGCAAGCTGGTATGGCAGTGCTGTTATTCAAGCGAGATCGCAAACCCAGGCAGTCAATGATGCGGGATGACTGCGTCGAGACTTCTGTTCGGTCGACCGACGATGCTTTCCGACACTCGTGAGGCGATAAGCGTGCGATGGTTTTCGTGCCGGCCGCTTAAGTCCTAAGCGAGGTAGATGCTCAATTCTTTTCCATGTGCGGCAGCGGATCGACTGGCTTCGAGCCCTGGCGCAATTCGAAGTGCACCTGCGGCTGGTCGACGGTGCCGGTCTTGCCGGCCTTAGCAATAACTTGACCGCGCTTGATGGCATCGCCGCGCTTGACCAGGATCTGATCGGAGTGCGCGTAGGCGGAAACCCAACCATTGTCATGGCGGATCAGCACGAGATTACCATAGCCTTTGAGTTCGCTGCCGGCGTAGGCAACAGTGCCACCCTCGGCCGCATGGATGTCGGTGCCAGCGGGCACCGCGATATTGACGCCGTCATTGTGCGTGCCGTCCGTACGCTTGCCGAACTCGCCGATGACCTTTCCTTTGGCCGGCCAGCGGAATTTCGGACCGGTCGCCGCCGCGCCACCAACGGCGGCCGTTCGCACCGGTTTTGCCGCCTCGGCCAGGACCGGCGCAGGATCAACCGGCGCGCCACCTGATGCCGGCGCATCGCTCGCCGTGCCACCCAGCGCTGCAACCTTTTGCTCGGCGGCCTTGGTTTCAGCGGGGCTAGCATTGATGATTTTGGGCGCCGTACCCGCAGCCGATGCTCCAGTGACGGCCGGCGGTACTGCAGGCGTTGCAACAACACGCGGCGGCAACGCGCTGGCCGTTGCTGGCGCCGGGGACGCAGGCGGCGTGACCACCGGCGAAACAGGCGGGGCTGCAATCGACGCGCCACGCGATCCACCCGATGGCACTTTGAGCGTCAAACCCGGGCGAATCTTCAATGGCTCGGTGATGGCATTGACGCGCTGCAGTTCGGCAAGTTGCACCTTGTGGGCGCGCGCGACGGCGTAGAGCGAGTCACCGGCCTTCAATGTGTAGGATCCATCCCAGTTGGCCGGCGCTGCTGCAACGGCCGACGGTGCGGCGACAGGTGTCGTTGCTGCCGCTGGCACTGCCGCGACAACCGGCGCTGGACGCGTCAGCGGCTTCTTCGGCTGACTGCCGGCAACCGGCATCGCCAGTTTCTGACCTGGCTTCAGGTTCGGGCCGGTCAACTGGTTGGCGTCCATGATGGCGGCGATCGACACGCCGTAACGCTTGGAGAGGCCGTACAGCGTATCGCCCGGCTGCACGTCGACTGTACCGTTGGTGGCAATCGGTGTCTTCGGGGCGGACGTGACCAGCGGCGTCGGCGCCGGACGAGCGGCAGCAGGTGCTCCGCCAACCGGCTGGGCAACAGTCTGCGACGGCAGACTGGCGATCCTGACACCCTGGCTGGCGGGCGGCGGCATCAGTGCCTGGCGCGGCGCTGGCGGCGGCAGAGCGTCCCCATTGCGCGGCCCAGACGAGTCCCAGTTGCCCTGCTCGACAGGACCACCGGCATTGCGGCGAACCGGCTCCGAGGGGATCGGCGCAGTATCGGACAAGCCGACCGACGGGCTATCGATGAAACGGCCAAGATCGGCGCTGCAACCGGCCAAAGCCGTGCACGACAGCAAAAACGCGCCGCCAACGCTCATGCGGTGACTTGCGCGCGGGGAACGCCAGATACGCTGATGGGACAACATTGGGTACACCTCTACTCCCACCATCCATTAACCCCGCAAGGTTAACGTCGCCTTAATGCGCTCAATTGTGCTGGTCCCGGTTGGTCGACCGCCCATAGCGCTCAAAGGTCCGGAATTGTTTCTTCACTGAACGACGTAAGTCATGATCGCGGCGGGTTCGGGGCGGACGCGGGGCAAAGTGGCGGCTTGCGATAGCAACAGTCACTGAAGGTGATAGAGCGGTTAAGCCGATCGCGTTGCCGGTCGCATGTCGCAATGCTTGAGCAGCGCCACCGTGCCGCTGGCAGGTCCGCGTCGTCTTCCCTATAGAATCGAACGATAGTCGGATGGCCTGAGATTGCACGGCCAGCACAGCGGGAGGCAACGGTGTCCGGAATTGTCGACCTCGCCATCATCGGCGGCGGCATCAACGGCTGCGGTATCGCGCGCGACGCGTCCGGCCGCGGTCTCTCCGTCTATCTGTGCGAAATGGGCGACCTCGCCAGCGGCACCTCGTCCTGGTCGACGAAGCTGATCCACGGCGGCCTGCGCTATCTCGAGCACTACGAATTCCGCCTCGTTCGCGAAGCGCTGATCGAGCGCGAGGTACTCTGGTCCATCGCGCCGCACATCATCCGGCCATTGCGCTTTGTGCTGCCACATCGCGCGGGTCTGCGCCCGGCGTGGCTGCTGCGCATCGGCCTCTTCCTCTACGATCATCTCGGCGGCCGGAAGTTGCTGCCAGGCACGCGACGCCTGACGCTCGCCACCGACGCCGCCGGCCAGCCGCTCAAGCCGGGCCTATTCGGCCCCGGCTTTGAATATTCCGATTGCTTCGTCGATGACGCGCGCCTCGTCGCCCTCAACGCCATGGACGCTCGCGATTCCGGCGCTACAATCGAAACGCGTAGCCGCGCAACGCGTGCCATCCGCCGCGACGATCACTGGGAAATCGCCGTTGAAAACGTCGCCACCGGCAAGACCGCAACCATCCGTGCCCGCGCGCTCGTCAATGCGGCCGGACCCTGGGTCGAGCAGGTGCTGGGCCTCAGCGCTGGTATTCACGCCCGAGCGAAAGTGCGGCTGGTGCAAGGCTCACACATCGTCGTGCCCCGCCTCTTCAATCACGATCGCGCCTACATCCTGCAAAACCCCGACGGCCGCATCGTTTTCGCCATTCCCTATCAGGGCGACTTCACGCTGATCGGCACCACCGACCGCGACTATTCCGGCGATCCCGCGAGCGTGCGCGCGACGCCTGAAGAAATTGCCTATCTGTGCAGCGCTGCCTCGGAGAATTTCAGCCGCCCTGTCACGCCTTCGGATGTCGTGTGGAGTTTTTCCGGCGTCCGCCCACTCTACGACGACGGCGCCAGCGAAGCGAAAGCCGCGACCCGCGACTACGTCTTCGAACTCGACGCCGACGATCGCCAGCCGGCGTTGCTGTCGATTTTCGGCGGCAAGATCACCACCTATCGCCGTCTCGCTGAAGCAGCCCTCGATCGATTGGCCAAGCACTTGCCCGCCGACGTGGCCGCCAAGCTTGCGGCAAAACGCGGCTGGACCGCTCACACCGCGCTACCCGGCGGCGACTTTGCAGCCGGCGCACACGACGGCGTTGCGAGCAAACTGCGCCTGACCTATCCATTCCTTGCGGCCGATCATGCTGACCGGCTGGTCGCGGCCTATGGCACACGCGCAGCCTACATTCTCGGATCGGCCGGCCGCCTCGCCGACCTCGGCCACGACTACGGCGCAACGCTGACCGAGGCGGAAGTCCGCTACCTCGTCGCGCAGGAGTGGGCGCGCTCGGCCGACGACATCATCTGGCGCCGTTCCAAACTCGGTTTGCGGCTGCAGGCGTCCCAAATCACCGCCCTCGACACCCGCGTGAAGCAGCTCTTGACCGGCGCGTGAACGGGATCACCACTTTTCCGGCAGCGCTCGCTTGAACAGGTCGCGCTGCTGATCGGAAAACCGGTTGCCACCCTCGAGCCAAGCCCGAGGGCATGCATTTCGGGCAGCACTCGCGCATGCCGCGCCGGCGCTCTTTTGCTTGCGGCTTCAGCTACCGCCTTATTGCTTGCCTGCCTCCGGCAGGACCAGCCGCCGCGGCCATAGCAAACGGGAACGCCACCCCGGGCATGTTTGTTGTCGCGCAGCTCATCCGAAAACCGCTGCGCACTTTTCGGGCTGCGCTCGCGCATCCGGCCGGCGTTATCCCACGCGCCATGCCGCGCCGGGTGCTGGTCGGCACCTGAAGGCGCGAGAAGAAAGAGGGACGGGGCGGCTTTGCCTCGATCCTGAAGTCTGGGGGTCGTCTCGGCAAATGCCGCCCCGCTTGCTTGCAAAGACCATCCGGTGCCGGAGCTCGGGATCGCCTCCTTGGCCGGTCCCTTCGAGAGGGACTTCAATAAGCCCGGACTAAGCCCCGCTGCGCAGGCTCATCCGAATTGCAAGCTCCCGGCCCGGTCACGCGAGTGCGCTGCAGACGTTCCCACAGGCCATGGATGCGAGAGAGTGTGACAAATTTTTCCGTACCCGACACCTAGGTACTTACCTAGGTTGACAGCCTTTGGCGGGGCATGGTGAACGGGCTTTCTTGTTGCGGCGTCAGTTGCCCCATGCCCTCGGGCCCTCGTCCCGAGGGACGCCAATCGCCGCTGGCGGCCTCCCGGCCAAGCGAAGCGCGAGCCGGGATCGCCCGTCAGCGGAGCAGCCAGCGACCACAGCCGACGATCGCCTTGGCGCTAGGCAAAACAACGAAAACCCCATCGCCGCGCCATCGCCGCAAGTTACTCGATTTGGCATTGGCTCCGTGGGTAGGATTCGAACCTACGACCAGCCGGTTAACAGCCGGCTGCTCTACCGCTGAGCTACCACGGAATACCTTGTCCCCGATCGGGGTTGCCGGTCGCCCTTGCGCAACCAACACTCAGCGCCTCTCCCTTAGTGCATGTCGGAACCGAAATCCAGCCGTATTCACGCGCATCCGGTTACGGGGCGCAATCGGCCGCGGGTTCTGCGTGCAATCATGTGGCCGTGACCGCAATCGGCAGCGATCCAAAGCCGCGCAACGTATTGTTGGGCCTGTGTATAACCGGACCGGTCAGCTCGAAGTGCGCGACGCGATCCGCCAGCGCTTCGAAGATCAACTCCGCCTCGAGACGCGCCACCAGTTGCCCGACGCAGGCATGAATCCCTGCGCCAAGCGCTACATGTCCGATCGGTCGGCGGCCGATATCGAAGCGATCCGCGTCCGGCCAGCGGCGAGGATCGCGATTGGCAGCGCCCAACATCAGCAGCACTTTCGCATCCGCTGGAATGGTCACGCCGCTGATATTGACGGCTTTGGTTGTCGTACGGAAAAAATTCTGCACCGGCGTCTGCCAACGCAACACCTCATCGAACGCGGGCTTGATCAGCGATCGATCGGCCCGCAACTGCGCCCACGCCTCAGGATGCGTCGCAAAGGCGAAAACGGCATTGGCGAGACCGTTGACGGTGGTGTCGAGACCGGCGGTCAGCAGCGCCCTGACCAGGATCGGCGCTTCCTCCTCCGAAATCTCGCCGGCATCATGCGCCGCCCAGATCCCAGCGCCAAATCCGTCGGCCGCTACAGCACCGCGCTCACACTGCGCGAAGATCCATTCCAAGACCGGTGCTGCCGCTGCCGTCGAACTCATGGAACCATTTGTTGCGCGGTCCGAACGAATTGAACACCATCGTCGAGAACGGCAGCAGATTTTCGCGGCCATCCACCCGCAAGCCGACCGCATCAGGAAAGACTTCCAACGGATACGCTTCCGCCAGTTCCGGCACCGCATCGAAGCGGCGCTTCGCGACGAGCGCGTCGACCAACCGCGCCGCTTTCGCCTTGAATGGCGCCCTGAGATCGCGCATCGCGGCCGGTGACATCACGCGGGCAAGCACGCGACGCGTGCGATCATGCAACGGCGGATCAGCCTCCAGCAATATACTCTTCGGTCGCCACGCCTTCCCCTTGGCAAAGTCATCGATGCCGACGCCGCGGGCCGATGAGAACTGTCGCCCAGTCGTTCAATGCGGCGCTGACCTCGGCGTGCCGCGCGATCGCGTAGACGCCGTAACGCTCGAGCAGCACAACCGGGCCCAGGTCGCGCAGCTGCGCCTGCGCCGGAAAGGGGTCAAGCAGGACGTCGTCGGCGAATGGGTCGATGTCCGATCGCGGCATAGGGTCGGCGGTAGCCTGGAGCTGCGACATCGAAACCTTGGAGCTAAGCCGCGAAAGACCCATTGAATTGCCCTTCTGGTCCAGCCGCAAGTCAAAAGCACGGCCGATGGCCCGCCATCCATTCAGGTCTTGGTTGCAGCATCGTTGGGTTGCCGCCATCGCTGCCGCGGTTTATCGTCGATCCGACCGATGACACGAGCCCATGAGCCCGCATATGAGCGACGCGAAAGCCACGCCAACCGAACCTGTTGCCTATCTGGACATCCCGCCGGAACGCCGTCAGGCACACAAGGCGCAGGCCGCGCTCTTATCAGCGACCGCCGCCAACGTTGCCGTCACCTTGCCACTCAATGCCGACGTCGACGATTTCCGCCGCGTGCTGGTCGACAATGCTCCCGGCAAGGGAGGTCGGCCATGAAAAACCTCGATCAACTCTCAGCCCGCGCACTCGCAGCTGCCATTGCCGCGAAAAAAGTATCCAGCGTCGAGGCGACCAACGAAGCTCTGCAGCGGCTCGAAGCCGCCAACGAACTGACCAACTGCACGATGACGTCGGAGGCCGATGAAGCGCTGGCCGCCGCCAAAGCTGCCGACGCGGTGATCGCCAAGGGCGGCAAGCTTGGGGCCCTGCTCGGCGTGCCGCTGGCACACAAGGACATGTTCGAGCGCAAGGGCAAGATCGCCAGTTGGGGGGCGAAGCTGCGCGACGACAAACCGGCGATGACCGACGCCACTGTCATCGCGCGCTACAAGGCATCGGGCGCACACCAGATCGCCGCATTGAAGCTGACGGAATTCGCCTTTGGGCCGACCGGGCACAACTACATGCTCGGCCACGCCCGCAACCCCTGGAACCCCAAGCACATCACGGGCGGGTCGTCGTCAGGCACCGCCTGCGCCGTCGCCTATGGCGCGATCCCCGCGGGCCTCGGCTCCGATACCGGCGGCTCCTTGCGGCTGCCGGCTGCCGCCTGCGGCATCACCTCGATCAAGCCGACCTGGGGCCGCGTCAGCCGCGCTGGCGCCATGCCGTTAGCACCCTGCCTGGATACGCTCGGCGTCATCGCGCGACACGTCGAGGATCTGGCCGTCATGCTCGGCCTGCTGGCGGGCCCCGATTCGCGCGATCCCGCCGCGTCGAACGTCGCCGTTCCCGACTACGTCGCAGCGCTTGCTGCGCCCGTGAAAGGCCTCAGAATCGGTGTCGATGAAAGCCTGATCAAGCAAGCACACCCGGACGTGCAAAAAATGCTCGAACGTGTGGTCGCCGTGCTGGTCAAGTTAGGCATGGCGAAAGCCAAGTGCAGCTGGACCGACTGGCAGACGCTCGATCATATGGTCCAGTTGGTGCAGATGCCGGATGCATCGGGCGCGCACAATAACTATATGCGGACGCGTGCCAACGAGTATGGCCCGCAGGTGCGGGCGCGGCTCGAACTTGGCCATTTCATTTCGGCCGTCGATCATATGACCGGACTGCGCGCCCGCGGCACGTTCGTGCAGCAGACGCTCGACACGACCTTCGCCGGCATCGATGTCGCGATCCTGCCGATCTTCGCCGACCCACTGCCGACGATCGCCGATACCGACGTCGCAGGCTCGCCGAACGTTGGCGCGGTCATGGGGCGCATCGTCAAGTTCACCCGGCCGATCAACTATTTGGGCCTGCCAACGCTGACGCTGCCGATCCCGCGCGCGGGAAAAGAACTCCCGAACGGCGTGCAGATCATCGCGCGTCCCTATCACGAGGCGCAGTTGTTCGCGATCGGCCAGGCCTACCAGCGTGAGGTGCCACCAGAGATCGCGCGACCGGTTTGAGGCTGCTGATCAAACGGCTGAGCCAATGCCACGTCGCCTCACCGCGGCGCCAATTCCGCACTGAGTTTCGCTTCGATCATGTCGCGCAGCGTGCGGCGCATGATCTTGCCGGCGCCTGAAACCGGGAATTCAGCCAGCAGCTCCAAGCGCTCCGGCAGCTTGAATTTGGCGATGTTCTGGCTGAGCAGGAATTGCGACAGCTCCGCGAACGTCAGCGTTGCTCCGGGCCGCAGAACGACAAACGCGCAACTGCGCTCGCCATAGGTCGGATCAGGCATGGCAACAATGGCCGTCGCATGCACGGCTGGGTGCTTCAGAATGAGGTTCTCGACCTCGTCGATATTGATTTTTTCCCCGCCCCGATTGATCAGATCGCCCTTGCGGCCATCGGCGTAGATAGTCCGCCCGCGCTTGGTGACGATATCGCCCATGCGATAAAAACCGTCCGGCGTGAAGGCGCGCTGATTGATCTCTGGCGCATTGTAGTAGCCGCAGATGGTGTAGGGGCCACGCGTGACAAGCTCGCCTCTTTCCCCGTCGGCGACCTCACGGCCCTCGTCGTCGATGACTTTGATCTCGTCGTCGGGACACATCGGCGTGCCGGAACTCGTGAGTATTGTCTCGTCATCATCGTCGAGAGTGGTGAGATTGAGTAGTCCCTCGGCGGTGCCATAGACCTCTTGATAGCTGCATCTAAACGTCTTGCGCGCGCGGTCTCTGAGCTCCGCCGACAATCGCGCGCCGCCGTTCTGGATGGTCTGCAACGAGCTCAAGTCGCACTGTTGCATGAGGGGATCGTTCAGCCAGTTGACCAGCAATGGCACAGCAGCGGGGATCGTCGTCACGCGCTCCTTCGCGACGAGACCAAAGACGGTTGCCGTATCAGCCTTCGGAGCAATGACCACCCGCCCGCCGCTGGCGATGGCACCGAGCATGCCCGGCGAGCCCAGATTGTAGTTGTGCGCCATCGGCAGGATCATCAGCTGCACGGTGTCGGGTCCAAATCCCGCGACACGCGCGCTCTGCTCGAAATTGTAGACGTAATCGTTGTGCGTGCGCGGGATCAGCTTCGGCAGTGCCGTGGTGCCGCCGGAGAGCAGCATCAAGGCGACATCGGATGGATCGGGCACGTCCGCCGCGATCGCGGCAACCGATGCGGCTGGTGCTTCGGTCTCGAGGAGCGCGCGCAGCGACACCGATCCGGCTTCGGCTTGACCGAGCACGAACACATGGCGCAGCGACGGCGACGCCTTGCGAACCGATAGGGCCATGGCCTGAAAGTCAAAATTGCGGATGCGGTCGGGGATGAACAGTGCCGTCGCGCCGGATGCGCGGACATAGTGTGTGATTTCCGTTTCACGATGCGACGGCAGCGCCATCACGGGAATGACGCCGAGCCGCAACAGAGCGAGGACGCTGATGAGGAATTCAACACTGTTCGGCAGTTGGAAGACGACGATCTGGCGCGAACGCAGTCCAAGCCCGTGCAGATGCGCCGCCAAGCGCTCCGATCCAAGCACGATCTCGCTGAGCGTGCAGCGGCGCTCGCCATCGATCATCGCAAGGTGATCCGGCGCCGCTCTGGCCAGATCAGCGAGGACCTGCGGGATCGAGACGTCGCGCCAATAGCCTTTGTCGCGATAGCGCTGCGCCAAGTCTACGGGCCAGGCGATACATCCGGGGAGCATTGCGACAACTCGCTTTTAAACCAGAACTTTACAGGGCAGGTTTGAATTGGCCGGCATCAGCGAGCCTTGCCGGGCGCGGCTTCATAGCGTGCATAAAACGTCGGCGACATCCGCGCCAGCCGATCCCGATCGATCCGGCCCGAACGTGTCAGGTAGCTCATGGCGAAATCCAGCGGCGGCAGCGCCATGTGTTCGGCGAAATTCTCATACCACGCGGCGCTGGCTTTGGCAGCGGCTACCAGCTTTTCGACAATCGGCCGCCGCACTGATTCATAGCGGGCAAGTGCTGCGCCGAGATCAGATGGTTCACCCTCCAACGCTTTGACGAGCGCAATCACGTCCTCCATGGCAAGGCGAGTGCCGGAACCGATCGAAAAGTGCGCGGTATGCAGCGCGTCGCCGACAAGGACCATATTGCGGTATGACCAGCGCTCGTTCCAAATCCAGGGGAATTGGCGCCAGACGGAGTTGTTGGAAATCAACACGTGGCCCTGCAGTGTTTCAGCGAAAACCTGCTCGCAAATCGCGCGCGCCTGCTCGGCTGGCATGTCGGCAAAGCCATAGCGCTCGCGGGTCAGCCGGTCGCATTCGACGATGAACGTGCTCATGCCCGGCGCGTAGCGGTAATGATGGGCGTTGAAACAGCCCCTGTCGGTCCGCTCGAAGGTCTGCGACAGCGTCTCGAACCGCTTGGTCGTGCCGAACCAGGCGAACGTGTTGTCGAGCGTCGACATCGTCGTCCGGAATTCATTGGCGAAGGCGCGGCGCACGACGGAATTCACCCCGTCCGCCGCGACAATCAGGTCGTACCCGGCAAGTTGATCGACCGAGGTGATCACCGTTTCGAACCGCGGCACAATGCCGACCGCGCGGGCGCGCGCCTGCAGGCGTTGCAACAGCTCCAACCGCCCGATGGCGGAAAAGCCGACACCATCAATCTCGATGGCCTCCCCGGCATGATGGAGCGTGATGTTGCTCCACGTCTGCATGTGGGGTGCGACATCGTCAGCCGTTCCGGGATCGTCGGCGCGCAGGAACTCCCAGGCGCGATCCGAGAAGACGACGCCAAAACCGAAGGTCGCGCCGGCCGGATTCTGTTCAAACAGATCGACGTGCGCCTGGGGATGCCGAGCCTTCCATAGATAAGCGAAGTAAAGGCCGGCGGGACCACCACCGAGAACTGCGATCCGCATGGGTCACCTTGTCACTGCTGTCTTGAAAGCAGCAGTAGCAAGCGATCGCCTCGCGAGCAATGCGCGCGGCAATGACGATGCAGTCTTACCGCTCGCTGAGTGCCTTACGCCCCAGCCTCTCGCGCATCAGATTGGCGAACCGCACGAACAGGTAATGGCTATCTTCCGGCCCCGGTGACGCTTCGGGATGATGCTGCACGGAGAACACCGGCCGGCCCTTCAGGCGGATGCCGGAGTTGGAGCCGTCGAACAGTGACACATGCGTTTCCTCGACGGTCTCCGGCAATGTCTTGGTGTCGATCGCAAAGCCGTGGTTCATCGAGACGATCTCGACCTTGTTGGTGGTGCGATCCTTGACGGGATGATTGGCGCCGTGGTGGCCCTGGTGCATCTTGTGCGTCTTAGCGCCAAGTGCGAGACCGAGCATCTGATGCCCCAAGCAGATGCCGAATACCGGCAGGCCGGACGCCACCAGCGCCTTGATCTCCGGCACCGCGTAGCGCCCGGTCGCTGCCGGATCGCCTGGTCCGTTGGACAGAAACACACCATCGGGTTTGCGCGCCAGGATATCCTCGGCCTTGGTCGTGGAAGGCACTACGGTGACGCGAGCTCCGGCGTTGGCGAGGCAGCGCAGGATATTGGTCTTCAGGCCATAGTCGATGGCGACCACATGGAATTCGGGCTTCTCAATCGTCTTGAACCCTTCGCCCCACGCCCAGCGCTTTTCCGCCCATTCGGCGGACTGCCCGCGCGTCACGTCCGGCACCAGATCCATGCCATCGAGGCCCGGCCACGCTTTCGCCTCGGCTTTCAGCTTTTCGATGTCGAACTTCGCCGACGGCTCGTGCGCGATGACGCCATTGGGCATCCCGCCATCACGGATCAGCGCCGTCAACGCACGCGTGTCGACGCCTGAAATGGCGATGATGCCGCGCTTTTTCAGCCAGAGATCGAGGTGCTCGACGGAGCGATAGTTCGAGGGATCGGTAACGGCCGCCCGCAGCACCGCGCCACGCGCGCCCGCGCGCATCGCCGTATTGGAGGTTTCGGTGTCGTCGGCATTGGTGCCGACATTGCCGATATGGGGGAACGTGAAGGTGACGATCTGCCCGGCATAACTCGGATCAGTCAGAATTTCCTGATAGCCGGTGATCGCCGTGTTGAAGCAGACCTCTCCGATCGCCGAGCCGGTTGCACCCAAGCCGTACCCGGTGATGACCGTGCCATCCGCCAGCACAAGCCGCGCGGTCAATGGCGCTTCGACCCAGGCGGGCGGGGCTTTCGCAAGAGCGGCAGCGGTCATCGATCGTTTCTCCCGGATGGCAACACCTGGGTTGCCTCTCAAACGAGTCGGCCGGAACCTAGTGAGAACCCCTGCTCCCGTCAACGCGGCCACGGTTTCAGCCGTGGCGCGAGCCAAATGGCCGGAGGCGTCCACCATCCGCGCAATGCGCCGAAGGGATTGCCGGATGATCCCTATGGGCAGACAGGCCGAGCGCGTTGTGATTGGCCCGGAGCCGACTCCAGCGCGACTTTTTCCCTCTCGCCGTAACCACGGGGAGAGGGAAATTTGCGCGTTCTCGACGACCACAGCTACCCATCGCACCTCAGCCCGCGACGTCCTTGAGCGCTCAGCCCCGCAAGCGGCCGCCGCCGCCCGATGCCACCGCCGAATGACTCCACTTCTACCTTGCCGCGCGCCTGCGATGCGCCTAAACCCGGCGGAACATCTCTATCCCCAGGAGAGCGCCCATGCTCCGCGCCACAATCAAAGCCGATACCGTCACCGCATTGAAGGCTGGCGACAAGGCGAAGGTCGGCACGCTGCGCTTGATGAGTGCGGCCGTCCAGACCGCTGAGATCGAAGGCGGCGCGGGCAAGGTCATCACCGACGCCGACGTGCTCGCCGTGCTGACCAAGATGGTCAAACAGCGCCGCGATTCCATCGATCAATTTACCACAGGCGGCCGTCCCGAACTCGCCGCCAAGGAAGCCGAAGAAATCGCCGTCATCGAACTTTACCTGCCCAAGCAGATGGGCGAAGCTGATTTGAAATCCGCGATCAGTGCCGCTATCGCCGAAGCGGGTGCGACGTCGGCGAAGGACATGGGCAAGGTGATGGCCGTGCTCAAGTCCAAACACGCTGGGGTCATGGACTTCGGCAAAGCCAGCGGCATGGTCAAAGGGCTGTTGAGCTAGCGGGCTACTCGCGCCAGATTGCGTGTGCAATTAATCGGAATGCAATCATTCCCTGGCAGACTGTCGTCTGTCATGCGCTCCATTGCCTATACCAACGTGTCGATCGGCCTTTGCAGCATTGCGGTCTTCCTGGCCGGCATCGGCGCAGTCATCGGCGCTAGTTTTTGGCTGGATTGGCGAGCCGACCGCTCGTTTGACAATGCGCCGCAAGTGGTCGGCACGATCCAGGAATTGACCAAGCACTGCTGGCACGTCAAAGGCGGACAACGCTGCCGCGATGTGCCGCTGATTTCCTATCGCCGCCTGAACGAGCATGGACGAGCTCGTCAGACATTCAACGCCGAACACTATCCCTTCGGTCGAACACACAAGCTGAACCTGGCCGGATTGGTCGGCACAACAGTCAATGTGCGTTACCACAGCAGCGAGCCGGCGACGGAACGGACAACGGCCACCGTAGTCGAATGGCCTGCCGCTCGCATGCCTCGGGCATTTTGGGCGATTGCGAGCCTGATTTTGTCGGCGGCGGCGTTTTTCGCAGCCCTGTGGCTCTCGCCGGCAACGCTGCTGCTGGGCCGCCTCCGCGATGCGCTGAGCGATGCTTGGGCACGGGCCGCGCTCCGGTAGAACACGCAAGATCGACCGATAGCCTTGCCATATTGCCCTGTGGACAACGGGGGCAGCGCAATTTTCAGTCATGAACAATGCGTTCCAGGTCCTCGAATCACTTATCCCTGTTCGGATGCGTTACCCGCCCGGCATCATCGACGAGATCAAGGCCCGGCTGCCCGTCAGCCAGGTTGTCTCGCGCCGCGTTGCGCTCAAGAAGGCCGGTCGCGAATTTCGCGGCCTCTCGCCCTTCAAGGTCGAGAAGACGCCATCGTTCTTCGTCAACGATCAGAAGGCGGCGTGGTTCGACTTCGCCTCCGGCCAGAACGGCGACATCTTCAAATTCCTGATGCTCACCGAGGGTGTCACTTTCGTCGAGGCGATCGAACGGCTTGCCGAAGAAGCCGGCATCGCCCTGCCAAAACCAACCGAATACAGTGTGCAGCAGGAAGATGCGCGCGCGCGGCTTTACACACTGCTCGAAGCGTCGGCCAAATACTTCGAAGACAAACTCTATGCCCCCGAAGGCGCTGAAGCACGTCGCTACGTCACCGAAAAGCGTGGCCTGAAACGCGAGACGCAAACCACGTTTCGCCTCGGCTTTGCGCCGGCCGGTCGCTTCGCCCTGAAGGAGCATCTGGCCAAGCTCGGCTACACGATCGACGAGATGATCACCTCGGGCATGCTGATCGGCGGCGCGGATATCGAAGGCCCGCCGTACGATCGTTTTCGCAACCGCGTGATGTTCCCGATTGCCGATCTCAAAGGCCGCGTGATTGCCTTTGGTGGCCGGGCGCTCGAAGCCGGCGCACCTGCGAAATACCTCAATTCCCCGGAAACACCGCTGTTTCACAAGGGTTCGCTGCTGTTCAATGCCGCGAAAGCCAGAACGCACGCCCATGACAAAGGCCGCATCATAGCGGTCGAAGGCTATATGGACGTGGTGGCGCTGAGCGAGGCTGGATTCGGCGAGGCGGTGGCGCCACTCGGCACCGCATTGACCGAAGATCAAGTGCGACTGTTGTGGCGCCTCGCGTCCGAGCCGATCCTGTCCTTCGACGGCGACAGCGCGGGGCGCAAGGCAGCATTCCGTGCCGTCGAGACGGTTCTGCCGCACTTGAAGCCCGGCTATTCCCTGCGGTTCGCGTTCCTTCCCGATGGGCTTGACCCAGACGATCTCATTCGCCAGCAAGGCGCCGACGCCATGGAACGCATCCTCGGCGAAACCAAGTCGCTGGCCGATGTGCTGTGGGACCGGGAGTGGGCGAGCGGCGAATGGACCACGCCGGAGCGGCGCGCCAAACTTGACCAGCAGATCCATCAATTGCTGAATCGCATCGACGATGAGGCCGTGCGCGGTCACTATCGCCAGGATATGCGGGAGCGCCTCGCCAAAGCCTGGGGGACCGTGAGTGGACGACCAATCGGATCACAACGCCCAGGACAGTATTCGGGCTCATTCTCAGGCCAGTACGTTGGCACGGCCCCTCCGTCGCGTGGCCGCAGCGGCAAGCCCTGGCAACCTCGCCGTCCCGGACAACACGGCCGGTTCCAAGGCGGCTATGGCAACCAGGATTTTGGCCCGTCAACGGCCAGCGAGAGTTTGAAATCAAGCCGCATGGTCGCAGCCGGCGACGCCATGCCGCCGCATCGCGAGGCCCTGATCATGCTGGCCCTGATGATCCACCCATGGTTGCTGGAAGAACACTGCGAGCGGATTTCTGAGCTGGAATTCACCTATAAACCCCTCAAGGCCGTCCGAGACGCACTGTTACAGGCGACTTCCGGCGATATTCCCCTTGACAGCACTGCCGTCCGCACCCAATTGAGCAACTCGGGCTTTGATAAAGTTGTATCGCTGATCGAGCGTTCCATGACCCACACGGCGGACCGGTTCTTGCGAGCCGATGCCGAACGGGCCGAGGTTGACGCGGGTTGGCGGCATGCCGTTGACCTGCACGTGCAGCAATTGGCACTGCCGCGGCAGCTGGCGGCCGCCGAGCGGGAATGGCAGGCAGACGGGAGCGAAGACGCTTTGGCGCGAATTACAGAACTGCAGGGGCTTCGAGTGCGGAAAGCTGACGTTGAAGGGTCTGATCGCTGATTGGGCATGGCGGCGCGGTGATAGCAGGCTGATGTGGCCCCGTCATTAGTGAACCCCGACGTCGACGAGCCCGGTTGTTGATGAACGATACATGCCAAGACCAGCCCCGACGGCTGGCACACGTCTTGAGTTAGCACAGCGGCGCCGGACTTATGGTCCGGGAATTGACACCCAGGAGTTGGTGAGCCCATGGCAAAAGCGGCAGCGAAGGCAGCGGTCAAAGCTGAAGAACCCGTCAAGGATTCCGAAGCCTCGGAGAAGGATAGTCCTCTCCTTGATCTCTCCGATGCCGGCGTCAAGAAGATGATCAAGGCCGCCAAGGCGCGCGGCTACGTCACCTATGACGAACTCAACGCCGTACTGCCGTCCGAGCAGGTGTCGTCCGAACAGATCGAAGACACCATGTCGATGCTATCGGACATGGGCATCACCGTCGTCGAGAGCGACGAAGCCGAAGAAGGCGAAAAGAGCGTCGACGCCGCCGCTGACGAACCCGACGACGACGAGAATCGTTCCGTCACCGAGCAGAAGCTGCCGACCAAATCCGAGACCCGCTCCGAGCCCGCCGACCGCACCGACGACCCCGTCCGCATGTATTTGCGCGACATGGGCTCGGTCGAACTCCTCTCGCGCGAGGGCGAAATCGCCATCGCCAAGCGCATCGAGGCCGGCCGCGAGGCGATGATTGCGGGCCTGTGCGAAAGCCCGCTGACCTTCCAGGCGATCATCATCTGGCGCGATGAACTGAACGAAGCCAAGATCCTGCTGCGCGACATTATCGATCTCGAGGCGACCTACGAGGGCCCCGAGGCCAAGAATGCGCCGATCGCCGTGCATCCGCCGCACGCGCCACAGGCCGCGCAAGCCGCCGCCATTGCCGCCCGCAATGCGCAGCCCATGCCCGCGCCGGGCGCCGAGGGTGAACTCGGTCCCGATGGCGAACCGCGCCCCGAAGGAGAGCTGGAAGACGACGAGGACTACGAGAACGCGCTGTCGCTTGCGGCGATGGAAGCCGAGTTGAAGCCGAAGGTCCTCGAAACCTTTGACAACATCGCCAACACCTACAAGAAGCTGCGCAAACAGCAGGACAAGAAGCTGGAGCAGCAGGTCGCGGGCGAAGCCGGCAACCGCAAGGACCAGAAGGCCTACGACAAGCTGCGCGACGAGATCATCGTCGACGTCAAATCGCTGTCTCTGAACAACAACCGCATCGAAAGCCTCGTCGAGCAGCTGTATTCGATCAATAAACGGCTGATCGGTCTCGAAGGCCGGTTGATGCGGCTCGCCGACAGCTATGGGGTGACGCGCTCTGACTTCATCGCCGAATACTATGGCAACGAACTCGACCAGACCTGGATCGAGAAGATCGGTAAAATCACCCGCAAGGGCTGGGTCAACTTCCTCAAGCACGAACGCCCACAGGTCGAGCAGATCCGCGCCGACATTCACAACCTCGCGACCGAAACTGGCCTCGAAATCCCCGAGTTCCGCCGCATTGTGAAGGCCGTGCAGAAGGGCGAACGCGAAGCCCGTCAGGCCAAGAAGGAAATGGTCGAAGCCAACCTGCGCCTCGTCATCTCCATCGCCAAGAAATACACCAACCGCGGCCTGCAGTTCCTCGATCTCATCCAGGAAGGCAACATCGGCCTGATGAAGGCCGTCGACAAATTCGAGTACCGCCGCGGCTACAAGTTCTCGACCTACGCGACGTGGTGGATCCGGCAGGCCATTACCCGCTCGATCGCCGATCAGGCGCGCACCATCCGCATTCCCGTGCATATGATCGAGACGATCAACAAGATCGTCCGCACCTCACGTCAGATGCTGCACGAAATCGGCCGCGAGCCGACGCCGGAAGAACTCGCCGAAAAGCTTGCCATGCCGCTGGAGAAAGTGCGCAAGGTGCTGAAGATCGCCAAGGAGCCGATCTCCTTGGAAACGCCGATCGGCGACGAGGAAGACAGCCATCTCGGCGACTTCATCGAGGACAAGAACGCTCTGCTGCCGATCGACGCCGCCATCCAGTCGAACCTGCGCGAGACCACGACGCGCGTGCTGGCATCTTTGACTCCCAGAGAAGAGCGCGTGCTGCGCATGCGCTTCGGCATCGGCATGAACACCGACCACACGCTCGAAGAAGTCGGCCAGCAGTTCTCCGTCACCCGCGAACGCATCCGCCAGATCGAAGCCAAGGCGCTGCGCAAACTCAAGCATCCGAGCCGGAGCCGGAAACTGCGGAGCTTCCTGGATAATTGATGAGGGGCAGGATCGAGAGTATAAGAGGTCTCGATGCCGACTAATACCAAACGCATGAAGTTCTGACGCAGTGCGTTTGGTATACGCGCGGATGCGAAGTGGGCATCCGAAGCGCGCAAATAAGTGCTTATACCGGCCGGACTCCCGTCAACGCCTGAGTCAGAATGAAGTCCGGCCGGTATAAGGTCATCCGCCTTGATGCGGTTGCTCCCTGCAAGTTGCGGGTGCGTTTTTCCAACGGCGACGGCGGCATTCACGACTGCGCGGACGTTGCCATTCGGCCTGAACCGATGGCTATTCCATTACGCGATCCCGCTTACTTTGCTCGTGTCATTTTGGAGTTTAACACGCCCACCTAGCTCAATGGCAAGGACATGTACCCGGACAGGCGGCATGAGGAAATGCGGGCTTCTGGCGAACTCACGCATTCCGCCGCAGAATGATCCACGCACACTTTTGCCAGATCGAAGCGAAAGCGCTGCGCAAGCTGAAGCACCCAAGCCGCAGCCGAAAGCTGCGGAACTTCCTGGATCATTGCTCTGAGCTGATTGAGCGATGCCGGCGTTTCTATTTTCGTCGGCATCGCAATTCGGACGTTTCTCGACAACTGCTGCGTGGATACATCCAGGTCGATTGACCTCCGTCAAGATGCTGCTCAATGGAGGTTTTATCCTGGTCTCACGTCGTGTTCGCGAGCAACAGGAGTGTGGGCGATGACAGCGACAACCTATGCCAGACTTGCGGCCGTGGTCTTTGCAATCGTGGCAGTATTGCAGTTCGCCCGGGCATCGTTGGGCTGGCCTGTGCTGATCGGCAGTGTCGAGGTGCCCACATGGGCGAGTTGGTTGGCGGCTTTTGCCGCTGCCGCGCTCGTCTGGCTCGGGTACTTCGCATCGAACGGGCGGAATACCTGATCCATGGGTTGACGCCGGCCACACGGCCGCGACTTTGCACGATTTTCCGGCAAGGGCGGCGCAGTTGCAGTGAGGGTCCCGGCAACCTCGACTGCGGTGTCGCCGGACCGCGCGCGGGTGAGCGTCTTGGCGCCTTATACCGACATTCAGGTCGATACCGCCCAGCGTACCGTGCGCATTCGCGTGCCCACCTTCAACGGTGATATTCGCTGGTAAACTTGTCTTGGCAATGCCCTAATCGAGGCTCCATGCCGGTTGACCGGCGTGCCACTTCACGCCGCGGGTTCAAGCCATGAACAAGAAGCTATCGACGACCTTTGAGCATCGCAAAACACTGCCGCGGCGACATCCGCTATTGCCAACCATACTCACCGCACTCGGCCTTGTTGGAATTTCACTGATAGCGGGGATGTGGGGCTACAGTGCGTTCGAGGGGCTATCGGCCGTCGACGCGTTCCTTAACGCTGCCATGATCCTCGGCGGCATGGGCCCCGTCGCGACGTTGACGACGACGGCCGGCAAGATTTTCGCAGGCTGCTACGCCCTCTACTCGGGCCTGGTGCTTGTCGTCTCCGCCGGACTGGTACTGGCGCCTGTGCTGCACAACGTGATGCACAGCTTCCACATTGACGACAGCGACGCTTGATCGCTCGCATCGCGATGCGAGCAATACCGGCTCATTGGCGAGGACCAAATGATCGGCTACGTTGGCGCATCGCGATCACCAGCCGGCGCAGCGCGTCATGGCGAGCGGTTCTCCCCCTCGCCCACCCGCTCCTCCTCTGCTATCCTCTCCCCATGAACGAGCACGTCCGCCCGCACTCTGCCCCCACCACACAAGCCGCTGAAGGCATGCCGCGGCGCGCGTGGACCCTTGCCGAAATCGAGGCAATGGTGGTCGCTGGCATTATCGAGGACCACGAACGGTTCGAACTGATCGGTGGGGAGATTGTGCCGATGTCGCCGAAGGGGGCTTTCCACGAGACGGTGAAAGCCGAACTGAATCTGCATTGGGCACGATTGTTGCCCCTTGAAGCGATGCTTGTTCCCGAAACCACATTCCGCATCGGCGAACGCGATTTCCTCGAACCTGACTTTGTGTTCTGGCCGCGCGCACTTGGCATTGCCGGCCTGAAACCCGACGTCGTGCACCTCGTCGTAGAGATTTCGGATTCAAGCCTCGCCTACGACATCGGTCGCAAGGCCGCCATGTACGCCGCCCTCAACATCCCCGAGTACTGGGTCATCAATGCGCGGACGCTCACCACGCATATCCATCGCGCACCCGCTGCCAACGGTTTCGCCCGCATCACGGAACACGCAGCTGGTGAGCTGCTGACACCCGCCCAACTGCCATCGCTCGCGGTCCGCCTCGCTGACCTCGGTCTCGTGCCGACACTCGTGTAGCAAACCGGAAATCACCCATGTCCTTCTGGAAATCATTGTTTGGTGGTGGTGGATCGGGATCGGTGGCGGCTGTGCCGAAAACCCTGAAAGAGGTCGAACACAACGGTTTCACAATCGCTGCACAGCCTTATGCGGCCGAGGGGCAATTTCAGGTCGCCGGCCTGATCTCGAAATCGATCGACGGCACGCGCAAGGAACACCGCTTCGTGCGCGCCGACCGCTTCAGCACGCCCGACGATGCCGCTGACGTCGCCATCGCCAAAGGCCGCCAGATCATCGACCAGCAGGGCGACAAGCTGTTCCACTGAACCCGCTGGCGCGCCGGAACAGGCCACCCGTTGATCAATCGTTAAAGACTGTCAGGCACTCTCTCGAGACTCGGTTTTGGGAGCCTGCCAATGACTCTGCCCGCCCGCTGGCGCGATGTCGTCCTTGCAATCTCAGCGCTTACGACCGCACTTCTACTGCTGTCGCCGGCAGCCCTGGCCCAGCGTATCGATGCCCCCATCACCGACGATGCGATTGCCACGTTCGTCGCGACCTATCATAAGCGCCCCGATCCACTGCTGCTGCCCGTCATGCTCAAGGCGGCACAAGATAACGGCTATCTGCGCGACAAGGCTCGCCGGCACCTGGTGATCGGCTTTCTGGCCGGGTTGATCGCCGAAGATGCCAAATATGTCACGACGCTCGCGCCGCACTTCGCCGAACTGCCGTCAGATCAACCGCTGCGCCTGCCGCGCGCCATCGCCTATTCAGGGCGCGCCGATTGGCTCAAGCAAATGCAGACGTTGAAATCGCTTTGGCCGATGAAGGCCACCGAGATCGATGCGATCATCCGCGATGGCGGCAAATCCATCCCGAAGCTCTCGATCGATGTGCAGGCTCACGCGCTCGATCTGAACTGGGGCTACTTTGGCGCGACGGGGCGCAAGGAGCCGGTGCAGGCGATGATCGCGGGCCTCGCCGGCGCCGATGACAAGGCCAACCCGGTTCGCGTCTCGAACGCCTACGCCGCCAAGCTTTCACTCGCCACCATCGCCATGAAAAACGACCGCGTGCTCGCCTGGTGCCGCGAGGCGCAAACCGGCATTCATGCTGCACATATGAAAAGCGTCATCGAGGCCGTCCAAGCTCGCGATCCCGATCGCATCCGCCGCGAGGGCGACGAAGCCGTTAAAGAGACCTATCGGTTGATCGAAGAGGCCGGCCGCGCCAAAGCCACGGACGGCAGGGACAAGGCCGCCCGTGCCAACATTGGCGCCAAACCGCTTTGATCCCGGGCGCAGTCGTGGCAGATGGATGCAAACGTCATTGCATCCGAGCCCATGCGCACCGAACTCTTCGATTTCGAATTGCCCGACTCTTGCATCGCGCTGCGCCCCGTTTCGCCGCGCGATGGTGCGCGCATGCTGGTGGTGCGACCGGGTGCGCCGCTCGATGATCAATCTGTGCGCGCACTGCCTCAACTCCTGCGGCCGGGCGATGCGCTGGTCTTCAACGATACGCGGGTGATTCCAGCGGCCCTTAACGGCGTCCGCAATCGCGACGGCGTGATCGCCAAGGTCGAATTCAATCTGCACAAACGCGTTGATGCGAGCCGCTGGCTGGCTTATGCCCGTCCTGCGAAACGCCTCGCCCCTGGTGATCGCGTCCGCTTTGGCCATGCCAACACGTCGTGCCTGATGGGCGCGCTGGATGCGACTGTCGCGCGCAAGGGCGAGGCTGGCGAAGTCGAGCTCGCCTTCGATCTCGCGGGCGCGGATCTCGATGCCGCCATCGCCGCCGTCGGGATCATACCGCTACCACCCTACATTGCCCTCAAACGCGACATCGACGAGACCGACAAAGCCGCTTATCAGACCATCTACGCGCGCGAGCCGGGCGCTGTCGCCGCGCCAACGGCCGGGTTGCATTTCACGCCTGAACTCTTCGCCGCCCTTGATGCGCGTGGTATTTCTCGCCACTGCGTCACGTTGCACGTCGGCGCCGGGACATTCCTGCCGGTCAAAGCTGACGACACCGCCGGTCACAGCATGCACGCCGAATGGGGCGAAGTGTCCGCTGACACCGCCGCCGCACTCAATGCCGTGCGTGCGCGCGGCGGCCGCATCGTCGCCGTCGGCACGACGTCGCTGCGCCTGATCGAAAGTGCCGCGCGCGATGACGGCACGATCATGGGCTTCGCCGGCGATACGGCGATCTTCATCACCCCCGGTTATCGCTTCCGCGCCGCCGACATCCTGATGACCAACTTCCACCTGCCGCGATCGACGCTGTTCATGCTGGTCTCGGCGTTCGCAGGGCTGGACACCATGCACGCCGCCTACGCGCACGCGATCCAATCCGGCTATCGCTTCTACAGCTACGGCGATGCGTCGCTGCTGTTTCGTTCCGAACCTTGAAAGGGCTGCGATGGCTTGGCGAAACACGAAAGACGGCTACGGCAGCCTGACCAAGTTTTTCCATTGGGCGATCGTCGTGCTGTTTGCTTGGCAATACTTTGCTGGCCTGATCATGGTGCGCATGGCAAAAGGCGGGGTGGTGCTCGGCATCAGCCAGAACGCCTATTTCGACTGGCATAAATCAGTTGGCTTGGTGGCGCTGCTGGTGGCCATCGGACGATTGATCAACCAACGGCAAGGACAGCTGCCGCCATGGGCCGCGACACTGAGCGAGCCCGAGAAGACGTTCATCCACCGCGCCGAGCAGGTTCTCTACACCGCGATGTTCGTGATGCCGGTCAGCGGCTATCTCTACGCCATGGCGGGCCTCTACGGCGTACGCCTGTTCGGCGTCATCGACCTCGCCAATCCGATCGGCAAGAGTGGCGTTCTGGCGGTGGTCGCGCAATGGGTGCATGTCATCAGCGCCATCGTCCTGGCGCTCGCACTCGCCGGCCACATCGGGCTGGTCCTGCGCCATCAATATATTCTGCGCGACGGTTTGCTCCGGCGTATGTTGCCGCAACAGCGGCGCTGATGCTCCGCATGCAAGGGGCTGTTCGCCCCCGACGATCCCGAACCAAGGGTTCTTTGCGATTGCGTGCCTGCGCACGCGGGGCCCCTGGACCCCACCGCCAATCTCCCCTAAAGGACGGGTTTCCAAAGGGCGACGCCCTTTGGCGGGAGCGCGAGGGCAGCGCCCTCGTCTGCACCAACCGCACGGCACAATGTCCGCTTCCTTCGCCTACCAGCTTATCGCGACCTCCGGCGAAGCCCGCCTCGGTCAGGTCCTCACGCCGCGCGGCGTCATCCGCACGCCGGCGTTCATGCCGGTTGGCACGGCGGCGACGGTGAAAGCCGTCTATCTCGATCAAGTCAAAGCGGCCGGCGCCGACATCATCCTCGGCAACACCTATCACCTGATGTTGCGACCGACGGCGGAACGCATTCATCGCCTTGGCGGCTTGCATAGCTTCATGCGGTGGGACGGACCGATCCTCACCGACAGCGGCGGGTTCCAGGTCATGAGCCTGTCGAAAATCCGCAAGATGAGCGAGGACGGGGCGCAGTTCCAATCGCATCTCGACGGCAGCCGGCACATGCTGACGCCGGAACGCTCGATTGAAATTCAATGCCTGCTTGGCTCCGACATTCAGATGCAGCTCGACGAGTGCATCGCGCTGCCGGCGACCTATGCGGACACCGAGCGCGCGATGGAATTGTCGCTCCGATGGGCGGAGCGCTCGCAGCGCGCGTTCAAGAGTATGGGGAAGCCTGGGCAGGCCCTGTTCGGAATCGTCCAGGGCGGCACGGAACCAGCGCTGCGCCGTCGCTCCGCCGAAGCCCTCGCCGCGCTCGATCTTCCCGGCTATTCCGTCGGTGGTTTGGCCGTCGGCGAAGGCCAGCCGGCGATGCTGAAGGTGCTGGAGGAGACGCTGCCGTTTTTGCCGGCGACAAAACCGCGCTATCTGATGGGCGTCGGCACGCCGCAGGATTTGATCGAGAGCGTGGCGCGCGGCATTGACATGTTCGATTGCGTGCTACCGACGCGCTCAGGCCGGCACGGCACGGTCTATACCTGGAACGGCAAGGTCAATATCAAGAACGCCCGGCACGCCGAAGACCTCCGCCCGCTTGATCCGGCGAGCACATGTCCAGCATCGACCGACTATTCCCGCGCCTATCTCAATCATCTGTTGAAGTCCGGCGAATATCTCGGCGCCATGCTGTTGTCGTGGGCGAACACCGCGTTCTATCAGGAACTCATGCAGGCAATGCGCGATGCAATCCGCGATGGCCGATTTGCCGCGTGGCGCGAAGAGACGCTGATACGATTGGCGGGACCGGGCGAGCCGATCTAAAAAAACCAAAAGAACCACTTTTTTGCGTGCGGCCGCCCCACCACCGCCAGCGCGGATATCGGCCGGTCGCGCTCGAGGAAAACGGGTCCATCGTTGCGTTGGCCGGTATCACCGGCAATGGCGTGCCCGGTTGGACCGCGAGCCTAGTGTTCCACAGCCGAGCCAAGAACCTGCCGAAGGAACACGGTGCCGACGATGGGGGTGTCGTAGTAGGGCGCGGCGTCGATGAAACCGGCCTTGCGATAGAGCGCAATCGCTTGTGTCATCGATGGCAGCGAATCGAGCCTGATCTCGCGATAGCCCAGGATTTGTGCTTCGCGGACGATAGCCGCGACCAATGCACGGCCAAGCCCGATGCCACGTGTGGCCGGCAACACGAACAGCCGCTTCAGCTCGCAACACCCCGCGTCAGCCATTGCCCGTAACGCCACGCAGCCGAGTGGCGCACCATCCAGCCCGCGCGCGAGCAACAGGGCGCCGGCCGGCGCCACATACTGGCCCGGCAGCCCAGCCAGCTCTTCGTCAAAATTCTGATAGGCGAGATCGACATCGAGCGACGCCGCATACGCGCGCAACAGTGCCTTCACAGCCGCGAGATCATGGGACGAACCCGCCGTCGTTATTTGATACGCGGCAGGATTGCTTGACGGGCCACCACCATCAGACACCACGCGACAACTCCTGCCGTCACCCGCCGACCGCCGCGCCGGCCTTGAACAGCTTGTAGTTGATACTGTCGAGGAGGGCTTCGAAGCTGGCGTCGACGATGTTCGGCGAGACGCCGACGGTCACCCAACGCTCGCCCGTTGCCTTGTCGTGGCTCTCGACCAGCACGCGCGTGACGGCCTCTGTTCCGCCGGTGAGAATGCGCACCTTGTAGTCGACCAGTTCGACGTCCCTGATGTAGTTCTGGTAACGGCCGAGATCCTTGCGCAACGCGTTGTCGAGCGCGTTGACCGGGCCATTGCCTTCAGCCACCGACCACAGCGGCTGTTCCTCACCACTGGCGAAGATGCGCACGGTCGCTTCCGAGACAGTGACCAGCTTGCCGACCGCGTTGTGCCGCTTCTCGACCATCACGCGGAAGCTGTCGACTTGGAAATACTGCGGCACTTCGCCGAGCAACCGTCGCGCCAGGAGTTCGAATGAGGCGTCTGCCCCCTCGTAGGCGTAGCCAACCGCCTCGCGCGATTTGACCTCGTCGAGCAGCTCGCCGATGCGCGGGTCCTGCCGGTTGAAATCGACGCCGAGACGCTCGAGTTCATAGACCAGATTGGATTTGCCGGCCTGATCGGACACCAGCACACGACGGCGATTGCCGACCGTTTCCGGCGGCACGTGCTCGTAGGTCTCGGGTTCTTTCAGAATGGCGCTGGCGTGGATGCCGGCCTTGGTTGCGAATGCCGCTTCGCCGACATAGGGCGCGTGGCGGTTCGGCGAACGATTGAGGATCTCGTCGAGGACGCGGCTCGCATGTGTCAGCTTTTGCAGCTTCGCGGCGGTGACCTTGGTTTCGAAGTGATTTGCGAATTCGCTCTTGAGCAAGAGTGTTGGAATAATCGAGGTCAGGTTGGCATTGCCGCAGCGCTCGCCGAGGCCGTTGAGTGTGCCCTGAATCTGGCGAGCGCCGGCACGCACCGCCATCAACGTATTGGCGACGGCATTTTCGGTATCGTTATGCGTGTGAATGCCGAGGTGGGTCCCCGGCACATGCTTGACGACATCGCGGACGATCGCATCGATCTCGTGCGGCAACGTCCCGCCGTTGGTATCGCACAGCACCACCCAGCGCGCGCCAGCCTTATGCGCGGCGGTTGCGACGGCCAGTGCGTAGGCAGGATTGGCCTTGTAGCCGTCGAAGAAATGCTCGCAATCAATCATCGCGATGACGCGGTTAGAGCCGCGCACGGCCTCGACCGATTGCCTGACGCTGTCGAGGTTTTCCTCGTTGCTGATCCCGAGCGCGACGCGGACGTGGTAGTCCCAAGCCTTGGCGACGAGACAGATCGCTTGCGCCTTCGACTGCAGGATCGCCTGGAAGCCCGGATCATTCGACGCGGAGCGCCCCGTCCGCTTGGTCATGCCAAAGGCGGTAAAGACCGCGCTTTTGAATTCGGGATCGCGGTCAAAAAACTGGGTGTCGGTGGCGTTGGCGCCGGGATATCCGCCCTCGATGAAATCGATACCGAGATCGTCGAGGACGGCGGCAATGCGCCGCTTGTCTTCGAGTGAAAAATCAACGCCTGTCGTCTGCGCGCCATCGCGCAGCGTGGTGTCGAAGAGATAGAGCCGTTCGCGGGGAGTGGTCATGGCTGCAACGCCTTCAACGGCCAGTCGGCCGTATCGTGATCGGGGTGTTGATACGAGACAAGTACCACGCGCGTGGCGGCTTTCGCGGCAGCTTCAGCAGACGAACGCTGAGGCAACATGGCCAGCGTTTCGGCCCAAGGCAGCCGCGCCTCGCAAGCCAGCTGGATCGTCGGTGCGATTTCGGCTGCACGGTCAAACGCGGCGATGGCGACGTCGAGACCGGACGGGCCTTCGTAGGTCAGCGGCGTACCGCAATCGACGCAGAAGCCGCGCCGGATCTGGTTGGAACTACGGAAGTGCTTGACTGCGCCACGCGTCCAGACAAGATCATGGGCGATAACGAACGCGCCGCCTATGGACCCGAACGCTTTCTGACACATACGGCAATGGCAGAACGAGGCGCGACCGAGCGATGCCGCACGAAACCGCACCGCGCCGCATTGGCACCCGCCGGACCATGCGCGATCGCTACCCGTCATGATGCAGCCTTCCCGTCGCGGCCGACGCGCATTGACAACCCGGGGCCGAGCGGGTCGGACGCGCGCACATGGCCGACGCCGATGCTGTTGCCGTCGGAATCGCTGATCGTGAAATCGCGACAATTATAGAACTTGTCGCAGATCGCCTCGATGATGGCGACGCCTTGCGCGGTCCACTCGGCATGCACGGCATCGGCGTCCGCGACATAGATGTACGTCGACCACTCCGGCGCTGGCTTGATCACCGGCTTTTCCTTCAGCGCCAGCCCCAACGTCACCATGCCCCGCTGCAGGATCGCAAACGTCGCCGGCTCGCCGAACGTGACCGCTTCGAAGCCGAGCTTTTCCTTGTAGAACGCGATTGCGTGCGCCAAGTCGCCCGTATCGAGGATCGGCATCGTGCGGGCGAAGGGAAATGAGGGCGCTGTTGCAAAGGCCATCATTCGCCATCCTCCAGGCGTTGCTGTTCGTCGATGGCCCGGAGCCGAGAATCCAGCGCAGACATGAAAACATCCTTCGATTGCTCCAACGACTGCGCGACGTCCGCGGCAATACTCACATCGGCATAATCAGCAATATGCCTCAATTCCGAGGCCCGATTGAGCATACGACCAAGAACCGGATCCAGCCCGTCCTCGGTCGAGACGTACTTGGCAAAGCGCCGAATGATGGTCGCGTGCGTCTTGGCTGCTGCCAACTCCGGGCTCTTCTCGCGCAAAAGAACCCGGGCGATGTCGAACATCGCATAGTAGGCGCGGCTCGCCGCCGTATCCGGATCCGTTCGAGCGACAAGTCGCGCCGTTGCAGCCGCCGCGCGCGCCTTCTTGATCAGATCGCTCATGGACCGACCTCCAAAGCGATCGCATGCTGCCGCGCACCGATCAGAAAAAACGATGTCCGACGCGAGATTGGCGCGTCCCACTGCTGCTGCGAAACCGGCCAAGCGTCGATCGACACGTCGGTTTCCAGCGAAATGTCATACGCGATGTCTCCCAGCCGCATTTTTTCACGAGCGAGGTTCCAACCGTCTCCTTCCAGAATGACAGCAACGTCGACATCGCTTTCGGCATGTTGATCGCCACGTGCTTGGCTGCCAAAAAGATAAAACCCGGCAAACCGTGCGCCGTAAACAGCGCGCGTGCGCTTGGCGAATATATCGACTGCAAGCCTTACCCTTTCATTCATAGAACGGCCCTCGTTCGAATGGCGACTGGCCGCACGGCGCACGCTGTAGCCGTCACAAAGAAGTCTCGCACAGCTGTGTCCCCACACCCACTCACCGCTTCATCTCCCAGGTCGTGCCGTCCTTGCCGTCTTTCAGCACGACGCCCTGGGCGAGCAACTCGTCGCGGATGCGATCGGCTTCCCTGAAGTTGCGCGCGGCCTTCGCCTCGGCGCGCGCTTCCACCAGCTTCTGCAGCGCGACGTAGTCGACTTTGCCTTTAGCGGTCAGCGACAGTTCGTCCGCTGTCTCGCCGCCGTAAAGCCCCATGAACTCCAGGGTCGCACGCAACTCGGCCGCCTTCGCCGCATCGCCACGCTTCGCCGATTTGGCGAGACCATGCAGGATCGAGATCGCACTCGGCGTGTTGAGATCATCGCTCAGCGCTGCCAGCACGTCGGCATTGGGGCTCTCGGCCGGTGCCACATCATGCACGATCCCGGCGAACTCCTGCAGGGCATGCTTCGCCAGCGTCGCCCGCTCCACCGTCCAGTCGATGGGCTGACGATAATGCGCGGTCAACATGGCGAAGCGCAGCACACGGCCATGCCAGCGTTGGCGGCCAAACACGTCGGTCTCAAGCAACTGATGGATCGAGAAGAAGTTGCCGACGCTTTTCGACATCTTCTCCCCTTCAACCTGCAGGAAGCCGTTGTGCATCCAAACGTTTGCCATGGCGTGCGTACCATGTGCGCAGCGCGACTGCGCAACCTCGTTCTCATGGTGGGGGAAAACGAGATCGATGCCGCCGCCGTGAATATCGAACACCGTCCCAAGGTGTTTGCCAGCCATCGCTGAGCACTCGATATGCCAGCCGGGACGGCCCGATTTCGCAATGCCACCGGGCGACGGCCAACCGGGCTGGCCGGCGTCCGACGGCTTCCACAGGACAAAGTCCATCGCGTCGCGCTTGTATGGCGCGACGTCGACGCGGGCGCCAGCTTCCATCTCGTCGAGACTGCGCCCGGAGAGCGAACCGTAGTCCTTCATGCTCGGCACGGAAAAGAGAACGTGATCCTCGGCAACGTAAGCGTGCCCCTTGGCGATCAGCGCATCACACAGTGCCCGCATCTCCGCGATGTGTTCAGTGGCGCGCGGCTCGATCGATGGGGCGAGCACGCCGAGCGCTGCAATATCCTTGTGGTACTGTGCGCCGGTTTCTTCTGTCAGCTTGCGGATCGCCGCGATCGGATCGAGTTTCGCATATTGCTCGACGGCGCGCGCGTTGATCTTGTCGTCAACGTCGGTGATGTTGCGCGCATAGGTGACGTGTGATGCGCCGTAGACGTGGCGCAATAGGCGGAACAACACATCGAAGACGATCACCGGCCGGGCGTTGCCGATGTGGGCAAAATCGTAGACGGTCGGACCGCAGACATACATGCGGACATTCTTCGGATCGATCGGCTGAAACGCCGCCTTCTCGCGGATCAATGTGTTGTAGAGGGTGAGTGACACCGGCTGCTCTCCAAAAAACGAAACGTCCCAGATAGGCCCTTGGCCTGCTGGCGGGGCGCTCTCATCCGGTCGTTGGAGACAAGGGGCGGGCCGCGCGCCAGCGTGTGCTAGCTCGTTACAATAATCATGCCGCAACAAACGTTAACGGCGGATGGAATGCACGCGTCGCTCATGCCCGCGTTATGAGCGGTTTGCGTGGGTCCGTCAAGCACGGCGGCGCCACCGGACGCGGTGCGAAACAAGCACATGATCGGCGACATTAAGACTTGCCCGCGCGACCCGTTTCCTTCGCACACGACGCCGCCCCGGCCTCCCGCCCGCGCCCCGCCAGCCGCAACTCGAGTTCATCGGTATCGCCATCTTTGAGGGCAGCGCCGCTCAGGTTGATCTTGAACCCGATGTCGCCATGGCGCCGCTCGACCCGCTGCTCCAACATACGGGCGATACGTTCGGCCGTCGCGCGCGACAACCCGCTGGCCGCGATCGTGCGCTGCAGGACCGTCGCCTGTTCGCGCAAGAATGCGCGCTGCGCGCTTGCGTCCTTCGGGTAAAGAACGGCAAAGCGCTGGCGGTCGGCCGGCGAAAACGACAGCTGGGTTTTGGCATGGCAGCGGCTCGTCCTCCCGCCGCGCAGTATGTCGGGAGGATAGCGGTAGTGCATGATCGAGTTGACGTCGTGCGGGGGCTCTCTCTCGGGCTCAAGGTCGAGGCGGATCGTGCGCTGCGCATTGAAGACCGTCGCCAACGACAAGTAGCGCGCGGCTTTCGGACCGCCCTCGCCGGATCGCTCGCACAGCAGTTCAAACCGGTACTCCGACGGACAGGGGCTCAGCGCATGTTGATGTTCATGCGGCAGGCCGAGCGCATGGCCAAGCTCATGTAGCATGACGCCATAGCGACTCTCCTTGGATGTCGCAGCCTGCTCGCCGAGCGCGCCTGTTGTGATGACCAGCGTCGGCGTTCCCGGTGCGATATCGAGCGCCAGCGTGCCGGCACGCGAGAAGCTCGCGAGGCCCGGGCGAAACGTGACGCGTATATCACTTGGATCGAACATGCTGCAGGTGCGATAGCCGGGACCGGAGCCGAAATCGAGCTTGAGATTGATGATCTCCATCCACGCGGCACTGGCACGCACGAACAACCCTCGCCATTCGACATCGCGCTCAAGAAAGCAGCCGCTGACCGTTGTTCCGGCTGGCCACACCAGCGTGTTCCAGGCGGCCGTCCAGCGCAATGCGATCGCGGCGTCGCGACGAGTGATGTCGACGTCATCCGACTCAGCGGCCACGAGCGCGTGGGAGAAGATCGTGCCTGTCACCAGGCCCAGCAGGACAGCGACTGGCCGTGCACGGGCTTGCAACATATGCGACCAGCGCCTCATGATGTGCCCGTAAACCCGAATGCGATTGTCCCAAGCGAGCCAAAATCCGCGACCGCTGTTTCGCCGGACGCCAGCGCTACGACCCCGGTGGTCGTGCCGGTGAGCACTATGGCACCCGGCTCGATCGTGACGCCGCGTTCGGACAGGTGATTGGCAAGCCAATCCAGAACAGCAAGCGGATGGCCAAGCACATGCGCGCCACTGCCCCGGGCTTTGACGACGCCATCGACGCTCAACACCACAGGGTGCGCCGCGAGGTCCAGCGACTGCCACGCCGCATAGGGCTTTCCCAAAACGATGGCTGCATTGAGCCCGCAGTCGGCAATGCCGAGCGCCGCCTGCGCATAGGGAATGTCCTGTGTGCGCGGGCTGACAATTTCGAAGGCGGGAATCACGGCGTCGACGGCCGCCACGATGTCTGAGCGTGTGACGTTGCCGCTGCGCGGGGTCATTGCCTCGGCAAAACGGAATGCAAATTCGCTTTCAATGAGACGATGGATAAATCGTGCGGCCGGCAACCGCGCCGGGCTTTGGCACACATCGCCCGCGAACAACGGCCCCGAAAACGGCGCGGTGACGCCAAATCGTTCCTGGACGGGTTTAGCCGTTGCACCGACCTTCCACCCGACCAGCTTATCGCCCCATTGGGCACGGAAGGCGTCTTGAACGCGATAGGCGTCGGTCAGCGTCCGCGGTGTCAGGTGCCCGGGGAGTGACCGGATCGCCACACTGGACCGCCGCGCTTGCGCCAAAACGGCTGCGCTGGCGGCGACATCAAGCGACTGTTCCGGCATGCCTGATACTCCCGATGGACTGAACAGGGGGGCTCGCGTTCCCCAACCGTTCCCTTAGCGCCACACTGTGTGGCAATGCAGCTGTTGATGGCTGCCACTGCCGCATTTGCGCTGCATTGACCCCCTACTTCACCACTCTCATAGTCAACCGACAAGGGCGTTCGAGAATTCGCAACCGGCGTTCTCGGTAAAAATTCGGCAGGAAGTCACGATCGATGGGTCCGTCGCAACCAAATGTCCGGCGTTCCATGGCAGCTGCGCTTGCCATGACACTGGGCTTGGCTGTGGCATGGCCGGCGATCGGTGTAATGTCGGCCGAGCCGGCGCTGGCGCAGGGCTGGTGGCCCTGGTCGAACAACGAGAGCACGCCGCGCCCACGCGAACCCATGCGCCCGCCGGCAAATCTGCCGCCGCCGGCGGCGATCCCAGGATCACCACCCGGATTTAATCAACAGGGTCGCGCGCTGCCGCCGACGGGCTCCGGCTCGGGCATCTGTCTCCAACTCGAGCAACGCCTCGTCTCCGAAGGCCAACGCGGCAATCAATCACGCGAATTGCTGCCGAAGCTGGAGGCTGACATCCGCGTCGCCGATACCGCCGTCCGCCAGGCCCAGACCGCACTGGATCGCGGCGACTGTTACGACTATTTCCTGTTTGCGAAGTCGCTACGCCAGACGCCGCAGTGCCGCCGCTGGGCCGGCGAGGTCGAGGCTGGCAAGCGCCGCGTTGCGGACCTCGACAGCCAGCGCCAGCAGCTGCTCGGCTCGCGAGAGCGCACCTATCAGGACGACATCATCCGCGAACTCGCCCGCAATGGCTGCGGCGCGCAATACGTGCAGGAGGCGCGCAAGCGCGACCGCGACTCAAGCCCGTTCGGATCGTGGTCGACGTCGGAAGACGACACGCCCCAGAGCAAGAACAACCAGTTCGGATCACTGCCCTTCGCGACCTATCGGACTGTTTGTGTGCGGCTCTGCGACGGCTACTTCTTCCCGGTCAGCTTCTCAACGCTGCCCAACCACTTCCAGCGCGACGCGGACACCTGCAACTCGCGCTGTGCCGCGCCGGCTGAACTCTACTACCACCAGAACCCCGGCGCCGACATGAAGCAGGCGACGTCGGTCAAGAGCCAGCAGTCCTATACCAGCCTGCGCACCGCCTTCCGCTACCAGAAGGAATTCGTGTCAGGCTGTTCTTGCAAGGAAGCCGAGTATGTGCCGCCAGCCGGCGACAAGAAGGCCGAGGCGCCAGCCACCGGACCTGCGGCCAGCGGCTCGCAGGCATTTCGCGCTCCGGCGGCGCCCCGGCAGTAGACTTACCGCACCAGAGACCGGCACACTATCCTTCGGCGACGGCCGAAGCATTACTCGGGTGACTCTCCGCAAAGTGTCGTGGCTCGGACTGCGGGACCCCATCGATGACCAGCACGGCCAAATTCGCCGAAATTGCAGCCCTCGCCGGCGATCCAACCCGCGCGGTCATGCTCAATACGTTGATGGATGGCCGCGCATTGACGGCCGGAGAACTTGCGCGGGTCGCCGGCATCACGGCGCAGACGGCCAGCGGTCACTTGGCGCGCCTGACACGGGGTGGGCTGCTCGCGGTCGTGTCGCAAGGCCGGCATCGCTATTACCGGCTGGCGACGCCCGCTGTTGCGCAGATGATCGAAGGCATCATGCAGATCGCGTCGACACCGCCACCGCCGCTGCATCGCCTGCACATTGGACCACGCGATCCAAAGCTGCAGCGGGCACGCATCTGCTACGATCACATCGCCGGTGAACTTGGCGTCGCACTCGCCGATGCGCTGGTGGCGGCGGGCCATGTCGAGCTGTCGGACGAAGCAGGCGTTTTGACCGAAACCGGCGTGCGCTTTCTCGATAGGTCCGGCGTTGACGTCGAGCGGCTACGGACGCCGGCGAAGGGCCACAAGAATGGCCCAGTGTTGTGTCGGCCCTGTCTCGACTGGCGGGAGCGGCGGCCGCACTTGGCCGGTCGCGTCGGCATCGCACTCTGCCAACTCAGTCTCGACCAAGGTTGGCTGCGCCGCGAAGCGAACTCGCGGGCGCTGCTGATCACCCGCAAAGGCGAGGCCGCCTTTCGCGACCGTTTCGGAGTGACGCTGCCCAACAGCTCTGAGTATCACCACCGGTTGGGATAGCGAATCACGGTCGATGCACGCTCTGACTGTCGCCGGGTGCCTGATCGCGGTTCTCGGTCATGCCATAGTCGCGGACGACCTGAGCCACGCGCAACCGGTAGTGCGCGAAGATGCCCCCGCGCCCGGCCGCCTGGGTGCGGCGATGCTCCGCATGATTGCGCCAGCGCGCGACTGCTGCTTCGTCACGGAAGAACGACAGCGACAACATCTTGGCCGGATCGGACAGACTCTGAAAGCGCTCAACCGAGATGAATCCGTCGATCTGTTCCAGTTCGGCGCGCAGCCGCTGAGCGGCCGCCAGATAGGCCTCGCGTTGACTGTCGGCGGGTATCACTTCGAAAATGACAGCGATCATTGTTGGCCTCGGACTGGACGGGTCATCACTAAGCTTCTACTTGCCGCAGGAAAGTCCGTTCTTCGCCGAGGATCAAGCGCTCAGCATGCGCGATTTTGAAGTTGGCGATCGCCTCGGGATCGGCCTTGAGCCGGATGCGATAGGCTTCGTAAGCGGCGAGGCTTTCGAAGGATATGACACCGAAAACGATATTGTTGGTACCCTCGTGCGGCATCCAATAGCCGACAAGATTGCCACCGCATTTCGGGATAATCGCAAGCCACCTACGGGCGTAGACCTCGAACTGCTCGCGCTTGAACGGGTCGATCTGGTAACGGATAAAGACACTGATTGTCATCGGCAGCCTCCTGAATTGGCGATGCCGGGACACTGAAGCAATGGCGCGCATGAAGCTTCGGCGGTGATCGAAGGATCCATGCGCGGATCTGTTATGCAATGGCAACTGAAACGCCTAATTATTTGGTCTTGCAGACTGTTCCCGCGAGCATCATCAACCCATTCAGTGCGACACCCTGCCGCATCACGCGATCCAAGACGCGACTTAACGCGGCGGCGTACGATCGCGACGCGGATTGTCCACAGGGGCGGCGTCACACGATTGACGCGATAATCTGCACTGATCCCGCGTGTTTGCGTTGCTGGGTCGTACGATGTGCGGTGACGAATGACGATGCATGCCAACATTCCCGGCGACGGCGGCCTTGGTGCCAAGGCGCTGATCCGTCGCGTCACGATCGATGAGATGGCCGTCGTCCGCCATATTCATTCGGCTGCTTTTCGCGTCTATGCAGGCCCCTATCTCTCTGCCGAGGAAACCGCTGCGTTTCTCGGCTACATCAATTCCCCGCGCTACTCCGACGATCTCATGCGCGCCGACGTCTACGGCGCCGTCGTCAATGACGTGATCGTCGGCACGGCGGCTTGGCGCGCTGGCGATGACCAAGGCGCGAGCGCCCGCATCAGTGCCGTGTTTGTCGATCCACTCTTCGCCGGTTCAGGTATCGGCAGCCGCCTGGTTGCCGATGTCGAAGCCCGCGCATGCCAGTCCGGGTTCAAACGTTTCGCCGCCCGCTTGACGATCAACGCCGTGCCGTTCTTCGAGCGCCTTGGCTACGAGATCGCCTCTCAGGGCGTCAGTCAGGTTGCGATGCCGCTGAGCCTGCTGCCGGTTACTTTCATGCGCAAGGCGGTCCCCGCCATGCTGGACGTCGGCGACGTTGCCGGCAGCCTGCCACAGACAGCGACTCGGCACTGAAACGTCACGATCCCTGCAACCGTGATAGAGTTCGCTCGCGACCGATCAGCGGCAACAGCACCTTGAGTTCGGGGCCGTTCTCCCGCCCGGTCAATGCCAGCCGCAACGGGTGGAACAACTGCCGGCCCTTGGCGCCGGTCGCGGCCTTGACCGCCTCCGTCCAGTCTTTCCAGGTTTCCGGCCCCCATGGTTCTGCCGGCAGCACTGTGCCAGCCGCCTTGCAGAATGCGGCGTCTTCGATCACCGGACTGATCGTGCCGGCAACGACATCCCACCACGCCTTCGCTTCACCGAGCGTGGCGAGATTGCCCCGCACGGCGTCCCAGAACACCGGGCCGCCGCCGATGCCGAGCTGTGCCAGCCCCGCCTGAACCGAGCTAAAGGGCGTGATGTGCAGGAGTTTCGCGTTCAACGCTTCAAGTTCGGCGACGTCAAAGCGCGACGGCGAACGCGACAATGAGCCAAGATCAAAGCGCTCCGCCAGCTCGGCGAGCGTCAAGTGCGGCGCAACCGCTTCCGACGTGCCGATCAACGCGGCATGACAATTGACCGCCATCGCTTCGAGCCCGGCCGCCCTGAACCCATCCACCGACAGCGAGCCCAAGCGCTTCGACAGCCCCTTGCCATCTTTGTCGACCAGCAGACTGAAGTGCGCAAACGTCGGCATCGGATTGGCGCCTAGGGCTGCAAAAATCTCGATCTGCGCAGCAGTGTTTGTGACGTGATCCTCGCCGCGGATCACATGCGTGATGGCACTGTCGACGTCATCGACCACACTGGTAAAGGTGTAGAGGCAGGTACCGTCAGCGCGGATCAGCACCGGATCGGACAGCGATGCAATATCAACGGCGGTGTCGCCGCGAACACCGTCGTTCCATCGCACCAGCGTCGGCACGGTCGCCAATGGATCACGCGCGTCAGTGTTGGCCATACGGAAGCGCCAATGCGGCTTGCGCCCTTCGCTCTCCAGTTTTTGCCGCTCGGCTGCCGTCATCCGTAGTGCCGCACGATCGTAGACGGGGGGCAGGCCACGCGCACGCTGGCGCGCGCGGCGGCGATCGAGTTCATCTTCAGTTTCGTAACAGGGGTAAAGCCGGCCAGCGGCCTTGAGTTGCTCGGCGACCTCGGCATAGCGGGCGGTGCGGTCGGACTGACGGAAGGTGCTGTCCCAAGACAGACCGAGCCAGGTCAGATCCGTGGCGATCGCTTCAGCAAATGCCGCCGTCGAGCGTTCGCTATCGGTGTCATCCAGCCGTAGTATGAATTGCCCGCCGTGCTTCCTGGCGAACAGCCAGTTGAGGATGGCGGTGCGGACATTACCGATATGAAGACGGCCAGTTGGGCTCGGGGCGAAGCGAACGATAACAGTCATCGGGCAGCGATCTCGGTTGTGTTTGAAGCCGGCGCCACCCTACAGCGCTGTCCGTCAAACACAACTGCCACCGGCCAAGCAAGGCTCGTTCAGACACGTTTTGATTGCGCCGCAAGTGCCCGATCCAGAAACGCAATGTGGCGGGCGAATTCTGCCGCGTCGGGCGTGGCAAAGCGGATGCGCTCGCCAGTGTGGGTGACCACGTCCAAAGTGAAGATTCTGACCCGTGTTCCCCAGCGCAGATCATCGAATGCGGACAAGGCTACGAGTGCAAATGTTCCAGCCGCCAGCAGCAATGTCCAGCGCAATCCTGGACCGAGCACGACCAGGGCCACGATTGCCGCAACCATGCCGAATCCGCAGGCCGTGACCAGCGGGCTGGCAATATCGCGACGCTCCGATGAAGCCGCTTCATAGGCTGCAATCTCGTCGCCCTGGATGGCGCGAGAGCCAAGTGCGATGACTCCACCTTCACCGGCCGGCAACACCTGCCGACGCGCGGTCAATGCTTCCGCTGCCGTTCGCCCTTGAGTTGCCGATGCCATGCGAGCGTCCCTGCTTAAGAGCTACACTGTGGCACGCGAGCGTTGGTATTCTGATAACGGTGATCAACCACCGTTTGGGTCATTGATGGCTGTTAGCGTGCGTCCAACTGGTCGTTTGGCCAGATGCGGCGTTTCGTTTGCGCTGCCGATTCACGCCCTCCTCCGGCTCGTTGGCCGGGGTCGGACGATCGGAGCGCCGCCGCGTCAGCGCGATTTGCGCGATGCCGGCTTCGGTCAACGTCTGCAGTTCGCCGGCGTCCGTGACGCCGTCCTGGTCGCGGTCGCGCCAGACGCGCAGGGTGGCGAACACCGCGTCGTCGGTGTCGATGACGCCGTTGCCGTTCGTATCGATGGCGAGGAAGCCGTCGTCGGCCGACGCCCAGCCCGTGCGCTCCGCGACGCCGTCGCCGTCATAGTCGAAGACGACGTCCGAGCCGTCGAGCGCCGAGACCGCGATGCCGTCACCATCGAGATCGAGGATGAGGGGGTCTTTAAGAATGTAGACGAGGAATCTTGCGAATTTGATCGCAAGGAACGTACTGAACACTGGCAACCAGAGCTGTGACGCACGCGTGATACCGCCCCTTCAGTCGCAACCTCTGCATCGAAGCTTACGGCAACCTTACAGGGATGGTCAGACTGCGGTCATCCGCTGACTGATAACCAGGGCTAATGCGGGAACACGCAAGAGCCCGTGCGCCGCTGTCCCTCGTCGGGGCGGCAGCCTCGGCTGTCACTCATGGAGCATGCCGATATGACGCTGAATAAAAACTTCAAGACGGTCCGCCTTGGGGCCGCGCTGACCTTAGCCGGACTATCCTTCGGCATTGCGCTCGGCATTGGCTTTGGTCTCTTCGAGGATAGTTTCAAAGCCTTTATCGCCGACGGCGTGAAGGCCTATCCAGGCGTGCATGATGCGGCTAGCAAGGACAAGATCTGGCGCTATGTGCAACGGGCTCACTTCCATGCCGCGGGCGTCGGTGGGTTCTCGCTCGGGCTGATTTTTCTGGTGACATTCTCGTCGCTGCGGACCTCACTCAAATCCCTGACCGCAGCGCTGATCGGGCTTGGCAGTCTTTATCCACTGGCGTGGCTCAACATGTTCGTCATGGCCCCCAAAATGGGCCGTGAGCCCGCCCATCAGCAGATCGTCACGGAAATCTTGACGTATATTGGTGTCGGCGGTCTGCTGCTTGGCATGGGATTGCTGTTCGCCAATCTTTTCCTGGATCTCTTCGCTGCTGACGACGAAACGGCAACAAGCGGCACCGACGAGACAACGGGTGAGAAGCGTGGCCAACTGGCCAAGAGCCTCGACAAGGCGTTTGCCGGGCGCTGAATTCAATTGCCTTGACGTTCTTTCGGTAAATTCAAGCAAAAACCCGGTCGCGCGTTCCCACCGCGACCGGGTTCTTTTTAGATCAAGAGCGCTTGCCGGAGCGGTCTTTGGAACGGCTGCCGCGATCGTCGTCCTCGTCGTGATCGCGGCGCGAGCCATGTTCTCCGCGCTCGTCGTGATGACGCTTTCTCTCAGTGCGCGTGCCATGCTCGCTGCGCTCATCGTGCGACCGGGAATGTTCACCGCGTTCACCGTGATGCCGGCGCTCGCCGCGATCACTGTGGGCCATTGCCGCGCCGGCCAAGCCGAGGGTCAGGCCGAGTACCGAGAAAATCATGATCTTACGCATTTTGGTCGCCTCCGTTGTGCATGTCCCCTGTTTGGGCCACACCCGCACTATCCGCGTTCAGGGCTGACGCGACCCCGGCGTCGACGGTAAGGTTCCGGTCAGCTAAACATCGTTATTCATCGGAGCCAGTGCGCGTGGGCACAGCATGAACAGGCGGGCAATGAACAGACAGCACATCATCGCGGGGATTTTAGCAGCGATGCTGTGCCCGATGGTGATGTCGGGGCGGGTATTGGCCGATGATGACGGCGAAAAGTCCCGTGGCGAAAAGCGTTCCGATTCAGCCGCATCGCACGATCAGGCGCTCGAAGCTTTGCGGCGCAACGAAATCAAGCCCTTGGCCGAGATTCAAGCTGCGGCCGAGCGCGCCATGCCCGGCCAGGTCGTCGGCGTCGAGATCAAACGCAAGGGCGGCAGGCTGATTTACGAGTTCAAGATTATAGCCGCTAAAGGCCGTGTTCGTGAGGTCTACGTCGACGCGACGACTCTGGCAATCATCAAGATCGAATGACGCCATGCGCATCCTGATCGTCGAAGACGAGCAAAAAATTGCGATCGACCTGCAATGGGCGCTGGGCGAAGCTGGCTATATCGTCGACATGGCCCATGATGGCGAAGAAGCGTGGTATCTCGGCGATACCGAAGACTACGACGCCGTCATTCTCGATCTCGGCTTGCCGAAGCTCGACGGCATGACGGTGCTCCGGCGTTGGCGTGAGGCGGGTCGGACGATGCCGGTCATGGCGCTGACGGCCCGCGACAACTGGCGCGACAAAGTCGACGGCATTGATGCCGGCGCCGACGATTATCTCGCCAAGCCCTTTCAGATGGAAGAGGTGTTGGCGCGGCTGCGTTCGATCATCCGACGCTCAACCGGGCATGCAACGGCGACATTGAGCGTTGCCAATGTGGTTCTCGATACCAAGCAGCAGGATGCGACGCTCGACGGCCGCATGGTCGGACTGACGCAACTCGAATTCCGCGGCCTCAGTTATTTGATGCATCACAACGGCACGGTTGTCAGCCAAGGTGAGCTCACCGAACACGTCTACGGTCAGGACTTCCCGCACGATAGCAACGCGGTTGAGGTTCTCATCGCCCGCCTCCGTAAGAAGGTCGGTAACGGCTTTATTCGCACAAAACGCGGCCACGGCTACATCGTCGGGGGGGACTGAGACCGTGTCGACGCGATCCCTCCGGCTGCGTCTGCTTATTGCAGCGGCGATCGCGATCGCCATTGCCTTGTCATTATCCGGGGCGGTGTTGGCGCGCTTGTTTCTCCAGCACGTCGAAGCGCGCGAATACACCGAACTCGGCAATCATCAAAACCAGATCATTGGCGCTATCCAGATTGATGCCAGCGGTCACTTGAACCTGGCGACTGCGCCCGCGGACCCACGCTTCTTTACGCCGAATGGTGGGCTCTACTGGCAGATCGACATGGCCAACGGCACGCAACACCGCTCGCGGTCGCTTTGGGACTCCGTCCTGGTGTTGCCGCCCGATAACGTCAAAGATGGCTCGCCGCATCGCCATATCATCGCTGGGCCAAACCATTCGACGCTGATGGCGATCGAGCGCGGCTTGGTGATCGGCCCGGACGGCGCGCCCGTGCCCGTCCATGTGACGGTGGCCGTCGACCGGCACGAACTCGATCAGGCTGTGGCAGGGTTTCGCAATGTCCTCATGGTATCGCTGGGTGTTCTCGGCCTGACATTGCTGTCGGCGCTGTTCGTGCAGGTGGCTGTCGGATTGCGACCGCTGAAGCATCTCAGCACCGCCTTGCAACGCGTGCACAGTGGTTCAGCGGCGCGCGTCGCAGGCCAATTCCCCTCAGAGATTCAGCCTTTGGTCATGAATATGAATGCGCTTCTGGACCGTGAACAACGCAACAATCAACGTGCCCGCGAGCGCGCTGCTGACTTGGCGCACGGGTTCAAGACGCCATTGGCCATTCTAGCAACGGTTTCGCGCGATCTGCTACGTGACGGGCAACCGAGAGCCGCCGTCGAAATCGAGTCTCAAATCAATATCATGGGGCAACACGTCAGACATGAGTTGGCGCGTGCGCGTACGCTCGGCGCTGTGGCGATTGGGCAAGCACCGGTCCGCGTGCGCCCGATCGTCGATCGTATCGTGATCGCGCTGAAGCGCATATCGGCAGATCGGGCGTTGACTTGGCATATTGATGTCGACCGAGACGTGGTCTTCGTGGGCGATGAAAACGATCTGCTCGAACTGATCGGCAATCTCGCGGACAACGCCGCCAAGTGGGCAAAATCTGAGGTCAGTCTTTCTGTGACGCAGGATGGACCGCGATTGGCGTTGACCGTCGACGACGACGGCCCCGGCATTCCAAAGGGGAGCGCGGGGGACGTGCTGATGCGTGGTCGGCGCCTTGACGAGACCACCGATGGCAACGGGCTTGGCCTTTCCATCGTTACCAAAATCGTCGAGGCCTATGACGGGACGATCGTGCTGGGCGTGTCGGCGCTCGGCGGCCTCAGTGTCATCGTCGCGCTGCCATCCCGTCCCAATCCAGCAACGCAATCCCGGGCATGATCGGCGGTGTGGGTTTGTTGAATGACACGTTGATAGTGCTGATCGATCGCGGGCGCGCTGGCACTGTCGCCGGCTTCTGAACTGGCCGCTCGGGAGTCGTCCATCGCATGCTGCGCGACGGTCCTGTACTGCGATCTCAACCAACCCCCAACCCACCATTTGGATCGTGGCTTGAGCCGCATCACGACGACCAAACCGAGACAATCGCCAGTCGTCATTCAGCCCGAAATTGTGGGCGCAACGATAAGCAATCTATTGGATTTAATCAGTTGAAATGGTTCGATGCCGTCCGATCCAGTCCATCGGCGTCTCGAATGGGCTTGTCTGAAATGCTGATGTGGCGGAGAGGGAGGGATGCAAGAGAGCCCTATTTACAGGTGTTTTACGAGGTGCGACGCGCAAGTTCCCACACAAGTTGCCCCTTTGGAATTGGCGTGTCGCGTGCCATCCATAGTCGTCCGTCGTTGTCGTTGGGCTGTGGAACAGCGGTCCATTCTGGCCGGCTGACGAACCTTGGTGGAGAACGCGCCGGGGCCGGTGACACCACCGACGCGTTCCGGCGTTGCATCGGCGTCAACACGCAGTCGCTCCGACAGTCGCAAGGGCCTGGGCGTATTCGTCGAGAATTGCAGCGAGGTTCGATTCATTGTTGGCCGTTGCGAAAACGTAGTGGTCCGGCCGGACAATCGCTGCGGCGCAGGCGTTGGTTCTGAACCAAGTCTCCAAGACCGTGTCGACTTCGAGAATCACGTGGTCGTTCATGTCTTCGTTGGCCGTGACATCGGCGGCGTCCGCTCGTCGGACCACAGTCAGCTCCAGCGCTTCAAGGCGGCGACGCAGCGCTGCCGATAGCCGGGGAAACCCACGATCCAGAATAACACGTCCGCCAGCGCCCGTCAGATCGTCGAGCAGGACATCCCCGTGCTTGCGCCGGACGGCGGGTTGCGGAAAAAGCGTGCCCTGGCCGTTGCACGGTTTGGATCCGATGCAGCCGCCTTCCAGCGCGGGCTGCAAATTCTGTCGCGGCACCGAATGAACTGTTCCGCCTGCTTCGGCAATGAGCCGCGCATCGCGCGCGCGGGCTGCATCGGCATCGTGCTCCCCGATAATTTCGCCAATGCCGATGATCACGGAGTGCAGGCGGCGGACGTGGCTGGCACGCTCAATGCCATAGGTATCGAGCAATGCTTCGCTGCTGCGTCCTTTGAGCACGCGTTCGAGTTTCCATCCGAGATTGGCGACGTCACGAATGCCCTGACAGAGCCCCTGGCCCAAAAAGGGTGGTTGCTGATGGGCCGCGTCGCCTGCCACGAACACACGGCCGCGGCGCCAGTCATGCGCGACGAGCGCGTGGAAGCGATAGCTGGCACTCCGCCACAGCTCTGCTTGGGACGGTTCGATCCAGTTGCGCAGCAGCGACCACACCTGATCGGGCGCTTCCATGACACGGGGATCCTCGCCTGGCCGGAGTTTGAACTCCCACCGGCGATGGCGGCCCGTCCCGATGAGAAAGCTGGTCGGCCGAGCGGGTTCGCAATAGTGGGCCGTGACCTTCGGCAATCGCGCCAAGCCGGCGTCATTGGCGAGAACATCGACGACGAGCCAGGATTGATCGAATCCGAGATCATCAAGCGTGATTCCGGCGCGTGTGCGCACAGTGCTCGAGGCACCATCGCAGCCGATGAGGTATCGGCCGCGCACGCTTTGCATGGCGCCGCTTGCGTCACGCAGCTCAGCGGTGATGCATTCGGCATCATCGGAGAGGCCGATCAGCTCAAGCCCGAATGCCGCCGTGACGCTTGGCAGTGTCGTCATGTGCTGACGCAGAACAGCTTCAATGGCTGGCTGCATGAACACCATGGACGGCGTCCAACCGAGCGGGTAGGGCGGCGGCAGCATGTTGAGCCGCTTGATCAGTTGACCGTCGACACCGAAATATTCAGCTGGCGTGAAGGGGGCCAGGTGCGGCTTGATCGCCTCGCCGAGCCCGATGCCTTGCAGGACGCGCGCAATCTCGTGATCCAGCGCCAGCGCCCGTGGCTTGGCATAGATCGTGTTGGTGCGGTCGACAATCAGCGTCGACAAGCCATAGCGGCTAAGCAGGCATGCAGCGACGGCGCCTACGGGACCACAACCAACAACGATGACGTCGTAGAGAGGGGCGCTGAGGGCGGTGTGTGCTGGCGAACGTGTCATGGTCACCGCAGGCTGATGTCGGGAAAGCGAAATAAATTCTGGATGCGCTTGATGCGCGCCGACGGCGGCCCGGTCACGCCCCACTGGTCGGACCGTCCCGGCGGGAAATTCCACGCCTCTGGGCCGCGATAGGTATAGCTGGCATCAATCTGCAAAACGTCGGCGGTACACTCGATCGGTATTTCTTCAGGTCCAGCGAAGTAGGCGAAGACATTGTTGCCTGGACCATGACGGCCGACCCCCCACTCGATGGGGTAACCGGATTCAGTCATTGTTCCGGCCATCCGCATCATCGAGTCGAGATCGGGCATTTCGAACGCCACATGATTGAGGGTCGGCGCGTCGCGGCGACCGATGACGATCGCGTGGTGGTCACGCCCGCAATTGAAGAAGCCGTTGACGCGCGTCTCGTCGACAACCCTGAAGCCTAGCGTGTCGACCATGTATTGGCGCGTGATCTCGTAAGCACCGGAATTCAAATTGAGGTGCGTGATCTTGGTGATCCGATCTGGCACTGTGGTTTGGGCTTCGGAATTGTCGGCGACGCCGCTCGCGAACGAGATGTTGCGGCCCTCTGGATCACGGGAATCAAAGCCTTCGCCACCGCCAGGGGTCGTCAACGGCCGAATTTGCTGAGAGACGGGAAGGCCGGCATCGCGGATGCGGGCATGCAGCGCACGGAGTGCATCGCTTCCCGCGACGTCGAACGTCAGGCGCAGGATCGCGGGGTTTGGGTGCTCATGTAGGCCGAGAATGTGGTGATAACGTCCTTGGCCACGCAGAAAAATGGCGTTTTGCGTTTGCGCCACGCGTTCGAGGCTCCAAATCTCTGCATAAAATGCAGCCGCGCGCGCAAGATTTGTGGTCCCAAGATCAACCGAGCGCACGCCAGAGACGAGTCCATTCACACGTATTCTCCTTGTCGACTCCATCGCGCACATTGGTCGCGCCGCTATTGTGGCTCGAGCCCGAGGTTTTTCGCCGTCGTTTGCCAGAGTGCCAACTGTTCCGCGAGAAACGCCGCGGCAGCAGCGGGCGTGCCCGTTCCGCTCGCACTCATTTCGAAGCCAAGTTTTGGGGCCATTTCGCGCACGCGCGAGTCCTTGGCTGCGATGTCGAGGGCAGCATTCATTTTGGCAACGATCTCCTTGGGCGTTTGCGCTGGTGCCATCACCATGAACCAACCGAGGAAATCAAAGCCCGGCAGTGTTTCCGCGATCGTGGGGACGTCCGGCAGCGTGGCAATGCGTTGGGCCGATGCTCCGGCGATGGCGCGCAACTTGCCGTCCTTGATGAGAGCCTCCGACGTCGAGACTGAGAATACGCCGACTTCGACACGACCGGCAATTACATCTTGCAATCCCGCATTGATGTTCGGATAGGGCACGGGCACAAATTTGGTTCCAGCACGCACATTCAACGCCTGCCCGATGACGCCGGCGAGATTGCGTGGCCCATCGACGGCTATCGAGAGCTTGCCGGGTGCCTGCTTGTCGATGGCGATCAAGTCGCTGAGTGTCTTGGCCGGCACGCTTGGATTGACGACCAGAACCTGCTGGCTGCGGGTCACGAGCGCCACGGGCACGAAGTCTTTGATCGGATCGTAGGGCAACACCTTCATGAGCACAGGGTTCGTGACGAGGGCTGCCGATGTCGCAAAGAAGAAGGTATGGCCGTCGGGTGCAGCGCGCGCTGCGGCTTGTGCGCCGATCACATTGCCGCCGCCGGGCTTGTTCTCGACGACAACGCCGGACTGGAAGTGCGAGGCCAATCGATCGGCAATGAGGCGCGCCATCACGTCGGGGCTGGCACCGGCCGCCTGCGACACGATCAGTGTAATCGGACGCTGTGGCCAATCCTGCGCGTGCACGGGACCATGGCCAAAAATCAGCAACCCCAGGGACACGAGCCAAGTCGCGACGTTACGCGTGCTGCTGATCCACATGGCGATGCTCCTTGATGGCGTTCGGCACAAGATCAGCGATCTTGAGCACGCGGTCAAACGCTTGCTGCCGGTGGCGGATCGGGGTCATGCAGAATTGGCGTCGTTGACGATCACTTCGAGCGACTGGGCGCAGTGTTTAATAAGCCGATGCCATGTGAATGCGCCCCTTGACGTGCCAGCAGCATGACTTTGACACTGCTGCATGAAATCCGAGCGCTGGTTCCTTGATCCGCTCAGGCCCTGCTCTGGACCTCACCTGTCGCTTGAATGACGCTGGCTTCGCGCGCCTGCGCGTCTGGCAGGACGCCGACAGCGACGGGATCACCGACGCGGGCGAGCTGACAACGCTTGCCGAGCGCGGCATCACCGCACTCTCGGTCGCGACGACGCCGACCAATGGCCTGCAGGTCGCCGGCAACGACATCCCGCTGCTCGGCAGCTTCACCCGCGCCGACGGCACGACCAGCGCGATCGATTCTCGTTGGCGAGCGGTGTCACGCAGTCGGGGCGCAGAGACGTTGCGCGGCGCCTGCTGCGGTACACGCATTGCTGGCAATGAGAAGGTTGAGCGCCGATCCTGCACGTGCCATCGCCTTGACCGGCGTGATGGCCGTTGCATCGGCAGTCCGCGCCTTGCCATCGAGGGCCGCAATCTCGTCAAAAATGGACCCCCCGGTGCTGCACCGTTTAAGACCGACCGAGGAAGCCCCTTGTCGGGTGCCCGGCTTCAGACAAAACGGGCTCAACGACTGGGCTTCACACCGGTTACATTGTGGATCCGCACCGGCGCATGGAAACCTTTGAGCGTGACGAGGCCGATGTCTTCAAGGGTTGCGACCGCCTCAACCGCGTTCGCGACTTTCTGGCTGATGACGATCTGCCCCGATTTGGCTTCGCCGCACAATCGCGCACCAAGATTGGTCACGGTTCCGATTGCCGCGTAGTCGTAGCGGCCCTCGAACCCGATGCGGCCGAGTGTAGCGTAACCTTGGGAAATGCCGATCCCGAAGCCGATCTCGTGGCCTTGGCGGGACCATGTCTGCATCAGGTCCTGCACAGCCGCGCGCGCGTCGACGGACATGCGCACGGCACGTTCGGTCGCATCCTCCTGCGGAACAGGATCATTGAAGAAGACGAGCAACCCGTCGCCGGCGAACCGCTCCAACGTGCCTTCGTAGCGGTAGATGATCGGTCCGAGCGCGGCATGGTAGGCGCGCAGCACTTCCATGACCTCTTCAGGTTCGGCCGTCTCCGCAAAGGACGTAAAGCCGCGCAAATCGCAGAAAACGACGGTGACATTGCGTCGATGCGGCTCGAGTTGTTTCTCCTTGCCGCCCGAGAGCACGAGATCGGCGACTTGCGGCGACAGAAATCGCCGCAATGCCTGCATGCGCTCGATTTCATTCACCTGGGCATCGACGCGGGACGAGAGTGTATCGTTCCATGTCGCGAGTTCCGCGGCTTGCGCTGTGACCTTGTCTTGCAGGGACTTGATGCGCAGGATCGAGCGCAACCGTGCCATCAATGCTGCTTGGTCAACCGGCTTGGTCAGATAGTCATCGGCGCCCGCGTTGAAGCCCTCGATGACATCGGACGTGTTGGCCTTCGCCGTGACGAGAATGATCGGCATGAATGGCAGCGCGGCATCGGCCTTGAGGCGGCGGCAGACCTCGAATCCGTCCAGCTTCGGCATCATGACATCGAGCAGGATCACATCTGGCTTATGCGCAAGCGCCTGATCGAGTGCTTCTTGTCCGTCACGCGCCAGGACCAGCGCATAACCCTGGCTCGCAAGGCGTGCTTCGAGGATCGCCAGATTATCCTCGTTGTCGTCAGCAATAAGAATGAGAGCGGGGTCGCGCATCGCAGCACTCAGGAGAGAAATGAACGCACACGCGCCAGCAGATCGCGGGGGCTGAAGGGCTTGGTCACATAGCCGTTGCATCCGGCCGCGCGCGCTTTCTCCTCATCCCCTGAAGGGCGTAGGAGGTCACGGCGATGATCGGGATGTGCGCATGCGCGGCGTTGGCCTTGATCCGGCGTGTCGCCTCGTAGCCATCGATGCCCGGCAACTGGATATCCATCAGGATCAGGTCGGGTTTGACGGTTTCGACGGCCGCAACGCCGGCGAGGCCGTCGACGGCCTCGAAGAAGTCGTATCCAGCGGCCTCCAGCAGATCGCGCATGATCTGGCGATTGTCCTCCGTATCTTCGATGACCAGAATGCGTTTACTCATGCCCCACCTTTGACGTATTGGCCGATTGCTTCACGGCACTGAATTGGCAGCGCGACATGAAACGTCGCGCCCTGGCCCACCGTGGAATTCGACCCAGATCCTTCCACCGTGCAATTCGACGAATTGCTTGGTGATGGCAAGACCGAGACCCGTGCCGCCTTTGGTTCGCGTCGATGTGCTGTCGATCTGCTGGAACTGCTCGAAGATGCGCACTTGGTCGGACGCGGCGATACCAGGGCCGGTGTCGATCACGCGAAGATGGAAGTTTGCACCCTCGACGGCCGCGGCGATCGTGATGCCGCCGGCTTCCGTGAACTTGATGGCGTTGCCGACGAGATTGAGCAGCACTTGCGCGAGGCGGCGTTCGTCGGCGCGGCCGGTCGGCAGATTGTTCGCGACATCGATGGCGAACCCAAGTTTCTTGGCGCTGGCGAGTGGCTCGGTAGCGGTCGCCACAGTCTGCACCAGATGTTTCACCGAATAATCAGCGAACTGTAGCTTGAGTTGGCCGGCTTCAATCTTTGAGAAATCCAGCACATCGTTGATCAGGCCGAGGAGATGTTTTCCGTTGGTCGTGACCCGCTCGACCACGCCTTTGATCTTCGCCGGCGCATCGCCGTAGATGCCATCCTGGATCAGTTCGGTGTAGCCGAGGATTGCATTCAGCGGCGTGCGCAGCTCGTGGCTCATGTTGGCAAGAAACTGCGATTTGTGCTGGCTGGCGATCTGCAGCTGACGCGATTTCTCTTGGATTTCTGCGAATAGCCGCGCGTTGTTGATAGCGATGACGGCCTGATCGGCGAAGGTTTCAACGAGGGCGATGTGCTGGTCCGAAAAGGCGCGCACCGCACTACGCATCATCGTGATGACCCCGATCGGCTCGCCATCACGCAGGAGGGGAACGCTGAGGATCGTCCGCTGGCCACCGAACTGTTGCGCCCCTTGCCGCCGATATTCTGGGTCGGCCAGCACATCGACGACATGCACGGTCTGGCGCTCCAGCGCGGCGCGCCCCGTTATCGAGCTTCTGGCGATTGGCACGGGATGTTCCCGCAAGTAGGCGATGAAGTTCGTTTTAGCATTGTTGATCGCGGCCACCGTCGCCTGCGGGCCATCGACATTGAACAGGATCGAGAATTCCGCCTGGCAGAGCCGCGCCGCCATGACGACGATCGCGTCGAGCACCGGCTGCAGGTCATTCGGCGACCGGGAGATGACGTCGAGGACTTCCGACGTTGCGGTCTGGTATTCCAGCGCCTCCGTACTTCCTTCGTGCGCGCCTGCACCTCCTCGAAGAGGCCGACATTGTTGATGGCGATCACGGCCTGGTTGGCGAAGGTCTCGACGAGCGCGATCTGGCGCTCGCGTGAAGGGGCGAACGGCGGTGCGCAGCAGTGTGATGACGCCGATCGAATCGCCATCGCGGACCAGCGGTACGCACAAGACAGTTCGAATGTGACCGCGGCGAGCGATCTCCGCCTGCTCTCCCGCATAGTCGGGCTCGGCCAACACGTCCGTGACATGGATCGGCTTGCCGTCGAGAAGGGCACGGCCTGCGACCCGCGTACGGTTCGGCATCAATGGCCTGCTGGCTATCAGGTCCATGAACTCGCGCGACGCGCCACTGTTGGCCGTTGCGACGTAGCCCTCTGCCGAAGTCTTCTGCCAGATCAGCGACCAGTCCGCTCCGCATAGACGTCTGGCAATGGCGACGATCGCGTCGATGACCGGCTGCAACTCGCTCGGAGAGCGCGAGATGACGCCGAGCACCTCCGACGTCGCGGTCTGATACTCCAGCGCTCTCCGTCACTTCTTTGGTCCGTGCCTGCACCTGCTCGAAATTGCCGACGTTGTTGATGGCGATGACGGCCTGGTCGGCGAAGGTCTCGGCCAGCGCGATCTGCTTGGCGGAGAACGGGTCGACGTCCGGGCTGGCCAGGATGAGGACGCCGATCAGCTCGGTTCCGCGGCGTAGAGGCACGCCCAACAACGCACGGAAATCAACCGCGCGTGCGAGATCGAAAAGAGTGAAACCGGGATCGGACTGCACGTCCGGAATATATTCGGTCTTTCCCGACTTCTCGATACGGTCCGGCATCGATCCCGTGCCGGCTTCTATCGGGTGCTGCAGGATGTAATCGCGTTGACTGTCGGAAAAGCCATGCGACGCGACAACCTTGTAGAAGGTCCCGTCGCGTCGCCTGATGGTTGCGTATGCGGCGCCGCAAAGCTCCGCAGCCGTCTTGACGATCGCGTCGAGCACCGGCTGCAGCTCGTTCGGTGAGCGTGAGATAACGCCGAGAACCTCACTCGTCGCCGTCTGATACTCCAGCGCCTCGGTGACTTCCTTGGTGCGGGCCTGCACCTGTTCGAACAACCGCACGTTGTTGATGGCGATGACCGCCTGATCGGCGAAGGTCTCGACCAGTTCGATCTGCTTCGCCGTGAACGGGCTGACGGTCTTGCGATGAACCAGCAGCGCGCCAATCATCTTTCCGTCGCTCAGCAGCGGCACGCCGAGCACGGCCCGGAAGTCACCGAGCCGTTGCCAATCCAGCTGGTGGAACTCTTCATCCGCGAGGACATCAGGGATATGCACCGGGCCAGGTGCGAGCGCGATGCGGCCGACGATTGATCCGCGTCCGGGTTCGATCACATGATGGCGGACACTATCGCGAAACTCTTGCGAAAATCCATATGTCGCGGCCAGCTGATAAGTGTGGCTTTCCCCGTCGCGAGTGCGCACGAGGCCCATGTCCGCGTCGCACAGCCGGGCCGCCGACTCGACGAGTGTATTAAGGACGGTGTCGAGATCGAACGCTGAGCGGCTGATGGTTTTCAGCACGTCCGCTGTAGCGGTTTGTTGTTTGAGCGCCTCCGTCACCTCCTTCGTCCGCGCCTGCACCTGTTCGAAGTTGCCGACATTGTTGATGGCGATCACTGCCTGGCTGGCGAACGTCGTAACGAGATCGATCTGGCGGCCCGAGAACGGGGCGACCGTCTTGCGCGCCAGCGAAATCACGCCGATGGGCTCGTCCTCGGAAATCAGCGGGACGGTCAGCAGCGTGCGCAATCCTTCGCCGACGGCCTGCTTCTGCTGGCTGAGCACCGAATCGGCCAGAATGTCATCAACCTGCAGCGTCTTCTTCTGACGGACGGATTTACCGGCAAGCGTCTCGTCGCTGTTCGCGATCGGATTGGCGCAATGGTAGCGGACCTGATCCGCATCCATGCCGACGTGCGCTGCCAGATCGAATGCTCCATCCCGCAACCGCCAGACGGCGCCACGCTCCGTTTCGCAAAGGCGCGCTGCCGTCTTCACGATCGCATCGAGTACCGGCTGCAGATCGCTCGGCGAGCGCGAGATGACGCCGAGAACTTCGGAAGTTGCCGTCTGATACTCGAGCGCTTCCGTCACCTCCCTCGTCCGCGCCTGCACTTCCTCGAACAATTCGGTATTACTGATCGCGATCACGGCCTGATCGGCGAAGGTCTGCAGAAGTGCGATATGCTTGGCCGAAAACGGGCGAACCTCGGTGCGGCGCAGGAACAGGCAACCGATCGCCTCGCCATTACGCAACAGGGGGATGCCGAGCGTGGTGCGATGACCGTACTGGATCGCGATTTCGCGGCCGAGCGGGAATTCACCACCCTCCACTTGCAGGTCCGCGACATGCACGGGTACACGATCAACGACGGTGCGTCCGGTGACCCACTCGCGGTTTACCGGAATCTTCGCCAGAAGTGGTTTCATTGATCCATAGCTCGCTGCATACCGCAGGCTCTCACCTTCACGGATCAAAATTCCTGCGTCGCTCGCCTGGCAAAGTCTTGCGCCAGTCTCAGCGATCGCTTCCAGCACCGGTTGCAAGTCATTCGGAGATTTCGAGATGACTCCGAGCACCGCCGAGGTCGCGGTCTGATACTCCAGCGCCTCGGTCACTTCCTTCGTGCGCGCCTGCACCTGTTCGAAGTTGCCGACATTGTTGATCGCGATCACCGCTTGGTTGGCAAAGGTCTCGACGAGGCTGATCTGCTTGTCGGTGAAGGGCTTCACGGTATGGCGGAACAGAGAGATGGTCCCAATGGCCGCACCGTTTTTGATCAACGGAACAATCAACATCGAGCGATGTGTCCCAGTGCGGGTAATTTCGGCCTTGGCGTAGTCAGGCTCCGCGCGCACATCCACAATGTGTATGGTCCGCAGCTCACGGATCGCGCGCGGCGAGGGCAGGTTCTCAGAGACCAGTATCGGGTGCTGCTGCAGATACGCGATGCGTTCCGGTGTGTTGTTGGTGAAGACGACCGGCTTCATCGCATCACCTTCCAGCATGAAGATATGCGCACGGTCGGCGTCACACAGCCGATGTGCGGTCTGTAGGATCGCCTCCAGCACCGGCGGCAGCTCGTTCGGCGAGCGCGAGATGACGCCGAGCACTTCACTCATCGCGGTCTGGTATTCCAGCGCCTCGGTCAGCTCCTTCTGCCGCCTCTGCAGCTCGTTGAGGAGGCGCGCGTTCTCGATGGCGATCATGGCCTGGTCGGCGAACGTGGTGACGAGATCGATGTGCTTCCGGCTGAACAGCTCAACCCGCTCGCGGGCCATCGCAATGACGCCGATCGGCTTGCCATGGCGCAGCAGGGGGACGCCGAGCATGGTACGAGTATTGCCGATCCTGGCCGCGTCCTTGGGGCCGTAGCCGGCATCGGTCCAGGCGTCCTCGATGTGCAGAGCCTCGGCCGCCAGCGCGACGCGACCGACCAGTGTCTTGTCGTCGACGGGGATGGCGGTGGTTCGCTCGATCTCCTGGTACACCGGATCGAGGCCGTGGCCGACGCGCCAGCGGTAGACGTCGCCATCGAGCTGGAAGACGCTGCCGTGGTCCGCCTGGCACAGCCGGGCCGCGGTCTCGATGACCGATTGCAGCACCGGCTCCAGATCGAACGTCGAGCGCGAGATGACGCCGAGAACGTCGGAGATTGCCGTCTGATATTCGAGCGATTCCCGCAGCTCCTTCGTCCGTGTCTGTTCCGCCTCGAACAGCCGGGCGTTTTCGATGGCGATGACGGCTTGGTCGGCGAAGGTCGTCAACAACTCGATCTGCCGCTCGGTAAAGCCGCGCACCTCGGTACGCCGGATGTAGATGACGCCGAGAGGTTCGCCGGCGCGCAGCAACGGAACGGCAAGGGTGGAGCGAAGTCCAAGTTCCTTCGCGATGGCCGCGCCATCGGGATATTCGGCGAACTCAGTCTGGACATCCGGAATATGGATCGTACGACGTTCCAGAGCTGCGCGGCCGGTGGCGTATGTGCGGGACAGCGGGATTCGATATATTCCGATCGGCCCCTTCATCGGCAAAGATCCGAAGTGCGCCGTGCACAGCATCGTCTCGCCTTGGATCTGGAAGATCAGCGCATCGTCGGCCGCGCAAAGTCTTGCGGCAAATTCAACGAGAGTGTCGAGCACCCGTTGCAGATCGAGCGCGGAACGGCTGATGACCTTCAACACGTCGGCGGTCGCTGTCTGCTGCTTGAGCGATTCAGCCAGCTCCTTCGTCCGCGTCTGCTCGGCCTCGAACAGGCGTGCGTTCTCGATGGCGATCACGGCTTGATCAGCGAAGGTTCGCAGCAACTCGACCTGCTTTGCCGAGAGTGAGCCGGGTGTCAGCCGCATAACGCTCAGAGCCCCGATCGCTTGATCGCCTCGCATCATCGGCATAATGGTGATTGCCCGATTGCCACTCGTCAGAAAGGCCGCAGCTCCGATCGCCAGGTCGGCCGGTACGCTGCTGGAGGCATCGGGGATATCCACCATCCTACGATCGAGGATGGCGATGGCATGCATATAGTCGCGCGTCAGGGGCACGGGAAACCGGCGCCTGATCGCCGCGGCTCGCTCGGGGTCGGATTCCGCCACGGCCGCGGCGTTGACCTTGTCGTCGTCCGGCAGAGTGATGACCACCGCGGCGCCGGGAAATAGCTTCAGTCCACTCTCAACGATAGCATCGAACACTGGTTGCAGCTCAAATTTCGAGCGGCTGATGATGTTGAGCACCTCCGATGTCGCGGTCTGGTATTCGAGGCTCTGCGCCAGTTCCGTCGAGCGCGTCTGCTCGGCCTCGAACAGTCCGACGTTGTTGATGGCGATGACGGCCTGGTCGGCGAAGGTCTCGATCAGCTTGATCTGGCGCTCGCTGTAGGGTCTGACCTCGGCACGCACGAGGGTGATCACACCTGCGACCTCGCCATCGCGCTGCAGCGGCACGCCGAGCATCGTCCGGCGGTCGTCGTTCGCGATGCCGGCCATTGTCGTGAATTCGGCGTCGACCTGAATATCGCGGACATGGACCGTCCGTTTATCGAGAGCGGCGCGACCGGCGACCGAACTTCGGTCTGCGCCGAGCGTCTCCCGCGAAAGATAATCCCTGATCGAGTTGGGCACGGCCCCGGTCCTGGCGACGACACGGAATCCATTTCCGTCGCGCAGCCACACGGCGACACGGTACGACGGACAAAGCTGGAAAGCCGTCTGCGCGATAACATCGAGCACCGGTTGCAGCTCGTTGGGCGAGCGCGAGATGACGGACAGCACCTCGCTCGTTGCCGTCTGGTACTCGAGGCTCTCGGTGAGTTCCTTGGTCCGCGCTTGCACCTCCTCGAAGAGCCCGACGTTGTTGATGGCGATCACAGCCTGGTCGGCGAAGGTCTCGACCAGCTCGATCTGGCGGCCGGTGAACGGGCGCACTTCGCGGCGGATCAGGGTGACCGCGCCGATCGGCACGCCCTGCCGCATCAAGGGCACGCCCAGCATAGTGCGCACCTGCGTGAAGCGCGCTTGCTCGGTGAGTGGGAGATCCGTGTCGGTCTGGCGATCCTCGATATGGATCGTCCGTTTTTCGAGGACGCACCGGCCCGCCAGCGAGCCACGGCCAGTCGGGATGGGATTCTGGCTCAAATAGGCGACCGAGTCCGGGCTCGGATCATTGGACACGGCGAGCGTGAAGCCGCCGTCCTCGAGCCGCCAGACATCGGCCCAATCGGATTGGCACAGTCGCGCCGCCGTTTGGGCAATGGCCTCGAGCACCGGTTGCAGCTCATTGGGCGAGCGCGAGATGACCGACAGCACCTCCGATGTCGCGGTCTGGTATTCGAGGCTCTGCGCCAGCTCCGTCGAGCGCGTCTGCTCGGCCTCGAACAGGCGCGCGTTCTCGATCGCGATGACGGCCTGGTCGGCGAAGGTCTCCAGCAGCGTGATCTCGCGTGGCTTGAAAATCGCCAGCTCGTTTCGACCCAGAACAAGTACGCCGATCACGTCCCCCTGCCGCATCAGTGGCACCGCGAGCCCAGTTCGCACTCCTGATATTCGAACAATGTCCTGTCGCTGGTTAGCGGGATCAGTCAGCAAGTCTTCGATATGCACGGTGCACTTCTCAAGCGCGGCTCGCGCCGTGATGCTATCGGTTCCCGGATAAACCGGTGTGCGCATCAGGAATTCGACCATCTCGGGCGTGTGACCGAACTCAGCGTCCACGCGAAATGCATCGCCGAAACGCCGACGGACGACAGCCTTGTCGGCGTGACACAGCCGCGCTGCGGTCTTCACGATCGTATCGAGAACCGGTTGGAGGTCCGCATGCGACCTCGATATGACGGACAGGACGTCCGAAATCGCGGTCTGGTAGGACAGCGCTTCCGCAATCTCACGCTCCAAGGCAGCGACGCGGCGGCGCAAGGCGTCGTCCGTTGAATTGTCCGGCATTGGCGGTACGCGATCCTGCATACAGCGATCCTGTCACAGCCGCATGGCGTCGTCATCAGAGCAAGGACAACTTCAACCGGACTTGCTCAATTTCGCTTCCGCTCGCTCAATATCGTTAAACAAGCGCTGACTCATCAACTGCATGAAGTAAAAACCGAACTTCGGGTTCTGATAATAAAGTTGCTTCACTTGGCTGTAGCTGATGGTGAGCAGCTCCCCCGCCTCGACGCATTCGAAGGTCATGGTGCGCTTGTTGTCCGGCGCCATCAGGCCAAGTTCGCCAATGATTTGCCCGGCCACGATCTCGGCTCCCGTTTCGGCAAGCCGGTAGCGGCCGGTCACCGTATAATACATCGCGTCGGAGTGATCGCCGCGGCGGAACACGGTCTCGCCGGCCTTGACGGTGCGCTTGCTCATGAACGGCTTCAGCCACGCCATGTTCTGGTCACCCTGCGAGGCGTCCTTCACCTTCGCTGTCAGTTGCAGCATCTGATAAAGCCGCGTCGCATTCAGGGGAAGGAGCACCAGAGCCAGAACCATGGACGGGTAAACTTTCGCCATGAAGCCGTAAAACAGAAAGCACACGTTGGCGCACATCCCAACGATCCGCAGCGGGATCATCGTCTTCATCGAGTATGTCACGATGGTAATGCATGCTCCGAGGTAGCCGAGATAGTCGACCCAGGTCATCGAGCGCACGGCCGATGATAGTGCGGTACTGAGATTGCCAAAAATCTCAAAAAAAAGCATGCAGCTGCCCTTTCACGCAAAACGGCGCGGACGGCTTTCGCCAATCCAGGCATCAATATGTTCTCAAACAATATACGTTGGAGCGTCCCAAGAATAGGAGGATGCGTACTTCGCGTCGTCGTGAACTTTTATCAATGACAGTGGCCTTGGTCGCGAAGGGGCTTCGACCATCTGCCGATCGGCGTCGGGATCGCGACCTTCGACGATCGCGGCGCGGATCGTTGCCGCGGTCTCGCGCGCGGCGGCAAGCGACAGGCGCGACAGCGGACCAAGACTGATGTCACGGCGCACGCGTTGAACCGTGATCCGCATGATCCAGCTGCGACCGCCGTTTGGCATGATGCGCAACCGCAATCCGCCGCCGTCGATGAAAACACCAGGCGTCCGGCAGCTGCGAACGAAAGCAGCACTGAGGCGGTGCAGCGGTCAAGGCGTGCCAAAAAGTTCCCCCTTTAGTTCCCCCTTTGAGGGTGCGATGGGGTCGGTCCGGTTGAGACAATAATAGACCACCACTGGCGCCGTTCCGTCGGGGTTCGGCGGACACGGCAGTCCAGTAAAGCGTTAATTATACTGCAAATCGTGGACGGATGGAGACGAGCGTGGACGCGTCAAGACGCATCGCGCGCAGTGAATGCGAGAACGATCAAAAAAGAATAAAGAGGGAACGTGGCGGAGAGAGAGGGATTCGAACCCCCGGTGGGCTTGCACCCACGCCGGTTTTCAAGACCGGAGCCATAAACCACTCGACCATCTCTCCGCAGTGCCGCAGACCCGGCGGCGGCCGCAACCTAATCGTTCAACGCCCGCACGGCAAGGCACCTGCTCAGATCTGCCGCGATCTAATCAATGCCCGGGCCGAGCGTGGCCAAACTCAGAGCTGCAAACAATTGTTCAATCCACGCGTCTCCGCCGCAGGAGCCGAAAAAACCTGCGTTAGGCAGGGCTTAACGTTCGTCCTGTTCTATGAACACGACGATGCCGAATCGGCCATCGACACCCCTTGGGATGGTGCAGAAAATGCCGGGCTTTTGGGACACCCTGTGGGCCAACCTTGAGCCCCTGATCGATCCAGCGGTCAAGTTCATAACGACAACGCCCGCGCCGGCTACCCCGCTGTGGCTGGTGATCCTCACGCCGTTTGCCGCTGTGATCGCGCTGGCGCTTCGAACGCCGCGCCGGCTCAGTCGTTTCCGCTATCGGCGCATTTTTGGCGCGCTCGTCGCTCTGCGCTATTTCAAGCACAAGTCGCATCGTCTCGATCTCATCATGACGGCGGGCAACATCGGCGTCTTCGCCATGGTCGGCGGCCTCGCGATCCTCTCCGTTGCAACCGTGCACGCAGCGGCGCACGGCGCCTTGATCGCGCTCTTCGGCACGCCTGCGCCCTCAACCCTGAGCACAACGGCGATCGGCTTGACCTGGAGCGTCGCGCTATTTCTCGCCTACGAGTTCTCTTATTGGCTCGACCATTACCTCAGTCACAAGATCCCGTTCCTGTGGGAATTCCACAAGGTGCACCACTCCGCCGAAGTGCTGTCGCCGATCACCAACTTCCGCGTACACCCCGTCGACAGCATCGTCTTCATCAACATCATTGCCCTGTGCACCGGCATCACCACGGCGCTGTTGACCTTCGGATTTGGCATGACACGGATCAAGTTGGAGATGTGGGGCGTGATGTCGGTCGTCGGCGCCATCGTCGGCCTTGCTTCGCAAATGCAGCATTCACACGTCTGGTTGCCGCTCACCGGTCGGCTCGGCCGGCTGATCCTCAGTCCTGCCCATCACCAGATCCATCACTCCGTCGCGCGTGAACATCACGACACGAATTTCGGCAACATGTTCGGCGTCTTTGATTGGCTGTTCGGCACGCTGTACCTGCCGCCGAAGCAGCGCCCGAAACTGGTGTTCGGCGTTGATACGTTGCCAAACCCCGAGCACGACCTGAAAGAAGCGATTGTGACGCCGTTCATCGAGGCTGCCCGGCACTTGGCACCGAAGCCTTCCGCGCAGAAAGCAGACGGGCCGCAAGCGACGGCTTGAGTGCACTTGCAAACTGAACAGGCTTGACGAGGGCCAAAAGGCTGGCATGTCTATGACATGACACCCAGCCCCTCCCGTGGCCGGGCCTTCCAGCCCCAAGCGTAAAGGTCACTATGTCCGATACTTCCTTCGATATCATCGTCGTCGGCGCCGGCCCCGGCGGCTACGTCACGGCCATCCGCGCGGCGCAACTCGGTTTCAAGACGGCGATCGTCGAGCGCGAGCACCTCGGCGGCATTTGCCTCAACTGGGGGTGCATTCCCACCAAAGCGCTACTGCGTTCGGCGGAGATCCTGCACTACGCGCAGCACGCCAAGGACTACGGGCTGGTGTTGAATGGCACGATCACGGCTGATCCAGCGGCCGTGGTGCAGCGGTCACGTGGCGTGTCGAAGCGGTTGAACGATGGTGTCGGCTTTCTGCTGAAGAAGAACAAGGTCTCGGTGATCTGGGGCGAGGCGGTGATCGAGAAGGCGCCTGCCGGAGGCGGGGCCGGATCGGGGGTGGTGACCGTCAAGGCCACGTCGAAGCCGGCCGTGCAGCCACAGAACCCGCCGCCAAAGGGGACACCGGGAGCTGGCACCTATCAGGCGAAGCACATCATCATTGCGACCGGCGCGCGGCCACGGGTGCTGCCGGGGCTTGAGGCGGACGGCCGACTGGTCTGGACCTACTTCGAGGCGATGGTGCCGCCGGCGATGCCGAAGCGGCTGCTGGTGGTTGGTTCCGGCGCGATTGGGATCGAGTTTGCGAGCTTCTATCGGACGATGGGCGCTGAGGTGACGGTGGTCGAGCTGTTGCCGCAGATCCTGCCGGTAGAAGATCATGAGATCGCGGGGCTGGCGCAGAAGCGGTTCGAGAAGGCCGGGATCAAGATCATGACCGGCGCGAAGGTGTCCGCATTGCAGCGGCAGGCCAACTCGGTGATTGCGACCATCGAGGACGGCAAGGGCGGGAAGACGCAAGCCGAGTTCGATCGGGTGATTTCTGCCGTCGGCGTGGTCGGGAATATCGAAGGCCTTGGCCTTGAGAAGATCGGCGTGAAGACGGATCGAGGCTGCGTCGTCAGTGACGGGTTCGGGCGGACGAGTGTCGCTGGAATCTATGCCATCGGCGATGTCGCCGGGCCGCCGATGCTGGCGCACAAGGCCGAGCACGAGGGCGTCATCTGCGTCGAGACGATCAAGGGGTTGCACACGCATGCGATGGATAAACTGAAAATCCCCGGCTGCACCTATTGCCATCCGCAGGTGGCGAGTGTGGGCTTGACGGAGAAGCGCGCGAAGGAGTTGGGGCGCGAGATTAGGGTTGGTCGCTTTCCATTTGCCGGCAACGGCAAGGCGATTGCGCTCGGCGAGCCGGAGGGCCTGATCAAGACCATCTTCGATGCCAAGACCGGGCAGCTGATCGGCGCGCATATGATCGGCACGGAAGTGACCGAGCTGATCCAGGGCTATGTCATCGCCATGCAGTTGGAGACGACGGAAGAGGACCTGATGCACACCGTCTTCCCGCATCCGACGTTGAGCGAAATGATGCACGAGAGCGTGCTCGATGCCTACGGGCGGGTGATCCATATGTGAGGGGGTGCCTTCACCAGCGCAGCGGAACGCCAACTCTAACGTACGGCCCGGATGCGTCCATATTGGTCGCCTGGCCTAGCAGTTGCGCGTTCAAGACCATGTCCACCGCCTTGATTTTGCTCCACTGGAAACCCGCTTCGACAAGCATCGCGTCGCGGCCGAAGGGAGACCAGTTGAGGCCGAGCGATCCGGATATGACGCGCGCATCGGTTCGACCGCGCGGAGTTGAAAAAAGGTCATCCAGGTTGGCTCCAATTGTGCTCGCACTTTCCAATAAAACGGGGGTGCTGCCCTTTGATCGCGCCCATTCCCGCCCCAGAGCCCCGTCGGCTGTCAGTGACAATACTGATGTCAACGGCAATGTCAGACGCAATCCCGCGTTCACGCCGACGGCGGCGCGGCGCATAACTTCGGTCCCAGACGCTGAAGTGATTTGGGATGGGCCAATGGGCCCGCTGAGCGTCAAGGTCGATGTGAGTTCGGTTCTGTCGTCGACATAGTTTGCAGAAAGGCCAAGTGTCGGAATGACCGTCAGCGGACCCAACCGGAAGACATGGCCGGCATCCAGTGCCAGAGTACCGCGCCGCCGTTCACGATCGGCAGTGTAGCGTCCCTCCGTAGTGCGACCCCGTCCCTCGCGCCTCACGTTGGCCGCGAACGATTGCCCGTCCATCGCGCCTGCAGCGGCAGTGACGGCCCAGTAGTTGAAGGGGCCGAAGAATGGAGAGGCAACCTCCTGGTGCAGGCGAACCGACGCATTGACCCCGCAGAGGCCCGCAGAAAAACTCGTGGCGTAGTAGGCAATAGCCCGTGTGTCGTTGTCACATCCGCGCATCACTGCCGCGTCGATTTGAGGCCCACCGGCATGAACGGGTCGCGTGTCTGCGCAACAGGCGACGGCCAACACGATTGCGAGTGACATGAACTGACAGCGACGCATGACCAGATTCTCGCAGGTGGATTGACAGAGGCATTTGGGCTCAACAGGGCGCTACGTCGTAGCGAATAGCTGATGCGAACCCAAACGCTGATCGCAGCGTAGCCGGATCATTTTCACGTTTAGCACGCATGCCGGCATGCGTTCAGGTCGGAGGGACGCCCACCGCCGATCGCGCCGTCGGTGTTGCAGGCCGGGTACACCGTGCGCGAGCTGAACCGGTTACCGCAATCGCCCCGAGGCGATGGCGAGGTCTATTGGACATCTGCCGTGCACGATTGGCGAGACGATCACCGAGCCCCCCCCTCACCCCAACCGCAATAGCGGCACGGCGGCGGCGGCGAGCAGCACGGCGAGGACGCGCGTACGCGTGAAGGGCTCCTTGAGCACGAAGACCGCGATCAACACGGCGAAGATGGCGCTGGTGTCGCGCAGTGCCGCCGATGGGGCAATGGGTGCCTGGCTCCACACCCAGATGATCAGCAGATAGGACGCCATCGATGCCGCAGCTGTTGGGATCGCCAAGGCCCACGCCGCCGATAGCTGCAACCACGGCCGGGCTTGGCCCTCCCGCAACAGCATCGCCGCCGCATTCATGACCGCGACCGCCAAGCCATAGGTGAGCGCCGACTGTGAGCTGCGAACACCTTGCGCATCACACAGAATGCCCCCCGCCGTGCAAGCGCCAGCCAAGACCGCCCAACCCAGCGCCGCCGGCGACAGCGAGCGATCTCGAGCCGCATCGTAGGCGAGCGCACCCAGCGCCAGCACCATGATGGTAATGCCGGCGAGCGCCGCCTGCCCCAACCGATCGCCAGCCAGCAGCGTTGCCAGCGGCACGACGAACAGCACGCCGGTGGCCCGCTGGATCGGATAGACGACACCGAACCCGCTCAGCGCATAGGCGCGTAGCAGCGCATAGACGATGCCGACATTCAGCAAGGCCGATAGCACCAGCCACGGCCACGCGGCGCGATTGGGCAATCCGAACCAGATCAGGAACGGCAGCGCGGCAACCGCGCCGACGACCATTTGCGCGGTCATCGCTGCGGATGGGTTGCGGCTGGTCTTGATCGCCGCATTCCATCCGGCATGCAGGAGCGCGCTCAGCAGGGCGGCCGCGACGAAGGTGTTGTCCATGCCTCAATCGCGCTTTCGATAGGAGAGGCGGGTTGCGACGACCACCTGGTCCACCTCGGCGATCCTGGCGGCGGCGTGGTGCGATTGGCTATGCGTCGTCATCATTGTGTCCCTTGCCAATTCTCACGTCCACGCTTGAACGGACACGCGACGCGGCACCAGTTGCCGATCTTCATATTGCGGTGAAGGGACTGTGACAATGCGTGGCGCATTGGCCGGTTTAACCAGACTTCCGCCGGGTTCTCCCCAGTCGCGTGCGGGCTGGCGTTGTGGACGCTAGGCGGAATGGCGTAGATAGGCGAACTGCCTCGTATTGGAACCGCTGCATGACCCTCAATATCCTCAAGCTGGCCGTTGGCTGCGACTCGATTGAAGATCTCGCGGGTTGGCAGGCCGAGCGGCTGCGGGCGATGCGCAAGGCCGGCGACAAGAAACCGCGCCTGTTCCATCGCACCTACATGGTGCCGAAGCGCCGCGAGGAGCTGCTCGACGGCGGCGCGATGTATTGGGTCATCAAGGGCATCATTCAAGTCCGCCAGCCCCTCACCGGCTTTGGTGAAGGCACAAAGGATGACGGATCGCCCTGCTGCTTGATCTATCTGGAGAATAAACTGATCCAGGTCCGTCCGACGCCGCGCCGCGCATTCCAGGGCTGGCGCTATCTGACGAGCGAAGATGCGCCACCGGACCTGAAGGGCGGCAAATCCAACCAGATCGCCGAGATGCCGGCGGCACTGCGCAAAGAGCTGGCGAGTCTGGGCTTGCTGTAGGGCGCTCCGGCGAACAGAGCCGACCATGGAAAAGCGCACACGCCTTGCAACAGTGGTGTGTCATCGGGTCAACAGTCTGCTATGGACTGAGCATCCATAACTGCTCAAGTGATCATCGCGTGGCCACCAAATCAAAAGTCAAAGCCAGTGCCGGGCGCCAGGTGAAGGCACCGCGCAAACTCTATGATTGCAGCAAGTGCCCCGGTTATTGCTGCAGCTATCCACTGATCGCGCTGGATAAGCGCGACGTTGAGCGGTTGGCCAAGCACTTCGGCCTGTCGTTCGAAGCCGCGCGCAAAAAATTCACCGCCGAACGCTATAACCGCAAGTACACGATGCGGCGCAAGGCGGATAAGCATTTCACGCGGATCTGCCAGTTTTTCGATACCGAAGCGCGCCGCTGCACGGTTTATGCGGCGCGCCCCGCTGCGTGCCGTAGCTTCCCCGGCGAGGGTCGCTGTGGGTACTATGATTTTCTGAGCTATGAACGCAGCGCCCAGGAAGACGAGAACTGGGTGGCGAAGACGAACCACGCGTGAGCGGCTTGCGAATTACATGGCGAGCCGCACCGCGCCGCCATCGACAGGGATGGCAGCACCACTGATGTAGCGTGCGAGCGGCGACGCCAGGAACGCCACGAGATGGCCGATGTCGTGCGGTTCGCCGAAGTAGCCGGCGGGAATGTTCTGGCGGATGAAGTCGGCGCGTGATTGCTCGGTCGGGTGGAGCTTGGTCAGGATCTGCACGCTGTTGATGCGGCCGGGCGCTATCGTATTGACGGTGATGCCGTCGGGCCCAAGCTCAAAGGCCATCGTCCGCGACCAACTCGCCAACGCGATTTTCGCAGGCGCCGCAGCGTTGAGTTTTGCCGCGACTGAAGCACCGGTGATGTTGACAACACGCCCCCATCGCGCCGCTCGCATCGCCGGCACGACCAGTTCCGTCAATCGGCGTGCCGCGAAGAAGTTCAGATTGAATGCTTCGTCCCAGAATGCGTCATCCTCGCCGCCTGTCAGGGGCCGCGAACTGCCAGCGCTGTTGACGAGGATGTCGACGCGACCGCCGAATGCTGCGAGGCTCGTTGTTGCCAGGGAGCCTGGCCCAGTCTTGGCGGCGACGTCACCGACCACGACGACGGGTTTAGGATGGCCCGCGGCGGCAATCTCGGCTGCGATCGCCTCAAGGCCCGCGCGGTTGCGGCCGGCGAGTGCGACACGGACGCCTTCCTCAGCCAGGGCTTTGGCGACGCCGGCACCAATGCCCGCACTCGCGCCTGTGACGAGAGCCGTTTTGCCTTTAATCTGCAAATCCATTGTTTGTCCTCTTGCCGTCAAGGCGGCGCCTGGGCAGACGCCAATCCACCGCTCGAACCGAGCGATACCATAGGACGACCATGCATGCTGACGCTTTATGTTTCGGGTCCTTATTTTGGACTGCCTGATGCCAGTCCTTTTGTCTCAAAAGCGCTCGTCCATTTGAAGATGGCCGGAGTCCCCTTTGCAACCGCGCCGACGGATTTCCGCAAGGCGCCGAAGGGAAAAATCCCCTATCTGAGGGACGGTGACATGCTGCTCGGCGATTCCACGTTCATCCGCTGGCACATCGAGCAGAAAACAGGCTTTGATTTCGACAAGGGGCTGTCGGCTGAGGACAAAGCGGTTGCCTGGGCGTTCGAGAAACTCTGCGAGGATCATCTCTACTGGGCAATCGTGGACTCTCGCTGGGCCAATCAAGTGAACTTTGACAAGGGGCCGCGGAAGTATTTCGATCCCGTGCCAGCACCGCTGCGGCCATTCATTGTTGCCATGGTCCGCCGCAACGTGAAGAAAAGCCTGCACGGCCACGGCATGGGGCGGCACACGCGGGCGGAGATCGAGCAGTTGGCCACGTGCGACCTCGACGCGATTGCAGGCTTTCTCGGATCGAAGCCGTGGTTGATGGGGCAAGAACCCTGCGGCGCCGATGCAGCGGTCTGGTCGATGGTGACGTCATGCCTCTGCACGCATTTCGAAACGCCGATCCGTACCGCGGCCGAGCGGCATCTCAATCTTGTCGCCTATCGCGATCGCGGCATGGCGCGCTGGTTTCCCGATCTCGTCAAGGCAAAAGCGAGCGCATGAAACACAAGCGCGGCTCAAGAGGGGGATCTTGAACCGCGCTGCTTGCAGCGATTGTCGTGTGAGACGAGCTTAGGTCTTCGCCGGCGGGCACTGCGTGTTGCAGGGGACTTCCTCGCGCTTCTCGACCTTGCCCTGGAACGGCGAGAAGTTCTCGCGGAAGCATTTGCCGCCCTCGTTGACGACGCGGATGATCGACGACTTCGAGGCGAGCGCCTGACAGACCACCTGCATCCCACCAGGAGCGGGCGGCGGTGGGGCTGCCTGGGCGAGTTTCAGATCAGATGGGAGCAGCGGTGGCAATGGCTTGGCTGGTGCCGTCTCGGCTTGCGCTTCGCTGATAATCAAATTCATCAAAGACGCTGACTTGCCTGTCGTCTGCAACTTCTCGAAGGCGATCCACTCATAGGTCGACTTGCCACCGGGCGCCGAGACCTTGATGGCGATGTCGCCGCTCTTGGTGCAGGCGCCGACGTCGACGCGCGTGCCCTGGCTGACGTTGAGCGCGCGATAGTCGACTTTGCAGTCGAGGTTCTTCATCCACAGGTCATATTGTGCGAGGCGGTGCGAGACTTGCGTGTAGGGGATGCCGTGCGCCCAGGAGTGATAGAGATTGACGCCGGTTGGAATGGCACCGCCAACGGCCGCGACGATGGCAATGGCACGGGCGATGAGCAACGGCTTGGCCAGGGGGCCACTTTTTTCATCGGCCTTCATCGTGGCGTAAATGGCCTTTGGATTGACATCTGACATGATGGGAGCCTCTTCAAGGACACGGGGTTGGCGAGCCGAACTTCTACCACACCGGTCCGGCCGGGGAGCAAGGGGTGCCAACGTTATGACCGTTCCAGCTTGAACGGCGCTTGAGCGCACTGTTCAGAGGGCGTTCACCCAGTCGACCGCGCCGGGCACCGTGCGTCACGGCCGGAAGCCGATCTTGGCGAAGGCGGCTTGTCCGGCCGCACTGTTCAGAAGTGCCTGGAATTCGGTCGCAGCGGGTTCCATCGGCGCGACGGCCGCGGCCCCGTAAACGGTCCACAATTGCAGCGGGTCCGGCAGGAAGCCGAGGAAACGCACGTTCGGATTGGGCACGATTTCGGTCGCTTGGCTGACGCCGATCTCAAAAGTGCCGGCCGCCACGTGTTCAGCGATGGCGCCACCGAAGGGGACAACGGTGATGCGCGGACCGAGCGCATCGGCAATGCCGAGTTCGCCGATGATCTTGCGGAAATGCGTGCCGGCCGTCGCACCGCGGGCCGGATCGGCATGGGCGATGGATTTGGCTGCGAGCAAGACGGCCTTGAGTTTATCCGGAGTCGCGATATCCACGAGTGAGTTGCGATGCGCATCGGGGTGGCTCATCAAGCCAACGCCGGTCTTGCCTATGTCGGTTCTCGATCCGGCTAGTAGGCGTCCCTTGTCGTCGAGCGCTTTCAAGGCGGGCGCCGAGACGATGACGATGTGGGGCGCGTCACCAGCGAGCACTTTGTCGCGCAGGCTGCCGACGGTGTCGTAGGTGGCGACGATTTTATGGCCGGTCCGGGCTTCGAATTCAGCGGCCAGCGCCTGCACGCCTTTCTGCACGGCACCGGCGGCATAGACGCGGACCTCGGCGGCGTGGGCGGCGGGTTGGTCGAGTAGCGTGGCCGCGAGGGCTACGCCGAGAAGGGCGCGGAAAAGGTTGTGGACAGTGCGGCGCATGGTCTGACCTTGTGATCCCCTGATGTATCGTCGACCGTAGCATAGCGGTCAAATACCTGTCGGGCGAGCCGTTGTGCCAGCTGGTCCGAGCCATATTGCTGGCGCAACCCAATTCGGCTAGATCGTCAGGCCATGAGCAAACAACCCAAAGTACCAGCGCCGAAATCATCGAACCACGGCCCCGTCACTTCCGGCCGGCTCCGCGCGGCGGCGGACGCAAGTGGGGATCCGAAGCCGCACGTGCCGCGAATCGGAAGCGACAGAGTCAAAGGCATCCGAGCCGCCGACCGCAAAACCATTCACGTGCGTGGCGCGCGCGAACACAACCTGAAGAACGTCGATATCGAATTCCCGCGCGACGCGTTGATTGTCTTCACGGGGCTATCGGGGTCGGGGAAATCCTCGCTCGCCTTCGATACGATCTATGCCGAGGGCCAGCGGCGTTATGTCGAAAGCCTCAGCGCCTACGCGCGGCAATTCCTGGAGATGATGCAAAAGCCGGATGTCGACCACATCGACGGGCTGTCGCCGGCGATTTCCATCGAACAGAAGACGACGTCGCGCAATCCCCGCTCGACGGTCGGCACGGTGACGGAAATCTACGACTACCTGCGTTTGCTCTATGCCCGCGTCGGCGTGCCCTATTCGCCAGCAACAGGGCTGCCGATCGAAAGCCAGACGATTACGCAGATGGTCGATCGGATCCTGGCACTCCCCGATGGCACCCGCCTCTATCTGTTGGCGCCGGTCGTGCGCGGCCGCAAAGGCGAGTACCGCCGCGAATTGGCGGAGTGGCAGAAGAAGGGCTACCAGCGCGTCAAGATCAACGGCGAGATCGTCGAGATCAGCGATGCGCCGAAACTCGACAAGAAATACAAACACGACATCGACGTCGTGGTTGATCGCATCGTCGTCAAATCCGATATTGGCGCGCGACTGGCGGACAGCCTCGAACAGGCGTTGAAGTTGGCGGATGGTTTGGCGCTGGCTGAATTGGCCGACAAGCCGTTGCCGAAGGCCGAACGCGAAGGCGCCAACAAATCCAAGAACGACACGCACGAGCGCCTCGTCTTCTCGGAAAAATTTGCTTGCCCCGTCTCCGGCTTCACGATTGACGAGGTCGAGCCGCGACTATTCTCATTCAATGCGCCAGCAGGCGCCTGTCCGAAATGCGATGGCCTTGGGACCGAGTTGCGCTTCGAAGCCGATCTGGTCGTGCCGGACCGCTCGATGTCGCTCGCCGCGGGAGCGATCTGGCCCTGGGCCAAGACCGGTAATACCTCGCCCTATTACGAGCAGACGCTCGACGCCATCACCAAGCACTACAAGGTCTCGATGAAGACCGCGTTTGAGAAACTCCCCGCACGCGTCCAGGACGTGCTGCTGCACGGCTCGGGCGAGGAGGAGATCGAATTCGTCTACGCCGACGGGTTGCGCACCTACAAGACCGCGAAACCGTTCGAAGGCGTGATCGGCAATATCGAGCGGCGCTGGAAGGAAACCGATAGCGATTGGGTGCGTGAGGAACTCTCGCGCTATCAAGGCGCGCATGCCTGCGATGCGTGCGGCGGGTATCGCCTGAAGCCGCAGTCGCTGTGCGTGAAGATCGCCGAGAACCATATCGGACAGGTCGGCGAACTGTCGATTCGGCGGGCCAACGACTGGTTCGCCGAGCTGCCGAAGAAACTCACCAAGCAGCAGAACGAAATTGCCGTGCGCATCCTGAAAGAGATCCGCGAACGGTTGCAGTTCCTGGTCGATGTCGGGCTTGATTACCTGACGCTGTCGCGCGGCTCGGGCACGCTGTCGGGCGGCGAGAGCCAGCGCATCCGTCTCGCCTCGCAGATCGGATCGGGGTTGACCGGCGTGCTCTACGTACTCGACGAGCCGTCGATCGGGTTGCATCAGCGCGACAACGCGCGGTTGCTCGTCACGCTCAAGCATCTGCGCGACCTCGGCAACACCGTGCTGGTCGTCGAGCACGACGAGGACGCGATCATGGCCGCCGACTATGTCGTCGATATCGGCCCCGGCGCCGGCGTCCATGGCGGCGAAATCGTCGCCGAGGGAACGCCTGACGAGGTGATGAGCAATCCGGCGAGCCTGACCGGCGAGTATCTGACGGGCGTGCGTCAGATCCCGTTGCCGAAGCAGCGGCGCCAAGCCGTCAAAGGCCGCGCGCTGCGCGTCATCAATGCGCGCGAAAACAACTTGAAGAACGTGACGGCGGAACTGCCGCTCGGGCTGCTGACCTGCGTCACCGGCGTCTCCGGCGGCGGCAAATCGACGTTCCTGATCGAAACCGTCTATCGCGCCGCGGCGCGAAAACTCAACGGTGCGCGGGAAGCGCCGGGCGCGCACGACAGGATTGAAGGCCTCGAGCATCTCGACAAGGTGATCGACATCGACCAGTCGCCGATCGGGCGCACGCCGCGCTCCAATCCCGCGACGTATACCGGCGCCTTCACGCCGATCCGCGAGTGGTTCGCGGGATTGCCGGAGTCCAAAATGCGCGGCTATGAGCCCGGCCGCTTCTCCTTCAACGTCAAGGGCGGGCGCTGCGAGGCCTGCCAGGGCGACGGCGTCATCAAGATCGAGATGCACTTCCTGCCCGACGTCTACGTCACCTGTGAGGGCTGCAAGGGAAAGCGCTACAATCGCGAGACACTCGACATCAAGTTCAAGGAGAAGTCGATCGCCGACGTGCTCGATATGACGGTGGAGGAAGGCTGCACATTCTTCGCGGTGGTGCCGTCGATCCGCGACAAACTGGAAACGCTGCATCGCGTGGGGCTCGGTTACATCAAGATCGGTCAGCAGGCGACGACGCTGTCGGGCGGCGAGGCGCAGCGCATCAAGCTCGCCAAGGAGTTGAGCCGCCGCGCCACCGGGCGGACGCTCTACATCCTCGACGAGCCGACGACGGGGCTGCATTTCCATGACGTCGCGAAGTTGTTGGAGGTGCTGCATGAGTTGGCAGATGCCGGCAACACGCTCGCCGTCATCGAACACAATCTCGAGGTCATCAAGACGGCCGACTGGATCATCGACCTCGGCCCCGAAGGCGGCGATGGCGGCGGCCAAGTCGTCGCCGTCGGCACGCCCGAGGATGTGGCGAAGGTGAAGGAAAGCTACACCGGGAAATATTTGAAAGCCGTGCTGGCGCGGAAGGGACGCGGTGGGGCGGCGAAGGCCGGTGCCGTAGCGCGCGGCAATGGCGGTGGTGGTGGGAGCAAGCGGGAGGCGGCGGAGTAGTCATCGCTGACGCGATGCAAGGGGCTGTTCGCCCCTTGCGATCCCCAACCAGGGGCTTTCCCCTGGACCCGCACTGAACTGATAAAAAGCTGAGGGTCCGGGAGCTGTGCTCCCGGTCGGAGCGCGAGGGTGAGCCCTCGCTCGCGAAGCGCTTCACCACCCACCGCTGTCATCCCCGGGTAAGCGATCACTATTCTTGCGCCTTCGGTTGCCCAGTGCCAACCGGCGCGGGCGCCTTCGGTTGCCCACTCTTCCGCTGGCTCGTGCGCCTTATCCAAAAACCAAACATTTTGGGGCGCACGCGACCACCCGGCGCGGCGCCTTCGGTTGCCCACGCTTCCGCTGGCTCGTGCGCCTTATCCAAAAACCGCCAAACACTTTTTGGGGCGCACGAGCGACCACCCGGCGCGGGCGCCTTCAGATATCCAAGCCCGGTTGCAGCGCGGGCAACCGAAGCGCCAAGCACAGTGTCACCCGCCGCGATCTTCCCTCTCCCCATAAGCGTTTGCGAATGCGGAGAGGGTCAGGGCATGCCCTCGGGCTTGTCCCGAGGGTGAGGGCGGCAACGCGGCACGCGGCTGCCTCTCACGCGCTCTTTTCGTTGCGCTTCGGTTGCCCACCAGCAACCGCGTCGCCGCCCCTCACCTCCCCTGCGGGGATCCTCTCCCCGTGAAAAACGGGGAGAGGGAGATCCCGCCGTTCACCATGCCCCGCCAAAACGTGTCAACCTGGGTAAGTACCTAGGGGGTGCGATTTTTGATTTCTGGCATACTCTCTCACATCCCGGTTCACATCAGGGGCGGTGCGAGGGTCGTCTCGTTTCCCCGGACCGGGCGTTGCAAGAAGGTACCTCGGACGAGCAACGCGCTCCGGTCAGTCTGAAGTGTTCGGATGTGCCGCAAGGTAGACACCGAGCGACATCGTGTCGATCGCACGGTGGGTTCTCAAGGGGACAGATCTCTGACAAAACCCTTGCAGCAATCGGGGCGGCCGCGTGGCCGTCGAAGTCCGCGCCAGGCTTTTTGCTTGCGCCTTCAGTTGCCCACAAGGCAACCGGCGCGGCGAGCTTGCCGCAAGCAGAGATCGCATCGGCTCCGCCGCCCCGGTCCCTGAATTTAAAGCAAAACGCCGATGCGAAAGCATGCGGCGGCAAACGTGTTTGAAAACGTGCCGCCCCTCACGGCTCGTTGCTGCCCCTCACGGCTCGTTGCTGCCCCTCACGGCTCGTTGCTGCCCCTCACGGCTCGTTGCTGCCCCTCACGGCTCGTTGCTGCCCCTCACGGCTCGTTGCTGCCCCTCACGGCTCGTTGCTGCCCCTCACGGCTCGTTGCTGCCCCTCACGGCTCGTTGCTGCCCCTCACGGCTCGTTGCTGCCCCTCACGCCGTCGACTACCCTCTCCCCATTTCGCGAAGGCTCATGGGGAGAGGGAATGTTCTTTTCCCTCTCCCCGTGAAAAAACGGGGAGAGGGAAAATCGCGCTGGCTGCCCGAGCGCAGCCCTGAGAATGCGAAGCGGATTTTGGAAAAAGCAGCGCGACCACAAAAGTGGGTCGCTGAAGCGTCCGTGAAAAAAGCGCACGAGTTAGCCGGCGCGAATGATCTCGGCGAACTGGTCGGGATCGACGTTGCCGCCGGAGAGCACGGCGACGATGGTGCGACCCGCGACCGGCAACTTCCCCGTCAACACAGCGGCGAGGGCTGCCGCGCCACCCGGCTCCAGCACCAGTTTCAGCTCGATGAAAGCGAAGCGCATCGCCGCGCGCGCCTCGTCATCGGTGATGGCGAGGCCGCCGGACATGTTTTTCTGCGCAATGGCGAACGTGAGTTTTCCCGGCGTCGGCGACAGCAGCGCATCACAGATCGAGCCGGACATCTTTGCGTTGCGCTCATGTTTTCCGCTTTTCAACGAGCGCGCAAAATCGTCGAAGCCTGCGGGCTCCACCGTCATCACATCGCATTGGGCATCAGCGTTCTTGACGGCGAGCGATACGCCAGACGCAAACCCGCCACCCGAACAGGGCACCAGCACCACTTCGGGCTTAGCGCCCAGCGCACGCGCCTGCTCCATCAGTTCGAGCCCAGCCGTCCCCTGCCCGGCGATGACGTTGGCGTCGTCGAACGGGTGCACGAATGCCGCCTTGCGCTTGGCACAGACGGCCAGCGCGATGGCATCACGATCTTCGGTCGCGCGGTCATAGGTGATCACTTCGGCGCCGAATGCCTTGGTGCGCGCGAGCTTGAGCTTGGGGCTGTCGGCCGGCATGACGATGACAGACGCCATGCCGCACAGTGTTGCGGCGGCGGCGACGCCCTGCGCGTGATTGCCCGACGAGCAGGCGACGACGCCACCGGGATAAGCTTTTTGATCGACTTGCGACACCGCGTTAAAGGCGCCCCGAAACTTGAACGCGCCGACGCGCTGCACGTTCTCCGCTTTCAGCAACACGCGGCCCTTGACGCGCGCATTGAGGGCTGGATGCTCGATCAGCGGCGTCAACACCGCGAGCTTGGCGAGGCGCTCACGGGCCGCCATGACGTCTGCGATGGTCGGCAATGGGAGTGCAGACATGATGATGCTCCGGCTTGGTCGTCGCAAATGTTGATCCCAGAACGTTCGCGGCAGACTATGCGCAAATCACGGGATTGGCTATGTCCAACGCGCTCGCGCGCGAGACCACAACCACATCATGCCACTGCCTTCTGGCGCGCGCGCCGCCCCGCCCAGAAGATGACCAGCACCGACCCCACCAGGCCGGCCATGGCGATGATCAGCCCATCGGCCAGCGGCGCGATCTGGACAATGCCAACCCCAGTACCAATGGATTGCATCACCCACGTCGCAACCGGCGTGAACGCCATCATCGCCGTGAAATTCTCAGTCGTGATCTTCACGACACAGGAAAAATTCAGATAGGCCATCAGCGTCAGGATCACCCCGCCGACACAACATCCGAGCAGCACGGTCGGACCGTCCGTCAACTCGGCAAGGGTTGGAACCAGTGTCGTGCGTGGTATCAAGTCCTGCGCGATCAAGCCGCTCGCCAGCGCCGTCAGCACCAGGCTCATGATTGACGTCACCAGCACGACGAGCCCGGTGACGCGGATCTTTTCATGCACGGTCCGCGCGGCCCGGTTCCAGGGATGGAATTCGCTGGCGAAGCCGCGCACGACCATGAAAAATCCAGCGAGAACCGCGGCAAGCCCCATCGGCGCCCGCACGTTGGCATTCGTCTGCCAAACAACGATACCGAGAATCACAACGATGGCCAATGCGCCGAGCGCTGCTGCGACGGGCGGCCGGCGGCGATAGAGGACTGCACCCGCCAACATTGCCAGCGGGATACTGATGCGAACGACGAGCGTGGCGTGCGCGGGGGACGCGTAGCCGATCGCCACGTAGAAGAAGACTTCGATCAGAATAATTGCCGCACCGGCGATCCAACTCCGGGGATGCAGCATGATCGCCGCCGCATCGTTGCCGAGCCCGGTGAGCCCCAGCATCGCGAGCGCCGAGACCAGCATGGCATAAAGAATAAATGCCGTTGGGTGGGCGCCGATCGTGTGGCCATAGGCGTAGGTCAAACTCAAGGCGCCGATCGTCATGACGTAGGCGGCCGCTTCGAACCAACCACTCCAGGCGTAACTCGGCCCGGCATCGACGCGCGCCCCGCTCATAGCGCGCTCCTGTAGCGGGCAAAGACGACTTCCGTGTCGCCCCAGGCGCGTGCATCGAGGCGTTCGAACTCGGCTGGCAGATCGATCGCCGCGCCTTTACGTTCCTCGATCACCGCGATAGCGCCCGGCACCAGCCATCCCCCCACCGCCGCCGATCGCAACGCGCGTGGGCCAAGTCCCTTGTCATAGGGCGGATCAAGGAACAGCAGCGAGAACCCGGCGTAGCGGCCGGCTTCACCGAGATCCGTCGCGTCGCGGCGGAAAATCTTGGTGACACCGGTCAGGCCCAACGCTTCGACATTCTCGCGAATGACGCCGCGCGCATCGGCATCATCGTCGACGAACATGCAATACGTTGCGCCGCGCGATAACGCCTCGAGCCCGAGAGCACCGGTGCCGGCGAACAGATCGAGCACCTTCGCGCCGCCGAGGTCAAATCCCGGCAGTCCATGAGCCAGGATATTGAAGATTGACTCGCGCACGCGATCCGACGTCGGCCGCGTCCCCTCGGTCGCCGGCGAGACCAGCGCACGGCCGCGAAATTGCCCACCAACAATTCTCATCGCTCCTGCCTAGGCTTGCCCGGTCGATACGGTGGCCGTCCCCCTGGAGCCGACGGCTTGCGCGGCGGTTTGGCCGCAGCGAGCACGGGCTCATCAATGAGGTTCATTTCCTGCGCTAGAACCGGGCCCAATTGATCAGCGAGCACGCGCCGCGCGACATGCTCGACCTCACCTTCGCCAAGATCCTGCAACTGAAACGGACCGAACGAAATGCGGATCAGCCGATTGACATCAAGTGCGAGCGTGCCGAGGATCTTGCGGACTTCACGATTTTTTCCCTCGCGCAAACCGATTGTCAGCCAGACATTGGCGCCTTGTTCCTTGTCCAGCGACGCGTCGATCGGCCCGTAGCGCACGCCGTCCACCTCGATACCGTCCTTGAGGGCATCGAGTTGGACTTGCGTCACCCGACCATGCGCACGCACACGATAGCGCCGGAGCCATCCTGTCGCCGGCAGTTCGAGATGCCGCGCCAGCTCGCCGTCATTGGTCAACAGCAACAGGCCTTCGGTATTATAGTCCAGCCGCCCGATCGAGATCACCCGCGGCAATGACTTCGGCAGCTTGTCGAAGACGGTCGGTCGGCCCTCCGGATCTTTGTGCGTCGTCACCAGACCACGCGGCTTGTGATAGCGCCAGAGCCGCGCTGGTTCCGCTTCAGGCAGCGGTTTGCCATCGACGACGATGCGATCGGTGGGGCCGACATCGCGCGCCGGACTCTTCAGGATATCGCCGTTGACGCTGACCCGACCCATTTCGATCCAGCGCTCGGCTTCGCGCCGCGAGCACAATCCCGATCGCGCCAAAGCTTTGGCGATCCGCATCGGTTCCATCGGTCGACTGGCAGGGGCGGTCACGTCCGGTTCTGCGTTGCGGCTTGGGCGTCCCTGCGGCTTCGGGCGGCGCGGCCGTTCGTCTCGATCATCATCCCGGCGCGGCGATTCTGGTCCGCCCCGGCTCGGCTTGTAGGGTGGCTTACCAAATGGCCGTTGGCCGCCCGGGTTTTGCGACGGTCGCCCCGAAGGGGCACGGGTGGCGCTCGGTCGCGCTGGCGCCGGTCTTGCTGGAGGTTGACGGTTCGGCGGTTTCGACATCGAATGCGGCTCTTTTTAAAAAGGGCCCTCCTTATGCCATCCCCCGAGCGTCAGAGCATCATGGAAATTGCGCTGGAAGAGGCGCGGCTCGCCGCCGAGCGCGGTGAAGTCCCGGTTGGCGCGGTGATCACCGGCCCCAACGGCCAATTGCTCGCCCGCGCCGGCAACCGCACCCGCGAGCTGCACGACCCGACCGCGCACGCCGAAATGCTGGTCATCCGCGAAACCTGCGTCAAGCTTGCGTCCGAGCGGCTGATCGACTGCGATCTGCATGTGACGCTGGAGCCGTGCCCGATGTGCGCTGGCGCCATCTCTTTCGCAAGGATTCGGCGGCTCTATTTTGGCGCCAGAGATGCCAAGAGCGGCGGGGTGGAGCATGGCGCCCGCGTCTTCACCCACGCGACCTGCCACCACGCGCCGGAGGTCTACGGCGGGATTGGCGAGAGCGCGGCGCAGGCTTTGCTGCGGACTTTTTTTGCTGAGCGACGCGGCGCTTGATGAGCGGCTTGGGTTTGAGTCTGGGCTTCGGTTTGGGCTTGCGCTTTGCCGCGATTTTCTTTGTGGACTTGGCTCTGGCGCGCGGCGCGGCGGCATTCTCTGCATCGATCGCCAAGCGTATCCGGCGCTGCTCCACCTGGATCAATTCGTCTGCTGGCCGGATCGGCAGCAACCCGTGCGCCTCCAATAGCGCGCCGAGCGCATCCCAATCGCGCACAACCGTCTTGTAGATCCAGCGATAGCCATACTGGGTGTTGGCGAGGGCGACGGCGCGATCCCAGCCAATGAATTCCGACGTCGCCTTCAACTCCAGCCAATTGACGACGAGATGCAGATAGGTCTGCTCGTAGTTGCGCGCGCCTTCCGGCAGGTGCGTTGGAGCTTTCGGATAGCGCCGCACCAGTTCGTCAAAGAAGGGCGCGACCGGATCGTGATCGGGACCGCCGCTCAGCCACAGATACCAGTGCATCTGCTCATGCAGGTAGGTTGCGAGCAGATGATCCTCGGTCTCGGTGAAGCGCGTGCCGAGCGTCAGGATCGGATGACTGTGCGTCGCGCTCGCCGGCACCACGCGGACGTGGCGCGTATACTCGTAGCGGCTGAGATCGTGACGCGCGCGCAAGCCCGCGAGCCAGCCGCGAATCCGCACCGCCTCACGCTCTGCGTGCTCCAAATCGATGTCGATACGAAAGCCGCCGTCCCCCGCGGACGGCCGCACCTTCGGCCTCCTTGCCGGCATTCGTCCGCGCCCTCTCGTCGATACCCTCTACCCCCGGCAAAGTCGCCAGGACACATACGCCGCTCGGCGAACATGGGGTGCGTTGGCCGACCCGATCATGTCGCGCGATCCGCGTTTCCCTGGCGTCCCAAAATTTCGCACTTTGCTCGGGGTTGTTTCCGCTGCCCGCGCACCATGCGCGAGACCGACGGCGCTGTGAAGTGTATTTGCAAGCGGCTGTGGAAATGTTTCGCGATTTGAAATTGTTGACGTATTCACTTCGCCGTGCGTGTGAGCTTTGCGAGGCGCCCGCGCGCCTTCTGGCGACGCGACTGGACTGGACCCGGCTCAGGTATCGCGGGCACCGGCAGCGCCTCGACGTGCTGGCTCTCCAGCACCCGCGCGATCTGGCGCTTCAGTTGTTCCTTGGCGGGCGCCGCCGACTTCAGGACCTCGCGGAATTTGTGAAAATCCAGCACCGTGAAAGCATCGACGGAGCAGTCGATATAGATATCCGGCTGGCTCGCCTTGAGCTTCTCGCGGATGATCGAGCGCTGCAGGATCTGCGACGATGCCATCAGCACTTCCATCGCCGAAGGCTGCGCGCGCACGCCAGCCCCACGCGGCGCGCCAGACACGTCGATGGCGATGATGATGTCGGCTTTGCCCGCGATCACGTCGAAGGGCAGCGGATTGACAAGGCCGCCGTCGACCATGGCGTGGCCACCGATCATGACCGGCGTAAAGATCGCGGGCAGCGCCATGCTGGCCGCAATCGCCATCCGCAGCGCGCCGGATGCAAAAACCTTCTGTTCCTGCGCATAGAAATCCGTTGCGACAATCGACAGGGGGATCGCGAGTTCGGCGAAATCAGCTTTGACTTTCGAGGGCAAAATGAATTCGAGCAGCGCCACCGCGTCGAGCAGCGCCGAGCGAACGGGGAGAATGTTGAGGATCTTCAGGATCGGCTCGGCGCGCGCCGAGAACAGCTGCCGGGCGAGATCCATCCGCTGCCCGAGCGTTTCCTCGGTGTGCGCGCGGATCAACTTGGCCGAAAGGCCGGAGGCGTAGGCCGCCCCGTAGATCGCGCCGATCGATGTGCCGGTGATGATATCGGGTTTGAGGCCGAGTTCATCGAAGGCTTCGAGGACGAGGATGTGGGCAAGCCCGCGCGCGCCGCCGCCGCCGAGCGCCAAGCCGACGGTGCGGCGCTTGACGGGGAGAGTGGACTTTACGGGGACGGACGCCGCGCGTGTGGAAGATGACATTGGAGATTTCGAAAAACTTCTAACAGCAACTGCTACTTCTTGGATCACATTGAACGGTACGAAAGGTCCGACCCTCTACTGCCATGGCCGCGAAGGCGACCACCCCAGCAAATATCGAGTCGACCCAATTCGAGCCACACGAACCTATCACAAATTGTCCCCACATTGATCAACAGTCATAACACGTTGAGTTTGCTTGGGTGGCCGCCTTCGCGGCCATGACGGAGTGGCTGCAGGAAGCGTCAAAAACTGCGAAGGCCGGTCCGTGGGCACCGGACCGGCCTTCGATGTTGTTGAGATAGAAAGAGAGAGTGAGTTTGAGAGAGAGAGAGAGAGAGAGAGAGAGAGAGAGAAAGAGAGAGAGAGAGAGAGAGAATGAGGCAAAAGCGTCGTGAAAGCGTTCCGACGCGGAACTCAGGCGATTACCACTTCGTCTTGATAGCACCGGAGAAGATGTTCACGTTCGAACTCGACTTCACCGACGACGCGTACTCCCTCGGTCCGATCGATCGGCGACGTCTTGCCGAAGATGTGTGTGTAGGCCAAGTCCAGCGTTGTTGACTGCGTGAGCTTGTAGCTTGCCCCCATCGACGCCCAGATGCGATCGACATCGGGCACGCGAAGCGAGCGCTCAGACGGATCTTGGATCGGCGATTTCTCGTACGCCAATCCTGCGCGCAGGGTCATCGCATCGCTATAGGCGTATTCGCCACCGAGCGAGAACATCCAGCCGTCTTTCCAAGCAAGCGACGAGTTTTGTACCGCAACGCCGGCGCCCGGGCAGGCACCACCGACACCCTGGCAGACGACGCGCAGCTTCTGCAGTTCACTCCAGTTCGACCATTCGACGGTACCAGCCAGCGTCAGCTTATTGCTCAAGGCCTGACGGATCGAGAACGTCACGATATCCGGCAGGTTGGCTTCGGCCTCAACCGGGCCTGTGCCTGGAACGCCCGTGACAGTGACATCGCCTTCGAGCTTGTGCCCGAGGCGCGAACGATAGCCGAGCCCAATCGACGTGCCGGGACCCGCCTGCCAGTGCACACCCGCCGTTGCCCCGATGGCGACATCGTCGGCATCGAGAATAGAAACCGCCGTCCCGGCAGCATTGGCCGACGCCGTCAAGCGGCCCTTGATCAACTGAACTTGCGGTCCAATGCCGACCGAGAACCCGTTGCCGAGTTGGATGCCCGCGACCACGTTGAGGTTATATGTCTTGATCGCCGACGTGCGCGCTTGCACATGACCTGCCCAGAGCACGTTGTCGGCGTGCGTCACCAGGCCGAACGGCGAATTCAGGGAAGCGCCAAGCACGACGGTGGGGCTCAATCGGTAGGCGTAGTAGCTCGACGGCACCAGCGCGCCCTGTGCGATGTTGCCGCTGTCGGCACCCATTGCCAAAAGCGTTGATCCGGGCTGCGCGTGGATCTCAACATTACCGAGAATTAGCGCTGCATGCGATTCGGTCGTCAGACCGGCGCCGGCTTGTGTGATCGTCGCCGGGTTCCAGAACATCGAGCTGATGCCGCTGCCACCGGCTGCAGCGCCGGCAAACGACATGCCTTGATAGGTGGTCGACTGCTCGCGAACCGCGAACCCGCCGGCGGTCGCCATCGAAACCGAGGCCAGCAGGGCTGCCGCCGCAGCGGATCCCAGAAACAGTGTCTTTGTCGATGTCATGTGTGCCATCCCAATTCCCCTGGCCATCCCCTGGCCATCCCCTGGTGTGTCAGTCCCACTGGAACTGTCACGAACTCCGTCTGCGCGTCGCGAAGCATTCTAAGACGTGCTCAAGCGAAACAAACTCTCAGCGAACCCTATCTGGTCCGGCCCGACACACTCAATCCATCGTCGACGATGTAACAGCGTTCAAAAGCGAATTGCGGCCGATTGTGTCACCTTAGTCACAGAGACGCCGTAATCAGACGACCGCCCCGCAAAGCCGGGGATAACGTGCGCCCGAACGCTCCGAACCCTATGATTTGACGTCATAAAAACAGAAAAGGCCGCCCGAAGGCGACCTTTCCCGACTGTTCCCAAGCGCGGGGGGAGCGCTTTTTTCCCTGTCGCGCAGCTTATCCGAAAACCGCGACACACTTTTCGGGTTGCGCTCCGAGATCAATACCAGCGGCGATACCAGGGGCTGCGACCTTCGCGGTCATGCGTTTCCTGGTAGATGTGGCGAGCGGCCGAGTTCTGTGCGGCGCTGATCCGTGCGCGCTCTGCGGCGGAGACATAACCATCCGACTTCGCCGCGTTCTGCAACCGGTCGATGCGGGCCTGCTCAGCCTGCAGTGCGCGGTACTCCGACGCGGTCAACGTGCCATTACGGCGGCCCTGTTCGATGGCGCTTTCCTGGCGGGCTTCGCGGCGTTCGCCGGCGCCTTGGCCCCAGCCCCAACCCCAGCCACGATATTCGGTGGCGCTGGCAACGCCGGCTGAACCAAGCAGGGTCACGGCAGTCACAGTTGCGAGGATGATCTTTTTCATGACGGGCTTCCTTTTCTCAGGTTACCGGGAGGAGCCGGCGCTCAAATCGTGAGATCAGATTTACACCCCGCGCTTTGAACCGCTTCTGAACGCTGTGATCATCTGGCGTTCACCTCGCGGGCGCCTCGGTTGCCCGGGCGCGGTTGCTGGTGCTCAACTGAAGTGGAAAGCAATATGCAGCCGGCGTGGTTTGCCTTCTCCCCGCACGCGGGGAGAAGGTGGCCGGAGGCCGGATGAGGGGCGGCAGCACGCGCGATCGTACAAACCTACGACCGCACCTCACGCGTCTGTTGTTGCCCCTCACCCTTCCCTACTCTGAAACAAACTGGCCACGGGCACGGTGGGCTGACGTCATGCGGCACGTTCGAGTTTCACCTCGAAGCCGAGAGCCCTGAGCTGACCGGCGAGACGCTTGGCCTTGTTGTCTTTGGCTGCCGCATCGAGGGGACGGACCTGTGGCGGCCGGTAGGGCACACCATCGCGGACCATGTGGTAGATGGCGGTGAGGATCGAGCCGGCGACCGCGATGGCGGCCTTCTTGGGCCCACGCCGGGCGGCGATGCCGGCGAACTGACGGGACAGATAGGTGTTCTTGGTGCGGGCTGCAGCCATGGCGCATTGCACGAGCAGCGGTTTCAGCCAGGCCCCGCCCTTCTTGACCCGTGTCGAGCGCTTCTTGCCGCCGGTCTCGTCGAGACGGGGCACGAGGCGGGCCCAACTCGAGAGATGGCCGGCGGTGGCAAAGCAGCTCATGTCGGTTCCGATCTCGGCCAGGATGGCAGACGCGGCCCGCTTCTTCACACCAGGGATCTTGGTCAACTCGGCGACGAGCTGACGAAAGGGGGCGAGCAAAGCCTCCACCTCCGTCTCGAAGCTGGCGATCCGCTGGGCGAGCACGTCGATCATGGTCAGGTGCTCACGGACCAGGAAGGCGTGGTGGCGCGTGAAGCGGCCGTCGAGGGCGGCGGCCAGGTCCTCGCGAGACGCCTTCAACCTGCGATCGGCGAGCGCCGCCAGTCGCGCAGGATCGGTCTCGCCAGCGACCAGCGCCTCCAGAATGCGCCGGCTGCTGATGCCGAGCAGGTCGGACACGACGGTTGCGAGTTTGATGTTGGCGTCCTCCAGAACCTTGCCGATACGGTTCTCGTGCTGCGTCATCTGGCGTTGCAGCTGCGTGCGCGTCCGCGTCAGATCGCGCAGCTCCCGGATCGGCTCCGGCGGCACGAAGCTCGCGCGGATCAGGCCGTGGGCCAGGAGATCGGCCAGCCAGCGGGCATCGCTCGCATCGCTCTTGCGGCCGGGCAGATTGCGCGCCTCGTGGGCGTTGACCAGCATCAGCGTGAACGCGGCGTCCAGGATGTGCCACACAGGCTTCCAATAGACACCGGTTGCCTCCATCACGACATGCGTGACACCACGCTCTTCGAGCCAGGCTGCGAGCGCGAGAAGATCGCGCGTCGTGGTCGCGAAGCGGCCCTCCTCGTAGGCGATCTTGCGGCTTCGCACGGTGCGCGCGCAGACCGCCACGAAGGCGGAATGCACATCAAGACCGGCGCACTTCTTATGTAGGATATTCACGGACACCTCCCAAGTGACAGGAATGCCGTGGCCAGGGGCCTCGTCGATTTGAACTCTACTCTGCGTGCTCCGGGACGGAACGGTGGGCTGAGCCCGCCGCCGTCCGTGGCGACAATGACATGTGCTCTGAGGCCCCAGGATCAAACTCTCCCTCGGGCTCGACGGCGCCAGGGAAAAAACGACCTCAATGCCACGACGCCGACAGTAAAACCGCTTTCATCCATTCATGTGCGCGCCTTCGGCGCGCATGGTAACTCTCCCCGTGAAGAACGGGGAGAGGGATGACATCTCCCGGTGCTCAGCTTCGCCACACACGAAAAAGGGCCACTCCAGTTGGAGCAGCCCTTCGCTTTCAAACCATGCCAGCGCGTTTAGTCGATGCTGACGGGTGCCAGATCGACGAACCAGCTCTTGGGCTGCACGAAGCCTTTGATCTTCGCGCTCATCGCGCGCGGACCGACGTCGTGCGCCACCCACAGGAACGGTGCTTCCTCGACGATGCGTGCATGCAGCCGGCCAAGCGCCTCATCACGATCCTTGTCGGCGAACGATGTGCGTGCCTTCGCGATCAAGTCGTCGAACTCAGCGTTACCGAAATAGCCCCAGTTGTTCGATACCGGCGGGAACGTCTTGGTCGAGGTGAAGCGCACCATGGCGAAGAACGGATCCATCGCCGCGAACGTCACGTTAGTCGCATGCGCACCGCGTGACGTTGGGTCTTTCGCGCCCGCGCGCCAGTTGGTGAACAACGCGTTCCACTCCACGACATCCAACTCGACATCGAAGAAGCATTCCTTCAGCGCCTGCTGCAGATACTCGTTCATGGCGATCGGCTGCATCTGACCAGAGCCCGACGCCGACGTGATGGTCTTCACTTTCAACCGTTTGGTCGCGCTGAAGCCCGCTTCTTCCATCAGCTTCTTGGCGGCGGCCAGATCATATTTGATCTCGAACTTCGGATTTCCCCACCAGGGATGACCTGGCGGAACCGTACCTTTCGGCACTTCCATCAATCCATTGAGCGCGCCCTTCAGTTCCTCGCGATTGACGCAGAGGTTGGCGGCGTGACGCACGCGCTTGTCGAGCCAGGGCGAGCCCTCGGCAAACGAGAACTGCCAGGGCCACACATGCGGCTGCGCGTTGGCGGTGATGACAAAGCCCTTGTCCTTGATGTTCTTGACGGCATCCGGGGCAGGGTTCTCGATCCAGTCGACTTGGCCCGACAGCAACGCGGCAGTGCGCGCACTCGCTTCCGGCATCGGCACCAGTACAACGCGGTCGACCTTGGCGACGCGCTTGGGATCCCAATAGCCGGGGTTCTTCACGTACTCAACGCGCTCGCGCGGCGAGAACTTCGCCATCTTGAACGGACCCGAGCCCGAAGCGTCGGCGGCAAATCCCGTCCACGCCTGCTTGGCGCGTTCGGCCTTGTCGGCAACCGACGCCAGCGCATCAAACTTCTTTTGCCAATGTGCCGGCGACGCAATAAACAGGTTCGTCAGATTGAGCGGCAGGAAGCTATCCGGCTCCTTGGTCGTCAACTCAACCGTCAGATCATCGATCTTTTTGGCAGAGACGAGGTTTGGCATACGGCTGACGGTGACGCCGATCTGGTCGGGCGCGAAGTGAGCCGCTTCCTTGTCGAGCACCTTCTGCACGTTCCACACGATCGCGTCGGCATTCAAATCCGAGCCATCGTGGAACTTCACGCCGGGGCGCAGCTTAAACGTCCACTTGGTTTTGTCGGTGTCGCCAACTTTCCATTCTGTCGCGAGACCGGGCATCAGCACGCTTGGCTTGTCGGCCGACGACAAATCAAACTGCGTCAGGCTGTCGAACAGCGGAATACCGGTGAAGCGGTTCCCCTCAAAGCCTTGGTCCGGCTGCCCGTTCGTTTTCGGAATATCGGCAGCGGTCATGGCGATGCGCAGCGTTTTTTCCTGCGCGTCTGCGGCCGTCACCAGCATCGTGCTGGCCATCAAGCCAGCAGCGATGGCACTCAGCGCCAAGCGTTTGATCATCGGATAAGCATCCTGTTCTCTATGAGCGAAACTGGAAATGTCAGGCGGCTCGGGGATTTGGTCGACCGGCATCGACAGCCGGTCCGTTTCCCCGTCAACCCCTGGGGATCATACCCGCAGGCCACGGCTGCGCAATGGCCCGTATTGCCTGTTTGTCGGTCATTGCGCATTGCTTGTGTGCAACATCATTTTGCTGCAATGCGTCAACCGTTCAGCTGACCTTTGACCATCGGCAGCGCCTGCTCTTTCCCCGCCCGCCACAGTGCCACCTGTCGGACAATCACCGGGATGGCCAGCACCAAGCCGACAAGGGTCGCCGTCCGGCTTGGTGCAATGACCAGAATGGACGCGATGCCGAGTAACACCCGCTCCCATGTCCGCATGAAGGCGAGGCCATACCCCGTCAACGCCGCCGCCAACATGACAATGCCGACCAGACAGCCGATCGTCGTCTCGAAGAACGCAGCCCAGGTGAACCCCTTGGTGACAATGAGCATGGCCGGCGAATAGACAAATACGAACGGCACCAGCGCCTTCGCCATCGCAAGACGGAACGCGGTATTACCGGTTTTGAACGGATCGGCGCCGGCCATACTCGCGCCAGCATAGGCAGCTAACGCCACCGGTGGCGTCACGTCCGCGAGCACACCGTAGTAGAAGACGAAGAAGTGCGAGACGATGGGGGCGACACCAAGCGTCGCCAGCGCGGGTTGCGCGATTGTCACCATGATGATGTAGGTCGGCGTCGTCGGCACGCCGCAGCCGAGCAACAGGCAGACGATCGCCGTCATGATCAGCGTGAAAAATAGCGTCATGCCGCCGACGGAGAACATCCACGCCGGCAAGAACGCGGAACAGAGCGTTGCGAGATCCGTTGCCAGCGTCGTGACGATGTTCGACAGCTTGAAGCCGATACCGGTCAGCGTCACGATGCCGACGATAATCCCGACACAGGCCGCCGCCGCGCCGACGCTGATCGCATACTTGGCGCCGACAACGAATGCATCGGCCATGTCGATGCCGCGGTCCCGGCCGTCCTTGTCACGCTTCGAGAACCACGCGGCGGCGGCGAGCGAGCAGGCGATGATCAGGCCGAGCCCCACCGGTTCAGTCAGTGTTTCCGTCCACGTCGCGACCAGCAACGCGATCAGGAAGGCCACTGCGACAATGGGATTGCGCCCGGTCAATCCGATCACCAGGCATGCGGTAATCCCCCAGAATGCCGCAAGATAGGGCGTGTAGCCGGAAAACAAAACCGCGAGCAGGACGAACAAGGGCGCCGCCGTCGGCCAATCGCGCTTCATCACCGCGCGGGCATCGGGCAATTCGGCGACGGGGATGCCCTGCATGCCGAGCTTTTTCGCTTCGAAATGCACCTGACAGAAAACGCCGAAGAAATGCATGAAGGCCGGCACGATGGCGGCGAGAATGATCGACTGATAGGGCATCCCCAAATATTCGACCATCAGGAACGCGGCCGCCCCCATGATCGGCGGCGTGATCTGTCCGCCGGTTGCCGCCGTTGCTTCGACAGCCGCCGCAAAGTGGCGGGGATAGCCGATGCGGATCATCATCGGAATGGTCAGCGACCCGACCGTCACCGTGTTGGCGATCGACGAGCCGGAAATCATTCCGAACAAGCCCGAGGCAAAGATCGAGACTTTTGCGGGGCCACCCGAAAAGCGCCCCGCCAGCGCGGTGGCGAGATCGATGAACAGTCGGCCCAAACCGATGCGCGTCGCCAGCACGCCGAACAACACATAGTGGAACACATAGGTCGCGACCACGCCGAGCGCGATGCCATAGATGCCGACGCTGGTCAGATAGAGATGATTGACGATTGCCTTCCAGCTGTTGCCGGGATGGGCCAGGATGCCCGGCAGCGACGGCCCGGCCAGCGCATAGGCCATCAGGGCGATGGCGATGATCGGCAACGCCGCGCCGACGCTGCGCCGCGTCGCCTCCAGCAGCACGATGATCAACGCCGTGCCCATCACCCAATCGATGGTCTCGGGATTGCCAACGCGGAATTGCAGATCGTGGAAAATCCACGGCACATAGAGGCTGGAGATGACAGCGGCGAGGCAGAATACCCAGTCGAGTAGGCCAACACCGAACGGCCGTAGCGCCGACGCATGGGGCGACACGGCGGGATTGTTGGCGCCTGCGGAAAAAACCAGAAAGATCAGCCCGAGCACGAACGCCATGTGGATGCCACGATGCGTCGTCTCCGGCAGCAGCCCGAATCCGGCCGTGTAATAGTGGAAGCAGGAAAGCAGGAACAGGAGTGTTGCCACCGCCCACGCCGTGCGCGGCAACAGCGGGCGGAACCGGATTTCAGGATCGAGTTGCTCCTCGAGCTGCTGCAGCTCGGCTGCGGACTTCTCGCCCGCGACTTCGGACTTGCTCATCGGCTCTCCCCCGGGACGCGCAATGGCGCCAACGCTGCAACATACCCCATTTGACCGATGAGGAAAGCGGCCACCGTGGCCGTGATCATCGCAGCCGCAGTCAACGCGCCGGGCCGCTGAAACGAACGCTGATAACGATATTGCAAAATGCGCGATCCGCCGGCGCGCGCGCCATGGACACAGCGGGCAATGCCACCTAGCCTTCCCGGACCAAACGCGTGCCTGACCGACCGCATGGCCGTGCAGAGCGGCGCAAGCCACAAGACCAGCAGGAGGAACCATTGACAGTCTCTCGACGCACCCTACTCTCCATGACTGGCGGCGCCATTGCGGCGTCCGCACTGCCCCGCTCGGCGGACGCCCAATCGTTCCCGTTCACGCCGAACCAGCGCTATCCCGATCCATCCGTCCACATTCTTGACCCGAGCTTCGCCAAGTACCGGATCTACTCCAGCACCGTCGAGCAGGTCGCCACGGGATTTCGCTGGGCGGAGGGGCCGGCTTATTTTCCTGAAGGCGGCTATCTGCTGTTCAGCGACATCCCCAATAATCGAATCATGAAGTTCGACGAAAAGACCGGCAAGACCACCACCTTCCGCGCCAACGCCAACTACGCCAACGGCAACGCCCGCGATCGCCAGGGCCGCCTCGTCAGCTGCGAGCATTCGGTGACGCGCCGCATCGTGCGCACCGAAAAGGACGGCAAACTCACCATTCTCGCCGACAAATTCAACGGCCGGAAACTCAATGCGCCGAACGATATCGTCGTCAAATCTGATGACAGCATCTGGTTCACCGATCCGCTGTTCGGCATCAACGGCGAGTGGGAAGGCAAGAAGGAAAAACCCGAGCAGGAAACGACCAACGTCTATCGGCTCGGCAAGGACAACAAGCTGTCCGCCGTGATCACTGATATTCTCAATCCCAACGGGTTGGCGTTTTCACCCGACGAAAAGAAGCTCTATGTCGTGGAGTGGCGGGGCACGCCGAACCGCAGCATCTGGAGCTACGACGTCAAGGACGACGGCACTGTCGCCGGCAAGACCAAGCTGATCGACGCCGCCGACTTTGGCGCGCTCGATGGCTTCCGCGTCGATCGCGACGGCAATCTGTGGGTCGGCTACGGCAGTAACGGCGCGCTGCAGGAGGCGCCATCCGATGTCGGCGGGCGCAAGGTGTTCCAACTCAAAGGCAAGTCCGAGGACCTCGACGGGGTGATGGTGTTCAACAACACCGGCAAGCCCATCGGCTTCATCCGCCTGCCCGAGCGTTGCGCCAACCTCGAATTCGGCGGCCCGAAGCGCAACCGGCTCTACATGACCAGTTGCCATTCGCTCTATGCGCTCTACGTCGAGAGCCACGGCGCGGTTTGAAACAACACGGCCGCCCAATTGATCCAACAACGCCCTCAGGCGCACGCCGCGCCTGAGGGATTTTTATTTGAATCCGAGCGAAGGGCTTGCGCGGCTCCGGTGAAACCTCAACCCTGCGATTATTGGATTTGTCATGGCCGCGAAGGCGGCCACCCACGGCAAATATCCACGAGACTTCTATTGACGGAGACTTGCCGTACCTTGCAGCGCTTGCGAAATTTTTTTGCTGTTGTTCCGCTGAAGCTTGTCGTGGGTGGCCGCCTTCGCGGCCATGACGGTCTTAGTATTGTATCCCAAGTCAAATCTAACGCTCGATGGCACTATGCCGCGCGCATGGGCCTTTTGGCGGTTTGCGAGGCCCGATGGCGCAAGTTGCGGCGCGCCCAGATGGTGAGGCCGGTGCCCATCAGACCGATCAGCGCGATGGAGACGATGACATTGAGCAGGCCCGACCACATGCCGCCCCAGGTTCCCTCATGCAGTACGCGCGGCCACGACTGCGGCCCGCCGACCAGACCCGCGCGCGTCACCGCCATCACCTTGACCTGGCCGCCGTCATAAACGCGCACGCGCGTTGCACCACCTTGCGGGCGGATCCACATGACATCGGCGAGGTTGTGCTTCGCCGCGACGATTTTGATCGCCTCGGCCAGCGGCACCGGCGGGCCATCGACCTTGGCGGGCGGCGGCGTGAATGTAATCCCATAGGCAATCGCCAACCCGGTCAGCGGCGACAGGAACAGCAGCGGCGACAAGATCCAGGCGGTGCCGCGATGCCAGCCGCCCAGCGAATTGCGGAAGTGCGGCCAGCCCATCAGCAGGCCAAGCGACATTGAGACGAGCATCGCGATCGTCGACCAATCGACGATCCAGCGCTGCTCGATCAGCAACTCCTGATGCAATCGCCGCATCATGCCAAGGGTATCCGACCACAGCGTCGTCGTGGCAGGTACCAGATTGCCGGTCGCGAGATCGACGCGCTTAGCGCCGGGGCCACGGCCCTCAGCGATGACCGCGACGCCCTCATAGGCACGCACATTCAGCGTGTTCGCCTTCTTATCTGGGTCATGTTTGGCGAGCGCGGCTTCCACCTGCGCCAGCGCTATGCTCCGACCTGTTACCGCCCGATCATAGAGGATCGGCTCGACCGAGAGCACGAGACCGCTCACAATGACAATCGCAAGCGGGATCGCGAAGGCCAGCGTGATCCAACGGTGGAAGCGGAGAAAATAAGCTTTCATGGGAACTCCGTAGGACGGTTCGATGGCGCACGGGCGCGGCGAACACGCGCCCCACGGATGACTGAACGAACCTCCCCCGTCAATCCCGTCGCTGGCATGGCTGGGATCAGTGAGATGCGGTGTCAGACACAAGCAAGCGTCTGACACCTTGGATCGAACCTTACTTCAACAACCCCGCCTCTTTGTAAAACCGCTCGGCGCCGGGGTGCAGCGGAATGCCGAGGCCGGCGAGGGCTGTGGCGCGCACGATCGACTTGCCTTTGGCGTGACCACTGTCGAGCGCGGCGCGGGCCTTGTCGGACCACATGCCTTTGGTCACTTCGTAGACGAGATCCGCGTCCATCTTCGCGGTCGTCACCCACTGCGCACCGACAGCGATGGTGTCGACGCCTTTGACGTCCTTGTAGGCGCCATCCGGAATCTTATCGAGCGCGAAGAACTTGTAGGCGGCGAGGATCTTATCGCGGCCCGCGCCATCGATGGGAACCAGTTCGACGCCGGACGTTGTTGCCAGTTCCGAGATCGCGCCCTGCGGATAGCCGGTCGTCGAGAAGAAGCAGTCGACCGATCCGTCCTTCATCTTTTCCGCGGACTGCGCGGGTTTCAGATACTCGGGCTTGATGTCCTTCTCAGTCACGCCATAGGCCGCCAAAATCGCCTTGGCATTGACCAGCGTGCCGGAGCCAGGCTCGTCGAGCGAAACCCGCTTGCCCTTCAAGTCGGCGAGCGACTTGATGTTGAGGCCCTTCTTGACGACGACGTGGACGCTTTCCGGATAGAGATTGGCGATGGCGCGCAATTCCTCGACCTTCGGCTTGCCTTCGTAGATTCCGGTGCCGGTGTAGGCCCAGGTCGCGACGTCGGCTTGGCTGAAGCCCGACTCCATCGACCCGCCGACGATGCCGTTGACGTTGGCGACGGAGCCATTGGTCGCGACCGCGCTGGCATTGAGTTTGTCGCTTGAGATCGCATTGCCGATCAAGCCGCCGATCGGGTAGTAGGTGCCGCCCGTGCCGCCGGTGCCGATGCGGAAGAACTTGGCTTGCGCATAGGCGCGGCTGCCGGATGCGGCGAGGACTGCGAGCGTTGCTGCGCCGCGCATAGCATCACGGCGGGAAAGAAAGAACGTCATGAATAAACTCCTCAGATGTGAGCCGTGGTCGCCAGAACAGCCAGCGACCCTGGAACCCAGGCTCGCCTATCCCGCGTGCTGGCGCAAGGGCGCGTTGGGGCAATCCAATGCCGAACCAACTGCTTCCAGCGTTTGTTTGGGACATCCATTAGGGCGAAATTCAGCGGTCCTTTATCAATGCCTGAAGCCTTTTGATGCAGGATTGCCGGAGTGTTCTCGCGGATCGGACACGTCCCGCTCGCGTGCGCGAACCCGTTCTGGCCTGGAGCGTCCCCGTGACCCTCAACCCCATCAGCCGCACACTCATCCGGACACTCGTCATGTCGAGCTCGGTCTGGTCGCTGACGCTGTCGTGCCTCTACTTGGTTCAGCCGCTGTGGTTCGCAGTGATGTTGGCAGTGCTGATGCTGTCCCTGCGCCGGATCGACTGGGACGCCTCGCTGATCGGGGGATGCAACGTTCAAGCCTTTGCGCTTGGTGTGATCACGTACACGAGTATTTTCATCGCTTTTTTCAGTGGCAGCTCATGGTCGCAAGCCATTGTCTTCGTCGCTGTGGTGATCCTAGTATCAATCGTGACCCACTGGCTCATGGCACGCGTCGCGTCGATCCCGCCCATCGCCGCCGGCAGGCCGGTCTAAAGCCAGTCTTTCAGGTCCTGACCGGCGATGACCGCAACCAACGGGTGCGCTATTGAGCCGTCGGCTCGCCGCCGGCATCACCGTCGCCACCGGGCTCCGCATCGACCTCCGCTGCCGAGCCGTCATCAGGAATGCGCTCGACCGAGACGACCTTCTCGGCTTCGTCGGTCTTGAAGATGCGCACGCCCGAGGCGTTGCGGCCGGTGATGCGAACGTCATGCACCGGGCAGCGGATCAGCTTACCGGCGTCGGTCACCAGCATAATCTGATCGGACTCGTCGATCGGGAACGAAGCGATCAGCGGACCGATCTTGTCGTTGACTCCCATCGCCGTGATGCCTTTGCCGCCACGACCGGACAAGCGGTAGTCGTAGGATGACGACCGCTTGCCAAAACCACGCTCGGAAACGGTCAAGATGAACTGTTCGAGCGCACTCATCTCGGCATAACGCTCCGGCGTCAACTCGGCCGTGCCGCTGGCGACGTCCTCGTCATCGGCAACGGCTGTCGAAGGAGCGTCACCGTCTTCATCCGTCTCGGCACGCCGCATGGCGGCTGCTTGCTTGAGGTAGGCGTAGCGTTCCTCGGTCGACGCCTCGACGTGGCGCAGGATCGCCATCGAGATGACATGGTCGCCGGCTGCGAGCCGAATGCCGCGCACGCCGTCCGAACTACGTCCAGCGAACAGCCGCACCTCGTCGCCAATCAGGAAGCGAATGGCCTGGCCGAGCCTGGTTGTCAGTTGTACATCCTGATCCGGTTTGGCGATCGCCACATGGATGATCTGATCGCCTTCGTCGAGCTTCATCGCGATCTTGCCGAGGCGATTGATGCTCTCGAAGTCGGCAAGGCTGTTGCGGCGGATGCCGCCCGAGCGCGTCGCGAACATCAGCTCCAGCGCGCCCCAGGTCGAGGCATCTTCCGGCAACGGCAGGATCGAGGTGATCGTCTCGCCTTCCTGCAGAGGCAGCAGATTGACCAGCGCCTTGCCGGTCGATTGTGGTGTTGCCGCCGGCAAGCGCCAGACCTTCATGCGGTAGCACATGCCGCGCGAGGAGAAGAACAATACCGGCGTGTGGGTCGAGGCAATGAAGATCTGCGTGACGACGTCCTCGTCCCGCGTCGACATGCCCGAGCGGCCCTTGCCACCGCGACGTTGCGCACGATATGTCGCCAGCGGAACGCGCTTGACGTAGCCCTTGTGGCTGACGGTGACGACGCAATCCTCGCGCTGGATCAGGTCCTCGTCCTCGAGGTCGCCCTCGATATCGAGAATTTCGGTACGGCGCGGCGTTGCGAATTCAGACTTGATAGAGCCGAGTTCGTCCTTGATGATGTTGATCATCCGCACGCGTGACGACAGGATATCCAGGTAATCCTTGATTTCGTTGCCGATCTTGCGCAACTCGTCGCCGATCTCATCGCGGCCGAGAGCCGTCAGACGCGACAGGGTGAGGGCAAGGATGGCCGCTGCCTGTTCTTCGGACAGCTTGTAGGTGCCGTCGCTTTCGACCTTATGGCGCGGATCGGCAATCAGTTCGACCAGCGGGGCTACGTCGCGAGCCGGCCAGAACCGCTCGGTCAGCTTCTCGCGCGCCTCGGCCGGGCTTGCCGCCGCGCGGATCAGTTTGATCACGTCGTCGATGTTGGCGACCGCGATGGCGAGACCGACCAGCACGTGCGCGCGATTGCGGGCCTTGTTCAGCAGGTGCTTGGTGCGCCGCGACACCACTTCCTCGCGGAACTGCACGAACGCCATGATCATGTCGCGCAAGTTCATCTGCTCGGGGCGGCCGCCGTTGATCGCCACCATGTTGGCGCTGAATGCCGTCTGCAGGTCCGAGTGGCGCCAGAGCTGATTGAGCACGACATCGGGAACGGCATCGCGCTTCAACTCGATGACGACGCGCATGCCCTCGCGGTTGCTCTCGTCCCACAGATCCGAAATGCCCTCGAGCTTCTTGTCGCGGATCATCTCCGCGATGTGCTCGATCAGCGTCTTCTTGTTCACCTGATAGGGAATGGCCGTGACAATGAGCGCAGTGCGATCCTTGCGGATGTCCTCGGTGTGCACCTTGGCGCGCATGACAATCGAACCGCGGCCCTTGTGATAGGCGGCGAGCGATCCGGCTCGGCCGAGGATCATGGCGCCGGTCGGGAAATCCGGCCCCGGGATGATCTGGCAAAGCTCGTCGATCGTGATTTCCGGGTTGTCGAGTGCTGCAATACAGGCGTCAACAACCTCGCCGAGATTGTGCGGCGGGATATTGGTTGCAAGTCCGACGGCGATGCCGCCGGCGCCATTGACGAGCAGGTTCGGGAACTTGGCCGGCAGTACCGATGGTTCCTGCACGCGGCCATCGTAGTTGTCGCGGAAATCGATCGTGTCCTTATCGAGGTCGTCGAGCAGGAATGAAGCGACCTTGGCGAGGCGACTTTCGGTGTAGCGCTCGGCCGCCGGTGGATCGCCGTCAACGGATCCGAAGTTGCCCTGGCCATCGATCAGCGGCACGCGCATCGAAAAATCCTGCGCGAGACGTACCAAGGCGTCATAGATCGCAAGATTACCGTGTGGGTGGAAATCACCCATCGTCTCGCCGACGACTTTGGCTGACTTCATATGCTTGCGGTTCCAGGCGAGATTGAGCTGGTTCATCGCATAGAGGATGCGGCGATGCACGGGCTTCAAGCCGTCGCGCACGTCCGGCAGTGCGCGGCTGACGATCACGCTCATGGCATAGTCGAGGAATGACCGCTTCATCTCGTCGGCGATCGAGATCGGACGGATATCGGCCGGCTGCTTGCCGGTGGGGCCTGCAGGATCACGTGGCGGAGTCTTATCGTCGGCCAAGGGGCGTCGCCTGTTGTTGTCGGACGGTCGTCGAGCGACCACACCATGCTATCGGCATCACGCTGCCATGACGGCCAGCCTTACGGCCAGCGTCGCGGCGTTGATCACCGCGCGGAATCATGGCTGGTATAGCATGCGATCGACAGGCGGCAACCGTCGCCCTCCCAGCCCGTCGAAAACTTGAGCTTTTTCCCCAGTTTCTCGCGCAAAACCTGGGCTTTGGCTGCGGCATTTCATCCAATTTAGCCTGCATTCAGGCGGGTGACTTGCAGGCGCCATGAATTGTCACTACTTGCCCGTTCAGGCAACGCTCCTCCGAGGGGGCCGCTTCGAAGCATCTCAGCCGCATCGCCGGCAGCAAAGGATCTCCAATGAAATTCACGTCCCTCAGCCTCATCGCGGCGCTCGGGCTTGCTATCACAGCACCTGCGCTCGCCCAGCAGAAAGCCCCCGAAGCCGCCAAGGTCCAGATCCCGACGGGCGTCTTCTACAAGGGCCAGTCCGCGACGCAGTACCTGCTCAAGGACAAAATCCTTGGCGCCAAGGTCCAGGACAAGGACGGCAAGATCATCGGCGACATCGAGGACCTGATCATGAGTACCTCGAACGAGATCGAGGGCGTGATCATGGGCGTCGGCGGCTTCCTCGGCGCCGGCGAAAAGCGCATCGGCGTGCGCTATTCGGCGCTCAAGTTCGAAAAGAAGGACGGCAAGACCATTGTTTCGTTGCCGGCAGCGAGCAAGGAATTGCTGGCCGCTATCGAGCCCTTCAAGCGTGCCGAACCCGCCAAGACGCTGGTCGAACGGGCCAAGGAAAAGGCCAAGGAACTAACGGACAAGTCGAAGGAGACCGCTGGTCCCGCCATGCAGAAGGCCGGCGAAGTCGGCAAGGCCGCCATCGACAAGACTAAGGAAGTCGGCGGCGCCGCGGTCGAGAAAGGCAAGCAGCTGATGGAAGCCGGCAAGGACAAGGCAACGCCGAAGCAGTAACGCCGGCGCATCGACTTCAGTCAACAAGAGCCCCGGTACGCTTGCGTGCGGGGGCTTTTGATTTGGTGCAGTGCCGTTGCCAAGTTACTTGTTGCCCGGGACGTACCCGAACCACTTCGGCAGCCACAGCACGATGTCGGGGATCAGGATCATCGCCAGCAGGCAGGCGACCAGCACCCAGATCCACGGCCAGATGTTGACGATAATGACCCGCAGCGGGATGCCGGTGGTCGCGTTGATGACGAACAACAGGATGCCGTAAGGCGGCGTGATCAAGCCGATCATGCAGTTGACGACGGAGACGACGCCGAAGTGCACGAGATCGATGCCCATCGCGCGCAGCGTCGGGATGAATATTGGGATGATCACAAGAATGATCGTCGAGGCGTCGAGCAGACAGCCGAGGACCAGGAACAGCACGTTGAAACACAACAGGAAGGTCATTGGCGCCATGTCGATGCCCTTGAGCATGGCGGCGACTGGTCGCGGGGATGTTCTCGCTGGCGACGATGTAGTTGAAGATCAGTGACGAGCCGATGACGAGTCCGACGGACGCCGTCGAGCGCGCGCTTTCGGCCATGACGCCGCGGATGCTCGCGAATGACAGAGCGCCGATAGAAGACTGCCGCGACGATGAAAGCGTAGGCGGCAGCAATTGCTGCGGCTTCGGTTGGCGTTGCAGCGCCGCCGTAGATGCCGCCGAGCAGGATCACCGGCATCATCAGCGCGGGGAACGCGCGGTAGCGTCAGTTTGGGAATATCGCGCAGCGGCACCGGCTCTTCGAGCGGGGTGTTCATCTTGTGCGCCATATAGGTGTTGAGACCCATCATCGCGAACGACATGAAGAGGCCCGGCACGACGCCGCCGAGGAACAGGTAGCCGATCGAGGTATCCGACACGAGCGCATAGAGGACCATCGGGATCGAAGGCGGAATGATCGGGCCGATCACCGCCGTCGCCGCTGTGATCGCGGCAGAATAACCGGGCGTGTAGCGGTTGCCCTTGGTCATCATGTCGATCGAGACTTTGCCAAGACCGACCGCGTCGGCGACCGCCGATCCGGACATGCCTGCGAAGATCATGCTGGTGACGACATTGACGTGGCCGAGGCCGCCCTTGAAGCGACCGACGAGCGCCACGCAGAACGCGGTGAGGCGATCAGAAATCGTACCGGCGTTCATGAAATTGGCAGCGACGATGAACAGCGGTATCGCGAGCAGCACGAAGCTGTCGTAAAGGCCTTGGATGATCTGTTCGGCGGCGAGGCTGAGGTTCTGCCCCTTGACGAACGAGATAGACGATGGCAGACGCGATCATCGCCAGTGAGATCGGTGCCCCGATCGACGCCAGAAAACAGCAGCGCCAACAGGCAGTACATCAGCGAATTGCTCATGCCTTGATCTCGGTATTCTCGGCGACGACTTCATAGGGTGGCGGCGCTTCAAACCGCTGCCCGGTGACGATGCGCCAGCAGCGCAGCGCGTATTGCAGGATAACCGCGATGGCAAAGACGAGATAAACGCTGAAGACGAAGTCGAGGCGAATGCCGAGCGTCATGCTCTTCTTGATTTTGTAGAACGTCACGTAGTCGATGGTAGCGGGCAGCGAGATAGCGAACGCTGCAACGATGGCGGCTGAATAAATGAAAGCAAGCACGCGACGGCCGCCTTCCCCGAACATCTGATAAAAAATATCGAAGCGGACGTGATCGTGGTCTTCGAGCAGAAACGCCGAGCCCCAGAACACCACCCACAGCCAGAGTGTCAGGCAGACTTCCAAGGTCCAGTCGAGCGGCAATTGATGAAATAGCGGAACACGATCTGGACGATGAACGCCATAAACATCAGGCCGAGCAGGATCGAGGCAAAGTCCACTGCTCGCCTGTGCAGCCAACTCAATACACCGCTCATCGTCTGTCCCCCAGGCCGAATAACTCGAAAGCCTGGCACCATCTGTGATACCAGGCTTTCTCGGCTCGTTCACTTCACCGCGTTGATCTTGTCGATCAGGCCAGCCGGCCAGTCCTTGGCGAACTTCGACGCGAGGTAGTCCTTCTGCACCTTGGTGCGGAAGGCGGCGAGGTCAGGCGTGTAGACCTTGAGGCCTTTTTCCTTGAAGAACGCTTCGAGTTCGGCTTCGAGTTTCAGCTGGGCCTGGCGGCCCTTCTCGGCGGCATCGTCGGCCGCCTTCTGCAACGTTGCCTGTTGGGCGGGCGTGAACTTGTCCCAGACCTTCTTGGAGATGGCGATATAGTTCTGGTCGACGAGGTGCGATGTCAGCACGATCTGCTTGGTCACTTCGAAGAACTTGACTGTCGCGCACGGTCGGCAGCGGGTTGTCCTGGCCGTCGATCGCGCCGGTCTGCAGCGCCGTGTAAACTTCGGTGAAGGCCATCGGCAGCGGGTTGGCGCCGAGCGCCTTGCCGAGGAACAGCCAGGCTTCAGTGCCGCGGCATGCGCATCTTGACGCCAGCGAGATCGGCCGGCGTCTTGATTTCCTTGTCGGTGCGCAGGTTCACCTGGCGGCGGCCGAGATACATGACCGACAGCAATTTGACGCCGAGCTTCGCTTCGGTTTCGTCCTTCAGGCCGTTCATGAAGTCGCTGGAGAACACCTTCTTCTGGTGATCGGCGTCGCGCAGCAGATAGCCGGCGGTGAAGATCGACCAGCCAGGAATGATGCGTCGCCAGTTCCTGCGGCGAGGTGATCGACATCTCGAGATTGCCGCGGGCGATGGCTTCGAGCTCGGTGCCCTGCTTGAACAGCGTGGCGTTCCAGTGCGGCTGGAAGTCAGCGAAGCCCTTGACGGCGGGGCCGAAGACTTCGGTCATGCCGATGGCGCGCTGGTCGGTCGGCGTGATGCCGGCGCCGACAGGCGCAGCGTGACGTTTTGCGCGAAGGCGCTGGATGCGGCCGCCACGGCGACAACGGCCGATGCGATGGCCCCGGCGAACCGGCGGCGGTTGATGGTTTTCATGTCAGTCATTCCTCCCTGTTTGGCCTGCTTGGTTTGCTTGATATCGAACTTTCTGTCGCTCCGGTAGCCGTTTCAAAGCGATCCCTGTTTAGTCTTCGCCGCAAGTTGCACGCCCGAAGTGGCGCCGCCGCTGATGCAATTCGCCTGCTCCGCGCGATCGCGGTTCGTCCCACTCTCAGTAGGTCGCGCGCCCTCCCGTCAGATCAAAGGCGAACCCGGTCGTAAAACTGCATTCCGGGCTGGCGATCCAGGCGACCATGGCGGCGATCTCGTCGATGCTGCAGCGCTCGCCCCATCGGGATCTTGGCCTTCATCGCCGCGATGTGTTCGGGCGTCATTTCGCTGAACAAATCGGTTTCGGTGATCGCCGGGGCGATGCAATTGGCAGTGACGCCGTCCTGCGCCATCTCCTTGGCGAGCGACTTGGTCATGGCGATCACGCCGGCCTTCGCCGCGCAATAGGCGGAAATGCCCGGCACCCCCTCCTTGCCGGCAATCGAGGCGACGTTGATGATCCGGCCATAGCGACGTTCGCGCATGTGGGGAACGGCCGCCCGGCAGCCATGAAAGACGCCGGTCAAATTGATGTCGAGGACCCGTTTCCACGCATCCAGCGGATAATCCCACAGCGGCGTGATGGGCCCGTTGATGCCCGCATTGTTGACCAGGATTTCGACTTTTCCACTATGCGCGACGGCCTCACGGAAAGCCGTCTCGACCGCCGCCAGATCCGTTACATCGACGGCTTTGAGAATGGCGGGCTCGAAGCCTGCATCGTCGGCTTGAAAATTCTGCGGCGCCACATCCCAGATGACGACCTCGCAGCCCTCGGCTGCCAATCGCTTAGCGATGCCACGCCCGATCCCGCGTGCGCCGCCGGTGACAATGGCCGTCTGCCCTTTGAGTGCATGCGCCATCCGTGGCGGCCTATCCCAGCTGCGTTCCCATCCCACTGCATGACGTCGCAGCACCCCAGATTGGATCTTGTCCGATCAGCATGGCCATCGCCGCTTTGATGAGCGTGCCAACAACGATCTTGTGTCCACTTTGCTTGGGTACTACCATGCTGTACCTCAGTAGTACGCAGTGATGCGACAACCTGTCAAGATTGCCGCGGGTCCAGTGACCACCACGTCCGCATCAGCTCCAACTCCGTCAGCGCTTCGCGCAATCAACGCCACGCGACGGCCCGCACTTGCCGTTATGGTCGAAGAGCGTATCCGCGACGCCATTATGTTTGGAGAACTTTCGCTCGGTGAGCCCGTCTCGGAGGATCGCCTCGCCAACTTGCTCAACGTCAGCCGCACACCGGTCCGCGAAGCCCTCACTGCGCTGCAACTGCAGGGACTGATCGTGATCTTGCCGCAGCGCGGCAGCTATGTCTTTCAACCGACCGAACCGGACATCGCCGAACTCTGCGAATTCCGCCTGATGGTCGAGGCCCATGCACTCCGGCTCGCGCAACGTCGCGCGCCGATCGCAACACTCGCGGCACTCGAAACCGCCCAAAGCGCCATGGAACACGCAGAGGTGGTCGGCGATCCATTGGCAGCAGCCAAGGCCGACGCCGAATTTCACAACGCGCTGTTTGCCGGTTGCGGCAACCAGATCCTGGTCCAATCCTACTCGCTGGTCTCTGGCCGGGTTGGCGCTATTCGCTACTTCGCCAGGGGATCAGAAGGGTCTCGCATGGCGTCGAGTGCTGGCCACCGCGCCATCATCAGGGCATTCGCAAAGGCCGATGTGCAAGCGGCCGAAGCCGCTCTGTCGATCCATGTCATGAACATGCGGGTACATTTTGGCGAAGCATTGCGGGCGGCTCGCGACAGGCCACAGGTTGACGTAACGTCGACGTGACTGGTCTCAGGACTTCTGCAGCTTGTAGTGCCCGCAATAGTTCCGATAGGACGATTTAGAAAATCTCGGCACCGCCACGAACGCGCAGCGTCTCGGCGGCCGCCAGCCCGACATCCTCGGCGCGGTTCCAGGGTCCATGCTCGGTCGCAACAATCCGGTTGCGGCCGTCAAGCGATGTGATCTGTGCCAACAGCGAGAGCCGCTCCCCTTGCCAACTCGCGTGTGCGCCAACCGGCAGGCTGCAGCCCGCACCGAGCGCGTGCATCATGGCGCGCTCACTGTCGACTTCGGCGCGCGTCTTGGGGTCTTCGATGTCCTTAAGAATAGCGAGGATGTCGGCATCGTCCGCGCGCGCCTGTACACCGAGTGCACCTTGCCCGACGGCATAGGGGAAGATTTCGGGCGCCAGACGCTCCCACGCAGCTTCGCCGAGGCTCAGGCGATGCAGGCCGGCTTCCGCCAGAATAACGGCGTCGAGGCCGTTCTCGTCGCTGATCTTGGCGAGGCGCGGGCCGATGTTGCCGCGGATCGGCACGACCTTGACGTCGGGGCGCAGGTTGAGGATTTGCGCGCATCGCCGGAGCGAACCGGTGCCGACCGTTGCACCCTGCTTCAATGTTGCCAGCGTCGCGCCACAGAGCACGTCGCGCGGATCAGCGCGTGGTGGGACGGCGGCCAGCACCAGACCATCACGCAGCGTCGTCGGCAGATCCTTCAACGAGTGGACGACGATATCCACGTCGCGCGAAACCAGCTGCTCTTCATGTTCGGTCGAGAAAACGCCAATGATCCCGAATTGATGGAACTCGGATACGCGGTCCTTATCGGCGATGGTTGCAATCGTGCAGAGCGAGAACTCGATATCCGGACGCTTCGCCTTGATCTGGCTAATCACCGAATTGGTCTGCGCGATAGCAAGGGGGCTGCGACGCGTCCCAATTTTGATGTGCATTGAACGCGCCATGCGGCTGAGGCCGCCCCTCGTCTTCATTGAAGCTGCGCTATATCAGCGACGCTAACACGCGGCAAGTGCGACCTTATATCCGGATTGTTGGCGTTCCGACATAGGTCGGGTGTCAGCATTTCGGTCGTGTCTATATTGTCGCAGCGGCGCGCATCGCCGGGGCCTTGCGAGATGCACCTCAATGGGGGCTTGCCATAATGGCAACACCGCAACATGCGCCGATCGGGTGCTCAGAGTTCCATGATGCGGCGAGCCGGCGTGTCGGCGTCGCCCTCCAGCAGCAGCTTGATTGCCATCTCCGCCTGTGCCGCGTTCAGCGCGGATTGCGCATAACGTCGGAATTTATCAGCCGTTTCGGACACGGTCATCGGCTGCCCCGGATCACCAGCGACACGAGTTCACTTCCTGCGAATAAACCTTGCCTCCAACTGTGATCGACAGTGTCACGCCCCGCCCAAGTCGCTGCGGATCCGGACTGATGGCTACTAGCTGCTCCAAGCGAGCAATGTCCGAATCTAACAATGCGCCACCGTAGGCCTCAGGTCCAAGGTCGCCGAGACAGAGCGCCGCAGCGATCGCGTAGGACAAACTAAACTGAGCTTGGATGGCCGTTTTCGGCTGCCGATTGCCGCAGTAGGTCATGGCCTCCGGATAAACTGATAGCGCGATACCTTGAATTTGCTCCGGCAGAATTGCGTGCCGCTGGCGTAGCTGCAATGCAGCGTCGACCCCGTAGTGCGTGTGACGGACGCTCGCGAATGACTTAAAATAACCGTCCAGGATCATCCAACGACCAGGACCTGAGACGACTGCAGGACCGGACTCGCGCAACACGCGTTGGCGTCCCTCTTCGAGTGCTCTTGCCGGCGCCACCATGCCGGCATCAGCCGATGCAGCGGCCATGAGGCCTAGCAGGGCCGCGTGCGCCACGTAGGTGTTGCGCACATTCGATCCGAACGTAACCGGCAGATACAAACTCGACGGCATCTGGCACGCGGCGACCTCGATCGCCGTTTGCATCGCCGTTGGCCCTGATAGCAATCGCGCAGCACTGGCAGCAACGCCCAGCGCGTGCGAGCCCCCATCGACATGCCAACCCGCCGGGATGCGCCACGCTTGCCCGGCGCGCGCACCAATTTCATAGCCTGTTGCCAGCGCCAGCAACAGCTCGCCGAGCGACCTGTCGTGCTGTGCCGCCAACGCCAACAGGCACGGCACAATCGGCAGACCGGGCCGTCCGTGTGCCTCGGCATGCCCTTCGCACGCTTCGTCCCAGCAGGCAGCCGCTGCTCCAAGCGCGCTACTGCCGGCAGGGCTTAGTCCGATGTTCGAGCCGGGCCATCTCACGTCACCAGGAAAGGCCAGTACCAGACCGCGGCCGAAGCGTTGCACCTCGTCCCACCTGAGCCCCGCCAGGAGACAGCCAAACGTGTCGAGCACCAGCAGCCGTGCCTTCTGCTCAACGGCGTCCGGCAATGTCGTGCAACCCTGCAGCCACGTCACGACATCTGCAAATGTTCCTTGAACATCTCTCGTCGAGGATTGCAGTGGAGATCTCCTTAGCCTTGGTGTGGAAGGCACCGTTGCAAAAGCCGAATACGTCGGCGCCCTCAGTCGTGCTCAGCCACGCGCCGCAAGCCCGTCCAGAACCGATGTCATGGCAGCCTTGGTCACAGCGATATCATCGGCCGTATGCGCGGTGGACAGGTACATCAGACCGCGCGGCATGACGAAGACCCCTTGCCGCAGCAGCGCGCCGGTCAGCGCGAGCGTCTTGGGCCTATCGGCCTTCGCGATGTCGTTAAACGTTTCCATGCCTCGCACGCCCGCGAAAATCTGCAGTGACGGGCCGGCCTGCTTTGCGAACACGGCATTGCCCGTTCCCGCAGCCTCCGCATTGACGTGCTCCCTGATCTCGGTGGCAAACCGGTGCAGCCGGGGATAAATCTCCGCCCTACCCGCGCGAAGATACTGCACACAGGCGATGCCCGCAGCGACCGCAAGTGGATTGCCATTGAATGTGCCGCGATGCGCAAGCCGGCCGCTGGCGATCGGTGCCATCATCTCGCGCGTCCCAGCGACGGCACTGAGGGGAAGACCGGCACCCAACGCCTTGCCGAGCACGCAGAGGTCGGGAATGACGCCGTACGCCTCTTGCGCGCCGCCAAGGGCAAGGCGAAATCCCGTGATGACCTCGTCAAAAATCAGCACGACACCATGGCGCCTCGTGATCGTCCGCAGCCGCTCCAGAAATCCAACTGGCGGCTCAAAGCATCCGGCATTGATCGCGGCCGGTTCGACAATCACGGCGGCGAAACTCGAGTTGAGCGTCGACTCGACGCTGTCAGCATTCCCCCAATCCAAAACAGTCACCGAGCTCGCAGCACTCGGGTCTTGGCCCAACGTCGCAACATTGTCGCGATCGAAACCGCCCGCGACATCCACGCTGTCGAACCAGCCGTGATAGTTCGCGCGAAACTTCACGATTTTAGTTCTGCCCGTCTTGGCCCGCGCAACCTTGAGCGCCAGCTGAACAGCTTCAGTACCGGAGCTGACAAATGTCGTCTGTTCCGCTACGGGCACACACGTGCTGATCAGATCAGCCAGCTCGGCCTCGCCGCGATGCACGGAGGCGGTGCGCAGCCCCCGCGCGAGTTCCGCATGCAGCGCGTCTAGTACAGGACGTGGTGAGTGGCCAAGGATGAGCGGACCATAGCCGAGCGCGTAATCGATGTAACTGTTGCCGTCGATATCGAAAAGCCGCGCGGCCTCGGCACGATCGATCACCACGGGGACCGGCAATTGTGCAGCGCGTGGCGTCGACGAAACGCCGAAGGGTAAATGCTCGAGCGCATGCAGCCTATGACTTATCGAAGCGGCAAAGCGCACTCGGTCGTCGCCGTCATACGATCCATCCATGTTTCCGCCCCCGCCGCGCGCTTGTGACCATCAGCGTACTCGCATCGGCCGCTAAATCAAGGTGCGCGAATAGGGTCCGCGTTTACCCATTTACCGTTGCGCATGCCGCAGAGTTTGCAGCGCAGGCATCCCAAGCACTCAGCGGCGGATGAATGGGTTGGGAATGTCTGTCGCCGTCGAAATCCACACGCTCTTGATTTCCATGTATTCGCGGATACCGGCGATGCCACCCTCGCGGCCGATCCCGCTCATCTTGAAGCCGCCGAATGGCGATGTGGTGCTCGTGGAACGATAGTTGTTCACCCAGATGGTCCCCGCTCGGATGCGATCGGCCATCAAGAGCGAACGCCGCATCGACTGCGTCCACACACCCGCGGCCAAGCCGAACTTGGTATCGTTGGCGATGCGAACCGCGTCATCCTCGGTCTTGAATTTAATGATTGAGAGCACCGGACCGAACACTTCTTCCTGGGCGATCCGCATATCGTTGGTCACGTCGGCGAAGATGGTGGGTTTGTAGAATAATCCCTTTGGGTAACCGGGGACCTTCGCCTCCTCGCCGCCGGTCACCAGACGCGCGCCCTGGCTCATGGCCAGTTCAACATAGAACTTGATCTTCTCGAGCTGCGGCCGCGTTGAGATCGGCGCGATCTGCGTTTGCGGGTCCGAGGGATGGCCAAAGCGCACATCGGCGATGAAGCGCTTCAAACGTTCAACGAAGTCGTCATGGATGTTCTCCTGTACGAGAAGGCGTGATCCAGCAACACAGGTCTGTCCGGATGCGGCGAATATTCCGGCAACCGTACCCTTAACTGCCTGTTCTAGATCGGCGTCGTCGAAAACAATATTCGGTGATTTGCCTCCCAGTTCCATCGTCACGCGCTTCATGTGACGCGCGGCTTTTTCACTGATGATCCGTCCAGCCTCCGGGCCACCCGTGAAAGCGATCCGGTCAACCTGCGGATGACTGATCAGCGCATCGCCGACCTCAGCACCATAGCCGGTGACAACGTTGACCACGCCTTTCGGGAACCCCGCCGCTTCGACAAGCTTGACGAACTCGAGCAGCGACGCAGACGTGAACTCTGACGGCTTCAACACCACCGTGCATCCGGCAGCCAGGGCCGGCGCGAGTTTCAGGCTCGTCAACGGCAGCGGCGAATTCCATGGCATGATGCACGCGACAACGCCAACCGGCTCCAGCTTGGTGTAGTTGAAGACACCCGGCTTATCGGTCGGGATGACCGTACCCTCGATCTTATCGGCGAGCCCCCCATAGTAATAATAGTAGTTGGACATGTAGCGCATCTGCATGATCAATTCGGCGAACAACTTGCCGTTGTCCTTCATCTCGATGCGCGCCAGCCACTCCGCATTCTCACCAATGAGGTCGCCCAGCCGGCGCATCAGCGCGCCACGCCGCGACGCTGACAGCCCAGGCCAATCGCCCGCTTGAAAAGCTCGATGCGCGGCGGCGACGGCCCTGTCGACGTCAGCTGCGCTGCCACGGGGCACCGAGGCCCAGTCTTCCCCCGAAACAGGGTCGGAACTGGCCAGCCATCGTCCGTCCGCAGGATCGACAAACGCGCCGTCGATATAAAGTTGATAGCGGTACTTCCCGTCTCCGTCCTGCTTGGTCGGGGAAATCGTCGGTGACAGTGGCGTAAGCGAGAGTTCAGTCGCGGTCATCGTCTATCCCCGGATCGTCGCTGCTGTTGCGTTGCTTTGACACTCATGTATCATCTCAAACATGCCTGGACTATGTGCTATGGATCTGGGGGACGGATAGGGCAACCGATGTTCGGCCTATGACCACCGGGTACGCACCGTGCACCCACCAATCTTGTGACGTCGCGTATCAATGACCAGCCTTCACCGCGTGGAGATCAGAATGAAGACGAAACAGCTGTTTGCCGCTGCACTGCTGACCGTTGCCACCGTATCTGCTCCACTCCGCGCCGCGGCCGGTGATCTGATGGTCGTCGGCTTTGGCGGCGGCTTCCAGGACAATGCCCGCAAGCACCTCTTCCAGGGCTACACGCGCGACAAGGGCGTCAAGGTCGCCGATGACGTCTACAACGGCGAGATGGCCAAAATTTATTCCATGGTGAAGGCCGGCGACGTCACCTACGACGTCGTCATGGTCGAAGCGCCGGAATTGGTTCGCGGCTGTGAAGACGGTATGTTCGAGAAGCTCGATTGGTCGGTCATCGACAAGACCAAATTCATTCCCGGTGGCACGACCACCTGTGGCGCCGGCGCGGTCGGGTGGGGCGTGACGCTGTTCTACGATACCGTGCGCAACTCCAATGGACCGAAAACCTACGCTGACCTCTGGGACGTGCAGAAATTCCCGGGCAAGCGGTCGCTGCGCTCCGGCGCCAAGATGACGATGGAAATCGCGCTTCTCGCTGACGGCGTAGCGATGGCCGATCTCTACAAGGTCCTCGCCACCCCCGAGGGCCAGAAGCGCGCCTTCGACAAACTCGACCAACTCAAACCGCATATCGTCTGGTGGAAGTCCGGCGCGCAACCCCTGCAGTTCGTCGGCAGCGGCGAAGTCGCCTACGCCGTTGGCTACGTCGGCCGTACGATCCGCGCCAACGATGGCGGTGCCAAGTATCCGGTCCTCTGGAACACGCTGCTGTTCTCCTTCGACTACTGGGCCGTCGTGCGCAACGCGCCGAACAAAGCCGAAGGCATGAAGCTGATCAATTATATGACCGATGATAAACCATTGACAGCGCTCGCCCAGGATTGGGCCGTGTCGCCAGCGAATGCCGCGGTTGCCAACAATCCCGAGATCGCCAAGAAAAATCCAGGGATGGTCGCCAACCACGCCAACGAGGGGCTGTTCATCGCGACAGAATTCTGGGTTGAGCGCGGCGCCGATCTCGAGGCGAAATTCACCGCCTGGGTAGCGAAATAAGCGTACGACCGGGGCCGCCAGACATGTCGAGGAAGAATATGCTTGCGGTGGCGTTGATTGCGCCGCTCGCGACGCTGATCGCCCTCAGCTTTCTGGTTCCCCTGGCGGCAACCCTGTATCGCGCCATCGACGATAGCGAGGTCTCCACCACGCTGCCGCGCACAACGGCGTTCCTGCGATCCTGGAACGGGCAGGGCCTACCTCCCGATCCGGTTTTCAAGACCCTCGTCGAGGAACTGGTCAAGGCGCAGGACGAGCAGACGATCGGCCGCGTCCTCGGTCGGCTGAATTTCGAGGAGACGGGCTTGCGCTCCATGCTGCTGCAGGCCACGCGGGCTTCGGCGCGTCTCGGTGGAGCGACGCGCGAAAACCTGACCGCTGTTAATCCGCGCTGGAGCGATCCCGCCTTCTGGCACCTGCTGCAGCGGAGTACGGGACCGTGGACGCCGCTCTATCTGCTGCGATCACTTGATCTCAGACTTGGTCAGGACGGCAGTGTTGGACGCACGCCAGCGGACGAGGCGGTGTTCCTGCGCCTGTTCCTGCGGACACTGCAGATCAGTTTGGTCGTGACCCTGCTCTGCACCCTGCTGGCCTACCCGGTGGCATACACACTATCGATCATGCCGCCGCGACAAGCCAATCTCTGCATGATGCTCGTGCTGGTCCCGTTCTGGACGTCGATCCTGGTGCGCACCACCGCTTGGTTCATCATTTTGCAGCGCGAAGGCCCGATCAACGCGCTCCTCCTCACGATTGGCATTGTCGATCAACCTCTGACGATGATCTTCACACGCTTCGCCGTTTATCTGGCCATGGTGCATGTCCTGTTGCCGTTCGCCATTCTACCGCTCTATAGCGTCATGAAGGGTATCAATCCCGACTATATGCGCGCGGCCGCCTCACTTGGCGCGCCGGGTTGGCAACGCTTCCTGCGCGTCTATCTGCCCTTGTCGATGCCGGGCGTCGCGGCAGGATCGATGATGGTCTTTATGCTCTCGGTCGGGTTCTACATCACGCCAGCCCTCGTCGGCGGGTCCAGCGATCAAATGATCAGCTACTTCATCGCCTTTTTTACCAACACGGAAATCAACTGGGGGATGGCCGCCGCCTTGGCCACGCTGTTGATGGCCATGACCGGCGCCTTCATCGCCATCGCGCGCTTGATCGTCCCGGGCTTCCGCGCCGTCGCCGCGAGGGCGTGATCCATGGGTGCACCCCAACAGACCGGCACTCAATTGCATAGAATTGCCTCAGTGCCGCGTTTGCTCCTGTCGGCGATCACGGCGCTCATCCTTTTCTTTCTAGTGGCGCCGATCTTCGTCGTGCTGCCGTTATCGTTTTCTTCCAGTGAATTGCTGGTGCTTCCGACACCCGGCTATTCGCTGCGCTGGTACCAGGATTTCTTCACGTCCAGCCGCTGGCTTTCCGCCACGATCAACAGCTTTACCGTCGCCATCGCCACGACGATTTTGGCAACGACGCTCGGCACGTTGGCTGCGATCGGCATTACCATCGGCACGTTCCGTGGCAAGGCGTTTCTCTTGGCGATTCTCGCGCTGCCGATGGTTACGCCGGTCATCGTAACGGCGATCGCGATGTATTTCGCGCTGTCGCTCGTTGGGCTCGGCAGCACGCTAACCGGCCTGGTCCTGGCGCACACGGTGCTCGCCGTGCCTTATGTCCTGGTGACGGTGCTGGCCTCGCTGCAATCATTCGATCAAAACCTGCTGCGGGCGGCGGCCAGCCTCGGCGCCAGTCCCCTGATCAGCTTCCACCGTGTCGTGCTCCCACTCATCACGCCCGGCGTTGCAGCCGGCGCGCTGTTCGCGTTCGCTACCTCATTCGACGAGCTGATCGTCGCGCTCTTCATCGCCGGCCCCGCCCAGTTCACGTTGCCGCGACAGATGTATGCGGGATTGAGGGAGTTTCTGAGCCCGACCATTGCCGCCGCTGCTGTCTTGTTGATTGTTGTCTCCACATTGTTGTTGGCCTTGCATGAATTCACCCGCTCGCGGGCGGCCGCACGTTATGCGGCGCCCCCCCCCTCGCCCCGGTGAACGCAATGTCCGAACCTTTGATCCGCTTTGAAAACGTCTCCAAGAGCTACGACGGCGTGAGCGATGTCGTCAAAGGCCTCGACTTCTCGGTCGCGCGCGGCGAGTTCCTGACTTTGCTCGGGCCGTCCGGCTCCGGCAAGACGACGACGCTGATGATGCTGGCCGGATTCGAAGAGCCGAATAGCGGCACCATCACCTTCGATGGCCGATGGCTCAACAATATTCCCGCCCATAAGCGCGGCATCGGCGTCGTTTTTCAGAACTATGCCTTGTTTCCCCACATGACTGTCGCCGCCAATCTGGCGTTTCCTCTGGAGATGCAGGGCGTCGGAAAGTCAGAACGCGAGGACCGTGTCAAGTCTGCGCTCGACATGGTGCGGCTCAGCGATCTCGGCGCACGCAGGCCCGCCCAACTCTCAGGCGGTCAACAGCAGCGCGTTGCCCTTGCACGCGCGTTGGTCTTCAAGCCAAAGCTGGTGCTGATGGATGAGCCGCTCGGCGCACTCGACAAGCAATTGCGCGAGCGCATGCAGCTCGAGATCAAACACATCCACGAACAACTCGGCGTCACCGTCATCTATGTCACGCACGATCAGAGCGAGGCGCTGACCATGTCGAACCGGGTCGCCGTGTTCCATCGCGGGCGCATCCAGCAGCTGGCTTCGCCCACCGATATCTACGAACAGCCAGCCAATGCCTTCGTTGCGTCGTTCATCGGCGAGAACAACCGGCTCGATGGAACGATCGCTGCTCGCCACGGCAATCGATGTGAACTGCGACTGGCGGACGGCATGCTCGTCCGCGCTCAACTGGCCGCGGGACTTGACGTCGGCGCACGCGCGGTACTGTCGCTGCGCCCCGAGCGCGTGCTGATCGGCCCCGATGCTGGCGCAGAAAACCGTTTCGAGGCCAAGATTCTCGAACTGATCTATTGCGGCGACCACACCAAGTTGCGTCTCGACATCGCCGGCTCGGATACCTTTCTCGCCCGTGCTACCGCCAAGGATGGATTGGCGCATCTGCAGCGCGGCAATCAGCTGGCACTGTCATGGCCGGCAGAGGCTTGCCGCGCCTTGCCACACGGCGAAGAATAGCACTGCGTTCATTGCCGCCGTTCTTGTGTTGCCTCGCCGGCGGTTGGCAGCCTATCAAGGCAGGTCAATGCCCTGTTGCATGACCGCCGCCACCTGGAGTTGCTCGACGAATGACGCGCGAGATCGAAACGGATGTCATCGTGGCAGGCGCTGGCCCTGTCGGCCTCGTCGCAGCCCTGACGCTGGCCCGGGCCGGCATCCGCGTCCTGGTGTTGGAGAAGCGCGACAGCCTCAACACCGCGTCGCGTGCCTCCACCTTCCATCCCCCGACACTGGAGATCCTTGACGCACTTGGCGTGTTGCAAGACGTGCGCGCGCAAGGCGTTGTCGTCGAGCGCATTCAGTACCGGACGCCAGCCGGTCCCTTTGCGGAATTTGCGATGCCGGATATCGCCGATCGCACACCCCATGCGTATCGACTCCATCTTGAGCAAGCGCGCGTCACGCCATTGATCGTGTCGCGTCTGCAGTCACATGAGAACGCACAACTGGCATATAGCGCAGAAGTCACAGCCGTCACACAAACTGACACTCACGTCACGGTTCATGCTGGACGTGGTTCCGACAGCCTCACCGCCCGCGGCGCGTTCCTAATCGGCGCGGACGGCGCGCGCAGTGCCGTGCGCGACGCCCTTGGCATTGCCTTTGAGGGTGTCGCCTATCCCGACAAAATCCTGCGCGTCATGACCACCGACGACCTCAACTTCGTCCTGCCTGACTTGGCAGCCATCGCCTATCTGTTCAACGGGACAAAATCCCTGAGCTTCTTGCAGATGCCGGATTGCTGGCGGATCATCCTGCGCGTCCCCGAGACAATCGACAACACCGTTGCGATGCGGGACGATTGGCTGGCTGAACGCTTACGCGACGTTCTGCCCACATGGACGACCCCACCCCGTGTCGCCGACAAAGATGTCTATGGCGTCAGCCGCTGCGTCGCATCGCAATTCTCGGTTGGCCGCGCGTTTCTCGCTGGCGACAGTGCCCATGTCACCAATACACGCGGCGGCATGAACATGAATTGTGGGATTCATGACGCCTTCGCGCTCGCCAATGCCATGAAACAAGCGACGTTGACTGGAAAACCGGGCGGCGTCGACGCGGCAGCGAAAGAACGCAAGCGGGTCGCCGATGAAATGCTGATCCCGCGCACCGACCGCAACGTCAGCGGCGGATCGGCATGGCTGGACAAGATCCGCGACATCGCGGCAACACGCAGCAAGGCCAGTGACTATCTCGCGACGGCCGCCATGCTCGACATGCTTGAACGGCCCATTCAATTGCCCTGAAGGAGCGTCAACACCATGGACCTCGCAAACCTTGCGACCTTGCCGGCGTTGGGTCTGATTGTTCCCTCCGCCAATCCAACGATCGAACCGGAGATGGCGCGCCTGTTGCCAACGGGCGCACGCTTGTTTGCGACGCGTTTGCCAGTCATGCCGGACACCACGCTCGAGCAACGCAATCGCGCCTACATCGCCGCCTATGAGCCGGCCATCCGCTCGTTTGGATCGCTGAAACTCGCAGCCGCTGTCATCGGCCTGACGGGGCCGTGCTATCGCCTTGGGCCAGAGGCCGACGCCGATCTGGCGACTAGTCTGAGCACCGCAGCCGGCAGCCCGGTCGAAACCGCGAGCGGCGCCATCCGACGAGCCTTATCGGCCATAGCTGCACGCCGGATCTGCCTGTTCTCACCCTACCCGGCCTGGTTGACGGACGAAGCCGCCGGCTATTGGAAGGCCGCCGGGTATCATATCGCGCAGGTCGTCAAAGTCACCGAAACTTTCCGCGCTTATGAATTGACCAGCAAGGACGTCGAGATCGCGCTGGACCGTGTCGATGCTGGCGCCGTCGACGCCATTGTCATGAGCGGGACGGGCATGATCACGCTGCCCGCCCTCGCTGCACGCGCGCCCGGCGGACCGCCCTTGTTGTCGTCCAATGTCTGCTGTGCCTGGTGGTTGATGAAAACCGCCGAGATTGCGCCCGGTGAACTCTTTCGCCGGGCCGCCCCCCGTCTCGCGGCCGCATTGCGTCGTTAATTGCGCAATCTGGAGCAAACCCAGCATTGCCGCTATTGCATCCCGTATTGCTTAGAGCGACCGAACCAGACCGACGGGACAGAAGCAAACCGATCCGCCGCCACACCGGGTCTAATCACCGGCCTTGACCAGACCACGGATCTGGCCAGAATTAGGTGTCCAACTGCCTGAAATTCCGAACGGACGGCAATGCCATCACCAAAGAATAAGCCGCAAGGAAAGGAGACGGGCAGTGCCGGGGCAACGCGTCGGCCGCGCCCGGTACGGACAGCATCTCAGGCGCCAGGTGCCGAACAGCCCCGGCCCCATGTCCTGATGACACTGTTGACCCGCTTCCAGCTCCAGGTCGACGACAAGGAGATCGCGCTTCGCTATCGTAAGTCGGCAGCGCTTCTGGCCTTCCTGTCGCTGCAGCCCGGCATGCGGGAGGCGCGCGAGCGACTACAGTCCGTGTTGTGGAGCGAGGCACCACCCGACCCGGCCCGCGCGTCGCTGCGCCAGGAACTCTATCAATTAAATCTGGCGCTGAAGCCGCACGGCATCGACATGATCCGATCTGACCGGAACGCTGTCTGGCTGCTCCCTGAGGCATTCGCGACCGACATCGATGCGGTGATGTCTGCAGCGCGCGCGGCAACGGCGCATCCACTACTGCTTGCGCAACCGAACATTCTCGATGCATTCCTCAAGGATCTCGAAGACGTCGATCCCGCCTTCCGCGATTGGGTGACGGCGGTGCGCGCGGAGGCGAAAGCCAAAATCCTTGAACAACTGACGCACGGCCTCGCCCGCGCCGCAACCGCGCATGACCGTGAGGCGCTGGCGCGTGCCATCGTTACCATCGAACCGATCCATGAACCGGCCGTGCGCACGATCATGCAGTGTCGCGCCGAGGCCGGCGACATCGCCGGCGCGCTCAAGGCCTACAAGCTGCTCTGGGACCTGCTCGACGACGCCTTCGAAGTGGAGCCGGGCGCCGAGACACAACAACTGCTCGTCGCCATCCGGCTGTCGCAGCCACCGAGCGAACCGGAGCCACTGCTTCATCCGGAACCCCCGCAACCTCGCCTGGAGGTAATGCGCCACGTCGCCGATGGCCGAGCGATCATCGCCGCCCAGGTACCGGGCAACGAAGCGGTTGGCGGGATGCCCGACGCGACGCTTCGTGCGTTCCTTGCCAGCCCCAACGCGCGCTTGATCAGTCGGACGGCCAACCAATTCGTCATCCAGTTCGATACCGGCCCAACGGCTGCGAAGACCGTTTTTTCGACGAACCTGCAGGTCAGCACGGCGATGCCCGGCACGCCCATCCAGATCGGAGCCGCCATCGAGGGTGAGGATGGATCAGCGCCCGATCTCAAGGCCGCCATGCAGTTGGCGTCGCAATTGGCAGCCCACGCCGGGCCTGGGCAGTTTCTCGCAACCGAAGGCTTTCGCGAAACCCTGCATGTCGGCCCCGATGCCGACGTCCACGACCTCGGTCTCCAAACCTGGGAGTTGCAATCAGGACCACTGCGTACATTCAGCCTGCATCACCCCGACCACGGCCCGTCGCCGACCGCCGCCAGCCCCGACCTGAAGCCGTCGATCGCCGTTATACCGTTCTGGTCGAAGTCCGAGGGCCTCGGCAACACCGTCGGCGAGATCCTCGCCGAGCACCTGATCAACGCCTTGGCGACGTCCAACGAGGTCAGCGTCATTTCCCGCCTGTCGACGCGCGCCTTGGCTGGCCGGCGACTGCAGCTCAATTTGATCGCGCAGTTGCTGAACGCGCCGAGCTACATCATCACCGGAGATATCGACACCTTGCCGGACGGCCGCTTGGCCATTCGCGCCGAACTGGTCGAAAGCCGCTCCGGCAACATCGTCCTGGGCCACACGGTCGCCGTGCGCCTCGCCGATCTCGCCAACGACAGCGCCGCCATTGTCGAAGACATCGTCGCCGCTTTCACCGCGCGGATCTTCACCCGCGAGTTGGAGCGCACCCAGCTGCATCCCTTGCGTTCGGTGGAGAACTACACACTGCTGTTCGCCGCCGTCAATCTGCTGCATCGCTGGTCGCCGCAGAGCTTCCTGCGCGCTAAAGCCATTCTCGATGAACTGATCGCCCGCATCCCCGCGCACCCGCTGCCGCATGCCTGGCTCGCGCGGTTGTACGTCTGGCGGGTCAATCAGGGTTGGTCGAGCGATATTGCGGCTGATGCAGCGGACGCGGCGGCATCGGCGGCGCGCGCCATCGATGCCGATCCGACCTGCTCGTTGGCATTGACGTCGCATGCCTGGGTCAATCTGCACATGCTGAAACGGTTCGATCGCGCCGCCGATTTGTTTGACCAAGCGGTGGAGTGTAACCCGAACAACTCGCTGGCGTGGCTCTTGAAGGGCGTCATGCATTCGTTCCAAGGCCAGGGACAACTCGCCGTCGCCGGCGTCGAGCGCGCCAAGCGGCTGTCGCCCCTCGACCCACGTCGCGGCTATTATGATGCACTGGCCGTGGCCGCCTATCTGTCCGCCGACGAGTTCGACAAAGCGGTGACGCACGCCCAGCAGTCCTTGAAGATCAATCGGAATTTCACATCGGCGCTGCGGGCTCTCGCCGTCGCACAATCGCTGTCCGGTCGCATGAAGGAGGCGCGCAACACGGTCGAGGAATTGCGCCGCCTTGAGCCGGCGCTAACCACGAGTCAATACCTCAACCGCCATCCCGCCGGCGATAATCCAACCGGCCGCCGCTGGGCCGACGCCCTGCGCAAAGCCGGCCTGCCGGAGTGAATTCATGCCGATGCTGCATCAAGGTGTACCATTGCGCCTTCCGCATCGAGCACGCCGTGACCGGTTTTGCGGTTCCAGCCGGGGGTGCCGCCGTCGGCGCTCGCCATAAGTGCTTGTTTCAGTGCACCCGGTGCGAGTGACGTTGCATTCCATTTTGGGCCGCTGCGGATCGCGGCGACGACGCCGGCGGCGAGCGCTGTCGCGGCCGACGTGCCGGTGTTGGCGATCGCAGCATTGGCGGGATCGGCGAAGTGGCTGGGCAAGGCGATATCCGGTTTTTCGGGCGAGGCACCGAACACCGGTCCTTCCGAGGAATAGCCCATCCAGGCCGCGCCCACCGACACCGCACCGACCGTCAGAACTGCTGGATGCGCGTTAGCGCCCCAGATGCTGTGTCCGGGACCGCGATCGACCTTGCCACAGCGCGGATCGCGGCAATGCCGGCCGCAGTTTCCTGAGGCGAAAATCACGTCGATATTCTCGTCGACGGCAGTCTGCATCAGCCGGAACAGCGGATGCCCCGGCGCGCCGGGCGTTCCGGGATTGCTATTCTCGGTATAATCGCCCCGCGGCTGCTCGCTCGCGCGATCGAAAATCGCCCAGGCATTGACCAGGATCCAGGGTTGCGCGGGATCGCCCTGCTGGCGCAACACGCGGATCCGGTCGATCACCGACTGGATGACAGCATGGGCGTGCGAGGCAAAGAAATTCGGCGTTTGGATGCGCGACGGAATGATCGGCACGTCATAGAGCGTCACTTCCGGCGCCAAATCCAGCACATTGCGGGCGATCATCTGGCCGTGCGAGCTTCGCGCTGCCGTCCCCGGCTCGACATCAATCGCGCCGATGCCGCCACCCCAACTCTGCGGTCGGCGACGGATGATCTCATCTTTGTTCAGTCCGTGATCGATGATTGCCACATGCACGCCTTGGCCGCGCAATCCCCGATCGGCCAGCACGTGCGCGCGGATCAGTTGGAGCGCGTCGGCGCGGGTACCGAACGCGCGTGACGATAGCATCGGGCGCAGTTGCTCGGCAAAGAACCCGCGCGGATCGGAACCGATGCCGAGCACGCCGGAGCCAGCGACCGCTTTGGCGTCGCCGAGATGCGCCAGCGTCAGCCGGCGGAATTCGGCGAGATCGTCGATGCTGTCGAAGCTGTAGGGCACCACGACAGACGACGGTGTCACCGGCGCGACGGCCGCTGCCTTCAATGCCCCGCGAACGTCCGTTGAAACGAAGGGTGGCAGGGCGGCCCGCGCTCGGCCACGCAACAGGTTTGAGCCACCGACCGCGTCGAAAACGCGAACGTTCAACGCCTCGATCGCAGCAGCAGTCTGCAGTTGCACTGACGTCACCTGGGCTTGCCGCGCATCTAGGACAACATATTGACGATAGACCGGGGTTGGCGACATGCGACACCTATCTGTTGCCAAGAGCGCGGGCACGGCCATCACGGTCTGCCGCACCCCCTGGAAAAATGATCGTTATAAAATGTGACGGCCACACTGCCGTACCAAATACCGCGCCGAGCCATGATGTCTGCAACGCCGCGCGCTGACAAGACCCCATTCAACGTTCAGCCAGCCGGCCGATCCGGGTAATTCAATTCAGGTTCGGCGGCCCCCGCCGGTGTCGTCCCGGCAATTATTCGCGGGACCCATCGCGCCACAACGTCATACCTCAGCCTGTTGCGTGATGGGTCCCGGGGACGAGCCCCGGGATGACACCTTTTGCTTTGCAGCATCGAGAATTGAAGTTTGCTGGCCGGCCAACCGTCCGACGTCAATGTCTCTTGTCGTCAGTGCGCGCTTGGAGCATGATCCACTTGCATTTGTTTTCGATCATTTTGAGGTTGTCATGGCGCGCTGGATTGGTGGTGTTGATGGGGTTGATGGCGTTGACGGTGTTGACGGTGTTGATGGCGTTGACGGCGTCGATGGCGTTGGCGGTTCGGGACGCGGTGGATCAGCCGGACGCCGGCCGGTCGGCATTTCGCCCTCGCTCAATCCGGCGCCCGGTGAGAACTGGTTCCGCGGCAATCGCTGGCCACCGGAAAACACCGAGCCGCCCGGCACCACAGCCGCCGCCGCTTGGCCGCTCAACACCGTCAAATCCTTTTCGCCAGGTGCTGGTGGCACACTGCGTTCGCCGCCGCGCGCCTGGAGTTTAGAACACTTCGGCATCGTCCTGCTCGCCGAGTTCGTCAAGAATACCGCTTGGTCAGCGATTGATCTCGCGTCGTTCCTGCCGGGCGCGAGTGCCGTGCAAGCCGAGATCGATGAACTGACCGAGCTGATGGATTTCCGGCCGGGCGTCATGGCCGAAGCCCTGGCTCAGCGCGCTCGGCCCGACAAGTATTTCGCCGGCATCGTGAGCTTCTCGAAGTCAACGCACCCCTGCACCGTCTACGCGCTGGAAGCCATCCTGCGCATTGCGCAGTTCCAGGCGGTGTATCAGAAGGCGAAATTCAATCGGCCACGGCCGTCGCAGCTGGCGCCGCAGTTGCTCCCCCCCATCGCCGTGCCCGGACACGCCGCGTTTCCGAGCGGCCACGCCACTGAAGCCTACGCCATGCAGTTGTGCCTCACCGATATTCTGAAGCGCGCGCCGGGCCTCGTGCCATCGGCAGCCCTCGCAGACAGCCCGCTCGAACGCATGGCGCAACGCATCGCCCGCAACCGCGAAGTGCTGGGGCTGCACTATCCCTCCGACAGCGCCGCCGGGCGCGACCTCGCCAAACAGACGTTCCAACTCGCCAATTCGACCGCGTGTCCGCAGATGCAGGCGTTGCTGGTGGCCGCCGGCAAGGAGTGGGGTGAGTTCGGCGTTTGAACGCAAACTCGCCGCCAAGCGTCGGCCCATCCTCGGCATGACCGGGTCAGGACCGCACGTGGTGAGCGGCTCAGTACTGCCCGTCCAAGGCGACAGCCTGCATCGGTGCGGTTGCGGTGGCATCCTATATGCGAACATTCGTATATGCTGCTGGACGAAACGGGAAAGCGACGCTTAAGTATGCGGCACCGCGCAACGCAGGGACAAGACACGCCGCATGTCTGCCATTCGGGAACTCATGCAACAGGCCCCCGGCTTCTGGCTGGCAACCGGTGGGTTGGCCATCGGGATGGTATTCGGGTTCCTGGTCTATCGCACGAATTTCTGCACCATGGGCGCGATCTCTGATGTCGTGAACCTCGACGACTATCGCCGCATGCGCTCCTGGGTGCTGGCGGCTGCCACAGCGATGATCGGCACGCAGGCGCTGGCACTGACCGATACGATCCCACTCGCTAAATCGATGTACCTTGGCACGACGCTGAATTGGTTCGGCAACATCGTCGGCGGTTTGATGTTTGGCTTCGGCATGGTGTTTGCTGGCGGCTGCGCCAGTCGCAACCTTGCCCGCGTCGGCGGTGGCGATCTGAGAGCACTGTTCACGCTCATCGTCATGGGGTTGTTCGCCTACATGGCCCTCGGCGGCATTTTCGGCCCGGTTCGAGCTTGGATCGAGCAGACAACCAGCATCAATCTCGCGGGCCTGAAGCTCGCCACGCAAAGCATCGGCGATATCTTTGGTCAGTTGACATCACTCAGCGCCAAGGCTGGCAATGGGGTCATGGCATTGGCTGTCACCGCCGCCGCTTTCGTCTATTGCTTTCGCGACGAGAGCTTTCGCACGTCGCCGGTTCATATTATTGCGGGTGTCGGTGTTGGTCTGTGTGCCATCGCTGGATGGGCGTTGACGGGGCTTAGCTACGACGAAATGGCGACGCGGACGACGAATCCCATTTCGTTGACCTTTGTCCGCCCGACTGCCGACAGCATCGAATGGCTGCAGCGCTTCACTGCTGCGATGACACCGGGCTTCGGCGTCACCACGGTATTCGGCGCTATCCTCGGCGCGTTTCTGGCGGCAGTGTCGATGGGCCGATTAAAGCTGACGACGTTCTCCGATATCGGCGACACCAAGCGCACGCTGTTCGGCGCGGTCCTGATGGGCATCGGCGGCGTGCTGGCAATGGGGTGCACGATCGGCCAAGCCGTCACCGGTGTATCGACATTGGCGCTCGGCTCGTTCCTCACTTTCGCGGCGATCATCGTTGGCGGCGTGCGCGGCATGAAAACGCTTGAGCGCATTCTTACAGACGAAGCATGATCAGGCGCAACCGGCGAAGCCGTCGGCGGCCATCTTGGCTTCGTATTTGGCGGTGACGTGCGCGCCGGGCGTCAGCGTCGGCAGGATCGATGCCCAGTCGACGGGTTTGAGAATAATGAACCAGCCTTTGTCGTAAGGGTCTGAGTTGGCGATCGACGGATTGGCGACGAGGTCAGCGTTGACCTTGACGACTTCGCCGGCAGCGCAACTTTTCGCGGGGCCAACCCATTTTCCGCTTTCAACGGTCGCGCAGGATTTCCCCGCATCGACGGAGCGGCCGGCTTTCTTCGGCGTGAAGGCGACGAGCTGACCGGCCATGGCGGTTGCGACCGTCGTCATGCCGAGCTTGACGGTGCCGTCGCCCTGGTCCTGAAACCAGATGTGATTGTCGACGTCGTAGAGCAAGTGATCCGGCAGATTGCAGCCTTTGACGAGGGGCATGGAAGGCTCCGGGGCGGTGGTGAGGGTGAGTGGTGAGTGGTGAGTGGTGAGTGGTGAGTGGTGAGTGGTGAGTGGACCGCGAATCGGCCCGCCGTGCAATTGCCTATTCGCAATGTCCTACGCTTTGCGCTCATCCGCCGCGCGCACAGGTTTCGCCGCACAGCAGAATTCGCCGAGCCCTTCAACGTGCATCTTGCCATCGACAAAGTAGACGAGATGTTTGGCGACGAGCGCCATCATGCGGATGGTTTGGGCTTGCGCACGACGCATAACAAATGCCGTGTCATCCCGGCATTCATTGCTGGGATCCATCGAGCCCTCATCGCCTTGTTGGAGGATCGGCACAATGGGTCCCGGGGACAACCTCCGGGATGACAGTACTGGGTTTTGTGACTGCGCAGCCCGATCAGCAGCGCATTCGCCGGATACCCCCACCACTGCCCCCTCCCCGCGTCGAGCCGAAGGCTCGGCCTCGGCTCGACGACGCGGGGAACACAGTGCCTCTGTTGATGCACCGTCCTGCGCCACGATGAGATTGTAGTGGTAGACGAGTTCGCGGGCTGTTTCGCGGCAGGCATTGAAGGACGGCTCACGCTTGGCGCCCTGCCGATGCAGCGCGATCAGGCGGAAGCCTTCTTTGGTTTCCTGTGTGGGAATTTCGCCGCGCGCTGCAATCCAGATCTCCATCACCTCTTCACCGAGACGGAGCAACTCGGCGGCAGCCGCCACGGGTGAGGACGTGGCATCCTGCGTGATGGTGTCAATGCGCGCTTCGATTGCAGCGAAACGCTGTACGGCCGTCGGGCCGGTTGCAATCGCGGCGGATGCTGGTGCCGGTCCGCTGATCATATCACGCGCTTTTCGACCAGGAAATCGATGCTGCTGGAGATGTTGGTGTGGATGCCGAGCTTGCGCGGGCCGATGCCGAGCGCGAGGCCGAGCAACTGCGTGAAGTAGAGAATTTTCACGGTCGTCTTCTTGCCGAAGCGCTTCTCCGCGCGGACCTGATGCATCTCAAGTCCGGAGTGACAGGTCGGGCATTCCGTGGCGATGACTTCAGCGCCTGAGGCTTCAGCGGCCTGCAGGATGTTGAGCACCAGCTTGGTCGAGGTGTCGCTATCCGACAGCGTGTGCGCGCCGCCACAACACGCCGTCTTCAAGGGGAACTCGACATTCTCGGCGCCGGCTGCCCCCAAGAGATCGTCCATGAAGTGCGGCTTCGAGGTGCTCTCGGTACCGGGGCCCTTATCCTTCTCCGGGAAGATGTGACGAGGGCGCACGTACATGCAGCCGTAGTAGTTGGCGATCTTGAGACCAGCGAGTTTGCCGTGCGTGCGTTGTCGCAGGCCCTCTTCGCCAATGGTGTGCTTGATCCAGTCGAGGGCGTGGATCGTCTCGGCTTGACCCGCCTTATAGGTCTCGTGGCCGGATTTTGCCGAGAGCTTGTCGACGACTTCGATCGACTTGGCGTCGTGCGTGAGATCGTGCTCGGCCTTCTTGAGATTGTGATAGCAGCCGTTGCAGGGCGCCATGACGGTCGTCTGCTTGTTCTTGTTGACGGCTTGCGAGAGGACTCGCGCGGAGAGATACGTCTGGACCTTCGGATCGATATTCTTGACTTCCATCGCCCCACAGCAGTTCCAGTCCTTCACATCGTGCAAGCGCAAGCCCAATTCTTTCGCGATCGCGCGCGTCGAGACATCGTAGCCATTGCCCGAGCCCTCGAGCGCGCAGCCGGGATAGTAGGCAACATCGCGGTATTTCTCGGCTCTGTTTGTTACGTCGACCATGGGCTTCTCTCGCTCAGGCTGTAGGTTGGGTTAGCGCGGCCATCGGCTCTGCTGCAGTTTTCAGATGATATGGCCGCACGTAACCCAACAGGTCTTGCTCGGGGTGTTGGGTTACGCGCGGGCAAGGTTTCGATGTCTCATGGCATCGACGCGACCGCGCCAACCCAACCTACGAATGCCGGCTCACGATCTTCTTCCGCTTCGTCTCTTCCTCGATGATGTAGTCTTCGATCGCGGCGCGGGACTTGGCCCAGCCTTTTGTTTTTGGCTTGAACACCTGCGCCCATGCCATCTTGATCCCCCACTTGAACGGCAGGCGCAACGCGATGTTGCGGGCGATCTGGACGAGCCAGTCCTGCATCAGCGGTTGCCCCGTTTTATGCAGGAACTTGTGCAGCACTTCGGTGTCCTCGATTTTGCCGCGCTCGATCACTTGGCGGGAAAACTCCGCATCGAAAATGTGCGATGGACTCGGCGGTGTATAACCTTTTTCCTCGAGCCACAGCGCGGTTGCCTTCATCACGCCCTCGGGTTCGACGTCGCGCGGGCAGATGTGCGTGCATTTATGGCAGGAGACGCACTGCCAGATGATGTCCTTGTCGCGTAAGAGTTCGCTCTCGTAGCCCATGCGGATCAGATAAATCCAGTAGCGCGGGTTGAAGCGCGGCTCGATCGCATTGATCGTGCAGGCGTTGGTGCAGGATCCGCACTGGAAGCAGCGATGGATCTTGTCGCCGCCGGGAAACGCTGCGATCTCCTCCTCAAGGCCCTCATTGTAGTCGGTGACGACGCGCGGCGCGATGAAGGTCGACCAATGGCCTGACACATCGACGCCGTCGATCGTCAAGTCTTTACCGGACGTGATCGCCTCTGGCCGGATCAGCGATTTTTCATGGATGGCCATGGTGTGTTCCGCCGATGGAGGGCGAGCGCGCCACAAAAATTATTGCTGTCATCCCGTGCGCGCGCGCAGCACGAAGTGGTGCGCCGCAGACACCGGACCTTGCGCCCGTCCAGCTGATAAGGTTCCGTGTCTGCGCTTCAGCATTTCGCTGTCGCTGCATGCTGCAGACGCGCGCGGGATGACAGTGGGGATTATTGTCGGTGTTGAGCACTAAATGAGCCTCTTCATCTGATCGCTGCCATGAGCGTTGCCAGTGATCGTCATTTCGTTCGCTGCACCTTTGGCAATGCGTGCATCGACGCCGAGGATGCGCCGGGTGTGTTCGAGGGGGTCGGTCTCGCTGCCGAAATCGGTCTTGAGCCAGGCGCCGCCCTGCGCATTGATATAGCCGCCATAGACGTGGCCAAGAACCAGATCGACGTACCACAGCATGTCGCGGAAAATGCCTTGATCGGAGAGGAACTGCGAGAGTTCTTCGCGCAGCACCAGGAACATCTCGTGCGTGTCGGGCGCGGGGATCAGGATGTTGTCGACGTTCTCGCCGACGACGGGGTCATGCCAGATTTCGCGCAGTGCACCGGAGTTGGCATTGGCGTCCCAAACCCACCGCGTCATCAGCGGATAGTGCTCGGGATAGACGCCATGCAAAATCTCCGCAGCGAGGTCGCGCAGGAAACGTGGCGGTGACTTTCCCCTTCCCCGTTCTTCAACGGGGAGGGGGGCAGGGGTGAGGGGCAACAGCGGACTCGCGAGGGGGGGGCTGCCCCTCATCCGCCCTTCGGGCACCTTCTCCCCGTAAGGACGGGGAGAAGACAAGAGTTGCTCGAACGCGCTGACGCGTGCATCAGCGGTGCCGGGCACATGCGCATCGTGCAGCAGCGCGACGATGACTGTGCGGACGTGCGGCCAACCCTGGGTGTCGAGCAGCTTGGCGATGCGGCGGCGCACTGTCGGCATCAAGAGGCAGGCTTCTTCGAAGTCGACGCGCTCTAAGGTCGCCGCGTGTCCGTCGCCGAGGCGCTCCCTGATTACGTCTGACTTGAGCTTCAGCGCCGCGATAAATCGTTCGACGCCGCCGACGGCCTCCGACGCGCGGATGACAGACTCCAACGCGCCGCGCAGCTTGGGCCCGGAGAGCTCAAGGGTGGGGCGGGCTGTGTTCAGCGCGAGACTGGACGTCATGGCGACGCCTCGACGGCCGTTGGTTGGGTTAGCGCGGCCATCGGCCGTCTACCTGGGAGTGAAGTCCAATCCGCGCGTAACCCAACATCACAAGCGCGATGGATGCCGCGTTGGGTTACGCGCGGGACGCCAACTGGAGCATAAACAGGCCTGCCGCTGGCCGCGCTAACCCAACCTACGGTCTGATTTGAAAATTCAACTAACAGCGCGTTGTCCAGTCTGGCGGCTTTACGCCCGCTTCTGTCAAGACAACGGCTGAGATCCAAACGTTCGCTGCTTGATGTGCGCTCCGATGCTCCGGAATTCGATCTGCAGCAAAAAACGCATCGTCCATTACAATAACTGAAGCAGTTGCCGAGAAAACTGCGCGCTTCTCTGTCGCATCTTCCTCCAGCGACCGATTGATGCCGTCGGCCAAGAACGCTGTTTGCACGGCCAAAATAAACTGCGTTTTCTTCCAATCGGTCGGCGACATCAGAGGTACATCCACCACAACTACAGGACATGAGGTGGCAAGCTGCTTCGTTGCATTTTTTTTTGCACATATCCCCTACTCCACCGCCTGCACGAGTGAACCGCGTGACGACGCAAGTGCTGCGATGGCGGCTGCGTTGGCTTGCGCGATGGAATCGTCGATGGTTTCAGGGCCAACAGCTGATCCGGCGACGAACACGCCTGGCCGCGAGGTTGCGCCCATCACGCCGTAGCTGTCCTTGCGCGCGATGTAGCCGTGACGATGCAAGTCGACACCGAAGACAGCCGAGATCGTCATGTTGTCGACGTTCGGGTCCATGCCGATGGCGTGCACGACGAGATCGAACGGAATGGTGATCGGACGCTTGACGAGGGTGTCCTCGCCCTTGACGATCAGTTGTTTTCCATCGCCCGTCACCTCGGCGATGCGCGCCTTGATGTACTTGACCTTGAACTCTTCTTGGCTGCGCCAATAGTAGTCCTCCTCATAGTGTCCGTAGGTGCGGATATCCATGTAGTAGATGTAGACGTGGCAATCGGGGAGTTCCTCGCGGATCTCCATCGCCATGTTAGCCGACACCGTGCAGCAGATCTTCGAACACCACTCGCGGCCGATCTGGCGATCGCGCGAACCGACGCACAGCAAAATCGCGACGCGCTTCGGCTTGCGACCATCCGATGGGCAACGCACACCCTGGCCGGATGAGATCATCTGCTCGACTTGCGTCGTCGTCACGACATCCGGATAGGTGCCAAAGCCCCACTCCGGCTTGTTGATACTGTCGAAGTGCGTGAACCCAGTGGTGAGGATCGCCGCACCGCATTCGACCTTCTCGCCCGTTGAGAGTGTCGCAACAAAATCGCCAGGTTTGCCGTTGAAGGTTTGCACTTTGGCGTTGAGATGCTTTTCGACGGAAGCCGATGACACCACGCGCGAAACCATGCCGCCGATGGCGTCTTTGGCCCACAAGCCCGACGGCACCAGCTTGGCGTAACCCGACAGGATCGGTGCGCCGCCGAAGCGGTCCATTTTCTCGACCAGCACCGAACGCTTGCCGATCTCGGCAAGGGCGGACGCTGCTGCAAGCCCTGCGGGTCCGCCGCCGACGATGAGAATGGGTTTGGTCATGGGCCTTCAATCCTCTCCGCGCGCACCGCTTTTCTCCCCTCCCCGCAAGGGCTTTCACACATCTCTCACTTCCTTTTCATTTTCTAATCCCTCCACTCTCTCTTTCAGTTATCTCCATCCCGCTTCCATACTCTTATTACCAAAAATCTTATATTAACAGTTCCAACCACCTAGCCACTCCACCACCCAATACACCTCCTCAAACTAACCTTTAATATACTATTTCTTCTATCTCTCCTTATTACCTTCTAGTCTCTCCTATATCATATCAACTACCTCTATCTCTTCTCCTTCTATCACTTCTTTCTCCTGCCACTAACCTCCTTCACTCTCTTCTACCAGCTACATAATCCTCTCCTCACCTATCAACCCTAACTCCTCCATCTTAAACATCCGGCTCTCATCTGTGACCTGCTATACCTCTACTTCTAGACCTTCCTATTTCAGCTTGCTAAACAGCTGCTCCATACTCCAGCTCAGCCCTTAGAGCTTTTCAACCTCTTTCACCTCTACCAGCGTTCCCACAGTCAATGTCTTGAGCAGCCACCACATAAGCTTCTTCTTGCCTCTCTACTACTCCACCTCTGCTATCTCTACTAGCCCTAGTGAGATCTTCTCCTTTGTGCCCTCTACCTCTTCAATTTTGCGTCTTCGACGATGTCTACTCTACCTTCCGTTATCGTGACCTCTGCAATGCGTCCCTTGTCGCCGTGGCCGCGCCGCGTCATATGCACTCTCGCCACACCGAGCAGGCGGAACGTCTCTGGCATCTCTAACAGCGGTGTGCCAAGCGTCGTCGCGCGCTCGTGCCGAGCTCTCACTATCATCTCCACTTTCTCTGTCCGTGCCGCGAAGTGCTGTTAGATGTCTGCCTCTCTATCAGCTACCGATACCACCTTCGCTGCGACATCCGCTACACGGCGCAGTCCCTCGTCGCCGCGAGCCAGCTAGCGCTCTCCTTGTCCGCTATATCGCTCTTTGCGCTGTCTCCTACTATCGCCTCATCTCTCTTCCAGATGTAGTCGTGTACGAGCCCTAGCACTGCCTTGTGGAGGGGAAGACACGCACGTCTCACGCCCCAGACGGTGGCGGCGGGATCACTTCGCGTTTGATCGGCTTGAACCCGGGTCCTGAGGTGATGCGCAGCCGCGGATCGTAGAGCTGATCAGGAGTACCGGTCTGGATCTGCTTGAGATAGGCCTCGAATTCGACCTTCTTTGCCGGCCAGTCGATGCCGAGCTTTTCAAGCAGATTTTCGATGGGGCTGGCGTGCCAATGCGTCTGGACGATCTTGTAGGGATCGGCGCCGCAGACCAACGCTGCAAACTGGCAGTCGGCGAGGACGGGCAATTCGACGGCCTTGCCGTCGCCCTGCGCCTTCGAGATCCACTGGTTCTTGTCGAGCGTGGTGATGCAGCCGGTGTCGTGGCCGATCATCACGTCGGATTTCGCTTCCTCGACAGCGACTCGGATCTTGCGATCGATGGCGAACGAGCGGGTAAACTCGCGCTCGGAGATGATGTGGCGGAAGCCGAAGCCGCAACAGTCGTACCACGTCTTGTAATCGATCACCTGCGTGCCGAGTGCCTGCATGATGCCAGTGGACACCGCGACGCGATTTCCCTCAAGCACGCTGTCGTCGTAGATCGCGTCTTCCGGCACCATCTTATAGACGTGACAGGCAGGATGAATCGTCGCGCGGATCTGCGACGCGTCGACCACCTGATGCTTCTTGATCTCGTGGCGCATGACGTGCACCCACTCGGAGTAGTGCACGACCTCCTCGGGGATCAGCAATTTGCCGTCGACGAGACGGTTCAGCTTGCCGAGAATTTTCGTGACGCTCTCACGCAACTTCGCCGAATGCAGCAGATAGCCGCGCACTTCCTTGTAGTTGCCGAAGCTCGTGCCGCAGTGAACGAGTGGATAGTAGTAGCCCTCGGGCAGACCCTGTGCTTTCGCCGCGACGTAGGCCTGATGGAAGTTGCGCAGGAACACGGCTGCGAGGCTTTCAAGATTGCCGATGCCGGAGCCGTGGTAGTTCCAGGCGGTGCAGGAGGTCTGGTCGGTCTCGTCGAGATACTTGACGCCCATCTTGTTCATCAGCCACAGCAGCGAGACGGGATAGCCCGGAATGTTGCCGCACTGGCCGCAGCTCTTGTGATGCCAGAGCTGGGTGGTCGGAATCCGCTTGGTCCAGCCGTAGAGCGTCTTGACCTCAATCGGCGCATGCTGATCGCTGATCCGGTGGACCTTGATCTGGCCCTCTTTCTCGAGGCTCCACATCAGGTCGCGCACATCCTCGACGCGATCCTTGTTGGTCAGCATCGAGCGCTTGTCGATGCGCTGCTCGACCCACTGTGTCGCGGTCGCCGCTTCAGTGGGCGTAAGATTCGCCGGGCGCCACTCATTGCCGTGCCCGGTGAAGCGTTCGCCGTAATTTTCCTTGGTCATGAAGTCAGCCCTTTCGCTTTGCAGGCTTCTTCGCCGACGCCTTGGCAGGAGCCGATGCCATCTGCGCCATCAAGGCATCGAGACGCTTCTGCATTTCCTTCGGCTCGACCTTTTCGACGTACTGCTGCAGCATCCAATGATGTCCGAACGGATCTTCGATGCTGGCACTCCGATACCCGTAAAATTCATCACTGGCCGGACGCAGGACCTTGGCGCCGGCGGCAACCGCCTTCGCCAGCGCCGCATCGGCATTGGCTACCATCACACACAGAGTGACCGTCGTGCCATTGCGCGACTTCGGACCAAGAGCGCCCATTTCCGGGAACTCGTCGCCGAGCATGACGACCGCGCCGTTGATCTCGATTTCGGCGTGACCGACGCGACCACCCATGTTCAACCGGTAGCGCTCCTTGGCGCCGAATGCCATTTTATAGAACGCGATCGCGTCCGACGCGCCCTTGACGCGGAGGTAGGACATGACGTTGCTGTAACCCGTCGGCAGCTTCAACGTTCGCTTAGGCATCGTCGCGGTCCTCCTGCTCCTCAAGGAAATCTTTCCAGTCCTCGCGCTTTTCATCCATGATGTCGGTGATGACGTCGAACAGGTTCTGGTCGATGCCTTCGAGCTGATCGAGCACGCCGGTCATTTCCCAGATCGTGTAGAGTTCGACAGACGTTTTGAGGTTCACTTCCCAGGCTGTTTCCGTGGTGTTGAGCGTCGCCATCGGAATCGCCTTGCGCAGCAGCTTCAGCGGCGCGTCAACCTTGGAGATGTTCGGGCCCCAGTCGGCGAAGTGACTGGGGTTGATCATGTCAGGGGCCAGCTGGTTGCCGGTCGAGATCAATTTCAGCATGACGCGAGAGAACGGGCGCAGCACGTCCTTCGCGCTCTGCATCTGGTGTTTGATGGCGACTTCGCGCATCAGCATGACGAGGCCGCCCGGCGAGTTCTTGAACGGGCAGCGCGCCGCACACGTGTAGCATTGTGCGCACGACCAAATCTTCTCCTGCATCGCGTCATAGATGCCTTCGAGATTTTCGGTCCACAGCAGCTGCACGATTTCGCGCGGGGAGAAATCGTAGTAGTGGGCGGCGGGGCAGGTCGCCGTGCAGATGCCGCAGTTCAGGCAGCCATTGAGCTCGTGATCGAAGCGCATGTCGGCTTGCAGATCATTGAAGATCGCTTCGAGTTTAGCGCGCGGCACCACCGGGGATTCCGAGACCGGATCGCCGATGAAGTCCTGGATGCGGGTTGTGGTCGCTGTGGACATGGCTGGCGGGGCGATCTGTAAACGGGAAGTGGTGAAGTCGGGAAATCGGGAAGTTAGGAGATTGCAATATTCTGCAATTTAAGGAGGCGAACTTTTTTGCTGCAAAGACCGAATAAGATTTCGAAGCATTTTGGAGACTCGCTCGGCCTCATCTAAGCGCTTCGTCGCCTGATCATGGCCAAGAAGTCCGATACGATGCGCGAGGATGAGCTTTGTCTCAAGCTCCTTTTGCGATCCTTGGGCGATGCGGAGAAATTGGATGTACGATGCGGTCGTCTCGCGACCATAGCCCTCGGCGATACTTGCTGGGATCGAAGCTGCCGATCGACGAATTTGACTGGTCATTCCATAGAGCTCATCTTTGGGAAAGGATGATGTCGCGCGATAACTCGCCTCGGCTAGGTCCATAGAGATCTTCCAGACATCAAGATCTTTGTAGGATCGCATGCTTTCAGACACGACGAACTCCTCAGTTTCTTCACAACAAATTCTGGACCCTACGACTTCACGATTTCACGGCTTCACCACTTCCCGGTCCTAGTACGTCAACACCTTGCAATCGCCTTCCATGATCTCTTCGATCATGTGCGCGCCGCCGACGATGCCGGCGCATTCGGGGATCAGGTCGTCCTTGCCCATATCGAACAGGTCGAGGTTCGGCGAGCAGCAGTAGAATTTGACGCCGGCTGCGTGCGCGTCCTTGATGAAATCATAGACGGTCTTCGGGCTGCCGGGCTTCACGACGAGCTTTTCCGCTTCGCCCTTTTTCATCAGGCGCCCGGCGGTCGCGGTGCAGATCACTTCGACCTCGTAGTCCATGGCGGCAGCGACCGAGGCCTGAAAGAACGGCGCGCCGAGTTCCTCGCCATTTCGCGGATCGGTATTTGCCATAATGATGAGCAGCTTCTTGGCCATCGCCGTCTCCTCCCGGTCGCTCTTGTACATGGCAACGCTGATTGATTTTTGCCGCAAGGCTAACGCCATTCCGGCAAGCCCGCAAGTTTATATTCGTACATGCGAATATGACAAGCGCAGTGTGTCATCGTGCGGCCAAAATCAGCCTTTGGCCGCCATCCAGCCCGTAGCGCCGACCAGTCCCGCCATGATCGGCACCAGAGCGTCTTCAATGGGGCTGGCAAGCTGTGAGACCGCTTCGAGCTTGCCCGCCGCATCGGTGGGAGCGTCCTCGAACTCCATGATCAGATCCTCAATCATCGCGCGGCGCACGCCTGGATGTCCGGTGAAGCCGAATGCCGACGTGCCGATCTGGAAGACTGCCGTTTGCCCGTGTGCATCGCACGCCAACACCTGCGCGTAGTCGGGCGGCACGGGCTTGTCGCGCATATACGTCACCAACGGAAATGCAGCGGGCAGATGTCCACCCAGCGCGCCATCAAAGCATCGCTGAATCTTTTTGATTTCGCATGCGAACGGCGCCTCGATGACGCCACCCTCTGCCGCCAAACTCAGAATCTGACTTCCGAGCCCAATGCCGATGACCGGCTTGTCGAGCATCAGGCAAGCCCGCGCAAGGCGAACTTCAGCATCGAGTGTCGGCAGCAGGCGCCTCTTAGTCGCTGCCCCCCACGGCCCGCCGCCCAAGAGGATCAAGCCATCGCCGAGCGTCGCAACATCAGGCAGTCCGCCACCCGCCGTGAAGGGGCGAAAATACGAAAAGCGAATACCGCGGCCTTCGAGATGATCCTCGATGTGGCCGAGCCATTCCGATTGCGTGTGCTGGATGACGGAGACGTGTTTCATGTTTCCTCGCGCCTTCGGATGCCCACTCCGCATCCGGCGCGTTTCCTCGCGCCTTCGGATGCCCACTCCGCATCCGGCGCGTTTCCTCGCGCCTTCGGATGCCCACACAGCAACCGGGCCGGAGCACCCGCTACATTAGAACACAAATCTCTTGCCGACCGCCAGTGGAGCCAGCACGCCGCCACCGACGGCGTTTGCCAACGCCACGATCGCTCGCCACCCCGTGCAGTGGCCAGCGGCGATCACTTTGAGATCGAAGGATTTCAGCGCTGCGACCGTCTCGGGTATGATCACTTCGTTGGTGCCCGATAGATGCAGCCCGCCCATCACGCAATACAACGGCACATCGGCAAACCGCGCGCGTGCATGTGTCAGCACATTGACAATACCGGCATGCGAGCAGGCAGAGAACACAACGAGGCCTTTGCCCTTGACGTGGACGGCGATGAAGCGCTCGTCCATCAGCAACTCGTCCAGTTCCCAGCCCATGCCATCGGCGGTGCGACGATGCTGGCCGGGTAGACCGCGCTCAAAGGCCGTCACGCGCGGAATTTCGCCGGAGACAAATACTGCGCCATCGAGCGCCGCCTGCTCGTGCGTCGCCACCATCACGTCGGCGCCGCGCGCGGTCAATGCGGCAACGCCCGGCACGTCCTGCATCGGCCGCATGGTGCCGTCCGGCGCCTTATGCGCTCGCGACCAGAACATCCCGGGATGGGCGAAATACGGCACACGTTTGCCGCCATTCGCCGATCGGATCAGATCCAGCGCCGTCAGCATGCCGCCGGCATGATCCCAGTGACCGTGACTGAGGACAATGCTTTCGATCTGCCCGAGGTCGAGCTTCAACAGACGCACGTTGCGGGCGAATACATCCGCATCAGGTCCGGTATCAAACAGCAATGTCCGGCTTTGATGGCCCTGATGCACGGTGATCAGGCAGGAAAGCCCATGCGCGGCGCAACAGAGGCAGGCGCCCGCCATTTCCGTCATCCCGCGCCGCCAATGATAGGCCATCTCGCCTTCCGCGAAGGACGGCACCGACGACAGGCCGTCCGTTACGTTGTCGACGAGGATGTGGACGTCCAGGCGATCGACGGAAGCGATAACAGACATCCCGAGCTCCTATGTGAGTTTCGCGACCTTAGCTGCCGCCGCCATCGACCATGTAGTGCTGATTGGTGATGGCACTCGCATCATCCGACGCCAGGAAGACGATCACCCGCGCCACTTCATCCGGCATCACCCAGCGCTTCAAGCACTGCTTCTCGAACAGCGCCGTCTCGGCTTCCGGGGTGATCCAGTGTTGCTCTTGCCGCTCGGTGCGGATCCAGCCGGGCGCCACCGAGGTGACGCGAATGTTATGCAGCCCATAGTCCCGCGCCAGTGAGCGCGTAAAGCCAACGACCGCCGACTTCGCCGCCGTGTAGACGGCCATGCCGCCCGAACCCCACACCCAGGAGATCGACGAAAGATTGATGATCACACCTTGCCTGCGCGCCACCATGTCGGGCAATACGGCTTGCGCGGCGAAGAACTGATGCTTGAGATTGACGGCGATGCGATCGTCGAAATACTCGGGCGTCAAATCCTCGAATCGATGCCGCTCGTCGTGCGCCGCGTTGTTGACCAGCACGTCCACTGCGCCAAAGAGGGCTTTGATATCGCCAATCGCTTTGCGCAATGCCGCGATATCCGTTAGATCGATATGCGCGAAATGCACCTGCCGACCATCGCGTTGCAGTTCGGCGGCCAGCGCTCGCGACGGCGCGTCGGCGATGTCGAGGAAGGCAACCTTCGCCTGTTGCCGACAAAACGCGCGCACCGTCGCAGCCCCAATGCCGGTGCCGCCGCCGGTCACCAGCACCACTTTGCCCTGGAGATCGGGATAGATTGCGCCTTGCCTTGCCATGCCTGCATTCTCGCTCTTGACGACCCGGTTGTGCCAGCATATCGCGCGGCGGCCGCATCGGCGAACAACCCATCGGCCTGTGCACAGCCGGCCCAAGCGAGAACCCTCGTCTTGCCGGTTGCGCGCGCAGCATTTTGTTGTCATCTATAACAATCAGTGACGGCGACCCAGGATCGACCATGCCCAAAACCAACACAGCCGGCGGAATTAGCAAATCGTTGGTTGCGACCCGGCAACACGGCACGGTGCTTGTTGCCACCATCAACCGGCCGGAAAAGCGCAATGCGCTCAACGACCCTTGCGTGCTGGCGCTCGAAAACTTGTTCTCAACGCTGCCGCCGGACGTCAAGGCGGTCGTGTTGCATGGTTCCGGCGATCATTTCTGCGCCGGCCTCGATCTCTCGGAACTTTCAGCGCGCGACGTGACCGAGGGCATCCATCACTCCATGATGTGGCATCGCGCCTTCGAGAAACTGCAGTTCGGCCGCGTGCCGATCGTCTCGGTGCTTAAGGGCGCGGTGATCGGCGGTGGTCTTGAACTCGCCTGCGCAACCCACATTCGCGTCGCCGAACCGTCGGCGTTGTACGCGCTCCCCGAGGGCCAGCGCGGCATCTACGTCGGCGGCGGCGCCTCGGTCCGCCTCGCCCGCATCATCGGCGTCGACCGCATGATGGACATGATGCTGACCGGACGCACCTATTCAGCGCCTGAAGGCTTGGCGCTAGGCATTTCGCAGTATGTTGTTGGCGAAGGCGAGGGTCTCGCTAAGGCGATCGCGCTTGCCGAACGCATCAGCCAGAATGCCGGCCTGACCAACTTCGCGCTGATCCAGGCCTTGCCACGCATCGCCGAGTCCGACCGCTCCTCCGGATTCTTCACCGAAGCGCTGATGGCGGCCATCGCGCAAGGCGATCCGGAAGCCAAGGCACGCGTGCAAGCCTTTCTCGACAAGAAGGCTGGCAAAATCACCGCCAACAGTTGATCTCGCAATCTCGTCATGACACACGGAGACATGCCCCTGTGACGGCCGCACCCTATCGCCGCGTCGATCTCGGCCCGGCCGAAGTAGAAATCCAACGCCGCCCCGACGGCAGCATCCTCGCACGCTCGCCACAGCCGCTGCCGGATTATCCCAAGCGCATGACTGACCGATTGGAATACTGGGCGGAAACCGCGCCCGATCGCGTCTTCCTCGCGCAGCGCGATGGCGCCGGTCCCTGGAACACCATCACATTCCGGCAGGCTCGCAATTCCGCCCGATCGGTCGCGGCCGGTCTGCTGCAACGCAAGCTTTCACCCGACCGTCCGATCGCCGTGCTCTCCGGCAACGATCTCGGCCAGGCGATCGTCGGCTTAGCGGCGCAGTACATCGGAGTACCGTTTGCGCCGATCTCACCAGCCTATTCGCTGGTGTCGGAAGACTTCGGCAAACTGAAACACATTTTTGCCCTGCTCAACCCGAGCCTCGTCTACACGTCAACCTCGAAAGGCTTTGCCCGCGCCATCGAGGCAATCGTACCGGCAACAACGGAGCTCATCGTCGCCGTTGATCCGCCGGCATCACGCGCCGCGACGCTGCTGACCGACTTGATGCGCACGCCGCATTCCGCCGAGGTTGACCGCGCGCACGCCGGCGTCGGCCCCGATACGGTCGTCAAGATCCTGTTCACGTCGGGATCGACCGGCATGCCGAAAGGTGTGATCAATACGCAGCGCATGATTTGCGCCAACCAGGCGATGATGGGAACGGTGCTGCGCTTTACGACGACGGAGCCGCCCGTGCTCGTCGACTGGCTGCCGTGGAGCCACACCTTTGGCGGCAATCACAACTTCAATCTGGCGCTGATGCGCGGCGGCACGCTCTACATCGACGAGGGCCGCCCACTGCCCGTCGCCATCGACATGACCGCACGCAATCTCAAGGAAATCGCGCCGACATTGTATTTCAACGTGCCCCGTGGGTTCGAAGCGCTGCTGCCGCATCTGAAGGCCGACGCAGGACTGGCGAAGAATTTCTTCTCGCGCATGAACGTACTGTTCTACGCAGGCGCCAGCCTCCCACAACACGTCTGGGAATCGCTCGAACTGTTGTCGGTCCAGGCGACGGGCGAACGCGTGCGGATGATCACCGGGCTCGGCTCGACCGAAACCGCACCCGCCGCCATCAACTCGAACGCCTTGTGTGATCGCGCCGGCATGGTCGGCTTGCCCTTCCCCGGCGTCGATCTGAAACTCGTCCCCAATGCCGGCAAACTCGAGTTGCGGCTCAAAGGCGCCAACATCATGCCCGGCTACTGGAAGCAGCCGGAACTCACCAAGGCCGCCTTCGACGAGGAAGGCTTCTACAAGATCGGCGACGCGCTGAAATTCGTCGACGAAAAGGAACCGCGCAAAGGCTTTTTCTTCGATGGCCGGGTCGGCGAAGACTTCAAGCTCGTCACCGGCACCTGGGTCAACACCGGCGGCATCCGCATCGCCGTCATCGGAGCCTTCCAACCGCTCGCGCGCGATGCGGTGATCGCCGGCCACGACCGTGACGACGTGACGGCGATCCTGATTCCCGATGTCGAAGCCTGTCGCGCGGCGGCGGGGCTTTCAGCCGCAGCGAGCCTTGCCGACATCGTCAAACAGCCGCTCATCGCCGCCAAACTCAAGACGCAGTTGCAGGCGCTCGCCAAGTCCGGCACCGGCAGTTCCAATCGTGTCGCCCGCGTGATCATGTTGGCGGAACCCTTATCGCTCGACAGCGGCGAAATGACCGACAAGGGCTCGATCAACCAACGCGCGGTACTGCAGAAGCGTTCGGCCTACGTCGACGCACTTTATGCAGGCAAAGCCGACCCGCGCGTTGTCACGCTGACCTGAACTGAAAGCACGCCGCCATGACCAGCCTCGTCCATCGCCGCAACATCCGCATCGAATGGGGTGACTGCGACCCCGCCCAGATCGTCTTCTACCCGCGCTACTTCGCGATGTTCGACGGCGGCGCGCAGGAGTTATTCCGCGCCGCCCTCGGCATGCCGAAGATCGAGTGGGTCAAGGTCTACGGCATCGTCGGCATCCCGCTGGTCGATGCCAAGGCGCGCTTCATCATCCCGTCCTGGTATGGCGATGACGTCGTGCTCGAAAGCCGCGTGACCGAATGGCGGCGATCGAGCTTCTCGCTCGAACATAAAATCTTCAAGGGCGATGCCCTGGCGCTCGAAGGCGCGGAGACGCGCGTCTGGGCTGGCGCTGATCCGGCCAAGCCCGGCAAGATCAAGGGATACCCGATCCCTGACGCCGTCAAAGCCCAATTCGCGGTCACGCAGGAATAGGCGCGAACCATGAGAACGCCTCGCCGTCCACGCGAACGCGCCCCGGTCTTCGCTAAACCGATGGCGGCGAACCGCGCGCGACCGAAGCCGCCGGCGCGGCCGCCCCGGGCGGCACACGCGCCGGCCCGCACCACGCCCGCGATTGACATTGGCGCACTCGGCGACATGGTCGGCTACGTCCTGCGCCGCGCGCAGCTGACGGTGTTCGACGACATGGCGCGAACGGTCGCCCCGTTCGGTCTCAGAATCGTCGAGTTCAGCGTGCTGGTCGTGCTGGATGCGTCACCCGGGCAAACTCAATCGGCGATTGCGGCGGCGCTCGGCATCCAGCGCGCCAATTTCGTTGCACTCTTCAATACGCTCGAAGCGCGCGGCCTCGCCGAGCGCCGCTCATCGCTCGCCGACCGGCGATCCTATGCACTGCATCTAACCGCGGTAGGCGCTGAACTCCTGGCCCGCGCGCGCGTCGCGCACTTAGCGCACGAAGCCCGCCAAATCGACCGGCTTGGACCTGACAACGTCGCAACGCTGCTCGCACTGCTGCGGCGACTGGCGAAGGATTGAGGGCAATCATTCGGGCGACGATGCGCTGGCAAAATTCGCACGCACGACGCACAACGCCGTCGTGTGTGGACGGCGCCGTAGATGCTAGTACCCAATAACCCCGTACCAACCGGGTGTCGTCCACACATGACCGGGAATGAAGTTCGATCCGTAGTCAGAATCCGATTCATTTTTTGTGCGGAGCGTCCTTACATGCCCAGTGGCAACACCGGCACATCAGCGCCCGCCGCGACCGCCGCGCCGCCGATCGGCCGGATGATCAGACCGTCGGCTTCGGCGAGCGGAGAGAGCAGGGAACTGTCCTGCGAGCGCACCGGCGTGACACGCGCGACGCCATCGGCGCCGATCTCGGTCTTCGCCCGCATGTAATGCGCGCGCGGGCCATTCTTCGCCAACGCGACCGTCACCGGCAAAAGGCGCGGTGCATCGTTCGCCGCGGCCCGTCCAAGCAGCGCCCCGATCAGCGGAAGCAGGAAGATGCGCGCGCAGATCAGCGACGAGACGGGATTGCCGGGCAGGCCGATGACGCGTTGCGGCCCAAGCCGTCCGAACATCAGCGGTTTGCCCGGCCGCATGGCGATTTTCCAGAAGGCGAGGTCGAGGCCACGGTCCTTGAGTGCCGGGCCAACCAAATCATGATCGCCGACCGAGGCGCCGCCGATGGTGACGAGAATGTCGGCGGTGTGCGCCTTGGAAATATGGGCATCGAGACTGGCCCGCGTATCGCGGGCGATCCCAAGAAAGTGCGCTTCGCCGCCGGCTTCCGTGACCAGCGCTGCGATGCCGAGATGATTGGAGCAGACGATCTGTCCAAGACCTGGCGTCTCGCCCGGCAGTACCAGTTCATCGCCCGTCGCCAGGATTGCGACACGCGGTCGGGTCCGCACGTTGAGGCGGCCATGCCCCATCGCCGCCGCCAGCGCCAGCTCGCGTGCGCCGATCCGCCGGCCCGCATCGAGTAACGTTTGGCCTGCAATAAAATCATCGCCGCGGACGCGCACAAACTCCGGATCGATGGCGCCCTCGGTGACGGTCACGCGCGCGCCAACGCGTAAACAATTCTCCTGGATGACGATCGCATCGGCGCCATCGGGCAGGGCTGCACCGGTGAAAATCCGCACAGCCTCGCTCCGCGCGAGCGAGCCGGCGAACGGATGTCCCGCCGCCGCCTCGCCGATCACCGCGAGGGTCGCTGGCAATAACGCAACATCGGCGGCCCTGACCGCGTAGCCATCCATCGCCGAGGCGGTGAATGGCGGCTGTGTCAGTTTGGCCGCCAGCGCCGTCGCCAAAACCCGACCTTGCGTTTCAGCAATTGCCACCGTCTCCGCCGCCAGCGGCTGCACGCCATCGAGAATGAGTGCCAGCGCTTGCTCGACGGTCAGTGCAGAAGGCCGCGCAGTCGTCATGCCCGTCTCTGCCCCGCGCGATAGGTGCCGCTCTTGCCGCCGGTCTTCTCGACGAGATGCACGGCTTCGATGCACATGCTCTTCTCGGCCGCCTTGAGCATGTCGTAGATGGTGAGACATGCGACCGAGACCGCCGTCAGTGCTTCCATCTCGACGCCGGTCTGGCCGCCGACTTTCACTTCGGCGCGGACCTTGATGCCAGAAGGCTGCTTTGAGATTTCAAAATCGACCGTCGCCTTGGTGATGGCGAGGGGATGACACAGCGGAATGAGCTCGCTCGTCTTCTTCGCCGCCAAGATACCGGCGATCCGCGCCGTCGCCAGCACGTCGCCCTTCTGAGCCTCGCCCTTTTCGACCAGCGCCAGGGTCGCGGCTGACATGGCGACGAAGCCTTCCGCGATCGCCGTCCGGCTGGTGATGGCCTTGTCGGAGACATCAACCATGCGGGCTTCGCCGCGTTCGTTGAGATGGGTCAGTTTACTCATCGGTTCCGCATCATGCTCCGAGCAAGGCCTTGGTCGCCTTGGCAACGTCCGCCTGCCGCATCAGACTTTCGCCAACCAGGAACGTGCTGACGCCAACCGCCTTCAGTCGCGCGATGTCGGCGGGTGTAAAAATTCCGCTCTCGCCAATGACGATGCGATCCTTGGGGACATGTGGCGCGAGGCGCTCCGTCGTCGCCAGGGTCACCTCGAACGTCTTGAGGTTGCGATTGTTGATGCCGATCATCCGGCAGTCCAAGTCCATCGCGCGCTCAAGTTCGGTCGCGTCGTGCACTTCCGCGATCGCGTCCATGCCCCAGGCCTTGGCCGTTTTAGCCAGCGCCTTGGCCGTTGCATCGTCGATCTGCGCGAGAATGATCAGGATACAGTCGGCGCCCCAACTGCGCGCCTCGGCGACCTGATAGGTGTCGAGCATGAAGTCCTTTCGCAGCACGGGCAGCGCACACGCCGCGCGCGCCGCCATCAGAAATGCGGGCGCGCCTTGAAAACTCGGGCCGTCCGTCAGGATTGAGAGACACGCAGCTCCGCCCGCCTCATAAGCCCAAGCCAATGCCGGCGGATCGAAGTCCGCACGAATCAGTCCCTTCGAGGGCGAGGCCTTCTTGATCTCGGCGATCAGCGCCGGTTTGCCGGCGCTGATCTTTGCGGCAATTGCGCCAGCGAACGATCGCACCGGCAGAGCCTTCGCCGCTGCCGCCTCGACAACGGCCAGCGGTCGCGCCGCCTTGGCGGCGGTGATCTCTTTCAGTTTGTAGTCGGTGATTTTGGTCAGGATATCGGCCATGCCAGCCTTATACGCCGGACACCCGGTCAGCGCAAAATTTCGAACCATCTGCGTTCATGGTAAAATCAGTCGCGTGTGGACTTTCGCCTCTACCACTGGCATGATCATCACGTTGACCCGACGCGCATGCTTCGAGTTCGACGGTCTCCGCTGCAGCCGGGCTATCCAGCCCCGCGTCGCCGTCGAGACCAGAGTTCGGGAGGACTCAAGCCAGCCCAAGCCAAGCCTCGTGCTGCGCCGGCCGGCTGCCTTCCGAAATCCCTCGGAAGGTTCATCGTTAGCGCTCGGCCATTGGCCGAACACGTGAGCCCCTCCCATGACCTTCTCCACGACCACACCATGCAAACTGCTGATCTGTGCCATCGCGCTGATCGCCGCGAACCTGTTCTCAGTCCCCGCCGCTCCGCAAGGCGCGCACGGCGACGGCCACGACAAACTCCATCACTGGTATCGTCAGCTCAACGACATAAACGGCAACTCCTGCTGCTCCGGCGTCGATTGCCGCCCGACCGAAGCCCGCATCACTCGGGATGGCGTCGAAGTCCTGGTCGACGGCCAATGGACACTGGTGCCACCGGAGAAAATTCTCGATAAAGCGAGCCCCGATCTGGGCTCCCACGTCTGCAGCCCACTGCAGCCAAGTCACTACCCCAAAGGCCACATCTTCTGCGTCGTGCTGGGCAGTGGTGTGTGATGGGGTACGCCGGTGTCGAACGGGCCGGTGTCGAACGGGCTGATGTCAGACGGACCGGTGTCGGTGTCAGAGGCATGCGTCTGACACCTGTTCAACATAACCTCACCAATTCAACGCGGCCTAGCGCCGCCGTGCATCGGTGTCGATTCCAAATGACATGAGGTCGCGATGTCCAACGAACTTCGCCTCGAGACCGAACTGATCGAGCATCGTGTCGATGGTCAGCCAGGACGGAACGTACACTTGGTGCCCTTTTCGTATGGTGCCCTGATCGGCTTGAGCGCTCGACCAGGGCCAACGCCCTGGTCGCGCTGCGCGGCCAGCTTCGACGGGGTCGACGTGAATGAAGCGCAAGGTCTGCAACTGGCTTCATGCGCAACCGGAACGACCGTTGCGGACCAGCCGTCGACCACAAGAGTGCGTCAATTGGCGCCAAGCAATAGCCCCGCCACCGGAACTGTTACCGCAGCGCAACATGGCGAAAAGACCACACCGTGGCGACGAAACATTCACTCGGGCTTAACTGCTGTGGAAACATGCTTGTCTCGGGCGCGGCATGGGGCCATGTTCCCCGGCAGAGCGTTGGTCAGTGTTGCGTTTGGGCGATGAGACTTCCGCGAGACAAGGTATTCGGACGATGCGATCGGTAAAATATGTCGTGATGGGCGCAACGCTTGGCTTGGTTAGCCAGGCCGCACTGGCGTTCCAGGAGACGGGCTCCAAGGCAGCGCCGCAAGCCGCTGATCCGGCTGTGCAAATCGACGTGACCAAGGGCGTCAACCTGTCCATCCCCGCCGATAAGGCCGGGCGCGCAGCAGGCCCCGAAATCAAGATTCCCGGCCTTGGCACCATTGGTGCGCTGCCGAAGTTGGACTTTGGCCTTGAGCTGCTCTATGGCGCCACCGAACCCAAGGGCACGCCGGCTGCCGAAAAGAACGATGGCGGCGACCTGCAGATCCGCGGCACCGTAAAGTACAAGTTCAACAATTGACCACTGTCCACGGCTCGGCTACGTGACAGCTTATCGGGGCGCAGGCGGAAACGCTCAGCGCCCCTGTTGATTCTGGGTTGCGATGTTGGACTGGATTCGGCGGCTCGCAATGGCGAGTGGGGGTGGAATGAACGGGGATCAGGGCGAGCGTATCGCGGCAGGGCTGGTCCACGTCTTCACCGCGCTTGGCATCGTCTGCGCCTTGCTGGCGACACGCGCCACGCTCGCCGGTAGTTTCGAGCATGCTTTCTTCTGGCTCGGCGTCGCGTTCTTCATCGATGGCGTCGATGGCACCTTCGCTCGCCGTTACCGTGTCGTGGAGCGACTGCCACGCTTCTCCGGCGAGACGCTCGATCTCGTTATCGACTATGTCACCTACGTCTTCGTCCCCGCGCTGATGCTGTTGCAGGCTGGATTCCTCGACGAGCTTTCCGGCATCGTCCTCGCCAGCCTGATCTGTTTGTCGTCGCTCTATCACTTCTCCGATAATGGCTCAAAGGCCGACGATTATTGTTTCGTCGGCTTTCCCGCGATCTGGAATATCGTCGCGTTCTATGTGTTTGTGCTGGGACTGACGCCCTGGTGGACTGCCGCGTTGGTTCTCGCCTGTGTGATCCTGACGTTCGTACCGACCAAATGGGTGCATCCCGTGCGCGTCGAGGCGCTGTGGCCGGCCAATATCGCGGCTTCCGTGCTTTGGGCGATCGCCGCGTCGGTCGCGCTCTGGCAGGGCTTTCCAGCGACGTTCTGGGTCAAGACGGTGCTGATTGGCGTCGCGCTCTATGCCATCGGGCTGACGGTCATGTGGGGCCGCGCCAAGCTGCCCACACGGTGGGAATGAAAAGAACCACCGCGAACTCTCCTTGCTCCCGGCGCATTGACGCCTTGTGCATGCCCTGATCGAGCGGCACCACTGGCGCACATCGGGTCGGGGCATCAAGGAGATCGTGGTCATGTCGAGAGCGCTGGTGATCGCGTGGTTGGCTGTCGCGGCTTTTGTCAGTGGTGCGTCGGCCCAGGATCGCATCCAGGATCGCATCCAGGATCGCGCGCAGGACCTTGGGCCGATCGACGGCGAAAGTGTACGCGCCGCCATCACCGGACGGACCATCCAACTTCAGACGCCGATCGGTGTCATTCCCATCAGCTTCAAGGCTGATGGCACGATGATCGGGCGCTCCCAGGAACTCGCCAATTGGCTGGGCCGCAGCATGGACCAGGGGCAGTGGTGGATCGCCGAGAACCAGCTCTGCCAGCGTTGGAAGCTGTGGATGGATGCCAAGCCTTATTGCTTCACGCTGCGGCAAAACGGCGAGACCGTGCAGTGGACCCGCAACGATGGCCTGAAAGGCACGCTGGTGGTGCGCGCACAGTAACGGCACTCTCCCTCATCGTCCCCGCCTCGGCGCCGCACATCTTTGTCGGCGCTTCGGATGCCCACTTCGTATCCGCGCGACGCTTGTTGCCAAAGTTGCGCGCGGGGCGACAAAAAGCATCAATCATTGAATGTGGTACACTCGTGCATATTCGGCTTGAGCCCCGCGCGGCATGACGAACGAAAAAGAACACCCGCGGAGGTGTTGTTCGCGAGCGCTACTTGAACACCGCCACATGCACTGTCTTCGCGGGACCTGACGAGGCGCCGGCATTGTCGGTCACGGTCACATCGAAGCTTGCGACTGCCGCACCCGAGCCATCATGCACGAAGACGATGCTGGAATTCAACAGCTCGGGCTGTGTGAACCGGTCGATCGGCGTCGTCTGCGCTGAAACGCGAGCGACGAAGCCGTTGACGGGGCGCGACACCGCGAACACCAAACTCGCCGCCGGGCTGTCGGGATCGATCGCCGTCAGATCGTCGGTTGAAATCCGAGCGAACTGCCCGCGCTTGACGGTCAGTTGCAGATCGCCGGCGATGCCGGGCGGCACGTTGCGGACGTCGGCGCTCAATTCGGCGCCGGACTGCATCGCAATCTGCCCATAGCGTACGTCGCCATTGATCTGGCCGGAGCTGCCGATCTGCAGCAGGCGGCGGACCAGCAGTTGGCCTTGAACGACACCATCGACCTCGGCGCTGCCGGCATTGAGCGCACCGAAGATCTGCCCACCGCGATGGACGATGACGTGCTCCGCCGCCAGCGACCCGTCGATGCGGCCGAGCACCTCGACGCTGCCGCCGTTGCGCACCTCGCCGGTAATGACCAGATCGGCCCCGATGACGGCCGGCGCTTTGGTAGTGTTCATGACGTCTCCATCCCAGACTCTTGGCCCGACTATGCAGCCAACCCGCAGCGTCGACGGCGCCAGCATGTCCTAGCAAAGCGGTCGGCGAGCGTCGATGACGCGGCGGGTTCATGGCAAAGAGTTGGGCCATCTGTGTCGGGGCGACATAACCCTTTTGTCACGTCCGATCCATATTTCTCCTTATTTCCGTTCCCCGGCATTGATCGTATAAGGGACGGCATGAACACCCTTGCACCCCAAGCGCTGGCGCCAGGCGCCATCGGGCCTGCCGCCAATGGCCGGCAAGCCTTGGTCAATATCCGCCAAGTCTCCAAGCAATTCTCTAACGGGACGCTGGCTGTCCACAACGTCGATATCGACATCCATGCCGGGGAATTCATGTCCCTGCTCGGCCCATCGGGTTGCGGCAAGTCGACGTTACTGCGGATGATCGCAGGGCTCGGCGAACCGAGCGGCGGCAGTATCGAATGGCCAGGCGCTGAGAGTAAAAACCACGGCGGCGAACTCGGCTTTGTCTTCCAAGAGCCGACGCTTATGCCGTGGGCGACGGCGCTCGGCAACGTCATGATCCCCTTGAAGCTCAAAGGCGTCGCCAAGGCGCAAGCCTCGGGCCGCGCCGCCGACATGCTCGCCCGCGTCGGTCTCAAGGGCTTCGAGGCGTCCTATCCGCGCGAACTTTCAGGCGGCATGAAGATGCGCGTCTCGATTGCCCGCGCGCTGGTGACCAATCCCAGCATGCTGCTGATGGACGAACCGTTCGCAGCCCTCGACGAGATCACCCGCCACAAACTCAACGATGATCTGCTGCGATTGTGGGAAAAGCAGCGCTTCACCGCCCTGTTCGTGACGCATTCGGTATTCGAAAGCGTCTATCTTTCGCAGCGCATCGCAGTGATGGCCGCGCGGCCCGGCCGCATCATGGCCGACCTCTCCGTTGACGCACCCTATCCACGCGACGATCTGTTCCGCACCTCGGCTGAATACGCGCATCTGTGCCGCGTCGCCTCCGAGACACTCAAGAAAGCCATCGCCGCATGAACGATGCCGCCCCCACGACGGCTGTTGACGGCACTGACGCCGGGGCCATGCCGGTGTTCGCCAGCGAAGCGCGCATCTTAGGGATCACCAAGAGCCGCTGGCCAGCGATCCTCGCGCCGATCGCCATCGGCATCATCGCGCTGGTCGCCTGGGAACTGACTGTCCGGATGCGCGAGATACCGCACTATATTTTGCCAGGGCCCATCGCGATTGGCCAGACACTGATCACCGATTGGGCGTCGTTGTCGGAGTCACTTTGGGTAACGGTGAAGATTGCGCTATCTGCGCTGGTCGCAGCCGTCGCCGTCGGCGTTGCGCTCGCCGTCTTGTTCACGCAATCGAAATGGCTCGAGCAGTCGTTCTTTCCCTACGCCGTCGTGATGCAGGTGACGCCGGTGGTCGCCATCGCGCCGCTGATTATTATTTGGACGAACAACAATATCGCGCTGTCACTGCTCATCTGCGCGTGGCTGGTGGCATTCTTTCCCATCCTGTCGAACACCATCCTCGGCCTCAACTCCGTCGACCACAACCTGATCAACTTGTTCCAGATGTACGGCGCCTCGCGCTGGCAGACACTGCGCTATCTGCGCCTCCCCGCCGCCCTCCCCTACTTCCTCGGTGGATTGAAAATTTCGGGCGGCCTCGCGCTGATCGGCGCGGTCGTCGCGGAATTCGTCGCCGGCACCGGCGGCTCGGCGTCCGGCCTCGCGTATCGTATTCTCGAAGCCGGGTATCAGTTAAAAATCCCGCGGATGTTCGCGGCGCTGTTCCTGATCTCGCTGTCGGGCGTCGCCGTCTTCCTGATGACCAACTGGATCAGCCATCTCCTGCTGCGGCGATGGCACGAGAGCGCGGTCAGCCGGGAGAATTGAGCGCGCCATCATTGCACGCGATATGCGCTGTTTTTTTTGCAATGGCTCAGTGCGACCAGACACGCGCATCAACGTGGCCAACGACACGTCATCCAGATCATGTGGTCCGAGCATGCCTTCACTTCGTCACCCCGGCGCAGGCCGGGGCCCACGACAACCCACAAATTTGGCTGCTCGTTGCCGTGGGTCCCGGCCTACGCCGGGATGACAAATGGCAGGTCCCGCTATGTGACCGAACTATTAGCAATCAAGGGATTGAAGCGGTTCTGTCCAGTTGCAGCGCAGGCTGCCAATGAGCCTTGGGTCTCTATAAGACGTCAAGCTCCCTGGCCGATGAATGTAGACGTCATTCAAAGTATCGAAAATTTCTGAGGCGTCGTCTGCAACGAACACAACCAGAGTGCAGCATCCGACAAGATCAATCACAAAAACGAAAAGCCCGCTCTCCGGCGCATGTTTTGATGCCCATTTGAATTGATCCCCAACGTGCTGGCCGCCCTGCGCCAGTGTCTTGATCGGACCAACAATTTTACACAATTCCGTCAGTGGACCTTGACGACCTGCCAACACATCGGCGTCCGACCACATTTTTACAGTGCAGCCCCCTTCAAGGGCAGGATTCGTTTTGCCTCGTGGTAATAGAGCGCAAGCCCAAGTTTGGCACCAAACGCCTGCATATGCCGGTAGACTCAGGTCCGAAATATAGCGCCTTAACGTCTCCGCCAAAGATCGCCTGCGCCGACTGCATTCTGCGTCGGAAACGCGTCGGCATCTTGAACCACTCGGCTTAAACTTCCGGACAATTCTTGCGAGACCTTGGCCAAGCCATTGATCAATCCGCCAAGGTTCATCCAAACCAACACCCGTAAACTCGCGTCCGCGCGCGCCAGTAAAGCCACGACCTGCTCACTTGGGCTGCTTGTCCGGTTGCACTTGCTCACGTCGGAACGATCAGCTGTTGCGGTCATTCCATTCTTAAAAAATTGTCGTGACGGTACGTGTCTGCTTCTTCGTCGTGAACCGCCCCCGCAGTAGCAGCAGCGATGCAGAATTCTAAATTCAATTTTTTATCTTTTTTCGGACACGTCTCCTATGAGTACGACAGCGTTTGAGAACTTCTCTTGTCACTTCACCTCTTTGCGGAACCGCCACATCTCCTCTTGCAGGCGGATCTCGGCGAGCATCTTGTCGAGGATGAAAGTTGTGCGGCGGAAGAGATCGGAGCCGCGCCGATAGTCAGCGGTGGCGAAGAAGTCGACGCGTTGCGCTTTCAGCAATCCCACGCACTTGTCTTTGGCCTTCTCGGCCTCGCGCGTCTTGCCCGGCGGATGCACCGCGACCGCAAACCCGCCACTCTTGCGCACCACCGCCATCGATGGCACGTCGGTGTCGCCATCACCGAAGTAGATCATGTTCGAGAAGGGTATGGGCCGGAGATCTTCGGGCATATGGTGATTGATGCTCTGCCCAAGATTTTCGATGCCCTTGTTGATGCGGAACAGATACTGTGTCTTGCCGGTATCGGTGATGACGCGCTTGGGATACGGCAGGTCATAGGCCTCGAACCAGTACTCTGATGCAAACACATTATGGAATTTCTTGTAGATCGACGTGCCCTCGACGATCTCCGTCAATCCCGATGAAATCAGATAGTGCCGCACGTCGACACCGGTATTTTCAGCGCGGATGCGCACGTATTCCGTGATCTCATCGAACCACTCGGCGACGCCCGGATAGAAATCAATATCGCGACCCTGCGCGACGAGATCCTCGCGATCGATCCGCACGCCGCGCTCTTTGGCCTTCTTGTACATCAGGTGCATATAGGTAATCAGCGGATCGGCGCCTTGTTCTTTGGCAATCCGATTGCTCTCCGCCCAGAATGCATTGGCATCAACACCGATCTTCGGCAGAAACGCGTATTCCTGCATCGGCTTCGGCGACAGCGTGCCGTCGAAGTCATAGACCAGCGCAATAGTCTTCTTGTCGAAGCCCTTGGTGGCTGCGGGTTTCGCCGATTTGCGAGCGGTCTTGGCCTTGACCACTTTATTAGCGGATGGCCGTGCCTCGTCGTTCCGCGATGCAATCTCTGTCACGCCTGCCCGGCCCTTGTTGCTCACACGCTCGACCATACCCACCCCCGCCAAACCTCGAGTTGTATCTGTCAATCGATGCGCCGATTCGGAAGTAGTAGGAGAAGTGGGAGCCCAGTCCCCGACAGGCTTGATCATTAAAAATGCTTATAGTGCGCCGTAGTCAGAACTTCCGCAATTGGGGGCGAAAGATGCGGACTAAACAGCAATTCTGGCTTTCGGTCGTCGTTTCTGCTTGCTGCCTCGTTGCGGGGTTGCACGCGACGCCGGCGGCGGCCTGTGACGGCAACAAGGAGCCCAAACAGCGGATCGAGGCCTGCCAGAAGCTCCTCAAACAAAGTGGTCAGACAAAAGCAAATATCGCCATCACGTTGAGTGCCATAGCTGCAATCTACCTTGAGACGAACAATCTCGACATAGCCATGGAATATGCACGCCGCGCGATTGCGGCCGATGCCAAATCCTCGCTTGGCTATTCCGCGCGCGGCATGGTGTGGACAGAAAGGGGTGACATTCCGCGAGCCATCAAAGATTTTGATCAAGCCCTCAATCTCCCTGCCATCGCTGAGATCCGACACGTCACTTATCTTGGCCGGGGCACTGCGTACTGGCGGCTTGAGGAGCGCGAAAAAGCACTCGCTGACTTCGACCGGCTGCGTACCTGCACGATGCCATGCAGTTTTAACGACCTTGGACTCTTCTGCAATTGACCCGCTTCCTCGCCGCCAATGACCTGAGTCGAGCTATCCGTCTCGATCGCTCAAATCATGCGGCATGGTTCGCACTGTGCCAAGCCAACTATTGCAACATCACCATTACGATGCCCGTTCCTGCATCGCCGCCGCGCAACCACTATGCTTCCGAAGATCCCTCACTCTGACCGCTTCACGGGCTCTCCATGGCGCACCGAAGAATTACCCCGAAGCCATCAAGTCGTTTGATCGTGCGATCGAACTCGCCCCGAACGTCGCGCTCTATTATCGCAATCGCGGCGATAGCTACGACGACAAGGGCGACAAAGTCCGCGCACTGGCCGACCTGAACAAGGCACTCGAACTCGATCCAAAAGATTCCTCAGCACTGAACAATCGAGCGCACGTCCATCGCGGCGGCAAAAACTTCGATTTGGCGATCTCCGATCTCACGAAGGCCCTCGAAATCGACACATCGAATGCGCTTGCTTTGCGCAACCGTGGCCAGAATTACCACAGCAAAGGTCAATATGACCTGGCAATCATGAACTCCGATGCTGCGATTGCGATCAACGGCAAGGATGCCATCGCACTAACGTGGCGAGGAGCGACCTACGCGTCCAAGGGGGAATACGATCGGGCTGTCCGCGACTATGATGCAGCTATCGGCGTCGATCCGAAGTACGAGCCTGCATTTAGCAGTCGTGGCAAACGCGTTGAGAGTCCTCAACCGCTATGACCCACCTGGTCCGGGTCTTTCGACCTAGCCATTCAACTAACGACCCAAAATTTGTCGCGGCTTACAATCATCGTGGTCTAGTGCACACGGCCCTGAAAGACCGCGTTATGGCGCTGAATGATTATGGTAAGGCACTGGAACTCGATCCTCGACATGTAAATGCCCTTCGCAACCGGGGCGCGCTCCGCGTCGAGATGGGCGATCTCGATCAAGCACTGCGCGACTACAACATCGCGTTTACGATCGATCCTTCTGCCGTCGAGATTTTAAACGACCGAGGTGTGGTTCATCGCCGAAGAAAATCCTTCGATCTCGCACTCGCCGACCTGACCAGAGCACTCGAAATTGACCCCAAATATAAGCTCGCACATCTCAATCGCGGACGCACCTTCGCCGACAAGGGCGACCATGACAAAGCGATTGCCGATTTTGACGCGGCACTTGCTATTGACGCCCGATACTTCGACGCAGTCATGCGGCGCGGCTTCAGTTTCGCGGCCGAGAGTGAACACATCCGCGCCATTGTTGACTACGATGCAGCATCAGAAATAGAAACCAAGAAGTCATGGCCCCACAACAATCGCGGGATCGCATTCCGCGCCTTGAAACGTTTCAACGAAGCGATCGCTGCATACACCACTGGAATAGAACTCGAACCCACGGATTCAGATTTGTTCCACAACAGATCGTTGGTCCATGGCGATTTGAATCAGTTCAAGGAGGCAGTCACCGATCTCAATAAGGCTCTCAACCTCAAGCCTCGTTCGGCCTCCGCGTTGAACTTGCGAGCGCTTGCACATCGAAAACTCAAGGATGATCCGGCCGCTCTCAAGGATCTTGAGAGTGCCCTAGAAATCGACCCAACCTATAAATTCGCACTGCGCAATCGTGGAATCCTGTTCACGGATCGAAAAGAATTTGAGAAAGCGATTGCGGATTTCAACACAATCATCGCGTCCGATCCTTCTAACGCCGACGCCTTTGCCAATCGTGCGTTAGCCCGAGCTAAGTCCGGAGACCACCGGAGTTCACTCATCGACTACGACAAGGCGATCGAACTCAACCCGAAGAACGCCGTCGTGTGGAACAATCGTGCTTGGGCGAAGTATCAACTCGGATTGCATGACAGCGGCCTCGTTGATGTCGCGAAATCGCTTGAGTTGAACCCAAACAGCGGCCCTTCGGTCGACACGTATGCGCATATCCTTGAGGCCCTCGGCCGCAAAGATGAAGCCATTGTTCAGTACCGCCGAGCGGTTGCGTTCAATCCCGAAATGAAAGGCAGCGCGGCGGCTCTGTTACGTCTGGAGCCCCCGCGGTAGCCTCCCCATCCCCCTAAACTCAACCCCCACCCCGAAAAATCTCGACTTTGTGAGCCGGGTCGCCCGCAATTGCCTCTTTCCCGCCACCAATCTCCTGATAGAGTTTAAGGCGCGGTCTGAGCGCTTGCCTTGTTGGCACGCCCAACCTTCAATCCTGTCAATGAGGTAACCTCTATGCGTTTTGCAACCTGGACCCTACGGCTTGCAGCCGTGGCCGTCACAGGCCTGATGTTTGCCGGCACGCCGGCCGACGCTCAGCGCCGCGACGATAATCGCAGTGACGATCGCCGCTTCTACAGCCAGCGTACCTTCGACAATCGTGTCGAAGCGTGGGACGAACTCGACGTCAAGCGGATCGATCCGCGCGCCGACACTATTGTCATGCCGGTCGGGCGCCGCGAAGGCCAGCACACCGCCATCCGCTTCCGCGCGCTTGATGACGATATCTTCATCCGCAGCCTTGTCGTCACCTACGGCAACCGCCAGACGCAGGAAATTCCTTTCCGCCGCAAACTTGGTAGCGGCGAAATGAGCGATGTCATCGACCTTGAAGGCGACCGTCGCTTCATCGAGTCGGTGCAGGTGAACTATCGCCCCGAGCCGAACTGGCGCAACAGCAACCGCGGCGCGCGTCTGGCCCTGCTCGGTGATCGCGTCCAGGGTCGCCCTGCAGCTCCACCCCCACCGCAGCTGTCGCGTGACATCCCGAAGGACTGGGTGTTGTTCGGCGTACAGACGGCTGAATTCGGCGGCGATCGCGACATCATCACCGTCGGCCGCGACAAGGGCCGCTTCGAGAAAATCGCGATCCGCGTGCGCGAAAACGACGTCTTCGTGCGCAACATCAAGATCAACTTCGTTCGCGGCGAGGCACAGAACTATCCGGTCAACCAGATGATCCCGCAGGGCAGCCGTACGGCCGAGATCGCGTTGCCGAGGGATCGCTTCATCGACACCATCGAGTTGACCTATGGTACGCGTCCCGGCGGCGGCCGCAAAGCCGTCATCGAGGTCTATGGTGATTATGCACAAGGCTATGCTGGACAAGGCGGCGGCTACCAGCAGGATACCAGTGGCTGGCAGTTGATCGGCGCGCAGAGTGCCAGCATGTTCCGCACCGACAGCGACAACTTCGAGATCGGCACGCGCTTCGGTACTTTCAAGAAATTGCGGCTGCAAGGCCGCAACAGCGCGGTCGACGTTCGCGGTCTGGTCATCATCTTTGAGAACGGCTATCGCCAGGAAATTCCGGTCAATACCGTGCTGCGCCCCGGCGACACCTCGGCGGTTATCGAAATCCCCGGCCGCGGCCAGTACTTGAAAGCCGTTTCGATCGCGTATAAGTCGCGGCCCTCACTGCGCGGCGATGGCACCATCGAACTGTGGGGCCAGCACTAAGGCGGGCATCACAGTTAATCGCTGACGCAAGCTTTGATCGCCGGTAGAGTAGACAATCAAGGGGTACCGTCTTCGGCGCCCCTTTTTTGTGGCCGTCGCTCGGGGCACTGATACCGGCCCGCAGAAGCATTCGACTCGTATCGCCCGACTGTGGGCCGGTATGCTCTTATTCTTGCGCGCGGCCGCCCCACCAACCCCGCACGCGGATACCGACCCGTCGCTTCGGGGAACACGGGTTGATCACTTCATTGGTCGGCATGACACCCTCATCACCCCACGCTTCCTGTATTCCCGGACCATTCGCCAGGGCCAACCAATAAAGGGGACCTCGAAACGAGATCCCCTGCTGTTATCGTTTGCCGGTCTAGGTCCCGCCGGACCAATCAGCGCTGCTGGGCGGGCCTTTGATTGCGGGCCGGTTGCTGCGGTTGCGCGGGCTGCTGCGGTTGTTGGGCCGGCTGCTGTTGCGGCTGGACTGCTGCCTCTTTAGCCGGCGTCGGATCGGGCGCCGCACTTTTTTGCACAGGCGCTGCCGGCGCTGGACCACGCAGCGCCTCACGCACAAACGCCGTCAGTTCGCTGTTAAAGCGCGCCGCATCCTCGATCGGTGGTGCGTGCCCGATCCCGTCATATGCCGACACGCGAGCGCCCGGAACGACGGACGCGAGCCACGTCGCCTGCACCGGCAACGTCCAGGTGTCTTGTGCCCCATAGGCAATGTGTACCGGAATGGTTTGCGCTTTCAGCCAGGGCTCATAGTCAGTCGGACGCTGCATCGCGCGGCGCACGGCCGGTGGGACCGCCGCAGCGACTGATCGCAACTGCTCCATCTCTTCGCGCGCCGGACGACGTACGAACGCCGCATTCAAGAGATCCTGCAAGGCGCCGTCGCCCGAAGCTCCGAGAAAACGGCCTGCCGGTCCGGTAGCTTCCTTCACCGCCGACAAATCCGGGCTGACGAACATCACCCCCGCCAGATTGGTCCCGCCATGCTTCTTCAAATAGTCGGCAATGACGCGCGTGCCATAACCCCAGCCGACCACGACCGGTTTGCTCGCAACCCCCAATCCGTCGAGCACCCATTTCAACTCGTCGGCATAGCGGCTGCTATCATTATAGAATTGTGGATCCAGCGGCTTCTCAGAACTGCCGTGACCGCGCAGGTCCCAGGTGACCAAGCGAAACTCCCGCGCGAGTTCACTATTGATCTGACGCGCCCAGATCTGATGATTCTGCAGTTGGTCGTGGATCAACACCACCACCGGACCGCGTTGGTTTCCCCAATCCTGCGCATTGACCGTGACGCCATCCGGCGTCTTAATGACGAAGCCACGGCCCGTCACTTGTTGCGCCGGTTGGGCGGCCTGCTGCTGCGCGGGTTGCTGCGCCGGCTGTTGCGTGCCCGGTCGGCCCTGAGCCGTTTGCCCTTGTTGGCGCTGCTCGGGTTGTTGCGCGAGCGCCGCGCCAACGCTGGCGAGCACCGCAGCCGACGCGATAACGCCAGCCAGTTGACCTTTTACGTCCCGCGTTCTTGCCGGCACCATGATCATCTCCAATGAATTCGGTTTTCGATGCCGCAAAACCACTCTGGCGTCTTCCGCCAGGGTTCTCGCTTCATCTCGTTACATCACTCCGACAGCATAACCCAACCGCAGGACGGGAGTGCAGCAATGCCGCGTTCATCACCACAATTCCGCGCCGACTGCGGCCTTTCCAAGGCAAGCTCGCAAGCGCCAACGTGCAAGACAATCTCAGCGATGTCCCTTGAACAGGGCGGCGGACGAAAAGCGCGTTCAAATAGCAGTGTCGCAGACAATAGCAAGCAATAGTTGCAGTCAAGCGTGCGAGCGCCTTATCATTGAAGTTACCACGAAAGCTTTCCTTCTCCGGCCTAAAAATCCTTCGCCGTCGTCCTGCGGATTTTAGCGTCCTTCCGCTTCAGCACCTTGGGATCAAGTTTTGTTCCAAGCCCAACCCCCTTTGGCACGGTGATCATGCCGTTTTCGATCGGTGGCAGTTCTGTGACGAAGCGATGATACCATCCGTAGTAGAAGGCCCGGACGATCTCCTGCACCCAGCAATTGCGGGTGTTCAAAGCAAGATGTGTTGAGACCAGTAGCGCCACAGGCCCCGTGCAATCGTGAAATGCAACGGGCGTCTGATAGGGCTCTGCCATGGTCGCGATCTTCTTGGCTTCGCTCACGCCGCCGCACCACGTCACATCCATGATCACCATGGACAGCGCGTTCAGGTCGAGCAAGGTCCGGAAGTCGGCGCGCCCACCCCGCGTTTCGCCAACCGCAATCGGTGATCGCGTCGCGCGCGCCACTTCACCGATCGAATGCATGTGTTCCATGAACACGGGATCTTCAACCCACATGGGCTTGTAAGGCTCAAGCGCCCGCGCAATCTTAATTGCTTCCGGCCGGCTCCACAGCGAATGCAGTTCGCAAGCGATATCCATTTTGTCGCCGCAGGCCTTGCGGATTTTTTCGAATGGCTCAAGCCCTTTTTTCAGATCGGCTGGCGATATCCGATAGCCTTGCGACGCTTCCGCTGCATAATCTAGCGGCCAGATCTTCATGGCGTCGATGCCCTGCTCAAGCAGGCTCAACGCCAACTCATCCGCGCGATGCAGGAACGCTTCGAGATCCTCGTACTCTCCCTTCTTCGCCGTCAGTCCAAAATTTGCAGTCCCCTGTGTCGGCTTGGTCTGCACATAGGAATACCCAGCGCAGGTGTTGTAGACCTTGATCTTGTCACGGACCCGCCCGCCCAGCAGATCGCACAGTGGCAAGTTCGCGGCTTGGCCAAGAATGTCCCACAACGCGATATCGATCGCCGATCGCCCGCGCATCTCGGCACTCGCCGAGGCGAACCCGACATATCCCGTCAATACCGCCTGAATACCCTCGACGTTGCGGGGGTCCTTCCCCATCAGCGCCGTGGCGATGATGCCGTGGATATGCGCTTCCGCTGCCTCCGGGCCATAGAACGTCTCGCCGAGCCCGATCAGCCCCTCGTCCGTATGCACCTGCACCCACAAGAGGTTCGGAAACTCACCAACACGCACCGTCTCGATGGCCGTAACTTTCATCGCAACGTCTTCCCCCAATCAAAATCGATTGTCCAAGTGTTGAATTGCCGCCCATCAATCGACGAACGTCACCCGGTCCGTCTTCAGCAGCTCGGCCACAGCTGGCAAGATCTTTAATCCTGCGCGAATTTTCTCCTGCGTTATCTCTTCAAGTCTGCGAATCTCAGCAAGCGCCATAACGACTGCATTCAACTCGGACCGCGGAATAACAACGACGCCGTCCTTGTCGCCGATCACCACATCACCCGACTGCACCGCGACACCGCCGACGACGACCGGCAACCCCACTTTGCCCGGCCCCGTCTTGACGCACGAATTCGGCGTGATGCCGCGCGCATGCACCGGCAGACCAACCGGCAATATTCCCTCGATGTCACGCGCCATGCCATCGATAACGATCGCGACGGCGCCGGCATTGCGCGCCAGCATACAGACATTGTCGCCAACGACGGCGGTGCGCGCAAATCCATCCGATGCGGCGATGATCACGTCGCCCGGCTGCACATATGACAGCGATGCCAGGATAGCGAGATTGTCGTTGGCAAACGTCTGCGCGGTGATCGCAGTGCCAACGAATGATGCGTTCGCCATATCCAGCGCCTTGATCTGATAGTCCAGGGCACCGCGCCCCTCCATCGCGTCGATGACATGCCCCGTCTGCGCGCCCTGCAATTGCGCGACGAGTTTGGGATCGGGCCGGTTCCAAGTGCGCTTGATGGTCAGGATAGGCGGATCTTTGATCATGTGGCAGTGCTCCCGGTGTCGATTGCCCACCAACCTAGCGCCAAATGCAGCTACGCCAAAGCGTGCGTATCGGCCACGCCCCGCTAGGACGCATAGTCTGCTATTCCCGAACCGCAACCCGATTCTGCTGGTCAAATGCCGATCTATCTGCCCGTCGCCGCCATGTCGCTCGATCTCTTCCTGTTGCTCGGGATGGGGCTGGCGGTCGGTGTGCTGGCCGGCCTGTTCGGGATCGGTGGCGGCTTTATCCTGACACCACTGTTGATCTTCCTCGGTATTCCGCCGGCCATTGCCGTTGGCACCGGCGCCGCGCAGGTCGTCGCCTCCTCCATCTCGAGCGCCATCGCTCATTGGCGGCGACGCAACGTCGATATTGCTATGGGCCTGTTGTTGATTGTGGGCGGGCTATTGGGATCATCATCCGGGATCATTCTGCAACAGACCTTGAGGTCCGCCGGCCAACTCGAATTCTTCATCAGTGCCGCCTACGTCATCATGCTCGGTGTCATCGGTTCGCTGATGCTGATCGAGAGCACGCGGACCATCTTCCGCGCGACGTCCAAGACCGGCGGAACATCGCACCGGCGCGGCGGCCAGCATTCCTGGTTGCAACGCCTGCCGATGAAGCGGCGCTTTCGCACGGCACGTCTTTATGCCAGCGCGTTGCCACCGATCGCCATTGGAATCGTTGCGGGCTGGCTAACGGCGATCATGGGCGTCGGTGGCGGCTTTCTGCTGGTGCCGGCACTGATCTATCTGATGCGAACGCCGACCAAGATCGCGCTCGGCACGTCGGCGCTACAGATCATCGTGATCACATCCCTTACGACCGTGATGCAGGCGACCTTCAATCAGACCGTCGACATCATGTTGGCCGCGCCGCTGATGTGCGGCGGCGTCATCGGAGCCCAACTCGGCGTACGTGCCGGCGAGAAACTCAAGGCCGAACAGTTGCGATTGTTGCTGGCGCTGCTCGTCGTCGCCGTTGCCATCCGCATGGCCATCGACCTGGTTGCGACACCCACTGAGATATTTTCACTCGACATCGGCCATTAGTCGGCCAGTCGTCAGGCGCCAACCGCAGTGCGTGCCCGGGCTGATTTCCCGCCACTCAATCCTTGGCGCGTTCGACGTAGCTGCCGTCTTCGGTCATGACGATCACGCGGACGCCCGAACCGATGTGGCCGGGCACCATGATGCGTGCGCCATTCGAGAGCTTGGCCGGCTTATAGGACGACGATGCCGTCTGCCCCTTGACCACCGGCTCGGCCTCGACGATCTCAAACGTCACGCGCTGCGGCAGTTCGATCGAGATCGGCGTGCCCTCGTGCAGCGAGATCGCGCAGCTCATGTTTTCCATCAGCCAAATCGCTTGATCGCCGATCACGTCCTTCGGCACCACGATCTGCTCGAACGTCTCCGGCTCCATGAAATTGTAGCCCATGTCGTCGGCATAGAGGTAATTGTAGTTCTTCTCTTCCACGTAGGCGCGCTCGACACTTTCCGTCGTTTTGTAACTCTGAACGACCTTCACACCATCGGAAATCCGGCGCATTTCGATGTGCGTCGTTGGCGTGCCCTTGCCCGGACGGATGCTTTCCGCCTTCATGACGACGCACAGGCGGCCATCGAGATCCAGCACATTGCCTTTGCGGACCGAACTTGCAACCATCTTGACCACGGGCATTCTCCATTCTAATTCAATGAGTTGGAAAGACGCCGCGCTGAGAGGCTTGGATCGGCGAGCGATGTGTTGCCGCTTCATAGCCCGTTCGCTGGCGAAGGCCAAGAGCACAGATGACAGACACCCGGCCCTGGTGGCACCGTCAAAAGCACGCGGATATCAGGCCTTTGCTGCTGGCACGCGGTAAGATCCAGACTGCCATCCGCGCCTGGTTCAACGCTCAAGGCTTCCTCGAAGTCGAAACGGCGATCTTGCAAACCTCGCCCGGCAACGAAGCGCACCTGCACGCCTTCAAGACGAACTATCGAGACGAGGCGAGCGGCCGCGAAACGCCGCTCTATCTGCACACCTCCCCCGAGTTCGCCTGTAAAAAACTGCTGGCAGCCGGCGAGACGCGCATTTTCACCTTCGCCAAGGTCTTTCGCAATCGCGAACGCGGGCCACTGCATCATCCCGAATTCACGATGCTCGAGTGGTATCGCTCGAACGCGCCCTACGAGACCTTGATGGCCGACTGCGAAGCCTTGTTAGGAATCGCGGCCGAAGCGACCGGGCAATGGGACTGGCAGTTTCGCGACCGGCATTGTGACATCCGCAACGCGCGCGCGCAGACGACGGTGCACCAGGCCTTCCAAGCCTTCACCGGCATCGACCTTGACGGATGCTTCAGCGGCAACGACGTCGACTGCAAGGCCATGAAACACGCCGTCGCAGCGATCGGCATCCGCATTGCCGACGACGATACTTGGTCCGATCTCTTCTCGCGCGTACTCACGGAAAAAATCGAACCCCGTCTCGGCCGCGCGCGCCCCGAAATTTTGTGCGCGTATCCGACGCACGAAGCAGCCCTCGCGAGACCCACCGCCCACGACCCGCGCGTTGCAGAGCGCTTCGAGTTGTACGTCTGCGGCGTTGAACTCGCCAACGCCTTCGGCGAATTGACCGATGCGGCCGAACAGCGCTGCCGCTTCGATGCCGAGATGGCCGAAAAGCAGCGCGTCTACGGCGAGCGGTATCCGATCGACGAGGATTTCTTGGCGGCCCTCAGCCACATGCCACAAGCCTCCGGCGCCGCCCTCGGCTTCGACCGCCTCGTAATGTTGGCCACCGGCGCTGAGCGCATCGAGCAAGTGCTCTGGACACCCGTTGCGACGTCGTGAGTGGGTGGCGCCAAGACCTACGCCTACAACAATCGCAACCGCATGAGCGCGGCGACGGTCGGCGCGCTGGCGTGGGGTTACACCTATAACGGCCTCGAGCAGCTCGCCATCCGCACGCAGACCGCTGGCGGGGCGGGCATCACGCACTTCATCCACGATCCCCAAGGCAATGTCATCGCAGAGACGGCGGGCGGCGGAGCGACAGGCGCGACAGGGACAGTGCGGGAATACATCTACCTCCCCGAGGCCGAGATCGCGCCGACCTATCGCGCTCACGCACGCGCGCGTCGACCGGCCGATCGCGGTGGTCGATGGCGTCAACGGCGCGACACCCGTCACCTATTATGTCCACGTCGACCACTTGAACCGCCCGATCCGCATGACCAACGCGGCGAAGGCGTCGGTCTGGGATGCGTCTGGCAACCCTGGGGCGGGTCGCACGCCATCACCGGTACTGCGGCGCTCAACGCGCGGTTCCCCGGCCAATGGTTCCAGTCGGAACGGGCTTGCATTACAACTGGCACCGGCAGTACGATCCACCTTGGGAAGATACACGCAGCCTGATCCGCTCGGGTTTGTGGATGGCCCGAGTGTGTATGCCTACGCCACAGGCCGACCTCAGATGGCGGTGGATTTGGATGGGCGGAATGTCGCTGGCGGCGTGGCAGTTGGTACCGTCATCCTTGCACGTTATTGCCTCAAAAATCCTGATAAGTGCCGTAAAGAACTTCTATGCCCTGCGATGCGTCGGGCGAAAGATGTCATTTGTACGCAATCCCCAGGCTGCAAGACTTCTCGCTCGGCCGGGGCTCTGGCAGAATGGGATGCAGGTCTCAGAATGAGAGCAGGCGAAGGGTGTTTGGCTCTTCGAGACGCAGAAGCGAAATTCTGTCCGCTTCTTGGAACTACGGACCACGTGCAAGCACGCGCGGATACAGAAAGAAAGATTGAGAGATGCCAACAGCAATGTGGTTGGGAAAGAAAATATCCATTTTGAAGTTTTCCTAGATGACAACAGATGCAGAACTTGATGCATGGGATGCTATCTTCGAGAGCGCTGGCATTGATGAAATGGTCAGTCGCTTCAAGTTGAATACCGAGCAGTTGAGCGACTATCTGGTCTATCGGGCTTGGGGTGGTGGTACTGGTTGGCCATCCGAATTGGTGCGACGAGGTGCTAATCCCAGCCAGCGTGATGACGAAGGCGCAACTGCCTTGAGCCGTTGCTTGCACGCTGCGTCGCCATATACGGCTGCGAGGGCCTCAAAAATTGAAACATTGGAGACGGCAATAGAACTGTTAGTGCTCGGAGCTGATCCTAATCAGCTGTATTCTACCTCGTGCAGTGCCACCTCGCTTGCATTGACCCTGAATAAGCCAGATTTTGTGGCTCTGCTTCTACTGGCGGGCGCTGATTTGAACAAAGTGGAACCTGATGACGGGCGGACGCTGAGAGCTATCCTTGCGACTTCTGAACGGCCATGGGCGCGGCAGTTGCTGAAATTGGCTGACAGATAGAGTGACCACCACGACGCGGACGCTGGTTTATGACAACGCCGGCAATCTGACCTCCGACACGTCGGCGGGCGGCGCCAAAACCTACGCCTATAACAACCGCAACCGCATGAGCACGGCGACGGTCGGCGCGCTGGCGTGGGCCTATACCTATAACGGCATGGAGCAGCTCGCCATCCGCACGCAGACGGCCGGTGGGCGCAGGCCCACAAATGAAAAAAGCGCGGGACGGGCATCACGCACTTCATCCACGATCCCATGGGCAACGTCATCGCCGAGACTGCCGGGGGTGGAGCAACAGGCGCCACGGGCACGGTGCGCGAGTACATCTACCTGCCGGAGGCCGAGATCGCGCCGACGATGCAGTCACGCACGCGCGTCGACCGGCCGATCGCGGTGGTTGATGGGGTCAACGGCGCGACGCCCGTCACCTATTATGTCCATGTCGATCACTTGAACCGGCCGATCCGCATGACCAACGCGGCGAAGGCATCGGTCTGGGATGCGACGTGGCTGCCCTGGGGCGGGTCGCACGCCATCACCGGCACAGCGGCGCTGAACGCGCGGTTCCCCGGCCAATGGTTCCAGTCGGAAACGGGCTTGCATTACAACTGGCACCGGCAGTACGATCCAACTTTGGGAAGATACACGCAGCCTGATCCGCTCGGGTTTGTGGATGGCCCGAGTGTTTATGGGTATGCGGGTGCAAGACCGCAGATGGCGGTGGATGTGGATGGAAGGAATCCGGCAACGGGTGTGGTCATTGGGGGCTCGGTGGCCGGTCCGCCCGGAGCAGTTGCAGGTGGGGTACTCAGGAACAGCTGCGGTGCTTTATTGCAGCGTTTACCCCGAAAAGTGCAAAGCTGTTGTCGATTACTGTTTGCGACGCGACAGTGTGCCAGCACCGCCATTTATACCGCCCCTCCTAAGTCTGACCTGTGGAATCCAGGGATAGGAGCATAGCGAAGTGAGGCGCCCGACCTCGGCGCATAGGCGGTTCCATGCGTTGCAGGCGGCGTCAGCAATTGCATCGTAGTCGGCGAGCAGTCGATGGGAGAGGAAGCGCTCCTTGAGGTAGAGCCACACGCGCTCGACCGGGTTCAGCTCGGGCGAGTAGGGCGGCAGCGGCACCAGCGTGATGTTGTCGGGAATGCGCAGCGCGCCGGAGCCGTGCCAGCCGGCTTGATCGAGCACCATCGCGACGTGCTCGTCATCGCCGATGGTCGCAGCGAAGCGGTCGAGGAACACCTGCATCGCCTCGGTATTCACGTACGGCATGACGAGCGCGAAGGCGTTGTCGGTTCCGGGCTCGACGGCTGCGAAGATGTAGGCGAACGTGAAGCGCTTGTCGCAGAGCCCCGGCGGACGCTCGCCTCGCCTCCACCAGACGTGGCACGTGCGCCCCTTCTGCCCGATGCGGGCCTCGTCCTGGAAGAAGAGGCGGATGCGCTTGTTTTTATGCGTACGCTGAATTTTTCTGAGCAGCGCCGGGGCTCTTTTTAAAGGCCGCCTGGCGGCCAGCGGCCGGGTCTTTTTGCGGATGGCTCGGGCGCGTCTTCTGTCGCGAGAACCCGAGACGCTCAGCAGCCGGCCGAGCGACCAGGGATGCATCCGCTTGCCGAACCGCTGCTCGCAGATACGCACCAGGTCCTCGAGCGTGTAGGCCGAAAGACCGCTGGCCTCCGGATCAGGCCCATCCAGCACGATGCGCATCAGCTCGGCCTGCTCTTGCGCGTCGAGCACGGGCGGCCGACCATCGCCCCAGCGGTCGGCGAGGCCGTCGATCCCATGCTCGTTGTAGCGGATCACCCAGTCGCGCAACGTCTGCCGGTCCATGCCTGCCGACCGGGCTGCCTCCTCCCGGCTCATGCCGTCGAGAGCGTTGGCGATCGCCAAGATGCGGCGCGCCACACGCCGTAAGCGCGCAATCAACCGCATCTGGTGAGGTCATCGGGCGTCTGCGATCATCGCTGTTGTTTGGGCAACGGTGGAGCGGACATGAGCACGGGTCGCAGGCGGCAGAACCCGGCGCGTTCGGTCGAGCCAGGGGTGGCCGGCGACATCGCCGTGTATCTCTGCCGTGATCCGGTGGACTTCCGTGCCGGCATCAACGGACTGAGCGTGCTTGTCGAGCAAACCCTGAAGTACGATCCGTTCAGTCGCAACCTGTTCGGGTTCGTCAACAAGCGCCGCAATCAGATTAAGGTTTTGTACTGGCAACGGAGCGGATTTTGCCTATGGCAGAAGCGGCTGGAGGAGGAGCGGTTCCAGTGGCCGTTCCATCTCGACGGCCCCGTTGTCGAATTGACCGATGAGCAGTTCGTATGGCTGCTCGAAGGGCTCGATCTCAAGCACATGAAGCCGCATCGGGCACTCGAATACCGCACAGTGCTGTAGCGCGCGGGGTTGCCATTCTGACTTGCTTGCTTCCAGCAAGGGCGGCCGCGCGCAAACAAAAAAGCAGTGTTGCCGGCAAACTCTTTTTCTGCGCCGGCAAATCAGTGATCATCGCTGTTATGGATGATGATGCCGCAGCCCCCAACACCGAATTGCCTGACGATGTCGCGCAACTGAAGGCGCTGGTCAGCATCAAAGATCACCAGATCGCGGCGCTGCAAGAAGAGTTGCGGCTGTTGCTTCACAAGCGGTTCGGCGCCAGCTCCGAGAAGGCCGACCCCGCGCAACTCCAGCTGTTCAACGAAGCCGAGGTGGACGTCATCGCCGCGCCTGATGCCGATGACACGGCTGGCGAGATCACGGTGCCAGAGCACGTCAGGCAAAAGCGCGGCCGCAAACCGTTGCCGTCGATCCTGCCGCGCGTGCGCATCGAGCACGATGTTCCCGAGGCCGAAAAGACCTGCTCGTGTGGTTGCACACTGTCACGCATCGGCGAGGAAACCTCGGAGCAACTTGATATCGAGCCGGCGAAGATCCAGGTTCTGCAGAACGTCCGCTTCAAATATGCCTGCCGCTCGTGTGAGGGCAGCAGCCACGACGGCCCGGCGGTCATCATCGCGCCGGTTCCGGCACAGCCGATCCCAAAGAGTAACGCGTCGCCGGGTCTACTCGCGCACATCGTCACATCAAAGTTCGTCGATGGCCTGCCGCTCTATCGCCAGGAAACGATGTTCGCGCGTATCGGCGTTGATCTCGGCCGCGGAACGATGGCCAATTGGATGATCCGCACGGGCGAGCTGGTGATCCCGCTGATCAACCTGATGCATGAGGCGCAGCTCGGCTACGACGTGCTGCAGATGGACGAGACCACCGTGCAGGTGCTGAAGGAAGAGGGCCGGGCGGCGGAAGCGAAATCGCGCATGTGGGTTCGGCGCGGCGGACTGCCGCAAGCTCCGATCATCCTGTTCGACTACGATCCCTCGCGCGCGGGTGCCGTCGCGTTGCGTCTGCTCGAAGACTACAAGGGCTTTCTGCAGACCGACGGCTACAGCGCCTACGAGAAAGTCGGCGTGCATCTGGGGCTGACGCACGTCGCATGCGTCATGCCGAAGGCGTGCTTCCAGCACGACGCACACGCGCGCAGAAAATTCGACGAAGCGCTGAAGGCGCAAAGCAAAACCGGACGCGGTGGCTTGGCGGCGGCAGGGCTGGCGTTGATCCAGAAACTTTACCGCGTCGAAAAGGTCGCGCGCGAGGCGGGACTGACTGCCACCCAACGCCACCAACTGCGTAACGAAAAAGCACGGCCGATCTGGGACGAGTTGCGGCGCTGGCTCGACAGCGTGCGCGGTCACGCGCCGCCATCGACGCTGGTCGGCAAGGCGCTCAACTATCTCGATAACCAATGGCCGGGGCTGATCCGCGTGCTCGATGATGGTCGATTGGAGGTCGACAACAATCTGTGCGAAAATGCAATCCGACCGTTTGTCATGGGAAGAAAGGCATGGCTGTTCTCGGACACGCCGGCCGGCGCCGAGGCGTCCGCGCGACTTTACAGTCTGATTGAAACGGCAAAGGCCAACGGCTTGGAGCCCTACGCCTATCTGCGCCACATCTTCACGGAACTGCCGAAGGCGACGACGCTCGTCGAGATCGAAACGCTGCTGCCATGGAATATGGCTAAACCGGCGACGCACAGCGTCGCCGCCTAAAGCTCCCGTCCGTCAAGCCAAGAATGGCAGGCGGTTCGTTGAGCGCTTACGAAGCAAGCAAGTCAGAATGGCAACCCCGCGCGCTACAGCACTGTGCGGTATTCGAGTGCCCGATGCGGCTTCATGTGCTTGAGATCGAGCCCTTCGAGCAGCCATACGAACTGCTCATCGGTCAATTCGACAACGGGGCCGTCGAGATGGAACGGCCACTGGAACCGCTCCTCCTCCAGCCGCTTCTGCCATAGGCAAAATCCGCTCCGCTGCCAGTACAAAACCTTAATCTGATTGCGGCGCTTGTTGACGAACCCGAACAGGTTGCGACTGAACGGATCGTACTTCAGGGTTTGCTCGACAAGCACGCTCAGTCCGTTGATGCCGGCGCGGAAGTCCACCGGATCACGGCAGAGATACACGGCGATGTCGCCGGCCACCCCTGGCTCGACCGAACGCGCCGGGTTCTGCCGCCTGCGACCCGTGCTCATGTCCGCTCCACCGTTGCCCAAACAACAGCGATGATCACAGACGCCCGATGACCTCACCAGATGGGGTTGTTTGCGCGCTTACGATACGCGCGTCGGTCTCAGCCTTCGCAAGCTTGCGCAAAACCGCGGGTGTGCGATCGCGCCGGATCGAAAGTGCCAACATCCCGTCCTCCATCGAATCAATGGAGACAAGGAATCACGATCCGCGCCCCGACGGAATCGCAGCGACGCAACACAGAGTCGGGAGTTTCAATCGACGGTATAACAGCCCGCCCCAAACTGGAATCGCAACCGTGCAACACGCGTCAATCAACTGATTGCCCGGTCTAACAGCAATTTTTAGAGAATGCAGGCGTGCCAAACAGAAATGCCCCAGAGCTCGTGCTCCGGGGCTGAGTTGTTGCGGTAATGCGAGCTGGTGTCTGACGCAAGCGTCTGACGCCTTCCGCTTACACCGAATAATACATATCGAACTCAACGGGGTGTGGAGTCATATCCGTGCGTTCGACTTCGGCCATTTTCAGTTCGATGTAGGCGTCCATCATTTCGTCGGTGAAGACGCCGCCCTTCTTGAGGAACTCGCGGTCCTTGTCGAGGCTTTCGAGAGCTTCACGGAGCGAACCACACACCGTTGGGATCTTCGAGAGTTCGGCGGGCGGCAGGTCATAGAGGTTCTTGTCCATCGGCTCGCCGGGATGGATCTTGTTGGCGATGCCGTCGAGACCGGCCATCAACATCGCGGCGAACGCGAGGTAGGGGTTGGCGGCTGGATCGGGGAAGCGGATTTCGATGCGCTTCGCTTTGGGGCTCGTCACGTGCGGGATGCGGCACGAGGCGGAGCGGTTGCGGGCGGAGTAGGCGAGCAAGACGGGCGCTTCATAACCGGGGACGAGGCGCTTGTAGCTGTTCGTCGTCGGGTTGGTGAAAGCGTTGAGTGCCTTGGCGTGCTTAAGGACGCCGCCGATATAGAACAAGCATGTTTCTGAAAGGTCGGCGTACTTATTGCCGGCGAACACCGGTTTGCCGTCTTTCCAGATCGATTGATGGCAGTGCATCCCCGAGCCGTTGTCGCCGAAGATCGGCTTCGGCATGAAGCAGGCCGACTTGCCATAGGCCTGGGCGACCTGATGGATCACGTACTTGTAGATCTGCATGTGATCGGCAAGCGTCACCATCGGCCCGAACTTGATGCCGAGTTCGTGCTGGGCGGCGGCGACTTCGTGGTGGTGCTTTTCAACGACGACGCCCATTTCAGCCATCACCGAGAGCATTTCCGAGCGGATGTCCTGGCAGCTGTCGATCGGCGGCACGGGGAAGTAGCCGCCCTTGACGCGCGGACGGTGGCCGAGGTTGCCCATCTCGTAATCGCGATCCATGTTGGAGGGCAGTTCGGAGGAGTCCAACTTGAAACCGGTGTTATAGGGATCAGACGCGAACTTCACGTCGTCGAAGATGAAAAATTCGGCTTCCGGGCCGAACACGATGAAGTCGCCCACGCCCGTCGACTTCATATAGGCCTCGGCGCGCTTGGCGATCGATCGGGGATCGCGCTCATAGGCTTCGCCGGTCGAGGGCTCAAGCACGTCGCAGAAGATCGCGAGTGTCGATTGCGCGAAGAAGGGGTCCATGTGCGCGCTCGAGCAATCGAGCAGCAGCGTCATATCAGAGGCTTCGATACCTTTCCAGCCGGCAATCGACGAGCCGTCGAAGGCGTAGCCGTCGGCGAATACGCTGTCGTCGATGCAGGAGGCATCGGCTGTGACGTGCTGCATCTTGCCCTTGGTGTCGGTGAAGCGCAGGTCGACGAACTTGATGTCTTTGTCTTTCAGCATTTTCATGATGTCGGCAGGCGTCTTTGCTTTGTCGGCCATTGGGGCTCCCCTATATGGATTATAGTCTGGATCGTCTCTGGTTCATCCGGCAGCAGGGCAGGGCCTCGCGGCGCCGTGGGTGCGGACGGAATTTCGAATGCGGCAGTCTCGGCCTAGATGGCGTCGTTGCCGGTTTCGCCGGTGCGGATGCGGATCGCGTCTTCGACGTTGGAGATGAAGATCTTGCCGTCGCCGATTCGGCCGGTCTTGGCGGCGCGCTGAATGGCTTCGATTGCCTTCGGCAGCATCTCGTCGCTCAGAACAACTTCGATCTTCACTTTCGGCAGGAAATCGACGACGTATTCGGCGCCGCGATAGAGTTCTGTGTGACCCTTCTGGCGTCCGAAGCCCTTGGCTTCGATGACGGTTATGCCTTGCAAGCCGATTTCCTGCAGGGCTTCTTTGACTTCGTCGAGCTTGAAGGGCTTGATAATGGCTTCGATCTTTTTCATGTGCGCCTCGCAATCGCGACCAATTTTGCCGCGTTGACTGTTTGGTTAGCATGCCTTGTGCCAGATGTGACGACGGCATAAAGCCAAGTCAATTCCGTTGTTTCTCTGGTGTTTCTGGGCTTGTGCCCGAAAACAGGGCTGGGGCCAAGGGGAGATCGTGCGCAAATAATAGGCAAATTGCCTAATTTGTGCGCAGGTGTTGCCGGTGGGCTTGGTCGGCTTGAGGGTGGAGCAGTGTCGAGGTTTCAACGCCAAGGGTTCATCATATGGCCGGACTGGAATTGCTGACGACGGCTGAGATGGCAGAGGCCGATCGGGTGGCGGTTGCTAGCGGTATGCCGTCGCTGACGCTGATGGAGAATGCCGGCCGCGCCGTGGCCGACGAGGCGGCGAAGATGGTCAAGTCCGGCGGCGCAATCGCGGTGCTGTGCGGCCCCGGCAACAACGGCGGCGATGGGTTCGTCGCGGCGAGGCTTTTGGCTGAGCGCGGGTATCGGGTCGCCGTAATGATGCTTGTCGACCGGGCATCCCTGCATGACGATGCGGCCATTATGGCGCAGCGTTGGACCGGGGCGGTAGAAGTTGCATCGCTTGCGCCGTTGCGCAGCGTCGACCTAATCATCGACGCACTGTTCGGCGCGGGATTGAAGCGCGATATCGACGGAGCCTACCGAGGGCTTATCGTGGGTATCAACGGTCTCGGGCGGCCGATCCTTGCCGTGGATATGCCATCGGGCGTCGATGGCGACAGCGGCGCGGTGCGCGGCGCTGCGGCGCAGGCGACAGCAACGGTGACTTTCTTCAGGCGCAAGCCGGGACATCTGCTGTCCCCGGGGCGGGAGCTTTGCGGTCCAGTCACCGTGGCGGATATCGGGATCTCGACGGAATTCTCGACGGTCGATCATGTGCTGCTGTATTGTTGTTTGTGCGTGGCGAATGGCCCACCGGCATTGCCCCAGATCAACGCAGCGTCGCACAAATACACGCGCGGACACGCCGTCGTCGTATCCGGACCGTCGCACGCGACGGGGGCCGCGCGGCTCGGAGCGCGCGGTGCGCTGCGGGTCGGCGCGGGGCTGGTGACCGTGGCGAGCCCGTGGGATGCGATGGCCATCAATGCTGCGCATCTCACCGCCATCATGCTCGCGCCCTTCGATGCTCCTGACGGGCTAAGCGACGTTCTCGCGGACAAGCGCCGCAATGCCGTGCTGATCGGACCGGGATGTGGGGTCGGCGCCGCGACGCGCCGCATGGTCGAGATCGCGCTCGCGTCCGATGCGGCGGTCGTGCTCGACGCGGATGCGCTGACGTCGTTCGCGTCGGATCAGAGCGGAACGCAACCGTCGACCTTGTTTGATGGCATCAAAGCCAAGCCCGGTCCGATGGTCGAGATGCCCAACGGCAAGACCTGGGAGAAGCCCCGCCAAGTCGTTCTCACGCCGCACGAGGGTGAGTTCAAGCGGCTGTTTCCGGAGTGCGCAGGATCGAAACTCGACCGCGCCCGCGCTGCCGCCGACTGCGCCGGCGCCATTGTCGTCCTCAAAGGCCCCGACACCGTGATCGCGCATCCCGACGGCCGCGCAGCGATCAACGAGAATGCGCCGCCGGGGCTGGCGACGGCCGGGTCCGGCGATGTGCTAGCGGGGTTCATCACGGGGCTGCTCGCGCAGGGCATGCCGGCGTGGGAGGCTGCGTGCGCCGCCGTCTGGCTGCACGGGGAGTGTGCCAATATATTTGGCTACGGACTGATCGCCGAGGACATTCCGGAGGTGTTACCGAAAGTGCTGCAGGGATTGCTGGCTTAGCGGCACATATCGCGCTTGCCTTGGCTGGGGCGGGAGGGCTCGAACCTCCGCATGACGGAATCAAAATCCGTTGCCTTACCACTTGGCTACGCCCCAATCGCCGCGGACCATAGCGACGAAGCGGCGGCTTCGCAACGGTACTTTTGCGGTCCGATCGCATGGGCTGGCCGTATGACTTTGCGGCGCGGTTCGCGGGGGATCAAGCCCCGGTGACCGAGCGGCGCGCCGCGGCGACGGTGTTGCGCAGCAGGCAAGCGATGGTCATCGGGCCAACGCCGCCGGGAACGGGTGTGATGGCGCCGGCAACGGCCGCGCAGCTGTCAAAGTTGCAATCACCGATGAGGCGGGTCTTGCCGCCGCCGGCGTCAACACGGTTGATACCAACGTCGATGACTACGGCGCCGGGTTTGATCCAATCGCCAGTCACCATTTCGGGCCGTCCGACGGCGGCGATGACGATATCGGCGCGGCGCACGACCGAGGCCAGGTCGCGTGTCCGGGAATGCGCGATCGTGACCGTGCAATCTTCCCTGAGCAACAACTGCGCGACGGGTTTGCCGACGATGTTGGAGCGGCCGATGACCACTGCTTCCAAACCCTTGAGTTCAGGTTTGACGGATTTGGCCAGGATGATGCAGCCAAGCGGAGTGCATGGCGCGAGCGCCTCCTCGCCGATCGACAGGCGGCCGACATTGACGGGATGAAATCCATCGACATCTTTGTCTGGATTGATCGCACGCAACACTTTCAGACTGTCGATGTGTGGCGGCAGCGGCAATTGGACGAGGATCCCATGGACGTCGGTGCGACTATTGAGTTGTGCGATGACGGCGAGCACGTCGGCTTCGCGAGCGTCGGCCGCCAGTTTCAATTCGAACGACGCCATGCCGGCATCGGCGGTTTGTTTGGCCTTGTTGCGGACGTAGACTTGGCTGGCCGGGTCCTCGCCGACGAGGACGACGGCGAGGCCAGGCGTCAATCCATGTGTAGTTTTGAGGCGCGCCACGTCGGCGGCGACGTCGCGACGGACGCTTTCAGCGATGGCCTTGCCATCGATCAGTGTGGCGATCCGCGAGGCGTTGCCCATCGACTCTGATCCTTTCAGTTTTGCGCGGGTGTGAATTGTCGTGCGCGCTTGGCGAGTTCAGTGACAAGGACAGTAGATGCGCCTTTGACCGCTAATGTTTTGATGCGGGATTTGCCGCCGCCGATCAGGCTCACCGCGCGTTTGGGCACCTCCAACCATTCGGCGATCAGTGTCTCAAGCGCTGTATTGGCCGCGCCATCTTCTGGAACCGCCCTGACGCGGGCCTTGAGTGCGGGTCCCTCCGCCGTTTCCACGATACCCTCGACGGCGTCGCGCGATGACTTCGGTGTCAGACGAACCCGCAAGACGATACCGTCATCCGCAGTGCGCCAGGGGGTATCTGTTGATCGGGCCGGGGCGCGCGCCATCGGTTACCGAAACAGGTCTTTGAGGTTCTCAATTACGACTGCTCGCACGAACAGGCACCCAAGCAGCAGTATGATCGGGGAGATGTCGAGGCCACCGAGATTGGGCATTATTCGGCGGATAGGCTTGAGCAGCGGGTCTGTCGCAGCGCTGATCGCCTGCCATAGCGAGCGCACGAACGGATTGGCATAATTGATGACGTTGAATGCGAAGAGCCAACCCAGGATGACGGCTGCGATGACGATCCACTCGTAGAGGTGGACGACGTAGGCGAGGAAGTCGAGCAGGCGGATCATGCGCGGTGTCTCTTGCGAACGAGGGCGGCCGGGTGATTCACGGCGATGATTTGTGTAGACGGGCGATCCCGAGGGCACAAGATGGCTTGGTGCTGGCCGGACGGCCCCTGCCAGCTTGCGCGGGCGGCCGTGATGGGCGGCTGGCATAAGGCGCGGTACGGATTTTGGTCGCGGGGGGCATGCATGCACTGTAACCAGTTGAATGTACGGTTGTTTTATTTGTTTTGGCTTGCGGTCGGCGCATTTCTCGACAATGCCCACGGCGCTGCCTTAAAAGCCCTGTAGTTGATTATGGTTGTTGCCGGCGATGGGGGCCAGCGACCTGACGGGAGGGAACCCATGGCCATGACCGGAACTCTTGATGACCGCGCCGCATCGCCTGATGCGGCGAAAAAGGCTCGTGCCGACGCCGGCGCGACCGCGCTTGATGCAGCGTTCCAGGACGTACTCTCGGGCGTCCAGCGGGAAAAATTCCTGCCTGTCACGCGGTACGCCCTGATGGACCGCCTAACCCAGGTGCATGCCTGGCCGAGCGGCTCGGCCGGTGAGGCACGGCGGTTCTTTCGCTATCTCGACTATTGGCGTCAGCAGACCTATGCGGCGAGTTTGCTCGATCTGGAGCAGACTTATGAACCGTTCAGTCCGGACAGCGACCTCCTGGTCACGCGCAAGTTCAGAGCTGACGAGCGTTACACACTACAGAAGCGGCTGGTTACATCCATCGAGCATTTGCTGACGCAGGCTAACTATACGCGGATCAATCCGGCCGACATCGAAGTGATCATGACGAAGGAGTCCCACTACGGACTGGATCTGCATGTCGATATGGCGGCGTTCGAAGAGATTTTGATATTCTTCCGCGGTGCGGCAACGAAGACGGAAACGCGGCGTAGCAAGAAGAAGTTCTATCTCCGCAAAGAGGAGTTCGAGCTGCCGATTTTTCAACGTCTGTTCGTCATGTTCAAATTGAAGACGGAAGAAGTTCGGATCGGGGAAGTGATGGCGGCGCAAAAATGCGAACGCAAGGACGCAGAGAAGATCGTCGCTAAGCTCAGAGCGCTGTTGCCGCCGCAAATCAAAACCGACTACGTCTACTTGAAGCTCTTCAAGAACATCCCGCGGACTGATTTGGAAATGGTGTTTCCAAATACCAAAATAAAGTTTCGGATGTTCGACAAACTCAAACTCGGTGCGACGGCAGGAGGCGGGCTTGGCATGGGCATTGTTGGGACGGCCAGCAAGATCGCAGTGGCCACCAACCCCGTAGCCCTTGCCGGCGCTGTCTTTGGTCTTGGCGGGATTGCCGTGCGGCAGGGAATGAACTTCATCAATCAGAAGAATAAGTATATGGTGACGATGGCGCAGAACCTGTATTTCCACGCCATGGCGGACAACCGGGGCGTGATGACGCTGCTTGCCGATCGGGCGGCGGAAGAAGACATCAAGGAAGAAATGCTGCTCTATGCGGTGCTCGCGAAGGAGCGCGTGAATATCCGAGATATCCACGAGATCGACGCGGCGATCGAGCAATATATCTCGCATACTTTTGGTATCGACGTGAATTTCGATGTGCACGATGCCCTGACGCGGCTGGTACACGACGGCATTGTTAAGCAACTCGCCGATGGGACGCTGGAATGTCTGCCGCCGGCAGTTGCATTGAAACATATTGACGCGCAGTGGGACCAGTTCCTCGACAATTTACCGGACCATGTTGTTGAAATGGGCGAGGAGTTCGAGGTCGAGGATGATGCCGCGGATGGCAACGGTCAGTCTGTCTGATTGGCGTATCCATGCGCGGGCGGGCGCACGATCTCAGCCAAACCATGTGTGATCACGCGGCGCGAGTATAAATTGGCATGCAGAAGATCAAAATTACATTGCGAGCGGCGACCCTGGATGCGGCGCGCTCCGTGGTTGGAGTCTTGAGCGAAGTGATGCAGCCGGCACCCGATGCGGTGACGATGTTCGTTGTCGCAGGTGATGTTGATGCGCGATTGGTCGAAGCCTACTTTTCCGATCCGCCGGATATGACGGCGTTGGACGCGGCTGTCGCAGAACTAGGCAAGCCGGGGATCGGGCGGGCGGCTGTAGAAACTGTTCCGGACGAAAATTGGGTGGCGCTGTCACAAGCGGCATTGCCTCCGGTTGCGGCCGGACAGTTTACGGTTCACGGCAGTCATGATCGCCATCGCGTGGGGTCGGGGCCCAATGCACTTGAGATCGATGCCGGCGAAGCCTTCGGGACGGCGCATCATGCGACGACACAGGGCTGTTTGACGGCGTTGGACGGTCTTGTGCGCTGCCGCCAATTTTGTCGTGTTGGCGACATCGGATGCGGCTCGGGCGTGTTGGCGCTGGCGGCAAGTCGTATCCTACCGGCGGCGTCGATCCTCGCCA